>NZ_JBXAPY010000005.1:0-257181 GCF_058806695.1 Phenylobacterium sp. GW821-FHT12F10 | reverse complement strand
CCCGAACTGGAAACTTCCGGTCCGCGCCTCGGCGTGACGGCCTGGGGGCGGCTAGGCCGGCCCTATTCCCACTCGATTATTGATCTAACCCATAACTCTCTGATTTTCATTATGATTGTCGATCACAAAGGTTTGAAATACCGTCATCGGGACTGACAAATACTAAGTTATCGATTTCATTCAACTTTCTACAATGCACTCAATTCAGCATCTATCATCTTCTATTGAGACATCGTTGCCGTTTCAATGCGATTGACGACCGTATCGCCCTCGATGACTATCGACAATATCTAGCGTCGCGCGCTTCCCACTTTCCGACGTGGCCGCCAGGTGGCCGCGGAGATCGAGGCCATGCTGGCCCGCGCACGCAGCAGGTCGTGACCTCGACCCTGTGGGCCAGGGCTTCAAGGGCGCACCAGTCCAACCACCACGCCTTCGAGGTGCGGCCAGGCCAAGGCCGCCGCCAGGACAAAGGTCGCACCGACCATGGTGATCCAGGTCGATCGCGCGGGACGCCGACGTGCGCGCACGCTCGTCCACCCGATCCAGGCCCAGCTCACCAGGACCGCGACCACCGCGACCGCGGTCATCCACGAATAGAGCGCGCCAAACCAGGCCAGGGCGCCGCCCGAGAGGGCCAGGGCCGCGGCCGGCAAGGCGAAGGGCAGGACACAACAAACCCCGCAGGCCAGCGCTCCGCCGGCCACGATGACGGCGGTGGCGCCGGCGACGCGGTTCGCCCGGGATGCGGGCGCTGTCTCGATCTTGCTCACGCGGCCGCTCCGCCGCAGCACCCACAGGCGGCCCGCGCCGAGGGCGCATTCAATTCGAACGGGGCGAAGACCGTCTCGGCGGCCTCGCGCGCCGGCTCCGGCGCGGTGATGGTCAGGTGGATCGCATCATCGGCCTCGCGAAGGTCGAACCCGAGAAACGCGCAACAGGCCTGCTCCTGGCCGACCATCTGGCGGACCTGGTCTCGCGCCTGGGGCCGATAGGTCAGTTCCAGGGTGAGGTCCCCGCGACTGTGGCTGAGCAGGAAGTTGGTGTTCAGGTTGGCGATCCAGGCCAGGCGGGCCTTGAAGTCGCCTGCGGCCAGGGTGCAGGCGATGGGAGGGTCGAGGGTTTGCGACATGCTTCAGCTCCGGTTCGAACCCAGCCTAAAAGTTCAAGCCACTTGAGGTTCAAGAGCTAGATTCGGCGCTTCGCGATCCCTGGCTTGTCGGGCTACATCCCTGAAGTCACTTGAACTTCACATGGTCCCGGAACCCCTTCATGTCGCTTAGGATCGGCGGACTCGCCAAACGCACCCGCACCAATGCGCCGACCATCCGATATTATGAGGAAATCGGCCTCCTGCCGCCGGCTGACCGCAGACAGGGCGGGCAACGCTGCTTTGGCGAGGACGACGTCAAGCGGCTGACCTTCATCCGCCGCTGCCGCGAGTTCGGTTTCCCGATCGAGCAGGTCCGTACCCTGGTCACCCTGATGACCGATGACACACGCTCCTGCACCGAGGCCCGGGACCTGGCTCAGCAGCACCTGGATGCCGTCCGCGCCAAGCTGGTGGAGCTGAAAGCCCTTGAGCGCAGCATCGCCGGCTTTGTCCAGACCTGCGATGTCTCGTGCGCCGGAGGCCCTGGCCCCGACTGCACGATCCTGGAAGATTTGGCCGCGCCGATCACCTATGCCGTTTCGGCCCGCCACCAGGCGCCGGCCAGATGATCAAGACCGGGTTGATCTACGCCCTGGCCGCCCTGGCTGAGATCGGCGGCTGCTTCAGTTTCTGGATGTGGCTGCGGCAGGGCAAGCCGGCGCTGTGGTTGGCGCCCGGCCTGGCGTCACTGGCCGTGTTCGCCTGGCTGCTCACCCTGGTGGACACCGCGGCGGCGGGGCGCGCCTACGCCGCCTATGGCAGCATCTACATCGTCGCGGCCTTGGCCTGGCTCTGGGCGGTCGAGGGGGTTCGCCCGGACCGGTGGGATGCTGTGGGCGCAGTGATCTGCCTGATCGGAGCCGGCGTGATCTTGCTCGGCCCAAGAGCCACGGCCTAGATCCGTGCATGAGCATGATCACATGACCCGCAAGTGGACAAGTTGGCCGGGCGTCCCAATGGCGTTGGGCTCCGCGGCGCTGTTCGGCGCCAGCACTCCGCTGGCCAAGCTGTTGCTGGGGGGTGGGGTCAGTCCCTGGCTCCTGGCAGGACTGCTCTATCTGGGATCGGGTCTCGGGCTGAGCGTAGTTCATTTTGGGCGGCGCGCCTTAGGCATCGCGCCCACGGAGGCGCCGTTGCGGCGGGCGGACTTGCCCTGGCTCGCTCTGGTGATCCTGGCTGGAGGCGCGATCGGACCGGTCCTGCTGATGATCGGCCTCTCCACCACGCCGGCCTCCTCGGCCGCCCTGCTGCTCAATGTCGAAGGCCTGGCGACCATGGCGATCGCCTGGCTGGTGTTCAAAGAGAACGTCGACCGGCGATTGCTGATCGGCGCCGCCGCAATCCTCGGAGGGGCCATCCTCCTCTCCTGGCAGGGCGGACCCGCGGGCTTCGGGCTGGGTGCCCTGGCCATTGCCGGCGCCTGTCTGGCCTGGGGGGTCGACAACAACCTGACCCGCAAACTCAGTTCGGCCGACCCGGTTCAGATCGCCATGCTGAAGGGTCTTGTGGCCGGCGCGGTGAACCTGGTCCTGGCCCTGTCGACGGGCGCGCATATGCCGCCCCTGACGCCGCTGGCAGGCGCGGGTGTGGTGGGCTTCCTGGGTTATGGGGTGAGCCTCGTTCTCTTCGTTCTGGCGCTACGTCACCTCGGCGCGGCGCGGACGGGGGCCTATTTCTCGATGGCGCCTTTCATCGGCGCGCTGCTGGCCTTGGCCGTCTTCCATGAACCGGTGACGGCCCAGCTGCTGATCGCGGCGGGTCTGATGGCCGTGGGACTATGGCTGCACCTCGCCGAGGCGCACGAGCACGAGCACGCGCACGAGCTCATGGAGCACGAACACCGTCACGTGCATGACGCCCATCACCAGCATGATCACGGGACGCTGGACCCGCCCGGTGAGCCCCACAGCCATCCGCATCGCCACCTGCCGATGACCCACAAGCACCCGCACTATCCAGACCTGCACCACCGGCATGGGCACGTGCACTGATCGCTGACCAGGTCGGCGCCGTATCGTCGTCGACTTGCAAAGCGGCTTGGCGAGTCCGGAACCTAGGGCCGCCCCAGAACGCGCTTGCTCCTCTAGCGACTGGAGGAGTTAGGCTCAGACCTCATTCGAGGTTCGCCACATGCAACAGCTCAAGACCCGCTATCGCGTCGAGGGCATGGACTGCCCGTCCTGCGCCGCAAAGATCGAGACCGCAGCCCGGCGCGTCGACGGCGTGCTCGAGGTCTCGGTCACGGTCGCCAACGGCAGCATGGTGGTCGACCACACGCCGAAGGCTGAGCTTCCGGACCTGATCCGGAAGCTCTCGGGCCTCGGCTATGGCGTGACGGAGGCGCCGCTCGCTGGCGCCCCGGCTGCGCCGACCGGCCACAATCACGCCGACTACGACCACGCGGGTCATTCCCATGCGGACGCCATGTCCGCGGCGGGGCAGACCCCCAAGGCCTGGTGGCGATCGCCGAAGGGCCGCTTGATGCTGGTCGCCGGCCTTGCCTTCGTCCTCGCCTTCGGGGTCGCCAAGCTGGTCCCCACCGCCGGACAATGGCCGTTCACGATCGCGATGCTGGCGGGCCTGCTGCCGATCGGCCGCCGCGCGGTGATGGCGGCGCTGGCCGGCACGCCCTTCTCCATCGAGATGTTGATGACCATCGCCGCCGTGGGCGCGGTGTTCATCGGCGCCTCGGAGGAAGGCGCCGCGGTGGTGTTCCTGTTCCTGATCGGCGAACTGCTCGAAGGGGTCGCCGCCGGCAAGTCGCGGGCAAGCATCCAAGCGCTGAGCCAACTGGCGCCCAAGACCGCCTTCCTAGACCGCGACGGATCCCTGGAAGAGGTGGCGGCCGACAGCCTGGCCGTCGGTGACATCATCCTGGTCCGGCCCGGCGACCGCTTCCCGGCCGATGGCGTCATCACCACCGGGTCCGGCGAGGTCAATGAGGCCCCGGTGACCGGTGAAAGCACCCCGGTCCGCAAGTCCCCCGGCGAGACGGTTTATGCTGGGACCGTCAACGCCGACACCGCCCTGGGCGTCCGGGTAACCGCGGCGGCGGCCGACAACACCATCGCCCGGGTGGTGAAGCTGGTGGAGGAGGCCCAGGAGAGCAAGGCTCCGACCGAGCGCTTCATCGACCGGTTCTCGCGCTACTACACCCCTGCCGTGGTGGTGGTCGCCGCCCTGGTGGCCGTGGTCCCGCCGCTGATGTTCGGCGCCGCCTGGCACGGCTGGATCTACAAGGGCCTGGCCATCCTGCTGATCGGCTGCCCCTGCGCCTTGGTGATCTCGACGCCGGCGGCTATCGCCGCCAGCCTCTCGGCCGGCGCGCGGCGAGGCCTGCTGCTCAAGGGCGGCGCGGTGCTGGAGAGCCTGGGCAAGATCACCCTGGTGGCCTTCGACAAGACCGGCACCCTCACCGAAGGCAAGCCAAAGGTCACCGACGTGATCGCCTTCTCCGGCGCCGAGACGGAAGTGATCGCCTTTGCCGCCGCCCTGGAAGCCGGGTCCAGCCACCCGTTGGCCAGCGCGATCCTGGCCAAGGCCGAGGCTGACAACGTGGTGGTAGGCCAGGCGAAGGACTCCGCCGCGGTGGGCGGCAAGGGCGTCACCGGCGTGGTGAACGGCGCGCGCCTCTTCCTGGGGTCGGCCGAAGCGGCCGGCGAACAGACCGCATTGTCGCCCGCGCAATCCGCCGCCGTCGCCGCGTTGAGCGATCAGGGCAAGACCGTCTCCATCCTGTTGCGCGACGGCGAGATCTTGGGCGCCATCGCCATGCGCGACGAGCCCCGGGCCGACGCCAAGCGCGGCCTGGCGCGGCTGACCGAGGCCGGGATCCGGACCGTCATGCTGACCGGTGACAACGCCCGCACCGCCCAGGCGATCGGCGAGCAGCTGGGCATCGAGGTCCGCGCGGGCCTGCTGCCGCAGGACAAGCAGAGGATCGTCCAGCAGTTCCAGGCCGAGGGACACCAGGTGGCCAAGGTCGGAGACGGCATCAACGACGCGCCGGCGCTCGCCGCCGCGCAGGTCGGCATCGCCATGGGTGGTGGGACCGACGTGGCGCTGGAAACCGCCAACGCCGCGGCCCTGCACGGCCGGGTGAGCGACGTGGCCGACATGATCGCGCTCTCCAAGCGCACCATGGGCAATATCGGTCAGAACATCACCATCGCGCTCGGCCTGAAGGCCGTATTCCTGGTCACAACGGTGATCGGCGTCACCGGCCTGTGGCCGGCGATCCTGGCCGATACCGGCGCGACGGTGCTGGTGACCTTGAACGCGATGCGTTTGCTCAGGCTGTCACCTTCGTCCGCGAGGCGCGCTGATGCTCAGCCTCAAGGTCATGCCCGGCCTGGTTGATCTCGCTCAAGGCGGGCGCCGCTACTCCGTCGCAATGTCTGCTTGAGACGCCGAGGCGTGCTCGCGGACAAACCATATCGGAGACAGTTCAATGCGCTTTTCGAAGTCAGCCGCATGGGCGGCGATGGTGGTGGCGATGGGCCTGGCCGGCGACGCAGTCGCGCAATCCGGGCAAGGCGGCATGGGCCCCGGCATGATGGGGGGCCATATGACGCAGCCCGGGACCATGGGTCCAGGGATGATGGGTCCAGGGATGATGGGCCCGGGGATGATGGGTCACGGAATGATGGGCCCCGGGATGATGATGGGCAACGGCTCGTGGTGCGGGGGTTGTGGCTATATGGGCCCCGGCTGGGGCGCCCAGCGTTCGAACCTCAACCTCGGCGCCGCCGAAGTGCAGGCCTACATGGAACGCTATCTCCAGTACCAGGGCAATCCCCGGGTGAAGCTAGGGGCGGTCAAGGAGACCGACGCCGACACCGTCACCGCCGACGTGGTGACGACCGAGGGCGGCGCGCTGGTTCAGCGCTACATCTTCGACCGCCACACAGGCGCCTACCGTCCCGGCTAGGAGCCAATCGTGTCCTACTACTTCGCCACGACCCTTCCGATCCCGTTCGCCGACGCCGTGCGGCGCACCATCGAAGCTTTGAAGGCCGAGGGTTTCGGGGTGATCACGCAGATCGACGTCCGCGCCACCTTCAAGGAGAAGCTCGGCGTCGATTTTCGGGATTATCGCATCCTGGGAGCCTGCAATCCGGCCCTGGCCCACGAGGCGCTCAGTCTGGAGGACAAGGTGGGGACGATGTTGCCCTGCAACGTTGTCCTGCAGGCGGCAGGACCGGAAAGCACCGAGGTCGCGGCGATCGATCCCGTCGCGTCGATGCAGGCGATCGACAATCCGGCGCTGAAAGAGGCCGCCCAAGCCGTCTCCGCAAAGTTGAGGCGGGTGATCGACAATCTGGCGTCCGGCTAGTTCGCCGACGAGGTTACGACTCCCGGCCGATAAGATCCGCAGCCGCCGATGCGTCAGGTCGGTGTGGCGGGCCAATGACTGGCCATGACACTTTCGCTGGCGTCGGACCAGGCACATCAGGCGACATGGCGATCTAAGAGTATCGCGACTTCGCGTGGACATCTGTCTCGCTGACGGTGGCAGGACCTGGCGCCCGCCAAGGCCCCCGGCCGACGTCCACGGGATCATCTCAGCGGCGGCCCCACGGCGCCCATCTCCCGCGTCACGCCGAAATTAGCTCTTGATCCTAAAGCGGCTAGAGCATCTAGGGTCCAACTAAGAGCTATTCTTAATCGCAAGTATGAGTCCCATGCCTCCGCTCCACCGCGTGTCCGCCCTATTCTGCGCCCTGGCGATCCTTGCGCTGCCAGCGCTTGGGCGGGCGGACCCCACCACGCCATCGGCCCAGGTGGCCTGGCGGTTGCTGGACTATCTGGCTGTCGACTATCCGGGCGCGATCCAGAACGGTCAGGTGGTCAGTCTCTCCGAATATGCGGAGATGAAGGAGTTCTCGGCCTCCGTCCGCGAACGGATCGCCGGCCTGCCCCCCACCCCGGCCAAGCCGGCCCTGATCGCCGGCGCCGATGGCCTGGTGACGGCCATCGCCCAAAAATCCGACCCCGCCGACGTGGCCGATCGTGCGCACAGGCTGGGCGCCGACCTCCTGACCGCCTACCCGACCCCGCTTGCGCCAGCCAAGGCGCCCGACCTCGCCCGCGGCGCGAGCCTCTATGTCGAGCAGTGCGCCACCTGCCATGGCGTCAGCGGTCACGGTGATGGCCCCAACGCCAAGGCCCTCAACCCACCGCCGGTGGCCTTCGCCGACCTCGCCCGCGCGCGCCAGCGCAGCGTGTTCGGGCTTTACCAGGTGATCGGCCAAGGCCTCGACGGCACGGCAATGCCCAGCTTCGCCGATCTCCCGGCCGACGATCGCTGGGCGCTGGCCTTCTATGTCGGCCGCTTCGCCTTCGACGATGCGCAGGCCCGAGCCGGAGAACAGCTGTGGCGGTCCGATCCGAAGCTGCGCGCCCGGGTCCAAACCCTCCAGGCGCTTACCCAGACGACCCCCGCCGCCCTGGCGGGCGCCGTCGGCGAGGACCATGCCCTGGCGCTGGTCGCCTATCTGCGGCGTCATCCCGAGGCCGTCGCACCGCAGGACGCGGGCACGCTCGACATCGCCCGCGCCAAGCTGGCCGAAAGCTTGGCCGCCTATGAGGCGGGCGATCGCGCCGCCGCCAAGGAGCTTGCGCTGGCGGCCTATCTCGACGGCTTCGAACCCATCGAACCGGCCCTGACGGCGCGCGACGCCGCCTTGATGACCCGGGTGGAGGCCGCCATGGGCGAGCTGCGCGCCAGCCTGACGCGCGGCGCGCCGGCCGGGGAGGTTCGCGAGCAGGTCGGCCATGTGAACGCGCTCATGGACCTCGCGCAGCGGGCCTTGGCGCCGGAAAAGGCCAGCCCGGCGGCCAGCTTCGCCGGCGCCCTGACCATTCTGCTACGCGAAGGTCTGGAAGCGCTGCTGATCGTCGTCGCCATGATCGCCTTCCTGCGCAAGGCCGACCGGCGCGACGTGCTGCCCTATGTCCACGGCGGCTGGATCTCCGCCCTCGTCGCCGGCGGCCTGACCTGGGCGGCGGCCACCTATCTGATCTCGATCAGCGGCGCGAGCCGCGAACTGACCGAAGGATTCGGCTCGCTGATCTCCGCCGTCGTGCTGATCTCGGTCGGGGTCTGGATGCACGGCAAGGGCCGGGCCGACGCCTGGCAGGCCTATATCAAGGACAAGTTGTCGGCCGCCCTGTCCCGCAGCTCGGCCTGGTTCCTGTTCCTGCTGGCCTTCGTGGTGGTCTATCGCGAGGTCTTCGAGACCATCCTGTTCTATGCGGCCATGTGGAGCCAAGGCGCGCGGGTCGCGATCCTGGCCGGCGCGGCCACGGCGGTGGTCGGGCTGGTTGCGATCGCCTGGGCCCTGCTGAGCTACAGCAAGCGGCTGCCGATTTCCCAGTTCTTCTCCTACAGCTCGATGCTGATCTCCGCCCTGGCGGTGGTGCTGACCGGCAAGGGCGTCGCCGCCCTGCAGGAGGCCGGGATGCTGGACATCCATCCGCTGGCCGCGATCCCGCGCCTTGAGCTCATCGGCCTGTTCCCCACCCTCGAGGGCGTCGTCGCCCAGGTCCTGACGGTGTTGGCGATCGCGACGGGTTTCTGGATGAGCAACCGGCGTTCACAGGTCCGCGCCTAGCCCCGCGGCGGCGTCGTGTGCCGCGGCTGGAGTGGCTTGCGCGTTGGACCGCCCTGCCCCGCCTCAGGCGGGCGCGGCTTCCATGAGGTCGGCCAGCAACAGCAGCAGCAGGAAGCCCACGAAGAACATCGCCGTGATCCAGGGCCGGTCGCGGACCTCATGGGCCTCCACCAGCAACTCCTCGGTGACCAGGTAGAGCAGAGCCACCAGGGCGAAGGCGAAGCACCCGGTGATCACCGGCGCGGGCAGCAGGCTGATCGGCCCGCTGAGCAGGGCGCCCAGGGGCAGCAGCAATGCGATGAGCGCCGTCATGGTCACGGAACGGACCCAACTGCCGGTCTTCAGGCCCACGGCGATGGTCAGGCCCAGGAACAGAATCTCGATTGTCAGAGCGATGGTCAGCAGCAGGCCCTGGGTCTGACCAGCCAGGAAACTCAGGCCCAGGACCAGACCGTCGATGAAGATGTCGACGCCGATGGTCGCCAGCAGCCCCACAGGCCCGGAGACCCGCGCCTCCAATGACTGGACCAGCAACATCACCACGATGCCGGCCCCACCGCCGATCATCACCGGCCAGACCGCCCCGGCGTGTTTGAGGTCGGGCAGGACCTCCCCTGCGGCCGCGGCGAACACCACACCGGCCGCGAAATGCTGGATCGCGCTGACCAGCTGCGGCCCTGGCCGACGCCAGGCCGTGATCCCCGCGCCGGTGACGGCGGCCAGCACGGGCGCAAGGGTGAAGACCAGCATGGAGGTCATGGGCGATCTACTCGGCGGTCAGGTGGAGAGTCTGGCCGGGCTGCGCCGTCCAGCCCGTGGGGATATCGTAGAAGACACACCGCAGATCAGTTCTTGGCAAACCCCATAGTCTCTGGGTCGTCGAAGCCACGGCTGCGCCCTGAGGGCCCACCAGGTCCAGCCGCAGCCGATTGGGCGCCTGGGCCCAGGACAGCTTGCGGCAGAGCGCGCCGTGAACCCGCATGCCGTGGGGGCCCGCCAACACGTCGGGGTTCCTGAATTCGAACCCCCGGACGCTTTGCGAGACGACGGCCACATCAAGGCGCTCGGCGCCGCCATAGATCGGCGTTGCGCAGGCCGTCAGACCCAGCGTGGCGAGCATGGCGAAGGTCAGGCGACCCATCGACCGCCAGCGCGACGTTCCGAATTGAAGGCTCCGCATGGCGTCAATCCCGCGCCGCGTGAGCGCCATAACGAAGCACCTCGACCTTCTCCATGGTCACCAGGCCGATCTCCCGTAAATCGGCGAGCTTGGCGACGAAGGCCCGAAGAGGCGCCTCCTGGTCCACGAACTCGATGACCACCGGCATATTATCGTCCAGGTGCAGCGGACGGCGCTGGTGGACCCGGGACGATTGCCCGAAGCCCTGGATGGCGCGCAGCACCGTGGCTCCGGCGAGGTGAGCGTCGCGGGCGCGGCGGACGATATCGTCGACCAGGGACCGGTCGCCGACCAGGGCGTTTTCGTCGGTGTAGATCCGCAGCAGGACCGCGGGGCCTGACGCTTCCATGGAACTTCCTTTCGCTCGCGCCCTACGGCGCCTGGAAAACTCAAAGGCGAGACGCCGACGCGAACCTCTTCGGCCCGCGCCGGCGCGCCCGTCAGCTCGGCTGGGGGGACGTGGCTGACGGGACCTCATCGGGCCGGGATCGCTTCTCTCCCAGCTCCAGGACGAGTTTGGCGATGGCCGGTAGGACCAGCAGGGTCACGGCGGTGGCGGTGATCAAGCCGCCAATCACCACCATGGCCAAGGGTTTCTGCACCTCGGCGCCCGTGCCATGCGCCAGGGCCATGGGGATGAAGCCGATGGCCGGCACCAGGCCGGTCATCACCACCGGACGCACCCGCTCCATGGCCCCTTCATAGATGGCCTGGGCGACGGAGCGCCCCTGCCCCAGCCGCTCGCCGATGCTCATCATCACGACCAGGCCGTTGAGCACCGCGACCCCGGCCAGGACGATGAAACCGACGGCCGCCGAGATCGAGAAGGTGATGCCAGTCAGGGCCAGGGCGAAGACCCCACCGGCCAGCCCGAGCGGGATGGCGGCGAAAACCGTGGCCGCCCGCGCCAAGCCGCCCAGCGCCATGTAGAGAACGCCGAAGATCAGGATGAAGCACAGGGGCACGACCAGCCCCAGGCGGGCTGTCGCGGCCTTGAGCGTCTCGTATTGGCCGCCCCAGGTGATCCAGGACCCCGTGGGCAAGGATACCTTGCCGACCTTGGCCTGGGCTTCGGCGACGAAGGAGCCGATGTCGCGATCGCGGACATTGACCTGGATGACCACCCGGCGCTTGCCGTCCTCACGGCTGACCTGGTTGAGGCCGTCGGAGAACCGGAACTGCACCACCTCACGCAGCGGGACGGATCGTTGAACATGCCCCTCGCCGCCCGGCAGCATCACCGGCAGGGCGCCAAGCACGTCGAGGTCGTTACGCTGGTCGCCCGCCGTGCGGACCACGATGTCGAACCGGCGATCGCCCTCGAACACCTCGCCCGCCTCGCGGCCGCCCAGCGCGGCGGAGACGGTGTCGGCGACTTCCTCCACGGTCAGGCCGAAGCGGGCGATGGCGGCGCGGTCAAAATGCACCTCCAGGGTCGGAGCCCCGGCGGTCTGTTCAACCAGGACGCCATCGGCGCCCGGTATGGATTGCAGCACGGCGCCGATCTTGGCCGCCGCGGCGCTCATCTTGTCGAGATCGTCGCCATAGAGCTTGATCGCCACATCACCGCGCACCCCAGCGATGAGCTCGTTGAACCGCATCTGGATCGGCTGGGTGACTTCGTAGGCGTTGCCGAGCAACGGGGCGGCGGCGGCCTCGATCCGAGCGACGACATCGGCCTTGGTCCTGACGCCCTTGGGCCAGTCCTTCTGCGGCTTCAGGATCACAAAGCCGTCCGACTGGTTCACGGGCATGGGGTCGGTCGCCACCTCGGCGGTGCCAGTCTTGGAGAACATCATCTCCACTTCCGGCAGCGCCGTGACCGCCTTCTCGACCTGCTGCTGCATGGTCCGCGACTGCTCCAGCGCCGTGGAGGGAATCTTGAGCGCCCCCATGGCGACGTTCTTCTCGTCGAGCTGAGGGATGAACTCCTGGCCGAGGGTTGTGAACACCACCCCAGCCAGGGCGAAGACGCCAAGGGCCGCGCCGATGAACGGCCAGGGTCGCGCGATGGAGCGCTGCAGAAGCGGCTCGTACCAACCCTTGGTCCAGAGGATCAGGTGAACCTCCTTCTCGGCCACCTTTCCGCGCATGAGGATCGCCACCATGGCTGGGACGAAGGTCAGCGACAGGATGAAGGCCGCGGCCAGGGCCAGCATGATGGTGATCGCCATGGGCGAGAAGGTCTTGCCCTCCACCCCGGTGAAGGTGAGCAGGGGCGCGAAAACCAGGAAGATGATCGCCTGGCCATAGACGGTCGGACGGATCATTTCCTGGGCGGCCCTGAGCACGGTCTCCAGGCGTTCGCGCAGCACCAGGAGCCGGCCTTCGCGATGCTGCCGCTCGGCCAGCCGAAGCAGGCAGTTCTCGATGATGATCACCGTGCCGTCGACGATCAGGCCGAAGTCGAGCGCCCCCAGGCTCATCAGATTGCCGGACACCTTCAGGCTGTTCATGCCGATGGCCATCATCAGGAATGACAAGGGGATGACCAGGACGGCGATCAGGGCGGCGCGCACGTTGCCCAGCAGCAGGAACAGGGTCGCCGCCACCAGGATTGCGCCCTCGATCAGGTTCCGCTGGACCGTGGCCACGGTGGCGTTGACCAGCACCGAGCGGTCGAGGGTTGTGTTGACCTCCACCCCGGGCGGCAGCGACGTCCTGACCGTGGCCAGCTTGTCCCCGACCGCCTTGGCGACGGTGCGGCTGTTCTCGCCGATCAGCATCAGGGCGGTGCCGATCACCACTTCCTCGCCGTTCTTGCTGGCCGCGCCGGTGCGCAGGTCGCCGCCAACCCGCACCAGGGCCACGTCTCGCACCGCCACGGGGACCGTGCCTCGGGTGGCGATCACCGCGCTCTCGATCTCATCGAGATCCCGCACCCGGGCGTCGGCGCGGACCAGATAGGCTTCGCCGGCGCGCTCGACGAAATTGGCGCCCACCGAGAGGTTGGCCGCCTCCAGGGCCTTGGCCAGGGCGGTGTAGGAGATGCCGTAGGCCGCCAGCTTGGCCGGGTCGGGCTCGACCACATACTGCTTGGCGTAGCCGCCGATGGAATCGATGCCCGCGACCCCGTCCACCGTCCGCAGTTGCGGGCGGATGATCCAGTCCTGAACCGTGCGAAGATAGCCGGCCTGGGCGACCACGTCCGTCAGGCGCTCGCCCTCCGGCGTGAGATAGGCGCCGTCGCTCTGCCAGCCGGGCACGCCGTCACGCCGGGGCGCGCCTCGACCGGCGGGATGGGTGAACTCGACGGAGTACATGAACACTTCGCCGAGCCCGGTGGTGACCGGACCGATCTGCGGCTGAACCGCGGCCGGCAGGCTGTCACGGGCCTGGGTCAGCCGTTCGGCCACCTGTTGGCGGGCGAAATAGAGGTCGGTGTCCTCCCGGAAGATCGCCGAGACCTGGCTGAAGCCGTTGCGGGAGATCGAGCGGGTGGTCTCCAGGCCGGGGATACCGGCCAGCGCCGTCTCCACCGGGAAGGTGACGCGTTTTTCGATCTCCACCGGGGAGAGCGCCGGGGAGACGGTGTTGATCTGGACCTGTTTGTTGGTGATGTCGGGAACGGCGTCGATGGGCAGCTTGGTCAGCTGCCAGCCGCCGAGAATGGCTACCATCAGGGTGATGATGATCACATACCAGCGCGCCTGGACGGAGAGAGCGAGAATCCGGCCGATCATTCTTCGTCCTCCGAACCCTTGCCGAGCTCGGCCTTGAGCAGGAAGGCGTTCTTGACTGCGATCTGCTGACCGGCGGTGAGGCCCTCGACGATCGCCACACGACCACCGGCCCGCTGGCCGAGGGTCACCCGCTGGACACGGAAGCCCTTGGTGGTGCGGACGAACACCGCGTCATGGCCATTCAGGGTCTGCACAGCGTCCTGGGAGACCACGATCCCGGTGGTGGCCGAGCGCCGCGTGGTGATCCGCGTGCGCACCAGCTGGCCCGGCTGCAGGGCCTTGGCGTCCCCGGTCAACACAAGGACCACGGTGGCGGAGCGAGTTTCCTCGTTGACGCCTGGGGTGACCGATCGGACCACCGCCGCGACCGTCTGGCCCGTGCTGATCTCGATGATCGCGGCGTCTCCCGGCTGGACGCGCTGGGCGTCCGTGGCGGTGACCGCCGCCTCGATCTGGATCTTCCTGGGATCGGCGATCTCGAACAGCGCGGTCTCGGGTTGGACGAAGGCGCCGAGGCTTGCGGTCATGGCTGTGATCCGCCCGGAGATCGGACTGGTCACCGCCAGGTATCGACCATCCTGAGAGACGGCGGCCGCGCCGGCCGCCGTGGCGGCGCGACGCGACTCGGCCTCCGCCGCCGCCAGTTCGGCCTGGGCGGCCTCGTAGTCCTGACGGGGGCTGACCTTCTGTTCGTAGAGCCGTCGCTCGCGGGCCAGGACCTTTCGAGCCAGGTCGGCCTTGGTGGAGGCCACGCTGCGGTCCGCTGCGATCTGGGCGGCTTCGCGGCTCTCGACCAGGGCCAGGGTCTCGCCGGCGCGAACGGGATCGCCGAGACGCTTGGTCAGGCGCGCGATCGATCCGGCGGCGCGGGCGGTGAGGATCGCCTTGCCAGTGGGCTCGGCTTCGACGGCGCCTTGGGCGACGATCTCCGAGGCCAGGTCGCCCAAGGAGACGGTCTGGACCTGGACCCCGGACGCGGTGAGGCGCGCCGGATCCATCTCCAGGACAGTGGGCGGCGCATCGGACGCGGCGCTCGCAGCCTCTGGGACGGAGGCCGGTTTGGGGGTCGTGAACTTCGCCGCGGCGAAGCCCAGGCCGGTCGCGGCGATCAGGGCCGCCGTGGCCATGAGCCAGCGGCGACCCTCGGGCGGATTGAAGGTGCGGGGCATCAGTTCACTCCGAAGGGCGCGCGGCCAAGCAGCCGGGCCAGGCCCGCTTCCGCCCGAATGCGGGCAAGCTGGGTGTCAAGGGTTTGGGCGCGCGCGTCGGCCAGGCCGCGGCGGGCGGTGGTCAGGTCGGAAAGCGGGGATTTCCCTGACTCGTAGGCGATCCGGGTCAGGCGATAGGCTTCCCTTGCCGCCTGTTCGCCCAGCAGGGCGGACGCCGCACGGGACTGCGCCGCCTCGATCTGGAACAGGGCGGACCGACCGTCCGCCGTGGCGTCGAGGCGCGCGGCGTTCAGCCGGGCGTCAGCGGCCGCCAGTTCGCCGCGGACTGCGGCTACATTGCCCCGGTTCTGGTCGAACAGAGGCAAGGCGACGGAAATTCCGCCGACCAGGGCGTGGCTGTCGTCCCCGGCGAACCGGCGATAGCCCAGCGAGGCGGTGACGTCGGGAATGGCCCGGGTCTGCTCCACGCGGACCCGGTGGGCCACTTCGTCGCGTTCGGCCTGGGCCGCCAGCACCGGGGGCGAGCGGGTGACGTCCAGATCCCCAACGGGGGCGGGGCCAGACCGCCGGGCGAGCAGGTCTTCCGACAGGCTGGTGAACGACTCGGGCGAGCCTGAAAGCGCCGTGAGCCGCGCCAGGGTTTCCGCCTGGGCCGCCCGAGCTGCATCCAGGGCTGCGCGGGCGGCGCTAACCGCCGCCTGCGCCTGATAGCTGTTCAACTCGGCGACCCGGCCGGCCTCCACCAGGGCCTTGGCGACCCTCAGATCCTCCAAGGCCAGGGCCACGTTTTCCTCGGCCAGGGTGGCCCGGCGTTCGGCGACGTCGGCCTCGGCATAGGCCAATGCGAGGTCGAAGCCGAAGTCGGCGCGGACCCGTTCAAGCCGCGCCCGGGCGGCCTCGACGCCGGCCCTGCCCGCGGTGACACGGGCGGCCCGCTTGCCTCCCAGCTCGAGCGGCTGCTCGATCGAGGCCGTGGTCTCGGCCTCGTCGTAGCCCCGGAAGGATCCTGAGCCGCTGAAGTTCTCCACCCCGAGCGAGGCGGTGGGGTTGGGCCTTGCCGCGGCCTGACGGGCGAGGCCTTCGGATTGACGGACGCCCGCGACCGCCTCGGCAAGCCGTGGCGCGGTGACCTGGGATTGTTGCAGCAGCGCCGCGAAGGGCGGCGCGGGGTCGGCGACGGATCGGCTGGCCGGCGCAAGCGCGCTCAGCAAGGCGACGGTGCTCGCGACCGCGAAACGCGGCGCGCGACACATGACAAACGGCATGGTGGTGGGGTTTCCCTATGACTGTGAAGACGGCGGCGCCCCAAGGGCGCGACGGCGTCAGAGTCTGGGGGGACGTTCCAGCAGGACGGGACCGCCCCGCGCCAGTGGCGCCGCCAGGGCAAGTCGCCAGGCGGCTGCGGTCGGCGCGAAGAGGACCATCTGGATCAGCGGGGTGGGCAGGCTGAGCGCATGGGCGGCGCAGTGGCCGGTGCAGCTCGCATAGCCGCCGGCGATCTTGCCGTGGAGCGCGTTGTCGGCCGCGGAGTCTGGCGTCGCGGAGAGCGCCTTGCCGTCGAAGGTCTGGCTCGCGACGGCCTGGTCGCCGTCGAAGGCGGAGCAGGCATTGGTGGCGCAGATCAGGGTGGAGACGAAGATCGTCAGGGCCATGAGGCAGGACATGGCGACGCGCCAGCCGGCGCCTTCAAGCGTCTGAGCCTTTGCCGTCGCCCTGAGGATGCGAGGTCTCGCCACGTCGCCTTCCTACCGGTTCGCGCCCAAGGCGCAAAGAGCTTCCACGCGACGAGCTTCGCCAAGACGGGCCTGAACAGCCCTGCCCGTCCGCGAGCTGGAAGCGGTGCGCCGGAGCGTCGCCTCGTCAGGAAGGGGATGGGAGACCCGAGTCATCGGCGTCTCGATGTACCCTCTAGCGGCTAGAGGAGCAAGCGCCCATTTTAGCCTCAGGAGGATTCGCGATGGAATTTTCGATCGGCGAACTGGCCAAGGCGACCGGGGTCAAGGTTCCGACCATTCGCTTCTACGAGCAGATCAAGCTGCTGCCGCAACCGCTTCGGGCGGAAAATCAGCGCCGGGTCTATGGCGCCCGAACCCTGGACCGCCTGGCCTTCATCAAGCACGCCCGGCAACTGGGGTTCGCCGTCGAGGCTATCCGCACCCTGCTCGACCTGGCCGACCATCCTGATCGCGCCTGCGACGACGCCAATGCGTTGGCGCAGGAACACCTGGTGGCGGTGGAGGCCAAGATCGCCCAGCTCGAAGCCCTACGGACGGAGTTGACCCGCATGGTCTCGGCCGGCTGCCAGGGCCCCGCGGCCGAATGCCGAGTGATCGAGACCCTGGCCAACCATGCGCTCTGCGCCCACGACCACGCCGCGCCAGACCACGCGCTTTCGGCATGACGCCCCACGTCGAGTGTTCGCACAACGTCGACGCGCGGGTCATGGATCGGGTTGTCACCGAACGCTTGGTCGCCGGACGCTCCCGCTGCGAGGCCGCCGGACAGCGCTGGACTGCGCCGCGGGCTCGCACCTATGAACTGCTGCTCCGTGCGGGCGGCGCTGCGCGGGCCTATGATCTGGTGGCTGGCTTCGGCCGCCACGGAGGGTCGGCGAAACCGCCCACGGTCTATCGCGCCCTGGACTTTCTGCTGGACCTTGGCCTCGCCCACCGGATCGAGAGCCGGAACATGTTCGTGGTCTGCGCCGGCCCAGGCGCGCCGCACGACGCCCAGTTCCTGATCTGCGATTGCTGCACCCGCGTCTTCGAACTCGACCTCGGCGCCCGCGAGATCGCCAAGGCGATCGCCCTGGCGCGAGGCTTTGTGCTGACCGGCTGGATGGCGGAGGCCACCGGCCTTTGCCACGCCTGTCACTCCGAGAACTCGTGAGGGCTCGGAATCAAGCAGGCTCTCAAGGGAGGTCCGACGTTCGTTCTGGGCGCCGGACGGGCGGCGATGCTGACCGCTGCCCATCCTGTGGACTTGAGGGCGCTGCGGTCCTACCGCGCTCTTGAGCGACCGGCGGGGCCGCAGGGGTCTCGCCGATATGGGGTGATGGCCGCGGACCTGTTCAAGACCGCGGCCATCCGCCAGTTCAGCGGGTGGCTCACCGCCAAACCTGAGACTGATGCCGTCTGAACGGCTTCGCGCAACGGGGGTGCGACTGTTCAGAGCGTCGCTACTTGGCTGGACGCGCTATTTCGGCGCAGGCGCCATGTGCTCGCCTTCCATCATGCCGGCGCACTTCTTATGCATCGCCGCCATCTCGTCCTTGCTGAGCGGCTTGCCATTCGGCCACATCGCGATGCCGCTCTTTTCGCGGCTGTGCTCGTGGACCGCCTTGGGCGCCATGTCCTTGCCCATCATGCCCATGCACATCTTGTGCATGTCGGCTTGGCTCATCCCTTCCATGCCACCGGGCGTGGGCGCTGCGACCGCAGGCTTCGCGTCAGAGGCGGGATGGTGGGCGCTGTGGTCTTCCTGGGCGAAGCTGGGGCCGGCGACGAGGGCGGCCGCGGCGGCCAGGGCGATGAAAATGGTAGGGCGCATGTCCAAATCTCCAGTGAGGGGGTCGTTCCACTAGGAAAGACGCGCCTCACCGCCTCCATTACGCCCCGACCGTCGGAAATCCCCCCAAGACGAGCCGCGACTAGATCAGCGCGCGATCGAGCACCGCGATGAGTTCCGCAGCCTTGGCTCGCCTCTCCGCTTCGTCGCCGTCCACCAGAGCGCCCGTGACGCAGTGATCCAGGTGGTCTTTGAGAATTTCGGACTCCACCCGCCTTAACGCCGCGCGGACAGCCTGCAGCTGTGTGAGAACGTCGATGCAGTACCGGTCTTCGTCGACCATGCGGGCGATCCCTCGGACCTGGCCCTCAATACGACTGAGGCGGTTCAGCAGCTTCGGCTTGTCGTTATGGTTCAAGGCCGTCCTCCCATGGAGGCTGCACTATACCCCCCTATGGGTATTTGACAACATGCCCTGCGGGGGTATAGCTGAGTGCTACTCGCTGCGGAGTTATCCGGTCATGCCGAACCCCCCTTCTCAACACGATCACGCCCACCACCATCACGCGGGCGATGGCGAGGTTCCGACGGCCGGCAAGGTGCTTGATCCCGTTTGCGGCATGACCGTGAATCCGGAGACCACGCCGCACCGCGCGGAGCTGGATGGGAAGCCGTACTTCTTCTGCTCGGCCGGCTGCCGTACGAAATTCACGGCGGACCCCGCGCGCTATCTCGACGGCAGCAACGTCGCGGCGCCCGCGGCTCCGGAAGGGACCATCTACACCTGCCCCATGCACCCGGAGATCCAGAAGGTCGGCCCGGGCTCTTGCCCCATCTGCGGTATGGCCCTCGAGCCCGAGCTGGTCTCCGCCGACAGCGCCCCGAACCCTGAGCTCACGGACTTCACCCGGCGATTCTGGATCGGGCTGGTTCTCGCCCTTCCGGTGTTCGCGCTGGAGATGGGTGGCCACCTCACGGGCCTGATGATGCGTGTGAGCGGCCAGACCTCGGCCTGGATCCAGTTCGCGCTCGCCACCCCGGTCGTCCTCTGGTCCGGCTGGCCCTTCTTCGAGCGTGGCGCCAAGTCGCTGGTCACCCGCCACCTGAACATGTTCACCCTGATCGCCATGGGTGTGGGGGTGGCCTGGACCTACAGCGTCGTGGCGACCGTCGCGCCGCACCTGTTCCCGCCCGCTTTCCGCCGCGCCGACGGCAGCGTGCCGATCTATTTCGAGGCCGCCGCGGTCATCACTGTGCTCGTTCTGCTGGGCCAGGTGCTGGAACTGCGCGCCCGCGAGCAGACCTCCGGCGCCATCAAGGCCCTGCTGGACCTCGCGCCCAAGACCGCGCGGCGGGTCCGCGCGGACGGGACCGACGAGGAGGTCGGACTCGACCAGATCCTGGTGGGCGACAATCTGCGCGTCCGCCCCGGCGAGAAGGTCCCGGTCGACGGCGAACTCGTCGAGGGTCGGGTCGCGATCGACGAGTCCATGGTGACGGGCGAGTCCATGCCGGTAACCAAGGAACCTGGTGACAAGGTGATCGGCGGCGCCATCAACAAGACCGGCTCCTTCGTCATGCGGGCCGAGAAGGTGGGCGCCGACACCCTGCTCTCCCAGATCGTGCAGATGGTCGCCCAGGCCCAGCGCAGCCGCGCGCCGATCCAGCGCATGGCCGACCTGGTCTCCGGCTGGTTCGTGCCCGCGGTGATCCTGGTGGCGGCGATCGCCTTTGCGGTCTGGGCGACCGTCGGTCCCGAGCCCCGGTTCGCCTTCGCCCTGGTCGCGGCGGTGTCGGTGCTGATCATCGCCTGCCCCTGCGCGCTGGGCCTCGCCACCCCGCTGTCGATCATGGTGGGCGTCGGTCGCGGCGCCCAGGCCGGGGTTCTGATCAAGAACGCCGAGGCCCTGGAGCGCTTCGAGAAGATCGACACCATCGTCATCGATAAGACCGGCACCCTGACCGAGGGCCGGCCGGCCGTCATCGCCATCCGCCCGGCGGCGGGTTTCGACGAGGCTGAACTACTGCGGCTGGCCGCCAGCCTCGAGCGCGGCAGCGAGCATCCGCTCGCCGACGCCATCCTGCGGGCCGCCAGCGACCGCAAGCTCGCGCTCTCCCAGCCGGCCGACTTCGACTCCCCGGTCGGCAAGGGGGTGTTGGGTGTGATCGACGGCCATCGCGTGAGCCTCGGATCGGGCAAGTTCATGGCCGAACAAGGCGTCGACACCACCGCCCTGGATGCGGAGGCCGAGACCCTGCGCGCCGACGGCGCCACGGCGATCTTCGCCGCGGTCGATGGCGCCGTGGCCGGCGTCTTCGCCATCGCCGACCCGATCAAGGCCACCACCCTGCAGGCCGTCCAGGCCCTGCAGGCCGAGGGCGTACGGCTGGTGATGATGACCGGCGACAATCGCACCACGGCCCTGGCTGTCGCCCGCAAGCTCGGGATCACCGAGGTCGAAGCCGAGGTGCTGCCGCAGGAGAAGGCCGCCGTGGTCCAGAGGCTCCGGGCCGAGGGCCGCAAGGTCGCCATGGCCGGCGACGGGGTGAACGACGCCCCGGCCCTGGCCGCCGCCGAGGTGGGTGTCGCCATGGGCGCTGGGTCCGACGTCGCCATCGAGAGCGCCGGGGTCACCCTGCTGAAGGGGGACCTGCAGGGCCTGATCAAGGCGCGGCGGTTGTCGCGCGCGGTGATGGGCAACATCCGCCAGAACCTGTTCTTCGCCTTCGCCTACAATGTCGCCGGCGTGCCGATCGCTGCCGGCGTGCTCTATCCGGTGTTTGGCTGGCTGCTATCGCCCGCCATCGCCGCTGGCGCCATGGCGCTGTCCAGCGTCAGCGTGGTGACCAACGCGCTCAGGCTGAGGGGCGTCCGGCTCTGACCGGCGCAACGGCGCCGAAGGTGCGGCGGGCGTCGCCCGCCATCCGTTCGACGCACCAGCGCGCATAGGCGTCCGCCAGGGCCGGGACCAGACGGCCCAGGCCGGCCGGCGCGAGCTCGTAGTCGATCCAGACGCGCAAGGCGGCGCCGTCGGGGACCGGCGTCGCCTCGAAGCCCATCTCGTAGTCGCCGATGATGATCAGCCGCGGCCGTCCCACGGTGCGCCAGACCTTCCGGCGCGGCGGGGTGCGCTCGGTCACCACCTCGTCGACGAAGAGCTCCAGGCCGAACGCCCGGCCGCCCATCCGGATGTGCGAGCCGACCGCTTGGCCGCGCCTCTCGTCGAAGTCGTAGGTCATCCGCCCGCCGCCCATCATCATCGAGGGACGAGCCATGTGCGCCGCCAGCCGCGTCTGGTCGTCGAGATGGGCGAACAGCCGCTCAGGGAGCGCGGCGACCTGGACGGAGGCCTGGCGATGGCGGGTCATGGACGGGGCTCCCCTTCAGCTCCTGCCGCCTCCGGCCGGACCACCAGGTTCCGAGGCTCGCCCCGGGCGAAGGCTTCGATGTTGTCGAGCGTGGTCGCGAGGATGCGATGCAGCGCTTCCTGAGTGTTGTAGGCGATGTGCGGCGTGACGACGACGTTGGGCTGCCGGATGAGCACGTTCGCCGCCACCAGTTCGCGCAGTTGTTCCGGCGACAATGGTGTATCCAGGCGGAAGATTTCCGCCTCCTCGCGCAGGAGCAGCTCCTCGGAGAGAACGTCCAGCCCCGCCCCGGCCAGGCGTCCGCTGCTCAGCGCGCGCACGAGGGCTGCAGCGTTCACCACGCCGCCACGCGCCGTGTTGATGAGCACCGAGCCTGGCTTCATCTGCGCGAACTCGGCGTCCGAGATCAGGGCCCGCGTCTCAGCGCTGCCGGGGACGTGCAGGCTGACCACGTCGGACCGACGAAGGAGTTCGGAGAGGCTCACGTACTCAAAGCCGAGGCGGTGCGCCGCCTCGGCATCGGGGACCGTATCCGTCGCGACCGCCGTCATCCCGAACCCGCGCGCAATCTGGATCACCCGCCGCCCGATGCGGCCCGCCCCCACGACCCCGATGGTCCGGCCGGCGAGGTCGAAGCCACGCAGCCCCTCCATCCCAAAGTCACCGGCGCGGGTCCGCGCAGCGGCCTCCACGATCCGCCGCGACACCGCCAGCAGCAGGGCG
Organism: Phenylobacterium sp. GW821-FHT12F10; assembly: GCF_058806695.1. Taxonomy (NCBI): domain Bacteria; kingdom Pseudomonadati; phylum Pseudomonadota; class Alphaproteobacteria; order Caulobacterales; family Caulobacteraceae; genus Phenylobacterium; species Phenylobacterium sp. GW821-FHT12F10. The sequence goes on along the minus strand of NZ_JBXAPY010000005.1, from coordinate 234,781 downwards.
AAGGCGTACTCGGCCACTGTGGGATCGCCGTAGTCGGGGACGTTGCAGACGGCGACGTCCCGCCGAGCGCAGGCGGCCAGGTCGACGTGATCATAGCCGGTCGAGCGCGTCGCGATGAGCTTGAGGTCGGGTAGTTGCGCGATCACCGCGGCGGTGAGTTCGGACTTGATGAAGGTCGTCACCACTTCGGCGTCGGCGAACTCCCGCGCGCGAGCAGGCGTCAGCCGCTCGGCGGTGCAGCGGACCTGGTGCTTCGGCTCGAGGCGTAGGCAGGCGTCGTGTTCCCACTCGGCGGCTTCGAAGACGGCCACCTTCACGAGGTGAGATCCGTGCGGGTGGCCTGTATCCGACTGTCGGGGGTGGTCATGGGTTTCGCCCTTCGATGGCCCGGCGACCTTCGCGCAAATCCCGGTTCGGCGAATTGACGTGGCGCAAGCGCGCCGGTGACGGACGCAGCTGCCGACTCAGACACGTACGACCATCGTGGGACACGCCGCTTCACGTACGACGGCCTTGAGGGTCTCAGCGTGCTCAGGGGCCCAAGCCCCCCTCCAGGCCAGGACGATGAGGTCGATGCATTCCTCACGCGCGACACGCAGAATCTCTGACGACGGCGACCCGCGCCCGAGCAGCAGCCGGACGCGCAGGTCGGCGAGCGGGCAGATGCAGGCCAGCCGCTCGAGGAACTCGCCTGCCCACACCGGCCACTCATGTTGGGGCTGGTCCAGGTAGAAGGGCGAGGTCAGCGTGCCCCGCTCCTGGGGATTGGCGGCGCCCGACGCGGCGACCAACAGCACCAGGAGCTCGGCGCCGGCGCGGCGCGCGAGCTCGGCGCCGGGCTTGGCGGCATCGCTGGTGGCGGGGGTCCCCTCGTGCGGAAGCAGGACCTTTCTCAGCCGCCAGTCATGCAGCGGTCGTGCGGGGTTGACCAAGATCACCGGGCAGGATGCCCCGCGCAGCACGGAAAGGGCCGTCGCGCCGACCTTCGCGGCTGGGCTGCCCGGCGCGGTGTGGGTGCAAAGGACGATAAGACGGGCGTGCAGGTCGCCGGCCGCCGCCAGGATGGCGGCAGCGGGTTCGCCGGCGCGGGCCTCGAGGCTGGCGCCGGGCAGCTCTAAAGGCCCGAGTCCGAGCTGACGAGCCAAGTCCGCCGTCGGCAGGGCCTGCGCGGTCACATGCAGGATGCGCACCGGCGCACCTTCCAGTTCCGAGAAGACCTTCGCCACCGAGAGGGCCGGCAAGGCGGCGCTCCTTCCGTCCAGCGGCACGAGGATCACGGAGTTGCCGCTCATGACCCACGCTCCTGGGTCCCGTTTCCGGCCGGCGCGCGGTCGGTGGGCAGATTGAATTCGTAGGTCCGACCGCGCCATTTGAGCCGAAACGACAACTCACGCCAGTGCGGCGGCAGGTTCGGTTCGCACACTGGCGCCTCGTCACTGGGCCGAAGGCCGGCGAAGCCGAAGACGGCGGCCTGCCACAGGCCGCCCAGGGCTGCGGCATGCACGCCGCCGGCCGCGTTACCCATGTTGTCGGACAGGTCGATCTCGCTCGCCTGCCGGAAATAGCGCTCCGCGAGCGCCACGTCGCCGAGCCGCGCTGCGACCGCCGCATGGATCGCCGGGCTGAGGGAGCTGCCGTGCGCGCAGCGCGGCTCATAGTAGCGAAAATTCGCCGTTCGGACCTCCGGCGGGAACCGGTCCCACAGCAGATGCAGCAGCATCACCACATCCGGCTGCTTGATGATCTTCGACCCGCGGATCCTGTCGCGGCCCAGGAGGACGTCCATCGGCGCGTTGCGGGGTTCGAAGGCGGTGAGATCGATGTCTTCCAGGGCGAAATACCCTTCGAACTGCTCGAAGAGGCCCGTGCGCGCGTCGAAGCCCGTATGGATCTCCTGCGCGGCTGCCGCCCAGGAGAGGGCCTCGTCCAAGTCCAGGCCCAGGGCGCTCGAAAGCGCCCGCCACCGCTCCGGCCAACGCTCGCCGAGGAGTCTCGCCACCGCTTCGCCGACCTCGAGGTTCCACTGCGCCATGCCGTTGGTGTAGGCGTCGTCGTCGACCGTCTCGTGGTACTCGTCCGGACCCACCACCCCGCGAATGTGCCGGCGGCCGTCGCCTTCCATCCTCGCGCGGCCCGCCCAGAAACGAGCGGTCTCCAGGAGGATCTCAGCGCCGGCGTCGAGGAGGAAGCGTTCGTCCCCGGTCGCGCGCCAGTAGGTCCAGACGCCATAGGCGACGTCGGCGCTGATGTGCTGCTCCTGGTCGGCGAGCAGGATCGGGACGACCTCCCCATTCGGCGCGACAACGAAGGGCGGCGTCACGTCCTGACCGGTGTCGGCGGACTCCCAGGCGTAGAACGCGCCCCGCTCCCCATGGCGCGCGGCCTTGTCCCGCGCCGCCGGGAGCGTCCGATGGCGGTAGGTCAACAGGGCCCTGGCCGCTTCCGGCCACGTCAGCACGTAGAACGGCAGCATGAAGATCTCGGTGTCCCAGAACACATGTCCATTGTAGGCGGCGCCCGTGAGCGCCCGGGCGCCGATCGAGACGCGGTCATCGTCGGGGTTTACGGCGCTGAGCAGGTGATAGACCGCGAAGCGCAGCGCGCGCTGCGCGGCTGGGTCACCGTCGATGCATATGTCGCTCGCTTCCCACCTGACCCTCCAGGCCTCCCGGTGGGCGGAGATCAGGGCCGGCAGACCTGCGTTGATCGCGCGGCCGGCATGGCTGCGGGCTGCGGCCTCCGGCTGATCCTGGTCCCTTGAGGTGCAGACGGCGACCACCCTGTCGAACCGGTAGGTCTTCCCGAGTTCGAGCTCCAACACCATCGGCGGCTTGGGCCGGTGCTCAGACGCGGCGCTGCGGTCGCCGATCTCGCGGAGCGCGCTTGCGGTGGCGAGCGCAATGATGGCGCCGTTACCAAGTCGGTGCGTCACCGTCTCATCGAGAGGGACCTCCAGGCTTGCGGTCCCGCTATAGTTCTCCGGCGACACCGCAACCGACTGGATCAGCAGACGCCGGTCGGCCAGGGAGGCGAGGCGCAGACCCCGCAGTCGTGTGATCCGACCGGCGGCGTCCTCGTGTCGCCACTCGCGCCAGAGGATCCCCTGCCGCATGTCGAGCATCCGGCGGTGATCGAGGGTCCTGCCCGTATCCAGTCGGAGAGGCTGGCCCTCGATGTTCATAGAGAGCTTCGCCCAATCCGGCAGGATGGCGAGGCCGGGCGTCGGTCCCTGCTGCGAATCGAACAATCCGGCGACGAAAGTGGCGGGCGCGGACATCCCGCTCCCTTCCGCCAGCGAACCCCTGGAACCGAGATAGCCGTTTCCGATCGCGAAGATCGATTCCAGCTCGTGCTCCCGCGTGAGCGTGAAGCCCTCCTCCACGAGCGACCACTCGGCCGCGGCGCTGGGGGCCGCCGGCAGGCCCATGGGAGCGGCCGGCGCCGCCGGGACGATCCGCAGCTCCCCCAGATCCTGCACGACGAGCGTGGCGCCATGCTGACGCAGGGCGGCGGCCTGCCCAGCTCGGTCGACGCCGACGACGAGGCCATAGCCCGCGGCCCGGATCGCCTCCACGCCGGCGAGCGCATCCTCCACCCCCATGGCGCGTTTGGCGTCGACGCCGAGGAGCCGGGCAGCATACATGAAGATGTCCGGCGCGGGCTTGCCTTTCAGCCCCTGACGCTCCGCTTCGACACCGTCGACACACGCGTCGAACAGGTCCGCGAGGCCGGCCGCCGCGATCACAGCCGCAGCGTTCTTGCTGGAAGTGACCGCCGCGGTCTTCAGGCCCGCTTCGCGCAGTTCGCGGATGAGTTCGACGGAGCTTTCGAACACCTCAACGCCGGACCGGGCCAAGGCCTCGCGGAAGAGCTGGTTCTTGCGGGCGCCGAGACCGAAGACGGTCTCACGATCGGCGGGATCGTCCGGTTTGCCCTCCGGCAACGTGACCCCGCGCGACGCCAGGAAGCTGCGGATCCCGTCGTGGCGCGGCTTGCCGTCCACATATGTGCGGTAGTCGCGCTCCACATCGAAGGGCCGGAACGCCTCTCCCTTCGTTTCGGCGCGGCGCCGGAGAAAGTCGTCGAACAGCTGGCGCCAGGTGGTCGCGTGAAGTGTCGCGGTCCGGGTGACGACGCCGTCCAGATCGAACATGGCGGCGTCGAACGCGCGCGCGTCGACGACAAGGCCTTGGTCAACTGGCGTGGCGGCCTGCTCACTCATGTCGCTAAGGTGTCAATCGCGGGAGCCCTGCGCATCCGCGCCAATGGACCAACGCTTCGCCGATCGTGTTGGTTGCCCGATCCCCCAGGCGGCGACCGGCGGTATTTTCCAACTGCCTCACCACTGGCGTCGGAAGAGAAGCCAGCTGGCGGTGAACAGGGGTGCGCCGATCAGGGCGAGCGCCAGCGCGTGGGGCCAGAGTTCGCCCAGGCCCGCGCCCTTCAGGAACAGGCCGGTGACGATCGCAATGCCGTGGCGCAGCGGACTGGCTTCCGAAGCGAACTGCAGCCACCTGGGCATGCTCTCGATCGGCGACACGCTGCCGGAGAGGAACAGCAGCGGAAACAGGCTGAAAAAGCTGGTCAGCAGCGCCTGCTGCAAAGTGTTGGTGACAGAGGCGACGAACATCCCGATGGAGACCGCGCTCATGAGGAACAGCGCCTCGAGCCCCAGGAAGGTCGTGACGCTGCCATTCATCGGCACGTGCAGAAGCCGCAGCACCAACAGGGACGGCAGGAGGGAGCCCAGGGTGACCGTGACCGGTGGCAGGACCTTGCCGAGGAACAGCTCGTGCGCCCGGATCGGCGTGACCCGGATCTGCTCCAGCGTCCCGTTCTGCTTCTCGCGGACCATGCCGGCGGCGGGCAGGATCACCGCCAGCATGAAGCCTGCCTGGGCCAGCATGGCCAGGGCCTCGAAGCGGGTGTTGGTGAGATTTGGATTGTACCAGACCCGAACGGCCGGCTGCACGCCGTCGGTCATGCGCATCCTTCCCATGAGACGCTCCTGGGTGAAGCGCGCCGTCATCTCGATGATGTAGGCTCGGGCCCGCGAGGCCACGTCCGCGTTCGAACCATCAACGACGACGCCGACCGAGACCGGGCGGCCGCTGGCGACCCGCGCACCGAAGCCCGGCGGGATCTCGACGAGCGCGTCCAGCTTGCCCGTCTTGAGCCCGGATTCCGCCATCCGTTCCGATGTAAACAGCCCGGCCAGGACGAAGGAGTCGGCGGAGGTCAGATCCTCGGTCAGAGCGCGACTGGCGGCCGAGCGGTCGTGATCGATGAGTCCCAGCTTCAGGTTCTTCACATCCATGCCCACCGCCAGGGTGCACATGGCGATCTCGACGGTGGTCAGCCAGACGATCAGGAACAACACCACCGGGTCGCGCAGCATCTGCGCGAACTCCTTGCCGAGCAGGCCGAAGAGGCGTCCGGGGTTCATCAGGCGATCCGCTTCTTCAAGAGCAGGGTCGCCAGGATCAAGACGACGGCGGTGTAGACGACCAGGACCGCGACATTGACCCAGACCTCAGCCAGTCCGGCCCCGCGCATGACGATCCCGCGCGAGATATTCACGAAATACATGGTCGGAATCTTCGCCGAATAGGCCTGGAAGAACGGCGGCATGGTGAAGATCGGATAGATGAACCCGGAGAACAGGAACGACGGCATCAGGGTCACGATCAGCGTGACCAGCATGGCGGCGACCTGGGTGCGCACCAGGGTCGAGATCAGCAGCCCGATCGAGACGGTGCAGAGGACGTAGATGAGCCCCAGCACCGTCAGTAGCGCGAGGCTGCCATGCATCGGAACCTTGAACCACAAGAACCCCGCCGCCAGGACCATGGCCAGTTGCAGGGCGGCGATCCCGGCATAGGGCAGCAGCTTGCCGATGATGAACTCGGGCTTGGTGAGCGGCGAAGCATAGATCTGGGCGATGGTGCCAAGCTCCTTCTCGCGCGAGACCGCCAGGGCGGTCAGCAGCGGCGGGAACGCCATCAGGATCACCGCGAACAAGCCCGGTACGATGAAGTCGCGGCTGCGCAGTTGCGGATTGTACCAGACCCGAACTTCAGGCTGGACCGGGAGCTGCAGGCTCCCGTTCGGGTAGGCGTACATGATCGCGCGCCCATAAGCCGAGACGATGGCGGCGGTCGACGCATAGGTGCCATCCACCAGGAACTCGACGGGTGCGCCTTCGCCCTTCTTCAGGCGGCTGCCGAACCCCGGCGGGATCGAGAGCACCGCACGCGCCTTGCCCTGCATCAGGGCGTGCTCGGCGACGCGTTCGTCCTCCGGCGCGTCCACCAGCCGGAAATAGGGGGTGTTCAGGAACTGGTCCGAGAGCGCCCGGCTGGCCGCGCTCTTATCGTGGTCGACGATGATCAGCGGCGCGTTCTCGACGTCGAAGGAGAGCGCATAGCCAAACAGGAACAGGATCACCAACGGCATGAAGAGCGCGATCCAGACCGTGATCGGATCGCGCACGATCTCCAGCACCTCCTTGCGCGAGAAGGCGAGGATGCGGGCGATCTTCATGCCGCCACCGCCTGACCGCGCGCGCGCGCGATGAAGCCCAGGAACACGTCTTCGACGCGGGCTTCCTTGAGCCCCAGCTCGGTCTTCAGCGCCTGAAGCGTACCGAGCGCGATCATCCGGCCGTCCATCATCAGGCCCAGCTGGTCGCAGTAGGTCGCCTCCTCGAGATAGTGGGTCGAAACGATCACCGCGACGCCCTCCCCCGCCAGGGCCGAGATCAGCCGCCAGAACCGGAACCGCGACAGCGGATCGACGCCGGAGGTCGGCTCGTCCAGGAACAGCACCTTCGGGCGATGGACGATGGCGCAGGCCAAGGCCAGCCGCTGGCGCACCGCGCTCGAAAGATCTCGCACAAGTCCCGCATCGGTGGGCGCGAACCCGGCCCGCTCACAGGCCCAGGCAATGCGGGCTTTCATCTCGCGGGAGGGAACGCCGTAGGATCGGGCGAAGAAGGACAGGTTCTCCTGCGCCGTCAGGTCGGTGAACAGCGAGAACTTCTGGGACACGTAGCCGATGCTGGCGCGGACCTGCTCGCTCTGGCGGGCGACGTCGAACCCGGCGACCCGCGCCTGGCCCGTGGATGGCGCGAGCAAGCCGCAGAGGATGCGGATCAGGGTCGTCTTGCCGGCCCCGTTGGGCCCGAGCAGGCCAAGAACTTCGCCGGCCTTCACCTGGACGCTTACGTCGTCCACCGCGACGAAATCACCGAAACGCCGCGTGACCCGCTCGGCGCCGACCAGGACCTCATGGCTTGTGCTGCGCTCCGACGCCGGCATGGCGGCGCGAGGGGCGTCGTCGGCCGAGGCCACGGTGAAGACATCCTCCATCGTGGGCTCCACCGGCCTCAGCTCTCGGCAATGCAGGCCGATATCGGGCGGCGCGCCCGCGGTCCGCAACTGAACCCGCACTTCGTCGGCGGACCGCCGCTGGAAGCTGAGGACATCGGGGAGCTTCGCCAGCGCAGCCTCGGCCACCTCCGGCGTGCTGGTGCGGACGCTGTAGACGTGGCCGCGGGCCGTTTCCCGCAGTTCAGACGGCGCCCCGAGCGCCAGCGGCCGCCCATCGCGCAGGAGCAAGACCCGGTCGCTGGCGTCAGCCTCGTCCATGTAGGAGGTGGCGAAGACGATCGAACGGCCCTCGTTTCGGGCCGCATCCAGGATGCGCCAGAGTTCGCGGCGGGAGAGCGGGTCGACGCCGAGGCTCGGCTCGTCGAGGATCAGCAGCGGGGGTTCGTGGATCAGGTTGGCGCAGAGCGCGAGTTTCTTGCGCATCCCACCTGAGAGCTGGCCCTCGCGCCGGCTCTCGAACTTCTCCAGGCCGGCCATGGCCAGCAGCTTGGCCTTGCGGCCGGCGAACACGTCCTTCGGCACGTCGCGGATAGCCGCGGCGAAGGCGATGTTCTCCGCAACGGTCAGGCGGTCGTAGAGCGAGAAGCCTTGCGACATGTAGCCGACGCGCGCCTGCACCCGGTCTGCGTGCTTGCGGACATCCTCGCCCAGCACGTGGCAGGATCCCAAGCTCGGCCGCAGGATGGCCGCCAGCATCTGCAGCAGCGTTGTCTTGCCGGCGCCGTCCGGGCCGACCACGCCGAACACCTCGCCCGGCTGGAGCTGGAAGCTGACCTCCTGCAGGACGGTGCGTCCGCCGAACCTGCGGCCAAGCCCGTCGGCCTCGATCACGGGCGCCGCCATGGGCTACTCCGGCGCCTTGAGCGACTGCGGCCAACCGGCCTTCCCGTCCCAGAGGATCCAGGCGTCGGCCGGCATGCCGGGCTTCAGCACGCCCTCCGGATTGGGCGCCTCCAGGATCACGCCATAGACGGTGCGGCTGCGCTCGTCGGCCATGTGGACGTCGCGCGGCGTGAACTGCGCCTGCGCGTCCACCCGCGCCACCCGGGCTGGGAAGTCTCGCCCGCCGAAGGCGTCGACGTGGAGGCGCGCCGGGGCGCCCAGGCGTAGTCGTCCGAGGTCCTTCTCGACGATGAACACCTTGAGTTTCACGGTCTGCAGGTTGGCCAGCACAGCCAGGGGCTGCCCCGCCCCCACGACTTCCCCGGGTTCGGCGAGTTTCTCGAGGACGGCGCCCGATATCGGCGCGACCAGTCGGGTCTTGGCGATCTGGGCGTGGGCCAGGGCTGCGGTCTTCGCAGCGACTGTGGCCTGGGCGTCGGCCTCCGCGCGCTGCTGCCGCAGGACGCTCACCTGATCGGTGGCGGCGGCATAGGTATTGCGGACCATGTCCAGGCGCTGCGCCGGGACCCAGCCCGCCTTGCTCAAGGTCTCGTACCGGCCAAGATCAGTCTTGGCGGTCATCGCGTGGTGGGTCGCCAGGCCGATCTGGGCATCGATCTGCGAACCGGAGCGCAGGGCGGCTACCCGTTGCGCCTCGGCGCGATCGGCCTGCAGCTCGTAGTCCGCGGCGTCGATGCGCATCAAGGGTTCGCCGGCGCGGACGGACTGGCCTTCGACGGCGCGGTTCTCCAGGAGACGACCGGCCACCTCGGAGGCGACCCGCACCTCATCGGCCTCGATCCGGCCGCTACCATAAATGACCTGGTCCGGCATCGGCTCGGGCTGCAGGCGCCAATAGGCGTAGGCCGACGCCGACACGACGCCGATCAGTCCGACAGCGACCAGTCCCGCAACGCTCTTCGCCGAAAGCTTCAACACCGATCTCCCGCCCGACTGACCACGAGTCATCTGACGCGCCCCCTCCCTCGGCGTTACAGCCTGACCCAGCTATCGCGGCTCAGTCGCAAGGTTGGAGGACGTCAGGCGCGCGTGGACGATCGCGGCCAGGACCGCAGCCGCCAAGGGCGCGGCCGCGCCCACCCAAAGGGCCGCCCCCGTCGGGCCGAAGGCGTCGAACGCGACGCCGGCGAAGGCCGACCCCGCCGCCTGGCCAAGGCCCGCCGCGGCGGTCTGGCGCCCCAGTTGAGCGCCCTGGGCGGGGCCGGCTTCGCGGGAGACCCAATAGGCCAGCACCGGCACAAGGACGCCGCCGCTCACCGCAAACAGTCCGACCGCCAGCCCGTAGACCCCGAACGAGGACGCCCAGCCCGCCAGGGCCATGCCGCCCGCGACGCCCGCGAAGGCCGGCGCGAGGACCGCCGCGGTACTCGCGGGCCTCACCCAGCGGGAAAAGACCGTCGCCTGGGCGGCGAACATGACGAGGCTGCAGCCGGTGAACAGCGCTCCGGTCTGCACCATCGTCAGGCCCAGGGCGCGACCGCCGCGAATGGCGATCGCCACCTCGAAGACGCCGATGGCGAGCGAAACCACGAAGGTCAGCGCCAGCAGCGGCCGCAGCGAACCGCTGCGCGCGCGGGACGCGGATGCGGCGTTCCGCGCGGGCAAGCCGCGAGGCGCCCAGGCCCACAGCATCAGCACGACGGGAACCGCCAGACCGGCCGTCCCGAGGAACGGCGTCACCAGCACGCCCGGCGTGGCGTCCTGGAGCAACAGGCGATCGGCGGCGGAGCCCGCGACCGGGCCCAGGACGAACCCCGCCACCAGGGCCATGTTGAGCCAGGCCAGGCGGCTCGCCCGCCAGTGGTCGTCCGGCGCCAAATCCGCCACCAGCGCGGAGGAGACCGGCATCACCGCCGCCGCCCAAACCCCGGTCAGCAACTGTTCGGCATAGACCTCCGGCAGGCCTGACGGCCGGGCGAACATCGCCAGGGTGATCGCGAACCCCGTCATCCCGAGAAGCAGCACCGTCCGCCGTCCCGTACGGTCTGAAAGCGCGCCCCAGGCCGGCGCGGCGGCGCCGAGCGCCAGGGTGAACAGCGCCCCCAAGAGGCCGGCGTGCAACGGAACCCTGGCGGCGGCGTCCGGCGACACCGCCGCGATCAGGGACGGCAACAACGGCATGTTCAGACCGAAGCTGGCCGAGATCACGAAGGTCGCGGCGACCAGGGCCACGACGACGCGCGATCGCATCGCCGCCGTCGCGGCAGTCGGCTGGGCGTCCACCCGCGCCTAGACCACGAACAGGGGGGCGAACCCCCCGCCCGGCGTGCGAAGGTTGGTCGCCTGCCCCTGGTAGAGACGCGCCGCCGACAGCAGGACCGCGCCATCATATGTGTAGAGCCGAACGTCCAGCTTCCGCGTCTCCGGCCGCCCATCGATCTCGATCTGGCGTTCGCTCGGCGGCGAATAGGCCTGGGCCACATAGTCGGCGTCGAGAATCTCGGACCACACCCGCGTGGTCAGCTTCTCGCCGCGATAGACGCCCTTGCTGGCGTGGCCGCGGGTCGGTTTGAAGAACCACCGCTTGCGCTCCCGCCAAAGATCCTCGGCGTTCTGCGGCGTCACACCGATCGTCCGGGGGACAGCTTTCAGCGCCGCAAGCGACGGGGCGCTGACGCCCCACGCGGCGAGCGTCGGCAGGTCCGAGAACAGGATGAGATCGCGCTTGTCGGCATAGAGCGCGTGCAGATGGGGATTGGGCGTCACCACCACCGCGCCGTCCAGGTAGGCGCGCCGCAGCTCGGCGTGGCGCGGTTCGTCGAGCGCGAAATCGACCAGGCGATTGTAGACGAGGTCGATCGGCGCGCCGGCCGCGGACAGCACGCCGTCGCGGTAGCTCAATTCGGCGGGGTCCAGGATCAACACCTCCACCCCCGCGGCGGCCAGCATGCGCTGGGCGATCAAGAACTCGGGATAGAGGTGCTGCTCGGCCGGCGCATCGTCGACGATCGCCAGGCGCCGAAGCGCGCCGGCACGGCCTTGGAGGGACCATTCGCGGGCGAACATGTCTCGCGCCGCCTCGGCGAACGCCTCGGCCTCACCCGGCGCCACGCCGATGCCGGCCTCGGCGCAGCAGACGCGCTGCGCCTGGCCCGACAAGGCGTTCAGGAAGGCGCCGCCGGCGTTGGTGTTCACCTCGATCAGGCGGGGGCCATCCGCCGTGAGATGGAAGTCGTAGCCCATCAACGCCCCGCGCGGGCCCAGGTCGCGCTGTGCGATCTCGGGCGCCCAGGCGAGGGCGGCCTGCTGGTATGCGGGATGGCGAGCCACCTCCTCGATCGCCGCGACGACGGCCCGAAGCTCGCCCACCTCGCCGGCCGACAGGAAGACCGGCGCGCGCGAGAACAGGTGCGGGCGGGCCTCCAGCATCGGCGCGGCGAGATCACCCAGGCTCTCGCTGAGCGCCGCGAGCAGCGCGCCCTCGTCCAGGGTCTGACAGAAACATCCCGCGTTGAGCCGGCCGGCTCTGGTGAGCGCGCCAGACGCCCCATCATCGCAGCCGCAGCTCATCGGGGTGTCTCCAGCGCGGGCTGGCCACTTTGCACGCCCCCTGGGGGACCTGGGGCCATGGCCTCTCGTGTATGGATAGCGATCATCTGCTCCTCGTCCGTTGGAATGACCCAGACGGCGACGCCGCTCCCCGGGAGGCTGATCCTGGCGTCTCCGCGCCGATTGGCCGCGTCGTCGAGTTGCACGCCAAGCCACGCCAGACGTTCGCAGATCGCGGCGCGAACCGGCGGACAATTTTCGCCAATGCCGGCGGTGAAGACGACCCCATCCAGCCCGCCGAGCGTTCCGGCCAGGGCCGACGCCTCGCGTGCGACCCGAAACACGAAGAGCTCGATGGCGTCGCGCGCCGACGCCTCAGGGCTCTGGAGCAGCACCCGCATGTCGGCGCTAAGACCCGAGACGCCCAACAGACCAGACTTCTTGTAGAGCAGGTCGCTCAGCTGCGCCCCATCGAGGCCTTGGGTCTGCAGATAGAGGATCACGCCCGGGTCGAGGGATCCGCAGCGGGCGCCCATCAGCAGCCCGTCGAGCGGGGTCACGCCCATCGTGGTGTCGACGCTGCGCCCGCCCAGCAAGGCGCAGAGGCTGGCGCCGGACCCGAGGTGGGCGGCGATGACGCGCCCGCCCGCGACGGCGGGATCCAACGCCGCCAGCCGGCCCGCGAGGTACTCATACGAAAGGCCGTGGAAGCCGAAGCGGCGGAGCCCCCGGGCTTCAAATTCGCGCGGCAGGCCCAGGCGGTCCACCACCGGCTCGTGCCCATGATGGAACGCCGTGTCGAAGGCGAGCGCCTGAGGCAGGTTCTGGCGGGCCTCAGCAACCGCATGGACCAGGTTGAGCGCCGGAAGCTGGTGGAGCGGCGCCAGTGGCGCGAGGGCCTCAAGGGCCCTTCCGATCTCGGGCGTGAAGATCACCGGCCGGCGGAATTGCGGACCGCCGTGGACCACGCGATGGCCCACCGCGTCAATGGGCGCATCAATCTGGCGCTCGATCCAGCTCAACAGGTCGAGAAAGGCCGGGCCGACGACCTCCGTCGGCGCCTTGGCCGGCGCCGGGAGGGCTGCCCCCTCGGCATCCCAAGCCTCGACCCCAGGATCGACAGACCCATGGCCCAGCCTGGCGCGCAGAATGAGCCGAGGATCAGCGACCTCCATGTCGAAGACGGCGAACTTGGTCGTCGAGGAGCCGGCGTTGACGGCGAGAATGTGGTGGGTCATGGCCGTCCCCGCCCGTCGCCTCAGCCGGTCGTCAAGGAGCGGTCGGGAGTCTTGTGGGTAGCCTCCTCGGCCGCAGCGACAGCCGTTTTCACGGCGATGAAGCTGTCTGGATTGACCGATATCGAGTCAATGCTCCGCCGGACGAGAAACTGAGCGAATTCGGGGTGGTTGCTGGGCGCTTCCCCACAGAGTCCCACTTTCACGCCCGCTTCATGCGCAGAGACGATCACCTGATCGATCATCCATTCGACGGCCGGATCCTGCTCATTGAAGAGCTCCGCGAGCTCGCCCGAATCGCGGTCGACGCCCAGCGTCAGCTGGGTGAGATCGTTGCTGCCGATTGAGAAGCCATCGAACAGTTCGGCGAACTGGCTGGCCAGGATCACGTTCGACGGGATCTCGCACATCACATAGACTTGGAGCCCGTCCTGTCCCCGGACCAGACCGTTCTCGGCCATGACCTCCAGGACCCGATGAGCTTCGCCGATCGTGCGGCAGAAGGGGATCATCACGATGACGTTGCGCAGGCCCAAGGTCTCGCGCAGGCGGCGGATCGCCCGGCATTCGAGGGCGAAGCCTTCGCGGTATCGCGGCGAATAGTAGCGCGAGGCGCCGCGGAACCCGAGCATCGGGTTCTCCTCCTTGGGCTCGAACCCGGCGCCCCCGATCAGGTTGGCGTACTCATTGGTCTTGAAGTCGCTCATGCGGATGATGACCGGCTTCGGGTAGAAGGCGGCGGCGATCCGGGAGAGGCCACGGGACAAGCGGTCGACGAAATACTCCGTCCGATCGGCGTAGCCGGCCGTCAGCGCCCCGATGGCGCTCCGCGCGGCCGGATCCTCGACCGCGTCGAAATGGACAAGTGCCATCGGGTGGATTTTCACGTGGTTGCTCACCACGAACTCCATCCGCGCCAGCCCCACGCCATCGGCCGGCAAACGCCACCAGCGGAAGGCCGCGGCGGGGTTGGCGAGGTTGAGCATGATCTGGGTCGAGGTCTCGGGAACCGCGCTGGCGTCGAGGTCCTGCGCCTCGAAATCCGCGCGGCCCTCGTAGACAAAACCCTCGTCCCCTTCGGCGCAGGAGACGGTGACCTCCTGCCCAGCCTTGAGCACCACGGTGGCGTTGCCTGCCCCCACGATCGCCGGCAGTCCGAGTTCCCGGCTGACAATGGCGGCGTGGGATGTGCGTCCGCCGTGGTCCGTCACGATGGCCGCGGCCCGCTTCATGATCGGCACCCAGTCGGGGTCGGTGGCGGTGGTCACCAGGATCGCCCCGTCCACGAACCGGTCGATGTCCCGGGGGCTGTCGATCCGGCAGACCTGACCGGCCACGACGGCGTCTCCAATAGCGAGACCGGCTACCAGCAGGGCGCCCTTGGAGATGATCTTGAAGCTGCGCAAGGCGCCTGCGCCGATGCGGGACTGGACGGTTTCCGGCCGCGCCTGGACGATGAAGATATCGCCGCTCTCGCCGTCCTTCGCCCACTCCATGTCCATCGGGCAGCCGTAGTGGGTCTCGATGGCGACGGCCCAGCGCGCCAACGTCAGGACCTCCTCCTCGCTGAGCACGAACGCGGACTGCTCAGCGGGCGTGGTGGGGATATTCCGCGTGGGATGCTCCCCGCCTTCGGCGTAGATCATCTTCTGCGCCTTTCCGCCGAGGCGCTTCTCCAGGATCGGAACGGTCCCGGGCTGGTCGAGCAGCGGCTTAAAGACCTGGTGTTCGTCCGGGTCGACGGCGCCCTGGACGACGTTCTCACCCAAGCCCCAGGCGCCGTTGATCAGCACGACCTTGTCGAAGCCGGTCTCAGTGTCGATTGAGAACATCACCCCCGCCCCGGCCAGGTCCGAGCGAACCATCTGTTGAACGCCGATCGAAAGCGCGACCTTCAGATGGTCGAAACCCTTGGTCTGGCGGTAGCTGATGGCGCGGTCCGTGAAGAGCGAAGCGTAGCACCGCCGGCACGCCTCCAGCAGCGCGGCTTCGCCACGGATGTTGAGGAAGCTCTCCTGTTGGCCGGCGAAGCTGGCGTCGGGGAGGTCCTCGGCCGTGGCGCTCGACCGCACCGCGACGTCCGCATCTGGCCGGCCGATGCGTACACAGAGGTCGCGGTAGGCGGCACGCGTGGCTTCAGCGTTCGCCTCCGGCCAGGGCGCCGCCAGGATGGCCGCGCGGAGTCGCGTCCCGGTGTCGGCGAGCGAGGCCTTGCCGGCAGTCCAATCGGCGAGGGCGGACGCGATCAAGGGCCGCAGACCGGTCCCGTCTATGAAGCGCCAATAGGCGTCGGCCGTAGTCGCAAATCCTGGAGGAACGCGAACGCCGCGACCGCCTAGATTGCGCACCATCTCCCCAAGCGACGCGTTCTTGCCGCCCACCTGGGCGACCGAGGCGCGATCGACATTTTCGAACGGCAGGATCAGCGGGGCGGTCTTACTCATGGTGTCAATCTCGACAGGCAGGGCGGCGGCCGGGCGACGGATGCCGTCCCGGGCGCGATCAGGATGATTCAACTGACGCGGAAGCCCCTCGCCCCTTACGCGGACAGATCGACGGCCGGGGTAATGTCGATGAAGCCGTTGCGTCTTTGAAGTCAGGCGCCGCCCAGGGTCCGACTCCGCACCGACCGCGCCAATCGACCACTGCGCGGAGACCGAGGGAGCACGATGATTGGCGAACAGATCCGGGTGGCCGTGAACGGCTACGGCGTCATCGGCAAGCGCGTGGCCGCCGCCGTGGCCCTGCAGGACGACATGACGCTCGTCGGCGTGGCGGACCTGACCGCCGATTGGCGCCTTCGGGTGGCGGCCGACCAGGGCGTTCCCGTCTACGCGGCGTCGCCCGACGCCTCAGACGCGATGACCGCGGCAAGGATCGATGTGCGCGGCGTGCTCGCGGAGCTGCTGGGGTCGATCGATGTGGTCGTCGACTGCACGCCCAAGAAGGTCGCCGCGGCCAATGTGGCGCAATACGCCGAGCGCGGCCTGAAGTTCATCGTGCAGGGCGGAGAGCAGCACAGCGTCACCGGCCACTCTTTCGTGGCGGAGACCAACTACGCGGGCGCGGTCGGCCGCGCCGCAACCCGCGTCGTGTCCTGCAACACGACCTCGATTGTCCGCACCCTGGGTGCTTTGAAACGCGCTGGCCTCCTGCGCAGAGCGCGGGGAACCCTGCTGCGGCGCGCCACGGACCCTTGGGAGAGCGACCACAGCGGAATCATGAACACCCTGGTCCCGGAGCCGGATATCCCCAGCCATCAGGGTCCCGACGCGCAAAGCGTGGACCCGGATCTGGACGTGGTGACCATGGCGGTGAAGGTCCCGGAAACCGTTGGGCACCTTCACTATTGGACGGTGCAGATGACCCGGGCTGCCCGGAAGGAGGAGGTGCTCGCCGCCTTCGCCCTCTCCGAGCGGATCGCCCAGGTGCGCGTCGCCGACGGATTGGGCGCGCTCAACGCCCTCAAGGAGATGATGCACGACCTCGGCCGGCCGCGCGGCGATCTCTACGAAGTCGCGCTCTGGTCCGACATGCTGCGGGTGCAGGACGACGAGCTGTTCTACGCCTACATGGTCGACAACCAGGCCATCGTGATCCCCGAAACCATCGACGCCATCCGGGCGCTCAGCGGACGCACGCCAGATCCAGGCGCCTCGATCTCGCGCACCAACGCTAGCCTCGGCATCGGGCGCGTCGGCCGGCGGTAGGACACGCGCGCCGCCCCCCGGTCGCGCTCTGTGAAGGGGGCGATGGTCGATCTTCGCTCCGACGCCTGCCGCCGGCGCGAAGCGCTGCTCCAGAGGCCCGGCGACTTGCCACGCGACGAGCCCGCAACCCGTCGCCGCGCCCTCGCGTAATGGCTGCCCGCGTCCTGCGTCAAACTGAACATCGCTTCTTCAGGCCCGGGCTCCTCTCGGCGTCTGCTCCAGGAAAGGACATGGACGTGCAAGCTGCTCGCACCGGGTCCAGCCGCACCTTTGCCGCGATCGCGGTGGTGGCGGCGGCTCTGTCCGCATGTTCCCCCGGTCCCGTCCAGGGCCAGTCGCAGGTCGTCGATGGCCTCAAGTTCGACTATGGCTTGGTCGCAGAGCCGGCTCGCGGCGCCCCACCTGCGAGCCATCCCGATCCATCGATGCATGGCGGCGCGCCCTCCCAACCGAACACCTATCACGTGGTGCTGAGCGTGACCGACGCGAAGACCGGCCAGAAGGTCGCGGCTTCTGAAGTGGTGGTGGGGCTCTCCGGCCCCGGCCATCCGGGGACAAATTTCGCGCCGATGGAGGCGATGTCGGTGAACGGCCAGGCGAGCTACGGCCACTACGTCGTGCTGCCCGAACCCGGCCCCTATCGGCTCGAATTCCGCGTCACGCCATCCGGCAATCACCAGCCGGTAGAAGCCCGCTTCACGCTGAAACAACCAGCCTAGCCGAGAGGAACACAAGACCGTGCCCAACCTCCCAAATTCACGCGGCCTGCTTCGCGGACTCATGATCGCCGCCTTCGCGGCGGTGCTGGCCTACCTCTTCTTTGGAGAGCACCGGGTGCATCTGCTGGGCTACCTGCCCTTCCTGATCCTCCTCGCCTGCCCGCTGCTGCACATGACAATGCATGGCGGACACGATGGACACGGCCACGCCCCCGATCCAGCCAAGCCGGCCGACCGGACTCCCCCCCAGCAACCGCAATCCTGAGGAACCGCGATGCAAGAACCGCAATCCTACGGACTCTGGTCCCTGGTGATCCTGAACTCGGCGATGTTCATCTTCTTCGCCTTCACCTTCTTCAAGCCGAAGACGACACGTGACTGGCGCTCCTTCGGGGCGTTCAGCGCCTTCCTGGTGGCGCTGTTCACCGAGATGTACGGCTTCCCGCTCACCATCTATGTGCTGTCGGGCTGGCTGCAGAGCCGCTATCCGAACATCAACTGGTTCTCTCACGACTCCGGACACTTGCTGGAGATGATGTTCGGCTGGAAGGCCAACCCGCACTTCGGTCCGTTCCACATCATCAGCGCCCTCTTCATCGGCGGCGGCTTCTGGCTGATCTCGGCCGGGTGGAGCGTCCTCTACCGCGCCCAGCGGGAGGGCAAGCTGGCGACGACGGGCCCCTACAGGTCGGTCCGTCATCCGCAGTACGACGGCTTCGTGCTGGTGATGTTCGGCTTCCTGCTGGAGTGGCCGACCATCCTCACCGTCGCGATGTTCCCGTTCCTGGTGTTCATGTACTGGCGCCTGTCGATGAACGAGGAAAAGGAGGCGCTGGCCACCTTCGGCGAACAGTACGCGGCCTACAGGCGTGCGACGCCCGCCTTCTTCCCTCGCCTTGGGCGTCGCGACCGCGCCTCGGATCCGGCGCTCGGCCGCTCCTGACGCCGTCCCGCTCCTCCAGCCCGACTGAGCACCATGCGCACCATCACCGTCGATGTCTCGGGCTTCCGCACCCCGCTCGATCCGCTCGTGATCGAAAAGCACCTGCGGGCCCTAAAAGGGGTCCGCAGCGCCAGCGCAAACTTCGCCTCGGCCTCGGCCAGCGTGGACTATGACGAGGCGGCGGTCAGCGCCGCGGACCTGGAGCAGGCGGTGCGCGACTGCGGCTTTCACTGCCGCGGCGAACTGGTCCCGCAGCACGTCTGCGGGACGACCGGCGAGACGGTCTCACATCAACCGCCGGCGCCCCCGCACCATCACGGCGCAAAGTCCGACGCCGGCGCAGCCCATGCCAACGACGACGACATGGCCGACATGGGCCACGGCGCCGGCATGGACATGGCCGCCATGGCCCGGGACATGCGAAACCGGTTCCTGGTCGCCGTTGGCTTCACGATCCCGATCTTCTTCCTGGCGCCCATGGGCATGGAGGCGCTGCGGGTGACGCCGCCTTTCGGCCTGCCGCTGAAGCCGGTGCTGTTCGTCCTGGCGAGCGCGGCGATCCTCTACCCAGGCTGGACGTTCTTCGTCGCCGCGGTCCGCGCGCTTCGCAAGGGCGTCTTCAACATGGCCGTGCTGGTGCTGCTCAGCGTCGGCACTGGCTACCTGTTCAGCGTCGGGGGCACGTTCTTCTTCGACGGCGAGCAGTTCTACGAGGCCTCGGCGCTGCTGCTGGTCTTCATTCTGCTGGGGCATTGGCTGGAGATGCGCGCCCGCGCCGGCGCCTCCGAGGCCATTCGTCGGCTGATGGATCTCGCCCCGCCCACCGCCAGGGTGGTGCGCAACGGCGTGGAGGCGGATGTGCCCACCTCGGCGGTCGTCGCCGGAGACCAGGTTCTGGTCCGACCCGGCGGCAAGATTCCGGTGGACGGGACGATCGAGGACGGCGCGTCGGAGATCGACGAGTCGATGCTGACCGGCGAGTCCCTGCCGGTCTCCAAGACCGTCGGCGACACGGTGATCGGCGGCTCGATCAACAAGAGCGGCGCCTTCCGCTATCGCGCGACCAAGGTCGGCGCCGACACCGCGCTGGCCCAGATCGTCAAGCTCGTGCAGGAAGCCCAGAATTCCAAGGCGCCCGCCCAGCTGCTGGCCGACCGCGCCTCGCAATGGCTGGTCCTGGCGGCGATCGTGGTCGGGCTTGCGACCTTCGTGGTCTGGTTCTGGGTGATCGGCCAGACGCTGCTCTTCGCGCTCACCCTTACCATCACCGTCTTCGTCATCGCCTGCCCCGATGCGCTGGGCCTCGCCACCCCCATGGCGATCATGGTCGGCACCGGCCTGGGCGCCGCCAACGGCATCCTGATCAAGGACGCCGCGGCTTTGGAAGAGGCCGTGAAACTTGACGTCGTGGTCTTCGACAAGACCGGCACCTTGACCACGGGCGAGCCCAAGGTCGTGCAGGTCACACCGGCCGCCGGCGTCGATGAGGCAGACTTGGTCGCCACGGCCGCGGCCCTGGAACACGGCTCCGAGCACCACATCGCCAAGGCCGTGCTGGCGCACGCCGAGGGCCTGCCGGTGCGCACGGCCAGCAACTTCGAATCCTTCGGCGGCAAGGGCCTCAAGGGTGAGGTCGACGGCCATCCGGTGCTCTCCGGCAACCGGATGCTGATGGCGGACAACGGGGTGGACCTCGGGGAACTGGCGACGGAATCCGAGCGCCTGCAGGGCGCGGGCCGCACCGTGGTGCACATCGCCCGCGACGGCCGGGTGATCGGGATCATCGCCGTCGCCGACGCCGCACGTCCGACGGCGAAGGCCACGATCGCCCGCCTGCAGGCCATGGGCGTGAAGGTGGCGATGATCACCGGCGACAACCTGGGAACGGCCAAGCGGATCGCCGCCGAACTCGGCATCGACATCGTGCTCGCCGAAGTGCTGCCCGGCGACAAGGCGGCCAAGGTGAAGGAATTGCAGGCTCAGAAGCACCGTGTCGGGTTCGTCGGCGATGGGGTGAACGACGCCCCGGCCCTGACCCAGGCCGACGTCGGCTTCGCCATCGGCGCCGGCACCGACGTGGCGATCGAGAGCGCCGACGTGGTGCTGATGCGCAGCGACCCCGCCGACGTGGTCAAGGCCATCGAGCTGTCGCGCGCCACCCTGCGCAAGATGCACCAGAACCTCTGGTGGGCGGTGGGCTACAACGTCGTCGCCTTCCCCCTGGCGGCCGGCGTGCTCTATCCGATCACGCTCAGCCCCGAGGTCGCCGCCATGGCGATGTCCGGCAGCTCGGCCCTGGTGGCGGTCAACGCCCTGATGCTGAAACGCACGCGCCTGGGCGCCAAGACCCTCGCGGCGTCGACCGACAGGACCAGCTCCGCGTCCGCCACCTGAGCGCCTCCAGACGCGCGCACGATCGCGGGACCCCGGCCTGTAAGGCCAGGGCGCGAACAACGTCCTATCCCATACCCGCCGCCCCTGCGGCGCTTCTGGAGGAGACCCCCAATGTCCGCCTCGCTTGATCACCCGACCGGCGGCGTCGCCATCATCCCGCTCGGCCTCACCCTCTCGCTGTTCCTGTCCGGAAACTTCCTCCTGTGCGCCCTGGCTGGATTCCTGCCCGGCATGGAGAACCTGCACTTCCTGTCGGCGCTCTATCCCGCCCTGGACTGGACCAGCCCGACCCTGATCATCGCCGGCGCCGCTTGGGCGTTCGCCTGCGGCTGGTACATCGCCCTGGTCTGCGGCTGGCTCTACAACGCCTTCGCCGCGCCCCGGGCCTGACGCCCGAGCCCGCGCGGCGAATGGACGGCTTCATCCTCACTCCGATCGTAGCCGAGACGCGCGCCGTCGAGGTTGTGGAGCGCAAGGGCGTTGGCCACCCGGACACTATCTGCGACGCCCTGGCCGAACAGCTGTCACGGGACCTCAGCGTGGCCTATCGCGCGCGGTTCGGGACGATCCTGCACCACAATGTCGACAAGGCCCTGCTGAGCGCCGGCCGGTCCGCGCCGGCGTTCGGGGGCGGCCGGGTCGAGGCCCCGATCGAGATCTACCTGGCGGGCCGGGCGACGGCCGAGGCCGGCGGCGAGACCATCCTGGTGGCGGAGATCGCCGTCGAAGGCGCCCGGCGCTGGCTCGCGACCCATCTGCACGCGCTCGACGTCGATCGCCACGTCCGGATCCATCCCAGGCTCCACCCGGGATCGGCGGACCTTCGCGGTCTGTTCGCGGCCGCCCGGGCCGGGGTCCCGCGCGCCAACGACACCTCCATCGGCGTGGGCTATGCGCCCTTGAGCCCGCTCGAGCGCCTGGTGCTCGCCGTCGAACACGCCGTGGTCGCCCAGGCCGACCCGGGCCAACGCCCCGCCTGGGGCGAGGACGTCAAGGTCATGGGAGTCCGGATCGGCGACCGGGTGCGCCTGACCCTCTCCTGCGCCATGATCGGCGCCCACCTGCCCGACCTTGCGGCCTATCTCGGCGAAAAGGCCGCCTTGGAGGCCTTGGTCCTGGAGACGGCGGCGGGCTTCGGCTTCGGCTCGGTCGAGGTCGCCGTGAACGCCGCCGACCGTCCAGACCTCGGCGAAGTCTATCTCACCGTGACCGGCACCTCCGCGGAGGCCGGAGACGACGGCCAGGTCGGCCGCGGCAACCGGATCAACGGCCTGATCACACCGGGCCGCCCCATGAGCCTCGAAGCCGCCGCGGGCAAGAACCCCGTCAGCCATGTGGGCAAGATCTACAACGTCGCCGCCCAGGCCATCGCCCGCCGCCTGGTCGCCGAGCTGCCGGAGATCCTCTACGCAGAATGCCTGCTAGTGAGCCGGATCGGCGCGCCCATCACCACGCCGGCCGTGGCCGAAGTCCGCCTCGCGCTCGCCGATCCCGCCGCCCTGCCCGACCTGTCCGCCCCGGTCGAAGCCCGCGTCGCAGACGCGCTTGCCCGGCTGCCTGCGACGGCCGATGCGTTCCTGGACGGAGCGATAAGCCTGTACTGATAGGCATGCGCCGCTTCCTCTCGCGCAACCTTACAGTTACGGCAAGGTTTAGAGTCCATATTTCAACCTTACCACAATTGTAACCTTGCCATTTTCAATCGACTATTTCCGCAATTCGGGAACAATTCTGTCGAATTCTGTCTTTGTCAGACCGTCAATTGACCTCCATCAAAGAGCTTCCGTCAGTTGCGATTGATCTTCGCTCGCAGACCGAGATCGGACGCCCCCATGACCCAAGTCGCCCGCGCCATCATCGAAGCTCCGCCGGCCGCCGGCGCATGCCTTCGCCTGACGGCCAGATCGACGCCTCGCGCCGAGATCCTGCGGCTGGTCGAGCAGCGCCTTCGCGAGGGCCAGGCCGGGCGGATGCGGTTCCTGCGCAGCCGCCTGCGCTCACGGGAGGACGCCGAGGACGTGCTGCAGGAATTCGCCCTCAAGACGGTCCAGGGCGCTGAACGCCTGACCGATCCGGCCAAGGTGGACGCCTGGCTCGCCGTCACCCTGCGCAATGCCCTGTTCGACCGCTACCGTCGCAACGCCGGACGCGCCCGGCTGCAGCAGGCCGCGCAGGCCGAGCCCAAGGCGCCCATCGACCCCGAAGAGGATCTGGACGCGCCGCTGCGCTGCCTCTCGAACACACTCGCAGACCTGAGACCCGAGACCGGCGACCTCCTGCGCCGCGCCGAGCTCAAGGAGACGCCCCTGCGCCGCCTGGCGGACGATCTGGGGATCACCGCCAACAACGCCGGGGTGCGGGTGCATCGCGCCCGCGAGGCGCTCCGCCAGGCCATGCAGGCGCGCTGCGCGGCCTGCGCCACCCGCTGCGAGCTCGCACAGCGCTTCCTCGACCGCACCGCCTGAGACCGTCCGACTCGACTCAGCCCGCCGCGCCTTCGCCCTGCAGGGCGTCGGCGATTAGGCCCGCCACGGACATCCCATTGCTCGGGTGCGCGACGGTGTCAGTCGAGACGATGCGCTCGGCAAAGCGCGACAGCTCAGTGAAGGCGTCATCGGCGAACAGGGCGTGGACGACCACGCAGACCGGCGGTCGCAATCCCTGGCCGGTCAGCCCACGGGCGGTCTCGATCAAGGTCCGGCCCGAGGAGGCTATGTCATCGATCAGCACGGGGCGCCGGCTGGCCCACGCGCCAAGGTCTGGGATCGCGATCTCGACATCGCGGTCGCCATGGCGCTCTTTCCGAAGCACGACATAGGGCGCCCCCGCCCGATCGGCGACGTCGGACACCCACTGCTCGCTCTCGATGTCGGGGCCGATGATCAGCGGCCGCTCCACGTTGGCGGCGATCCAATCGGCGAGGAGGGGCGCCGCATGCAGGGCGACGGCCGGTATGGCGTAGATTTCCAAGAGCGCCTTGTGGCGATGCAGATGCGGGTCCACCGTGATGAGCTGATCCACCTCCCGCGACAGCATGTCGGCAAAGTGGGTCGAGGTCACCGCTTCACCGGAATGGAACCGTTTGTCCTGGCGCATGTAGGCCAGGTAGGGCGCGACCAGGGTGATGCGCGACGCGCCGAGCTCTCGCAGCGTCCGCGCGGCGAACACCAGGCGCAGGAACTGGTCGTCCGGCCTGGCGAGGGAGCAGATGAGCACGACCTCGCGTCCCGCAACGACGGACACGATCCGCACATAGGATTCCCCGTCCGGGAACTGCCGGGTCTCTAGGACACCCATCTCCGCGCCAAGCTGACCAGCCAGGTCGCGGCCCTGCCGTTCCGAGCCCGGCATGGCGAAGACGAACGGGCCCGCGGTCACGCCTGAATCTCCACCAGGTCAGGGTGGGCGGCGGCGTATTCGAGCGCGTAGGCGAGCTCGCCCTCGGACTCCGCGTGCAGGGTCAGCAGCGGCTGCCCCGCGCCGATTTCGTCCCCCAGACGCGCCTCGATCGTTAAGCCCGCCGCCTTGCGGTCCGGCGCGCCCGCAAGCTTCGCCAGGGTGGAAACCTGGCGATTGTTGATGTGAACCACCCGGCCGGATCGCCGCGCGAGGATTGGTGACTGGAGAGGCGCGGTGGGGGGTGTTCTAAGCCCGCCCTGGGCTTCGCAGATCGCCTGGAACTTAGCCCAGGCCCGGCCGTCGGCAAGCGTCGCCTCGGCGATACGGGCGCCCTCGCCGGGCTTGGCGACGCCGGCGAGCTCGAGTCCGGCGCCGGCCAGCGCGCAGGCACGCATGCGCAAATCCTGGGGCGCGCCAGGCGCGTTCTGCAAGACCGCCAGAACGTCATGCGCCTCCAGCGCTGGTCCAACGCCGCGACCGACCGGCTGGCTGCCGTCGGTGATGACGCAACGGGTCCTGACGCCAAAGTGCGCAGCGACGGCCGAGAGGCGCTCCGCCAGCTCTTGTCCCGCCTCCTGGGAGCGCACTTTCGCCGTGGGCCCCACCGGAAGGTCGAGCACCACGTGGTTTGAACCCGCCGCGATCTTCTTCGAAAGCACCGAGGCGACCAGCTGGCCTTCGGTGTCGACGTCCAGAACCCGCTCGACGCGGATGAAGATGTCGTCGGCGGGGCTGAGGTTCACGGCCCCGCCCCAAACGATGCAACCGCCCTCGGCCTCGACCACGCGCCGCATAGCTGCAAGATCGAGCTCCACGGGGGCCAAGGTCTCCATAGTGTCGGCGGTGCCCGCCGGCGAGGTGATCGCGCGCGAGGAGGTCTTGGGGCACGCCAGGCCGCAGGCTGTCAGGATCGCGACCACGATGGGCGTGGTGCGATTTCCCGGAAGTCCGCCGACGCAGTGCTTGTCGACGACGATCTCGGCGTTCCAGCTCAGGCGGTCGCCCACGTCAACCATGGCCTTGGTGAGCGAGATGGTCTCGCTCTGGTCGAGCGGGAGCGCCGAGGACGCCGTCAGGAACGCGGCGAGGTGCACGTCGGTGTACCGGCCGGCGGCGACATCGCGCACGATCGCCGCGATGGCTGGACTGTCCAGGCGCGAGCCGTAGATCCGTCGCCGGACGCTCGACATCGATTCCAGCGCCGGGGCGTGGCGGACCTGCATGGGCGCGCCCGGCGCCACGCCGAGCAGGCGCCAAGCTTCCTCGGACAGGGCCGCCTCGTCCAAGTCGATGAGGTCGCCGTCCAGCTGATAGAGCGTGGCGTAGATCTCGCGATCGCCCGCCGTGAGCAGCACCTGCGAGCGGGCCGACAGCCCCTCCGAGCGGCACACATGGCAGTCGCGCCGCATCAGCACGATCGATTCATGCTGAGCGAACAGCCCAAGCCGGCGCGCCCGCAACTGGTGCGCACTGCCGGACGAATGCGGTTCGAGGCTCACAGGGTGTGCGTTTCCATCATCTGCGGGACTACGCAGTCCCAGCCGAGCTTGTCCTGGATCTTCAGGCGCAGGGCGTCCGAAGCGTTGGGCTCGCCGTGGATGATGAAGGTCTTTTTCGGCGGCCGGCGGAAGCCCGACAGCCAGCGCAGGATCTCGTCGGCGTCGGCGTGGGCCGACAGCATCTGCAGGTTCTGGACCTCGGCGTGGATCGGGATCCACTGGCCGTGAATCTTGACCTCCTTGGCGCCCTCGACCATGGCGCGCCCCCGGGTGCCGGCGGCCTGGAAGCCCGAGAACAGGATGGTGTTGCGGCGATCCGGGCCATAGGCTTTGATGTGGTGCAGCACCCGTCCGCCCGTGGCCATGCCGCTGGCGGCAAGTATCACCTTGGGCATCCGATCCGCCGTCACCGCCTTGGACTGCTCCACGTCGCGAACATAGGTGGCGATCGCACAGGCCGCGTCACAGACGTCCGGAGCCATCCGGTGGTCTTCGAGGTGCTTGCACAACAGGTCCGTGGCGTTGATGGCCATCGGGCTGTCCAGGTAGATCGGGACGAGCCCAAGCCGGCCGGCCTGCTTGAGCTTCCACAGGTGGTAGAGCAGCGACTGGGCGCGCCCGACCGCGAAGGTCGGGATGATCACCGTGCCGCCGCGCTGCGTGGTTCGCTCAATGATGTCGGCAAGCGCGTCGTCCGGATCCCGGGCCTCGTGCTTGCGGTCGCCATAGGTCGACTCCACCACGAGGTAGTCGGCGTCCTCGACAGGTTCGGGATCGACCATGGTGGCGTCGCCATACCGGCCGAGGTCGCCAGAGAAGACGACCTTCGTCCCGTGCCAATCCACCTGGACTGTCGCGGCCCCCAGGATGTGGCCGGCCCTGCGTAGGGTCACCCGCGCGCCGCCCGCGACCCGCGTCTCCTCATGGAAGGCCATATCCGTGAAGTGCTCCATGGTGCGCTCCGCGTCGTGGACGCCGTAGAGCGGAAGCGCCGGCTTGTGCTTGGTGTATCCATGCCGATTGGCGTCCTCGGCGTCCTTCTCCTGGATGTGGGCGCTATCCTTCAGGATGAGATCGGCGACGTCCCGTGTCGCCGAACTGCCGTGGATGCGGCCGCGATAGCCGTCCTTCACCAGCTTCGGCAGGTAACCGGAATGGTCGAGGTGCGCATGGGTGAGGATCACCGCGTCGATCGAGCCTGGCTCCACCGGAAGCGGCTGCCAATTCTGCTCGCGCAGGCGCTTCAGGCCCTGAAACAGGCCGCAATCGACGAGCAGCCGCTGGCCGTCCGCCTCCAACAGGTGCTTGGAGCCGGTGACGGTGCCCGCGCCGCCGAGACTTGTGAGACTGATCACGTCCTTGTCCTTCCTCAGAGTGCGGCCACGTCCAGGGCGCGCGGATTGGCCCGGCCGGCCACGGCTTTCAGTTCAGGTTCGGTGAGCAGGTCGCAGGGCGAGACATCCAGGACCCGCGCCGCCGCCTCGACCAGGTGGGCCCAGGTGCAGCGGTTGGCGAACAGCATGCCGAACACATCGAAGGTGCCGCCGCGGCCGATATAGCCGCGGGAGACCAGCCGATCGCCGCCGCCGTCGATCCGGCGCAGGAGCCCCTGCATCGGCTCCGGCCGCGTGTGGCTCACCAGCACGCGCGGCAGGTCGCGGGGAAAGGCCGCTTCGAGCTCGGCGTCGGCGAGCGTGCATTGGGCTTCCAGGGCGTCGCGCGGCGCGCGCAGGCGGCCGGGCTCCAGCACCGCGGTGACGCAGGCGCGCCGCCCCTGGGCCTCGAGCCGGTCGCGGGCCTTCAAGGCCTCGAGCGCCTGGTAGGCGCCGACCGCCACAATCTGCACCTGGGCGTCGCCCGGCGCGCCCGCCAAGTGCGCCCAACCCTGCACGACAAGATCCGCCGCCCCCGCCGCGTCGAGCAGCCGAGGCAGGACGCGCTTGGGCGTCACCAGGCAGGCGATCTGCCCGCGCGTACGATAGACGCCCCGCAGCGCCGCCACGGCGCTATTGGCGTCGATGGGGAACAGGACCCGCGCGGTGTCGGACATCTCGCCGAGCAGGGCCTCGCCCAGGGTCGGGTCCTGGTGGGACTGCTCGTTCTTGGAGTTTTCCCAGGTGTGGGAGGTGGCGATCAGCGGGATGGAGATCCAGCCCGCCGGCGCGCCGGCCTCCCGCTGGCGCCGGGCGAAAACGATCTCCTGGCGCAACGCGCCCAGCATCTTCATGGCGAAGGCTTCGTAGCTGACGATCAGATTGAGGCCGCCCTTGTTGCCCAGGGCCGCGCCGCTCACCGCCTCCTCGTTCAGCGCGGTGATCACCGCTCCGTCCACCGCCTCGGCCGACCCAGGCTCGGGCCGGTTCACCCGATGCTTGAGACGATCGAGGGTCTGGCCCATGCGGTTGCTGCGCAGTTCGTCGGGATTGCCGACCCGGGGCCGCAGGTGCGGATTGGCCGCCACCAGATCCACGAACCAGGCGTCGAGCGCCTCCATCGGGGACGCCGCACCGGTGACGGGGGTGAACGCCGACTCGCGCGGCGCCTCCGGCCGGCGCGTCGCGGCCGGGTGCTGGCTCTCGGGCGGCCGATGCTGCAGGGCATGGGTCCGAAGGACGCCCACGGCGGCGTCGAGCTCGGCCATGGGCACGAAGAGCTCGGCGGCGGCGGCGTTGAAGGCGTCGCGGGCGCCGGGGTCGGTGTTCGGGTTTCCCGCAAGCGGCAGGTTGTGGGCGCGGTTCGTCCCGGCGCCCGGGAACCCGAACCCCTTGACGGTGCGGGCGATCACATAGGGCAAGGGGGCCGGATAGCGGCGCTCCGGATCGGCCGTGAACCGCTTCAGGCGGTCTTCGGACTCCAGGATCGCCCAGGCGAAGGCGGCGGGATCACGCCCGTCGATCCCCAGGGGGTCGAAGCCGTTCAGGGCCAGGTGGCGCTCCAGCCAACCCTCGCCGCCGTCCTGCTCGATCTCCGAGCGTTCCTCGATCCGCCGCCCGTTCAGGATCATCACCGGGGTGGCCAGGCCGCTGTCCTCGGCGCGCCACCAGCGGGGCGCCCAGTCAGATCCCCGCTGTTCCTCGAACGCACCGTCGCTGAGGAAGGCCACCAGGCTCTCGCCGCGCAGCGGCATGTGCACATATTGAAGTTCCGCAAAGCCGAGATACCCGCCCTCGGAGACCGCGCCGGCGGTCTGCGGCCCGGCATGGCTGCCGAGCGGGGCCGACGGGGTTCCGTCCGCCCGGATCCCGTAGCCGTAGAAATCGCAGACCAGCTGCGACAGGCCGGCCTCGGTGCGTTCGTAGCGCTTGGCCTGGGCCGGCGAGACGTCGCCGGTCAGGACGTTGATCGCCTCGATCGCGGCCACGCAATGACCCTGACCCATCACCCAAGAGCGGGTGACGCCCGAGAGTACATTGGCCGCCAGGTAGCCCGCGAAGGCCGGCGCCATGTTGAGCGATCCGCCGGTGTGCCCCTCCGGATCGGCCTTGAAACTCTGGGCCGGCAGCGCCGACCCCGTGAGGTCGACCTTCCGGGCGTAGGTCATGTGGACGATCAGCCACATCGCCGCCCGGGTCAGGCGGTCGGCCGCGGCCAGCACGCGATAGACGCTCTCCGCATCGGCCCAGCCGCCCCGCCGAACCAGCCGCTCGACCAGGGCCTCGACCTTCGCCACCGTGTCCGGCCGGCGTTCCAGGACGCCATAGCCAGCCTTCCACGCCTCGGCCCAATCGTGGGTCACGCACCTGCCTCCACCGCGCGCCCTTCAAGGGCGGCGCAGGTTAGGACGCGGCAAGGCCTACGCGCTTACGGCCCAGTGGACGGATTGTCGGCCTGGTCCCTCGGAGCGGGCTCAAGGGGCCGCCGCATCCTCACCCTCAGAAGAACGCGCGCACCCCGACCACCAGGCTCGTGGCCTCCACATCGTCGCCGTCCGCCCGGGCATAATCGGCCGTCCTGCCGAGCTTGCGATCCCAGGACACCCCGACATAGGGCGCGAACTCCCGGTGGATCTCATAGCGCAGGCGCAGGCCCAGCTCGGCCTTGGACAGGCCCGAACCGGTCCGGGTGGCCGCGGTGTCCTGGGCGGCGAAATTCAGCTCCGCGCGGGGCTGCAGGATCAGCCGGTTGGTGAGCCGCAGATCGTAGAGGCCCTCCAGGCGCGCGAGAAGTTCGCCTTTGTTCGAAAGGAAGGCCGCGCCCTCCAGGTCGAACCAATAGGGCAGCAGGGTCTCGAACCCGATGGTCGCGTAGGTGCGGGCGCGCGGTTCGAAGTCCTGGCGTATGCCCACCTGGACGTCGGTATAGACGCCCACGGCCCGGGAATAGAGGGCCTGCAGTTCGGCGGCCTCGACCCCTTCGCCGCGGGTCCCCTCCCCTTCGCTCTTCAGCACCAGGCGGTGGATGTCGCCGCCGAACCAGGCCTGGCCGTCCCAGCGGTAGCCGTCGGCGCCAGCTCGCGCCTGGTATTCGGCGAGATTGGCCATGACCTTCCAGGTCGTCGCCGCCCCGTGCTCGCGCTGCAGCTGGACGCGCGCCACGGCCATGGCGGCCGGCGGGAAGTACCGGTCCGCCGCACGGTCGGTCGGCGCGGGCGGGGGCGGCCCGTGCGGGATCTCCGGCGCCGGCGCACCGGCCGCGTCCTGGCCGGCCGTTCCGCCGGCGGCGGCCGGCGGCGGCGGGGCCGCCGGCATCGACATGCCGGGCATCGACTCGGGCGCGGAGGCCGCCGGGCTGGCCGGGGGAGCGGCATGCTGATGGGCGAGCGGCTTGGGCTTTGCGGGCGTCTTGGGCAGATCGCCGGGCATCACCATGCCCGGCATGGTGGAATGATCCATGGTCTGGGCGGCGGCGGAACCGGCCAGGAACATGGGGACCAGGGTGGTGAGCACGAGGCGGTTCATGCGGCGGCTCCGTCGAGGGGCCGCACGCTGAACAC
This sequence comes from Phenylobacterium sp. GW821-FHT12F10, assembly GCF_058806695.1. NCBI lineage: Bacteria > Pseudomonadati > Pseudomonadota > Alphaproteobacteria > Caulobacterales > Caulobacteraceae > Phenylobacterium > Phenylobacterium sp. GW821-FHT12F10. The sequence continues at coordinate 204,166 of NZ_JBXAPY010000005.1, read as the reverse complement.
TTGGAACATGCCGGCGTGCATGTGGTAGAGCATGTGGCAGTGGAAGGCCCAGTCCCCGGGCTCGGCGGTGAAGTCCCAGGAGACCTCGCCGCCGGGGGCGACGATCACGGTGTGCTTGCGCGGGCCATGGCCCGCCGGCCCGTGGGTCAGCTCGAAGAAATGGCCGTGCAGGTGGATGGGGTGGGCCATCATGGTGTCGTTCACCAACCGCACCCGCACCCGCTCCCCCTTGTCGAAGGAGTAGGGCTTCGTCGTCTCGTTGAAGCTCATCCCGTCGAACCCCCACATGAACCGCTCCATGTTGCCGGTGAGGCGGATGTCCAGGGCGCGGGTCGGCGTGCGCAGGTCGGGGTTGGGCTCCAGGGCGACCAGGTCCTTGTAGACCAGCACCCGGTGGCCGACGCTCTCCAGGCCCTGGCCCGGCTCACCCGTCCGATCCATCGGCATGGGGTTGATCATCTGCACCCCGGGGCCAAGCTTCACCTGGGGCGCGTTCTGGCCGTCGCGCATGGACATGGTCATGCCGCCCATGTCGCCCATCGCATCCGAGCCGCGGGCCCGGGGCGGCGCCATGCCCGGCGCCGCCTTCGGCCCGGCGGCGGGCTGCGTCCCGCCCATGCCCGCCATGGCGCTCATGTCCATGCCCATGTCGCGCATGTTGGCGAGCGGCCGGGGACGCAGGGGCGGAACCGGCGCGGTCATGCCCGGGCGCGGCGCCAGGGTCGCGCGCGCCATCCCGGACCGGTCGACCGCCTCGGCCACCAGGGTGAAGGCCTGGTCCTGCGTGGGTTGGACGATGACATCATAGGTCTCGGCGTTGCCGATCTGGAACTCATCGATCGCGACCGGCCGGACGTTCTGGCCATCGGCGGCCACCACGGTCATCTTCAGACCCGGAATGCGGACATTGAAGATCATCTGCGCGGCGGCGTTGATGAAGCGCAGGCGCACCCGCTCGCCGGGCGTGAACAGGCCCGTCCAGTTGTCGGCGGGCCCGTGGCCGTTGACCAGGAAGGTCATGACCGCCCCGGTGATGTCGGAGATGTCGGTGGGGTCCATGAGCATCTTGGCCCATTCCCGACGCTCCTGGAGGGTCTGGTCCTTGCCCGCGGCGAGGCCCGCGAGCGTCTGCTTCTGGTAATTGAACAACCCGGACTGCTGTTTCAGGCGTTTGAAGATCAGGTGCGGGTGCATGAAGCTGTAGTCGGAGAGCACCACCACGTGCTCCCGGTCGTAGGCGACCGGATCGGGGCCGGCCGGATCGATGATGATCGGCGCCAGGTGCCCCATCGGCTCCTGCAGACCCGAATGGCTATGATACCAGTAGGTCCCCGACTGCTTGATCGCGAATTCATAGACAAAGGTCTCGCCGGGCTTGATGCCCGGGAAGCTCAGGCCCGGCACGCCGTCCATCTGCGATGGCGTCAGCAGCCCGTGCCAGTGGATCGAGGTGTCTTCCGCCAGGTCGTTGGTCACCGAAATCCGGACGGTCTGCCCCTCCTTCAGGCGCAGTAGCGGACCGGGAACCGTGCCGTTGATCGCGACCGCGTGGCCCATGCGGCCATCGATCGTGACGCTGGCGTGTCCGATCCGAAGATCGATATTGGGTCCGGTCAGGGTGGGCAGGTCCGGCGTCGCCCCGACGGTGGCGCTCATCGCCCAGGTCGGCGTCAGGCCGGCGAGCGCGAGCCCGCCTCCCAACAGAGAGACGTTCCGCAACAGCTGGCGGCGGTCAAAATCCTTCATGTCACTGCGACGTCCCAAACCCGTTGATCGGCGAAAGCGCGCGGCTCACGCGTGTTCTTCGGATACGCATGGCCCCGTCCGCGGCCCTCACGCCAGGCTCGCCGGTCGCAAGGGGTTGGGCCCGGACCGCGCGTATCCTGCTTGGAGGTGGCCGTCGGTCGCCCTGTCTGGAGATCCACATGGTCCGCTCCCCGTCCACCCGTCCCGTCCTCGCCCTGGTCGCCGCGGCTGGGCTCCTCGCCGCGGCCTCCGGCGCACAGGCCCATGCCCACCTTGTCAGCGCGACGCCGGCGGCGAACGCCGCCGTGGCCGCACCCAAGAGCCTGAGCCTGACCTTCTCCGAAAAGCTCGAGCCGAAGTTCTCCGGCATCGACCTGATGAAGGCCGACGGCAAGCCCGTGACGGTCAAATCGTCGGTCGCCGCGAAGGATCGCAAGACCATCACCGCAGCCTTGGTCACCCCGCTCGCCCCCGGGAGCTACATGGTGATGTGGCATGTCGTCTCCGCCGACGGCCACCGGATGAAGGGCGATTTCAGCTTCACCGTCCACTGAAGCGGCATGGGATCGTCCCTTGAGGTTGCGGCGCGCCTGATCGCGTTCCCCGCCGCCACTGTGCTGTTCGGCGCGCCGCTGTTCTTTCTGTACGGGCTGCGCGCACGGGTCGGCGATGAGCCGGCGCGGCTCGGCTGGCCGCGCTGGGGCCTCGCCGTCGCCGGCGCAGCCCTGCTGGTCGGGACGGTCGTCTCCCTTGGCGCCCAGACCGCGTCCATGACCGGGCAGCCTGCCGCGGCCTTCCAGGCCGACAGCCTGTGGGCGGTGATGTCCGGAACCCGGTTCGGCCTGGCTGTCGCCGCGCGCCTGGGCCTGGCCACGGCGGCCATCCTCCATCTCTTGCTGATGCGGCCGTCCCGGCGCCTCTGGGCGGTGCTCGCCGGCCTGGGCGCGGGCGCCCTGGCCAGCTTCGCCTGGACAGGACACGGGGCGGCCGACGACGGCGTCGCAGGCTTCGTCCACCTCGGGGCCGACATCATCCACCTGCTGGCCGCCGGCGTCTGGCTGGGGGCGCTGGCGGTCCTGGCCACGCTACTGAGGACCACCCGCCAGACCCCGGACCAATGGACCCTGCAGACGCTCCATCGCGGCCTTGAGGGCTTTTCCGGCGTCGGGACCGCGGTGGTGGCGCTCCTCCTCCTCACGGGGCTGGTCAACAGCTGGTTTCTGATCGGGCCGGACCACCTGGACGCCCTGGCGACCTCAGCGTACGGGCTGCTGCTGGGGGCCAAGGTCCTGGTGTTCGCCGGTATGCTGGGGCTCGCCGCGATCAACCGGTTCCGGCTGACGCCCGGTCTCGGCGCGGCCCTCGCTGGCGCGCCGCCGCTGGCGGCGCTGGCGGCTCTGCGACGGAGCGTCCTTCTGGAGACCGCCGCTGCCATCGTCGTCCTCGCCCTGGTCAGTCTGCTGGGAACGCTTGCGCCGCCGTCCGCCATGGACTGAGGGGATTGCCCAGATCGCGCATCAGCAACGCTGAAAACGGCGCACCGTTCCTTGATCGCAGTCGAGATGTAACGGCAGAACGTCCACACCTCTATGTAATCACCATGTATTCGACATTCCATCCCAACATTCCAATCATGTCAATGTTATCGACAACTCATCGATATTTCCATTCTATTAGGGCGAGACCGGCAAACTAAGGATGGCCAAGTGCCGAGGGCTCCATCATTAAAACCGGATCCGCCATGCCGCAGAACCTTAAAGCCTTGACCGCCCTGCGCTTCATCGCGGCCATGTGGGTGGTCAGCTTCGACTACTGGCATGACCTCACAGCCGTCACGCCTCGCCTGGTGAGCAAGGGCTATCTCGGGGTCGAGTTGTTCTTCGTGCTGTCCGGATTCATTCTCAGCCACGTCTATCTGCAGAGCTTCGGGGCGCGCAGCTTCCGCTACGCCGACTTCCTCTGGGCCCGCCTGGCGCGCGTCTATCCCGTCCATCTGGTGACCCTTCTGGGCATGGCGGCCCTGGTCGGCGGCGCCACGCTGCTGGGAATTCAAGCCGGCGACAAGGCGCTGGTCTGGTCCTCCCTGCCGGCCCAACTCACCCTTACCCAGGCCTGGGGTCTGGGACTACATGGCGGCTGGAACCATCCCTCCTGGTCGATCTCGGCGGAATGGTTCGCCTACCTGACCTTCCCGGCCTTTGCGTGGGCGGCCTGGCGCCTGCGCCGCCGCCCCGGCCTCGCCCTGCTTCTGGCCCTAGTGCTCGTTGCGGCGCTGGAGACCGGCTTCGAGCGGCTCGCGGGCTTCCCCCTCACCCAGGCGACCATCGCCTGGGGCGCGCTGCGCATCATCCCCTGCTTCGCCCTGGGCTGCGCCGTTTATCTCTTGTGGTCGGAGCGCCCGATCCTGCGGCCGTCCGTGGCGACCGCCGGCGCCGCGGCGAGCCTCGCCGCGATCCTCCTGGTTTCGCAGGCGGGCGCGCCGGACGCGGTCGCGATCGCGCTCTTTGGGGGGCTGATCTACAGCCTTGCTGGCCTCGCCAGCGCCGGGTCGCGGCTGCTGACAGCGGCGCCCCTAGTCTATCTCGGCGAGGTCAGCTTCGCCGTCTATATGGTCTGCATCCCCTGGCAGCTGGTCTTCGAGAAGGCCGCCCACCGGGTTTTTGGCCTTCCCGACGGCCCCATGCCGCTAGCCCTCTGGCTCGCCATGTTTGCGGGCGTCATCCCAGCGGCGATGGTCCTGCACCACCTAGTCGAACGCCCGGCGCGCGACGCCATGCGCCGCCACGGCGTCCCCTTCCAACGCGACCGCACCCGGCTTCGAGCGCGGTCGGCGGCGGTGGCCGCCGGCAATTGATCTTGATCATATGATCTGGCGCACCGGAGGCTGTAGAAGCGAGACGATGCGACTCCTGCTCGCCCTTCTGGCCGTCCTGGCCCTGCTCGCCAACCCGGTGACCGCCGGGGCCGCTCAGGTCGCCTGCACCGCCCATGGGGACGCGACCGCCATGAGCGGCATGGACATGGCCGGGATGCCGGACATGTCTGACGCAAGCGCCGCGACGGCGAGCCCCGATCCCTGCTGCGACCATTCCGGAAAGTCCAAGATGGCTGACCTGAGCTGCGTCCGGGCCTGCGCCGCAGCCTGCGCCGTCATCGTGGCCCTGCCGAGCCCAGCGGTCTCTGTCGCCCGCTATGCGACCGCCGCCGCCGTCCGCCCGCCCTCGATGACCTCGCGGGCCTCGCAGGCGCCGGCCCGGCTCGAACGACCTCCCAGATCGATCGGCTGAACCCGCGGCGCCTATGCGCCGGCGGGATCGCGCGCACCTGCGCGCCAGCCGGCCGGACTCCGTCCGGCCATAGCCATCGAACCTCCAAGGGAGTCTTCCCATGTCCATCCGTGACCTTCTGGTCGCCAGCGCGCTATCGCTCGGCCCCGTCCTGACCCTCGCCGCCCCGGCCGCCGCCCAACCCTATGGCAAGGGCGGGAACTACAGTCTGGCCCCGCGCCCCGCGCCGGATCGCGCCGCCAAGCCCGACCAACATCAAGCCAGCTGCATTTGCCCGATGATGAAGGGCGACGACGCCCTGCATCGGCAGCACATGACGCCGGGGGACGGCCCGCAGGCCCCGCCCGCCACGCCCGGCCTGCCCGGCTAACCGGCTTCCCAGCCGCGCCGGTTATCCCCTGGCGCGGCGACGGAGGGCGCCGACGGGTGCTCACGACCACCCGTCGGCGTTTCCGCGCGGCCACCCCCTGTCCCTGATCCTCGCCCCAGGAGCCCAAGATGCGCACTGCCTGGCTGTTCGCCGCCTCGGCCTTGCTGGCCAGCGCGACCCAAGCCGCCCCCCTCACCTTCGACGCCGCGCTGAGGCTCGCCGAACAGAGCGCGCCCAGCCTCGCGGCCAAGTCGCTCGATGTCGTCGCAGCCCGGTCGTCCGCCATCGCCGCTGGCCGCCTGCCCGACCTCAAGCTGCGGCTGGGTCTCGACAACTTTCCGGTCTCGGGCCCGCCGGCCTGGCGTTTCGGCCCGGAGAGCATGACCATGGCCACCCTGGGCGTCATGCAGGACGTGCCCAGCGCCGCCAAGCGCCGGGCGGCGCGAGACCGCGCCGCCGCCGACATTGGCGCGGCGGAGGCCTCCGGCCGGCTCGAGGTCCGCGACGTGCGATTGGGGGCGGCCCTGGCCTGGATCGACCTCCATTACGCTGAGCGCTGGCTGGCCGCCCTGGACGAGGTCGACAACGCTGTGGCGCCTCTGCGCAGGACCGCCCCGTCCCAGCTCGTCGCCGGCGCCGTTCGGCCGGCCCAGGCCCTGGAGGCCGAGCAGCTGACCGCGGCCCTGGGCGACCGCCGCGCCGATGTGACCGCCGCCATCGCGAAGGCCCGGGCGGAGCTCATCCGCTGGACCGGCGATCCGGCCGCCGAGGTCGCCGGCGCGCCGCCGGCCTACGCCCTGGACCCCGCGGGTCTGCGCGCCAACCTTGAGCGGCTCCCCGCCCTCGCGGTCTATGACGCCCAAGAGCATCAGGCCGCCGCCGACCTTGCGGCCGCCCGGGCCGACAAGCGTCCGGACTGGACCTGGGAGCTCACCTACCAGCACCGCGACCCCCGCTGGGGGGAGATGGTCTCCGTCGGCGCGACGGTCGGGCTTCCGCTGTTCGCCGCCAAACGCCAGGACCCCGCCATCGCCGCCCGCGCCGCGACAGCCAGCCGGGTGCGTCTCGACCGCGAGACCTCCCGTCGCGAACTCAGCGCGGCCCTGGACGCCGACCTCGCCGACCAGGTCCGGCTCCGCGACCGGCTGGCGCGCGCCGAGACCACCCTGGTCCCGCTGGCCAAGCGCCGCGCCGACCTGGAGACCGCCAGCTACGCCGCAGGCTCGGCCGGCCTGGACGATGTGCTGCAGGCCTTCCTGTCCCTGGCCGACGCCCACATCGACCGCTTGGATCGCGAGGCGGCGCTCTCCCGCGACACCGTCCGCATCGCCCTCACCTACGGAACCGACGCGCCATGACCGTCCAGACCTCTTCCCGCGCACGGCTGGCCCTGGCCGCCGCCGCCATCGCCCTGGCCGCCGGCGCCGCCGGCTTCGGCCTGGCCCAGCTCGGTCACAGTCCCCCGGCCACTCCCCCGCCAGCCGCGGCCGCCGCCAGCCCCAAGGTGCTCTACTGGTACGACCCGATGGTTCCGGACCAGCATTTCGACAAACCGGGCAAGTCGCCGATGGGGATGGAGATGGTCCCCAAATACGCCGACTTGGCGCCGGGCGCCGTCGGGGTCCGCATGGATCCCTCGGCGGCCCAGAACCTGGGGATGCGGCTCGCAATCGTCCAGCGGGGCGACTTCGCAGAGCGCGTCGACGCCACCGGGGTTCTCGACTTCAACCAGCGTGAGGTCGCCGTGGTCCAGGCCCGCGCGGCGGGCTTCGTCCAACGGGTCTATGCGCGCGCGCCCGGCGACGTGATCGCCGCCGGCGCCCCGATCGCCGATCTCCTGGTCCCGAGCTGGGGCGGGGCCCAGGCGGAGTATCTGGCGGTGCGGCGCTCCGAGAGCCCCGCGCTGGAAGCCGCCGCCCGTCAAAGGCTGCGACTGCTGGGCATGCCCGAGGGCTTGATCGCCGCCATCGCCCGCGATGGACGGCTCCGTACGGTGGTGACGGTGACAACCCCCGTGGGCGGGGCGATCCAGACCCTCGAGGTCCGCCAGGGCATGACCGTGAGCATGGGTCAGACCCTGGCCCAGGTCTCCGGCCTGTCGACCGTCTGGCTGAACGCCGCCGTACCGGAGGCCCAGGCCGGACAGCTGCGCGTCGGCGCCTCTGCCCGGGCCGAGCTCGCCGCCTACCCCGGCGAGACCTTCAGCGGGCGGGTAGCCGCCGTGCTGCCCGCCGCCCAGGCCGAGAGCCGCACCCTGACCGCCCGGATCGAACTTGCGAACCGCGATGGTCGGCTGAAGCCCGGCATGTTCGCCACCGTCCACCTGGACAGCGCCGTGGGGTCCGCCCTCTTCGTGCCGTCCGAGGCGGTGATCCGCACCGGCAAGCGGTCGCTGGTGATGCTGGCCGCCCCGGGCGGACGCTATCAGCCGGTGGAGGTCCGGCTCGGCCGCGAGGACGGGGATCGCACCGAAATCCTGGCCGGCCTCGACCAAGGCGACAAGGTGGTGGCCTCCGGCCAGTTCCTCATCGACTCCGAAGCCAGCCTCTCCGGCCTCGACGCCCGGCCGCTTCCCGCAGCGACGCCTCGCCCTGCAGCGGCCGCAGCGGCCCTCAACGAGACGCGCGGGCGCGTCGAGGCCTTGGCCGGCGACCAGATCACCCTCAGCCACGAGGCGGTGCCCACGATCGGCTGGCCGGCCATGACCATGACCTTCACCCTGGATCCCCCTAGCCTGGCGAAGGGACTGAAGGTTGGCGATCGGGTGGGCTTCGGCTTCGAGCAACGGCCCTCCGGCGCCGTCATCCGCCACATCGCCAAGGGGCGGGCCCAATGATCGCCGCCCTGATTCGCGCCTCGGTCCGCTATCGCGTCTTCGTCCTGCTGGCCGCCCTGGCCCTGCTGGTCACCGGCGTCATGGCGCTGCGCACCACCCCCGTCGACGCCCTTCCAGACCTCTCGGACGTGCAGGTCATCATCCGCACGACCTATCCCGGCCAGGCGCCCCAGATCGTCGAGAACCAGGTCACCTATCCGCTGGCCACCACCATGCTCTCGGTCCCGGGGGCCAAGACGGTGCGCGGCTACTCCTTCTTCGGCGACAGCTTCGTCTATGTGCTGTTCGAGGACCGCACCGACCTCTACTGGGCCCGGTCGCGCGTGCTCGAATACCTGAACCAGGTGCAGAGCCGGCTTCCGCCCGAGGCCAAGGCGTCGTTGGGGCCCGACGCGACCGGGGTTGGGTGGGTCTACGAGTACGCCCTGGTCGACCGCACCGGGCGGCACGACCTCGCCCAGCTCCGATCGCTGCAGGACTGGTTCCTGCGCTACGAGCTGAAGACCCTGCCCGGCGTGGCCGAGGTCGCCTCCATCGGCGGCATGGTCAAGCAGTACCAGGTGGTCCTCGATCCGATGAAGCTCGCCGCCTATGGCGTCACCCAGGCTGAGGCGGCCGAGGCGATCCAGAAGGCCAATTCGGAGACTGGCGGCTCGGTGCTGGAGCTGGCCGAGGCGGAGTACATGGTCCGCGCCTCGGGCTACCTCACCTCGCTCGACGACTTCCGCGCCATCCCGCTTCGGACCGCCCCCGGCGGGATCCCGGTGCGATTGGGCGATGTCGCCACCGTCCAGATCGGCCCGGAGATGCGCCGCGGCGTCGCGGAGCTGAATGGCCAGGGCGAAGTCGCTGGCGGCGTGGTCATCCTGCGCTCCGGCAAGAACGCCCGGGCGACCATCACGGCGGTGAAAGACAGGTTGGCGGAGCTGAAGGCCAGTCTGCCCGCCGGCGTCGAGATCGTGCCCACCTATGACCGCTCCCAGCTCATCGACCGGGCGATCGGCAACCTGCGCGAAAAGCTGATCGAGGAGTTTATCGTCGTCGCCCTGGTCTGCGCGCTGTTCCTCTGGCACGCGCGCTCGGCCCTGGTGGCGATCCTTACCCTGCCGCTAGGCGTTCTCTTCGCCCTGCTGGTTATGCGGGCCCAGGGGGTCAACGCTAACATCATGTCGCTGGGCGGCATCGCCATCGCGGTCGGGGCCATGGTCGACGCCGCCGTGGTGATGATCGAGAACGCCCACAAAAAGATAGAGCATTGGGAACATGACCATCCCGGCGAGCGCCTCGAAGGGGAAGCGCGATGGACCGTGATCACCGAGGCCGCCGCAGAGGTGGGGCCGGCCCTGTTCCTCAGCCTGGTGATCATCACCCTGTCCTTCGTGCCGGTGTTCTCGCTGCAAGGTCAGGAAGGGCGGCTGTTCTCACCGCTGGCCTTCACCAAGAGCTACGCCATGGCCGGCGCAGCCATCCTGTCGGTGACCCTGGTGCCCGTGCTGATGGGCTGGTTGATACGAGGCCGCATCCCGGCCGAGAGCGCCAACCCGCTGAACCGCTGGCTGACCGCCCTCTATCGCCCGGCCCTGGACGCGGTGTTGCGGCGCCCGCGCACGACCCTAGTCGTCGCGGCCCTGGTCTTCGCCACCACGGCCTGGCCGCTCAGCCAGCTGGGCGGCGAGTTCATGCCGCAGATGAACGAGGGCGACCTGCTCTACATGCCCTCCGCCCTGCCGGGCCTGTCAGCCCAGAAGGCCGGCCAGCTGCTGCAGACCACCGACCGGCTGATCAAGACCGTCCCGGAGGTCGAGACCGTGTTCGGCAAGGCCGGTCGGGCCGAGAGCGCCACCGATCCAGCCCCGCTGGAGATGTTCGAGACCACCATACAGTTCAAGCCGAGGTCGCAGTGGCGGCCGGGCATGACCCCGGAGAAGCTGGTCGAGGAGCTGGACCGAACGGTGAAGGTTCCCGGCCTCACCAATGTCTGGGTGCCGCCCATCCGCAATCGCATCGACATGCTGGCCACCGGCATCAAGAGCCCGATCGGGGTCAAGGTCTCCGGCGCCAACCTCGCCGAGATCGACCGTATCGCCCAGAAGGTCGAGGCCGTGGCCAAGACCGTTCCAGGCGTGAGCTCGGCCCTGGCCGAGCGGCTGACCGGCGGACGCTATGTGGATGTGGACATCGACCGGGGCGCGGCCGCGCGGCTCGGGCTCAACATCGCTGACGTCCAGGCGATCGTGTCCAGCGCCGTCGGCGGCGAGAACGTCGGCCAGACCGTCGAGGGCCTGGCGCGCTATCCCATCAGCCTGCGCTATCCGCGCGAGCTGCGGGGCAGCCTCGAGGGCCTGCGAGCCCTGCCCATCCTCACGCCCGCGGGCCAGCAGACCACGCTGGGGACCGTCGCCCGGATCGAGATCGCCGATGGCCCGCCGATGCTGAAGACCGAGAACGGGCGGCCCTCGACCTGGGTCTATGTCGATGTGCGCGGCCGCGACCTTGCCTCCGTGGTCTCCGACCTGCGTAAGGCGGTGTCGCGAGACGTCAAGCTGACGCAGGGGGTCTCGATCGCCTATTCGGGCCAGTTCGAGTACCTACAGCGCGCCGTCGAGCGGCTGAAGCTGGTGATCCCCGCGACCCTGCTGATCATCTTCCTGCTGCTCTACGTCACCTTCGGGCGCTTCGACGAGGCGGCGCTGATCATGGCCACCCTGCCCTTCGCGCTCACCGGGGGCGTCTGGACCCTCTATTGGCTGGGCTACGACCAGTCTGTGGCCACCGGCGTGGGCTTCATCGCCCTGGCGGGGGTCTCGGCGGAATTCGGGGTGGTGATGCTGATCTATCTGAAGCATGCGCTGGCCGATCGCGGCCCCTCTCCCACCCCCGCGGAGGTCGAAGCGGCCGTCCGTGAGGGCGCCCTGCTGCGGGTCCGCCCCAAGGCCATGACCGTGGCGGTGATCCTGGCCGGTCTCCTGCCCATCCTACTTGGTCATGGCGCCGGTTCGGAGGTGATGAGCCGCATCGCCGCGCCCATGATCGGCGGCATGCTGAGCGCCCCCCTGCTCTCAATGCTGGTGGTGCCGGCCGGCTACCTGCTGCTGCGCCGGCGCGCGGCCCAGGCGGCGCACCGAAGCCCGCCGACGGCGCGGATGAACAGGACCTGACCATGGAGATCAGGGCAGACTCATGCGAGCCGTGGTTCCTGGCCCTGACGCCTCACGGCGCGGAAGGTCACGGGTCGGCCGGATGGCGACGATGCGCGCCACGCGCAGCATTTCGGCGGCGACCAGAGCTTCGAGGCGCCTATCAGCACGACCATGCCGGATCGGGCAGGGCCCGGAAGATGGGGCCTACGCGCCGCAGGAAGCGCGGTGGTTGATGTGGGAGCTTCGGCAGATTCGCCGGCGGGAATCCTGGTATCGCTTCCGGGACAGCTACCTCAGCCCGCAGGACGGGCGCGACATTCAAGTCAGGCTGCAACACCTGCACGACGTAATGCGCGAGGGGCACGAGGCACAGGACGACTGGCATGCCCCCCTGGCTACGGCGCCTATTCGCCCCGCCGCCGATCGCGCGCCTTCGCCGAACCCGGCGAGGGACCCGGCAGGCGCCGTGCGTATTCCCCAGACCACCTCGCCTCGCCCCGCCCCTGCGCCAAGCGAGACCAAGCTCAACGGAGATCGACCATGAGACTGCTGCTAGCCGCGGCCCTGGCCTTCACGGCCACCGGAGCCGCCGTCGCCCAGACCGGCGGAGACATAAAGGCCATGCCGGGCGCGCACGCCGCAGACCACGCCGCCATGACCCTGGCCGACGGCGAGGGCGTGGTGAAGTCGGTCGACGCCAAGGCCGGAACCGTGACAATCCAGCACGCCCCCATCCCCGCCCTCAAGTGGCCCGCCATGACGATGCCGTTCAAGGCGACCCCGCCTTCGATCCTGCAGAGCGTGAAGGCCGGCCAGGCCGTCCGCTTCAAGCTCATGCAGATGAACGGTGCGACCACGGTGACGGCGATCCAAACCAAGTAGGTCAGCGCCGGACTTCACCTTCACCGCAAGCCGGCGGGTGAGGTCCGGTCGGCCTTGCCAAGGATAGGCGCCTCCGGGCGCTCCCCGTCCGCGCAGGCCGACGACAAGTCGCGCAACACGTCGGCCAGGGTTTGCAGCCCCGCGATGCGCGCCTCAAGGTCGGCGAGATGCTGGTCGGCTGTCGCCCGAACCTCCTCTGCTGGGCGCTCGCGCTCACGCCAGAGCCCCAGAAGCCGGGCGATCTCTTCGACGGAAAACCCAAGATCTCGGGCGCGCCGGATGAAGGTCAGCTCGTGGACCTCGCGCAGGCCGAAGTTTCGGTAGTTGCCTTGGGTCCGGTCGGCGAGGCGTACCAGGCCGATCCGCTCATAGTAGCGGATCATCTTGGTTGAGACGCCTGAGGCTTCCGCCGCCCGACCGATATTCATGCCCACCGCACCTCCGTTGGATATACGTCCGGAGAGGCCCGCACCCCTCAAGGCGGCGCGACGGAGGCGCTCAAACCCAGATGGTCAGGGGATTGGGGCCGTGCGAGTCGTATACCTAGGGCAGGGCGAGGATCTTATGATGAACCAACGACTGAACCACCTTGTCGAACGGCTGGCCACGGCGCCGGCCGACCGCACGCTCGAGGGGCTTGAGGCCGGCGTCAGCCGCAGCATTGTCGCCCGGCGCGCCCAGTCGCGCGCCAGCGCCGCGTTTGCCCCCGTGGGGGTCGCCTCAGTCGGGCTCGCCCTGGCCATCGGCCTGACGGCGGGCGGGGTGACCGCCGCGACCTCCGCAGCCGCTGAACCCAAGGCCGGGAGCTTCCTGGTCGCCTCGAACCTCGCGCCCTCGAGCCTGTTGGACGACTGATGAGCATCGTGCGAAGCATCATCCTGACCCTGGTCCTGTCGGTCCTGGCGGCGGCGGTCGGTGTCTGGGGCGGCGCCAAATACGTCGAGTCCCGCGCTCACCCACGGCCGGGGCTGGACGAAATGCTGCACCAGCGGGTGCGCCTGACCGCCGACCAGGAACGCCGCATCGAGGGTCTCGAGCGTGACCACGCCGTCAATCGCCGAGCGATAGAGAGCGAGATGCGCGCGGCCAACGCCGAGCTGGCCAAGGCCTATCAGGAATCCCACGCCCTCTCGCCGAAGGTTGAGGCGGCCATCGGCCGGTTCCACAAGGCCATGGGCGCCCTGCAGACGGAGACGATGGAGCATGTCATCGCCATGCGCGCCGTGCTCACGCCCGATCAGGCGGCGCAGTTCGACGACATCGTGATTAGGTCGCTGACCGCCGAAGGGTCGTGACCGAGGGCGAGGCCCCAACCGACGCGGTGCTCGCCCGCCGCGCGGCCGAGGGCGACGACCGGGCTTTCGCCGAACTGGTCCGGCGACACAAGGAGCCACTCTATCGGCTGCTGCGGCGCTATACCGGCGACGCCGACGACGCCTATGAGGCGGCGCATGAGGCGTTCATCGCCGCGTGGTCGGCGATCCGGCGCTATGATCCGTCTCGCTCTTTCCTGGCCTGGCTGCGCACCATCGCCATCAACAAAGCGCGCGACCGCGGGCGGCGGGCGTCATTTCGCCGCCTGCTGTTCGGGTCGGAGGGCCTGGACGGCCATGCCGCCCTGGCAGAACCCGACCCAGGCGCCGCGGCCGATGACGCGGTGATCGAACGCCAGGAGATGCGGGTGCTGGATCGCGCCATCGCAGGGCTCCCCGCCCCGCTCAAGGAAGCCCTGCTGCTCACCGCCTTCGACGGCTGGTCTCAAGCCGAGGCCGGCGACATCCTGGGCGTCTCCGTCAAGACCATCGAGACCCGCGTCTACCGGGCCCGGAAGATCCTGGCCCGGACGCTCGACCCTGAACTGCGGCCAAAGGCCTGACAGGAACCCGACCATGAAAACAGCCCATTTCATCGCCCTGGCCGCCGCCCTCACGCTCGGCGCCACAAGCGCTGCGAGCGCACACCCGGAAACGCCTTACCCAGCCGCATCCGCATCGAGGCTTCCGGCGGAGGCCCAGGAGGCGGCCAAGGCCGTTGACGCCTTCCATGCGGCCCTCGGGCGCGGCGACGCCGCCGCAGCGGCGGCCCTGCTCGACGATACGGCCCTGATCTTCGAGGAAGGCGAAGCCGAACAGTCCAAATCGGACTATGCGGCAGGCCATCTAGCGGCCGATATCGCCTATCTGAAGGACGTGCGGGACGTCACCGTGGATCGCAGCGGCGCCGCAACGGGCAGCCTGGCCTGGATCGCGACACGCGGGCGGGCGCAGGGCCGCTTCCATGACAAGACCGTGGACCGGGAAACGACCGAAACCATGGTGCTGCGCCGGACACCCCAGGGCTGGCGCATCGTCCACATCCATTGGTCCTCCCATGCAGCCAAGCCGCCCGGCTGAGCGGACCGCGAGGCTGCGAGCCAATCAGCAAGACCGACGGCAAACTACGAAATTGCGGCCAAACGAGACCGTCACCGTAGCGTCAATTCACCATCCGCGACTCTCCGCCGCTATCCCATTCCTCGCCGAACATGCCGCCCTGCTCGGCCGGCGCCCTTGCAGAACGACCGGCCAAGTACGCCCGCGCGTCAGGCTCGCTTGTCCTGATAAGCCAGCAGCCGAAGGGCGTTGACCACCACGAGCAGGGTGGAACCTTCGTGAAACACCACGGCTGCACCGATCTTCAGGCCAAACAGGGTCGCCGGGATGAGGAAGGCGACCATGCCCAGGCTCACCCAGAGGTTCTGCTTGATGATGCGGCTGGTGCGGCGGCTGAGGCCCACCGCGAAGGGGAGATGGCCGAGGTCATCGGCCATCAGGGCGACGTCCGCCGTTTCAAGGGCCACGTCCGATCCCGCCGCGCCCATAGCGATACCCACCGTGGCGTTGGCCATGGCGGGCGCATCGTTGACCCCGTCGCCGACCATGGCCACCAGGCCTTCCTGTTCGCGCATCGCCTTGATTACGGCGACCTTGTCCTCGGGCATGAGGCCGCCCTTGGCCTCATCCAGGCCGAGCTTGGCGGCCACGGCGTCAGCGACGCCTTGATTGTCGCCTGAGAGCATCACGATCCGCCGCAGGCCGAGGGCGCGCAGCCGAGCGATGACTTCGGCCGCCCCCTCGCGTGGGGTGTCGAGCAGGCCGAGGATACCGAGGAAGCGCTCCGCCGATCGCACGACCATGACCGTGCGTCCGGACGCCTCCAGCCGCGTGATCGCGCCTTGGAGGTCCTCAGGCATGGGCGGGCCTGGGAGGCGCTCGAAGAGCTTCGGCTTGCCGATGTAAACCTCGCGTCCATCGACCTTGGCCTTGACGCCCTCGCCGTTGAGACTTTCCACCGCCTCCGCCCTTGGCAGGTCGACGGCGCCCAGGTTTTCGCGGGCGGCCGTTGCGACCGCCGCGGCGAGCGGGTGGTCGCTTTGGGCCTCGACCGCCGCCGCGATTGAGAGCAGCTCGGCCTCCGCCACGCCGGCGGCCGGCACGATGTCGGTCACCTTCGGCTTGCCTTCCGTGAGCGTGCCGGTCTTGTCGAAGGCGATGGCGGTCAGGGTCCCCAGGTTCTCCAGCGGGCCGCCGCCCTTGACCAGCACGCCCCCTCGGCCTGCCCGGGCGACACCGCTCAGCACCGCGCTCGGCACCGATATGGCCAGTGCGCAGGGGCTCGCCGCCACCAGCACCGCCATGGCGCGATAGAAGCTGGCGCTGAACGGCTCGTCGAGCACGAGCCAGGACATCATGAGGGCGACTACCCCCAACAGGACCACCGGCACAAAGATGCGCTCGAACCGGTCGGTGAAGCGCTGGGTCGGTGACCGCTGCGCCTCGGCCTCGGCCACCATCCTCACGACCCTTGCCAGGGTGGTCTCCGTCGCCCTGCGGGCGACCCTCACCTCCAGCGCGCCCACGCCATTGATGGTGCCCGCGAAGACGCGATGCTCCGGCGGAGCCTTGTCGAAGTCGACATCCGTCGCGATCGGCCGCTTGTCGACCGGCACGCTTTCGCCAGTCACGGGCGCCTGGTTGACGCTGCTCTCACCGGCGACCACCAGGCCATCGGAAGGCAGGCGTTCGTTAGGCCGGACGAGCACGATGTCGCCGAGCCCGAGCTCGGCGACGAGGACCTCCTCGAACTGCTCGCCCCGCTTGCGCGTAGCCTGTTCTGGCGCCAGTTCCGCCAACGCCTCGATGGCGCGCCGAGCGCGGCCCATGGCGTAGTGCTCCAGGGCGTGGCCCAGGCTGAAGAGCACGAGCAGCAGGGCGCCCTCAGCCCATTCGCCGAGGAAAGCCGCCCCAGCTGCCGCCACCAGCATCAGGGTGTCGATCTCGAAGCGCCGCCGACGGACATTCTCGAACGCCTCCTTCAAGGTGAAGTAGCCGCCCAGGACGTAGGCCAAGCCGTAGAGGGCCAGTGAGAAGGCCGGCGGCGCCCCCGACGAGATCACCCAACCGACCAGGAGCGACACCCCTGAGAGGACCGCGAATATCAGCTCGGTCCGCTCGCCGAAGACGCCGCCATGGGCGTGCTTGTGGCCGGCCTTGCCGTGATCATGCTCGCCCGGCCCGTGGGCACGCGCGGCATGGGCGTCGGGTTGGCTCGGGGCAGGCGCCTCCGGGCCGGGCGCAAGATCCCGGAGGTCCTGGCCGACCAGATCGCGGACAGCCTGCTCACCAATCTGGTCGCGGTCGAACTCGATCACGGCCGACCCGGTGACGCCAACCTCCGCGTAGACGACGCCGGGCTCAGCCCTCAGTCGATCGGCAAGCGACCGGGCCGACCGCGCGTGCAGGGGGTCCGACAAGAGGAGCGTGAGATGGCCATAGCGGCCGGCCACCGTTGCGCCCTCCCGCTGGGCCATGCTCCGCACCTGGGAGAGCGACAGTTGCGCGGGATCGAAGTGGATACAGAGCCTGTCCCCGTCGCCGAGCGCGTCGCGCCGCATGTGGACTTCTGAGACACCGGGCCGCGCCTTGAGGTTGGAGATGAGGGTCTCGATGCAGCGACCGCACGCCTCGGCCGCCTTGGGCAGAACCACCGGGATTTCGAGACGGAGCTTTTCTTCGGCCATCGGGGCGTCCATTCGGCTGTGGCGAAAAGCGACCTTGGGTGACCTGCCTGGAGCCTCCGGACGAATGACCCAGGCCGCGTTGCGGAGATCGGCAAGATAATGCCAGTGGTAAGTCGGCCGCCCACGCGACCTCTGTCCGCCTCCCTTTGCTAGAAACCGAAGAAGATGATGCCGATTCCGAGGAGTAGGATGAAGGCGCCGAGGATGCCGCTTTCGTATCGCTCCAGGAAACCGAGGCGTAGGCGCTCCATCCCCGACAGGGTCAGCCAAGTGAAGACGACCATTCCAGATATAGTCCCAAAAGCCAGCACCGCGCTGAGAATGATGAAGCCCATCCAGCCATACTTGATCCCCGACAGGTAGACCGGCAGGAAACCCTCGCAGGGCGAGAAGGTCAGAAGCGTGAACAGGCCCAGGACCACGGCCTGGTCGGATTTGGCAATGGCGGGCGCGCACAAGCCGGCCTGGGCTTTCGCCGCCGGTTGAGCGGAAGCCGCGTGCTCGTGTTCCTCGAAGCGAACCTCGTGGCGATGGGCGTGATCGCCGTGAGACAGGCTGAGGCCGGCAGTGAATTCGTGCGGCTCCGGGATCTCCTCGACGGATTCGAGGTAGCCCTCGCGGGCGACGAAGGAGAAGACCTGCCGAGCACCATCAAGCCGGAGCGTCTCAACCGACAGCGCCGCCGCGTTTGGCAGGGTGGCCGGCGCACCCTCGGTCCGCACCCGGAACCTGGGCGGGACGCCCTCCTCGAAAACCTCCAGCATCAGCACGCCGTGGCCGGTGTCGATCCGCTTCGCTTCCGACGCGTGATCGTGAGCGTCGCCTTCATGGCTGTGGCCAGGGCCAAAGTGGCTATGGCCGTGGCCACCGCCACGCACCTGCCGAATAAGGTAGTAGAGCCCAAACAGGATCAGCGCGCCGCCGGCGATCCAGGGAAATATGTGGCCGGTCCACTTGCTGGTCTCAACCCCGAGCCAGACGACCAGAACACCCAGACCCGTGGTGAAAAGGACATGGCCCGACCCGCACAGCGCGACCACCATAAGCGTCTTCGCCTTGCTCCAACGCTGCCCGCGACCGGCCGCCACGAAGGGCAGCCAATGGGTCGGAATGGCGGCATGGGCGAAGGCGACGGCGAACCCGGTCGCCACGACGGAAAGAAAAAATGCTTCGGTCATGCGCGTGGCGCCCATCAGAGGTATCTCGTGATCAGCTTGAACTGGTCGATCGACTGGCGCTGATCGCGCGGCAGAGGACCCACGACGTCTTCCAGGCAGTGGTCGAGATGGTCCTGGATCAGCGTTTTCTTCGCTTGGCCGATCGCTTTTTCGACCGCGTGAAGCTGCTGAGCCACATCGACACAGGGTCGGCCCGACTCGATCATCTCGATGACGCCGCGCAAATGCCCCTCGGCGCGCTTCAGACGCTTGACAATCTCCGGATGGGTTTCGTGGCGTTCTCGGTCCCGCACGCTTCTTCCTATCCTCCTGGAGGGGATACTGTCAACGCGACGACGACGTGGCGCCGGCCGCCAAAGCGCAAGAGATGGGGGGTGGGTCTTGGGTCTTCACGATCAACACTCCTTGCGATCCACCCACCGGTGATGGCGGGGGCGACTGGTCTAAGGCCACATCTTCAAGTAACTTGAGGTTCAAGCTCCGATCGAGACATCGCATGGCCCTGAAGATTGGCGCCTTGGCCCGACGGACGGAACCTAACGCGCCCAAGATCCGCTACTACGAAGACATCGGACTGCTGCCCCGGGCCAGCCGGCGCGAGAGCGGGCAGCGGCGCTATGACGAGGCTAACGTCAAGCCGCTGACCTTCATCCGCCGCTGCCGCGAGTTCGGCTTTCCGATTCAGCGGGTCCGTTCCCTGGCGGCGTTGATGCAGGACCCGCAACGCTGCTGCACCGAGGCGCGTGACTTCGCCCAGCAGCAGCTTGAGGCGGTGCGGACTAAGTTTTCGGAACTCAAGGCCCTGGAGCGCAGCATCGCGAGGCTCGTCCAGACCTGCGATGCGTCCTGCGCCGGCGGGCCTGGCCCCGACTGCGTCATCCTGGAGGATCTCGCCGAGTCGGCCGCCTACTTGGTTAGTCGCCGCCAGCGACCAGCCCACCCATGACCAAGACCGCGCTCGTCTACATGGCCGCCGCGGTGGCGGAGATCGCCGGCTGCTTCAGTTTCTGGATGTGGCTGCGTGAGGGCAAGCCGGTATGGTGGCTGGCGCCCGGCCTGGTGTCGTTGGCCCTGTTCGCCTGGCTGCTGACCCTGGTCGACAGCCCCGCCGCCGGGCGAGCCTACGCCGCCTATGGCGGGGTCTACATCTGCGCCTCGCTGGCCTGGCTGTGGGCTGTTGAGGGCGTACGTCCCGACCGATGGGATACACTTGGCGCCCTGATCTGCATCATTGGCGCGGCTGTGATCTTTCTCGGGCCCCGCGCGGCGGCTTAGCGCACGGCTAACGGAAAGCTGCTGTATCCCTGACCGCGATGAGCGGGCTCAATCGCCGAGTATGCGGCGGCGTTCTTCGAACTCTGCCTTGTCGATTTCGCCGCGCGCATACCGCGCCTTCAGGATGTCGAGCGGCGTGCGTTCAGGCGGCGCATGATGGGTCGGCTGTGGGCCGTGCCAGGGCCCGCCGAGCCCTCGCACCAGCAGAACCGCGACCGCGATCACCGCGGCCAGGACAAAAATCATGACCAGCGGACCGAATATCATTCCGTACCATCCTCCATCCCAGCCCATCATGTGTGGGCCGTATGCATACCTCGCGGGGTCAGACGGCGTCTGCGCCCAGACCCAGCCGGGCGCCAAGACGAAAGCCGAGCCCGCCCCTGCGGCGGCGACGGGTCCGCTGGCTTTGGCGGTGAGTATTCTGCGAACCTTCATGTTTCCACTCCTGGCGATTTGATCCGCTCGCGGCCCTTTGGCCGCCTTGTCGTTTGTTTGTTGCTCGTACCCAGCATGACCTGCGGTCCCAGCCGGAGAGTCACAGCTTGAACTCCAGGCCGAGCCAGACCTTTTGGCGGCTGGGGAAGCCCGGGACGCCATCGTAGTCGGCGAACTTGATCAGCCCCGAGAGCTGCTTGGTGATCGCGGTGGATATCTGAATGTCCACCTCGCTCCCCAGCGCGCCGCCACCGCGCTGGGCCTTGAAGTCGTGATAAGCGCCGGTCAGGACGATGTTCGAAAGAGGGCCCAGCTTCAGCTTCGGCTTGATCGCCAGGGCGAGGTTGGCGTCCTTGATCCCGTTGGCCGGCGTGGTCAGGAACACATCGGCCCAGCCCTGGAAGGGATGCAGCGACGCCAGGGGCGTCGCGAAACCACGCACGCCGTTACCGCCAAGCACCTCGTAGTTCCCTTTGAGGGTGAAGACGTCCCACGTCCCCGACAGCTCGGCCGACCAGTAGTCGAGGCTGAAATCGCCGGTGTTCCCTCGGTAATCACGCTGATTGGCGTAGGTGGCGGCATAGGAAAGGGCCACCGGCGCGGTGTCGAGCACGCCCGTGGCGCGCAGGCCATAGGTGCGGCTCGAATTGGCCGGCGATTGCCTGAAGTCCAGAGCGTAGAGGAAGCCTTCGATCCGCAGCGGCTTGGTGACGGCGTAGGCCGCGTTGACCACATGGCTGTCGGAATCCC
The DNA here is from genome assembly GCF_058806695.1 of Phenylobacterium sp. GW821-FHT12F10. Taxonomy (NCBI): domain Bacteria; kingdom Pseudomonadati; phylum Pseudomonadota; class Alphaproteobacteria; order Caulobacterales; family Caulobacteraceae; genus Phenylobacterium; species Phenylobacterium sp. GW821-FHT12F10. The sequence continues at coordinate 183,205 of NZ_JBXAPY010000005.1, read as the reverse complement.
AGTCCTGCGCCTCGGCGAAGACGCGATTGACCCGGTCGATATAGATGTAGCTGGCGCTGAATGGACCCTGGATCACGTCCGCCCGGACTGCGTCGAAGGTCTGTTGGTCCTGACGCCAAGCCGACGAGCCGATGAACCTCTGATCGCCGATGGCGACGGTCTGCCGCCCAATCGTGGCCGCGAAATTCCGGCTGGGTGTCCAGGCGATCTGGGCGCGGTTCAGTTCCGTAACATCGGGGTCGGCCACCACGGGATAGGCGGTCTTGCCGTTCAAGGTGGAGTTGAACCTCTCCCCGCCGAGGGCGCGCACGTCCTCGAACTCCACCAGGGCTTTGAGGTTGTTCCACTTTCCCGTCTCCCATCCAAGCCGGGTGCGCAGCGTCAGGGCGCCGGCGGTCTCGGCGAAGCGATCCTGATCGACGCCTTCGTAGCGGGCGCGGGCGTCCAGGATCAGAGTGCCCGCCTTTACCGCATCCACCAGGCCACTGGCGGGTTGGGCCAGCGCCGCACTGCCCGCGCCAAGCGCCATGGTCACCCCTAACCCGATGGCGAGAGCGCCAAGAGTGGTGGTTCGTTTCGCCATTGCCGTATCTGGCCTTCCGTCATTGGCCCAGGATGGGCTATTGGAATAGTCACCAAGTCCCGCGGCGTCGGCATTGATGCCGGGCGTGTCGGGCCGCGTCGCCGACCTCGCGGCGACGGTGATGAAGGCGGCTCCGATGGTTGTGCGTCGACCGAGCGCAGGATCGGCGCCCGCCATCATAGACGCCAGCCAGCCGACCGGAGGATAGAAGACAGCGCCTCGAATTGCGCTCACGGCGAGGCCGGCCTGTTCGACCAACCGCCGCAAGTCTTGAGCGCTCCGGAATCGCGCCGCGCGCCAGGTCGCCGATCCCAGCCACCCCTTGATGCGACGGGATGCCGCCCAAACGCTGTGGCGACCCAGTTCACCCAGCACGAGGCGGCCGCCGGGCTTCAACACCCGCGTCATCTCCGCCACGGCCGCTCGCGCGTCGGGCACGAAGCAGAGCACCGTGATCGCCGTCACCACGTCGAAGCTTCGGTCGGCGAAAGGCAGCGTGTTGACATCACCGCGCACGAAGCGGATCGACAGGACTTCCGAGGCCAGCCGTTCCCATGCTGCGCGGAGCATCCGCGGGTCGGCGTCCAACCCCGTGATCTCCGCGCCCGCCCGGCCCAGCGCCGCAGCGAGGTCGCCATCGCCGCAGCCAACGTCGAGAATTTGAAGGCCGGCGACCTCTCCGCATAGTTCAAGGATCAGGTCTCGCTCAAGCGTGTCGGTGACGCGGCCGAGCCCGCTTGCGCGCCAAAGTCGGTACGACTCCGGCAGCGCTGAGATCGCGCTATCGATCTTGTCGTCCCCGCCCCTCTTGCGCCGTGCTGACATGGCCATCGTCACCCGACGCCCGGTGCAGCAAGCTCGGTCAGTCGCCCGACGACAGTCTCGATCTCGTCGGCCGTCGTCCCCCGCCCAAGGCTGAAGCGAACGGCGCCCATGCCGACCTCGGGCGATAGGCCCATGGCCGCAAGCACCGGCGACAGCTCGACGTGGCCTGCATGGCAGGCCGATCCGGTCGACGCCGCCACGCCGTCAAGCCACTCCAGAATCTCGGCGCCGACCATGCCCGCGAAGGAGGCGTTGAGAGTGTTCGGCAGGCGATGTTCGGGATGACCGTTGAGGACCACGGCCTCGCCGAACGTCTTCTGCAACCCGTCCCACAGCGCATCGCGCAAGGTCCGGACGCCCGTCATGGACGAGAGGTCCTTGGCGAGCGCGCAGGCTTCGCCGAGACCCGCCGTCAGCAAGGCGCTCTCTGTGCCGGCGCGTCGGCCACCTTCGTGGCCGGCGCCGTGGATCAAGGGCTCAAGCCCAACGCCGCGCCGCACATAGAGGGCGCCGACACCCTTGGGCGCATAGAGCTTGTGCCCCGCCACCGAGAGCAGATCGACGCCGAGTTCGCCCACATCCGTCGGGATCTTGCCGACCGATTGAGCCGCGTCGGTGTGGAAGAGCACGCCGCGCTCCCGCGCGATGCGGGCGCACGCCTCGATGGGCTGGATCGTTCCAACCTCGTTGTTGGCGTGCATGATGCTGGCCAGGATGGTGCGTGGCCCGATCGCCCGGCGCAGATCGTCGGGATCGACCCGGCCTGTGTGATCCACGGGCAGATAGGTCACCTGCGCGCCAAGCCGTTCCAGAAACCGGCACGGCGCGAGGATGGCGGGATGCTCCGCGGCGCTGGTCACGATGTGATCGCCGCGATGCTTCAGCGCGAAGTACACGCCCTTGAGCGCCAGGTTGTTGGCCTCGCTGCCGCCGCTCGTGAACACAATCTCGTCGGGGGCGACGCCCAGGAGGCCGGCGACCTGGTTCCGCGCCCGTTCGACCGCCTCGCGCGCCGGGCGCCCACCCCAATGCGGGCTCGAGGGGTTCCCGTACGCCTCTTCCAGATAGGGTCGCATGACAGCCGCCACCCGCGGATCGATGGGGGTGCTCGCATTAAAGTCGAGGTAGATCGGCATCACGCTCAATGGTTCCATTTCGCCCTCACGGCGCAGGCTGACTGAGACAGACCCAGGGAAGGCGTTCCTCCGGAAAGACCTCGACGATAGGGGCCAGTCGCTCCGGCGCGTCGAAGGCTCCAATATGGATATGCAGTTCGCCCGGCGAACGGTCACCCTCGCAGGTGAGGGTCGATCCGCACGTGGCGCAGAACCCGCGCAGCACGCCGGGCGAGGATGCGAACCTGGAGATCTGGCCCCGGATCATCTCGACCGACGCCGCGTCGAAGGAGGCGAACGCCGAGACCGGCGCGCCGCTGTGTTTGCGGCAGCTCTGGCAATGACACCAGATCGTCCACTTCGGCGCACCGCTAGCGCGGAACCGGACGGCTTGGCAAAGGCAGCCACCCTCCCAGACCTCGCTCATGGCCGCCGCTCTCCCAGGCCGAACCCGAACCCCGGGAGCGGCGCCGTCACCTCGATTGCACCCCTTGGGTTTGACGCCATGGCCGTCTTCCCTTGCTAGAACACCAGCACCTTGTCCGCGGCGACGGTCGCCTCGGCGAGGGCGTCCATCGTGCTGTGCTGCGCGCCCTCCAGAATCTCGGCGTCGACGATGCCCCGGGCCGCCATGCAGGTTCCGCAGAGAAGGACCGACCCCTTGCCCAGGACAACGCGCCCCAGCATGCGCTCAAGGTTGTAGTACCCCTCGGGCGTCTTCTGGCCGGCCTTGGCCGCGAGCACCGCGTCGCCCATCAGAAAGACGGTGAGCTGCGACTGCGGGTCCACCTTCAGCAGAGCCAGGGCGAGCCGAGCGCCGTTGTAGGTCCGCTCGCCGCCGTAGGGCGCGTCATTGAGAATGATCAGCACGCGCATGGCCGTCCTCCAAAGGTCAACGAGGCTAACTGCACTGGGGCGACCATCGCTTGAGCTGGCTCACTCACCGGCGGGACCCTCGCGCATGGCGATCGCGACCACGGCGCCCGAGGCAAGGGTCAGGGCGCCGATCGAGCCGATGGCCCAGGCGGCGCCGAAGAGATCGGCGATGATCCCCGAGGCCAGCGCGCCGACCGCGTAGCCCATGTCCCGCCAGAAGCGGTAGACACTCAGGGATCGCGCTCGCCAGGACGGGTGCGAGGCGTCCGACACCGAAGCGATCAGCGTCGGATAGACCATGGCGGTGCCAAGACCGAGCAGGACGCTGGCGGCGAGCCACCAGCCGAACTGTCGGGTGGCGGCGGTCATGAAGAGACCCGCCGCCTGCACCCACATGCCGGCGACGATCAGACCCTTGCGGCCCCAGCGGTCGCTCAAGGGCCCGGTGATGGTCTGCATGACGCCCCAGACGACCGGATAGACGGCCTTCAGAATGCCGATGCGCCCGACGGTCAGTCCGAAGCCGGCGAAGAACAGCGGGAACAGCCCCCAGCTCATGCCGTCGTTGAGGTTGTTCACCAGCCCGGCCTGGGAGGCGGCGAACAGGTTGCGGTCCCCGTAGGAGGTCCGGTGGAATATCTCCCAAAAGCGAATAGGCTCGGCTGGGGCGGCGTGACTGGCGGTCTCCAGCGCCAGGTGATGGCGGGTGTCGCGCACCAGGAATACGGAGAGGATCAGGCCGAGCGCAGCGTAGCCGATACCCAGATAGAAGGGGGCGGGCCGCAGGCCGTAGCGCTGGGCGATATAGCCGGTGGCCAGCGCCGTCAGACCGACCGCCAGATAGCCCGCGAACTCGTTGAGCCCCACGGCGAGGCCGCGCGACTTCGGCCCGACGAGGTCGATCTTCATGATCACCGTCATCGACCAGGCCAGCCCCTGGCTGACGCCGAGCAGCGCATTGGCCGCGACGATCCATCCCCAGCTCGGGCCCCAGCCGATCATGAACGGGACCGGCAAGGCGACGAGCCAGCCCAAGATCAGGAGGCGCTTGCGCCCATAGATGTCCGCGAAGTGACCCGAGATCAGGTTGGTGAAGGCCTTGACCACGCCGAAGCTGACGATGAATGAGGTGACCAAGGTGGTCGACGCGATCCGGAATTCCTCGGACCCGATCAGCGGCACGACCGTGCGTTCCAGGCCGACCATGCCGCCGACGAAAGCGTTGACCAGGATCAGCAACGAGAACTGGCGCCAGTTCTCGGCCAGTCCGAGCCGGATGCCGCCCTTTCTCTCCTGAACGGACATCAGGCTAGGCAGCTGCGGCGGCTGGGCCGGAATTGGCGGCGCGCAGTTCGGCCGCCTGAGCCGGCGGCTCGGGGATGTCGGCCAGCATCGCCCGGACGAAGGCCTCCTCGTCCTCGATCCGGAAGGCTTCATTGTTCCGCCGCTCGAAGCCGATGGTGGACGAGGGCTTGCCGCTCAGCTTGCGGCCGCAGACCGAGCCGGAGAAGGCGCCCGGAAGCACCTCGACATAGTCCGGCAGGGCCTTGAGGCGCCCAATGCTGCGGAACAGCGTCCGGGCGCCCTCCTCCGCCGACGAAGCCAGCTCCGTGCGACCGAGGTCGCCGACCATCAGGGTGTGGCCGGTGAGCACGAACCACGGTTCGTCGGCTCGGGTCCGGTCCCTCACCGCCAGGCAGATATGTTCGGGGGTATGCCCCGGGGTGTGCAGCACTTCGGCTACGACATTGCCGAGTTCGAGCACGTCACCGTCACGCACCCCCTTGAACGGCGCCGCGGCCGGAGCCTCCGCGAAAAGGACATAGGGTGCGCCGGTAGCCTCGGCGAGACGCCGTCCGGCCGATAGGTGGTCGGCATGGAGGTGGGTGTCGATCACATAGCGGATCGCCATGCCTGTCTCTTCAGCGGCCCGAAGATAAGGCTCAATGTCGCCCACGGGATCGACCACGGCCGCCGCCGACTGGCCGCCGCATCCGAACAGGTAGGAAATGGCCACGGGATCGAAGTGCAGGTACTGGCGCAGGATCATGAAATCCTCCCCCTACGAGTGCGGCGAGTGGCCGCTCACGAAGCCAAGCGGCTTGACGAATTAAACATTCAAATGAATGATTGAGCGACATGCCAAGCCTGTCAAGCGACTCCCCTAAGCACACCGTCTTCGCGGGTCTGGCCGAGGTGGCCAAGGCGCTCGCGAGCCCAAACCGGATCGAGATCGTCGAACTCCTGGGTCAGGGGGAGCGCAACGTCGACGGCATCGCGAGCCGCCTCGGTCTGTCAGTCGCCAACGCCTCACAGCACCTGCAGGTCATGCGCCGCGCAGGCCTGTTGTCCTCGCGGCGCGACGGCAAGCACGTGATCTACCGGCTGAGCGACCCGGCGGTCGTGGACCTGATGACGGCGCTGGGCCGCCTGGGCGAGCGCAAACAAGCCGACGTCCGCGCCGTGGTGGGCGGCTACTTCCACGATCTCGACGCCCTGGAACCGGTGTCGCGAGGCGAGTTGATCGATCGACTGAGAGATGGCCTGGTCACAGTCCTGGACGTAAGGCCAGAGGACGAGTTCGCGGCCGGCCGGGTGCCATCGGCCCTGAACATCCCGCTGCGCGATCTCGCCCAGCGCCTCGGCGACCTGCCGAAGGATCAGGAGATCGTCGCCTACTGCCGGGGTCCCTATTGCGTTCTGGCCTTCGAAGCCATCGCGCTCCTGCGCCGGCACGGCTTCAAGGTCCGGCGGCTCGAGGACGGCTTTCCGGAGTGGAGAGCGGCCGGGCTGCCGGTCACCTGAAATTTGGAATCGCCCGCGCCACTAAGTGGTCGCCAGCACGGCGCCGATGAGAGTCTTGTTAGCTAAGTTTGGAGCCCCATGGGCGAGATCACCCCGTCACCGTTGCTGAACCACAAGGCGCCCAGCGAACCGTCGGTGTTTCAACCTGAATCCTTGATCCGGGAAGCTCGCCGCCAGAAAGGCCTGCCGTCAGTACCGGTTCCAACCGTGTGCGTTCTGGACCCTGATGGCGACATTGTTCGCTATTTGCGGCGAACCGAACAAGCCAGCCGATGCACGGCCTGGCCCTGTTACCATTCCGGTCTCGACCGCTTTCGCTTGGCCGATCGCGAAATCGGCATCGTGGGTTGCGCCGTCGGCGCCCCCTACGCGGTGCTGGTCGCAGAGCAGATGTTTGCCCTCGGCTGTGAGCTTCTGATCAGCGTGACCTCCGCGGGACAGATCCTGCCTGCGGGGCCGCCACCCTACTTCGTCATCATCGATCGCGCGCTTCGCGATGAGGGCGCCAGTCATCACTACCTGCCGCCGAGCGCATTTGCCGAGGCTGACCCGGCCTTGATCGCCGCGGCCGCGGAAGCGCTGCGCGAGACGGATGTCCCCTTCCACGTTGGCGGCACATGGACGACGGACGCTCCCTTTCGGGAGACCAACAGCGCGGTCGAGGCGGCTCGTTCCATGGGGCTGCTGGGCGTCGAGATGGAAGCGGCGGCCCTCTATGCCTTCGCCGCCACTCGCCGGCAGCGGGTTCTCTGCCTTGCCCATGTGACCAACACCATGGGGCTTAGTGGCGAGGATTTCGAAAAGGGCGAGGCCAATGGCGCCCATGATGCGCTGCAGGTCCTCAACGCTCTTGTGGCCGCCTTGCCGGTGTGACGCGCGGGCGTCGCCACTCGCTTGCAGGAGGCAGCCTATGGACAAGGTGACTCAAAGGACGTGTTCGTCGCACAGGATCAGCCGGAATGAGGTCGACGCCCATAGGGTTATCGAGTCTCCTTGGCTAGGAACGGACTGCACGACCGTAGATGCGAGACTCACGAATGCCCGCTACCCGCCGCTCCGTCCTGTCCACCGCGACCGCGGGACTGGCGTTTCTAGGCTACGCCCGGCTGGCAAACGCCCAGGCCGACCCTGGGAGCGAGACCTACGCCAACGAAGTCGCGGGCTATGGCCCGCTCGTCCAGGATCCGAACGGCATTCTCGACCTGCCGGCGGCGTTTTCCTATCGGGTGGTGTCCCGGTTCGGCGAGACGATGAGCGATGGCCTGGAAGTCCCCTACAAGGCCGACGGCATGGGCTGCATTCCGCTGAGCGGTTCGCGTGTCGCTCTTGTCCGCAATCATGAACTCAAGCCGAGCGACCTCAACTACGGCGCCGCTGGCCTGGGCCGCCGGTTGGCGTCGCGCCTCGACCGGTCGAAGGCCTTCGACGTCGCCGCCGACGGCCATGCCTTGCCCGGTGGGACCACTACCTTGGTCTACGACCTCGCCAAGCAGACGCTGATCCGTCAGCACCTCAGCCTTGCGGGCACGGCGATGAACTGCGCCGGCGGGGCGACACCCTGGGGATCTTGGCTGAGCTGCGAAGAAACCACCGTGAAGGCCGGCGGCGGCCGCTCACAGGACCATGGTTGGGTCTTCGAGGTGCCCGCCCGGGCGAAAGGTCTAGTCCAGGCGGTCCCGCTAAAGGCGATGGGCCGGTTCCAGCACGAAGCGGCCTGCGTCGATCCCCGCACCGGCATTGTCTACATGACCGAGGACAGTTTCGGGACCAACAGTCTCTTCTACCGCTTCCTGCCCAACGCACGCGGTGAGCTCCATGAGGGTGGGAAATTGCAGGCCCTCGGTTTCCGCGACGCGCCTGAGGGCGTGAACACCAGCAATCACAGCGAGGTCGTCTGGCGGCCGGGTGATTGGAAGGACGTGGTGTGGATCGATCTCGACGGGGTCGAAAGTCCCGATGACGACCTTCGTCTGCGGGGCGCCAAGGCCGGCGCGGCGATGTTCGCCAGGGGTGAAGGCATCCATTTTGGCGATGGAGAGATGTTCTTCACCTGCACCGCTGGCGGCGGCGCCAGGCACGGTCAGATCATGCGCTATGTCCCGAGCGCCAGTGAAGGCGGCTCCGGAGAGCGCGACGCACCAGGTCGGATCCAGCTGTTCCTCGAATCGGCCAACGATAAGGTCTACGACTTCGGCGACAACCTGACCGTGGCGCCGTGGGGGCATCTGATCGTGTGCGAGGATCGCTACTCCGACGTCAAACGCAATCACCTCCGCGGCGTGACGCCGGAGGGGAAGGTCTACACGATCGCCCGAAACGTCTTCCGGGAGAATGCGGAACTGGCCGGCGCTTGCTTCTCCCCCGACGGCTCGACCCTGTTCGTGAACATTTACTGGCCTGGCATCACCCTGGCCGTCACCGGGCCCTGGCGCAGCCTCCGCAGCTGAGCCAAGCTCAGCAACGACAAGGCCGCACCGGCGTCATCGGATCGCCGCGAAGAGCACCGCGGCCGCAACGCAGAAGCTCACCACCGCCAGGGGCGGCGCCTTCCAGCGCTCGAGCAGCAGAAAGCCCGTCGCGGCGATAGCGACATCGCGGCCGTCGCCGATAGCGCTGGTCCAGATCGGATCGTAGAGCGCCGCGCCCAGGACGCCGACGACCGCGGCGTTGACCCCGGCGAGCGCACCGGCCGCGGCGGGATGCCTGCTGATCCAAGTCCAGAGCGGTAGACCCGCCACCGCGATCAGCACGCCGGGCAGGAAGATCAATCCGGTCGCCACCGCCGCCCACAGCGCCATCACGGCCGGATCGCGCGTCGGCGCGACCGCCGCCCCCAGATAGGCGGCGAAAGTGAACAACGGCCCCGGGACCGCCTGAGCGGCGCCGTATCCCGCCAGGAAGCCGTCGTCGCTCAGCCAGCCGGACGGGACCAGGGCGTCGTGCAGCAGCGGCAGCACCACATGGCCGCCCCCGAACACCAGGGCGCCGGCGCCGTAGAAGATGCCGGCCAGATCCGCCAGGGAGTGCGGCGCCAGACGGCCCAGCCAGGGCAGTCCCACCAGCAGCACCGCGAAGATCACGAAGGCGACCGCGCCGACCCGCCTGCGGATCGGCAGGGCGGGCGGCGTCGGCGGAACATCGCCGTTTCGACAGAGCAGAAGACCTCCTACGGCTCCAAGCGCCAAGGCGGCGAGTTGGAGGATGGCGCCGCCGAACACCAGCAACAGGGCGGCCGAGGCCAGGGCGAGGCCAGCGCGGGTCAGATCGGGGCAGAGCTTACGCCCCATGCTCCAGACCGCTTGGGCGACCACGGCGACGGCGACGAGCTTGAGGCCGTGCAGACCCGCCAGGGTGAGCGGATCTCGGAGCGCCGTCGCGGCCAGGGCGAACAGATAGAGCGCCAGGGCGGACGGCAGGGTGAAACCGAGCCAGGCCGCCAGGGCGCCCGCCCAGCCGGCGCGCTTTAGCCCGATCAAGGCGCCGACCTGGCTGCTGGCCGGCCCCGGCAGCATCTGGCAGAGCGCCACCAGGCCCGCATAGTCGGCGGCCGACAGCCACTTGCGGCGCTGAACATAGGCCCGTTCGAAATAGCCTAGATGGGCGATCGGTCCGCCGAACGAGGTCAGGCCCAGGCCTAGCGACACGACAAAGACCTTGAGTACAGAACGCTTGGGCCCGCCAGCCTCAACAGCTTCGGCGACCATCGCGCCGGTCCCCTCACCGACTGGACTTGGCCTATTTTCGGACTTCACGCACCAGTTCCTTCAAGCGCAGCTCGGCGAGCTCCAGCCCCTCCAACCCCAGCGGCGTCGCGCGATATAGCCGGCGGAAGGTCCGGCCGAGCTTCTCCTTGCGCGACACCAGATAGCCCTTGCGCTCCATAGCGTGCAGCAAGGGATAGAGGGTGCCTGGGCTCAGCTTGTAGCCGTGGTGGGCGAGCTCCTCGATCATCCATTGGCCGTAGATCTCGCCCTCGGCGGCGTGATGCAGGACGTGGAGCCGGACCAGGCCGGCGAGCAGGTCTTGATGTTCCAGCACGGGGGGACATTCCGTTGACAGCCCTACGAAATCGAATATCGATAACGAATGCCGTAGTAGTCGCGGCGAAGGTCCTTGTCACGGCTTGAGTGAGCCCTGCCAAGGGACCAGCCGCAGCTTAGAGGATCAGCGCGCAATGGAAACCGGCGGTCCCCTCCCTCCCCTCCAGCGCAGCTGACACGAAGATGGCGCAGGCGACGCCTCGTCGGCCGTTCGCCGGTCTCTCGCGGGACACCGTCCTGCTCGCCTGCGCGAGCCTGTTCGCCGACATCTCCTCGGAGATGCTCTATCCGGTCCTGCCGACCTTCCTGACCCAGTCCCTCAAGGCGGGCGGCAGCGTGGTCGGCCTGGTGGAGGGCGTCTCCCAAGCAGCCCAGAACATCGTCCAGGGCTTCTCCGGATCTTTGTCGGATCGCCTGCAGCGCCGCAAGCCCGTCGCCCTGGTCGGCTATGGGCTCGGCGCCCTGGCCAAACCGTTCATCGGCCTGTCCACGGTCTGGCCGGCGGCCCTGGCCGCCCGCAGCCTCGACCGGCTCGGATCCGGGATTCGCTCGGCGCCCCGGGACGCCCTGATCGCCGGATCGGTGGCCGAGGCCGACCGCGGCAAGGCCTTCGGGCTTGAGGGGATTGGCGACAACGCCGGGGCGTTCCTGGGCCCGTTGCTGGCCCTGGCCCTCCTGGCGGTCTGGCGCATCGACCTGCGCTGGATCTTCTACCTCGCGATCATCCCCGGTCTCTTGGCCGTCCTGATGATAAGTCTGGTCCGCGAGGCGCCCGTGGTGCCACCCCAGGCGAAGGCGAAGGTCGACATCGATCCGCGCCGCCTCCCTGGCCCCTATCGCCGCTACCTGCTGGTCACCGCCCTGTTCGGCATCGGCAATTCCAGCAACGCCTTCCTGATCCTGCAGACCCAGGACCTCGGCGCGTCCCTGCCCATGACCATCCTGATCTATGCCGCCTTCAACCTCGTCGCGGCGCTGATCTCCTATCCGGCCGGCGCGCTCTCCGACCGCCTGGGCCGGCGCAACATCCTGCTGGCGGCCTTCGCCATCTTCCTGGCGGCCTATCTCGGCTTCGCCGCGACCCGAAGCCTCGCCGTCGCCGGAGCCTTGTTCATCCTCTACGGCCTCTTTCAGGGCGTCTTCCGCGCGGTCGGCAAGGCCATGGCGAGCGACTTCACGCCTGCGGCGCTGCGCGCCAGCGGCGTCGGTTGGTATAGCGCCACGGTCGGGCTCTCCGGCCTTGTGGCGAGCCTGATGGCCGGCCTGCTCTGGGACCATGTGGGCCACGCCACGGTGTTCCTCTACGGCGCGGCGTCCGCGATCGTCGGCGCCCTTGCCCTGTTGATCCTGGTTCCGGCGCAGTCCTCACTGTCCGCGCCTTGAGCGTTCACCGTCTTCATCGCCACCTGGGAGTCACCCGATGAGCTCTTCCCCCCAATCCGTCTCGCGCCGCGCCGCCTTCGCCACCGCAGTGGGGCTCGCCGCGGGAACCGCCCTCATGCTGCCGGGTTGCACCAAGGCCCAGGACAAGGAGGACGACGGCGGGGTTTCAGCCAATGAAGACCTCATGCGGGAACATGGGATCCTGCGCCGCATCCTGGTGGTCTACCGCGAGAGCGCGGGCATGATCCGCGCCGGCGCGGCGGACCTCGACGCCGGCGCCCTGGTCGCCGCCGCCGATCTCTTCCGGCGGTTCGGCGAGGACTATCATGAGAAGCAGCTGGAGGAGCAGTATGTGTTCCCGGCGGTCCGCAAGGCCGGCGGCGAGGCCGCGGGCCTGATCGACGCCCTCCTGCGCCAGCACGCCCGCGGCCGGGAGATCAACGACTTCGTCACCGCCACCTGCAAGTCCGGAAAGGTGCCGGCCGGGAACGGCGAACAGCTGGCGCGGGCGCTCGAAGGCTTCGCGCGGATGTATGAGATCCACGCCGCCCTCGAAGACACCGTGGTCTTCCAGGCCTGGAAGGCTTCCATGCCGAAGGCCCAGCTCGCCGACCTGTCGGAGAAGTTCGAGGATATCGAGCTCCAGCAGTTCAAGGGCGACGGGTTCGACCTGGCGGTCGACCAGGTCAAGGCGATCGAACAGAGGCTGGGGCTCTCCGACCTTGATCGCTACACCGCCCCCGCCCTGGGCGGATCCTAGGAGCGCCATCGCGACGGGGAACCCTGATCCGGCCCGCGCAAACGCCTTGCTCCTCTAGTGACTTGAGGATGCAGGCTGGCGTCGCACGAAGGATTCCCGACCATGGCGCTGCTCAAGACCCGTTACCGCATCGAAGGCATGGACTGCGGGTCCTGCGCCGCGAAGATCGAGACCGCCACGCGCCGGGTGGACGGCGTGGCGGAGGTGACGGTGTCGGTCGCCGGCCACAGCATGGTGGTCGAACACAGCCCGCAGACCGATCTGGTCGCCCTGGTGAGGCAGGTGACCGGCCTGGGCTACGGAGTCTCCCCGGCGACACCCCAGCCCCTGGCTGATCCCGCCGCTCACGGGGCCGAGGCCGACTATCCGTGTGTGGAAGGCCTGCACAGCCACGGCGACGACGCCGTCCCGCAGCCCTGGTGGCGCGCGCCCAAGGGCCGCCTGATGAGCTTCAACGGCGGGGCGCTGGTCCTGGCCTTCCTCGGCTCCAGGTTCGCGCCGGCCTCCAGCGACTGGCTCTTCACGGCGGCGATGCTGGTCGGCCTGCTGCCCATCGGCCGGCGCGCCTTCATGGCCGCGCGCGCCGGCACGCCCTTCTCGATCGAGATGCTGATGACCGTGGCCGCGGTCGGCGCGGTCTTCATCGGCGCGTCGAAGGAGGCCGCCGCCGTCGTGTTCCTGTTCCTGATCGGCGAGCTTCTGGAAGGCGTCGCCGCCGGAAAGGCGCGCGCCAGCATCCAGGCCCTCGCCAAGCTTGTCCCCAAGACCGCCTTCCGCGAACGGGCGGGCGCGACCGACGAGGTCCCGGCCGAGGACCTGGTGGTGGGCGATATGATCCTTGTCCGTCCCGGCGACCGCATCGCCGCGGATGGGACGATCGAATCGGGCGCGGGGGAGATCAACGAAGCGCCGGTGACGGGGGAGAGCACGCCGACCCGCAAGGGACCCGGGGACCTCGTCTTCGCGGGAACCGTCAATGCGGACGCGGCCCTGCGCGTGCGGGTCACAGCCACAGCGGCGGACAACACCATCGCCCGCGTCGTGAAGCTCGTCGAGGAAGCCCAGGAGAGCAAGGCGCCTACCGAGCGGTTCATCGACCAGTTCTCACGCTACTATACGCCGGGCGTCGTGCTGGTCGCCCTGGCTGTGGCGCTGGTTCCGCCCCTGCTGTTCGGCGCGGCCTGGCATGGCTGGGTCTATAAGGGCCTCGCGATCCTGCTGATCGGCTGCCCCTGCGCCCTGGTGATCTCGACCCCGGCCGCCATCGCCGCCAGCCTATCGTCAGGCGCCCGGCGCGGCCTGCTGCTGAAGGGCGGCGCGGTCCTGGAGACGCTCGGCAAGATCAATCTGGCGGCCTTCGACAAGACCGGCACCCTGACCGAAGGCAAGCCCAGGGTGACGGACGTCGTCAGCTTCGGAGCCGCCGAGTCCGAGGTCCTGCGCTATGCCGCCGCCCTGGAGACCGGCTCCAGCCATCCGCTGGCGAGCGCGATCCTGGCCAGGGCCGCGGCGGACGGGATCGCCATCCCCCAGGCGACGGACGCCGCCGCGGTCGGGGGCAAGGGCGTCACCGGGACGGTCGAGGGCGCGCGGATTTTCCTGGGCTCCCCCCTGGCGGCGAGCGAACAGACCGCCCTCGGCGCCGAACAGACCGACCAGATCACCGCCTTGAACGACCAGGGCAAGACCGTCTCCATCGTCCTTCGCGACGGCGCGATCCTGGGCGCCATCGCCATGCGCGACGAACCCCGGGCGGACGCCCTGGCCGGGCTGAGGCTCTTGAAGGCGGCCGGGGTGCGCACCGTCATGCTGACCGGCGACAATGAACGCACCGCCCGCGCCATCGGCGAGCAGCTCGGGATCGAGGTGCGCGCGGGTCTGATGCCGCAGGACAAGCAGCGGATCATCCAGGGCTTCCAGGCCGAGGGCTTCAAGGTCGCCAAGATCGGCGACGGGATCAACGACGCACCGGCCCTGGCCGCCGCCGACGTGGGGATCGCCATGGGCGGCGGGACCGATGTCGCCCTGGAGACCGCCGACGCGGCCGTGCTTCACGGGCGCATGGTCGATGTGGCGGCCATGATCGCGCTCTCCAAGCGGACCATGGGCAATATCGGTCAGAACATCACCATCGCGCTCGGCCTGAAGGCTGTGTTCCTGGTTACGACCATCCTGGGCGTCACGGGGCTCTGGCCCGCCATCCTGGCCGACACCGGCGCCACGGTGCTGGTCACCCTGAACGCAATGCGACTGCTCCGGCCGCAGGTTCTCAGTCGCACCCAGTCAGCCTGATCCGGCACAGGCGAGGCGATGGCTCCCCCAGCAGAGACAGATGTCCAACCAAGGGCGCGAACCCAATGGCCGCTCGGCGTCTTCATCGCCATCGTCTGGGCGTGCTGGGACCTGACGGCCAAGGCCCTGCTCGAAGACCGCCTCATGTATGGGTCCGACCATCGACAGGTGCTGACGCCGTGGCTGGACCTTCGACTGTCTTACGATGCGGCGGTGTGGCCCGCCGCCTCGCTACTGGGTTCTGCGGCGGCCGCCGTGGCCTTGCTGTTGCTGCTGGTCAGGATTCGGCGGGCCTCGTCAGCGGTCGCTATCAGCCTCGGGCTCGGCGGCTTCCTGGGTGATCTGCTCGATCAACTGCCAGACCGGACGCTGACCCATTTCATTGCGCTTCACCCGTTCGGGTTCGCGATTCCCCCCTTCAACTTCTCCGAAGTCGGCATCGGGGCCTTCGCCGTCTTCGCCACGGTGGAGATGCTTCGTCGGCTGGCTCGAAGCCCAGCCGATCGGGCCTCCAAACCCTAGACCAGGTCGTCCGAAACCAAAGCGCAGGGCGGACCGTCGCCGGTCTCGAACTGCAGGGTGACATGATTGATGCCGAACTTTGTCTTGAGCTGATCGGCGATCTGCGCCGTAAAGGCGTCGTCCACCTTGCCGTCCGCCCGAACCAGGTGAGCGGTCAGCGCAATCTGGGTGGTGCTCAGCGGCCAGATGTGCAGGTCGTGGACGGACTCCACGCTGTGCAGGCTGGCGAGGTGCGCATGCACTTTGTCGCGGTCAACGCTTTCTGGAACGGCGTCTATGGCCATCGCCAGGGAGTCCCTCATCAGGCCCCAGGTTCCGAGGGCGATCACCACGACGATGCCCAGGCTGACGACGGGATCGAGCCACAACCAGCCTGTATAGAGGATGGCGAGCCCCGCCAGGACCACGCCCGCCGAAACTCCGGCGTCCGCCGCCATGTGCAGGAAGGCGCCGCGGATGTTGATGTCGGATTTCCGACCGCGCATGAACAGCAGCGCCGTGGCTGTGTTGATGACGATGCCGATACCCGCGACGATCATCACCGTCTCACCCTGCACAGGGCTCGGCGTATCGAAGCGGCGGATCGCCTCCCAGGCGATGGCGCCCACAGCGATCAGCAGCAGGACGGCGTTGCCCAGGGCGGCGAGGATCGAGGCCCGGCCATAGCCATAGGTGCGCTTGGACGTCGGCTTCTTCCGGCTCAGCCAGGTCGCGCCCCAGGCCAGGAGCAGCCCGGCGACATCGCTGAGATTGTGGCCGGCGTCGGCCAGCAGGGCTAGGGAATTGGCGATGATCCCATAGGTCGCCTCGATGGCGACGAAGGCGACATTCAGGCCCACCCCGATGGCGAAGGCGCGGTCGAAATTGGCCGGGGCATGGCCATGGCCACCGTGTCCGCCGTGGCCATGATCGTGCCCTCCAGAGCCGTGGTCGTGGCTGACGTCGTGATCATGCGTGTCGTGATGTCCAGCCATGTCGAGCTCCGATTGCGCGGGCAGGGTCACATCTCCAGTCGCTAGAGGAGCAAGAACTTAATCCGAGGCTCGTCGGAGCGGACGACGCGGCGGCCGGAAGACCCTGCGACTCTGGCGTGGTTTCCATCAGGTCGGCCAGCAGCAAAAGCAGCAGGAAGCCGACGAAGAACATCGCCGCGATCCAGGGCCGATCCGGAGTCTCATGGGCCTCGACCAGCAGTTCCTCGGTGACCAGGTAGAGCAGCGCCACCAGGCCAAAGGCGAGGAATCCGGTCACGACAGGCCCCGGGAGCAGGCTGATCGGCGCGCTCAGCAGCGCCCCCAGCGGCAGGAGCAGCACCAGGAGCGCGGTCACCGCGACCGACCGGAACCGACTTCGCGTCTCCAGGCCAACGGCGATGGTCAAACCCAAGAAGAGGATCTCAATCGTCAGGGCGATGGTCAGCAATAGTCCCTGGGTCTGGCCTGCCAGGAAGGCCAGTCCCAGCACCAAGCCGTCGATGAAGATATCGACGCCGATCGTCGTCAGCATCGCCACCCGACCGGAGGCCCGCGCCTCCAGGGTCTGGATCAACAGCATGACGGCGATGCCCGCCCCACCGCCGATCATCACCGGCCAGACCGCACCGGCGTGCTTCAGGTCCGGGAGAATCTCGCCCGCCGCCGCGGCGAAGACCACCCCGGCCGCGAAATGCTGGATGGCGCTCACTAGCTGGGGCCCGGGACGCCGCCAGGCCGTCAGCCCGGCCCCGAGGATCGCCGCCCCAATCGGCGCCAAGGTGAAGAGGAGGACCTGCATCATGCGGCGACACCGCGAACGGGCGCCCGTTCCGCGCCGGCGGCGGCCCCCGTGGACCCCGCTCATCCGCCGCGGCCCCTTCACTCGGCGGTTAGGCGAAGGGTCTGGCCGGGTTCAATCCGCCAGTTGGTGGGCAGATTGTAGAAGCCGCAGCCTCGCCGGTGCGGCGTCAGACCCCAGATCGATTTGGAGACTTCCGCCACCGGATCCCCGGCTGAGGTCAGCAACTCCAGGCGCAGACGGGTCGGCGCGAGTCCCCAGGCGATCTTTCGGCAGAGCGCGCCATGGACGCGCACGCCGTCCGGGCCCGCGAGCAGATCCGGCTTGCCCAATTCGAAGCCGCGTGGGGCCTGGACCGAGACCGGCGCCTCCACAAGCTTGGCGCCGCCGTAAGGACCTGTCGCGCACCCCATCAGGCTCGCGGCGAAGGCCAAGACAAACATCGTTCTCATTGTGACGCGCCCCCTCTGCGTTCCGGACCTTGCATCGACGGCGACCGAGATCGCGGGCCTGCCATCGGTCCGTCGGCCACCGCGAGACGTCACGCTCAGGGTCGCTAGATCGTCGTCGCAGGTCTGGCCGCTCGTCCGCCGTAGCGAAGGACCTCGACCTTCTCCATGGTCATCAGGCCGATCTCGCGCAGATCGCCCAGTTGCGAGACAAAATCCCGTAGGCGCTGCTCCTCGTCGATCAATTCGATCACCACCGGAAGGTTGTCGTTGAGGTCGAAGGGGCGGTGCTGATGCACATGGGCCGACTGCCCAAACCCCTGGATGGCGCGCAGGACGGTCGCCCCGGCGAGACGGGCGCTCCGGGCCCGGCGGACGATGTCCTCCACCAGGGAGTGGTCTCCGTGCAGGGCGTGCTCGTCGGTGTAGATCCGCAGCAGGACAGCTGAACCTGAGGCTTCCATGCTTCTCCCCCATATGGCGCGATCTTCGTCGCGTTTCGGTGTCCGCAGAGGTCCATAGGGCCGCCTGCGCGACGAGCCAGATAAGCATGGTTTTGACGGGACTCACGAGGGCTAAGATCAAGGCATGCGGCGCCGCCGCGCCGGAACACCCGCCCGCCGCCCTCGCCGTCGGGGCGAAGGCTAAACTGCTCCGGAGGGGACCAAACCTCGCAGCCGACCGATCCGTAGCCACCGCACTCATCGCGGCGCGTCCGGCCGCACGGCCCAGGCCGGGTCGGGCGGCGGCGCGGCGGTGGCTTGGGACTTGGCGGGCCCGAAGGGGCGCAGGTCGACGATCTGCTGGCTGTCCAGCCGGAACCACACTTTGTCGCCCACCGCCACCCCGTCGAGCAGGGCGGTCTTGCTCAGGACGAACGGCATTCGCCCGGCTGGCCAGTTCAGTCCCTCGATCGCGTCATAGGCTAGGCTCACCCGTCCTGCCCCGCGATCAATCCCTTCGACGACACCGACGCCGACGATTTCGCTCAGGCTGACCAGGGGCGGCGGCGGCGGGGCGACTCGGCCCCGCGGCGCGGGCCGGGAGGCGCGGGAGGCCGGCGGAAGGCCCGTTCGGCTGGTCCGCCCGGTCTGGGCGTCCGCCGGGCCCGCCAGGGCGAGGCCGATCATCAGCAGCGGCAAAGCTTGTTTCATGGGGGCCTCCAGGCCGGTTCGGGTCTTGCGGGTCAGGGTCATGGCGCGCGTCACGCAACGCCCTTGGGGTAGGGGGCCAAGGCGCCGCGCACAGCAGCGGCGTGGGCCGGCGGAAGTCCGGTTTGGCGTCCCTCCGGGAGAACCGCCGCCGCACCCAGCCGGGGGTGAACGGGCAGCGACAACAGCAGGGCCAGCGCCACGGCCAGGAACGCCGCCGAGGCCACCAACAGGGCCACCGCCCAGAGCACGGGCCTTGGGGACCCGCCGGTCCTGGGATGTCGGGGGCGGCTTGTCACGCCGTCGGTCCGCGGTCTGGGCCGGACGCGGTCGGCAGCACCACGAGCGGATCGAGGCGGCCTCCCCGCCTGCCGGTCAGCTCGACGTGGACGTGGTTGGTCATGCCGGCCGGATACCGCCCGGCCAGGTCCTGCGCCTGTCCAATGAAGTCGCCGGCGGCGACCCTCCGGCCCAAGGGCACTGCCGGCCCGACATAGAGGACGCGGGCGATGTAGCGGGTCGCTGGGTTGGCGATCTCCACGTAGGTCAGCCCGTCTCGCCCGCCATAGGCTTCGCCGAGCCGGGTCACGATCCCCGAAATCGGCGCGCGGATCGGCTCACCCGGCGCCGCGACAAGATCGACTCCCTGATGGGCGCGACGTCCGCCGTCCCGAGGTGCGCCGAAAGCGCCCGACCCGTAGGCGTCGACACCCCGGACGGCATGGTCGACGGGTCTGGCCAGATCGAGGCGGCCGTCGCCATCCAGGTCCACGCCGATCCTCGAGACCGCCGCACTCGGCTGCGTCCGCACGTCGGTCGAGGCCGTCGAGTCCCGGGTCACCACCGCAGCGGCCTGGCCGCCCAGAAGGAAGCCGGCGCCCAGTCCGACGAGCACGGTCGCGACCAACCCCACCCGGCCGGCGTGGCGCGACGGGGCCGCAAACCCGCAGGATACACGCTCCCAGGCCCTGCCCGCCAGCCGCTGCACAGCGCATCGGGCCGAACGGCGAGCGTCGTCCCCACCGCGAGGCGGAACTGGTCTGGCCGTCATGGATGCGACTCGGCGTGATGGCCGCCGTAGCGCAGCACCTCGACCTTCTCGAAAGTCACCAGACCGATGTCCTTGAGGTCCTGCAGCGTGGCGATGAATCCGCGCAGGCGATCTTCCTCATCCACGATCTCGATGACCACCGGCAGGTTGTCGCTGAGGTCGAAGGCCCGTGCCTCGTGGATCCGGGCCGACTCGCCAAACCCCTTGCGCCCGCGCAGGACCGTGGCCCCGGCGAGGTGGGCGTCGGCCGCGCGCCTGACGATCACGTCCACCAGGGCGCGATCGCCGACCAGAGCGCGTTCATCGGTGTAGATGCGAAGTAGGACAGCTTGGCCAGGGCTCTGCATTGAGATCTGCCTTCCGATTATGTTGGCGAATGGGATGGAGAGGTCTTCGTCCAGGGTCGATCCGCCCGAGACGGGAGAGCGGTCACGTTGGCCGCTTTGCGGTTCCGTAGTCGCGTCATAGGCGTTCCTTCACTCAAGGGGATCCGCCGGCGTGGATGGGGGTCCACGCCAGCGCCCCGGTCACGGCGTGGTGGGGGACAGCGCCGCCGGGCTGTCATCTGGGACATTTCGATCGCGGCCCAGGCGGAGGATGAGGAGCGATATGGCCGGCAGCACCACCAGGGTGACCGCCGTCGCGGTGATCAACCCGCCGATCACCACCATGGCCAGGGGCTTCTGCACCTCGGCGCCGGTGCCGTGGGCCAGGGCCATGGGGATGAAGCCGATGGCCGGAACCAATCCGGTCATCAACACCGGCCGGAACCGCTCCACTGCGCCCTGGTAGATGGCCTGCGCCAAGGGCGCGCCGTCGTCGATCCGCTGGCCAATGCTGGTCATGACCACCAGGCCGTTCAGAACCGCCACCCCGGCCAGCACGATGAAGCCCACCGCCGCGGAGATGGAGAAGGTGATGCCGGTTACCGCCAGGGCGAAGACCCCGCCCGCCAGGCCAAGGGGGATGGCGGCGAACACCGCCCCCGCCCGCGCCAATCCGCCCAGCGCCATGTAGAGCAAGGCGAAGATGGCGATGAAGCAGATCGGCACGACCAGGCTGAGCCGCGCGGTGGCCGCCTTCAGGTTCTCGTATTGGCCGCCCCAGGTGATCCACGATCCGGTGGGCAGGGCCACCTGCGAGACCTTGGCCTGGGCCTCGGTCACGAAGGAGCCGATGTCGCGGTTGCGGACATTGACCTGGATGACCACCCGGCGCTTTCCGTCCTCGCGGCTGACCTGGTTGAGGCCGTCGGAGAACCGGAACTGCACCACTTCGCGCAGGGGCACCGAGCGCTTGACCTGCCCATCGGCCGCCGGAAGCATCACCGGCAAGGCTCCCAGGATATTCAGGTCGTTGCGTTGACCGGCCGGCACCCGCACGACGATGTCGAAGCGCCGGTCTCCCTCGAAGACCTCGCCGGCTTCACGGCCGCCGAGCGCGGCGGAGACTGTGTCGGCGACCTCCTCCACGGTCAGGCCGAACCGGGCGATGGCCGCCCGGTCGAACCGGACCTCGAGGGTCGGCGCGCCGGCGGTCTGTTCGACGCGGACCCCTTCGGCGCCCGGGATCGACTGCAAGGCCGCGCCGATCTTGGCGGCCGCGGCGCTCATCTTCTCCAGGTCGTCGCCATAGAGCTTGATGGCCACGTCGCCCCGCACCCCGGCGATCAGTTCGTTGAACCGCATCTGGATCGGCTGGGTGACCTCGTAGGCGTTGCCCAGCAAGGGCGCCGCCTTGGCCTCGATCCGGGCGATCACGTCGGCCTTGGACTCGACCCCCTTTGGCCAGTCCTTCTGCGGCTTGAGGATGATGAAGCCGTCCGACTGGTTCACGGGCATGGGGTCGGTGGCCACCTCGGCGGTGCCGGTCTTGGAGAACATCATCTCCACTTCCGGCAGCGAACTGACCGCCTTCTCCACCTGCTGCTGCATGGCCTTGGATTGCTCCAGGGCCGTGGACGGGATCTTCAGCGCCCCCATGGCGACGTTCTTCTCGTCGAGCTGGGGGATGAATTCCTGCCCCAGGGTGGTGAACACCACCCCGGCCAGGGCGAAGACCCCAATGGCGCCGCCGATGAACGGCCACGGCCGGTCGATCGAACGCTGCAGGACGGGCTCATACCAGCGCTTGGACCACTGGATGATCCGGACCTCCTTCTCGGCCACCTTGCCCCGCATGAGGATCGCCACCATGGCCGGGACGAAGGTGAGCGACAGGATGAAGGCCGCGCCCAGGGCCAGCATGATGGTGATGGCCATGGGCGAGAAGGTCTTGCCCTCCACGCCGGTGAAGGTGAGCAGCGGCGCGAACACCAGGAAGATGATCGCCTGGCCATAGACCGTCGGCCGGATCATCTCCTGGGCGGCGCGCAGGACGGTTTCCAGGCGTTCGCGCAGCGCCAGGAGCCGGCCTTCATGGTGTTGTCTTTCCGCCAGCCGTAGCAGGCAGTTCTCGATGATGATCACCGTGCCGTCGACGATCAGACCGAAATCCAGGGCGCCCAGGCTCATCAGATTGCCGGGCACCTTCAGGCTGTTCATGCCGATGGCCATCATCAGGAACGAGAACGGGATAATCAGCACCGCGATCAGGGCGGCGCGGACGTTGCCCAGCAGCAGGAACAGGGTGGCGGCCACCAGGATGGCGCCTTCGGTGAGGTTGCGCTGGACGGTGGCCACCGTGGCGTTGACCAGCACCGATCGGTCGAGGGTGGTTTGGACCACGACGCCTGGCGGCAGGGACGTCTTGACCTTCGCCAGCTTGTCGCCCACCGCCTTGGCGACGGTGCGGCTGTTCTCGCCGATGAGCATCAGGGCGGTGCCGATGACGACCTCATCACCGTTCTTGCTGGCCGCGCCGGTGCGAAGATCACCCCCGACCCGGACCGTGGCGACATCGCGCACCGCGACCGGGACTGTGCCCCGGGTGGCGATCACGGCGTTCTCGATCTCGTCCAGGTCGCGCACCCGGGCGTCGGCGCGCACCAGATAGGCTTCGCCGGAGCGCTCCAGGAAGTTGGCGCCCACCGACAGGTTGGCGGCCTCCAGGGCCTTGGCGAGGTCGGTGTAGGACACCCCATAGGCCGCGAGCTTGGAGGGGTCGGGCTCGACCACGTACTGCTTGGCGTAGCCGCCGATGGAGTCGATGCCGGCCACCCCGTTCACGGTCCGCAGCTGCGGCCGGATGATCCAGTCCTGCACGGTGCGCAGGTAGCCGGCCTGGGCGACAGGGTCGCCCAGGCGCTCGCCTTCCGGAGTGAGGTAGGCGCCGTCGGCCTGCCAGCCCGGGACGCCATCCCGGCGCGCCGCGCCGCGGCCCCCGGGGTTGGCGAACTCGACCGAGTACATGAAGACCTCGCCAAGCCCGGTGGTCACCGGCCCGATCTGCGGCTGCACGCCGGCCGGCAGGCTGTCGCGGGCTTGGGTCAGTCGCTCGGCCACCTGTTGCCGCGCGAAGTAGAGGTCGGTCTTCTCCGTGAAGATCGCCGAGACCTGGCTGAACCCGTTGCGGGAGATTGAGCGGGTGGTCTCCAGGCCGGGGATTCCGGCGAGCGCGGTTTCCACCGGGAAGGTGACGCGCTTCTCGATCTCGATCGGCGACAGCGCCGGGGAGACGGTGTTGATCTGGACTTGGTTGTTGGTGATGTCGGGGACGGCGTCGATCGGCAATTTGGTCAACTGCCAGCCGCCGTATATGGCGATCATCAGGGTCAGGATGACGACATACCAGCGTCCCTGCACCGCGAGAGAAAGGATGCGGCCGATCATTGCGCCAAGTCTCCGCGCTCGAGGGAATGGGTCATTCTTCTTCCGCGCCCTTCCCGAGCTCGGCCTTCAAGAGGAAGGCGTTCTTCACCGCGATCTGCTGGCCGCCGGCGAGGCCCTCGGTGATCGCCACGCGGCCGCCGGAACGTTGGCCGAGCGCGACGCGCTGCACCCGGAAGCCCTTGGGCGTGCGCACGAACACCACGTCATGGCCATCGATCGTCTGCACGGCCTCCTCCGCGACCACGATCCCGCTGGTCGCCGACCGGCGAGACGTGATCCGGGTCCGCACCAGCTGGCCCGGCTGCAGGACACTGGCGTCCCCGGTGAGCGTCAGGACCACGGTGGCCGAGCGAGTTTCCTCGCTGACCCCGGGGGTGACGGACCGGACGACCGCATTGACCACGGCCCCGGAGTTGACCTCCACCACGGCGGTGTCGCCCGGCTGGATCAGCTGGGCGTCGGTGGCGGTGACCGCCGCCTCGATCTGGATCTTGGCGGGGTCGGAGATCCGGAACAGCTCGGTCTCCGGCTGTACGAAAGCCCCCAGGCTGGCCCCCATGGCGGTGATGCGCCCGGAGATCGGGCTGGTCACCGCCAGATAGCGGCCGTCGCGGGAGACGGATGCGGCCCCCGCCGCCGTGGCGGCGCGCCGCGCCTCAGCCTCGGCCGCCGCCAGCTCGGCCTGGGCGGCCTCATAGTCCTGACGGGGGCTGACCTTCTGCTCGTAGAGCCGGCGCTCGCGAGCCAGGACCTTGCGGGCCAGGTCGGCCTTGGTGGAGGCCACGCTGCGGTCGGCGGAGATCTGCGCGGCCTCGCGGCTCTCGACCAGGGCCAGGGTTTCGCCGGCGCGCACGGGGTCGCCCAGGCGCTTGGTGACCCGGGCCACCGAGCCTGACGCCCGCGCGGTGAGCACCGCCATTCCGGTGGGCTCGGCCTCGACCGTGCCCTGGGCGACGATCTCGGCGGCCAGGCCGCCGACGGCGACCGCCTGGACCTGGACACCGGAGGCGACCAAGCGGGCCAGGTCCATGTCCAGGGCGCTTGCCGTCGCAACTTCCGCTTCCCCGTCCGCGGAAGCTTCTACGACTGACGCGGCCTTGGGTGTGGTCAGCTTGGCAGCGGTGAAGCCGGCGCTGGTGGCGGCGACGAGCGCGACGCCCGCCAGGAGCCACTGACGGCTGAGGGTGGGGGATTTACGAGGCATCAACGGTCTCCAATGGGGCGGCCTTCCAGGCGCGCCAGGCCGGCCTCGGCGCGCAGACGCGCCAATTGGGCTTCGAGGGTCTGGGCGCGCGCATCGGCCAGGGACCGGCGCGCGGCGATCAATTCGACAAGCGGCGCCTTGCCCGCCTCGTAGGCGATCCGGGTCAGGCGGAAGGCCTCGGCGGCCGTCCCCTCCCCGTCCATGGCGGCGGCGACGCGGGTCTGGGCGGCGTCGACCTGGAACAGGGCCGTGCTCAGCTCCGCCTGGGCGTCGAGCCGCGCGGCGTTGAGGCGCGCCTCGGCCGCCTGTAGCTCGCCCTGGGCGGCGGTGATGTTGCCGCGGTTCTGGTCGAACACCGGGATCGGCAGGGAGAAGCCCGCCACCACGGCGGTGGAACCGTCGCCGCTGAACCGGCGCATGCCGGCCGACACCGTCAGGTCCGGCACGGCGCGGGTGCGCTCGACCCGCACCCGACGGGCGGCGGCCTCCCGTTCGGCCTCAGCCGCCAGGACCGCGGGCGTGGTCGACAGATCCACCGGACGACGCGTTGCGCCGCCGGGCCGCGTCAGCAGGCTTTCACCAAGCGAAGTGAAGGGCGTCGGCGATCCCACCAGGGCGGTCAGGCGGGCGAAGGCGCCAACCTGCTCGGCCCGGGCGGCGTCCAGGTCGGCGCGGGCGGCGGTGACCGCCGCCTGGGCCTGCAGGCTGCGCAGTTCCGCCTCCTTACCGGCCTCCACCAGGGCGCGGGCGACCCGCAGCACGTCCTGCGCCAGGGTCAGGGACTCCTGCGCCAGGGCGACCTGCCGTTCGGCCGCCTCGGCCTGGGCGTAGGTCGCCGCCAGGGTGAAGGCGAAGTCGGCCCGCGATTGGGTCAGCCGGGCCCGCGCCGCGTCGAGGCCAGCGCGGCCCGCCGCGATCCGGGCGCTCCGTTTGCCGCCGAGTTCCAGCGGCTGGCCAATCGAGACGGTTGTCTCAGCCAGGTCGTTCCCGCGATACGGGCCCGACCCGTTGAAATTCTCGACCCCGACCGTGGCGGTGGGGTTCGGCCGCGCCGCCGATTGGCGTGAGACGCCCTCGGCCTGACGCACTCCGGCGACGGCCTCGGCGAGTTGGGGGGCCGACGCCTGGGATTGGCGAAGCAGCTCCGCGAAAGCCGGGGCGGGCTCGGCGAATGACCGGCCGGCGGGCGCAAGTGCGCTGACCAGGGCGATCGCGCTCACGAAGCCGCAAAGCGGCCCGCGACGCAGGATGAGTGACATGGTTCTGGATGTTCCCTTGGACCTAAGACGACGACGGCGCTCACGCGCGACGAGGTCAGGTCCTGGGGGGACGATCCAAGCGGGAGGCGGCCGCCATCAAGACGACGGTGGCGGTCCGGGCGGGCCAGGCGGCCGCGGGTTCGACAAAGGCCAGCAGCAGGCCGTCAGGAGCGGCCAGGCTGAGCGCGTGGGAGGCGCAGTGTCCGGTGCAGTCCGCGGCGCCGCCGAAGCTCTTACCGTACGGCGCCTTGGCATCCGCCCCCCCAAGGCCCGAGCCCGGGGCCTTGCCGTCAAGGGTTTGCTCGGCGACGGCCTTGTCGCCGTCGAAGGCGGCGTGGGCGGTGGAGTTGTTGACGAAGCCTGCGACCAGGATCGAAAGCACCATGAGGCAGGTCATGGCCAGACGTTGGCTCAGCGCGCCGAACATCAGCGCGGGAATCGCAGCCTTGATGCGGGAAGCTCTCATCGCGGCGGCCTTACTACCTTTCAATCGCCAATGAGCAAACCCTTTCTGGACCCCGTCGGGAAAACCAGTTCGCCACGCCGCGTGCGCCGGCCGACCGGGCGCGCCACGTGCGGGACCTCGCTGCAGAATCGTTGGCCACCATTCGGTCATTGACCCTGAATGGATCCTCTAGTTACTAGAGGAGCAAGCCTCAAATCGATCGGATGAGAAAAGTCATGGACCTCCCCATCGGCGCCCTGGCGAAGGCGAGCGGGATGAAGATCCCCACCATCCGCTTCTACGAGCAGATCGGCCTGCTGCCGGAGCCGCACCGGGCGGGCAACAACCGGCGCATCTATGGCCCGCAGACCGCCAAGCGCCTCGCGTTCATCAAGCACGCCCGCCAGCTCGGCTTCGCGGTGGAGGCGATCCGGACGTTACTGGACTTGGCCGACCATCCCGACCGTGCCTGCGACGACGCCGACGCCCTGGCGGAAGAGCACCTGGCGGCGGTGGAGTCGAAGATCGCCCAGCTGGAGGCCCTGCGCACCGAACTCAGGCGCATGGTCTCAGCGGGCTGCCAGGGCCCGGCGGCCCAATGCCGGGTGATCGAGACCCTGGCCGACCATACGCTTTGCGCCCATGACCACGTCGCCCCCGAGTACGCCTTGCCGGCTTGACCATGCGCCTCGATTGCCCGCACCCCCCAATGGCGCCGCCCGACGCCCGCTCGCTCGCCGAACGCCTGGCCTCGGCGCGAGCGCGGTGCGAGGCGGCCGACGAGCGTTGGACTCCGCACCGGGCGCGAACCTACGAACTCCTGATTGGCGCCGGGAGGCCGGTCAGGGCCTACGATCTCCTCGCCGTCTTTGATCCCCCGCGCGGCGCGGCGAAGCCGGCGACTGTCTATCGGGCCCTGGATTTCCTGCTCGCCCTGGGCCTGGCCCACCGGCTGGAGAGCCGCAACCTGTTCGTGGCCTGTACCAGCCCCGGTGCGCCGCATAACGCCCAGATCCTGATCTGCGACTGCTGCGCGCGTGCTTTCGAACTTGAGCTCGGCGCCGGCGAGATGATCGAACGCGCCGCCGACGAGCACGGCTACGCGCTCACCGGATGGCTGGCGGAAGCCAGCGGCCTGTGCCCCGCCTGCCACTAGGCTCGGTCGGCTAGCCGGCCGGTTGACGCGACGCCCAAGTCTTCCCGGGCGCGACGGGGTCACGCCCACGCATCCCGTTGCGCGCGGGGCGCTCGACCAGATGATAGGCCGCGATGGAGGCTGCCAGGCATACCGCGAAGACCACGGCCCAGCCGGCCCACAGGGCCGCCGCTGGTTTGGGATGGCGAATTCCGAGGCATCGGCCCCGCGGCCCAGCTGCGCTCACCGCCAAATCTTGCGGCCCTGACGATCATCTCGTAAGAGGGGCCATGATCAGAGGGGCCAGAGCTGACTCGCTCGCCGCGGGATGTGCGGTCACGCCGCCCATGGCCCTGGGCCGTTGGCTCATGACGCTTCTGGTCGCGCTCAGCCTGACCCTGTCCGCCACCCCGCAGTTTCACCATCACGATATGCCATCGCAGACGTCGCCGGCGGTGATGCTGGAGACCGCGCCGCAGGATCTGGAGCGTGAGGGCACGATGCTGCATGCCCTGTTCGGCCACAACGGCGCCGGCCACGGCGGCGCCCACGGCGAAGCCTTGCCCGAGCTCGCAGACTTCACGATCGCCACCGATGCGTCGCGACAGAAATGGCCGTTCGCCCAAGGCCAACGCCTGACCTCGCAGGACGCTACGACCCCGCTACGCCCTCCCAGAGCCTGAGTTCTCAAAACCCCCACGCGGCCAGGCCGCGTGCGCGTCATCGAGTTCCTAGGTCTCAACGAGGATAATCATGCCTATCGTCTTACGCTGGCGGCCGCGTCTTGCGGCCTCGACCAGCGTTGCTCTCGCGGCAAGCGTCGCGATGGGCCTTACGGGTTCGGCGCGCGCCGAATCCGCTCCCCCCTATCTCGACCTGCTCCGAAGCGCCGCGTCCGCGCCTCGCCTTAGCGCGGCGGCGGCGGAAACGCGGCGCGCGGAAGGCCTGGCGCGCCAGGCCGGCGCTAGGCCCAATCCGACCCTGAGCATCGTTTCGGAGAACTTCTCGGGTTCCGGCCCGTATCGGGCCTTCGACGGCGCCGAGACGACGCTCCAGGCCAGCCTCCCCCTCGAACTGGGCGGCCAGCGCGCGGCCAGGATCGCCGCCGGCCGGGCCGAGATCGAAGCCACCCGGGCACGGGCTAAGCAAGCTCAGGCGGATTTCGCCTTCGACTTGGCCATGGCCTATGCCGCGGCCGAGGCGGCGGACCTTCGCGGGGCGCGGGCCGAAGACGACGTCGCCGCCGGCCGCGAGGACGCCCGAGCGGCGCGGGCGCTCGTGGACGCAGGCCGGGAGGCCAACCTGCGCGCCCTTCAATCGGAAGCCGCCCTCGGCGCCGCCCAAGCCGAACTCGATGTCGCCAGGGCCGCACGAGAGGCGGCGTTCGCGCGGTTGGGCGCGCTTGCGGGGTCCCCCCGGCCGATAACCTCCATCGGTCACAGCCTTCTGAACCTCGCGTCGACGCCGGCGGCCGCCGCGAGGGTGTTCGATCCGCTCGGGAGCCCGCTCTACATCGCGGCCTCGGCGGAACGGGAGGCCGCCGCGCGCCTGGTGCGGGTGGAGCAGACCCGGGCGATCCCGGACCTGACCGCCTCGGTGGGCGCGCGTCGGTTCGCCGCCGACAACTCGACCGCGACGGTGGCCGGCCTGTCGGTTCCCTTCCCGCTGTTCGATCGCAACAGGGGCAATATCGACGCGGCGAGAGCCGCCCTTCAAGCCGCGGACGCCCGGCTGGAAGCCGCCCGGCTCGACGCCGAGGCGGAAGGGCGCGCCGCGCTGAGCCAGATCGCCGCGAGCCAAGCGCGGCTCGACGCGACCGTGGCGTCGGAACGGACCGCCGCGGAGGCCTATCGGCTGTCTCGCCTCGGATACGAAAGCGGGAAGACCTCCCTACTCGAACTCATCAACGCTAGGCGCGCCCTCGGCGCGGCCCGCAGCGCCATCGTCGAAGCCCGTGTGGCCCGGACGGGCGCTGAAGCCGGCCTGGCGCGGCTTCAAGGCCGCATTCCGTTTGGAGACGCCCAATGACAAGTCGCAAGATCATGCTCTACGCCGGCGCCGCAGCCGCCGTCGCCGGCGTGGTGTTCATGACCACCCGTCCGACCCCGCACCCCCCCACCGACGCGACAGCCGCGGCCGCTGAGGCTCCCATCCCCGCGGGCGTGACGATAACCGGCCCCGAGATCGTCACATCCCAGATCAAGGTCGAGGCCGTCGGGGCCGGCGGTGTGGACGCCCGAATTCTCGCGCCGGGGACGGTCACCGCAGCGCCGGACGGCCAGGCGGTCCTGACCGCCGGCGCCGCAGGCACGGTGACCCGGATCTTCAAGCGCCTGGGAGAAAGCGTCCGGGCCGGCGAGACCGTCGCCACCTTGGTCAGCCGCGACGCCGCGACGATCGTCGGCGAGCGCGGCATGGCCCAGGCCCGCGCCCAACTGGCCCGCCAGCAGGCTGAGCGCGAACGGCGGCTGTTCGAGCAGGGAGTCTCGCCCCGCCAGGACTTTGAAATCGCCGAGTCCAACCGCCTGAGCGCCGAGGCCCAGGTCCGCGCCGCGACCCTCGCCGCAGGCGCGGCGCGAGTGTCGGCGGACGGTCGCTCGATCGCCGTGGTCAGCGCCGTCTCCGGCCGGCTGACCGCCGCGCCCGCCACGCTGGGCGCCTTCGTGCAACCGGAAACCGAGCTGTTCCGGGTCACCGATCCGGCGCGGATCCAGGTCGAGGCCTCGGTCGCCGCGGCTGACATCGCGCGCATCCGCGCGGGCGGCCGCGCGGGCGGCCGCGCCGAGGTCTCCACCGCCGACGGTCGCACCCTGGGCGCCCGGGTGCTGTCCGTCACTCCAGGGGTCAACGCCCAGACCCGCCAAGCCACGGCGGTCCTGGCTGTCTTGGGGGGCGAAGCCCTGGCGCCAGGCCAGATGGTGCGCGCGGAGATCTTCACCGTATCTGCCGACGAGGCCAGCGGTGTCACCGTGCCTCAGAACGCGGTGCAGACCGTGGGCGGCCGCGACGTGGTGTTCGTGCGCACCGACAAGGGCTTCCGCGTCCAGCCGGTGACCATCGTCCGGCGCAGCGGCGGCAGGGTCCAACTGTCGTCCGGCGTCGCCGCAGGCGTATCGATCGCCACCGACAACGCGTTCCTGCTCAAGGCCGAGCTCGGCAAGAACGAGACGGAGGACTGAGCATGATTTCGCGCATTCTCCAGCTCTCCGTCCGCGGCCGATGGGTCGTGGCCTTCCTGGCGCTGATTATTGTCGTGATCGGCGGCTGGCAGATCACCAAGCTGCCCATCGACGCGGTCCCGGACGTCACCAACCGCCAGGTGCAGATCAACACCTTCGTCCCCACCCTCGGGCCGGTGGATCTCGAGCGCCAGGTCACCTTCCCGGTGGAGACCGCCCTGGCCGGCATCCCAGGCCTTGAACTGACCCGCTCCCTGACCCGCAACGGCTTTTCCCAAGTGACGGCGGTCTTCAAGGATTCCACCGACATCTATTTCGCCCGCCAGCAGGTCACCGAGCGCCTGGCCCAGGGCAAGGATAGCCTGCCGCCCGGCGTGCAGCCGCAGCTTGCGCCGCTGACCACCGGTCTCGGCGAGATCTTCATGTTCAGCGTCGAATACGCCCACCCCGATGGCCGCGGCGCCAAGCGCGCGGATGGCCAGCCGGGCTGGCAGTCCGACGGGTCCTACCTCACCCCGGAGGGCGAGCGACTGACCACCCCCCTGGCCAAGGCCGCCTACCTGCGCACGATCCAGGACTGGGTCATCCGACCCCAACTGCGCAACGTCCAGGGCGTCGCCGGCGTGGACAGCAACGGCGGCTACGTCAAACAGTACGTGGTCGAGCCCGACCTGACCCGGATGGCCGCCTATGGCGTGTCCTTCACCGAACTCTCCGAAGCTCTGGAGGCGGCAAATCTCTCGGCCGGGTCCAACTATGTGCAACGGGCCGGCGAGAGTTTCCTGGTGCGAGCTGATGCGCGCCTGAAATCGATGGACGACATCACCCAGGCGGTGATCGCCACCCGGGGCGGGGTCGCGGTTCGGGTTCGCGATGTGGCCGAAGTCGTGATCGGCGGCGCGGTGCGCACCGGCGCGGGCAGCAAGTCCGGGTCCGAGGCGGTGATCTCCACCGTCCTGATGCTGACGGGCGCCAACAGCCGTATCGTCGCCACCGAGGTCGGCGACAAGCTCAAGGCCATCAACAGGTCCCTGCCCCCCGACATCACCGCCCAGCCGGCCTATGACCGCTCCAAGCTGGTGATGGCGACCATCGAGACCGTCGCCAAGAACCTGACCGAAGGCGCGTTGCTGGTCATCGTCGTGCTCTTCCTGCTGCTCGGCAACATCCGCGCGGCCCTGATCACGGCGGCGGTCATTCCCCTGACCATGCTGATGACCGCCACCGGCATGAACGCCCTGCACGTCTCGGGCAACCTGATGAGCCTGGGCGCGCTGGACTTCGGCCTGATCGTCGACGGGGCGGTGATCATCGTCGAGAACGCCCTGCGACGCCTGGCCGAACGCCAGCATCGCGAAGGCCGGCTACTGACCCTCACCGAACGGCTCGGCGAGACCACCGAGGCGGCCCGCGAGATGATCAAGCCCACAGTCTACGGCCAGGCGATCATCTTCCTGGTGTTCGCGCCGCTGCTGACCTTTCAGGGGGTCGAGGGTAAGACCTTCGCGCCGATGGCCATCACCCTGATGCTCGCCCTGGCCTTCGCCTTCGTGCTGTCGCTGACCTTCGTCCCGGCCATGATCGCCCTGCTGATGCGCGGCAAGGTGAGCGAGACCGAGGTCAAGCCCATCCGCTGGTTCAAGGCCCGCTATCAGCCGGCCCTGCGCAAGGTGGTGGCCAAGCCCGTCCCTGTGGTGGCGGTCGGCGTCGGGGTCTTCGCCCTGGCGGGCGTCCTGTTCACCACCCTGGGCTCGGAGTTCATGCCGCAGCTCGACGAGAAAGACATCACCGTCACGGCCTTCCGCATTCCTTCGACCTCGGTGGAGACCTCCAAGGACATGCAGCTGCAGATCGAACGTGAACTCTCCAAATTGCCCGAGGTGGCCTTGGTGTTCTCTAAGACCGGAAACGCCGACCTGGGCACCGACCCCATGCCCCCCAACGCCTCGGACACCTACGTCATCCCCAAACCCCAGAAGGACTGGCCGAAGGACGTGAAGACCAAGGCCGATCTCCTGGCCCGCATTGAGGCCAGGACCAAGGGGCTGGTGGGCAATCGCTACGAAATCCAGATGCCGATCCAGATGCGGTTCAACGAACTGATCGCCGGCGTGCGCAGCGATGTCGCCGTCAAGCTCTACGGCGACGACCTGGAGGTGATGAGCGCCACGGCCCAGAAGCTGGCCGCCACCTTGCGCGCCATACCGGGCGCAGCCGACGTCACGGCCGAACAGACTTCGGGCGCGCCCACCTTCGATGTCCAGATCGACCGCGAAGCCGTGGGCCGCTACGGCCTGACGGTGCAGGAGGTGGCCGACATCGTCTCGGCGGCCCTGGGCGGCCGTCAGGCCGGCATGCTGTTCGAGGGAGACCGGCGCTTCGCGGTCGTCGTGCGCCTGCCCGACGCCCAGCGCGACGATGTCGAGATGCTGGGCGCCATTCCCGTCATGCTGCCAGGGGGCGCCGGCTCCATCCCGCTCAAGGAGGTGGTGCGCTTCAGCTACACCGACGGCCTCAACCAGATCAGTCGGGAGAACGGCAAGCGGATGGTCATCGTCCAGGCCAATGTCCGCGGTCGGGATCTGGGCGGCTTCATCGATGAGGCCAGAGGCAAGATCGACGAGGTGAAGCTGCCGGCGGGTTCCTTCATCGACTGGGGCGGTCAGTTCGAGAACCTCCAGTCGGCCAAGGCCCGCCTGGGCCTGGTGGTCCCGATCTGCTTCGTGCTGATCTTCGCCCTGCTCTACATGGCCCTCGGCGGTGTGGGGCCCGCGGTCGTGGTGTTCTCGGCGGTGCCGTTGGCCCTGGCTGGGGGCGTCTTCGCCCTGTTCCTGCGGCAGATCCCGTTCTCGATCACCGCCGCGGTCGGCTTCATCGCGCTCTCCGGCGTGGCGGTGCTGAACGGCCTGGTGATGATGAGCGCCATCCGCCGGCGGATCGACGACGGTTTGTCCGTCGACGACGCCATCGTCGATGGGGCGATGGAGCGGCTGCGGCCGGTCCTGATGACGGCGCTGGTGGCGTCGTTGGGCTTCGTCCCCATGGCCCTGGCGACCGGCACGGGCGCGGAGGTTCAGCGGCCTCTGGCCACGGTGGTCATCGGGGGCCTGATCACCTCCACCGCGCTGACCCTGCTGGTGCTGCCGGCGCTCTGTCGCCTGGTTTTCCGGACGCGATCCGAACGCTTCACGCCAGACGCCGAACTCAGTCCGACGCCCGCGGACTGACACTCAGAGTCACCGTCGGCGCCCCAGGGCGTCGGCGGTGACGTGCGAGGCTCCAACGATCCGGTTCGGCCTATCGGCCATGGCGCGATGGAGGTCCTGGCCAAGCCCGGAGAACTCCCCGTGAGGGACCAGAAAGACCTCCACCCATCATGATGTGGATGATGCCCATTGGCGTGGGATTGGTTTGGCCGCGACCTTGCGTTCCTGTGGGCGCCCCGATTCCGGGCGCCGACCAAACCCTTCTAGAGAAACTTGGCGAGGTCGCTGAGCTTGGCGAGCTTCGCCCGCGTCTCGGCGGGCAGAGGGCCGACGATTTCTTCCAGGTGGTGCTCGATATGATCGCGGATCAGCACCCCCTTGGCGTTCTCCAGGGCGCCGATCACCGCCTGCATCTGCTGGGCGATCTCCATGCCGTCGCGATTGGCCTCGATCATGCCGACGATGGTGCCCAGGTGCCCATGGGCGCGGCGTAGCCGATTCAGCAGCTGCTTGTCCGTGACGTGGCTCACCTGGAAACTCCTTCAACCCCGCGCAAACTAGGTCACCGCGGCAGCGCCAGCCAGCCGTTCACCCCGATATAGAGTCCAATCAGCAGGATCACCGCCCCGGAGACGAACGGCGCCTTGCGGACGATCTCGCCGAATCCGGTCCAGCGCTTGGAGACGTGTTTGACGCTGAGGGCGGCGATCACGCCGGACGCCACCATGGTCAGGGCCAGACCGATGCTGAAGCACAATACCAGCACCGCCCCCAGCGTGATCTGCTTGAGCTGCAGGCAGAGCAACAGCACGGTGATCGCGCCGGGACAGGGGATCAGCCCGCCGGTCAGGCCGAAGATGACGATCTGCCCCGTTGTGACCTTGCGGTCGGAAAACCGCCGGCGGATGTCGTTGGCGTGGGCCAGTTCGTGGGCGTCCTGGTAGCCGGCCGCCACCTCCAACCCACGCAGTTCCTCGTGCAGGTGATCGTGCGCCCCATGGGCGTACTCGACGAAGGCGACGTCGTAGTGATGGCCGTGATCGCCATGCGACAGGGTCAGCCGCGCGGCGAATTCATGCGGCTCGGGGATTTCCTCGACCGACTCCAGATAGCCGTCCCGATCCACGAAGGCGAACGCCTGCCGGGTCCCGTCCGGTCGCTCGGTCTCAAGCCGGACCTGGGACGCGCGCCAGCCGTGGCCGCTCTCGGCCCGCAGGCGGAAGCGGGGCGGAACCCCGTCCTCGAACACCTCCAGGCGCAGAACCCCGTGGCCGGTGTCGATCCTCGGCGCGCCGCCTGGCGCGTGGCCACCCTGCCCGTGATCGTGGCCGGGTCCGTGGTCATGGCCATGATCGTGGCCGTGATCATGCTCGGCGACCGCAGCCAGGCCCTGTTCGCGCCGTGTCCGCCAAAGCATCCAAAGCGCCATGCCCACAATGACCACCCCGGAGGCGAGCTGGAAGTAGGGTTCCAGGGTCGCGCTGTCGACGCCGCGCCAAAGGTACATCCCGCCCAGCGCGATCACCCAGACGATCAGCGTATGGGACAGCGTCGCGCAGAGCCCCAGCAGCACCGCCTGGCGGACCGTGCCGCGCACTGCGATGATGAAGGCGGCCATCATGGTCTTGGAATGACCCGGCTCCAGCCCGTGAAGGGCGCCCAGCACGATGGCGCTGGGGATGAACAGCCACGCGTGGGCGGTTCCCTGGGCGAGAAGGTCGGTGAAGGAGGTCATCGGGCGGACTCAGACTTGCGGTGGTGGCGAGACCTTACCTATCCTCCTGGATAGGTTGCTGGCAAGAACCTCCGGACCGTGACTCCTCCCCCCAGCGTGGGGTACGCCTCGCCAGCCTTCTCGCGCAGCAGGAACCCGGCGCGGTTAAACGCACGCTCGCTCCCCGCCGCGACCCTCAGCGGATGGCCGACCCGGCGATGAGACCGGTTCCGCCGCCAATCCCACGGCGCCCCGGGAACGGTAGAGGCCGCCGCAGCCCGCGAATGAACAGCCCATAGACCGCCGACGACAACCTCGATCTCACCGCCAAGGCCATCTGGCGGCTGAGCGACGCCACGAGCATCGAGGTCGGCTATGCCCGCAAGACCCGCAGCCCGACGCTCTACGAGCGCTACGCCTGGGGGCTGGGAGCGA
The DNA here is from genome assembly GCF_058806695.1 of Phenylobacterium sp. GW821-FHT12F10. Lineage (NCBI taxonomy): Bacteria > Pseudomonadati > Pseudomonadota > Alphaproteobacteria > Caulobacterales > Caulobacteraceae > Phenylobacterium > Phenylobacterium sp. GW821-FHT12F10. The sequence continues at coordinate 147,233 of NZ_JBXAPY010000005.1, read as the reverse complement.
TGTCGAGCGCCATGACCTCCTTCGCCGGCGACGCAAACTCCTATGTGGGAGATCCCGACCTGAAGCCCGAGGTGGCCCACAACCTGGCCGCCACGTTGAAGTTCGCCAGCGCGGATGGACGGCGCGGCCTGACCGTCAGCGCCTATCGCTCCCAGGTCGGGGAGTTCATCGACGCGGTGAAATTGGCCGATCTGGCCAACGGCTTCGTGCGCCTGAGGTTCGCCAATGTGGACGCCCGCCTGCACGGCTTCGACGCCAGCGGCCACGCCCAGGTCTGGGAGAGCCCAACCTTTGGCCGAGGCTCCCTGACCGGGACTCTGTCTTGGGTCGAGGGCGAGAACCGCGATAGCGGCGACACCCTCTACCACATGACCCCCCTGACCCTGCGTCTGGGCCTGGAACAGGCCAAGGGCCGCTGGACCCACCACGCCGAGGTGGAACTGGTGGGCGAGAAGGACGCGGTCAACGCCCTGCTCAACCTCCGTTCCGGCTGGAAGGGCGAGCGGGTGCGGGTGAACCTGGCCGCGGTGAACCTGTTCGACACCGCCCACGACCTGCCTCTGGGCGGGGTGTCGTTCGGCGCCTCCAAGGCCGGCGGGAGCGTTCCGCCGATCCGGCCGCTGCGAGGTCCCGGGCGGTCGATCAACCTCAGCCTCCCTACGCATTCTGAGCATGGGGCGACAGCCCATCGATCTAGGGTCGGCGATGGCGATCGGCGTTTCGATCGCCATCCACGCCGTGGCAGCCTGGGGGCTGATCTCCCTCAGGCCGGCGGTGGAGCTTGCGCCGCAACAGGCCATGAGCGTTCAACTCGTGGCGACGCCGCCGCGATTTGAACCGGCTCCGGTCTTACGGGCGCCCGCCCTATTGGAGCCACGCGCTATGACCGAGTCGGCGGCTGAGCCCTCCCCGCCCGCGCCGGCGGAAACGCCGGCGCTTGAGGCAGTACCGGCCACGGCGCCGCCAGCCCAGAGTCCGTCCCGCCGATCGCCCGCAAGCGCTTCGGCTCCCGAGGCCGTCGTCAGGACGGCGGAGGCGGAGCTCGCCGACTATCGGCAGCGCGTGTGGGCGCATTTGGCGGCGCGTGCGCCATCCGCGCGCGCCGAGTCCGGCACGACGACAGTCATGTTCGGGCTCGACGAAAGCGGAGCGATCCTCTTCGTCCGGCTGGTGCGATCCAGCGGTCGTCCGGCGTTCGACCGTGCTTGTCTAGCCGCGGTTCGCGCCGCCGCCGCCCTGCCGCCGCCGCCCACCGGAACCGCGGGCGCCGATCTGGTGTTCACGATCCCGATCAAGGCCGCGGATTCGTTCTCACCCTGACAGACTAGTCGGTACGGCCGGCCATGAGGTCGTCGGTCGGAGTTGTGTCCTCAGGCTTCCCCGGTCAGCACCCTCATGACGGGACGGCGTGGACATAGCGCTTGCGAGGCGCCCTTGGCTGTCGGGTCCAGTGGCCCTATCGACTTAGCCTTCAGTGAACCGCGGCAACTCGACCTGCTCGTGAACCGCGGCCTTCATCCGCGCCGCCACGGCGTCCAAGTCCTCTTTTAACAACCTGATTTGCGCGTCGATCTCCTCATCGGAGAGGCAGGCGCTAGAGATCGGCTCACCGCGCACGACGACACGGATCCCGCTGATGTCGAGATCGAAGTCGAAAACCCTCAATGTGCTCATGCGGCTCCCCATCTCGCTTGTCGCCCGGAATATGGTGCACAATCACCTCACGCGAGGCGTTCGCCAAGGCCGCCACAACGCCGACCCAGGACCTTGAGGCCCCGGGCGATCGTCTGACCTCAACCGTGCGAGCGATCAACTGCCCGCGCGCCTCAGTTTTGCGAAGGCGCGGTCCGCCCCCATGAACCGCGAAAGCATGGGCGGGATCAACTTCGCGGGTTCCACGACGCGTCCCCCGCCCTGCCCCAACGCCTCGCCATAGGCGACAAGATCGCGATGGACGGCGGCGGGAAGTTCCACGGTCAGCTTGACCGGCGTGTCATCGAGGATGCTGGCGAGTTTGAGCTTTTCGGTCATGGGGCCTCAGGGGTGATAGGGTTGTAGGACGAGGTCGCGGGTCACCATCACGCGGGCCGGCGCCCCGGGCCGGATCGAAAGTGTCGGCGCCACACCGAGTCCCCGGCCTACGGCCTGCTGGCCGACCTGGTTCAGGGTTCCGGCCGCGCCCATCCGCAAGGCCTGGACGATCTTACTCTCGTCGTCGCCCCCCCCCAGCTCGGCCCCGACGCCGAGCAAGGTCGAGAGCGCCGCCATGCCGAAGAGGCCAGACCAGTGGCGATCCACCCGATCCTGCAGCCCGGCATAGCCCTCGATGTCGCCCGCCGGCAGTTTCTCCAGCACCAGCGACCGACCGTCCGGAAGGATGAGCCGTGTCCACGCCACGAGAACGCGGCTCTGACCAAAGGCGATCCGGTTTTCGCAGAGCCCGATCAGGCGGGCGCCCTGGGGGATCAGCAGGAATCGTCCGGTGGGACTGTCGTACACGTTCTGGGTCACCTGCCCGATGATCTGCCCTGGAAGATCCGACCGGATTCCCGTGATCAGCGCCGCGGGGATCACCGCGCCCGCCTGGACCACATAGGGCGAAGCGGGCGGCGTCAGCCGGTCGGGGCTGGTGGTGCGCTGATCGACGGGACCATCGAGAACGCCCGTCGCGGCCGCGGGGCCCGGAACGAGACTTGCCGGGCCGCCCGCGCCAAGTGCGAGGGGCTGGTCAACGACACTCGGTCTGGCATCGCTTGCAAACAGCCGACTGGTGCGCGCGGCGTCCCGTTCCTGCGTCAACCGCTCGCGGCCCCGTTGAGCCGCCGCATCGGCCGGCGTTGCAGGCGTGGCCGGCGCAGGATGGGTGGAGCCAATGGTGGGCGCCGGGACGCCCGAAGCCTGGATCGGGCCGCCGAGGTCGCCGGGAAGCGGCGGACCCAGGCGGGGCGGCGCTCCATAGTCCTTGGGCAGGGTCCGCACCTGTTCGGGCGGCCCGCCCCCGACATTGTAGAGTTCGGCTTGCGGCTTCGTGGCCCTGTGCGAGGTCATGGCGTAGGCCACGGCCCCACCGATTGCGATAGCCGCTACCGATCCCAGGCCGACCAGCACCTTTCGCGAAAGGCGCACGACGGGCGGCCGCCTTGAGCGCAGCCGTAGATCCGCGGGGATTTCCCGTTCCGCCATCGGCTCACTCATCGCGGGCCCTCCGACCGTCGAATGATGCGGACGCGCTGCTGGCCCCGGCGATCTCCAAGGCGGAGCTCGGCCCTCTCGAAGAGGCGATCCACGATCATGCGCTGGCCGTGGACGCGATAGTTCACGATCTCCAGGGCGTGGCCGGAGGACCCCACCAGCAGCGGCGGCATGTCCCCTTGGGCGACCGAGGCCGGAAACTCGATGAAGGTCTGCCGGCCGTCGTCATAGACCCGGACCGGCCGCCAGCTCGCGTGGCCCACAATCTGGTAGCCGAAGTACAGGGCGCCGGAGGCTGGAGCCTGAGTGGCCTCGGCTTCGGCCTGGGCCAGTCGCTTGGCCTCCGCGGCCCGCGCCTCGTCCGCAGGATAGCGCCAAGAGACCGCCGCCATATAGGTGCTCGCGTTGGCGCGAAGCTCCAAATGATAGGTTCGCCGATCGGTGTTGATCACCAGGTTGGTCCGCAGGTCCGACCGGGTGGGCTTCACGAGGATATGGGTCCGCCGCTCGGCGCCGGCGCCGCTCTCGGTGTCGCCGATGACCCAACGGGTGGTGTCTCCCGCGGCGACCGGCCCGACGCCGGCGAGCCTCTCTTCCGGCTGCAGGACGATGTCGGTCACCCGGCCGGGCGCGGCATAGACCTGATAGAGCGCGCCTTCGGCGAACACATAGATTTGCGCGGCGTTCGAATAGGCCCCGGGGCCGGGCTGCACCCGCGCCGCGGCGTTGGCCCTGGCGACCAGGGTCAAGAGATCCTCGGCAGGCGTGACCGACGACGACCCCCGAACGCTGTGGCGAGGTTCAGGAGGATTTGGCGCCGGCGTCGAGGCTAGGATCCGTGGCGCGACGACGGCAGGCCGGGGTTCAACCACGGCGACAGGCTCAGGCGGCGCGATGGCCAAAATGGGTGCGGGCTGGGACGCGCAACCCGCCAGGGCGAGCCAGGCCGTGCGCGTGAGGATCAAGCTGCGCATCAGCCGAGTTCCTTCGACCAGTTCAGCGCGTGGACGAAGACGCCCAGCGGGTTCTTCCGAAGCTGCTCGGCGGTTCGCGGCGGCTGGATCACGACGCCGATGATCGCCGTCCAACGCTCGGTGGCCGCAAGGGCCCCGTCGACATAGCGGCGCTCGACCCAAGCCACCCGGAAACTCGACGGCGAGGCGCGGATCACGCTGGACACGTCCACGGCGACCTGGGTCGCGCCGACCTTGGCGAAGGGATCGTCGGACCGGGCATAGGCGCTGAGCGCTAGGGCCCCCTGGTCAGTGGTGTAGTCGTAGGCGCGCAGCCAGTTCTGCCGCACCACCACGGGATCGGCCGAGATCGACCGGACCTCCTCGATGAACCGGGCGAGATGCCAGGCGATCTGCGGGTCGGTCGGCTTGTAGCCCGCCACCGCCGGTGCGACGACCTGGGGTTCGCCGAGACGGTCTACCTCAACCACCCACGGCGTCACGCTGCCGTGCGCACCCTGCCAGACCAGTGCGGCGGCAAGCCCACCTGAGAGGAGGATGCTGGCAAAGGCCATGAGCCGCCAGTTGCGCGCCTGGATCCGGGCCGACCCGATCCGGTCGTCCCAGGCATGGGCGGCCCTCTGGTAGGGGGTTTCCAGTTCCGGGGTCTCACCATAGCGGACGCCGGGGCGACGGAAGGCGTTCATGAGCGATCCTCCGCAAGAGAGACAGATGCACCGCCGCCGCCATGGTCGCCGGACCGCACGGCGTGGGCGGCGGCGGTCGCACCGTGGACGGCGGCCTGGCGGTGTTGCAGGCGCTTGGCCCAGGCCGGGGCGCCAGATCCGCCGCCCGGAGGCGATGACCCGCCGCCGCCCGGACCCGCTGGTTTCGGGCCCTGACCGCCGTCGCCGGAGCCGCTCGGCCCGGAACGACCGCCCCCGGCCGCGGAGATGGCTTGTCGAACCCCACCGACCGCCGCGCCCATCATGCCCCGGGCGCCCATGGCGGCGGCGACACCTAGCCCACCTGCCGCCAGACCGGTGCTGACGGCCGCGCCAGCGCCGAGCTGTGGCGCCCCGGAGACCAGGCCGCTGGCGATGGAGGGCCCGAAGATGCCCAGGCCCAGGAGACACAGGGCCGCCAAGGCCAGGGCCAGCACCTCCTCGATGGACGGCGATCGCCCGCCGAAATCCTGCACGAACTCGCTGAACAGGGTCGAGCCGATGCCGACGATCACCGCCAGGACCAGGACCTTCACGCCGGAGGCCACGACATTGCCCAGCACGCGCTCGGCGAGGAAGGCCGTGCGGCCGAACAGACCGAAGGGGACGAGGACGAAGCCGGCCAGGGTGGTGAGCTTGAACTCGATCAGGGTCACGAAGAGCTGCACAGCCAGGACAAAGAAGGCCACCAACACCACCAGCCAGGCGATCATCAGGACGATGATTTGAGGAAAGCGCTCGAAGACGCCCGGAAAGCCCGACATCTGCATGGCGGCCTCCAGGATCGGCGCCCCGGCATCGATGCCGGCCTGGCCGAGCTTGCCAGGATGCAGGAAGTCGGACGCCGACATGGCGCCACCGGTAGCCTTCAGGCCGAGACCGGAAAAGGACTCGAAGACCACCCGAGCCAGACCGTTGAAGTTCGACAGCAGGAACGCGAAGAAGCCCACATAGAGCGTCTTCTTGATCAGCCGCGCGATGATGTCGTCGCCCGACGACCAGGACCAGAACAGCGCCGCCAAGGTGACATCGATGGCGACCAGCGTGCTCGCCAGGAAGCCGACCTCACCGCCCAGCAGGCCGAAGCCCCCGTCGATATAGCGGGTGAATATCTCCAGGAAACGATCGACGACGCCGGTGTTCATCGCCGCAGATCCTTGTCACGGCCCATGAAGTGATCGTCGTTGGCCCGCCAAGCGGCGATGCAGGCCCGGTCTCTGTAGACCTCCAGCCCCAGGTGGCGGCAGCGATCCAGTTCTCGCGCCAGAGCCTTGCCTTTGAGGACCGCCTGCCTTGGCGGATCCATGGGCCCCCGCTGGCAGGCGCTGATGAGGAGCATGATCGTCAGGGGCGACAGAAGCCGCGTTAGGGACCGGGTCAATGGAACATCTCCACGGGCTGGGCCTGATAGCCCTGCTTGCGATCCATGAACCGCCGGAACTGTTCCTGGGCCTGGTCATGGCTGGCGGCGCGCTCGGCCTGCTCCAAGGCGGTCGCCCTCCCCTGGGCCGCCATCATCGCCGCCAGGTCCGCCAGTTGCTGGGACTGCAGCGCCAGAAGCTGGTTTCCGGCCTGGGTGGCCTGCACGACGCCGGTGGCCCCCTGGCTGGCGGTCACCAGCGCGCGGGTCTCGGCCTGGGCCGCCGGCATGCCGGTGACGACGCCGGCCTGGACATTGAGCGCATCGCGGAAGGCCGCGGCGGAATTGGCCCAACGCTTCTGGGCCGACGACAACAGGGCGAGATCCGAGGCGCTGGCGTCGACGGTGTAGTTGCGTCCGAACTCCTGCTCGATGGCCTTGACGTCGTAGGCGACCCGCTGAGCTTGGCCCATCAAGTCCTCGATCCGGTTAAGGTTTGTCTCGATAGCTTGAAGTGACGAATAGGGCAGCTGCGCCAGGTTGCGCGCCTGGTTGACGAGGCTCAGCGCCTGGTTCTGCAGCGCGCGGATCTGGTTGTTGATCTGCTCCAGCGCGCGGGCCGCCTGGAGCACATTGGACGCGTAGTTGGTCGGATCGAACACGGCGAGCTGGGCGGCGGCCGGACTCGCGAGCACTAGCGCCAGGGCGGCGCCAAACAGGGCGCGGCGAGGGAATCTCGGCGTGGTCATCCTACGCTCTCCATTCGAGTCTGAGGTTGGGGCTGGCCGAGGAGTTCGGCGGCCCACGGCAATCCGCGATGGTTGAGCCAGGCCGCGGCGAACTTCGCCGCACCGAAGCGGGCGAGCAGGTCGGCGATGGCCAATTGGTCGGCCTTGGCCGAGGCGGCGCATAAGGCCAGCGCCACCTCCCCCAGGCCGAGCTCGAAGAGCCGGTTTCCCCGCCGGGACTGGCAGTAGTAGTCGCGCTTGGGGATCGCCTGGCTGAGGATTTCGATCTGACGTTGGTTGAGACCAAACCGGCCATAGCTGGCGGCAAGCTGCGGTTCCTGGGCTCGGTCGTTGGGCAGGAAGATCCGGGTCGGGCAGCTCTCGATGATCGAGGCGGCTATGGCGCTGGCCTCGATGTCGGCCAGGGACTGGGTGGCGAAGACCACGCAGGCGTTCTTCTTGCGCAGGGTCTTCAGCCACTCGCGCAGCTGCGCGCCGAAGGTGGGGTCGTCCAACGCCAGCCAACCTTCGTCGACGATGACCAGGGTGGGGCGACCGTCGAGCCGTGAGGCGATGCGGTGGAAGAGGTAGGCCAGGACCGCGGGCGCGGCTGTGGTTCCCACCAGGCCTTCGGTCTCGAACACGGTGACGGACGCGGCGCCAAGATGCTCGTGGTCGCCATCGAGCAGGCCGCCCCATGGTCCCGCCAGGGTGAAGGGCGCGATGGCCTGTTTCAGGGATTGGGATTGGAGCAAGGCGGCCAGGCCGGTCAGGGTCCGCTCGGCGGCCGGCGCCGTGGCCAGATTGTTCAGAGCCGACCAGACATGTTCCTTGGCCTCAGGCGACAGCTGAACGCCCTCGCGACTGAGGAGCCCCGCGACCCATTCGGCCGCCCAGGCCCGCTCGGCGTGATCGTCCACACGCTCCAGAGGCTGCAGGCAAACCGCCTCGGCCGGTAGGTCGCCCAGTGATGCGCCGAGGTCGTGGAAGTCGCCTCCCATGGCCAGGGCGGCTGCGCGGATCGAGCCGCCGAAGTCGAAGGCGAAGACCTGCGCGTTCCGATACCGCCGGAACTGTAGGGCCATGAGCGCCAGCAGCACGCTTTTGCCCGCGCCGGTCGGCCCGACCACCATTGTGTGGCCGACATCTCCGACATGCGGCGAGAAGCGGAAGGGCGTCGCGCCCTCGGTCTTGGCGAAGAACAGCGGCGGCCCATCGAGATGATCGTTGCGCGGCGGACCCGCCCACACCGCCGAGAGCGGGATCATATGGGCGAGATTGAGCGTCGAGATCGGGGGCTGCCGGACATTGGCGTAGGCATGGCCCGGCAATCCGCCCAGCCAGGCCTCGACCGCGTTGACGGTCTCGATCGTGCAGGCGAAGTCCCGCCCCTGGATGACCTTCTCCACCTGGCGCAGCTTGGCGGCCGCCGTCGCAGGGCTGGTGTCCCAGACGCACACCGTGGCGGTGACATAGGCATGGCCGACAAAGTCGGCGCCCAGGTCCTGCAGCGCCTCGTCTGCGTCGAGCGCCTTGTTCTCAGCGTCGGTGTCGACGAGGCTTGAGGCCTCGTTGGTCAGCACCTCCTTGAGGATCGCCATGATCGACTTGCGCTTGGCGAACCATTGCCGGCGGATCCGCGCCAGCACCTTGGCGGCGTCGACCTTGTCGAGGCAGATGGCGCGGGTGGACCATCGATAGGGAAAGGCCAGCCGGTTCAGATCGTCGAGCAGGCCCGGCCAGGTGGAGGTCGGGAAGCCGCTGATCGTCAGGACCCGCAGATGGCTCCCGCCCAACCTGGGCTCCAGGCCGCCGACCAGCGGCTGGTCGGCCAAGAGGACGTCGAGATGCATCGGCGTCTGCGGCACGGCGACCCGATGACGCGACGTCGAAATCGTCGAATGCAGGAATGACAAGGTCTCGACGTCCGAGAGCCAGGCGGCCTGGGGCAGCACGCCTTCGAACAGGGCGAGGATCCGATCGGTGCGATCCTGGAAGCCGCGAAGGCTCTCGCGCCAATCGACGCCACCGGCCTGCCGGCCCTCATAGAGCCAGCCCTCCACGCGCGCGGCCTGTTCCGCCGGCGGCAGGAAGACGAAGGTCAGGAAGTAGCGGCTCTCAAAATGCGCGCCATGCGCCTCGAACTGGGCCCGCCGCTCTTCCTCAACCAGCTCCGAAGCTGCATCGGGAAAGGTGCTCGATGGGTAGGTCTCCGCGGCGTCGCGCTGGGCCTCGACGAAGATCGCCCACCCGGAACCCAGCCGGCGCAGGGCGTTGTTGAGCCGGCCGGCCACCGACACCAGTTCGGCATCTGTCGCGGAATCGAGATCCGGCCCCCGGAACCGCGCCGTGCGCTGGAACGAGCCGTCCTTGTTCAACACCAGGCCGGGGCCGACCAGGGCGGCCCAGGGCAGGAAATCGGGGAGTTGAGCGCCCCGCTTGCGATATTCCCGAAGGTCGAACATGGCGTCAGACCCCCAGGTGCGAAGGGGTGCGGAGGTGCCGGCGCACCACCTCGACGAACAGCGGATCGCGCCTGGCCGCCCAGGCCGCCAGGCCATGGCCCACGGCCCATACCACCAGGCCAAGCAGCCAGAGCCGAAGACCCAGACCCAGGGCGCCGGCCAAGGTGCCATTGACGATCGCCAGGGCGCGGGGCGCGCCGGCCAGCAGCATGGGCTCGGTCAGGGCCCGGTGAACCGGAGCCTCGAACCCGGCGATGGGATCGGCCTGGGCCATCAGATCAGCGCCCCGCCGCCGAAGGAGAAGAACGACAGGAAGAAGCTCGAGGCGGCGAAGGCGATCGACAGGCCGAAGACGATCTGGATCAGCCGGCGAAAGCCACCGGAGGTGTCGCCGAAGGCCAGGGTCAGGCCGGTGACCACGATGATGATCACCGCGATAATCTTGGCCACCGGGCCCTCGATGGACTCCAGGATCTTCTGCAGCGGGGCTTCCCACGGCATCGACGAGCCCGCGGCATAGGCTGGGCCGGTCGCCAGGACTGTGGTCAGGGCGACAACAGCCGTGGCCCTCCATCGCGAAAGGCGCGGGATCATGGTTGGTCTCCTTCGGGGTCTGGGATGCGGGTCAGGGCGTAGTCGCCTGCCAGGGTCAGGCCGGCGACCTGCGCCAATTCACTCAGCCGCCGGCACTCGCCGCGGCCGGACAACACGGCGATCACATCGATGGTCTCGGCGATGAGCGCGCGGGGAACCACGGCGACGGCCTCAAGGACCAGTTGTTCGAGGCGCCGCAGCGCCCCCATGGCTGAGCCGGCATGGATCGTCCCGATCCCGCCGGGATGTCCGGTGCCCCAGGCCTTCAGCAGGTCGAGCGCCTCTCCGCCACGCACCTCCCCGATCGGGATCCGGTCGGGCCGAAGGCGCAGGGCCGACCTCACCAGATCGGTCAGGGAGGCGACGCCATCCTTGGTCCGCAGCGACACCAGGTTGGGGGCCGAGCATTGAAGCTCGCGCGTGTCCTCGATCAGGACCACGCGGTCCCCAGTCTTGGCCACTTCGGCCAGTAAGGCATTGGCGAGCGTGGTCTTGCCGGTGGAGGTGCCGCCGGCGATCAGGATGTTGCGCCGCCCAGCGACCGCCGCGCCCAGGGTCAGGGCCTGGGCCTGGGACATCACTCCGGCCGCCGCGTAGGCCTCCAGGCTGAAGATCGAGATGGCGGGCTTTCGGATCGAGAAGGCCGGCGCCGCGACCACTGGCGGCAGGAGACCTTCGAACCGCTCGCCGGTCTCCGGCAATTCGGCCGAAATACGCGGCGCGCCCGCATGAACCTCGACGCCCACGTGGTGGGCGACCAGGCGCACGATCCGCTCGCCGTCTGCGGCCGACAGGTCATGAGCCGAGGCGCACAGTCCGACCCCGAGCCGATCGAGCCAAAGGCGCCCGTCGGGATTGAGCATGATCTCGACGATCGTCGGATCGTCCAGCCAGACCGCGATCTGCGGGCCCATAGCCGTGCGCAGCATCCGCACGCTGCGGACCAGGACCTCGCTGCGGATCGGGGTGACGCCCAAGTGAACCTCCCGTGGTCGCCCATGCGGCGACGGAACGGGGGGACTCATGAGCGACGGAAACCGGACCGATCAACACCCACAGGGTCGTAGTAGGGCCATGGCGCACGAAGACTGGCGCAAGGGCTAAGACCCGTGACCCGCCGGGCAAGACAATGAGCTCCAGAGGTCCTATCGCGGACCCGAGCCCTCAGCGTGATCCGTGAGTTTGAGAGCTCAGACCGGATATCGACGCGCGGCTTGGCTTAGGGCTCGCGGACAAATAAGTGAATCGCTCGCTTCCGTTGATGCGAGGCAATTTCCCGTTTCTGACCGGATTGATGGCGCACTTAATTGTCCACGGACCCTTAGTCCCGGTCGTCGTCCGCCGGCTGGCCTTGGCCATTGGACGGTGCGAAGCGGGCCACCAGATCGTAGGCTTCGCCCGGGAAAACCAGACGGACATATGTGATCTTGTCGTCCCCGCGCCAGGTTCGTCGCTTGAGGACGAGACAAGCCGCCATCGGCTCGATGCCCAAGATATTGGCCGTGCTCCGCTGCACATTGGCCGCGCTGATCCGGTGTTCGGCCTCCGTCCAGGGCACGTGACCCAAGAGCCAAGCGCCTGGTGCAGTGAGGGAGAAGTCGACCGCTTCGGCCTGCGGCACCGCGTCCAGATTGATCAGCCGCTCCTCCAGGGCGAAGGGCCGGCCGCTGGCCCTATGCAGGCAGCGTAGCGCCACGACCGGAACCGGGGTGTCGAGGGCCAACTCCTCGCACTCGCGCCGGGTGGCCACGCGCACCTTGCGGGACAGCAGTTCGTAGGCATAGGGCTCGCCTCGCGCCGTCACCTCAGACTGGATGTCGGGAATGTCCAGCACCACCGAGTGGATGCGCGGTCGCGACACGAAGGAGCCAGCCCGTCGCCGACGCACAATCAGCCCCGTCTCGGCCAGGGGCGCCAGCGCCTTGTTTACGGTCATCCGTGAGCAGCCGTACTGGATCATCAGGTCACGCTCGAACGGAATTCGAAAACCCGGCGGCCAAGCGCCCGAAAGGATACGCTCGGAGATATCGCTGCGGATGCGTTTGTGGAGGCTCGGGTCCGAGGCGTCAGCCATGAGCGATCACTGGACAAGTCCTTCAAGCACGCCGCGGTAGCGGGCGACGATCCGCGATCGGGCATGGTGTTGTCCATGCTCGACCACCTTCTGGCCGAGGCGCCAGACACAGTCCACGGCGCGCGCGCCGCCGGCGAAGACCCAACTGTCGATCCAGCGGTCTCCGGTACGGCCGACAAGGTCCGGATGATCGCCCGCGAGGCTGACGATATCGGCCGGGGAGCCGCGCGCCAAGCCGACGGGCGAGGGCTCGCCTAGCGCCCGCGCTCCGCCCGCAACCGCGCTGCGGAACAGGTCGGCGCCGGTCGAGGCGCCGGCCCCCGACGCCAACATATTGCGGCCAAACCCGGTCAGGCGCTGGCCGTATTCCAGGATGCGGAGCTCCTCCGCCGCGTCGAGGCGGACATTGGAATCGCTGCCGATCCCGAATAGCCCGCCTGCCTGCAGGAAGGCCGGGGCCGGGAAGACGCCATCGCCGAGATTGGCTTCAGTGATCGGGCAGAGGCCGGCGACCGCCGCGCTACGGGCGAGCCGGAGGACTTCCTGCGGCGAGAGGTGCGTCGCGTGAACCAGGCACCAGCGCGCATCGATCGGAAAGCGGTCCATCAGCCAGTCCACCGGACGCGAACCCGACCAAGCCAGGCAGTCGGACACCTCCTGCATCTGTTCCGCGATATGGATGTGGATCGGTCCCAACGCCTGGTCGGTGATCGTCTGGAGTTGCGCCTCCGTCACCGCCCGCAGGCTATGAGGCGCCACCCCGACCCGTCCGTCGGGCAAGGCCCGAACGGCGGCCCGCGACGCTTCCAGAAGCCGGGCGTAGCTCTCCGTCGAGTTGATGAACCGCCGCTGTCCTGCCTTTGGCGGCGCTCCGCCGAACCCGGACTGGGCGTAGAAAACCGGAAGCAGGGTGAGGCCGATCCCGGTCTCACCCGCCGCAGCGGCCAGTCGCTCGGCCATCTCGCCGATATTGGCGAAAGGCCGACCGTCCGGGGCATGGTGTAGATAGTGGAACTCGCCGACGCGGGTGAACCCGCACTCCAGCATTTCCATGAACGCCAGGGCCGCCACGGCCTCAAGGTCATCTGGGCCGAGCCGCTCCACGAAGCGGTACATGAGCTCGCGCCAGCTCCAGAAACTGTCGCTGTCGGACCCTCTCGTCTCGGTCAGACCCGCCATGGCCCGCTGAAAGGCATGGCTGTGCAGGTTCGCGAGGCCAGGCAGACCAATATCATGGCGCGGCTCGCCGGATTCGGCGGTGACGGCAGTCTCCATATCGACGATTTGACCGCCCACCAAGCGTAGGCGAACGCCCCGCGACCAGCCCTCTGATAGCAGCGCATCTGCGAACCACAAGCTCGTCTCGGTCATGCTTGGCCCCCATTTCGCGCCACTCCAGCTAGGCGCTCCGTTATGTCTATACAAAAAAATGAACCGCCGCTAAGTATAGACCTATTGGAGCGGGAGGGCGATTTGCGTTGCGACCGGGTTTGGACCAACGCTCGACTGGCGACGTTTGCAAAAGCCTTGTCCGGCCTGGGCGAGATCGAGGACGGCGTGGTCGCCGTCCGGGACGGCGTCATCCTCTATGCGGGACGCCGCGCCGACGCGCCGGCCCTTCATCCTGACGAGGTCGTCGACTGCGAAGGCCGCTGGGTCACCCCGGGCCTGATCGACCCGCATACCCATCTGGTGTTCGGCGGCGACCGCGCCCACGAGTTCGAGCGGCGGCTGGCCGGCGCTTCCTACGAGGAGATCGCGCGCGACGGCGGCGGCATCGTCTCCACCATGACCGCCACCCGGGCGGCTTCGGAAGCCGAACTGGTCGAGGCTGCCCTCCCCCGTCTCGACGCCCTGCTCGCCGAGGGCGCCACCACGGTGGAGGTGAAGTCCGGCTACGGCCTGTCCCTGGCCGATGAGCTGAAATCCCTGCGCGCCGCCCGCGCCCTGGCCGATCGCCGCGCCGTCCGCATCCGCACCACCTTCCTCGGCGCCCACGCCCTGCCGCCGGAATTCGCCGACGATCCGGACGGCTATATCGACCTAGTCTGCCACGAGATGATCCCCGCGGTCGCGGCAGCGGGCCTCGCCGACGCGGTCGACGCCTTCTGCGAGGGGATCGGCTTCACCCCGGCCCAGGTCCGCCGGGTGTTCGAGGCGGCCCGGCGCCACGGCCTGCCGGTCAAGCTGCACGCCGAACAGCTCTCCAACCTCCACGGCGCGGCTCTCGCCGCCGAAATCGGCGCCCTGTCCGCCGACCACCTGGAGCATCTGGACGAAGGCGGCGTCGCCGCCATGGCTGCGGCCGGGACCGTCGCCACCTTGCTGCCTGGCGCGTACTACTTCGTTCGCGAGACCCGGCCGCCGCCGATCGCCGCGCTGCGCGCCGCCGGCGTGCCCATGGCGCTCGCCACCGACTGTAACCCCGGCACCTCGCCCCTGACCTCGCCGCTGCTGGTGATGAACATGGCCGCCACCCTGTTCCGCATGACGGTCGAGGAGTGCCTGGCGGGGGTCACCCGCGAGGCAGCCCGCGCCCTGGGCCTGCCGGGCAAGATCGGGACCTTGGAGGCCGGCAAGCGTTGCGATCTGGCGATCTGGGACATCGAGCGGCCAGCGGAGCTGGTCTATCGCATGGGCTTCAACCCGCTCCATGCCCGCGTATTTGGAGGTCGGGGATGAACCCGGTGATCTTGAACCCCGGCGCGGTTTCGCTGGCGGAATGGCGCGACATCTATCGGGGCGCCCCGGCAAGCCTGGCGCCTGCGGCCTGGCCCATCGTCGCCGAGAGCGCGGCGGCGGTGACCCGCATCCTGGCTCACGGCGAACCGGTCTACGGGATCAACACCGGGTTCGGGAAACTGGCCACCGTCCGGATCGAGGCCTGCGACCTGGCCACGCTGCAGCGGAACATCGTGCTGTCCCACGCCGCCGGTGTCGGCGAGGCGACGCCCGTCCCGATCGCCCGGCTGATGCTGGCGCTGAAGCTGGCCAGCCTCGCCCAGGGCGCGTCGGGCGTACAGCCGGAAACCCTGAAGGTGCTGCAGGCCATGCTGGCCGAGGGACTGATCCCGGTGATCCCCGGCCAGGGCTCGGTCGGCGCCTCCGGCGACCTCGCCCCCCTGGCGCACATGGCCGCCGCCATGATCGGGGTCGGCGAGATCTTCGTGGGCGAGGCCCGCCGCCCGGCCGCCGAGGCCCTGGCCCAGGCGGGCCTGGCGCCGGTCACGCTAGGCCCCAAGGAAGGCCTGGCCCTGCTCAACGGCACCCAGTTCTCCACCGCCAACGCCCTGGCGGCCCTGTTCGAGACCGAGGTGCTGTTCCAAAGCGCCCTGGTCACCGGCGCTCTGTCGACCGAAGCCGCCAAGGGTTCGGACACCCCGTTCGACCACCGCATCCACATCCTGCGCCGCCAGCCGGGCCAGATCGAGGCCGCCGACGCTCTCCGCGCCCTGATGGCCGGCTCGGCGATCCGCGCGTCCCATCTGAGCGGCGACGAGCGGGTGCAGGATCCCTATTGCCTGCGCTGCCAGCCCCAGGTGATGGGCGCCGCCCTCGACGTGCTGCGCCAAGCCGCGACGACTCTGACCTTCGAGGCCAATGGCGTTTCCGACAATCCGTTGATCTTTCCGGACACCGACGAGGCGCTTTCCGGCGGCAACTTCCACGCCGAGCCCGTGGCCTTCGCGGCCGACATGATCGCGCTGGCCATCTGCGAGATCGGCTCCCTCGCCGAACGCCGCATCGCCATGCTGGTCGACCCGGCGCTGTCGGGTCTGCCGGCCTTCCTGACCCCGAAGCCGGGGCTCAATTCCGGCTTCATGATCCCCCAGGTCACCGCCGCGGCCCTGGTCTCGGAGAACAAGCAGAAGGCCTATCCGGCCAGCGTCGATTCCATCCCCACCTCGGCCAACCAGGAGGACCATGTCTCGATGGCCGCCCACGGCGCGCGACGCCTGTTGGGCATGGCAGAGAACGCCAGCGCGGTGATCGCCATCGAGCTGCTGGCCGCCGCCCAGGGCTGCGATTTCCATGCACCCCAGACCTCCAGCGCGCCGCTTGAGGCCGCCCGCACCCTGCTCCGCGCCCAGGTCCCCCACCTATCCGACGACCGCCACTTCCACCCCGACATCGCCAAGGCCATCGACCTGGTGCGCTCCGGCGCCGTGGTCCAGGCGGCGGCCGTGGCCCTCCCGGAAGTCGCCCAATGACCACCGACTGGCTCGATGTCCATCGCGGCGACGCACCGCTGGTGGTCAGCTTCCCCCACACCGGCACGGAGATCCCACCCGAGATCGAGGGCCGCATGGCCTCGGCCTGGCTGGCCCGCAAGGATGCCGACTGGTGGATCGACCGGCTGTACGATTTCGCCGCCGGCCTGGGCGCCACCACCGTCCGCACCCGCATCTCGCGCGCGGTGATCGACGTGAACCGCGACCCGTCGGGCGCCTCGCTCTATCCGGGCCAGGCCACCACCGAGCTCTGCCCGACCACCAGCTTCGACGGTGAGCCGCTCTATCGCGACGGCCAAGCGCCCGACACGGCCGAGATCGACCGTCGGCGAGCCGCCTGGTTCCAGCCGTATCACGACACCCTTGAGGCCGAGCTGACACGCCTCGCCACCCGGCATGGCCGCGTCGTGCTCTATGACGCCCATTCAATCCGCTCGCGTATCCCGCGCCTGTTCGATGGCGAGCTGTCGCAGTTCAACATCGGGACCCACAGCGGCGCGGCCTGCGATCCGGCCCTGACCGGCGCGGTGGAGGCAGCCTGCGCCGCCGCGAACCTGAGCCAGGTCACCAACGGCCGCTTCAAGGGCGGCTGGACCACGCGCCGTTATGGTCGGCCGGACGCGAACGTGCACGCGATCCAGATGGAGCTCGCCTGCCGTGGCTACATGGACGACCCGGCCGAACCGCCCACGCCGCAGACCTGGCCCGCGCCCTATTCCGAAAACCAGGCCACGCCCCTGCGCGCCACCCTCGCCGACGTCCTGAAGGCCTGCCTGGCCTTCGCCAAAGCCTGAGACCCTCATGACCCGCCTCGACACCACCCGCGTCATCCGCGCCGCCACCGGAACGCAGCGCACCGCCAAGAGCTGGCTCACCGAAGCGCCGCTGCGCATGCTGATGAACAATCTGCACCCCGACGTGGCCGAGCGCCCGGAGGAGCTGGTGGTCTATGGCGGCATCGGCCGCGCCGCCCGCGACTGGGAGAGCTACGACAAGATCGTCGAGACCCTGCGCCGCCTGGAGGACGACGAGACCCTGCTGGTCCAGTCCGGCAAGCCCGTGGGGGTTTTCAAGACCCACGCTGACGCGCCGCGGGTGCTGATCGCGAATTCCAACCTGGTGCCGCGCTGGGCCACCTGGGAGCACTTCAACGAGCTCGATCGCAAGGGCCTGGCCATGTACGGCCAGATGACCGCCGGCTCCTGGATCTATATCGGCGCCCAGGGGATCGTTCAGGGCACCTACGAGACCTTCGTGGAGATGGGCCGCCAGCATTATGCTGGTGACCTCTCCGGCCGCTGGCTGCTGACCGCGGGCCTGGGCGG
Organism: Phenylobacterium sp. GW821-FHT12F10; assembly: GCF_058806695.1. Lineage (NCBI taxonomy): Bacteria > Pseudomonadati > Pseudomonadota > Alphaproteobacteria > Caulobacterales > Caulobacteraceae > Phenylobacterium > Phenylobacterium sp. GW821-FHT12F10. The sequence goes on along the minus strand of NZ_JBXAPY010000005.1, from coordinate 129,585 downwards.
CATGGGCGGCGCCCAGCCCCTGGCGGCGGTGATGGCCGGAGCTTCCTGCCTGGCCATCGAATGCAACCCCGCTTCCATCGCCATGCGCCTGCGCACCGGCTACCTCGACCGATCGACCGAGGACCTCCACGAGGCCCTGGGCTGGATCGAGCAGTCCTGCCGCGACAAGACCCCGATCTCCGTCGGCCTGCTGGGCAACGCCGCGGAGCTGTTGCCCGAGCTTTTCAAGCGCGGCGTAAGGCCCGACCTGCTCACCGACCAGACCTCGGCCCACGACCCGATCAACGGCTACCTGCCCAAGGGCTGGAGCCTGGAACGCTGGGCGGCCATGCGCGAGCAGGATCCGAGCCAGGTGGAGGAGGCCGCCCGAGCCTCGATGGCCGAACACGTCCAGGCCATGCTGGACTTCCAGGCCGCCGGCGTGCCCACCGTCGACTACGGCAACAACATCCGCCAGATGGCCAAGGAGGCCGGGGTCGCCAACGCCTTCGATTTCCCCGGCTTCGTGCCGGCCTATATCCGCCCGCTGTTCTGCCGCGGGATCGGGCCGTTCCGCTGGGTGGCGCTCTCCGGCGACCCGGAAGACATCGCCCGCACCGACGCCAAGGTGAAGGAACTGATCCCCGACAACCCGCACCTGCACACCTGGCTCGACATGGCCGCCCGCAAGATCAAGTTCCAGGGCCTGCCCGCCCGCATCTGCTGGGTGGGTCTGGGCGATCGGCACCGGCTGGGCCTGGCCTTCAACGAGATGGTCGCCTCCGGCGAGCTCAAGGCGCCGATCGTCATCGGTCGCGACCATCTGGACTCGGGCTCGGTGGCCTCCCCCAACCGCGAGACCGAGGCCATGCGCGACGGCTCCGACGCAGTATCCGACTGGCCCCTGCTCAATGCGCTGCTGAACACCGCGTCCGGCGCGACCTGGGTTTCGCTGCATCACGGCGGCGGGGTCGGCATGGGGTTTTCACAGCACGCCGGCATGGTGATCGTCTGCGACGGCACCGAGGCGGCCGGCCGCCGCATCGCTCGGGTGCTGTGGAACGATCCCGCCACGGGGGTCATGCGCCACGCCGACGCCGGCTACGGCATCGCCCTGCAGGTGGCCCGTGAGAAGCAGCTCGACCTGCCGGGCATATTGGGATGAGCCTGCGCGTGCTGCGCGCCGCCGACCGGGCCGCCGCGCCCTGGAAGAATGGCGGCGGGGTGACCCGGGAAGTGGCCGCCGGTCCGACCGAATCCGGCCTTGAGGACTTCGACTGGCGCATCAGCTTGGCCGAGGTCTGCGAGCCTGGCCCCTTCTCACGGTTCGACGGGGTCGATCGGCGGTTCGTGGTTCTCGACGGACGTATCCGCCTAGCCGTAGGCGGACGGCCCCCCGTGACGCTGAGCGTGGGGGATCCCGTCCATGCCTTCCCCGGTGAGGCCAGTTGCTTCGCCACCCCGCTCGACGGCCCCACCCACGACCTCAACATCATGACCCGCCGGGGCCGCGCCCAAGCCCATGCCGCCCCGCTGACGATCGAGTCGCGGGCCTCGATCGCCTTGTCCTCGGACCTGGTGGTCCTGGTGGTGACACAGGGCTCCCTCACCCTTGAGGCTCGGGAGGAGCGGATCACGCTCGCCGACCGGGACGCGGTTCTCGTGCGGGACATGATGGCCGAACGGCTCGAACTCACCGGGAGCCTGGGATCGGCCATCCTGCTCATCAGCCTTGCGGTCGGCGCCCCAAGTGACCCCGCCGTCACACCTCCCGTCCCCTAGGACGGCCCCCGCACCGACCGAAGGGTCGAGGCCAAGTGAGCTGCGCCGTCGAGCACCCACGCAAAGTCGCGCCGTCGGAAACTTCGGAACAGCAGGATGACCCCGCTGAGCGCCAGCCAGGCCACGCCGGTCGCCACCGTGATGATCAGGGGATGATTGAAGCTTTCCCGCTTCGAGTAATCCATGATGTGGATCATCCAGAAGATATCCCACAGCCGCCAGGTGTCGTTGCGGCGCTCAAGGACCTCGCCGGTGGCGCGCGACACCAGGAGGGTGGTGTGGTCGCCGTCGGCGAACGCGACCCGCCATACCGGTAGCGGCAGAGCGCGGGTTTCCACCGTTGCGATCTCGACCAGGCTGACCGAGGCGATGGGCGGTGCGCCTTTGAAGTTCGCCCGCGCGATCGAAGCCGCGTCGGCCTCGGCGACAACCGCAGGCTTTCCCGTCACGGCGTCGATGATCCGCACACCGGCCGACGTCGTCACTTCATAGACATATCGCCCCTGCAGTGGACGCAAGCGTAGTTTGGTGATCGGGGCCTCGATATCCTGGCCGACCGCGCTGAGCGGCAGCAGCCCAGCGGGCAAGGCCACCGCCGCAGGTCGCTGGAGCGTCGCGTCCGCCGCGACCTTGTGGTGGTCCAGCAGAGCCATCATCGCACCGCTGATGGTCCAGAGGACGAATTGGAGGCCGAGGATCAGGCCGACCCATTTGTGCAGGGTTCGAACGAGTAACATGGGGGCGCCTCAGGCGGTTGCGCCGCGCGGACGACGCCGGCGACGGAAGCTGTAGAACAAGAGCCAGGCGCCGGTGAGCGAGGTGATCGCGGCCATCCAGGTGACGACCCGCAGGAGCAGGTTGTTGACGTCTTCCCGCTCCTGATAGTCCATGATGTGGAACATCCAGACGAAGTCGAAAATCCGCCACAGGTCGTGACGCTTGGCGATCAGTTCGCCTGTCTGCGGCGACAGATAGAGGGTCGGTCGCCAGAGACCCTCGAACTCGACACGCCAGATCGGCGCGGGTCGGCCCCGGATTTCGCTGGGGACCACATTGAGCAGCTTCATGTCCTTGATCGGTCCGGGACCGGCGTAGTGGGCCAGCGCACGGCTCCGGATGTCGGCGCTCGCGAGCGGCGAGAGGCGGGCCCCGGTTTTGGCGTCGAAGAGCGCCTTACCTGCCGCGCCCTCCAGGACGTAGACCGGCCGCCCCAGCTGTGTTTCCAGCCGCAGCGCGGCGTCCGCCCCTCCGGTCGCCAGGATCGGACCCGGCTCGGCCAGGCCCGCCAGGGCCAGAGGAGGCGAGGCGATCCTTCGGACCAGGTGATCCCCGTGAATGATGTCGAGGTGGACCGCGGTCATATAGAGGCCGCTGAAGGTCCAGAACACCGCCTGCACGCCGACGATCAGCGCAAGCCATTTGTGGGTGGTTCGCGCCAAGGCGGGCCAGCGCATCGGTATTCCTTGCAGGTCGAAAGTTTGAAGTGCAGCGCCGGAGACGGGTGTGGGTCTCGTCTCCGGCGCCGGGTGGCCTCTCCTAGCTGAACTTGTAGGTCAGCCGCACATAGCCCCGACGTCCCAGCAGATCGTAGGTCATGGTGTCGGTGTTCCCGTCCGTCCAGCTCTGGATGAACGGCGCCTTGCGATCGAAGATGTTGTCCACGCCGACCGCGATGTCTGCGCTCTCCCCAAGCCGATAGCCGAACTGGGCGTTGTGATAGAACACACTAGGCGAGCGGTAGCCGATGGCGGTCGGCGCGGCGTTGAAGTCGGTCGCCTTACCGATCCATTGCACGGAGTAGGTTCCGGTCCAGCGCTCGGCCTGCAGGGAGAAGCTCGCATTGGACCGCCAGTGCGGGTAGCCGCCGTTGCCCCCGCCAATATGGCCGTCGAATTCGATCGGCGCCGCGCCCTGGAACGGCGTGATCACATACTGGTCGAGATAGGTGGTGTTCCAGTCGAGGCTGGCGCGCTTGTCGCCGATGTCGAGGTCGTAGCGCACGCCCAGATCGACGCCCTTCATCCGCTCTTCGCCCGCGTTCGAAGGCTGTGCGGACAGATAGTTCACCTCGCCGGTCAAAGCGCTGCGGGTGAAATTGGCCGGACCACAGAACGGGTGGGTCAGGCCGGGCGAGGCGTAGCAGACCGAAAGCTTGGTTGAGCCCGGGATTGATCGGATCGCATCGGTGATTTTGATGTCGAAATAGTCGAGGGTCACCGACAGGCCATGGACCTGGGACGGTTGCCACACAGCGCCCAGGGTGAGGGTCTCGGCGCTCTCCGGGCTGAGATTCTTGTTGCCGCCCACCGTGGTCAGGACCGTGTTGCCGAGCTGGACATAGCCGGCCGGCACGCCCGACGCTCTGCAGTTGGCGATTAGCACGGCGTTGCCGCTGGTGCTGTAGCGGCTGCACGGGTCGGTGGTGGTCAGGTTGCCTTCGGCTACCCCCCCGAACAGTTCCGGAACGCTGGGAATGCGGAAGCCGGTGCCATAGGTGGCGCGCAGCCGCAGGCTCGGGACGATGGTCCAGTTCAGCCCGACCTTGTAGGTCTGATTGCTGCCGAACAGATCATAGTCAGAGTAACGGATGGCCGCGTCCATCTCCAGGCGCTCGACCAAGGGGAAGTTGGCCAGGAGCGGCGCCGACAGCTCCAGGTAAGCTTCCTTGGTCTTCACTTCGCCAGCGATCGGATCTTGCTGGTTGGTGTTGGCGACGCCCAGCACCGTCAGGGCGTCCGGATTGCGCCAGCCCTTCTCCTCGCGATAGAGCACGCCGGCGGCGGCGGCCAGCGGCCCGGCGGGCAACTGAAAGAGGGTCCCAGTGATGTCGGCCGTGGCGCTACGCTGCTCGTTGCCCCCGGTGTCGCGCGAATTGAACAGGATGTATTTCAGGACCGCAGGCGTCAGGTCCCCATAGCCGAGATAGTCAGCGCACGGGATCGCCGCGCCGGCGCCGGGACTGCACACCGCAGTATTGACCGAGTTCCGCACCCGATCAAGGTTGGCGATGTTGCTCATGCCGTCGGTGCCGGTGTTGCGGCCCCAGTTGACTGCCGCCTCCCAGGTCCAGTCGCCGGCGAGCGCGCCTCGCGCGCCGCCCACGAAACGGTAAGTGTCGGTTTCCTGCGAAAAGATTCGAGGCCCGGGCTCCGCCAGCCTGCGCTGGATCAAGGTGATGTTTTGGCCGGTGGGATTGGTCGGGTTGCTGGCCGAAATCGCCAGATTGCGCAGTGTGCCGGGCGTGGCGATCTGGTGGCTTTCGCGGTGCGTGAAGAACACCTCCCCGAACAGCGTGGTCTTCTCGGTAAGAGCATAGTCGGCCAGGAAGGCGGTGCTAAAGCGCTCGATCGGGCTGACCGCGTTCAGGAACGGGTTCGAGTTGAAGTTGTGCTTGGCGGCGCTGTAGGGCTCGTAGAAATTGCCGTTCCCGCCCAGCACCTGGTTGAAGTTGATCTGTTGGCCGTTCGGCAGGACGGCGCGGCCGCCGATCGTGGACGCGCTGCCGACGCACACCAGCGCGCCCCCCGACTCCCCCAAGCCGCAAGGCGCCCGGTTAGCCAGGTTGACGGACTCGGTCTTCTGGTAGGTCAAGGCGGCGGTGACGCCGCCGCGCTCGTTGCGCAGCCCCCAGACGCCATCGATCGTGTACTCCTGTCCGTCTCCCTTGTCGGTGACCCCGTATTTGCCGGAGATCTTCAGGCCCTCGAACTTGTCGAGGGTGATGATGTTGACCACGCCGGCGACGGCGTCGGCGCCATAGATCGCCGAGGCTCCATCCTTCAGGACATCGATCCGGCCGATGATCGCGGTCGGGATCATGTTCAAGTCCGGGGCGCTATTGGCGCCGGTGCCGCCATTCACGACTCGGCGGCCATTGATCAGGGTCAGGGTGCGGTTGATGCCCAGGCCGCGCAGATTGACCTGCGCGGTCCCGTAGCCATTGCTGGTCCAGTAGGCGTTGGTCTGGCCGCCCGCGTTGCCCGCCGAGGCGGGGAGCCGCTGCAGTAGGGTCTCCACGTTGCTGAGGCCGGTGTTGGCAATCTGCTCCTGACTGACCACCGTCGCCGGGCCGACTCCGCTGATATCGGTGCGCTTGATACGGCTGCCGGTGACGATCAGTTCGTCAACGCTGGTCGGCGAGGCCTCGGCCGAGGCTTGCCCCGCCACCAAGGCCATCGTCGTGGTCAGCGCGCTGGCCAGCAGCAGTCGTGTCGATGTCCGGGTCATGCCCCAATCCCCCTGATTGCGTGTGGCGCGGACCGGTGCTCACCGATCCCGCCGCTCACGGATCAATCTCCGGGGCACGCGCGCTCCCTGTCAAGCTATGTATATACATATTTTACCCCCAGGTTCGGGCATGTTCTTGCCGTGGATGCCGTCGATCTGTGATAAGCTTGCGAAAAACTCTACGGGATCGGGTGAAGACGCCTCACGCGACCCGATTTCGCGAATGCGCTTCGCTATTTCCCGAACTTCACAAGTTCGCCGCACTTATACTGCGTTAGACAGACCTGCGTCCAAATTATGCAACCGTCGGTGCAAGAACCGTCTAATTTGAATGCCTCGTTTCGACGTTCGTCGCAGCTTTGCTCGCAAGGAGACCTAGTCCGAGTCGGCGCGACACGGGACCTCAATCTCCCAAGCCAGCCACACACCTTCGATCTGCCAAACCTAACCTTCCAATCATAGTATAGTTTGCTTTCGGGCTTTCGATTTGACGTGAGCCCGCAGCAGCGAAGCACAAGGAGGGTTTGTCTGGCTGATGGCAGTTTCTGACCCAGGGCTGCGGCGCTCGCCCCTTGAGGTCGCTAGCTGTCACGCTTGGCGGCGCGGCGGACCTTCCCGGCGACAATGTGGATGCCAGGCAAGAGGTCGACAGCATGCCCTCAAACCAGCTTGGCCTTCAGCCTCTCGGCCGAATGCCCTGCGATGGACGAGACACCTGCTCCCAGCGGCGGCTGAAGACCAGACAGTTGGGAGACCACGCGTTACGGCGAGGGCTGCGGTGCACTATCCAGGGGTCGGATCGCCAGGCCCCAGCGGCGTTCGGCCCCATGCTGTCGCGCGCCAAGCGATGGCCAACAAGCCGTCGCGCGTCTAGGGTCGGACTCGATCAACCTCGGATTCCTCAAGCCCAGGATCAGGGTCAGGGTCGCGAATAGTGACAACCGGCGGCAGCTCCAGCGACACCTCGCGGCTGAAGCTCACCCCCTTCGCCAGCCGCCGCCCGAGCGCAGCGACAAACCCCGCATAACGTTCCTGGCCCTTGGCCCGCGCGGCGCTTTGCGCGGCATCCGGGACCGCCGGCGTCGTGGTCAGCCAGAACCGGACGAACAGGGCCAGCATCTCAATGGCGATGCCGAGGTTGCGCTCCAGGCGTTCCACCGCCCGGTTATGCTGGTCGAGCCGCCGGGTGATCGCCGCCTCCTGCCGCTCGGCGGCGTCTGGCGACAGGAAGGAGGCGATGGCGGCCTCGGCGACCAGGGATTTGGACTTCGCCCGCTGGGCGGCGAAGATTTCGAGCTCCCGCAGCAGCGCAGGCTCCAGATAGACCGACAGGCGCGACTTGGCGCTCACAGCTCGACTCCGTCGTCGGGATCGAGGGCGGCCTGGCGCGCCACCCGCCGAAACCGCCGCTGCAGCTCGCCAGCCTGTTGGTCGTCATCGCTCTCCTCAAGGCCGTCCGGGAACTCGAACTCACGGTCGGCGACGGGGACCGGCTCGACGCCGTCCTCGAACAGCGGTTCAGGCTCGCGCCGCAACCCGCCCTCCCCGTCAAGCGCCGAGACCCGAGGCGCCGGTTCCGCGGGCTGGACCAAGGGCGCAAGACCGGACCAGTCGTCGCTGGGCGCCTGGCCTGGGGTGGACCCCGTCGCGGCGCCGACCCGGGACTGCAGGCGAGGATCCTCGTAATAGCGAATCTTGCGCGCCCGGATCGGCGGCGCGCCCGAGACCAGCACCAGTTCTTCCATCGCCGGAAGCTGCATGATCTCGCCGGGGGTCAGCAGAGGCCGGGCGGTCTCCTGACGCGAGACCATCAGGTGGCCGAGCCAGGGTGAGAGCCTGTGACCGGCATAGTTCTTCATGGCTCGAAGCTCGGTCGCGGTCCCCAGCGCGTCCGACACCCGCTTGGCGGTACGCTCGTCATTGGTCGCGAAACAGACCCGGACATGGCAGTTGTCGAGGATGGCGTTGTTGGCGCCGTAGGCCTTCTCGATCTGGTTGAGCGACTGGGCGATCAGCACAGCCTTGAGGCCATAGCCCGCCATGAAGGCCAGCGCGCTCTCGAAGAAGTCGAGGCGTCCCAGGGCCGGAAACTCGTCCAGCATCAGGAGCAGCCTATGGCGCTGGTCGCGCCGCCCAAGGTCCTCCGTCAGCCGCCGGCCGATCTGGTTGAGCAGCAGGCGCATCAGCGGCTTGGTGCGGCTGATGTCGGACGGCGGCACCACCAGATAGAGGCTGGCCGGCCGGGGCCCCTCCACCAGGTCGGCGATCCGCCAGTCGCACCGGCGGGTGACATGGGCGACCACCGGGTCGCGATAGAGCCCCAGGAACGACATGGCGGTGGAGAGCACGCCGGAGCGTTCGTTCTCGCTCTTGTTCAGCAGCTCCCGGGCGGCCTGGGCCACCACAGGATGTGGCCGGTCGCCCAGGTGCGGGGTCTTCAGCATGGCCCGCAGGGTCGCCTCGATCGGCCGCGCAGGATCGGAGAGGAAGCCCGCGACCCCGGCCAGGGTCTTGTCCTTGCCGGCATAGAGCACGTGGAGGATCGCGCCGACCAACAGGCTATGGCTGGTCTTCTCCCAATGGGATCGACGTTCCAGGGCGCCTTCCGGGTCCACCAGGATATCGGCGACGTTCTGGACATCGCGGACCTCGCTGTCGCCGCGACGCACCTCCAGCAGCGGATTGTAGGCGGCGCTGTCGCGGTTGGTGGGGTCGAACAGCAACACTCGCCCCACGCGGGCCCGGCAGGCCGAGGTCAGGGTCCAGTTCTCGCCCTTGATGTCGTGGACGATCACCGAGCCCGGCCAGGTCAGCAGGCTCGGCACCACCAGGCCGACGCCCTTGCCACTGCGGGTCGGCGCGAAGCACAGCACATGCTCGGGTCCGTCGTGGCGCAGATAGCGACCGTCGAGTTCGCCCAGCATCACCCCGGCCTCATTCAACAGGCCAGATCGCCGCACCTCCGAGCGCCGGGCCCAACGCGCTGAGCCATAGGTGGTCACGTTGTGCGCTTCCCGGGCCCGCCAGATCGACAGACCAAGCGCCGCGACGATGGCGGCCATCCCCCCGGAGACGGCGATCGCCGCGCCTTCGAGGAAGACCCTGGGCGCATAGGCGTCGAAGGCGAACCACCACCAGAAGAAGGCCGGCGGCGGGTAGATCGGCCAGCCCTGGACCACCAGCCACGGCGCTCCAAGCTGCGGCTGAAATCCCAGGCGCAGGGCCGTCCACTCGGTGGCCGCCCAGATCGCCGCCAGGACGATGGCGAAGACGATCGCCAGCTGGCCCCACATCACCTTGGTTCCCGACACGTCGATCTCCTCACCGCTCCGGGCCACGCTGGCGCCCAAGGGCCCAATCCACGGCCCCACCAGCGGCCATGACGCCCGAGACCTCCCGGCCGCGTTGGCGTTCCAGGTCGGCGCGCCAGGGGACCAGGGTGAAACCCAGCCCGCCCTCGATCACCGCGAACCGGCCAGAGGCCAGGTTCAGCCTGCGCCGATAGAGGCCCGAGACTGCGTCGCCCTCCCCGGGCCGCAGGTGTTCTAGGCCGGTCTCGGCGGCGACCCCTGCCGCCGCGGCGGCCAGTTCCCGGACACGAAGGGTTTCCAGCAGATCGCGGATGAAGATCACACGGCCCCCCGCCCGCCGCGCCAACCCTTCGCCGATCAGGTGTTTGGTCCGATCGACCAAGGCCGTCTCGACCTCCGCGGCGAACCCGCCCTGCCCCATCCCGGCGGCCGCGTGGCTCACCAACTGCCGATCGAGCCAGGTCGCGCCCTGGGCCGTCACCTGGGCCGCGACGTCCAGATCAGAGCGCACGGCCAGGATTCGCCGGCCGCGCTCCCCCACCGCCCGGACCTCGACGATGGCGCCGGGCGCAGCGTCCGAGGCGTCGGCCAGGTCCTGCAGGGCGACGTGATGGGTACGCCCGTCGATCCCATCGATCACCGCATAGGCGCTGGCCTTCAGTTCATCATCGAGACCCCGCCCGACCAGGCGGCCCATGACGGGCCCACCGCCCTCGACCACGAAGCGGGCCGGATCGGGTTCGATCCCCTGGCCGCTCAGGGCGCGATGCATGCGCGCGATGATGTCCCCGCGCTGGCCGAGCTCCCGCAAGACGGGCTCGGCGTCCGAAGCCAACCGCCAGCGGCTGGAGCCAACCTCCTCGGCCAGACCCATGGCTTGCAGTCGGCGCAGGCGCGCTACCTTTGGCGCGTGGAGCTCATCGGCCGCGCCGCCCGCGGGCGGGCGCACGTCGATCAGGCCGTCGCGGCCCGCATCCCGAGCCAACCGGCGATCCAGGTCCGTCCAGCGGTCGGCGCCGACCTGCTGTTCGAACCCGTGACGGATCTCGAGACCGCTTCGGGGCCCAAGCTCCAGGGTCACCAGCTCTGCGGCCCGCGACCGCAACCCATCGGCGATGTAGTCGCGGGAGATCACCAGGTCATCGCCCGCCTCATCCCTGCCGCGGACGATGATGTGGAGGTGCGGCTGGCCGGTGTTCCAATGGTCCACCGCCACCCAGTCGAGCCGGGTTCCCAGGTCGCGTTCCGCCTGGCCCATCAGGTCGCGGGTGAAGGCCTTGAGATCGGTCAGTTGGGCGGCGTCTTCCGGCGAGACGATGAACCGGAAATGGTGCCGGTCGCCCTCGCCCCGTTCGGCGAAGGCCGCACCGTCGGCGAGTTCGCGGCCAGCGTCGAACAGGGCGCCCTTCTCCCCGTCCTGGGTGACGCCCTCCCGCTGTAGATATTTCAGGTGCAGCGACAGCGGCGCGCGGCCGGGCGCCTGGCGCACGACCCGGGCCTTGACGATCACCCGGCGGGCGCGGGGGCCGAGACCCCGGCTGGCCGACAGGCTCGACGCCCGGCCCCGACCGAACACGCTGCCGCGGCTCGGGACCCGATGATGCAGGCCGCCAGCCCGCTGGGCCGCGGCCAGGGCCTCGCCGACGAAGGTCTTGGCCCCGCCCGCGCCGCGGCTGCGGATCCGACCTGGCCGGAGCTCGAACTCGTCCTGGACCATCAGCCGCGCGTCCACCGGGAGGTGCGCCAACCGGTTACGAGATAAGGATTCCAGCGGTTTGGCAGGCTGAGCAGTGCTTTCACACCTCGCGAGAGAGGATTGTTTTTGTAGTGTATTTCACCCCCCAACCATGGCCGAACCTCGCGGCTTTTATCTTGCCATCGCTCCATCTTTTTGAACCAAGACCGACCTTCCGCCGCCGATCCCGCGACACCGTGCGAAAACCCGCAGGCGACCTCGAAGCGGGTCACGGCGCATCGCCCCGGGACGTGAGGATGACGAACAGGGTGGGAGATGGATGCATGACGTCGGCGGGGTCGGCCTGCAGACGGACAAAGATCGACGGCGGCGCGACAGGCTCCCCCGTTGAGGTCGCCGCGCCAGGGATCATCACGCTCGGCGCCAGGATCGCCAGATATCGGCGGGTCTCGAGCGGCAAGGGCCGGCCCTGCAGGAGGTATTGAGCGTAGCGGTCCGGACCGGCATTGTAGGCGGCGAGAAACCCCGGGGCGCCGAACCGGTCGTAGAGTTCCCGCAGATAGGCCGCCCCCGCCATCACGTTGTCGCGGGGATGGAAGGGATCGGCCCCCAGCCCATACCGCGCCCGCAGATCGGCATAGGTCCTAGGCATGACCTGCATGAGGCCGAGCGCGCCAGCCTTGGAGACCGCGCGCGGATCGTTGGCGCTTTCGACACCCATTACCGCGGCGACCCAGGACGCCGGGATCGCGAAGCGTGTCGCGGCTTCTGAGATCAGGCCCTCGCGCTCCAGGCGCGACGGGCGCGCCAAATCCTGCGCTCGGGCTTCGATCGAAATCAGCGCGCCCGCGAGGATCAAAGCCAGGGCTCCAAGAGCAATCCAGCGTGCCCGCGGCGCCGTCGCCGTCCAGGGCAAGGCGCTGACGCGCCGGCCTGACGGCCACCCTGGACCGCGACGCCGCTTACGGGCATTGCGGGACATGGTCGGGACGAAGGCGCGGCCGACAGGGTTCTGGTCGAACAAAGGCGCGGGGACGAGATGAGGGTCAGCCCTCATGATCGGCGACCCAGATCGGCGTCACCTGGCCGATGACGGCGCTGCGTGGCAGCGGCCCGAAATAGCGTCCATCCAGCGATCCCGGCGCGGCGTTGAGCAGGAAGACCTGATCGGCCGCCACGCGTCGGCAGCCGACCAGGACGGGCAGTGGGCGTCCGTTCCGATCACGGGTCTGCGCGATCCCCACCGGCCGGCCATCGACGCGGATCTCACCGCCCGACCAGCAGATCAGGCTGGGGCTGAGCGCCGCCACACGCTTGATCAGCAACACGCCCTTGGGCGCCGCATCGCGTCGGGCCAGCCAGTCCGAAAGCGCCGGTGGCGGCGCCACGGCGACCCATTGGCCGACGTGCAATGGGTCGGAAGGCCGCAGCCGATAGAGCCCTTCGGGCGCGCTCGCCGTGGCGTTCCAGATCACCATCGGCGACGGCCGAAACACCGCCGGCACGAGTCCAAGAACCAGACCGCCGGCCACCACGATCAGGATGACCCGACGCCCGGTCATGCGTCGAGCCTCTGCCGCAACCGCCAGGCGCGATGTCGAGGCAAGGTGTAGGGCCTGGCCCTCGTGCGCCCCATCAAGCGGTTCTGGACGTGTCGCCAGTGGTCCGGCGCGGCGTCGACCGGATCGAGGGCCAGAGCCTCCACCGCATCGACGGCGGCCAGGGCCAGTCGCACCCTTGGCCAGCCGGAAAGGCGCAATAGGGACTCTCCGCCCGGCGTGACCCCAGGGATGGTCGAACAAGGGCTCCCGGGCGGCACTGAGCGCAGGATGTCGAACCGCGAGGCCACGGTTCCGGCGTCATTGGCGCTCCACCGGACAAGGGCGAAGACGGCGCCCGGCCGGAAGGCGACGCGCCGGCGGCGGCGGTCGAGGATCTGCTCGGCGGCAACCTGGCCGAAGCGGATCCAGTGTTCGGTCTGTTTCTCGATCCACACGAGCTCGACCCAGGTCAGGCTCGGGTCGGACGCCGCTTCGTCCCCGGGCATGGGCCTCAGCCCCGGCCCCAGATCGCCGGCGGCCGCGGCCGGCGCGCGGGATGGACGACGCCGGCGGTCGCTTCGGTGGTGGAGGTCCGCGCGCCGCGATCGGCCCAGGCCTGCAGGTCGCCCACGGCGTAGATCACCCGACCGCCGATCTTCCTGTAGCTGGGGCCGGTGCCGTAGGTCCGGTGCTTCTCCAGGGTGCGTCCCGAGAGCCCGAGGAAGCGGGCGGCCTCAGGCGTGCGAAGCATGCGCGGCGGCATGGCGGCGGGGGTGTCGGTCATCTGGGGGCTCCTAGGTTTCTCCAGGCCGCCGCAGCGTTCTGCGGCGGCGACCTGGACAGCCTGGCGCGGGACGAATCGGGGGGTGGATGGCGAAATCGCGCTGTGGCGATTCCGCCATCCATGCGTTCAGCCCCCCGAAGCCTGCAGCCCATGCAGGTGGTCGCAGGCCCGCTGGGCGTGGGCCGCCGCCGTGAAGATGAACCGCTTGTCGCCCTTCAGGACGCCAAGCCAATGGTCGAGATAGGCGGCGTGGTCCTCGCGCGGCGTCAGCTCCAGACCAAGATCGGCGCAAAGGAAGGCCGCGCCAAGCTCCGCCACCAGCTCCTCGCGGGCATAGCCTTCATCGCCGAAGCGGGTGCGGCCGAAGTCGCGGTCGAGCCGGGTCGGATGCCGGGTCCAGTGGGTGCATTCGTGGGCCAGGGTCGCATAGTAGCTTTCCGGGTCCACGAAGCTCTCGAAAGGCGGCGACTTCACGCAGTCGGCATGGATCGCGTAGTAGGCGCTGTTCCCGCCATGGCGGATATCGGCGCCGGTGGCGGCGAAGAAGGCCTCCGCCCGAGCGATCCTTTGGGCGGCGTCGAGCTGGGGTTCGGCGAGCGCCTGATAGGCTCCGGGCAGACCCTCGATCTGCTCGACATTGAACACCGTATAGGCCTTCAAGAACGGGATCTCGCGCTCGACATCCTGTCCGTCATCGCCCGTCTCGGTGCGCTTCAGACGGTTGGCGTAGACCACGGTCGACCCGGTCTCGCCCTTGCGGACATGGGCGCCGAGTTCAAGCGCCTGGCGGAAGGTCATCCAGATCGGGGCGGCGTAGCCGCGGAGCGTGGCCTCCGACCAGAGCAGGATGACGTTGATCCCGGAATAGGGCTGGCCGTTGTGGCGCAGGGGCCGGCTGATGCGGCCGGCGAGGTGCTCGGCGGACCAGGGTTTGGTCCAGGGTCGAACGCCGCGTTCGAGATCGGCGATGATCTTGTTGGTGACGCGGGCATAGAGATCGGGCCTGGCGTCGGGGCGTGCTGAGGGGTTGGGGCGCGACATGGCGGCCTCCCTAAGGTTCGTGTTTTGGGGGAAGAGCGCCGCCCCGCCGACAGCGGGGCGGCGGCGGGGCTTCAGTCGGCGGCGCGGCTGCGCGACCAGATCAGGGCGTAGCCTTCGTCGGCGTCGACCAGGGAGGCGTAGATCGGCGCGGGGAAGCTGGGATCATCCAGCTTGACGGCGAGGTAGTCGCGGTTCTCGCGGGAGGTCTTCTTCCAGGCGGCGCCGAACTCGGTGGCGCCGGCGAAGATGCGGTAGTCGGGCGCCTTGTCGTTGTCGCTTTCGCTGGGCCGGAACTGGGCGGTCTTGACGTTGAGGGTGAGGGTCTTGATGGCGCCCGAGATGGAGCCGTCTTCGTGCTTGGCGAAGGTGCCGATGGTGGCCATGGGGGTATCTCCTGTTGTCGCTCGGACCGCGCCTATCGCGGCCTCGATGGCGATCCCCAGGCCGGGGGGCGAGCGCGCCCGCAGCCCCCGGGGTCCCCGCGCGCCACGCGCGTGGGGTGGGTCCAGGCCCGCAGCGCAGCGGAGGACGTCGCGGGACGGCTTCTTTGCCTCGCGAGGAATGACGCGCGGCCTGCCCGCGTCAGGGGAAAGAAGCCAACCGGCGGCGTTGCGGGGGCGATCGGGGCGAAGCCCGCACCCTCCGGACCGATCACGCCCAGAGAGGCGGCATGGGCCGGTTTTGCCACGACGACGGCCAGGTCCCCTGCCCCGCCATCGCCTTGTCCGCGACGTGGACGGATTGTCGCCGCGCCTGGACGAGCCCCGCCAAGGCGCTGCCAGGTCCCGGTCTCGCAACGTGACGCCGACGTGGCCAGCTGGTCGCTTGGTCGCAGGAGCGACCCTCGCCGCCGCACGAGACCTCGGTCATGCTGCCGCGATGGAGACGATTCTCATGGCTGACCCCATCCTCATCGACGGCGCGCCGTTCTGCGCCGTGTCGCACCACGATGGCCGCTTCATCCGCGCGCCCGGCCTCGCCGCCCTGGCCCGCCGTGACGCCGATGGCGGTTACACGGTGCTGCATCTGCAACATTGCGAGGCGATCAATCGGGAGATGGGGCCGGGTCACGCCCGCTGGGGCTGGGCGCTCGCCCTGGGCCTGAACACCCTGTTGGCGCAACCGACAGATCGCTACCTGTCACGCGACCCCGGCGCGGTCCCGCCGCCGATCCTATGGCATGCCGACGCCGTGTTCCAGGACCGCGCCTTGGCCACGGCGGCCTAGGCGGATCGCGGCCCCATGGTCACCACGGAGGGATTTCGCCAGCAGGCGCTCAGCCTGCCGCGCGCACTCGAAAAGCTGATCCTGGGATCGCAGGAGTTCCGGGTTCGGGACAAGGCCTTCGCGACCCTGGGCTGGCCGCAGGCCGGTTGGGCGGTGGTGCGGCTGACGCCTGACGACCAGGCGCACTTCCTGGCGAAGTCGCAGGCCTTGAGCCCCGAGCCTGGCGGGCGCGGTCGACGGGGCGTGACCCGCGTGCGGCTGGCGGGACTCGACGAGGCTCTGCTGGAGCCCCTGGTGACGGCGGCCTGGCGGGTGGCGAACGATGCGGTCATCGCCGCCTCAAAGCCCTAGGCGCGACGAAGCCGCCGCGCGTCGAAACGCGCGGCGGCCCGTTGGCGCGCGCCGGGGTGGTCCGGTCAGGCCGCGACCTGCTCCGGTTCCTCCGCTTGCGGCTCGGTTTGCGGCGCCGTGCGCAGCAGCGGCGGCAACCAGCCCGCCATCAGCGGCTCGGCGGCGGCCACCAAGTCCGGCTTCTTCAAGCCGACGAGGCGCCCAGCTTCCTCGGCACCCGCCGCCTCCCCGACCGCTTCGAGGACGCGGGCCTTGGTGACGCGCGACAGGTAGCTCGCGCCGGTCGCCGACCAGTCCGCCGTCATGTCGAGACCGACCTCCGTCGCCAGCGCGTCGGCCTGGACGAGCGCCATCGGCCTGCGCTGCCAGCCCTGCACCGCGTCCGTCGAAAGTCCGACGCAGTGGGCGAAGATCGCCAAGCGGCTGTCGGTGTCGAGCCCCGCGACAAAGCCCCAGAGCGCGTCCGGAGCTTGCGGGAGCTGACGCGCCCAGGCCGCGTGCCGCGCGTCGATCCGGCGGCAGGCCGGGCCGTCCTCGACGCCCGGCGCGTCGCCGCCCAGGCTGCGCGACGCCATCCGGATATCCAGGCAGGTGGCGTTGGCGCCGGGGTAGAAGACCCGCAGCACCAGGGCATGGACCACCGCCAGGAAGGCCACGTCCGGTCGGTCGGCCAGGGCGTCGCGCAGGGACGCGGTGCGATAGGCCGTGAGGTCGGCCACCAGCCGGTCGGAGAGCGGCGTCAGGCCGTCAGGTTCTTCGGCCTCCTGCGGCTCAGCCTCAGCCTCGGGCTCGGGCCCCGCGCCGCCGCCCGCGCCATCGTCGGCCTCGGCCTCCGGTTCCGGGTCGGGCGCCACATCCTCGGACCGAATGAAGCCGCGCTCGATCCGCGCCGCGCCATCATGGCCCAGGGTGACGAACACCCCGCCGCGCGCCAGCTCGTCCGGCGCATAGGCATAGGCGTCGCCGAAGGCTTCCAGGGCCGCCTCGATCTCCTTGAGCCGGGCCTCCACCTCGGGCGGCAGTTCGTCCACGTCGGCGAACTTTTCGATCTGCGCGTCATACTCCGCCGACATCGCCTCGGCGTCGACGACCTCCTGCGGGGTGCGCTCCACCCGATGGGGATAGACCCGGGCGAGGCCGTGGGCGGAGGGATAGTCCAGGTGGGCCTCGGCCCATTTCCAGCCTTCGGCCTCGCGGACCGCCTGCGCCAGGGCGGTCAGCTTTTCCGCCGCCAGCCGGTCGGCCAGGGCCACGTCCTCCCACCAGCCGCCACCATCCTCGGTGAAGAGGTCGCGGACCACCTCGCCGCCCGCCACCGCATAGGCCTCGACGCCGACGAAGATCGCCCGGCGGTCGTCGGCGGCGATCTTGGCCTCGGTCATGGCGTGACGGATGAACCCCGCCGAGCGGTTGTAGGAGAGGCCGTCATAGACCTGCTCCTGGCGCGCATGGTCCTCGGTCACCGCGAAGGCCATCAGCTGGTCCAGGGTCAGACCGTCGTCGCGATAGACCGCCATCAGCCTGGGACTGACCGCGCCCAGCCGCAGGCGCTGGCGCACCACGTGGGCGGACACCCCGAACCGCGCGCCGATCTCCTCGGCGCCCCAGCCCCTGCGCTCACCCAAATCGCGGAAGGCCTCGAACTGGTCGGCGGGGTGCATGGTCGAGCGGGTGACATTTTCGTCCAGGCTGATCTCGCCAGGATCGAACTCGGTGTCGATGACGCAGGCCACGGGGTGGGTCTTCCTGATCTGCTTGCGGCGGGCGAGCAGGCAGAGCGCCAGCCTGCGCCCCTCCCCGATGGTCACCAGCCAGAAGCCGGTGAGGCCCCCGGCCTCGTCGCGCTCCGGCTCCACCACCGGCTTCTGCAGCATCTTCTTGGCGGCGATGCTGGCAGCCAACGCCTCGATGGCGGCCTCGGTGTGCGGGACCTTGCGCGCGTTGTGCGGCGACGTCTTGAGCCTGTTGAGGGGGATTTCGATTTCGGTTCCCGAGACGATTTCGATGTCGGTTGCGACGGTCATGACGACCTCCTTTGGGGTCAGGGTTGCATGCGCAAATCGCGCATGCGGCCCTGCCGGTCGGCGAGACCGGGGGTAGCAGAGGCCAGGGCGCGCGGGCGGAGGGGGATCGCCCGGCCTGCACAAGCCTGAAGGACCTGCCTCCGCGCCAACCCTCGGAGGCGCGGAAGGTTGGGGAGACCGCCCGCGCGGCGCCGCGGCGCTTCACCCTGGCCGCCGCGAGGGGCGGAGCCCCTTCCAGGCCCATGGGTAAGCGTCGGGACACGGGAAACCACTGGAGCAACGCCGCCGATACCCTTGCGGCCAACGCCCCAGGCGCCCTATGAGACGATCTCATGGACAGCCCTGATCCGATCGACCTCGCCGTCGGCGCCCGCATCCGAATTCGACGCAAGACCATACGGGTCAGTCAGTCCGACCTGGCCGAACATCTTGGGGTCAGCTTCCAGCAGGTTCAGAAGTATGAGCGCGGGGCCAACCGCATCTCCGCCTCGATGCTGGTCCGAGCCGCTGATCGCCTGGGTATGACCGTCGCCGATCTGGTCGGCGAAGCGCCGGGCTCGGTCACCGGCGACGACACGCTGCAGCTCCTGGCCTCGCCCGGGGCCCTGGAGCTGCTCCAGGCCTTTTCGACCGTGACCAACCCGGGCGTGCGAGCTTCGATCCTCGCGCTGGTCCGCTCGACCAGCGAGCAGTCCTAGGCTTCACTCAGCGGCCGTCCACTGGGAGCAAAGTATCTTCCGCGCGGACGGGACCGGACGGCCGCTCCAAGCCAAGATGAAGATCCCATGGGGCGGGATAGCGCTCCGCTCAGCTTCCAGCAGAGTGAGGTCCTTGAACCCACCCACCTCTGGAGCCGACGGATGCCCGACCATCAACTGCAAGAGCAGAGCGCGATCCGCACGGATCTTGGCGCCATCTTTGTTTCCCTGGAGCTCAGCCGATCGACGTGGCTGATCACGTCCTTGTCGCCCGGCGCTGGTGAGAAGCTGTCGAAGCATTCGGTGACGGCTGGCGACGTGGCGGGCCTGCTGGGGCGGTTCGCTCAGCTAAAGGAGAAAGCGGCCGGGCGGCTCGGGCGCAACTTTCCGATCATCACGATTCAGGAGGCCGGCTTGGATGGGTTCTGGATTCACCGCGTCCTGGAAAGCGAAGGCACGGAGAGCCACGTGGTCGACGCAGCCTCGATCCTGACCTCTCGCCGCCGCCGCCAGGCCAAGACCGATCGGATCGACGGCGAGACGCTGGTTCGCACGCTGCTCGCCTTCAAGCGCGGGGAGCCGCGGGTCTGTTCGATGGTCAGGCCGCCGACACGCGAGCAGGAAGATCGCCGGCGCATCTGCCGTGAGCGTAAGACCCTGCTCGGCGAGCGCATCGAGCACACCAACAGGATCAAGGGTCTGCTCTGCGCTCAGGGCGTCTTCGACTACGACCCCATACTCCGCAACCGCCGCGCGCGATTGGACGGGTTGCAGACGGGCGACGGGCGGCCGCTGCCGGCGCAGTTGAAGGCTCAGATCGGTCGGGAGCTCGACCGGATCGAGATATTGTTGACCCAGCTGAAGGCCGTCGAGGCCGAGCGTGACGCGCTCATCGATCCGGCGAGCGAAGTGGCGCCCACGCCGGCCGTGATGCTGGGGCAGTTGAGAGGGATTGGACCACAGATCGCCAGTCTCCTCTGGTCCGAAGCGCTGTACCGACACTTCGACAACCGAAGGCAGGTGGCGGCCTACGCAGGCTTGGCCCCAACGCCGTGGAAGAGCGGATCGATCGACCACGAGCAGGGTGTCTCGAAGTCGGGCAACCCGCGACTGCGGACGACCATGATCCAGGTCGCCTGGCTCTGGACGCGCCACCAGCCAGCTTCGGCGCTAAGCCGCTGGTTCGAGGAACGCGTCCAGCGCAATGGCGGCAGGATGCGCAAGACCACCATTGTGGCGCTGGCCCGCAAGCTGCTCGTCGCCTTCTGGAAATACGTGACCAGCGGCGTCGTCATCGAAGGCGCCGTCATGCAGGCCACGTGAACGCGGCCGACCCCATCCCCAGGGCCTGATCAGTCCTGACGGATCCAGGCGGACGAACCGATTGCAGCCATGGCCCTAAACAGCCGTAGATGAAGAATGGTCTCGTCCACCTGAGCCCAGCCCCCGTTCGAACGCGGGAAATTGGTGCAGCCGCGTCAACGTGGCGACCGTATGTGAGGTTGATCTGGTGCGGAGACGACCAGGTTGCGAAACGGGCTCATCCTTGGATACCGAAACGATGATCTGGCGTTTGTGGCATGCCAACCGGGGTCAGTTGGCCCGAAGTTGTCGAAGGATCACGCTCTCCAGAAAGGGCCAAGCCAACGCGGCCATCAAGACGATGGTCGCCAGGGTGAGGCTCCAAACTGTTGCGCGCGCCGGCGCCTTTCTTGTCCTCAGGCTTTGCAGCGCAACCCATGCCCAGGCGGCCACGACGGCCAACGCTGCGGCCAGGGTCGCGACGCTGTAGGCGCGGCCAAGCCATGCCAGCGCGCCACCCGAAACCGCCAGCACGGCTGCCGGCAGCGCGAACGGCAGGACGCAGCAGACCCCGCAGGCCAACGCCCCGGTCGCCACGACCGCGGCCGCAGCGCTCGCGGCGCGGGCCCCTTTGGAGGGCGTGGCGCCGACCTTGGCCTCGCTCATGCCGCAGCTCCGGCGCAGCATCCGCACCCTGCCGATGCGACTGGCTTGCCAGAGATGAAGGGCTCGAAGACCGTTTCAGCCGCCTCGCGGGCCGCCTCAGGTGCGGTGATGATGAGACGGCTCGCATCTGCATCTTCGCGTAGGTCGAACGCGAGGAAGGCGCAGCAGGCCTGTTCCTGGGCGACCAGCTGGCGGACCTGGTCGCGCGCCTCCGGCGCGTAGACCAGACTAAGGACGAGGTCATCGCGCTGATGCTGGCGCAGAGACGTGGCGTTGAGATCGGCGATCCAGGCGACGCGCGCCTTGAAGTCGCCCGCGCCAAGCGTGCAGGCAATGACCGGGTCGGAGATTTCAGGCGTCATGACAGCTCCTGGAGTTTGCAGGGGGATGGCGATTTCGTTCGTCATCAGTATTCGACCGGACAGCCGCGCTGCGGTGTGACGGGCGTCGAGACCGGCTTGCCCGCCCCGACTTCATTGAGCGCCACCAGCACATAGTCGGCGCCTTTGCCCGGGTCCGCGGCGACCGCGCCTTGGTAGACCAGCACGCCTTTGGCGTTGATGACGTAAGCCGACGGCGTCGCCTTGGCGCCGTACTGCCGGCCGACCGCGCCGCTCGGATCGAACAGGAAGGCGGTGACCGTGGCGCCGCGTTTGCGGGTGAGCTGGTCGGCAGCCGCGGCTGTCAGATAGCCCTTCCGCGTAGACGCCGCAGTGTTGATGGACAGCCAGACAACCTTGCGGCGGGCCGCTGCCTTCTGAAGCGCCTGGATCTTGCCGCTGTCGTAGTATTGCGCGGTGACCTCGCAGATCGGGCTCGTCCATTCCAGGACCACGGTTGAGCCGCGGTAATCGCTGAGCCGGTGCGGCTTGCCGTCGCTTCCCTGAACGGTGAAGTCAGGAGCCATCGACCCCGACGCGACGCCCGACAGCGGCTGGGCGTGCGCTGCGGTCATCACGCCTCCGGCGCTGGCTAGGAGAAGGCCCGCAACCAGGGCTGAGCGGAGAGAGTTTCGGCGAGCTCGACGCGACATTCGGTGCCTTTCCGGCTTGATGGAATTGCACGCTAAGACCTCAAGCCACTTGAGCTTCAAGAACTCTCTTTTCAGCGCGCTTATGGCCTCGCAATGGGCCATCAAGTAACTTGAGGTTCGTTCTGCGACGGAGATTTCGATGTCACTGAGGATCGGCGGATTGGCGAAGCGGACCGGCACGAATGCGCCGACGATCCGCTACTACGAGGAGATCGGCCTGCTGCCACCGGCGGATCGTCGCGACGGCGGTCAGCGCTGCTTTGACGACGAGGATGTCAAACGCCTCACCTTCATCCGTCGATGCCGGGACTTCGGATTTCCGATCGAGCAGGTCCGCACCCTCGTCTCGCTGATGCACGACCGGTCACGGTCGTGCAACGAAGCGCGCGACCTGGCGCAGGGGCACCTTGAGACTGTGCGGGCAAAGCTTGTCGAGTTGAAAGCTCTTGAGCGGAGCATCGCCGGCTTCGTGGAGAGCTGCGACGCCTCGTGCGCAGGCGGGCCGGGTCCGGACTGCGTGATCCTGGAGGACCTGTCGGAGCCTATGACTTACGCGGTGTCGCCTCGCCGGCAGCACGCCCGCGCATGACGAAGACAGCCTTGGTCTATGTAGGAGCGGCCGTCGCGGAGATCGCCGGCTGCTACAGTTTCTGGATGTGGGCGCGGGAGGGAAAGCCGATCTGGTGGTTGGCGCCGGGTCTGGTCTCGCTCGTCGCCTTCGCCTGGCTGCTCACATTGGTTGAGACGCCGGCTGCAGGGCGCGCCTATGCGGCCTATGGCGGCGTCTACATTGTTGCGTCCCTGGCTTGGCTTTGGAGCGTTGAAGGTGTCCGGCCCGATCGCTGGGACGCACTGGGCGCCGCGATCTGTCTGGTAGGCGGGGCGGTGATCCTCTTCGGGCCGCGGGCGGCGGCGTAGGGCCGTTCGGGCCGTCGGCCCGCTTGACTCTAAAATCCCCATGTGAGGCTGCAAGGAGCCGCGCGATCCGTGCGGCGGGACGCGCCGTCGAGCGGCCGGCGGCGGCCCAAGGCCGCCCACAGGGGCGGTCCCGTAGGAGCCGCGCCAGCGGCGGGACCGAGCCCGACCGCCGGACGCTCTCCGCCCCCCTCGTCCGCCATAGGCACGGAACGCGAAATGGCCTTGATCAGGCCGTTGCGAAGTCCAGCTTGGCTCCCAATCTAATCCTCGACAGCGAGACCGTGGTCCCCCCGCCGCCGCGTCCGCGTCCCTCGAAGCGCCCGCGAGCGATCTTGCGGACTTCGATGCCGCGATGAAGGCGGCGGAGTGGTCCGAGGCGGATTTGGATTGGCCGTAGGTCGGCGAGAAGGGCGACCCCACGGCTTGATGCGGAGGCGCGCGGCCCTTAGACCTGGGCGCTCGGGCGCCGACCATAGGAGCCGATCTGGAGCCGGGGGGCGATGGTTCGCCATTGCGCGGCAGCGATCGGACCTCCGAAATCACGGGCCTCACCTGCTGAGGATTCCAACGCCCGACCCCATTTTCCGCGGCGGCTTGCGCGGCCATTCCAATTGATTCAGACTTCACCCGCCGCGGCGAGAGCTTCGGTAGGGGCTTGGAATCCCCTGTGCAGCGTTCACGTCATCGCCCCGCCTTATCGGCTGGCGCCAGGCTCGCAACCGTTTCGACGGCGGCGCGAGCTTGCGTGTGGATTCGCCTGATCACCGCAGGATGTTCCAGTCGCGGCACGCCGCAGCCCCTCCAGGGTGACCAGGGAGCGGGCCATGACACCTGCGGACGGACCAGGCGCGGAGCCGACCGCCGAAGAGCGCTTGACGCTCGAAGAGCTCTATCGTCGGCACTCCGGATGGCTGACGGCGATCCTGCGCCGGCGGTTCGATCCGCAACAGGCCGAGGACCTGATGCAGGAGACCTATGTCCGGCTCGGCCCCTACCAGGCTCGTGGCGAGATCCGGCATCCGAAAGGCCTCTTGCTTCGGATCGCCGAGAACCTAGCTTACAATCAGGCGCGAGGCGCCCGACGGGACCGTCGCCGGGTGGACCTCCTCGCCGAGGTGAGCCGCTGTCATGAGCCCTACACCGACGCCGAACAGCTTCAGGCCCTGTTGTTCAAGCAGGTGGTCGAGGCCTTGCCGCAGCCCTTGCGGGACACCTTCATGATGAGCCGCTACGCCGGCATGACCTATGGCGAGATCGCCAGGCATTGCGGATTGTCCGAAAAGGCGGTCGAATCCCGGATGTCGAAAGCGCTGGCCTTGATCGCCGCGCGGATGCGGGACTGAAGGCGCCATGGCGACCTTGCGACCAGAGGACGAACAGGCCGAGCGGGAGGCAGCCGACTGGTTCGCCAAGCTCAACACCCTGTCGATCACCACGAACGCCCTGGAGCGCTTTCAGGACTGGCGGCGCGTGCCCGCCAATGACGCGGCCTATGAGCGGATGGAAGCGCTCTGGGAAGTCGGCGGGCGACTGCAAGGCCACCCCGACATCCAGCGCGGCGTCGCCCGGGCGCTCAGCCGCCGCGCCCCGATCCAGCAGATTCTCGGACTATGGCGACGGCCAATCCCGCGCCGGATCGGCGCCATCGCCCTGGCCGCCGGCCTGATCCTGGCGATCGGCATCTCGATCATCACCGTTCAGTCTGGGCAATATCGCACCGGGGTCGGCGAGCAGCGCCTAGTCACCCTGGAGGACGGCACGCGCCTGCGGCTGGACACCGATTCCCGCGTGAAGGTCCGGTTAGGCGATCACGAGCGCGATGTTGAACTTCTCCGGGGCCGGGCCTTCTTCGATGTCGCCCATGACACGAGCCGCCCCTTCATCGTTCACGCCGACGGGACGGCGGTTCGCGCGCTCGGCACGCGGTTCGACGTCCGGCTGACCGGAAACGCGGTGAAGGTGACCCTGGTCGAAGGCTCTGTCGAAGTCACCCAGGCCGATAGGCCGAAGGCTTGGCGCCTCGCGCCTGGAGAAACCCTGTCCCCGGGGGAGACTGCGGCCCAGCCCAAGCGGGTGGATGTGGCGGCCACGACCAGCTGGACCTCGGGGCGCCTGACGTTCCGGGAGACCCCGCTGGCCCAGGCGGTGGCCGAGGTGAACCGCTACAGCCGCCGCAAGGTGGTGATCGATGTCGCGCGCCTGCAGCAGGTGCCGGTGAACGGGGTGTTCGATGTCGGCGACACCGAGGCCTTCGTGGCCGCGGTCAGCGATCTGTTCGAGCTGACCCCCAAACCCCAGGACGGCGAGATCCGGCTGACGCCGAAAGGCTAGGTTCACCCAACTCTTGGGTGTGAGATTTCTCAAAGACAATTCAAGACTGTTTTTGCTAGCCTCGTCAGGGTGACCCCTCCCCTGCGGTGCTCCTTACCCAATAGCGACCGTCTTGAGCGCCAAGCGCCGACGGCCGCGCGAATTGGGGAGCGTTCAGTATGAAGTCAAAATCCGCACACCGGCGATGGGCCTGGGCCTCGGCCAGCCTGGTGGCCCTTCTGGCGGCGGCGCCCGCTGCGATCTCAGCGCCCGCCGAACCGGTGCTGACCTTCGCCATCGCCGGCGGCACG
This sequence comes from Phenylobacterium sp. GW821-FHT12F10, assembly GCF_058806695.1. Lineage (NCBI taxonomy): Bacteria > Pseudomonadati > Pseudomonadota > Alphaproteobacteria > Caulobacterales > Caulobacteraceae > Phenylobacterium > Phenylobacterium sp. GW821-FHT12F10. The sequence continues at coordinate 104,384 of NZ_JBXAPY010000005.1, read as the reverse complement.
TTAGAGGGCGTGCTGACGGCCTATGCCGCCCAGGCCCATGTCCAGCTCCTCTACACCCCCGACGTCGTCAGGGGACGGCGCAGCGAGGGTCTCTCCGGCGCCTTCACGGCCAAGGCCGCCCTGGCGCGTCTCCTGGACGGCGCCGGCATCACCGCCCAGCAAAGCCGGCCTGGCGTCATCGTCCTGCGCATTGGCCTGATCGCCAACAGCGAACAGACCCTCCAGGCCGAGGTCGCCCAGGCCGCGCCCACCATGCTCGACGAGGTGGTCGTCACCGGCTCCCACATCCGGGGGGTCGGCCCGGGGCCGGCCCCGGTGGTCAGCCTGGACCGCGACGAGATCGATCGCCAGGGCCGCGCGACGGTGGCCGACACGCTCTCCAACCTGCCGCAGAACTTTTCCGGGTCGGCGAACCCGGCGGTGCTGACCACGGGGGTCGACGTCACCTCGCAGAACGCCGGCCGCGCCACGGCTGTCAATCTTCGGGGCCTGGGGGCCGACGCCACCCTGGTCCTGGTCAACGGCCGCCGGATGGCCGGCACCGGCGGCAAGGGCGACTTCGCCGACGTCTCGGCGATCCCCACCGCGGCGGTGCAGCGGGTCGACGTCCTGCTGGACGGCGCCTCGGCCCTCTATGGCTCAGACGCCGTGGGCGGGGTGGTGAACATCATCCTACGACGCGACTTCGACGGCGCCGAGACCCGGGCGCGATTTGGCGCGGCCCAGGGCGGGGCGGCGGAAACCCAGTTCGCCCAGACCTTCGGCAAGGCCTGGAGCACGGGTCGGGCGCTGATCTCCTATGAGTACTACCAGCGCAACGCGCTGGCCTTCGCCGACCGATCCTATACGCAATCGGCCGATCTTCGGTCCCTGGGCGGTACGGACCGCCGCACCAACATCTCCAGCCCTGGCAACATCGTCCTTGTTGACCCGGTGACCAACGCCGCGACCCCGACCTGGGGCATTCCGGCGGGCGTGAGTCCCCTGCTCCCGAGCAGCTTCATCCGCGGCGTGGTCAACCTGCAGGAGCCCCGGGCGGGCCAGGACCTGCTGCCCGATCAGGACCGCCACAGCCTCTATGCCAGTTTCGGCCAGGAGCTGGGCGACCGGATCGAGGCCAGCGGCGATGTGCGCTACAGCCGCCGCACCTTCAGCTACGCCTCGCTGTCGCCCAGCGCCTCAATCACGGTGGCCGACAACAACCCCTATTTCGTGTCGCCCAACGGCGCGCGCAGCAACCAGATCTACTATTCGTTCAACGGCGATCTCGGCCCCAGCATCGCCTCGGGGAGCAGCGAGAGCCTGGGGGTCTCGGCCGGCCTGGACGCCAAGCTCTGGGGCGACTGGAAGGGCGAGGCCTATCTCGCCTATGCCCGGGAGCTGGTGCGCTCGGCCACCGACCACAACCTCAACAGCCTGTTCCTGCGCGAAGCGGTGGGCGCCACGGCCGACAACCCCGCCACCCCCTTCAAGACCTCGGTGGACGGCTTCTTCAATCCCTACGGTTCGGGTCAAGCCAACAGCCGCGCGGTGCTGGACTTCATCGGCAGCGGCTACAGCCGCCAGCGCTATGAAAGCCAGGTCGCCTCCTTCAACGCCCAGGCCGATGGCAAGGTCGTGACCCTGCCGGGCGGCGACCTTCGCCTGGCTGTGGGTGTCCACGGCAGGCGGGAGACCTTCGATCAGGTCACCTCCAACTTCCAGGCGTCGGTGGCCCCGACCCTGACCACCCGCCCCACCTCCGAGCGCAACATCGTCGCGGGCTTCGCCGAGGCCCGGATCCCGCTGGTGGGCCCGAACAACGCCCGACCAGGCATCCAGGCCCTGGAGGTCTCGCTGGCGGCCCGTGTCGAACACTATGACGACGCGGGAACCACCACCAATCCCAAGGTCGGGGTCATGTGGTCGCCAGCCACCGGCCTTCGGCTTCGGGCGACCTATGGCACGTCCTTCCGGGCGCCGACCTTGACGGAGGTCTATGCCGCGCCGGCCATCAGCAATGTTCAGTATCTGAAGGGGGCGGCCCGGGTGCTGTCCCTGACCCTGACCGGCGGCAATCTCGACCTGAAGCCCGAGACGGCCAAGTCCTGGACGGCGGGCTTTGACTATGAGCCGCAGGCCGTGCCGGGCCTCAAGCTGAGCGCGACGGTCTTCGACACCAATTTCACCAACCAGATCGACCGGCCGGTCAGCCAGAACGCCAACGCCGCCCTGACGGAGCCGGCCTTCGCGCCGTTCGTGCGCCTGCTCAATCCAGCCAATCCGGCCGACCTGGCCTATGTCCAGAGCCTATTGAACGATCCGGCCTATACGACCCCGGGGCTCTATCCCGCCAACGCCTTCGGCGCGGTGGTCGACACCCGCTATGTCAATACCAGCACCCTGCACGTCAGGGGCCTGGACCTTTCGGCGGCCTACAGGTTCGACCCCGGCGACAACCGCTTCGACTTGGGCATCAGCGGCTCCTACCTGTTCGACTATCAGCAGCAGCTGACCCCGACCTCGTCGACCCTGCAGCGGGTCGGCATCGCCAGCTATCCCGTTGATCTGCGGGCCCGGGCGGCGCTCAACTGGACCCGCGACACCCTCGGCGCGACCTTCACCCTCAACTATGTGGACGACTATCGCGCCGAAACCGGTCGCAAGATCGACAGTTGGACCACCGCCGACCTCCAGGTCCGCTGGACACCGACGGGCAAGCGCTTTGAGGGCCTGACCCTGGCGGCGTCGGTGCAGAACCTCTTCGACACCGATCCGCCGTTCTACGATTCCCCGAACTATATCGGCTTCGATCCGACCAACGCTGATCCCCTGGGCCGCGTCGCGTCCCTCCAGCTCACCAAGCGCTGGTAGCGACCTAACCTCTCCTCGGATCGGAACTTCAATGCGACGTCTCTCGGGGCTGTGCGCCCTGCTGCTCGCGTTCTGCGGATCGATGGCGAACGCGAGATCCTACACCGTCGAGGACTTGCTGAGCACCGAGGCCTTCGGGCGCGTGATCTTCGATCCCACCGAGCGGTGGGCGATCATCGAGCACCGGCGGCCTTGGCGCACGGCGGCGCGGTTCGATTACAATCAGCAGACCCCGCTGCTGCTGACCGAGCTGCTGCGGGTCGATCTCAAGGCGCCCGGACCGGCCGTCAGCCTGTTCCCGCAACAGGCCGACGCTGGCTTTCTGGCGGGGCCCATCGCGCCGGACGGCCAGAGAATGCTCGTCTACCGCCTGCGCGGCCACAGCTTCGAGGCCGGCCTGGCGACGCTCGCCATCCGCAGCGTCCGCTGGCTCGGGGTCACCCCCGAGCTCGCCAACCATGGCCCGGTCGCGGCCTGGCGCTCGACGACCGAGTTGCTGCTGATCGCCCGGCCGACCGGCGACCTCCCCCGCCAGCTGGCGATCGGTTGGGAGGCCAATGGCCGGCGCGCCGCCCTCGACGCCGCCACCGCCTCGGGAAAGACCGCAGCGGTGACCACGATCGGCAGCGGCCGGTTCCTCGGGGTGCGGCCACGCGACAAACCCGGCCGACTCCTACGGATCGACGCCCAAAACACCCGCATCTCGACCTTGGCCACGGGAGAGTTCGTCGACCTCGCCATATCCGCAAGTGGGCGATACGCCGCCTTGATCGCCGAGGGCGCGGACCTGCAGCCTAGGGCCACGGACCACCTCTACACCGCCTTCCCCACGCGCCACCGCAGCCTGACCCTTCTCGATCTCCGCGATGGACAGGTCACCTCGCCCTGTCCCGGCTGCGCCATATCCCTGGGCGTGCTGAGCTGGTCGCCAACCGAAGATGAGCTGCTGGTGGCGACGCCGGGACCTGACGGCGACGGCCGGGCTTTGATGCGGGTCGGCGCCACAACGGGCACAAACCGCCCTCTCCTGCCCGTCGGCCTGGCCCTGCAGGTCGACGAGACCGCCTGGGAGCGGACCCCGCGCCCTCGGGTCGACTGGATGGGCGAAGACCCAATCGTCTGGGCCCGTCCCGCCGGCGGCCGGACGGACTGGTATCGCCTCAACTCAACCGGACCCATCAACCTGACGGCCGGTCTCGCCGCGCCCACCCGAAATCTCGGCGCCGTCGGCCCGGACCACCTGCTGGCCCCAGCCGATGGCGGGATCTGGCGTATCGATCGCGAGGGCCAACACCAACGCCTGACCCACGACACCGACCACATCGTTCTGGTCCCGCCCGAGCCGGAGCCAGGGAGCCGTCTGGCGAGCAATCCGCAGCTCCCACGGGACTGGATCGCCACCATCAGTCAGACAGGTCTGACCTGGTGGAACGGCCCGATCCCGACGCTCCCGGTCGCGATCCCGCCCGGCGCCCAGCCCCTCGCCGTCAGCCGCCGCCACCTGGCGCTGCTGGTTCGCGGCGAGGGCGGCGTGCGGCGCCTGGTGCTGGTCTCCGCAACCGGCGCCGCGACCACCGTCCTGGAGATCAACCGGGGGATGGCCGACGTCACCCCCGCTCGGGTCGTGGGGATCCATCATCGCGGCCTCAAGGGCGAGCCGCTGACCAGCTGGCTCTATCTGCCGCCAAAGCCTGGCCCGACACGGCCGCCGCTGGTGGTGATCCCCTATCGCGGCCGGGTGTTCCCAAGCCCGCTGGCCCAGTACGAGGTGGGCGGGCTCAGCCCGCATATGAACCCGCAACTGCTGGCGGCCCAGGGCTATGCCGTGCTCACGCCGAGCCTGCCCTATGACGCCTCGGTCCTCGAACCCACGGCTGGGGTGGCCGATCAGATCCTGTCGGTGGTCGATGCGGCGATCGCCACCGGCGCGGTCGATCCCGACCGTATCGGCCTCTGGGGCCACAGTTTCGGCGGCATGATCGCCATCGCCGCGGCCGAACAGAGCCCCAGGTTAAAGTCGGTGATCGCCGTGGCCGGGTCCCACGACCTGGTCTCGCGCTGGGGCGCCTTCAGCCTGCACCGGTGGGTGGTCGCGCAAGACGGCTACGGCTCGGCGACCACGGCCGGCATGGTGGAACAGGGCCAGTTTTCCATGCACGCCCCGCCCTGGGCCGATCCACAGCGCTACCTGCGCAACAGCAACATCTTCGCCGCCGACAGGATCACCGCCCCGGTGCTGCTGATCCACGGCGAGACCGACGAGGAGAACATCGCCCAGAGCCAGGAGCTGTTCTCGGCCCTCTACCGGCAAGGCAAGGACGCTCAGATGGTCACCTATTGGGGCGAGGGCCATGTGCTGGCCAGCCCCGCCAACATCCGAGACTTCTACAGTCGGATTCTCGACTGGCTGTCACGGACGATGCCTATCTCCGAAAGCCCAATGTAGAACGTCCACCCGGATGGCGGCATGGCGCCATGTGTGGACGGCTCCCCCTTGGCAAGGTGTTTTCTGGACTCTCGCTGAGCTGGTCGGTGCGGCCATGTGTTCGACCTGTTGGTGCGGCGCATGGGCCGCTGGCCATAATGCCTTCCGCGAAGATGGGTCCCGACCAAGAGCACGCGCTCGAAGCGCTCTGGCGCAATTGGGTTTTCCCATCTTCCGGTATCGACCGGCTGGATGCATTAGTTCAGATCTGCCCTTCCCAAGCTTGTGGGCGCCGAGGCGCCGATGATCAGGCGGCCCGAAGCTCGGGCTCGCGATAGGTCTCCCCTGTGGTCATGACCGCCCAGGCCATCCGGGCGATCTTGTTGGCGAGCGCCACGGTGGCGACCTTGGTCGGCCGGCGGGCCAGGAGCTGCACGAGCCATGGCCTGCGGGTCCCGTACTGCTGGGCGTAGCGCACGACGGCCAGGGCGCCGACGACCATCAGCTGGCGTAGGTATCGGTCGCCTTGCTTGGTGATCCCGCCGAGCCGCTCCTTGCCGCCGCTGGAGTTCTGCTTCGGGACGAGTCCGATCCAGGCCGCCAGGTTGCGGCCGGTCTTGAAGGCCTTCGGGTCGGCGATCGTCGCCACCAGGGCGCTGGCCAGCAGAGGCCCCACGCCGGGGATGGTCATCAGCCGCCGACCGGCCTCGGTCGCTCGGGCGCTGGTGCGGATCCGCCGGTCGGTCTCGAGGATCTGCTGGTTCACCAGCCGCAGCTGCCCGCCAAGCAGCTCCAGGCACACCCTCGCTTCTTCTGGCAGCCGCTCGTCGGCGGCTTCAACAATCTTCAGCAAGCCCGCCAGGCCTTCGCGGCCGATCGGGCCGACCAGCCCAAACTCGGCCATGTGGCCGCGGACCGCGTTGGAGAGCTGGGTCCGCTGCCGTATCAGCATCATCCGGACCTTGTGCAGCACCATCACGCTCTGCTGCTCGGGGCTCTTCACCTCGACAAACCGCATCGTCGGCCGGGTCACCGCCTCGCAGATCGCCTCGGCGTCGGCCGCGTCGTTCTTCTGGCGTTTGACATAGGGCTTCACATAGCTCGGCGGCATCAGCCGCACTTCGTGACCCAGCCTCCGAAGCTCCCGGCCCCAGAAGTGGGCGCTGGCGCACGCCTCGAGGCCAATCAGACAAGGCGGCAGCTTCGCGAAGAACGCGATCACCTGCGCTCGACGCAGCTGCCGGCGGATCAACACCTCGCCATCGGCGGCGACCCCGTGCACCTGGAAGACCGACTTGGCGATATCCAGACCTATCGTAACGACTTGAGCCATGGCTCTCTCCTCCTGCTGCGCAAGAGCCTACGCTCCCGCGGGCCGGGAGCCGTCCACAGCATCAGGAGCGGACATTCACGCACTGTCGGACGAGGACCTTAGGGTGGAAATACCCGCGGAATGACGGAAAGGTGGCCGCCGCCCACGATCCGCGCAACAGCGGGGTGCCGCAATAGACAATAGGAGGGAGCCCCGTTGGACGCTGCGATCTTGTCGGAGGCGATTGACTACGAACAGCTGACCAAAGCGACCTACGAGGCCATCCTCGCCAAGGAAGGCGTCCAGACCGTCAAGGTCGAACACAACGTCAAGGTCAAAGGCCGATCTGGTGTCGAGCACCAGATCGACGTGTTCTGGGAGTTCAAGCAAGCGGGCGTCACCCACCGGGTGCTTATCGAGTGCAAGAATTACGCGTCCAACCTCACCCTGGAGAAGCCGAGGCAACCGACCTCCTTACGACGATCCTGGCGCACATGCGCCAGACGTGGCTCGCGCGCACGACCTAAGTCCGCAAAAGGCCCGAGCATTGACCGACTCGACGATAAAGAACAAAATAGGAACTTCGGAACAGTGCGCCTTTCACCCCGCTTGCCTTTCGCACGCCCCTTTTTGGGCGTGGGCTGGAATCGTGTTGGTGTTACGCTTAGGCGAGGAGATTAAATGGCGCTGCTTGCTTACAGCTCGGACGGACCCGCTCTAGCGGCCACCATCTCGCCGCGTCGCGAGATCGGCGCCTACGAAGCGCTCTGGCTCGAACAAGGCGCGACGTTCAAAACGCTCGCCGACCGTTTCGCCAAAGACCCCACGGCCCTGCCGTCCGACATGGTCTCGCGGTCCGCTGCGGACGCCTGCGCCAATGAAGTCTTTTCAATCTTCGCCAAGGCCGGCGTCAGCCGCTTCGGCGTGCGGATCAACCACGCGGGCGACTATCCGAAGAAGCTGCGCGACGCCCGTTATCCCGTCGAGCTGCTGTACTACCAAGGCGCCTGGGAGCTGATCGAGGCCCGCGCTGTCGCCGTCGTCGGCAGCCGCAAGGCCTCGCCGGAAGGCGTAAAGCGCGCCCAACAGATCGCCCGCGCCCTGGTGCAGCGGGACTTCACGGTGGTCTCGGGACTCGCCGAAGGGATCGACACCGCCGCGCATACGGCGGCCTTGGCGGAGAACGGCCGGACCATCGCCGTGCTCGGCACGCCGCTCAGTTCGGTCTACCCGGCCACTAACCGGGCGCTGCAAGAGCGGATCGCCAACGAACAGCTCGTGATCTCTCAGGTTCCGGTCCTGCGCTACGACCGCCAGGCCCCGCCGCAGAACCGCCTGTTCTTCCCTGAGCGCAACGTCACCATGAGCGCGCTTACGGAGGCCACGGTGATCGTCGAGGCCGGCGAAACCTCCGGCAGCCTGACCCAAGCTCGCGCCGCCCTTCACCAGGGTCGCAAGCTGTTCATCCTCGATTCCTGCTTCCAGAAAGGCCTGACCTGGCCGGCTCGCTTCGAGGCTGAAGGCGCGATCCGCGTGCGCACCGCCGAGGACATCTGGGCGGCGCTGGGCTGACCGATGCGGCTGTCCGAGATCGACGACAGCAACCGCGCCGACCATACGCGCCTGCTCGCCGAGGACACCTGCCTCTACCTCTATGAGTACACCAGCGGGCGCGACTACACGTTCAGCGCCACGAACAACCTCATCAACAATCTCAAGAAAAAGCCGACCGCCAGCCGCGCCCAGCTTGGCTACAAAGCCGGCGCCATCACCGAATGCGCCAGGACCCTCGGCGCCGCCCTGAACCCCAAGTGGCTGGACATCGCGACGGTCGTGCCGATCCCCGGATCGAAAGCCGCCGACCATCCTGATTTTGACACCCGGATGGAACAGGTCGCTCGCCAGATCAGGCCAGGCCTCGACGTGCGCAACCTCGTCATCCAGGCGCAATCGACCAACGCTGTGCATGAAGTCGGCGTCGGCGACCGGGTGACGGTCGAGGAGTTGCTGAACCTCTATTCCATCGACGAGACCATCGCCGCGCCCGCGCCGCGCGCGATCGGCATCCTCGACGACGTCCTGACCGCCGGCACCCACTTCCGGGCCATGAAGATCAAACTCGCCGAGCGCTTCCCGGGCCTGCCGATCACCGGCCTGTTCATCGCCCGCCGGGTCTTCCCGCCGGCCGCCGACGATTTCAACATCCTCTGACGCGCATCGACCACCGCCATGAAGGTCTACGACATCCACGCCCCGACTCCGCAGGGACCGGCTGGGCGCGCCTTCCTCGATGTGGCGCCGCCGCCCCTCCTCGACGTCGGGACGATCGCGCGGATCGATGACCTGATAGATGTCCCGGTAGAGCTCCTCGTAGGTCTTTGGCTCGGTGAAGAAGGTGTCCTCGGCCCCGGCCTTGATCAGTTCACGCCGGACGTAGTCCATCTCGTAGACATGGACATCGGCGCTCTCCAGGGCGAGCTCCAGCCGCTGCTCCGAGCGTCGGGTTCGTTCGAGCGCGGCTTGCACCTCGACCAACGCCGCCGCCTCGACCTGCGCCCGAGCCTGTTCGCTGGCCTCCAGATACGCGGCCACGGAGAGGTCGATGTCGAGCAGAACAGCCTTGATCAGGGCTCCAATGGACACTTCAGCTTGCGTCTCAGCGGCCGGCCCCGTCGCGCCCTCGCGGGCGATCGCCTTGACGAGATGCTGGAGCACCGTGGTGTATCCGCCAATGTATCAACTGGGGTTCAGACCGATCCGGGCATGGGCCTCGCCGACCCGTAGGGCGTCGGCCGCAAAACCGACGTCAAACTGGGCGTCGAAGATGCGCTCCCAGTGAGCCCGCTGGCGATTCTTGACGCTCGAGACCGCAGCTTCGTTCGGAAAGAATCTCGCCACCTCCGGGAACGCGAGGATGCGCTCATAGAGGGCGTCCAGGGCGGTCGGAATGACCCCTTGCATCAGGGGGCGGAGCCTTTGCAGCGCCGTTACCTCGTTGGGCCCAAGCCCCATGAAGTCCACACGCTGAGCGATGTTGAAGTGTGATGGCATGCCTGCTCGTCTAGACCTCCCCCGGTCCATATTTTCGCGCGACTAAGCGCGCGCAAAGCAACTCGGCTCTTCGCTGCGCCGACGGATCGGGCGCCTGTGTCAGCGTGGAGACACATCCCCGTCAGACTTCTGACGGTCTGCACTCCCCGATCCTCTCGGCCGATGTTGCTTCGTCTTGAGTTGGCGCCCTAAGCCGGGCGGCGATGAGGATCAATATGCTTTGGTGGGATTGATTGTCGCGAAGCTTTCGCTTTGCGACAATTCGTCTCATGCCAATGGATATAGTATTCATCAAGCAATATGGGGAAATTTGGCGGCAAAATGCGGCCTACCCGGGAAATAACCTTCGCAGTCGCGCCTTGCGCGCATGCAAATACCTGCAATTACCAGCTCGCTCCACCTCGAATACCCATTTTGGTTATCAGTGACCGAGCCGCGTTAACCAATTCTTGTGGTTACCGGACCGACATAACGGCCGATTGAGCGCCTGAACGCCTTGGGCTACCTCAAGTCAATTGTTCCTTTGATCGAGTTCTCTGCAGAATCAACAGTTTCAAAAAATAATGAGGAACACGAAATGACCCAGGAACAGTCTTTGAGTGATCGTTTGAGCTTCATGAAGCTCGACGCCGTCGCGCAGCAAAGCATCCGTGATGTAAAATCCGTCATCATGCGGGACTTGCCGGGAGCACTTGATGGGTTCTACGCGCAGATTCAGGCCTATCCCGAGACCCGGAAATTCTTCTCAAGCCAGAGCCACGTAAACAGCGCCAAGGACCGGCAGCTCAACCACTGGGAAGCGATCTCCAGCGGTCAATTCGATCAGAACTATGTGCGCGCCGTCACCAAGGTTGGTGAAATCCATGCCCGCATCGGCCTGGAGCCGCGCTGGTATATTGGCGGCTATGCCCTGTTGCTGGAGGCGCTGATCGGTGGCGTGCTGAAGGCGCGCTGGCCCAAGACTGGTTTTGGAGCCAAGAAGGGCCCGGACGTCAACAAGGTGTCGGCGGAAGTGGGGGCTCTGGCCAAGGCCACCCTGCTCGACATGGACTATGCGATCTCGGTCTATCTCGAAGCCGCTGAAGAAGCGCGCAAGAAGGCCGAGGCCGAGGTCCTCGCAAGCGAACGCGCTACCGTCGTCCACTCTGTGGGCGCGGGCATGGCGGCCCTGGCGGCCGGCGACCTGACCTACCGCATGCCCGACGATCTTCCGGAGGAGTACCGAAAGCTGCGCGAGGACTTCAACGCCGCCATCGCGCAGTTGGAGGAGACCATGACCACGGTGGCCGCCTCCACCGCCAGCATCGGCGCCAGTTCCGACGAGATGGCGCAGGCCTCCGACGACCTGTCGCGGCGGACCGAACAGCAGGCGGCGGGTCTGGAGCAGACCGCCGCGGCCCTGGACGAGATCACCGCCACGGTGAAGACGACCGCCGAGGGCGCGCGCCAGGCGGGCACGGCGGTGGCGGAGGCCAAGAGCGAGGCGGAGCGCTCTGGCGACGTGGTCGGCCAGGCTGTCGAGGCCATGGGCCAGATCGAGGATTCCTCGCGCCAGATCAGCCAGATCATCGGGGTTATCGACGAGATCGCCTTCCAGACCAACCTGCTGGCCCTCAATGCCGGGGTCGAAGCGGCCCGGGCCGGCGACGCCGGTCGCGGCTTCGCCGTGGTGGCTTCCGAGGTCCGAGCCTTGGCCCAACGCTCGGCGGAGGCCGCCAAGGAAATCAAGACCCTGATCTCGGCCTCGACCCAGCAGGTGGGACAGGGCGTGAGCCTGGTGGGGGAGACCGGCAAGGCCCTGCAGTCCATCGTCACCAAGGTCGCCGAGATCGACACCGTGATCTCGGCGATCTCGGCCTCGGCCCAGGAACAGGCGACCGGGCTGGCCGAGGTCAACTCCGCGGTCAACCAGATGGACCAGGTGGTCCAGCAGAACGCCGCCATGGTGGAGGAATCGACCGCCGCCGCGCACTCGATGAAGGCCGAGACCGGAGAGCTCGCGCAACTGATGGCCGGGTTCCGGACGGGGGCCTCCGGCGCCATCGGTCGGACCGCGCCGCGGGCTGTGTCCGCCGGCGCCGTGGCCAGGCCGTCGCCCGCCCGAGACATCCAGCGCAAGGTCGTCGCCAGCATGGGCGGGCGGGCCAGCGAAGGCTGGGAGGAATTCTGAGAATGCCGCTCTCCCAGGCCAGACTGCCGCCTGTCGGCGCGGAGCTGATCATGGTGCAGATCGGCGAACAGCAGTTCGCCATCGACATCATGTCGGTTCGCGAGATCCGCGGCTGGGCCCCCGCCACCCCGCTGCCCCACGCTCCGTCTTATGTCCGCGGCATGGTCAACCTGCGCGGCGTCATTCTGCCAGTGGTGGATCTTGGCTCGCGCCTGGGGCTGGGGGACAGCCAGCCCGACAGCTCCTCGGTGGTCGTCGTGGCGCAAATCCACGGTCGTCAGGTCGGCCTTCTGGTGGACGCCGTATGCGACATCCTGCTGCTCACCGAGAACATGCTGCAGGACACCCCCGATGTCGGGGTGTCCGTCATCCGGGACTTCGTGCAGGGCGTCATGACCACCGACAGCGGCATTGTGACCCTTCTCAGCCTTGACGAAGTGCTTCCAAGCGCAGTGAGCGCGTCTCTCCAACCGACGGCGAGCGCAAACCTGAAGGCAGCGCCAGCGAGCTATGGTTTGACGGCCGCCGAGATCGACCTGGTTAGGTCGTCCTTCGGGAAGGTTGTTCCGATCGCCGATGCCGCGGCCAGCCTGTTTTATGACCGTCTCTTCGAACAGAATCCCGACGTGCGCTCCATGTTCACCGGCGATATGTCCAGGCAGGGCCGGTTGCTGATGCAGATGCTCGCGACAGCCGTGAACTCCCTGGACAAGGCGCAGGCTCTCATGCCCGCCCTGGAGGCCATGGCGGTTCGTCACCAGGGCTATGGCGTGAAGACCGAACACTACGACGCCGTGGGTTCGGCCCTACTCTGGACCCTCCAGCAGGGCTTGGGGGACGCCTATACGCCCGAGGTCGAGGCCGCCTGGACGAAGACCTACGCATTGATCGCCGACGTAATGATCGGCGCGACGCGGGCCAAGGCCGCATAGCCAGTCGTCCAGTTTGGGGGCGCCCGGAGAGTTCTTCATCCGTGCCAGCGACCGTTCTCGCGGGGAATTCAAGTCGATGGATTACAAGGCCGCGTTTCGCACCGCTCTTGAGCAGGTTCATGCCGAGGGACGTTATCGGGTCTTCGCCGACCTGAAGCGTCATCGGGGTCAGTTCCCGAAGGCGACCTGGACCCGTGAGGACGGGACCTCCTCGGAGGTGGTGGTCTGGTGCTCCAACGACTATCTGGGCCAGGGCCAGAACCCGCTGGTGCTGGACGCCATGCACCGGGCCATCGACGAGGCCGGCGCAGGCTCTGGCGGCACCCGCAACATCTCCGGCACCACCCACTACCATGTCGAGCTGGAGGCCGAGCTGGCTGACCTGCACGGCAAGGAAGCGGCCCTGCTGTTCACCTCGGGCTATGTCTCCAACGAGGCCTCGCTCTCGACGCTGTACAAGATCCTGCCGGGCCTGATCGTCTTCTCCGACGAGCTGAACCACAATTCGATGATCTCCGGCATCCGGGCCGGCAGGCGCGAGCAGCGCCGGGTGTTCCGCCACAACGACCTGGCCCACCTGGAGGAGCTGCTGGCCCGCGAGCCCCTGGAGGCGCCCAAGCTGATCGCCTTCGAGAGCGTCTATTCCATGGACGGCGACATCGCCGACATGAGGGGCATGGTGGCCCTGGCCAAGAAATACCACGCCATGACCTATCTGGACGAGGTCCACGCGGTGGGCATGTACGGTCCCCGCGGCGCCGGGGTGGCCGAGCGGGACGGGGTGATGGACCAGATCGACATCATCGAGGGGACGCTGGCCAAGGCCTTCGGGGTGATGGGGGGCTATATCGCCGCCGACGCCATGATCGTCGACGCCATCCGCTCCTATGCCGACGGCTTCATCTTCACCACCTCCCTGCCGCCGGCGCTGGCCGCCGGGGCCGTGGCCTCGATCCGCTATCTGAAGGAGCACAACGAGGTCCGCGTCGCCCACCAGGAGCGGGCCGCGGCCCTGAAGGCCAAGCTGGCCAAGGCCGGCCTGCCGGTCATGCCCTCGGAGAGCCACATCGTCCCGGTCCTGGTCGGCGACCCCCACCACTGCAAGATGATCAGCGACATCCTGCTCGAAGAGCACGGGGTCTATGTCCAGCCCATCAACTACCCCACCGTCCCACGCGGCGCCGAGCGCCTGCGCTTCACCCCCAGCCCCGCCCACACCGACGCCATGATGGACGACCTGGCCGCCACGCTGGAAATGCTGTGGGCCCACTGCAACATCAAGCGCGTGGGCGGCTACGCCGCCTGAGGCGGTGTCCAATGAAGCCGCCGGATAGCGTAATTAGTATGGCTGATTTCCGATGGGTTGGGGACGATGCGTTCCATCTGGATGGATCACTGTGGATCCAAGTGGCGGCACGTCGACCTGGGCGGTGTCATCTCAGTGGACAATCATTTCAGGAGGGCGCCGCGGTGTTTCGACCGGTGAGTTCGAAAACGAGGTCGCGGCGGATCTTAACCTGCGTGCTCCTGCCGGACCTGTGATCTCAAGGTCCCATATGGCCATCGATCGCCACATTGTACGGTGGGTAGTATCCTTGAGCAGTGTCCTCAATAGCCTCAACGCTGCCGCCTTGTTGCGAGCTCCTGGGCCAGCATGTGCAACACCTCGCCCTCGTCATCGACCGCCCGCCCGCGGCTGGCGGCCAGACCCGGCATCGGCGTCATCACCGCCACCGCGCTTTCCGCCGCCGTGACCGACCCTGGCCTGTTCCGCTCCGGCCCGGAGTTCGCCGCCTTCGCTTACGGGCGAAGATGGTCGCGCCGACGGCTAAGCCCCGCCAGATCGGCCGCGAATTGACCGGCCACGAGTCCCAACGGTGGAAGCGGGCAAGGCTTTGCAGTCCATCGTGACCAAGGTGGCCGAAATCGACGCTGTCATCTCCGAAATCTCAGCCTCGGCCCAGGAGCAATCCACGGGGCTTGCTCAGGTCAATATCGCGGTCAACCAGATGGACCAGGTGGTCCAGCAGAACGCCGCCATGGTGGAGGAGTCCACCGCAGCCGCCCACTCGATGAAGGCGGAGATCGGCGACCTGGTGCAACTGGTCTCCAGGTTCCAGGTGGAAGGCTCCCGCGCCGCCAGCCGAACCGCTCCGCGACCGGCGTCCGCCGGGTCCGCAGCCAGGCCTTCGCCCGCCCGGGCCATGCAGCGTAAGGTCGCCGCCAGCCTGGGCGGCCGAACACGCACCGGCGAAGGCTGGGAAGAGTTCTGAGGATGCCCGGGTCTCAGAGCAATTTCCCACCTGTCGGCGCAGAACTGATCATGGTCCAGATCGGTGACCAGCAGTTCGCCATCGACATCATGTTGGTCCGTGAGGTTCGCGGATGGGCGCCCGCCACCCCGCTGCCGCATGCGCCCCCCTACGTCCGCGGAATGATCAACCTGCGAGGCCTCATCCTCCCGGTCGTGGATCTCGGCGCGCGACTTGGCCTGGCTTCAACCTAGGCGAACGGCGCCATATCGTGGATCAGGCGGGCCTCGACGAGGGTCCGCGGATCGAGCCGCGTGGCGCCGCAATGGGCCACGGCTCGATCCAGCACGCCGCCGAGCGCGGTCAAGGTCTGGCGGAACACCGGAACCGAGATGTCGTAAATCGTCAGAGACATTGAGCGCCTGTCGCCGATGGAGGACAGGGCCAAGCCCATAGCTCGGTCCGGTTACGGTGGCGCGACAGTCGCAAGACCGCCAGCGCATCAATGCCGGGTCGGCCTCCCGGGGTGTTCGCGACCGCTGCTTGTCGGCCCCTGAGGCGGCGCGTTCCCGCCAGACGGGACGCCGACGGTGGATTGCCGAGTTCCGCGTCCGTCGTGCGGGTGAGCCGGCCGAGACAGCAGAGCACCAGGCCGGTGAGCGCACCCGCGTCGAGCAGGAGCCAACCGATCGCGCCTCGGCGGCCGGCTGCGGCGGCGGCCCCGAGGAGAATCAGCAGCCCCATGCCGCAGGCGTAGAGGAGAACGAAGCCGACGAGCACCAGGGTGTTCTGCCGCGTCCGGCGCATCGCCTCAGGCCTCCCCGAAGCCCGTCTCCGCGCCAGCCTCGCCATCCCCCTCCCCGCGTGCGGCCTGGTAGGAGAGGCCGCGCACCGCCCGCCGGAGGGACACTCGATCGAGGGTCGCCATCGGCAGGTTGAGCAAGAGATTGATGCAGTTGTTCAGCAGGCGATAGATCTCGGCGAAGGCGAGGCCTCGGGCCGCAACCGGGCCCTCGACCGCGACCGGATCGGGGACGCCCCAATGGGCGGTGATCGGACGGCCGGGAAGTCCCGGACACCGTTCGCCTTCGACGCTGTCGTAGACCGAGAAGGTGAAATCCATCTGCGGAGCGTCGGGACGGGTGCCCTTCTCTCGCCTGGACAACTCACCGACTTACGTGAGGCCAACGTATACGTCCTGATCAACGCCCTGCTTCGCGAAGTCCCCCGCACAACGCCGCAGGCGACGATCCCGATAGTGGAGCGCAGCTTCTCTACCCTCATGATGCACATGACGCGCGCGGCGATCACGCGAACATCGGCTTTCGCCGCCCGCCAAGATATGAATTTTCACTCGGCGGCGATCCCGCCCGAATACCTGGATCAGAGTTGGTTGGACTTCGATCCAGCACGGATGCAGGCCCTGTTTGACCTTGGAAAAGCGCGAGCGGCGAGCGGTCGGCTTTGGCGATCCGCTGAGCAGGCACTTGCGCAGTCCGCCGGCGGTGACTGATCGCCGCCCGGTCGCCGAGGGGCGACCGCAGCCTCCATTCGCCGCCCGTCCGAAGGCCAACTGGCGATGCGCCGACGCGCCGGCGGGATCCGCCACGCGGGGCCTTCTGGACCTATCCGAAACAGAATGGCATGACCTGGGCGGGCAGCGGATTGAAAAGGACTCAGGCCTTGGCGCGACGAGCGATGCCGACCGAGCCGGAGGCTCCAAAACTCAAGTCTCGCGGACGGTCCGCCGACCACGCTCCGGTGGAGAACGCGCTGGCTCGCATCCGGGCCGCCCACGCCAGCCTGCCCCCCGGCGCGCGGCGCATAGCCGACTATGTGCTCGAACAGCCTGAGCAAATCGTGCGGATGTCGGTAACGGAACTGTCCGAGGCCACCGAGGCCAGCGAAGGCAGCGTGATCAACTTCTGTCAGAAGCTCGGCCTGTCCGGATTCCAGCAGCTCAAACTGAGCCTAGCTCAGGAGATCGTCCAGCCGGTCCATTTCATCCACGAGGACCTGGAACCCAGCGACGACGCCGACACAGTCTGCCGCAAGATCTTCCACTCCGGCATCCAGGCCCTGCGCGACACTCTGACGGTCCTGGACCCCAAGTCGCTGGCCAAGGCGGTGGAGGTCCTGCGCGGCGCCAAGCGGATCGAGATCTACGGCATCGGCTCGTCGGCCCCCATCGCTGAGGACGCGCACTACCGCATGCTGCGCATCGGCCTGGAGGCCAAGGTGGTGATCGACAGCCACGTCCAGGCGATCAGCGCCTCCCAGACCGACCCGGACGTGGCGGTGCTGACCGTGTCGCACTCCGGCTCGACCCACGAGACGGTGACCTCGACCAAGCTGGCCAAGGCCGCCGGCGCCAAGACGGTGGTGATCACCAACTACGCCCGCTCGCCCATCCAGGCCCATGCCGACGTCGTGCTGTTCACCATGGCCCGCGAGACGCGATTCCGCACTGAGGCCATGACCAGCCGCATCGCCCAGCTGTGCGTGCTCGACGCCCTGATCGCGGCCCTGGCCCTGGCGGACTACGACCGCGCCACCGGGACCCTGCAGCGGACGTTCGACATCCTGTCGATCAAACGCTTCTGAGCCCGACAGCCGCCTAGAGCAGGTCGGCGATCGAAAAGTCCGAGCGGGCGCCCACCAGAATGCTCTTCATCCCCAGCGCGCTGGCCCCGGCGATGTCGGTGGCAGCATTGTCGCCGATCATGACGGCCTGCCCGGGGGCGGCGTCCAGCCCGCGGCAGGCCGCCTCGAACAGGTGGGCGGCGGGCTTCCCGACGACCTCGAAATCAATCTCGCCGGACCCCAGGCAAGCCAGGATCGCCGCGAGCAGGGCGCCGGTTTCCGGGACAATGCGTCCCATCGGCCCGGGATGGGTGTCGTCGGGGTTGGCCACGATCAGCCGCGCGCCCCTGGCCAGGCAGTTCACCGCCCGATCCAGCTTGGCGTAGCTGAAGCGGGTGTCGCGCAGCAGCACCACCAGGTCGGCCTCGTCCTGCACCAGGTTCAACCCGAGATTTCGGCCATGGGCCTTCATGCGCCCCTCCCCCAGAACCAGGACACGCTCGGCGCCCTGGGCCAGGGCCCGCCTGAGCGCTTCGTCCCCGGCCAGCAGCACCCGCCCCGGCGGCAAGGTCACACCGGCCGCAGCCAGGGTCTGCTCGAAATCGGCAGGCAGGTGGGTGGAGTTGTTTGAGACGATAACCACGCGCGACAGATTGGCGGCGATCAGCTGCACGGCGGCATCCAGGGGACGGTTGCCCAGGGCCACGCAGCCGTCCCAGTCCAGCAGGATCCCCTGAGACGACGCGAGGGCCTCGCGGGCGGCGTCCAGCCCCGGAGGTCTCACCGCAGGGGAAGATGAAGGCGTGAAGTCGTGCCTCAATGGTCCGCTCCGGCGTCGAGTCGGCGCGCATTCAAGATGCTCATTTTTCCATCTAGCATTAATGAGATTATTTCAGTCAATCGGGCGGGCGAGACGTCCGACGACGCCTCCCGCCTCGCGGCGGGGCAGGAAGCACCTGGGGGCTCCCGCCCCTGGGGGCTGGCGTGCGCCTGGCCACCTCAGGCGATGGGCCACAGGCGCAGGGGCATAGATTCGATACCCAGGATGAACCGAAGGATGCGGCGGGGCTCGAGGCCCCGCCACACCTAGCTTGCCCGCCCCCGACGAGAGCAAGGGCCGGAACGCCTCGTGTCTAGAATCGCGTCGAGAAGGACACGTAGAACGACCGCGGCTTACCTTCGAAAGGATAGCCATAGTAGTAGGCGGCGTCGGTGGTCTTCACCTGGCCCAAGGCGTAGGCCTTGCTGTAGCGCATGTTGGCGATGCCGTAGCGTTCGGCGTAGTCTTCGTCGAGCAGGTTGGCGACGCGCAGCTGCAACTGGTGCTGCATCTCCTTGCCCAGGAAATAGTTGATCGTCGCATTGACGACCGTGTAGTTGCCGAAGTTCGTTCGGATGGACGGCCGGCCGTTCACGGTGAGACCACCGGTGGCCCACTCGGAGCCCTGAACCCGCGGCATGATCGCGACGTTCCAACGCTTGTCCGGCGAGGTCCACGACACCGTGCCGGACATGAACCAGGCCGGCGTTTCGCCGATCTGATCGCCCTTCTGGGCGCCGCTCTGGGCCGAGGCGTCCTGCGAAGTGTAGCCCAGGTTGACTTTCCAGGCGTCGCCGATGGTGACGTTCAGGTCCGCTGTCGCCCCTAGGATCTTGGTCAGAGCCGCGTCATTGTAATAGGTATTGCGCGCGTCGAAGCCGCCGCCGGCGGGGATCGGGAAGCCGGTGGTCGTGCGAATGCGGTTGGTGATTTCGGTCTGGAAGCCCGAGACCTCGAAGCCGACGCGCATGTCTCCGAAGGCGCCCTCGAAGCCGACCCCGGCGTTGTAGGTCTCGGTGTGCTCGGCCTGAAGGTCCGGGTTGCCAACGACCGTCAGGGTCTCGTTGAATAGTTCGGTGCCACGCGGCAGGCTGTAGGAGGTGCCGCCGTTGGCTCGAGCGTAGAGGCCCCAAGGCAACGGCTGGCGAAGGCCGAACTTCCAGATCGTCTCGGTGTCCTTGCTGGGCAGGATGTCGGTGCGCACCGCCAGCGATATCTTGGTGTCGGGGCTGAAGGGCAGCCGCGGCCGAACGTCGACAAAGACGCCGGTGGTGGTCGCCTTGTCGTCCGGCACCGGGAACTCAATCGCGGAATCGTCGTGGTAGCTGACAACCTGAACGCCGCCGACCGCCTGGCCGAGGTCGCCCAGTTCCAGGGTGTTGCGGACGGTCAGGCCCATTTCCTTGAAGCCCGCCCGGCGCTGGTTGGTGGAGCCGAAGCCGTGGTTTTTCGCAGCGAAGACCAGACCCGACCATTCGCCGAACGGATGGATGACGCTGGTCGCGGGGTCCTTGCAGCCCGTCTTCACCAGACAGATGTCGGGGTAGAGTTCGGCGTTCCAGAGCTTGGGGTTGGAGTAGTAGCCGGTGACCTCGGTGAGCAGGTTCTCCGACCATCGCCGCTCCAGCGACGCGTCGATGATCGGATAGCGCACCGTGTTGGGCGAGTAGATCTCACTGTTGGGGAAGGCGTCCTGGAACCAGGATTCGGTGTATTCCCCGTTCAGGCGGAACGTCGTGTCATCGTCGATCTTCCAGAGATACTTCACGCCGAGCTCGTTGCGGTTCAGCGGATAGTCCTGCTTGGCGCCGGCCAGCCGGACGTTGTCGACGATGTCATCGGGATTGTAGATTCGCGGGCTGTCGGTCGCCAGCATCGAGCCGTAGACCATCACGCTGTGGCGGCCGTCCTCGTCGATCGGGAAGCTGTAGTTGCCCCAGATCTCGCGGGTCTCATAGGAGCCGTAGCTCACGCCAAACTCCCCCTTGCGGGAGCCGTCTGGACGCTTGGAGACCAGGCTGACGACCCCGATGCCGCCGTTGGAGCCGAAGAACAGGCTGTTGCCGCCGCGAAAGACCTCCATCGTCTCGATCATGTGCGGATCGATGGTGGTCGAGCCCCAGATATCCTCCAGCGCGGGGCCTCGGTCGTAGAGCGGCACGCCATCGCGCACGACCAGGGTGTCGCGGTCGCCGCCGCCGTCCAGGCGGATGGTGAACTCGCCTTCGTCAGGCGAGTAGCCGATGTTCACGCCCTTAACCAGGAACTGAGCGAGTTCGGCAAAGTTAGTGGCGCCGCTCACCCGCACGTCCTCGGCCGTCACGACCTGCACAGCGTTGCCATATTCGACGGCTTCGACGGCCACGACGCTAACATGTTCGCGACGGCCGAGGACTTCGACGGAATCGACCTCCGTCTCCGACGACCGCGCCGCCGGCTTCTCGGCGGCCGTGGCCAGGCTCGGCAAAGCACACGACGCCATCAGAAGGCTGACGTAGCCGGCGAGCAAAGGAATTGATTTCGCGGTCATGGACCCACCCCTGTGAAACTGAACCTGGTTCAAGCCTCTGCGTGCGGGCCCCGCTCCTACGAGCGCGTCGGCCCTCCTCCGCTCAGCGGCAGACCGATTAGCGACGCCATGTGACGGAGGAGTGAATGTAGTTCATTTTTGGTGTGATAATAATTGAGATCACCACACTCCTCGGGCGAGACATAGTCGGATCCCCAGACCGGCTGCGCACCGGCTCTCGCCCAGCTAAGTCCGCGCAGACTCAGGTTTCTTTGGAATTTCCCGATTGCCTTCCGACGATCAGAGGTCGGAATTCGGGGCCGAAAAGGCGGCCCCGCACCTGAAGCGGGTACCATGCCAACTGAATCTCAGGCGACCTCCCGCGCCCGACGCGCACCGAAGTGAGTGAATTTTGCACACTCCACTGACGCATTTAGATTGAGCTAGCTTCACGAGAGCGTCACATCCGCAGGCTAGGAGCCCTCCATGTTCGCGGCGAAAGCCGGCCCAATTGGAGGACAAGGTATGCGTCGTTGGCTTCTGGCGATCTTCTTCGCCCTATTCGCGGGCTCCGCGGCCTTCGCCGCTGCGCCGCAGGCGCCCCTGCGAGTGGTGCTGATCCCCGCCGATGGCGGCACCGAGACCGGCACCAAGGCCGACTACCAGCCGGTGTTCAACGCGGTCTCGAAAATGACCGGCCTGAAGTTCGACATCCGGGTCGCCCAATCCTATAGCGCCGTGGTGGAGGCCATGTGCAACGGCACGGCCGACATCGCCTTCGTCGGCCCCGTCGTCTACGTCCAGGCTCACAAGCGCGGGTGCGCCGACCTCCTGGCCGTGGCCGTCGAGAAGGGGCAGTCGATCTACTACGCTGGCCTGTTCGCCAAGGCCGATGCACCGATCAAGACCGTCCGCGACCTGAAGGGCCGCCGGGTGGCCTTTGGCGACGTCAACTCGACCTCCTCCTTCGTCTTCCCGATGGCCATGATCCTCGACGCCGGGCTCGACCCGGTGAAGGACCTGGCCGCCATCCGGCTCACCGGCAGCCACGCCAACAGCCTGGGGGCCCTGACCCAGGGTCAGGTGGATGTCGCCGCGCTCTCCTTCGACTCCTTCGACAAGGCCGTGCGCCAGGGCGCCGTCGATCCCAAGACCGTCAAGGTCGTGGCCCGCAGCATCGCCATCCCCTACCCGCCGCTGGTCATGAACTCCAAGCTGCCGGCGCCCCTGAAGGCCCGACTGAAGCGCGCCTTCGCCGACGTGGCCAAGGCCCCGGGCGTCACGCCCGACATGATCCGCGGCTACGGCGGCGCCAAGGTGGACGGGTACGACTCCGCCTTCCCGGCTGCGAAGTTCAACATCGCCGCCGGCATGATGGCGCGGCTGGACGACGACCTGAAGGGCGAGATCCTCAAGAAGGCGGCCGAACGGTGATGATCGCCTTCGACCGCGTCGAAAAGCGCTACGCCGACGGGGCGCTCGCCCTGGCCGGCGTCAGCTTCGAGATCCCCAGGGGTCAGTTCTGTGTGCTCCTGGGGCCCTCCGGTGCGGGCAAATCCACCCTCCTGCGGACACTCAACGGCCTGACCCCGCCCACAGCGGGCGAGGTTCGGATCGGGGGCGTCCGCGTCGAGCCCAAGACCCTGCCCACCCTGCGGCCGGCGATCGGCATGATCCACCAGCAATTCAACCTGACGCCCAGAGCCTCGGCCGCCGTCAATGTGATCTCAGGCGCCCTTCCGGCGGTTTCGACCCTGGCCGCCGTCTTCGGCCTGTTTCCCGCGCGGCATCGGCGCAAGGCTTGCGACCTGATGGCCGCGGTCGGCCTCGGCCCGGAGCATCTGACACGGCGGGTCGACGAGCTCTCCGGCGGCCAGCAGCAGCGGATCGGGATCGCGCGCGCATTCATGCTCGACCCGGCCCTGGTGCTGGCCGACGAACCCGTGGCCAGCCTCGACCCCTCGACCAGCCGCGACGTGCTCCAGCTGCTCAAGGACCAGGCGATGGCGCGCGACGCTACGGTGCTGTGCAGCCTGCACCAGATCGACCTTGCGCTGACCTTCGCCGACCGGATCGTCGCCCTGCGCGCCGGCCGCCTGGTGTTCGACGGCGAGCCCGCCGACCTGACGCCGGCGAAGATCGCCGAGATCTACGACCGCCCCGTGGCGACCTCGGAGGCGCCGCGTCCCGCCGCGACCGCGGCCCACCTGATCGAGGCGGTCGCATGAAACCCGCGCCAGCTCCCACGACCACGGCCGCCGATTGGCGGTTTCCCAAGCCTTATGGCCTGAAGACGCTCGCTGTCCTGATCGTCGCGGCCCTGGTGCTGTGGCAGAGTGGCCAGCGCGTCGAGATCGACAAGATGGTCGCGCTGTCGGCCGAAGGGGTGATGGCGGCCGTCGGCCTCGACGACGATTCCCAGGTGGCCAAGGGCTTCGCCTCCGTCGGCGGCCAGCTCGTCCCGCTGGCGATCGCCGAGCGCACCGAGACCAGCCGGATCGAGAACTTCGACCGCGACCGCCTGCCCGCCTTCTCGCGCATCGAGGTGGTCCGCACCGAGACCTCCACGCTCAACCCCGAGACCCTCCAGATGGAGCCGGCGTGGGAGGAGAAGGAGTTCATGATCGAGCCCTTCGGCTACCTGCAGCATGTCGCGCTGAAGATGCTGGAGACCATCGAGATCGCCCTGTGGGGCACGGTCCTGGCTGTGCTGCTGGGCCTGCCGCTGGCGATCCTCGGCGCGCGAAACCTGACCCCGCACCCGCTGGTGCACATGGCCTCGCGCGCCGTAGTCAGCCTGTGCCGCGCCGTGCCGGAGCTGATCAGCGCGCTCTTCCTCGTGCTCGCCTACGGTTTCGGCCCCATCGCCGGGGTCCTGGCGTTGGCCGTCCACGCGGCGGGCTTCCTGGGCAAGTTCTACGCCGAGGACATCGAGAACGCCGACACCAAGCCGCAGGAGGCCTTGCAGGCCATCGGCGCCAACCGCCTGAAGGTCCTGGGCTATGCGATCCTGCCGCAGGTCATGCCGCAGTATGTGGCCTACACGCTCTACATCCTCGACCGGAACGTACGCATGGCCATGGTCATCGGCCTCGTGGGCGCGGGCGGCATCGGCCAGGAGCTGAAGGGCCGCTACGACATGTATAACTACGGCCACGTGGGCACGATCCTGGTGGCCATTTTCCTGCTGGTCTTCGCGCTGGACCAGATGTCGACCCGCCTGCGGCGCCGGCTGCTTTGACCCCACATCCCTAAATCGAAGGATCCCAGATCATGGCTTCCCATGACCGTCGTTCGTTCCTGAGACTGGCCGGAGGCGCCACGGCCGCTGGCGCGGCCATGGCCGCCATGCCGGTGGCGATCCGCAACGCGCTTGCGATCCCCGCCAGCCAGGTCACAGGCACCATCGCCGACGTGAAGCACGTGGTGATCCTGATGCAGGAGAACCGCTCCTTCGACCACTATTTCGGCACGATGCGCGGCGTGCGCGGCTTCGGCGACCGTCATCCCATCCCGCTGGCCGGCGGCCGCGACGTCTGGCGCCAGTCGGACGGGACCAAGGAAATCCCACCCTTCCACCTGGACACCAGGACCACCGACGCCATGCGCGTGCCCGGCACCCCGCACTCCTACAAGGACGCCCAGGGCGCCTGGGGACAGGGCAAGATCGAGCTGTGGCCCAAGTACAAGACCCCCTATTCGATGGGCTACTTCAAGCGCGAGGACATCCCCTTCCAGTTCGCGCTGGCCGAGGCCTTCACCATCTGCGACGCCTATCACTGCTCGGTGACGGCGGGCACCGACCCCAACCGCATCGTCTTCTGGTCCGGCTCCAGCGCCGACCCGGCGTTGCGCGACAAGGGGGTCAACTGCACCGACGAGCATTCCGAACCGGACAACTGGCGCTGCTGGGTCAAGGGCGCCCTGCCCCAGCCCGGCTACACATACGCCGGCAATTCGCTGCGCTGGCCGACCATTCCCGACGTGCTGGAGAAGGCCGGCGTCAGCTGGCGGATCTACCAGAACCCCAACAACAACTGGACCGGCGCCATGCACGGCGGTCTGGCCTTCGAGAGCTTCCGCACCTGCAAGCCTGGGTCGGGGCTCTACGAGAAGGGTATGAGCGACTGGTCGCTGGACCAGCTCAAGCAGCACGTGCTGGACGACACCCTGCCGTCAGTGTCCTGGGTGCTGCCCTCCCCGACCTATTCGGAGCACCCCGGCCCCTCCTCGCCGATCCAGGGCGCGGAGTTCACCGCCAAGGTGCTCGAGGCGCTGACCGCCAATCCGGAGGTGTGGGCCAAAACCGTCTTCTTCCTGACCTTCGATGAGAACGACGGCCAGTTCGACCACCTGCCGCCGTCCGCCCCACCGTCCTTCGACGCCGCCGGCAAGCTCGCGGGCAAGTCGACGCTGGACCTCACGGGCCACTACTTCTCCGACCCCGAGCGCAAGCACGTCGACGCGGCCGACCAGGAAAGCGGCCTTATCCGGCCGTTCGGCCTGGGCCCGCGGGTACCGATGTACGTGGTCTCGCCGTGGAGCAAGGGCGGCTGGGTGAGCTCGCAGGTGTTCGACCACACCTCGGTGGGCCAGTTCCTGGAGAAGCGTTTCGGCGTCCTCATCCCGGGCATCAGTTCCTGGCACCGGGCGGTGTGCGGCGACATGACCTCGGCCTTCGACTTCGCCCGTCCCAACGACCCGGCCTTCCCCGACTTGCCCGACGTGAGCGGCGCCTCGGCCGTGGTGCTGGAGCACATCCAGCGCCCGCACATCACCCCGCCGACCCAGCCCCAGCCGGTGACCCAGGAGCCGGGACTGCGCCCCTCGCGCGCCCTGCCCTACGAGCTGAACGTCGTCTCGGCCCTGGACGCCGCGGCCGGCCGCGTGAGGCTGGAGTTCCGCAACACCGGCAAGGCCGGGGCGGTGTTCCATGTCTACGACCGCCTGCACTTGGACCGCATCCCGCGCCGCTACACGGTCGAGGCCGGCAAGAGCCTGGACGACGTGTGGGACATTGCGGCCGACGCCGGCCGCTACGACCTGACTGTCCATGCGCCCAACGGCTTCCGCCGCGACGTAAAGGGCGACGCCGGCGCGACGGCCGCCGAGGTCGAGCTGCGCTACCTGACCGCCCGGCAGAGGGTCCAGCTGGTCCTCCGAAACCTCGGCCGCAGCTCCTGCGCGCTCAAGGTCGAGTACAACGCCTATGGCGAGACCGGCGGCGTCATCGACCTGGCCGCGGGCGGCCACGCGCAACGCGAGTGGACGGTGTCCGACAAGGGCGGCTGGTATGACGTCACGGTCTCGGGGCCGGGCTTCGAACGCCGCGCCGCCGGGCGCCTTGAAACCGGCGCCCACAGCATCAGCGACCCGGCGATGGGGAGCTGAACGCTGGGGCAGCCGGGGGGAATCGAACCCCCCGGCAACCAGCTTGGGAAGCGGATATTTCGAATGCCCGCGAAAGATCGGCTACTGTCGCCGATGGTCCTGAAACGGCTGTCTCGCCGGGAGGCAGAACACCTGCGCGGGGCGGCCTCTGCGGAACAGCGCACCCCTTTCCCTGCAGGGGAAACGTCCGGACACGCGCTCTTCTCTTCCGACAACGCGGACTGGCTTGCGACAATCCGCTTTTCGGCAATGTCACGGCAGACCAAGCCGGGCCGAAGGTGGTTCGAGATCTGCAAACCGCTCCGCGCCTGAACACGGACTCTCCCAACGTCGCGTTGGCCCCAGTGGACTAAGTCGCTCGCGCGGCATGGGCTGGTCGCAAGGGCGGCAGTCTGCGAGCGCTATGAGATCTGGAAGGGCCGTCTGTCGCCCACCATGCGTCAGAGCCATGCGGCCGGAGAGAAGGTGTTTGTCGACTACGCCGGCGACACCATCGATCTGATCGATCCAGCGACCGGCGCGGGCCGGGCGATGAAGCTCTTCGTCGCGGCCATGGGCGCTTCCAGCTACGTCTATGCCGAGGCCCGGCCGAGCGAAGGCTTGGCGGACTGAATCGGCTGCCACGTGGGGCTCTTCGCCTTCCTGGGCGGGGTCCCGGCGATCATCGTCTGCGACAACCTCAAGGCCGGGGTGACCAAGCCCGACCGCTATGAGCCGGGGATCAATCGCACCTACCAGGATATGGCCCGGCACTACGGGACGAGCGTGATCCCGGCGCGGCCGTACAAACCGCGAGACAAGGCCAAGGTCGAGCAATCGGTGCTGCTGGTGGAGCGCTGGGTGCTGGCCAAGCTGCGCAACCAACGCTTCTTCAGTCAGGCGGAACTCAATCTGGCGATCGCAGAGCTGGTGGCCGAGCTCAACGCCCGGATCATGCGCGCCTACGGCGCCAGTCGCGCCGAACTTCCCTCACGCGAACCGCTTGAGCGCGGCGGCGGCGTGTTCGACGGCGGGTCCCGGCGGGGCGGTTTCCGCGCAGGCCATGCGTTCGAGCGTGGCGATCTTGCGATCCCGCCCTCCCAGGCCATCGGCGATGCTTCTGACAATGCGATGCGCGACTTCGATGCGGCCACCGACCTGGCCGATGGCGTTTAGGAACTCGTCGATCCCGGCGACCCCTGCGCCGGCGCGCAAGGTTCTTCGGTAGAGCTGGGCCAGGTCCGCGAGGGCGGCTTCGGGGGCGGCCGCGGCCGACTCCTCCAGCTTGCGCGTGGCTAGAGCTCCCTCCAGAATCTGCAACGCCCGGCGACGGTTGGCGGCGCCCGCGACATTCTCCAGCACGGTGACGAGCGTCGCGAGTTCGGCGGCGGGGGAGGCTGCCCCGACAAGCAGCACGTCGAGTAGGTGTTGCTCGACCATCAGACGCGAACGCTCCACCACGGCGGCGCGGACGCCGTCGGCCGGCATCAAGCCCCCGCTTGCCGCGGTGAGGCACACAGCCAGCATCCGGAAGCACTCGATCTCACCAACCCCGTCTTCGGCCCGCAGCCTGCGGCGGCTCCCGAAATCCTTGAGGACCTGGAGACTAATGTCCTGGCGCGCAGGTGCGAACCCCCCATCGGCCAGGCATTGGGCGAGGCGTGCGGCGGCTTGCGGCAGAGCCGGGCGGAGCCCGGCAAGGCTCGGTTGGATCTGGATCACGATCTCGATCATCGGCCCATGCGCCAAGGCGGTCAGGCCAAGCAATGTGGCGCCGAGGTCGAGGCCCGCGCCCAATAGGTCCACCTGAGCGGCGCGCGACTTGAGGATTTCCCTAAGCGGCTGTTCCAGGACTCCGAAAGCCAGCGCCCGCGATCGATCGTCGGTGGGCGCGGCGTCCGCAAGGTCGAGCAAGAGCTCGACCTTGGCGCTCCAGGTTCCGGCTTGTCCGATCAGGCCAGCGACGCCAGCGCCAAGCCGGTAGCCAGCCTCGTCATCGCCCGCGAGATCGGCGCAGACTGAGGCGAAGGTCTCCGCACCGAAGGTCGGCAGGGCGCCGCTCTTCTGGTCGATCTGAAGGCGGGCGATCACGCGGTCCGTGAGCCGTTGGAGCTGCCGGACGACCTCGTGGACCTTCACCCCCCGGGCGAGCGCCGCCGGCACAGCGATCTTCTGGATCGCGTGCTGCAGTTCCGTCCCGGAGCTCTCAAGCTTGTCGGCCAGTTCCGGTCGATGGAGCAGCTCGAAAGGCGTGGCCAGTTGGAGGGTCAGCCAAGACTCAAGCACGGTTCCGATCAGCGCACGCGCCGGCACGCGATAGAGTTCGGCCGGCTCGGCGCATAGCAGCATGCGCTCTTCCACGACGGGCGCTGGCCGAGCCGCTTCCGCGGTCGGTCGGACCTGTCCCATCAATGCGGCCAACCTCTTCCTCACGCGCCCATACCCCCGTCTCGTCCGATGCCGGATGGTCGCCACAGATGACCCGCGCCCCTGAAATAATGTGGAAAGGCGCCCGGTCGGCGACCTGCGGCTTGACGTCGCACCGCTATCCCTCGCCGTTTCGCGACCGGCTCAGCCCGCCGGGCGGCCCTTTCACGAAACGGCCCGCAGAGAATCCCTCGTCCTGGCGAGATCCACGCCCGACGCCGATCAGGAACAGAAATCACCCCATCCGGTGGACACCCGCCCGTAATAGGCGCCCAGTTCGCCCTTGGACCGGCGGGTCCGGATGGGTGGAGCGACACATGGACGAGATCAAGGTCGGTCCGGACCCCGTCGATATTGTCGTCGGCGCGCGAGTGCGATTGCTCCGACAGGCGCGGAAGCTCTCACAGGGCGCGCTCGCAGACGCGATCGGCGTGACGTTCCAACAGGTGCAGAAGTACGAACGCGCCACCAATCGCATCAGCATCTCAATGTTGGCCAGGATGGCCCGAGCGCTCGACACGACGATACCCGAGTTGGTGGGCGAGAGCGCCGACGACCAGCGGCCCTTCGACGCTCTCCTCCAGCTCATGGGCGAGCCCGGCACACTGGACCTGGTTCGGGCCTTCACGGACATTCCGCCGGGAGACCGCCGGCGCGCGATCCTGGACCTGGTGCGGGCGATCTCGGACACCGATTGAAGGGCGGGTCGACCTCCCAGCTTGAACCACGGAACCAGCCGCCGCGGGCCGTTGGCGGCCGATCTCATCGGAAGGCCTCAACTATTCCGAAGCCTTGAATCGCCCCTGCGAGCGCCTTCGACCAGTTGTCGCGGCATCTTCCCTTCGAAGGCGAAATCTAGGCTAGATCGCAATCAATCGGCGGCACACTCTTGTCGTGTCTTCACTCTCATGTAGTTTCCGCGCCGCGTTTCCTCACGACGGAAGTGTCCGCTCATGACTGCTTCAGGCCCAACAACAACCTGAGGCAGTCATGTGATGGGCCGCAATCGCCAACCGTCGCGGCCATATGTCGCAAAGGCCACATAGGCGGGGCGGCTCACCGGATCGGCTAATGACTGCTTAACCACGCGCGAGCTTCGTCGGGCCCCAGGGATGAACACCAGGTGGTCGGAGACGAAGGCGCATGGCCTCGCAATTCAGTATCAGCCAACGCCTCGACTTCATGCGGCTCGACGCCGACGACGTCGCGGCGCTTCGGGGGCTTCGCCCCCTGATGCAGGGGGCCATTCCGGTCGCTCTGGACGCGCTCTATGAGCGAATCTTCGCCTTTCCGGAGACCGCCGAGTTCTTTCCGGATGACGCCGCGCTCTCGAGCGTCAAGACGCGCCAGAGATCGCACTGGGAGCGCATCTTCGAGGCCCAGTTCGACGAGGCCTATGCGGACGGCGCGCGACGGGTTGGCGAGGCCCATGCCCGGATCGGTTTGAACCCGAGTTGGTACATTGGCGGATACGCAACGGTGCTCCAGCACCTGATCAAGGCCATCGCCCATGACGGCGTGCTGCGCCCTGGCGACACGGGATCAACCGGGACGGCCATCGGGGCCCTGGTCAAGTCGGTCCTGCTCGACATCGACCTCTCCGTGGCCGCGTATCTTGAGGCCAGCGAACGGGCGCGGGCGCAGGCTGAGGCGGCGGCCTTCGTCGAGGTGCAGGCGGCGCTCGAACGCACCAAACGCTCAGAGCTGCGGCTGGAGCTCGCCCTGGAGATCGCCGATGTCCATGTCTACGAGATGGACTATGTCCGCCGCGAGCTGATCAAGGCCGGGGCCGAGGACACCTTCTTCACCGAGTCCAAGACCTACGAGGACCTCTTCCGGGACATCTATGCCACCATCGACCCGCGTGATCGACCCGGTGTCGAGGAGGCTTGGCGCCGTCACATTGACGATGGGGCGCCCTATCACCCGGAGTTTCGGGTCATCCGCGCCGACGACAAGGAAGTCTGGACCTCCGGGGCCAACCTGCTTGTCTCCGACCCGGATGGTCGTCCGCTGCGTCTGATCGGCGCCCTGCAGAACATCACCGATCGCAAGGCCTCCGAGGCGGCCCTGCTACAGGCCAAGGACGACGCCGAGACCGCCAACCTGGCCAAGTCGACCTTCCTGGCCACCATGAGCCACGAGATCCGCACGCCCCTCAACGGCATCCTGGGTATGGGCCAGGTGCTCGCCAAGGAGGACTTGACCGAGCGACAGCATGGGCAGGTGAAGGTCATCCTGCAGTCTGGCGAGATGCTGCTCAGCCTGCTCAATGACCTCCTCGACATCTCCAAGATCGAGGCTGGGAAGCTGACCATCGAGGAGGGAGAGGTCGACCTCGCCGCGATCTCGCGTTCGTCCCTCGCCACCCTCTCGGCCATGGCCGCCGAGAAGGAGGTCGCGATCTCCCTGGAGGTCGCGCCGGAGGCCGAGGGAATCTTCCAGGGCGACCCAACGCGTGTCCGGCAGATCGTCAACAACCTCACCTCCAACGCCCTGAAGTTCACGTCGGAGGGTCAGGTCGCGTTGACCGTGTCCAACCCCGACGGCCAGCTGCGGATCGCGGTCCGCGACACGGGGATCGGGATTTCTGAGACCCAGATCGGCGAGCTGTTTCAGAAGTTCACCCAGGCCGACGCCTCGATCACCCGGAGGTTTGGCGGCACGGGCCTGGGTTTGGCGATTTCCCGCGAGCTCGCCCGTCTGATGGGCGGCGATGTGAGCGTGGAGAGCGAAGAGGGTGTGGGCTCGACCTTCACGGCCAGGCTCCCATTGGCTCGGCTGGAAGGCCCGCAGAGCGCCGCTCAGGAGGCTAGGACCGACGAAGCCGACTTTGCCGACCCTGGGGCTCTCCGCATCCTCGTCGCCGAAGACAATCCCGTGAACCAGATCGTCATCCAAACGATCCTCCAGCAGGCGGGCCTGAACCCCGTGGTCGTCAATGACGGTGAGGAAGCCGTGAGCGCCTGGCGGACGGCCAATTGGGACCTGATCCTCATGGACGCCCAGATGCCGGTGATGGATGGGCTGACCGCGACCCGGACAATTCGCCAGGAGGAGGCCGGGCAAGGCGGCCCGCGAACGCCCATCCTCGCCCTGACCGCCAACGTGATGGCCCACCATCTGTTGGCCTACCGGCAGGCTGGCATGGATGGCCTGGTCGCCAAGCCGATCGACGCCGCCAAGCTGCTGCTCGCCATGGAGGCCGCCCTGGATGAGGCGGCGCTGGCGATGCAGCCCGTAAACTGAGGCAAGTTCGACCATGCAATATCACCTCCACCGTGGACGGGGTTCTTGGCGATCTGACAACCTCAACGGTAGTGTGGGGCCACGTTCGCCTGGAGGATTTCGCACATGACCGCGGTGGCTTGCTTGCGGGTGGCGGTGGATGCGACCCGCGTCAAACTATCGCCAGCTGCGCTTGGCCCGCTTGTCTCGCGATTCTCAGGGTCCTATCTGGAATCGCGGTGGCTCTGGCCGAGGCTGTTCCAGCCGCTCACCCACTATTCTTTTCTCCTGACCGATCCGCGCGCCGAGGTGATGGATCTGCGGGAATTGGCGCAGCTGGCCGACGATCTGCAAACCAAGCTGTTCGGGACGGGCCTGGGAGGCGACGTTGCGCTTCTGTTGTTTGAGGGGCCGGTCGAGGCCGCCACGGCGTTCGCGGCCCTCGACACTGAGGCTCTGGTCCAAGCCCTCAAGACCCCCGCCCTTCTGCCGACGGGAGGGCGCTTGACCCGGATCTCCACGCCCGACGCAGCGGCCATGGAACCCGAGGCAATCCTCACAGACTCACCGCGGCCGCCGCTAACCGGGTCGGAGACCGCCGCGATCATCGAACGGCCGATGCCGGCGCTGGAGGGCCTTCAGGGCGTCTATTTCGTCCCGCGGCAGGTCTTCACCGGCGACGTGGTGAGTTCCACGCCCGGCCGAGCCCTGACCCATCTCAGTCTGGTGGAGGGCGCTGTGCATATGCCGACGGACACAGCGACCTTTGACGCCGACTGCGTGATCGTGGCGCTGCGTTACTTGATTGAGGGTGCCAAGAACATGCTCTTTCTACCGGTCTGCTACTCCAACATCATCCGACCGGCTCAACGCCAAGCCTACGAAAGCGCCTTGTCGATGCTGCCCGCCGCACACCAAAAGCAGTTCACGGCCACCGTCTATGACACGCCGCGTGACCCAGGCTTCGCGGCGCTTTCCAGCATTCGGTCGATGTTGTCGAAGTACGTCGCCAACATCGACCTCCAGACAAACGATCCCGGATTCGAGATCGAGAAGTTGCCGCTGCATGCCGTCTCCAGCGTGACCTTGGTCCTGCCGGAGGCGGAGCCCAGGGTTCGCCTGGCCGCCCTGCGCCGGTTCGCCGATCGATTTGACCTCTACAAGCGCAAACAGATCTGGCCTGGTGTGACCAATGTGCGAAGTCACGCTGAGCTGCTCGCCTGCGTCGCCGCCAAGGCGCCGTTCGTCACCGGGGCCGGCGTTTGTCGATTGCAGACCCTTCCCATGGGCGGGCGGGCGCTCCCGCTGGACGACCTTCCGATCCTTGCGGCCTGAAAAGGGTATCAGCGCTCGACTGTCGCGGAGCCATACATCACTCACGCTATCGGCGGGGACCAGGTTCAAGATGAAGGTGCTGGTCGAGCATGACGAGGGCGACCGACGCGTTCGGGTCGTCGAGCTGAAGGACACCGGCGCCAGACTCTACTACGAAGATGGCGCCCTCTATACGCACGTGAATGTCGCCGGCGACAACCTGCTCGACTATGTGGCCGCGATGGACGACGCCCTGGCCGGCCCAGCCAGTGTCCTCCTGCTCGGGACGGCGGGTGGCGCGCTGGCGACCCTGCTCAGCCGCCGCGGCGCGAAGGTCACGGCCGTCGACAACTGGCAGACCGCCTTCGATATCGCTCGCCGGTGGTTCCACCTCCCCCCGACCGTCGAGTGCGTCAAGGCCGACGCCATGGCGTTCCTTCGGTCGACGTCAGGACAGTGGGACGCCATCGCCGTCGACGTCTTCCGAGGCGTGAAGATTCCCGACGCGATGCTCACCAGCGACATCGGAGCCCTGCTCGCCAAGGCGATGAGACCTGGCGGCGTCATCGTCTGGAATGTGGCCGACACACCGGCGTCCTGGCCGGCGCAGTGGATCGCCAAGGCGCTGAGACTTTCGGGGTTCTCACCGTCGATGATCCCGGTGATGGAGGGCGACGTCGGCAACACGCTGATCGTATGCCGAGACACCCGCAGGCTGGCCGCCTCCGCTCACGAGGACGACCCGGCGGATGGGCGCGCAACTGTCGGCTAGGGCGGACGATTCTGGGCCGGCGCCAAGGCGCTGACGACGCCTCTGACGAACCCCCTCGCCTACGGCGGGAAACTTGATCTCGATCAAGGTGTGCGCAGGACCACACCCCGCAATGCGTGTCGGGGGACGCTATGCTCAAGACCTACACCATCTATCTCCGCGACGGCGGCGAGGGGACGCGCTTCGAGCCGGCTCTCTGCGAGAACGACTTGGACGCTTTGACGCGCGCTCGCGAATTGCTGGCCCGTCACACCGAGTGCGAGGCGGTCGACGTGTTTTTTGGCGAGACCTGCCTGTTCCAGGTCGGACGTGAAGCGAAGCCTTCGCCGACAATGTGAGACGGCTTTGAGGTCCATCGTTGGCGGTCGCCCGTCAGGGCTAGCTGCCATGCAGGTCGACCCGCGCGCGCGCCGTGACTTGGTTCACGGACGGCCCTCCGAATCCGATCACGACCTGCGCGTTGCGCCATCAACCTTGTAGGTTGGGGCTGAGATGTTCCTCAGAAAAGAGGCTGGCCATGGCCGAACCAACCCTCGTCGTCACCATGGCGCGGCGATCCGCATCGCGATAGCGGGCCAGCTTGACGGATGCACGTCAGGAGCGGACGTGTGAGCCGATGGCCGTTGAACCGGCGCCGGATGGGGCGCCAGGTCAACGCACCAGGCGTCCCGCCGATGCAAAGTTGTAATCCCACAACCTCAGATAACGACGTTATCAAATTGCTTGGCGATGAGGTCGAAACACCGCAGGGAAAGTTTTCGAAGCGCGACACGAGCTAGGCGCATCCGTCACCTTCCGACCGGAGCGCAGGAAGCCCAGAGAAGCGTTACCTGGGCCTCGGCGGAGTGGGCGGCTTGACCTTCGTTAGCAACATGGCGTCAGGCGCGCCCAAGGCCGATCTGAAGCGGCAGACCTTCAGACTCGGCGCCAACTACCTTCTTCAGGCCGCGCGTCTGGTGGCTGAGGCCATCGACCGTGATCTGATCAGGGCCCTCCTCATCCTGGCGATCTCGCGCGCCAACGTTAGCGCCATCACCGAGAGCCCAGGGGCCCGCACGCGGTATGCCGGCCTTACCTCGATCCCGCCCGACACCATGCGTCTGCCGATCAGCGCCTATGCCCTGGCGAGGGATATGCGGCTTCCCTATGAGACCGTCCGGCGTCACGTCGGCGCTTTGAAGAAGGTTGGCCTATGTGTCGGCGTCGCCGGCGGTCTGATTGTACCCGGCTTGGCCCTGGCGAACCCACGGCACCTGTTGGCCATCGATCAGAACTGGTCTCTCACCACGGACTTCGTGGACGAGTTGGGCCGCTTTGGCGTCACCGCGACACGGCAGGCGGACACTCCCCAGGTCGATATTCGCCGTCAGACCGTCCGCATCTCCGTCGACTACTTCATCGACGGTCTCTGCCTGCTTTCCCGCACGGCGGGGGTCGATCTCGTGGACGTCCTCTTACTCTGCGCCGTGTCGGTCTCGAACGTCGAACACATGGCCCAGGACCTGACGCTCGGCGCGACATCAGAAGGGCTGGCGGCGTTCGTACATGGTCACTGCAGGCGACCCGTAAGGGTCAACGCCGTCGCGGCGTCTCTGCTCCTGCCATATGAAACAGCCCGTCGCCGCACCAGCAATTTGCTGCGCCTGGGCCTCATCGAGCGCCGGGCCGGAGAGGGGGTTGTTGTTCCATCCTCCGTTGTCGCAAGGCCGAACATGGAGGCCGGACTCGAGGCGTTCGCCACCCTTACGGAAGGCTTCTTGGTGCGTCTGGCGAAGATCGGCGTGACGCGCCGCGACGGGGTGGCCGTGGAATCCGAAGGCGCCCACCGACCGGGTCCTACCCGTCGGGGCTATCAAGGCTGCTTGAACTGACGGGGGCGAAATGCGCGAACCGGCTTGCTCCGCGGCTCCGTCAACAATCGCAGGTGGCCTTATCGGCCGCGCCGCACGCCTCCAGGCTGCATCTGGTCGTTCTGTCGCACCAGATCGGCTGTCCACGCTCTACGCGTTCACCATTTGCGAAGGTCGTTGAATGACGGTCGGTTCGCGCAAGGATGGTTTCTTCGCGCGCTGGGGGCACCGAGATGAGCATCAGCGATGAGGACCATCGGGCGTCGGAACATGCGGACGTCTACCGTCGCCTGGTTGAAGCGAGCACCGACATTCTGGTTCGCGCCGGTCTGGACGGCCGCCTGCTCTATCTCTCCCCGGCGTGCCGGGCTCTCGGCTACGAACCCGAGGAGCTGATCGGCCAATCGGCTGCGGACCTGGTTCATCCTGAGGATCTCGCGCGCTTCGTCGCCACCTTGAAGGTGCTGGGCCGTGGCGAGGTCGATCCCTCGGCCGACCGCGCCCACCGTTACCGCACCAAGAGCGGAGAATGGGTCTGGCTGGAGGGCAATCCCCAGTTGCTGCGCGACGCCACCGGTCGGCCCATCGAAATCCTCAACGCCTTCCGTGACGTCAGCGCCCGGAAGCATGCGGAGACCGCCTTGGCCGGCGTCCGTGCGCGGGAACAGGTGCAGCACGACCTCTTCGAGAACGCCTTCCACCACGCCCCCATCGGCACGGCCCTGGTCAGCCTCAAGGGCGCCTTCCTGAAGCTCAACCCGGCCTTCTGCGAGACCGTCGGCTATCCGGAGGCCGAGCTGCTGCGCCTCGACTTCCAGGCCATCACCCATCCGGATGATCTCGACATCGACCTCGGCCATGTCGCTCGCCTGGTCGCCGGCGAGATTCCAAGCTATCAGATGGACAAGCGCTACCTCCGCGCCGACGGCGTCACCGTGTGGGTACGGCTCTCCGTGTCCCTCGTCCTTGACGTCTCCGGCCAGCCGAAGCACTTCGTCTCCCAGATCGAGGACCTCACGCCCCGTCGCGAAGTCGAGGAGCGCTATCGTCTGCTCGCGGAGGCCTCGAGCGACATCGTCCTCAAGATTGGTATGGACGATGTGATCCAATACATCTCCCCCTCCGTCCGGCGCTATGGTCATGACCCCGAGGCGATGGTGGGGCGCCGTGGCAGGGAGTTCATCCACCCCGAGGACCTGAAGCGGGTTCTGGCCACGGTCGGCGAGTTGGCGGCGGGCTGCGACGTGGAGGCGACCCGCGACCGCAGCCTGCGCATGCGCACGCGGGACGGATATGTCTGGATGGAGGGCAGCTCCACGCTGATCCGCGACGAGGACGGCCAACCCGTGGCCCTGGTCTCCCAGATGCGCGACATCACCGAGCGGCGCGCGGCATACGCCGCCTTGGCCGAGGCCGAGGCGCGATTCCGCCTGATGGCCGAGAACGCCACCGACATGATCGTCACCACCGGTCTTGATGGCTGCATCACCTTCGCCGCGCCGTCCTCCCGCGCGATCACCGGCTACGACAGCCGGGAACTCGTCGGCATGCGCCCGATGGACCTCACCCACCCCGAAGATGTCGCTGCGGTCCGGCGGGTGTTCTCCAATGTCGCCATGGGTCGCCCCGGCGAGCCCGTCCGCTGGCGCGTCTGGCACAAACATGACGCCCGCTGGGTGTGGCTGGAATCCAACCCCTCCCTGCTACACGAAGAGGCGCCCGACGAAGCCAAGCTCTTCCTCGACGTTATCCGAGACGTCACGGTCCAGGTCGCCCAGGAAACCGCCCTGGCCGAAGCCACGATGGCCGCCCAAGCCGCCGCC
Organism: Phenylobacterium sp. GW821-FHT12F10; assembly: GCF_058806695.1. Classification (NCBI taxonomy): domain Bacteria; kingdom Pseudomonadati; phylum Pseudomonadota; class Alphaproteobacteria; order Caulobacterales; family Caulobacteraceae; genus Phenylobacterium; species Phenylobacterium sp. GW821-FHT12F10. The sequence continues at coordinate 66,693 of NZ_JBXAPY010000005.1, read as the reverse complement.
GCCGCGAAAGGCGAGTTCCTCGCCAATATGAGCCATGAGATCCGCACGCCGCTGACCGCCATACTGGGCTTCTCCGGCCTGCTATCGGCCCGGGAAGGGCTGGACGAGATCGCGCGGGGTCACGTCGGCCGGGTCGCTAGCGCGGGCCAAGCCCTGCTTTCCATCGTCAACGACGTCCTGGACTTCTCAAAGCTCGAAGCCGGCCAGTATGAGATCAAGCCTCGCCCGGCCTCGCCGGTGGATGTCGCCCACGATGCGCTGCTGATGTTCTCACCTCAGGCCGAGGCCAAGGGCTTGTCCCTGGAGTTCCGCTCGGACGGTGAGATCCCTGATACCCTTGAGCTGGATACCGATCGGCTTCGCCAGATCCTGTTCAACCTCGTGGGCAACGCCATCAAGTTCACGGAACAAGGCCTCGTCCAGCTTCACCTGCGGTACGACGCCCCCCTCCAGCGCCTGCACGTGGCGGTGGAGGACAGCGGCGGCGGCCTGACGCCGGAGCAGCATGCCAGCCTCTTCCAACGGTTCTCGCAGGTGGACGCCTCTTCCACCCGCCGTCACGGTGGAACGGGCCTAGGCCTGGCGATCTGCAAGGGCCTGGTCGAGGCCATGGGGGGTGAGATCGGCGTCCGGGGTGCGCCCGGTCAGGGATCGACCTTCCACTTCTTCATTGACGCGCCGCAGACCGACGCCGAGGTGGCTGCGGCCCCGGCTGCGGGGCCCCCTCTGACCCTGGATGGCGTGCGGGTGCTGGTGGTCGACGACAACCCGATGAACCGGACGCTCGCCCGGGCGTTTCTGGAGGCGGTGGGGGCGCAGGTCACCGAGGCGGTGGATGGAGCCCAGGCCTTGGAGCTCGCCACAGCCCTGCCCTACGACGTCATTCTCCTCGACATCCGGATGCCCGGCATGGACGGACCGCAAACCCTTAGGCGTCTGCGCGGCGAGCCTGGACCAAACGTCTCGATCCCCGTTCTGGCCTTCTCAGCGGATACGGACCTTCAGAGGTATGCCGATGAGGATGGCTTTGACGACGTCGTCCGTAAGCCGGTGAACGCCGCTGGCCTCATCCAGGCCATCTCGCACTGGACACAGTGGGAGCCGATCTCCGAAGAGGGCGACCAACGCCGATGCTGAACGAGATCAAACAGCCCCGCATCCTGGTGGTCGAGGACGACCCCTTGGTCTTGGAGTTGATCACGACGAGACTGGACCTAGCCGGCTTCCACACCTTCAGCGCCCGCGACGGCTATGAGGGCCTAGCCCGGCTCAAGGAGGTCGCGCCCGCCGCGATGGTGCTCGACATCAACATGCCGAAGCTGGACGGCTTTGGAGTCCTGAGGGGGATGAAGGCTCTAGGGATCGCGGTCCCGACCCTGGTGCTGACGGCGCGCAACCAAAGCTCTGACGTGCAGGAAGCCCTGAAGCTCGGCGCCTTGGACTTCCTCTCGAAGCCCTTCCAGGACCAACAGCTGCTGATGCGTGTGGGCCGTCTGCTCCGCAAGCCGGTCGCCCGGCCCAAGCCCCCAAGGGCGATCCCGTCAGTGGTCATCTAGGTGTTCAGTCCCGAATTCTGATGGTGCACAAACAGTCCTGAGTCGTCAGGAGGAGGATGCGTCATGGGAAGCGTTCTTCACGGCAACGCCCGCTCGACGCCGCGTCTTCGAGCCGAGCTCCAAGCGCCGCAAGGGAGCAGCAGGGCCCTTGCCGCTGCTACGGGCTAAACCCCAAGACTGTGCGCAAGTGGCGCAAGCGGACCACGACAGCCGATGCGTCGACCCGGGGGCGGGCTTCTGCGGGTTCAGGCGGTACTTGTCTCGCGGGAGCGCCTCCAGGCGGCCCGCGCCCGCCGCCGCGCCCGCATGTTTTCCATGGGTGCGCCGCCTGTGAAAGGCGCCGCCTGAAGCCGCTCGAAGACCTTGTCCATGCTTCGCGCAATGTGTTCGGGATAGCAGAAGGCGTTGCCCTGCTTGGACGTCCTGACGGTGCGATAGCGCCCCGCCCAAACGTAGACATCCTGGAACAGGTGCTTGTGCACCACGCGATAGTGCGCCGGGCCAAAGCGGCCTTGAGGCAGCGGCTCTTCCGACCGCAGGGTCGTTAGTTCGAGCTCGAAAGCCTCGAGCAGCGCCGCGTCGCGCAGCCCCGCCTTGTTCCTCAGGACGCTGGAGCCCCTATAGGCGTACGGATCGTCGAAGGCGTCGTAGCCCTCGCCGCTCATCTCTTCTTGCCGAGACTCGCATAGGTGCGAAGGACCTCAGCCCGACGCTCCTCCGTCGTCAGGCCGGAAGCCTTGAGCAGGTCGAGGCGCTTGCGACTTGAGGCGCTCAGTCGCAAACCTTCGACGGCGCTGATGGCGGCGAACGCCTTCGTCCCCAGAACGCGAGCCTTCGGCTTGCGCGACTTTGCTACGGCTTGGGTCATGGAAACACCTTACAGGAATGACCAGGAGTTGGCACGCGCCTCTTGGATTCGACAAGCGCCCGGCGAGCCTCCAGCCCCCCGGGTAAACGAACGGTTTCGGCGGAGGATTTCGCCTGGATTTGGATCCTCGAACGCCGCCTCGTGCGGGCCTCGGTGCGACTATGGCCAGGCGCCCTGGCCCCGCGCCTCCCAATGCCGCACCCAGGATTCCAGCACCGCCGCGGTCATCAGACCCGAATAGTCGCCGCGCCAGACCAGGTGTTCGCGAGTGAGCATGGTCTCCAGCCGGGCGCGATCGAGCAGGCCTTCTGCCGCCAGCCGCCCCTCGATCAACAGCGGCCGCAGGACTTCGAGGCTCGCGCCCACCACGCGTCCGTAATAGGCGCCGAACTCGCCCTTGGAGCGCCGGGTCCGGATGGACGGCGGCAATCGCTCGGCGAAGGCCAGACGGGCCAGCCCGCGGTCCCGTCCGCCCACGGTCAGGTCCGGCACCGGAATGGACAGGCAGAGTTCGACGACAGGCTGGGCCAGCAGGGGATGGACGATCTCGCCGGCCCGGCCCCGAAGCCCTTCGATATGGACGAACAAGGCCTGGGCCAGGGTCGCGATCTGAACCTGCTTGGCAGGCGGCAGGTCGTCGGTATCGGCCAGCCAGGGGTGGTTCGCCACACTGCGCACCCCATGCCAGCGGGAGGACCTGCGAAGCGCCAGGCCCGCGATGGCCCACAGCGACGTCCGGGTCCATCGCGCCACCGCGGCCACCTCGGGATCGAACAGGCCTCGCAGTCCCACGCGCCGCAGATGGTCGACGGCGACCAGGGGTGTCGGGGTCTGGAAGAAGACCATGTCGCCGCCCTGCCCGGTCATCACCCGCTCGACACCGGTCTCCACAATCCGCGCCGCGGCATGCCGATCCCGCTCGATGTCCTTGCCAGTGAGGCCTGGCCGCAGTCCATCGGAGACCAAGGCCAGGGCCTCGCCGGTGACGGCGAAGTCCGGCTTGAAGGCCTCGGTCAGCGGGACGCTCCACTGCGCGGCCACATCTCGCGCATAGACCCGCTCATCCCCGGCTTGGTCGGCGGCATGGTAGTTGATCCACTCGGCCACCCTGTCGGGGGCTGCGGTCGCCACGCTGCTGGCGACGATCGCGGAGTCGAGGCCGCCGGAGATCTCGACGGAGACCCGCCCCTCACCGGCGAGGGCTGCGACGCAGGCGTCGAGCACGGTGGGCAAGAGCCGCGCGGCGTCCTTGGGCGGGGTCCGCCGCGCGATCTCCGCAGGCCGCCAGACCTGCTGCTCGCCGGCGCCGAAGGTGAACAAGGCGCCCGGCGTGATCGCCGTCAGGCCCTTCAGGGCGCAGGCGCCGGCCATGGCCGCGGTGGAAGACAGACAGGCCGCCACCTGGCCCCAGTCGATGGAAAGCTCCGGCCGGGCCTCACGCGGCAGCCAGTCCGGCAGGTGCGTCGCGACGAACGCGACCCCGTCCTGGCGCCAGGCCATGGCGTCCAAGGTGCCGCTGGGATCCCGGAACACACTCGGGCCCGCGTCCGGCCCGCCGCCGATCAAGGCGACGTAGCGGCCCCAGTAGGTCTCGCTCAGGTCGCGGGCGATGGTCAGGGCGCTGGCGCGGCGCGAGATGGTCAGGCTCTCCACCTCGTCGCCCGGCGGACCTCCAAAGCAGCGCCGGAAAAAATCGCCGATGACATGGCCGCGCTCGCCAGGCAGTCGCCGGATCCGCGGCCAGACCGGCCCGCGCGTGAAGATCATGTGGCGGGACCCAATGTCGGATGCCGCCCAGATACTGTCGGCGGGAAGACTCTGAAGGACCGCGGACGCGATCGCCGGCGCCTCGTCGCTCCACATCAGGGCCAGATAGGCCGCCACCCTAGGCGACCAGGATCGGATCGAAGGCCGCCACACGATCGACAGTGTCGTTGAGCACGGTCGAACCGGCCTGCAGCCAACAGTGGGCCCCGAACGGCCAGGTGCGGACGCCGAACACCCAGTCGGCGGTCAGGCCGGCCTGGCCGAGAAATTCCAGCAGCAGCGCGGCCTGGAACAGGCAGGCGCCTTGCACCGGGGACCAGGGCAGCAGGCGACGAAACACCTGACTTCGCCGGACGAGCGCCTCGCCCACCATGCCTTCGCCTCTTCCCAAGGCCAGGCTCCGCGCAGAGGCGTCGGCAAGTATGTGTTCGAACGGCCGACCGCGGTAGGTCCAGGCCATCCCGACGAGCGCCCTTGCGAAATCCAGACGCTCGCGCCGGGTCGGCGCCGGAAATGGCTGATCAAAGAGATCGTCCCGGGGGGCCAAGGCGGGCCGCTCGCCGCTTGGCGCGCCATCGCTTCGGACCAGCAGCCCGGCGGCCTGCAATTCGGTACGGACCTCCAGCGGCAAGGTTCCAACGGCGCGGTCCGTCGCGCTCACCTGAAAGTCCTGCCCGACATCGGGCAGACAGAAGTAGGCGTCGCTTCGGACATCGAGCAGCACAAGGTCCCCGCCACTGGTCGTGGCGTGAACATGGCTCGGAAAACGCCAGTTGGAGTCGGTCACGGCGGAAGTCTCTCCTGCGGAAAGCCCGGTGGCGAGCTCGGCCCGCCACCGGTCGCCGGCCTAGGCCTCGTAGACGCCGTCGAACTCTTCCGGCACGAGGCCGATGATCCCGCCGAGGGTCAGGCGCTTGGCTTGGCCCAGGGAGATCAGGCGAGAAAACTTCAGCATGGTAGCCTCCTTCTGATGGTCTCGCCGCAACATCGCGGCATCATCAGGGGGCGGCTGCGGAGCGGTGTATTCAATCTATATTCCTCATATAATTTCAGTATTTTGCGAGCCATTCCGCAACCATCTCTGGCGCCCACGCCCACCGGCGTGAGCGCTCCGCATTGGTCCCAAGCTATGGGGCTGAGGGCCCGGCGCTGGCGCGCCGTTGGGCCGCGGCCAGCAACCGTTCACCGTCTGCCGCGCGGCGCCGGTGATAGGTGCGAATAGCCTGGGCCAGCAGGGCGCCCGCGTCGTTGAACGCCGCAAGGTTCCGAAGCTCCTGCGCGGCCTCGGTGAGAACGCTGGGTTCCAGCAATCGGACCAGATGCAGGCGATCGGCGACAACACGATGCGCCCGCCGAATGACCACAGACCCGGCGCCCCTCACGATCCGATCGAAGACCAGTTCGGTGGCCCGGGCATATCCAGCCGCCGTGGCGAGATCGTCGGCGCCTGCCAGGGCCCGCCCAAGCTCGAGCCGCGCGCCTCGCCTCGCGGCCTCGCCGAGCGCGAGAAGCACCAGGGTCGCGTGGAGTCGGTAGAGATCGGCCAGGTCCACAGCGGTCAGGGTCCAGGTCGCATAGCCGCGAAGCTTCTCGCGGCGGCCGTCGATCAGGCCTTCACCCGCCAAGTAGGCCAGGGCCTCGCGCACCGGCGTGGCGCTGAACGTCAGCGCGCGGGCCAGGTCGAGAACGATGAGCGGTTCGCCCGGCGCGATCTCGCCCCGCCGGATCTGGCCGCGCAGTTTTTCGACGGCGGCGCCGAAGGGGTCCCGGCTTCGCAAGGCCTCAACACTCCACACCCAGGCGATGCAGTATCTGGCTCCTCCCCGTTCCGACTGTCCAGTTGGATCAGGCCGTTTTCTCTCGATAGAACGGACCACATCAACTTCCAGCACAAATACACGACTACATGCGAAGTCATACGCCGGTTCATTGCGTCGTAGACGCAACTTCGTTGCGCATCCGATCCGCTGCCAGTTTCACCAGTCCTTTGGACTCTCATGCAATTATTGAGCTCCGGTGGATTTTCGCTTTGACACTTAGGCGCCACCATTGATTGAAGGCCGCGCGCGGATGAAACTGTCACGCCCCCCAAGTTGTCCAAATGAGTCCGCGTTCCATGTCGGCGTTGCACGCAGTCTCCGCTGAAGGCGCGATCCTGTCGCAAGCGCTGCGGCTGATCCGCCGCCGCCGCGGCCTGAGGCAGATCGACGTGGCCAAGGCCATGGGCCTGGCGCCGCGGACCTACCAGCACTTCGAGGCCGGCCGAACCCATCTCGACTTCGAGAAGATCAAGGCCTTCGCCGCCGCCACCAACGCCGACCCGCATGCGATCATGGTGGCGGTGATGATCGGGTCTCCCGCCTTCGCCTTGCGCAGCATCGATAACAAGCTGACCAGCGCCCTGATGACGGCGTTGCGCCGGTTCGACGACCGGGTGGCCGACGACATCGCGCGCATCGAGGTCGGACGGCTGATCGCCGCCTTCCGCCGCACCTTCAGCGATCTCGAGGCCGACCTCGCCGCCCGCGACGCCCTGGCCGACAGCTGGCTCAACCCCAACCCACCGCCCAATTCCACGCCAGACGGGGACGACGATGAAACCTGACGCCCCTCGACCTGAGCTTGCGCGACCGAGCCTTTGCAACGGCCCGCCAATCACCGATCATGGCCCCGCATGAGAACCGACCTCAAACACCTGCCCGGCGGCAAGCAGCGCGAGCTGGCCTATCTGGTCGAGATCCTGCTGGAGGAGTTCGGCAAGCTCACCGCCAAGCGCATGGCGCCGCGGCTGAAGCACGGCCAGGTGCTGAAGATCATCCTGTTCGGATCGTATGCGCGCGGCGATTGGGTCGAGGATCCGATCGGCCGCTATTTCTCGGACTACGACCTCTTGATCATCGTCGACCATGAAGACTTGGCCGACACTGTGGAGTTCTGGGAAACCGCAGAGGCCCGGATCCTCAAGGAGCTCTCCGCCGGCCAGCACCTGCGCACCCCGGTCAATTTCATCGTCCACAGCCTGCAGGACGTGAACCACCAGCTCGAACGCGGCCGCTACTTCTTCATCGACATCGTGCGCGACGGCATCCTGCTCCACAACACCCCCGGCCACGCCCTCGCCGCCCCGTGCGAGCTTTCCCCCGCGACCGCCTTGGAAGAAGCGCGCACGTACTTTGAAGACTGGATGGAGAGCGCATCGGGCTTCTTGCGTGGGGCCCAATTTTTCATTGGAGACGGATCGCCGAAATTGGCGGCGTTCAATCTCCATCAGGGGACCGAGCACCTGTACAATTGTCTATTGCTTGTGATGACCCTGTACACGCCGAAATCCCACAATTTGGTCCGGCTGCGAAACCTCGCCGAGCCCCTCGATCCCAGGCTTGCGGCCATCTGGCCGACCGAAACCAAGTTCGAGAAGCGCTGCTTTGAACTCCTCCGCGCCGCCTACATCAAGGCGCGATACTCGCGGCACTACAAGATCACGCCCGAGGAACTGGGCTGGCTGACGGAGCGCATCGGCGCGTTGCAGATCGAGGTCCGCGCCATCTGCGAGGAGCGACTGGCGGCGCTCGCTGTGGAAGCCTCCTTCCCCTAGCAACTACCGCTATGCGCCATGTGTGGACGGCTCCCCCTTGGCAAGGTGTTTTCTGGACTCTCGCTGAGCTGGTCGGTGCGGCCATGTGTTCGACCTGTTGGTGCGGCGCATGGGCCGCTGGCCATAATGCCTTCCGCGAAGATGGGTCCCGACCAAGAGCACGCGCTCGAAGCGCTCTGGCGCAATTGGGTTTTCCCATCTTCCGGTATCGACCGGCTGGATGCATTAGTTCAGATCTGCCCTTCCCAAGCTTGTGGGCGCCGAGGCGCCGATGATCAGGCGGCCCGAAGCTCGGGCTCGCGATAGGTCTCCCCTGTGGTCATGACCGCCCAGGCCATCCGGGCGATCTTGTTGGCGAGCGCCACGGTGGCGACCTTGGTCGGCCGGCGGGCCAGGAGCTGCACGAGCCATGGCCTGCGGGTCCCGTACTGCTGGGCGTAGCGCACGACGGCCAGGGCGCCGACGACCATCAGCTGGCGTAGGTATCGGTCGCCTTGCTTGGTGATCCCGCCGAGCCGCTCCTTGCCGCCGCTGGAGTTCTGCTTCGGGACGAGTCCGATCCAGGCCGCCAGGTTGCGGCCGGTCTTGAAGGCCTTCGGGTCGGCGATCGTCGCCACCAGGGCGCTGGCCAGCAGAGGCCCCACGCCGGGGATGGTCATCAGCCGCCGACCGGCCTCGGTCGCTCGGGCGCTGGTGCGGATCCGCCGGTCGGTCTCGAGGATCTGCTGGTTCACCAGCCGCAGCTGCCCGCCAAGCAGCTCCAGGCACACCCTCGCTTCTTCTGGCAGCCGCTCGTCGGCGGCTTCAACAATCTTCAGCAAGCCCGCCAGGCCTTCGCGGCCGATCGGGCCGACCAGCCCAAACTCGGCCATGTGGCCGCGGACCGCGTTGGAGAGCTGGGTCCGCTGCCGTATCAGCATCATCCGGACCTTGTGCAGCACCATCACGCTCTGCTGCTCGGGGCTCTTCACCTCGACAAACCGCATCGTCGGCCGGGTCACCGCCTCGCAGATCGCCTCGGCGTCGGCCGCGTCGTTCTTCTGGCGTTTGACATAGGGCTTCACATAGCTCGGCGGCATCAGCCGCACTTCGTGACCCAGCCTCCGAAGCTCCCGGCCCCAGAAGTGGGCGCTGGCGCACGCCTCGAGGCCAATCAGACAAGGCGGCAGCTTCGCGAAGAACGCGATCACCTGCGCTCGACGCAGCTGCCGGCGGATCAACACCTCGCCATCGGCGGCGACCCCGTGCACCTGGAAGACCGACTTGGCGATATCCAGACCTATCGTAACGACTTGAGCCATGGCTCTCTCCTCCTGCTGCGCAAGAGCCTACGCTCCCGCGGGCCGGGAGCCGTCCACAGCATCAGGAGCGGAAGTTAGGACGCCTCTGGAAACTCGCCGTTCAAACCTGCCGGGCCTCGATCCAGTCGCGGTTGAAGTGGTTCTCGTTGAGGATAGTCGACGCTGTCGAGCGGAAGCCGTGGACCGTGGCGCGGCCGTGGTAGCCCATGCGGTAGAGGGCGTAGAGCATCGTGTTCTCAGAGATCATCTTGCTGCGGGTGGGCGCGGGGAAGAGCCATCCGCTCTTGCCGCTGATGGCGCGGAGCTGGTGCAGGACCTCGACGACCTCGGGCGCCAGCGGCACCAGGTGCATGCGCCGCATCTTCATGCGCCCGGCGGGGATCCGCCATAGCGGATCGTCGCCGTCCAGGTTCTCGAATTCCTTCCACTCAGCGAAGCGGAGTTCGGCGGTGCGGACGAAAGTGTAGAGGATGAGCTTCAAGGCAAGCTTGGTGAGGCGGTCGCCATCATAGGCTTCGAGGCGAGCCATGAAGTCCGGCAACTCGTCGGCAGTCATCGCCGAACGGTGTTTCACAGGACCCGCCGCCTTCAGCGCGCCGCGTAAATCCGCGGTGGGGTCGCGCACGCAGCGGAAGGTGGCGACCCCATATCGGAACACGGCGCTGGCCATCTGCACGAAACGGCGCGCCATCTCGACGGCGCCGCGCTTCTCGATCTTGCGGATAGCGTCGAGCACCTCGATAGGTTCGATGGAGGCGATCGGGCGGCCACCGAGTTCGGACAGCAGGTCATAGTCAAGCCGGCTGCGGAGGCGTTCCGAATAGCTGCCGGCCCAACGCGCCTTCTGGCTATCAAACCATTCGTCGGCGACAGAACGGGAAGTATGGTCGTCGGCGATCCGCTTCTTTCGCTTCTCGGTTTTGCGCGCCAGGGCGGGATCGACGCCCTCGGCGAGCAGGTCTTTGGCCGCCTCCATCCCTTCCCTCGCCGCCCGTAAGGACACATCGGGATAGGCGCCGAGCGCCAGAAGCTTCTGCTGCCCTCGAAGCGATAGGCCAGCCGCCAGAGGCGCGACCCGCTGGGGTCACAAGCACATGGAGCCCGTCGCCGGGCCTGCGTGGATAAGGTCCGATCTGCACTGAAGATCTCTGAAAGGCGGGCCTGCGCGACCCTGGCCGTCGCCACCGTCGCAATGTTCTTCCTGAACTGACAGCGAAGGCCACCAAGGAACAGGATCAGCCGCTCGACGGTGATTCACCTGCGGTAGGCAGGATCATCGTATGGGACGAGCGCGCGCCGCGAGGATTTGGTTGGTATAACCGCCTTACCCATCCTGCCATTTCAAAATCGAGACTGTCAAACATTGGCGAATGGTATGGCCGCCGCCATCTCCACGCGAGAGGCATAGGACGATGGTGACGACATCTGGCGGGGCAACTACCGGAGACAAACACCATGAAGCGCCTTCTGATCTTCCCGGCCATCGCCGTCGCTCTCGGAGGTTCGGCCGCCCTCGCCGCTTCGCCGAAGCCCTATGTTGGCCATGAGCTGGCCTCGACCGCCCACATCACGCTCGTCCAGGCCCAAGCCACGGCGCTGAAGGCCAGGCCCGGCCATGTGACCGACAAGGAGCTGGAGAAGGAAGCCGGCGGCAGCGGCATGCGGTATTCGTTCGACATCAAATCGCATGGCAAGACCTACGAGGTCGGGATCGACGCCCAGTCCGGCAAAATCCTGGAAAACCAGGCGGAAGGTCCGAATCCCGACTAGGCTCGGCGGTCCGGCGGGCTACCGCCGGACCGTCCCGTCACCGCGGGATCGAAGCTGGGTCTAAGCATGAAGCTGCTCATCGTCGAAGACGACAAGGAAGCCGCCGCCTATCTCAAGCGTGCGCTGTCCGAAGCTGGTCACACGGTCGATCTCGCAGATCGGGGCCGCGACGGCCTGATGCTGGCGGCGGCGGAGCCCTACGACGTCATCGTGCTCGACCGGATGCTGCCTGAAATCGACGGCGTGGCGATTCTTCGCACCATCCGCGCCTCTGGCGTGAAGACGCCAGTACTGCTGCTGACCGCCTTGGGCGGAATCGACGATCGGGTCGAAGGGCTTGAGGCCGGTGCCGATGATTATCTCGTCAAGCCATTCGCGTTCGCCGAGTTGTTGGCTCGGGTCAACGCCCTCGCGCGCCGGCCGCCGCCCCAGGAAGTGCGCACCGAACTCATCGTCGCGGACCTGAAGCTCGACCTGCTGAAGCGAACCGTCACGCGGGCGGGGCAGCGTGTCGACCTCCAACCGCGCGAATTTCAACTGCTCGAATATTTGATGCGGCATGCGGGACGGGTGGTGACCCGCACCATGCTGCTCGAAAATGTCTGGGATTTTCACTTCGATCCCAAGACCAATATCGTGGAGACCCACGTCAGTCGGTTGCGAGGCAAGGTGGATCGCGGCCATGCGTGCGAGTTGATCCAGACGGTGCGTGGCTCCGGCTACATCTTGCACGAACCCGACTAGATGTTCCGCTCCACAAGCCTGCGCCTGGCGGCGGTCTATACCCTGATGTTCTCCATCGCGGTTGTCGTGCTGGGGACCTTGACCCTGTACACCACGCGCCAGGCGCTCTCCGCCGATGTCGATGCCCGGATCCGGGCAGAATCGGCCGCGCTGGTGCAGGAATTTCGAACTGAAGGCCTACCCGGTGTGCTTGGCGCGGTGCGCGAACGGGACCGGACGCCCGGCGCCCTGAACTACGGTCTGGAAGGCCCAGGCCCCCTGGCCATGGCGGGCCGTCTGGCGGGAGCCAAGGCTCCCCTGGGCTGGTCGGTTCTGCGGATAGCCCAGCCAGGCGGGGAACTCGAACCCATTCGGGTCTATACGAGCCGTCTTCCCGGGGACCTGAGGCTCGTTGTCGGCGACGACCTCGACCGTATCGAGACCCTGGACGGCGCGGTCATCCGAGGATTTGGCTGGGCCTTCGTCGGAGTAGTGCTTCTAGGCGTCGGCGGCGGCTACGCCTTCAGTCGTGACATACACCGGAGGTTGGCGGCGATCTCCGCCACAGCCGAAGCCATCATTGATGGCGACCTAGCCAGCCGGGTGCCGCTGCGGGGTTCAGACGATGACCTGGACCGATTGGCGGCGACCTTCAATCGCATGCTCGACCGGATCGCCGCTCTGATGGAGACCCTGAAACAGGTATCCAATGACATCGCCCACGACATGCGCACCCCCCTGACTCGGCTGCGGCAGAAACTGGAAACGGGCCTGGCCCAGCCAGGGGAACGCGGCCAGGCGCTGGAGAGCGCGCTGACGGACCTGGACGCCATCCTCGACACGTTCGCCGCCCTCCTGCGGATCGCCCAGATCCAGGGCGGGGCCCGACGCGCCGCGTTCCGACCGACCGACCTTTCCGCCTTGGCGCAAACCGTTGTGGAGGCCTTCTCCCCCTCGGCCGAAGACGCCCGCCAGACGCTTGCACTGGAGGCGGCAGGACCGGTGTTGATTGAAGGCGATCCCGAACTATTGACCCAGATGCTCGTCAACCTCGTTGAGAACGCCCTGCGTCATGCCGGCGCCTGCTCCCGAATTCGAGTTCGCGCCTCCAACAATGGGAGCGGCGCGCAGCTGACGGTGATCGACGACGGGCCAGGGGTTCCGGCCGCGGAGCGCGAACGGCTGTTTGATCGCTTCTACCGCCTGGAGCGAAGCCGTTCCACGCCGGGGAGCGGTCTGGGCCTGGCTCTGGTGTCGGCAGTGGCCGAACTGCATGGAGCCGAGGTCAAGCTCGCCGACGCAAATCCCGGCCTGGAAGCCTGCGTGACCTTCTCACGACCGTCCCCTCGCGCAACAGATGCACGGCGATAGGATGGATTTGGCCCTGGCTACGACCAGCGGGCTGGTCCTCAGCGCTCCATGACGACGGACGGCACGCTCATCCGCCCTGGGCGCGAGGTCCATTGCGTCCCAATTTCAGCAAGCTATTGCGGCGCAGGCAGGAGCGCGACAATCCCGGCGGCTAGGGGGCGTTGAAGAATTTCTCAAGATCATCGACCAAAGCAAGTTCTCGCTGCGCGGCCGCAGCCGCAGCCGGCACGTCCCGACGCTTCGCGGCGTCTTCCATCTCCGCGAGCGATGTGTCCATTCGCCCGCGCAAGGCTGGGTCTGTCACGCGCGAAGAAATCGAGGACCATTGCTCGCGGGCGAACGCCATCGCCTGCACCATGTCCGCCCATCGGGCCGGCTTGGCTTTGAGGTTCGCATCATAGCGGAAGCCGGCATAATCGAGCAGGTTCACCGCCGTGGGGACCTTGGCGGCGGCTGACACCGCGCTCACGAGCACGCGGTAGCCCTCGACGGCCGCGATTGCGAGATCTGCGCGCCTGTCTGCCCCGCGCGCCGATGCGATCGCGGCGAGCCGTTCATCGAGCAGCCCTACGGCGCTGGCGCTCAATGCGCTCCGAACGCCCGCCGCGGCGGTCCGCACCTCTCCAATGGTGAGATCAAGGTCCGCAGGTGTTGCGGAGAATGCGGTTTCTGTCAGTTTCTCGAAGGGCTCTGCGGCTGCAAGCAGCGCGGCGTCTGCGCTGGATGCCGCGGGAACAGCCACCGAAGCGACGCTTGTGGTGGGGCTCGGAGGCGCGACGTCGCTGGAGGCTCCGGCTCGTCCGCATGCCGCAAGGGCTAGCGCCAGCACCGCCGTCGCCGACAAGTTGATTGCACAACGTGACATGTAGCGTTCCTCCGCCTAGGCGCCTGTGCGTCATCCGAGATGAAATTCGGCGCGTATTGAGGGCCAATTCCCTGAGATATCTTCAGGTCGCTTGGGAAAACGATAGATCATCTCTAAACAGAATGAAAGAAGTCGCGATGATTTACATCATCGAAAACTGATTTTCGGGGGCGATCTTATACGGCAGCGCCAAACCCTCTCAAGTGAAGGCATCCACGCAATTCATGACATGGCAGCCATGATGGCCTTCGCTCGGGAACGCCTCGTGGAATCGAAACGACGCCACCGGATGGTTCGCCCCTGGTCGCGGCTGGCGGTCCGATCTAGCATCAGGGTGTCAGGATGCATGCCACATGAACACCGCCCGACTCGTCGCCCTTTGCATCGCCGTTTCTGCGAGCCCGCTCACCGCCCTGGCCGGGCCTTCCGGCTACCATGTCATCGACCGCATTGGCGGTCCGGACGGCGGTTGGGACTATGCCAGCTTCGACGCCGGCCGCGATCGGGTGCTGGTGGCCCGCTCCACCGCGGTCAACGCCTTTGACCTCAAGTCCCGCACCGTGACCGAGGCCTTCGCGCCGGCGGCCTCGGGCCACGCCGCCTTCCCGATCAATGGCGGCGCGGAGGTTCTGATCACCAACGGCGCCAAGGCGATGGTGACCTTTGTGGACGCCAAGACTGGATCTCCCCTGGCGACCCTTCCCACAGGACTTGCGCCGGATGACGCGATCATCGACCCGAAATCTGGGCTGCTCCTGGTGATGAACCATGTGGGGGGCGACATCACCCTGATCGACCCCAGGGCGCACAAGGTCGTGGCGACCATCCCCGTGGGCGGACGCCTTGAGGCTGCGGCCGTCGATGGACAGGGTCGCGCGTTCGTCAATGTGGAAGACAGGAACGAGATCGCGGTGGTCGACATCGCCGCCCGCCAGGTGACGGCGCGCTATGCCCTGGCCGGTTGCGACGGCCCGACTGGCATCGCCTATGCCCCGGCCGACCGGCTGTTGATCTCCTCCTGCGAGGGGCTGGCCGAGGTGGTTGACGCCGACAGCGGCAAGGTGGTCCGTCAAGTCAGCATCGGCGATGGAGCCGATGGGGTCGCCTTCGATACCCGCCGCAAACTCGCCTTCGTCTCGGCCGGGAAGTCGGGGACCTTGTCGGTCATCTCGGTGGCGCGAGGCGACGCCAGGCTGGTTGACACGGTTGCCACTCAGAAGGGCGCCCGCACCCTCACCCTCGACCCCGCGACTGGACGGGTGTTTCTCCCCACCGCCCAGTATGTGGCCGGAGTCGGGGGCGGCCGGCCAACCGTAGCGCCGGGAACCTTTGAACTCCTCATCGTCGGGCGCTAGAGCACGACGCGATCAGACGAAATCGTCTGATCGTTGAATCTTGCTCTAATACAAGAGCTTAGAGCCGGATCCAGGCTTCGGGAGACGCCATCCAGCTCTTAGAATGTGTCGCGCGGTCAACCGGACCGCCCCGGCTCGCTCACACGCTCGCCCGCTCGTGCTCCCCCCAAAAGCCGATACAGGGCCGGCATGCCTAGCAGGACCAACGGGCCCTGGGCGATCAGGCCCGAGATGATGGCGATGGCAAGGGGCCGTTCCATCGACGAGCCACCACCTAGGGCGAGGGCCAGCGGCGCCAGGGCCAGGATCGCGGCCAGGGTGGTCATGGCGATGGGTCGCAACCGGTTCACGCCCGCTTGGACCAGCGCCAGTTCGGGATCGATGCCCTCCGCGAGCAAGGCCTCATACTCGGTGAAATAAAAGATCGCGACCTCCGTGGCGATCCCCAGGATCATGGTGGCGCCCATCAGGGCCATGATGTTGAGCTCGACACGGGTCAGCCACAGTCCGATGGCGACCGCCGAGGCGGCCGCTAGGGGCATGACCAGGATGGCGAACGCGGTCCGGAAGCTTTCATAGATCACCAGCAGAAGCACGAACACGGCGGCCACCGCGGCGGCGAACACCAGGGCCATGCCGCGGAACGCGGCCTGCTGCTCGGCGAACAGCCCCCCCATTTCGAAGCTCACCCCAGCCGGCAGGACACCGGAGCGGCTCACCGCCGACTGCACGTCCTTCGCGGCCGAACCAGTGTCGCGCCCGGTCACCCGCGCGGTCACGGCGTCCATGCGACGCAGGTTCTCCCGCGTGATCTCCGCCTGCCCGGTGACGATGCGGATCGAGGCGATCCGGGCGACCGGAAAGAGGTGACCGTCGGCCGGAGACTTGAGCATCAGCCCGCCGAGTTGGGCCGCACGGGATCGACCGGCGGCGGGGGTCCAGACCCGGACGTCGGCCAGATTGGCGCCCGACTGGATCTGGGTCGCGACGATGCCGGACAGCAGGCCCTCCAATTGCTGGCTCGCCTCGGCGCTGTCGATGCCTTCCAGCTCCGCGCGCGCCGGATCGACCCGGATTTCCAGACCGTCGCCGGCGATGACGATGCCGGACTTGACCTCGGTGACGCCGCTCACCTTGCCGATCACCTCGGCGACCTTGGGGGCGGTCGCGTGCAGCAGATTGACATCGTCGCTATAGAGCTTGACCTCGATCGGTTGGGGCACGGCGGTGAGGTCGCCGATCAGGTCTTCCATCAACTGGGCGGTCTCGACCTCGACGCCCGGCACCTGCGCCTGGACCTTGGCGCGGACCTCGTCCATGACCGTTTCGATCGGGCGGCGCCCCTTGGCCTTGAGCCGAATGAAATAGTCGCCCTGATTGGGCTCCGTCAGCCCACCGCCAAGCTGCAGGCCTGTGCGGCGGGAATAGGTGTCGACGTCCGGCGTCGCGCGGATGATCTCCTCTACCTGGCGCATCAATCGGTCGGTTTCGGTCAGCGACATGCCGGGCGGCGCCACATAGTCGAAGATGAAGCCGCCTTCATCGATCTTGGGAATGAAGCCGGTTCCGACGCTGCGGAAGGCCAGGAGGCCCACCGCGGCCAGGACCACGATGCCGATGACGGTCAGGCGCGGCCTGGCCACGGCGCCCTGGAGGGCCGTGCGATACCGCCTCATGATCCTGCCGTTCGGATCGAGTTCGGCCACGTGGCCTCGGGTCTTGATCAGTTGCTCGACAAGCACCGGAACCAGCCACCAGGCAACCAGGAATGAGATGACCAGGGCGACCGCCATGGTGATCGACAGCGCTTTGAAAAACGCGCCGGTGACGCCGGTCAGGAACGCCAGGGGTATGAAGATGACGATGGTCGCCGCGGACGAGGCCAGCAGAGGCCTGAGGAACTCCGACACCGCTCGTTCAATCGTGGCTCGGCCCTTTTCGGCCCCCTGGGCGAGACGTCGTTCGATATGCTCGATCATCACGATCGCGTCGTCGATGATCAGGCCGATGGCGGCGGCCATGCCCCCCAGGGTCATGATGTTGAAGCTCTGGCCGGTGATTTTCAGCACCAGGCTGGTGGCCGCCAGCACCGCCGGAACAGCCACCACCGCGGCCAGGGTAATCTTCCAGTCACGCAGAAAGACCAACAGGACCAGGGCCGCCAGGACCACGCCGATGACGATGGCGTTGCGCAGCGACGACGCGGAATCCAGGATCAACTCGCTTTGATCGTACCAGGCCTTGACCTGCATGTCGGCTGGGCCCCGAGCGGTCAGTCGATGGAAGGCGGACTGGACGTCCCGCGCGATCTGAACTGTGTTGCTGCCCGGCTGCTGATAGACCTGAACCAGCACGGCATCGCGTCCATCCGCCGTGACCCGAATCCATTGCGGCGACGGCGCGGCCCTCACCTGAGCGACATCACGGACACGGACGACGGCGCTCCCGCCCGACTTGACCACCACGTCCTCGATCTGGCGCGGGTCCGTCAGACGCGAGTCCGTCAGGGCCAGCAGCAGCTTGCCCTGGTCCTCGATCCGTCCGGAGGCGGCCAGGACATTGGCGCCGGTGATTGCTGCGGCGACATCACCCAGCGACAGGCTGTACGCCCAAAGCTTGGCGGGATCCGCCTCGATCCGGTACTCGCCGGCCGCCCCGCCCTGGGACGTCACCCGGGCCACCCCGTTGATGGTGGAAAGCGAAGGTGACAGCGTGCGGTCGGCGAAGCGTCGCAACTCCACCGGCGTCGCGCTCTTGGAGGTCAGGCTGTAGGCGGCCACAGGAAAGACCGTGGGGTCCATGCGCCGGACATCGAAGGCCACCCCCGAGGGAAGCCCCGCCTGGGCGCGGGTCACCGCGGCCTCAACCCGCTGCAAGGCTAGATCCATGTCCGAGCCCCAGGCGAAATTGACCGACAGCTCCGCCGAGCCGCGGCTCGTCGTGGATCGAAGGTTTCGGACCCCAGGGATGGCGCGAACCGCTTGCTCGATGGGCCGGGTGATGACCGCTTCCATCTGACCCGGCGGCCGGTCTCCGGCCTCGATGGTCACCGCGATGCGTGGGAAGAGCACGGTCGGAAACAGGCTGACCGGCATGATCAGCGCCCCGGCCACGCCCGCCGCCACCAGCATGGCCAGCAAGGTCAGGAGCGAGCGCCGCCGCCGCGAGACGATTTGGGCGATGCTCACTTGCCGCGCACCTTCACTGCCATACCGTCCTGGAGCTCGTAGGCGCCTTCGACCGCCACCTGGTCGCCCGACGCGACCTGGCCCTTGACCTCGATCTGATCGCCCTGGTCAAGGCCGACACCGACAAACACCCGGCGCGCCCTCCCCCGCGACACCACAAAGAGGTGCGGGCCGGTCTCGTCAAAAACCACGGCCGCACGGGGCGCCAGAAATCCGCTGTGGGTCGCTGTCGTCACCTCGCCTCGCACAGCGCTCCCGATCGGCAGGTTCGCGCCGTTCAGCGGAACGATCGCATCCAGGGTCTTGGTGAGCGGGTCCGCGGCGCGGCCGACCATGGTGATTCTGGAAGCGATGGGCGGCGCGCCAAATACCGGATAGATCATCGCCTGCTGACCCACCGCGACCCGCGCCCCCGGTTCCAGGCCCAGCTTGACCACCGCCCCATCCAGGTGGGCGAGGACCAGCATCGGCGCATCCTGGGCGACATGGTCCCCGGCGGCGACGGACAGCGAGCTGACCACGCCCGCCTTCGCGGCGACCATGACCTGGAGGGCGCGTCCCGCCCCCTGCATTTGCTGCGCCGCAAGAGCCGCCTGCGCATCGGCGTCGGCCTTGCGTGCGGCGAGCAACTGGTCGTTCGCCGCCAACTGCGCCTCATGGAGCCGCTGAACCCTGGCAAGATCGGCCTGTGCGAACCTCGCCGCGCTCTCGGCCTGACTGAAGGCCATTTGCGCGCCCGGCGCGTTCGCGAGCTCGACCAGCGGCTGGCCCGCGGCGACACTTTCCCCGGCGCGCACCAGGACGCGCGATATGATCGCGGCTTTCGGCGAAGCGATGGTCTGGGCGCCCAAGGCGTCCGCCTGCACAACGCCGTAGGCCGAGATCACCTCCGGCAGCTCGACCCGACGGATTGTCGCCAGGGTCACCGTGGCGATGGTCGCCGGATCGGCCTGCGCTTCGTCCGGCCCGCCGCGCAGCAGGGCCCATGCCAGCACGGCCGCCAGGGTCAGGAAGATAGCGCCGCCCAGCATCAGTCGTCTGCGGGTCATTTCGAAGCCTTCGCGTCAACCGGCGGCATGAACAGAGCGGATTCCAGGCTGATCTGCGCGAGACGCGCGGCGAGCTCGAGATTGTCGAGGTCGGCGCGGCGCGAGAGGGCGGCCTGGGAGAGGGTCAGGTAGGTCTGACTGTCGATATCGCCGCGGTCATAGGCGGCGACAGCGGGACGGACGCGGGCCTCCAGACGCGGAACCTCGGCCCGCAGCGCCTGGGCCTGGCGGCGGGCGTTCGCCAGTTCAATCTGGGCGGACGTCACCTCGGCGGCGGCCTGGTCCAGCCGGGCGAGGTATTCCGCTCGCAGCTGCGCACGGGTGGCGTCCTGAACCCGCACCTCGCCTCGTCCGCCATTGAAGATGGGCAGGGCGAAGGCCCCGGACAGACCGCGAGTGACCACCCCGGCCGTGTCGGTCGCGAACGCGACGCCGAGACTGGTGAGCGGAAACTGCATCAGGACGGCCTTGCGCAGATTGGCGTCCTGGGCGGCATAGCCCGCCTTCAGCGCCAGGAGGTCCGGGCGTCGCGCCGGCAAGCTGTCCAGCGCGGCGCGGATCGCGGCCTCGTCATAGGGCGTTGCATCGGGCCCCGCGACCAGCGGCAGCATGACGCCCGGCTCCAGATTCAGGAGCAGGTTTAGGTCTCGCCGCGCCTTGCCTGCATCCTGCTGCGCGGTAGCGACCTGGACCTGGACGTCCAGTTGGACCGCGAGGTCCGCGGCGGCGGTCTGCAAGGTCGCGTCCCTATTTCGCAGGGCCTGATCGGAGCGTTCCGAGCGGCTGGTGGCGAGGCGAAGCAGGTCGCGCAAATTGGCCGCGCGCCTCTCGTTGGCCATCGCCGACTCGGCGAGCTGGCGGGCCTGCTGGGCGACCCCCCATTCCGCCCATAGGACTGAGAGGTCCGCCTGCTTGGCGTTCCATTTTGCCGCCCGCCGGATCTGAGGGCGCGCCAGCAGCGCGCCGAGATCCATCGCCGCGGCTAGACTGTGCGCGGTGTGGGTGTCCGGCCCTGATATGGGCTTGTCCACGGACGCTGACAGTTGAGGATCGGGCAACAGGCCGGCGGCGAATATCTGGGCGTCGGCCACCTTCGCGGCCGCCCGCTTCGCCGCAAGGTCCGGACTGTTCAGCACAGCCAGCACCGCCAGCTCGGTCGGCTCCAGCCCGTCTGCCGGATCAATGGGAATGGATCTCAGTGGCGTCAGTCGCGGTTGGACGGAGTCGACCGTCAATCCGCTCACCATGCCCGAGAACTGCGGCCGCTCGGGCAATGGCAAAGGGCGGTAGGCGGCGCAGCCAGCCAGTGATTGCGAGAGGGCCGCCAGGCCGCAGACCAACACCAGCCGGGCCATCGAGACGCGTCGAGCCGCGGCAGGCGGTGGCGTGGATGTGGCCCGTTGGCCGCCCAATGTCATGCGTCGCCCTTCAACAGTCCGGTCCGCCAAGAAACCATGCCCGTTTTTGAGGGCCCCGTCGTCACCGGACCATGGCTGCGAGATTACCAAAGGCCAATCTCAGCCCCTCCGGCTCCGTGGGCGGGCGCAGCAAAACTTTTGAGGACCCAGCGGCACAGCTTCGTCGGCCACCGAGAGCCCATTCTCTGTCGAAAATTCGAGTGAGCCCATGCCGGCCCGCCCTACCCTCGCCCCGACCCTTTTGTCCGCGCTGGTGGCGGTCTCGGCCAGGGCCGGCCGGAATTTGGAGCCAGAGACCGGTCAATTTCCAGCTCAAGCGGACGGCGCCCTCCAGCTGGTCGATGGTCGTCGGTCGACCTCCAAAGGCCAGGACGACGCCGCTCCCCTGCCCCTTGAGCATGGGATCACCGATCGCCTGGCGTTCGCCTTCGAGCCCGTGCCGTATACCTCAATTCGCCCCAAAGTCCGGCGGTCGGCGAAGGGGCTCGGTGTCATGGGACCGATGCCTGCGCACCCCGACGCCCCCGGAACGGATAGCCTCAACGCCTTCGTGGTTGCGGGCGACGTCAAGGTCACACCCGCCGGCAAGTCGCGCCTAAGCACAGGCGGACACGCTGGCAGGGTCGCGCACGTCACCAGGAAGCGTTTCGGCCCCTTCGACTTTCATGGATACGCTCCTCTCGCCAAGGCGACGGGTAGGGCGAAGTGCGACAACATTGTCGATTTGGCCGTTGGGGCTGATCAGGCGATAAAGCCCAAGCGGGCTCTGGTAGCGGAGGTCCTGGGCGACAACTCCCCGGCTGGGAATGAGGCCGAGGCTGGCGGCGTCCGGGACGCATCCGTCTCGACCGTGACCAGGATTGTCGGCGCCGTTGAACCGCGGGCGGATCGCAATGGCCTATCCAGAGGGCCGGCCTACGGCGGCGAGTGCGCGGCCCTGCTGCGCCCAAGCCGGACATCCAGGGTTTGAGCTGGCGCAGGCAGGTTCGGGCCAGCGCCACGCCCGTTGAGACTGAGATGACCAGGCGGGCCCTGACCTGGATCGCCGCGTTTCTGGGGCTTCGTCTGATATCCGCCGGTTGGCTCGGTCTGGGAGTCGATGAATCCTACTCCCTGTCGATCGCGAGGCATCTCCAGCTTTCGTACTTTGATCACCCTCCGCTGCACCAATGGATCATCCACCTGTTCGGTGGTGTCCTTGGATATGGCCGCGCGGCCCGCGTGCCGTTCGTCCTGCTGTTCGCGGGCTCGTCCTGGCTGCTTTTCACCCTCACACGCCGGCTTTTTGGCTCGGCGGCGGCGCTGTGCTCGGTCATCGCGATCAACCTCGCAGGCTTCTTCTCCGTCGCCGCCGGGGGATGGATTCTGCCCGATGGTCCGCTGATCTTCTGCCTCCTGGCCGCCGCCAATCGCCTTGCCCCCTTGCTGACCCTCCCCGACGCCCGGCGCGCCGGTCCGCTTGCCGTCCACAACATCTCCTGGCCGCTGGCCGGCGTGTGGATCGGGTTGGCGGGTCTCTCAAAGTACCAGGCGGTCCTGTTCGCCCTTGGGGTCGCTCTGCTCCTGCTGACTACCCCGCAGGGACGCTCCCAACTCCGAAGGCCTGGTCCTTACATCGCAGCGGTCCTGGCGATGGCCATCGTCTCACCCGTGATCGTTTGGAACGCCAAGCACGGCTGGGTTTCCTTCCTCTTTCAAGGCGGCCGCGCCACCCCTGCCCACGACCTTCGCCCCACGGCGATCCTGACCGCGGCCCTGGGACAGATGGCGCTTCTCCTGCCGTGGGTCTATGCGCCTGCCGTGGCGGCCATGTGGCCCCAGACCCCGCGTGACTGGACAGATACAAGGCGCGCGTTCTGCCTGGCGCTGAGCCTGCCTGGTATTTCGCTTTTCACCGTCACGCCACTTTGGGGACAGAACGCGCTGCCCCATTGGTCCATGCCGGCCTGGCTTTTTGTCATGCCGCTACTTGGTGACCGGCTTGCGCGGGCCGACGCCATACGCCGGTGGCCGCGGCGATGGGTGTTGCTGGCCGGCGGCGCGCTCCTGTCGCTCTGGGGACTCCTCTTGATTGAGGCATCGACGGGGGCGATTGGGCGCCTGTGGCCAACCGCCTTCCCCAAGGGCGATCCTTCGGTGGAGTTGGTGGAATGGACGCCAATCGTCAAAGCGCTGCAGGCGCTTCCAGAATATCACGATCAGGATGCCTTCATCGTGTCGCCGAAATGGATGGAAGCCGGAAAGATCGGCCAAGCCACGTCCGGCGAGCACGTCATTGTCGTGGCCTCAGCCGATCCACGTGGCTTCGCCTACGGACGAGATCTCAGCATGCTCGTCGGCCGCAATGGGTTGATCATCTTGAAAGACCGCGATCTCGAGGCAGCTCTGCCCAAGCTCAAACCCTGCTTTGCAGATCTGACGTCACTCAAATCTGTAAAATTTGGCCGATTTGACTACCCCGAACAGCATCTCACCATCATATCAGCCCAACACTTGCTGCGTTCATGTTCGCTGATCCTGGGCCCGCTGGCGCGATAGCGCATGGCAATTCGCCGACACTGTTGTCACACGTCAGACGTGATCGGCCCCGAGACAAAGCCGCCGACGAACTGCTCCACATAGGGGTCCTCGGATCGGTCCAGATCGGCCACTGGCCCTTGCCACTGAACCTTCCCGTCATGGAGCAGGGCCACCTCATCGGCGATCGCGCGGGCTGACGCGAGGTCATGGGTAATGGTGACGGACGTACAGCCCAACCCTTTGACCTGCTGGGTGATGAGCTGGTTGATCGCACTGGCGGTGATCGGGTCTAGGCCGGTGGTCGGCTCGTCAAAGAACATGATCTCGGGCTCCGCCACGATGGCCCTCGCGAGTGCGACACGCTTCTGCATGCCTCCAGAGAGCTCGGCGGGATTGAGGTCCGCGACGCGGGCGCCAAGCCGTACCTTGCTGAGGGCCCCCAGGGCCCGGCGCCTGGCTTCATGACGGGCAATTCCATCAGCGTTGATGAGCCGAAAGGCGATGTTTTCCCAGACACTCAGACTGTCGAACAGGGCCGCGCCTTGGAACAACATGCCCAGGCGCGAGAACCGCTGCTGCGCCGCTCGTCCGGTCAGCCGCGCGACGTCCTCGCCGTCGATCAGAATTTGGCCGCCCTCTGGCCGAAGGAGGCCAAGAGCGGTCTTGAGCATCACCGATTTGCCTTGGCCCGATCCCCCGATGACCACAAGGGACCGCCCGGGAAGGACCGAAAGCTGCAAACGATCAAGGACCGCGCGGTCGCCGAAACGTTTGGTGACGCCGCGCCACTCGATTTTTGGGAGCGCGCTCACGGCTTGTGCGTGAACAGCGTCGTCAGCAGATAGTCTGACGCGAAGATAAGAACAGCGGCGGAAACGACCGCGTCGGTGGTCGCCCGACCGACCCCGCGCGCACCGCCAGAAGCCTTGAAGCCATGGAAACAGCCCATCGTGGCGATGATCAGTCCGAAGACCGCGGCCTTGACGAGACCCGAACCGATGTCCCACCCCCGAAGGAAATCCATGGTCGCGCGCATATAGACGTTTGGGTTGAAACCAAGTGTCTGGCTTGCCACCAGCCACCCCCCGCCCACGCCAATGGCGTCGGCCACGAGGGTCAGGAGCGGAAGCACCAGGATGGCGGCCGCCAGGCGGGGCGCGATGAGGTATTGAAACGGGTCGGTCGAAAGGGTGCGCAGCGCGTCGATCTGCTCGGTCGCGCGCATCGCGCCGATCTCGGCAGCGATCCCGGCGGAAACCCGGCCAGCCAGCATGAGCGCCGCGAGGACCGGGCCGAGTTCGCGCGTGATGCCTAGCCCGACAATCTGCGGCATGATCTGTTCGGCGTTAAAGCGCCCTCCGCCGGTATAGATGTTGAGCGCCAAGGCCGCGCCGGTGAAGATCGCCGTCAGGCCGACGACAGGCAGTGAATTGTAACCAATCACCCAAACCTGCCGGGCCATC
Organism: Phenylobacterium sp. GW821-FHT12F10; assembly: GCF_058806695.1. Taxonomy (NCBI): domain Bacteria; kingdom Pseudomonadati; phylum Pseudomonadota; class Alphaproteobacteria; order Caulobacterales; family Caulobacteraceae; genus Phenylobacterium; species Phenylobacterium sp. GW821-FHT12F10. The sequence goes on along the minus strand of NZ_JBXAPY010000005.1, from coordinate 41,884 downwards.
TGGCCCAAGAACCAGGGACGCCTGCCCATAGCCGCAAAGGCTTGACCGGCGAACAGGGTCACGGCTCCGGCGTCCCGACAGGCGGCGAGTCCGCCTTGTCCGACGACGCGAACAAACCGCGTGACGTTGAAGATCCTGGAAGTCGCAGGCATCTTATTTGGCAGCCGCAGACGCAGGCGCATCGACCGCCTGCGGACGCAGTCCCTGACCAATCATCCCCAGGAGATCGATCGCGCCCTGCGTATTCTGGAATTCGCCGCCGCGCGCCAAGACCTCCGGCGATCCGCCCGGCTCTATGGCGATATGCGCGCCGCCGAACAGGCCGTCGCTGGCGATCTTCGCCGACGAGTCGCTGGGAATCTTGATCGCAGGGTCGAGACCCAGGCGAACAACGGCCAGAAAGGAGCGGGGGTCGAGGGATACGCTCTCAACCGACCCAATCTTCACCCCGGCCAGGCGGACCGCTGATCCTGGCGCCAGCGAGCCCACCTGGCCGAAACGGGCGACCGCCTCGTATCCCTCGGGCCGCAGTCGGTCGCCCGCGCTCAGGGCGTAGACGATGAAGCCAATAGCGACGGCGAGCACCGCGGCGCCCACAGCGGTTTCGGCAAGGTCGGTTCGTTGCATCGAAATCTCCAGTCAGGTCGTGCGCCGGCAGCCATCGAGGGAGGCCGGCGGTGGCGCATTCTCAGCAATGTTGAGCACCGTGGCGGCCGAGGTGCGTCGCCTCAGCTCTTGTGAGCCAGCCGCTTGGCTTGAGCGTGAGGATCACGGAGAAGCTGAGCTATGAGCAGCTCAATATCGCCGTGGGCGTTGTCGAGCGTTGAGACAAAGTCCTGCTGCTGGGTGATCGAGAGCCACACGCCTTTGACCTGGACATCGACAATCTTCCGGGTCGATCCACTGGAGATCACCCGCCAGGCCACTGGAAGATCCTGTTTCAGGCCTCCCCCTCTCACGACACTGCTGACCACGACATCCTCCGGCCCCCTAATCGTGGAGCCAAGGATGGAAATCTGTTCCCCGCCGTAGTCGCCCAGACGCGCCTCATAGGCGCTCTGGTAATATTTGCGAAAGGCGGCTGCGAACCGCGACCGCTGGTCGCTCGTGATCGTGCGGGCGTACTTGCCCAGGACAAAGTTCGTGATTCTCGGAACGTCGACGACCTGGTCGATCAGCTCTCCGAAGTCGTCGTCCTTGGATTTCAAGCCACGGCGGCGGTCGGCCAGAATGGTGAGCGCTCGTTGCGCCTGCTGCGCGACGAAAACCTCGGCGGAAGCGTCCCGGCGCGCCGAGATCGCCGATGCGGCAAGACTTGACGGAGGCTCCAGGCCCCACGCCATCGTACCGGATAGGAGGCCGCAGCACAGGCCAAGTGCGGTCGTGGCTTTCTGTAAGGTCATTTGACGTCCGCGATAGGCGTGGGCCCGCGCATCGGCGCGGATTCAGGCGAGAGCAGATGAGCCGGCGTCGGATCTGGCGACACGGTCTAGGGCGCCTCAGGGGGAGCATCGAAGTCAGGCAAGTCGGGCTCGTCCCCCCTTGCCTGGCCGACCAAATAGGCGCGGCGCTGCCCGTAGGCCGAGCGCACCGTTGCATAGGGGTCTGTGGCGTCCTGCCCCAACGCCTTGATCTGGGCGTCAGCGTCCGCGCGGTAGTCCAGGGCGGAGGCCGCCAACCGTGATGCGCCGAACGGTGTCGTCCAGCCGCCAGCGACGAGCGACAGGGGGTCGGTCACGGCATCAACGAGCCGTCCAAGACCATCCCGCAGGTCTAGTGGGCCCAGCACCGGCGCGAAGACATAATTTCCCGGCCCGACACCATAGCGTCCCAGGGTCTGGCCGAAGTCGGCGCGGTGGACCGGAAGTCCTGAGGCAGAGGCCACATCGAAGAGGCCAAACACCCCTAGGGTGGAATTGATGAGAAATCGGCCCGTGGACTGCACCGCCAGGCCAGGATGCGCCTGAAGCAGATCGTTCATTGTCGTGCGCGGCTCTCGCATGTTGTCGATCGCCGCGCCGAACGCCTTGCGCAGGGGCGGCGGAGCCGCCGACATGTAGGCGTGGGTGATCGGGGCGAAGATGCTGTCGTCCAGCCGCCCGTTGACGTCGTACATGCGCCGGTTGAAGGCCTGCCACGGGTCCGGCGTCGCAGCCGAGACGGCGGCCATGCGCATCGCTGGCGCGGCAGGCTGCGCAGAAGCCGGCGCCGCCATGAGTTGGACCATCACCACGCCGACCCCAAGGCTCATCGCGCTCAGGTGGGGCCGACGGTTTGGAACAAGCGCACCGCGCGCCGGCAGGCGATTTTCCTCGCATGGCCCGGAAGGACAATGCGCGTCGCCCGCACGAACAGCCGGCGCGTCAAGGCGACGGGAGTCATCCCCGGCCTGGCATTGAAGGGTTCGGGATACGCTTGGTCTGGAGGACATATTTAGATGACGCCGAGGCCGTCGGACCTCCTCAAAATTCGATCCCCACCCCGCCGCGCTTGAGATGCGGAAGACCTCCTGGCGCGTTGCGGCGGGGCACGGACGGTCCCGGCAGTGCTCGTCGAGCCAACGCGGCCTACGTGTCAGGCGTCGCTGCGGCCCGTAGCCGGCCGTCTTCCATCTGGACCAAGCGGGTGGCGCGGGTCATCAATCTGGCGTCATGGGTGACGCAGACAACCGTTGCGCCCTGGCGCAGGGCGGCGGCCCTGAGTTGGTCAGCGACAAGGCCGCCATTGACGGAATCCAACGCGGAGGTGGGCTCGTCGGCGAAAATGATCTGCGGTCGCTTCGCGAGTGCGCGCGCGATCGCGACCCTCTGCTTCTCACCGCCCGACAATGCCTCGGGCAGGCTATGCAGCTTGTGACCAAGGCCGACCCCTTCCAGCGCCTCTAGAGCACGTGTTCGCGCGGCGGCCTTCGACAATCCCTGGCGCTCAGGCAGCATGGCCACCTGCTCCAGCGAGGTGAGAAACGGTAGGAGGTGAAAGCCTTGAAAGATGAATCCAAACTGATGCAGTCGCAGATGATCGAGATCTTTCTCATTCGAGGCGCCGAGGTTGCGCCCCATTACCTCGACATGGCCGCGGCTTGGCTGCAGCAGGCCCGATAGTATCGCCAGGAGGGTCGACTTTCCGGAACCGGAGGGGCCAGTGACCATCAGAAACTCCCCGGCGGTCACCACCATGTCCATGCTTGTCAGGGCCGCGATCTGCGCGACGCCCTCGCCATAGGTTTTTTCCACGCCAACTGCGGAGATCATCGGCATGGTCAGGCTCCCGGCGCGGCAAGGGCGAGATCAATCCTGGCCGAGGTCGCCCTAAGTCTCGCTGCGTTGACGCGGATCTCCGCGGTTGCGATCCCATCTTGAGCGCCCAGGATGTCCAGGGCGTCGGCCGCTCCGGCCTCATGTCGACGGCGGACGATCGTGACTTGCTCGTTTGCGGTAAGGCGGCGCGCATCGGCCCTCGCCAGGTCCGCATCTGCCGCCGTCACCTGAGCCAGGGCGCGGCGCGCATCCGCCCACCCCTGGACGACCGCCTTGCGGTAGGCGAGATCGGCAAGGTCGACCTCGGCCGAGGCCGCCCCAATCCGAGCTTTTCGAGCCCCCCCGTCGACGATTGATTGCGACACCTCCGCCGCCACCGCCCAGACGAGCGCCTTCGCATCCAGGAGATTGATGACGCTCGGGTCCGCGGCGCCTAGAGAGGCGCTGAGAACGAAGCGGGGTCGCGACGCGGCGACGGCTTCGGCCCGACGACTGTCGGCCGCCTTCAATCGGGCATAGGCCGCGGCGACGTCCGGCCTGGCAGTCACCGTCTCCGACGAAAGCAGCTCATTCGAGGGGAACACCCAAGGGGATGAGCTGGCGCTCGGGATGATGGGATTTGTCGTGTTGCCCAGCAAGACGCCGAGACGTAGCGTCTCGAGCCGTGCGTCTAACCGCGCCGCCGTGAGTTCGGCGTCGAGGTCCGCGACGGCCTGCGTGCGCGATGACACCTCATCTCGGCTGGCGCGGCCCGCAGCGTAACGGGCTCGTGTCAGGTCCACCAGCCGTTGGGCGTCGCGACGGCGAGAGTCCAAGATATCGGTCAGGGACTGCGCGGCGCGCAGGGTGAAGTACGCCTGAGCGGCCTCCGCCCCGACCAGACGCCGGGCGACAACGACCTCCGAAATCACCGCGTGCCGCTCATGCTCTAGGGCGTCACGGGCTCTGGCCATTCGACCCCAAATGTCCAGCTCGTAGGTCGCAGTCAGGGAGGGTGAACCCGCCGCCGCCTGCTCGGATAGACTGTGTCCGCCAACCGCCCCGTTCACGCCGATCTCGATCTGCGGGCGGCTCAGCGCTCTGGCCGCCGCGACTTCGGCGTCGGCGCGGTCGAGGCGCGCCATGGCGATCTTAATGTCGAGCGAACCGAGATCTATCTGGCGAAGGAGGTCTCTCAGAGCTAGATCCCCGAAATCTAGACGCCAAGGCGACGGACCTGCGGGAACGAGCCTGTCTGTGACGGCCTTTGCCCCTGGCGACGGGACGGGGGTCGCACACCCCTGCATCCCCAGCAACGCTGCGATCGTGACTCCGGTGACAAACCGCTGTTTCATTTGGTGAACCGCACCAGGACTCGTTGACCAAGCCTGAACGCCGGGCGGCCGTCCAGCGCCAGGATGACATTGAGCACCCGACTATCAGATCGGGCTGCAGGATCATCATTGAGCAATGCGCCCGAGAAGGACTCTGCGACGCGCAGGACGTGCGCGCGCTGCGGTGCGCCTTCGTCAAACTCCCGGGAGACCATTGCGGCCATCCCCGGCTGAACTCGGTCCGATAGGGACTCGTCCAGCTCCGCCCGAACGACGCGCCCGCCGTCAGGCGCGATGACAAAGAGCGTTGACGCCGCGGTGGCGGATCCGCCCGCCACAGCCATGCGCCGCAGCACCAGGCCGGCCGCGGGCGCGCGGATGGTCTGCGAGGCGATCTCGGCCTGGGACAACTGTGCGCGGGCCATCGCCACTCGGGCAGCCTGCACCGCCTCCTCCGCTTCGCCGGCGGCGACGTGCTCTGCGGTGATCGCCTGATCAACCTCCTGGGTCGTCGCAGCCTCCAGGCGAACAAGCCGGCGGACCCGCTCTAGGTCCCGTCTGGCCCCTGAGAGCTTGGCGTCCGCCGTCCCCACCCGCGCATTTTGCTCAGCCAGCTCGGCTTGATCGATCGCGAAGCGCAATTGAGACTGGCGGTCATCCAAGATCGCCAGGACTTGCCCGGCGGCGACAGGATCCCCCTCTTCAACGTCAACCTGCGTGACCAAGCCTTCGCGGGCGGCGCTGACCTTGATCAGGCCGGCGCCACTCTCCACCACACCGCGCGCCGCCGCGGCCGGCGGGGGCGCGGACCGGGCCTGGACGCGATCATCCCGGGCGGGCGCGCAGGCCGTCGTCAGCAAAATTGCGCACGCGACGGCGCCAACAGGCTTGAACATGGAGGTTCCACTCATAGTAGGAGCGCCGCCGGATCGGCCTGGGCGACACGACGCAGGGCCAGCACCCCAGACAAAAGCGCGACCAGCAGAATGATCAGGCTGCCGAAGCCCATCACCTCCGCGGACAGGATGATTGGAACGTTCTGGGCCCTGGCGACGACCGCCAATAGGGCTGTCAGGACCGCCCCGATGGTCATGCCGCAGGCGCCGACCCAGAAGCTTTGCGCCAACACGATCGTCCGCAGGGCGGACATTGAAAATCCCAGCGCACGCAAGGCGGCATACTCCTTGATGGAGCCAGACACGGCCGCCAGCAGCGTCTGGCTGGTGATCACCACGGCCACCAACACCGCGACGATGCTTCCGAAAATGAAGGCGACGCCCGCGCCAGACTCCGACAGCCAGTAGCGGGTCGTCCGGTCGGCGAACCCGCCGGCCGTGAGGGCTTCAAAACCTCGCCGCGCGCCAATGGTGTTCAGGCGCGCGGCGACGGCCTTGGCGGCCGCCGGGCTCCCCACGCGAGCGAGAAAATAGGCGACGTCGCCCTCTGGTCCCGACGAAGGGTCCAGCCTCCGAGTTGTGGCGAGCGAACTGATGACATTCACCCCCCCCAGTCCCCGCAGTCCGTAGGTTAGACCCGCGACGCGCACCCGGCGGCCGTTGATCTCAGCCGTACCGCCAACCCTGACTTCAAGCTTGCGCCGGTCAGCAGCGTCGATCACCACGCTGTCGGGCGTCTCTAGGGCGGCTCGGAGGTCCTGATCGAGCGCGTTTGAAAGCGCCATGGCGCCAGGCTGGGTATCCACCCCGACGAGGTAGACGTTGACCACCCCGTGGTTGGCGGTTTTCCATTCTCCAGACCCCCAAAGGAAGGGCTCGATGCGGCCAACACCGGACTGGGTTCGCATGAAGAATTCGGCCTGTCCCGAAATCGGCCGGCCAAGATCCAAACTTTGCACGCCCGGGAACCCAACCCACAGGTCCGCTGTCGACCGCGTCACATAGATGCTGGAAAGGGAGAATATCCCCAATATCACCGCAGCCTGCAGCAGAACCAGCAGCCCTGAGAAGCCAACGGCGAACACAGCAGGGGCGAACCGCCGCCAGCCGTGGCGCAGGCTCCGCAACGCCAAGGTCATCAGCACGGCGCGCCTTCCCTCCGGCCGATTAGCCAGACTCCAACCAGGATCGCGCCAGCGCCGATGATCTGCGACGGCCCCGCCGGCTCGCCGAACACGGTCCAACTGACCGCGATGACGAGCACGTAGCCCACCGCCGAAATGGTGAAAGCCTCGCTCAGCTGGAACTCGGCCAGCACAACCATCCAGGCGACGAAGCTGACCACATCAATGATGACCAACGCCTGGAACCAGGGCAGGCTGGCGGCGAACCGCAACCAATTCAGATCAAGTGGCCTGTTGGACAGAGCGCGCGCGGCCTCCTCCGCGGCGATCTGATATCCCACAGCGAGCAGGGGCATAGCGGCCCAAAGTAACCAGAACGCCCAGCGCCTTTGCCGCGAGGACGGTGAAGACTTCGTCATGCGGCCGCCTCCGCACCGAGGTCTGCCGAAAGCAGCGGCGCAACGAGGCGAAGGACGCCGTTCAGCACCGGATTGCGGTGTCGAAAGTACATCGAGGTTCGCAGCAGCGTACTTCCAAGCCGCAACTTGTTTCCGTAGGCCGCCTGACCGCTTTGGTAACGGCTCAGTCCCTCTTGCAGGCAAAGTTCGAGATTTTGAAACCAGCTCAGGAAGTAGAGACTATATGCGCGCCCTGCCTCAGCATCCATCATGAAGAATTTGTCAAGCAACAGGTCGTTGTTTTTCAGCAATAAATTCGCCGCAAGCAACTTGTCATCGGCATAGTAGAGCACGCATATTGCGTTCCCTCCGAGCCGTTCGAGGGCCCCCGTGAAATAGGCCGGGGTCAGCTCTTCGAAGGCCATTTCGCCGCGACTGCGCGTCTGCCCATAGAGCGACATCACCCGATCAATCACGCCCTCAAGATCGTGACGAACCTCGACCCTCACCGCCTGCCGCGCTCTCAGTTTTCGGCGCATGTCGCGCCGGGTGCCGGCCGAGAGGCGGCCCAGATAGGTTTCGACGGAATCGAAATCGATCGCCAATTGCGCGACAGGCAAGCCGGGAACCGGTCTATAGCGAGCGGTGAGCGCCGCCGCCCACAGGTCGCGGGCGTTTTCCGGAACATCCTTCACCGCCAGTAGGCCGCAGCCGTCCGCCTTGGCGGCGCGGTCAAACTCCGCCAACAGGCGGCGAAGCAGGACGAGCCGCCTGTCGGAGTCCGCGCCAGGGTCGAAACCCAGCAGCGCCGTGTCGGTGCAGGGCGAACCCAGGCATGCGAGATGGAGGGTGAGCGCATCGGGAAAGACGTGGCGGATGGCGGCGGCGACGCGCTGGCCGGTTCGATTCAGCGTGGTCTCGAGAAGATATTCGGTGAAGAAGGCTGGCGCCGCGGCCACGAGGCGCCCGCCTTCCTCCACTAGGACATAGCGCCACCGGAAGCCCGCCAAGTCCGCCTGTTCGACGGCAAGCAGATAGTCGAAGGACTCGATTTCACCCGGAAAGATTCGGCTCCAGGCGTCCCGACCAATGGCCGTGATGGACTCGACGATCCGTGCCTCAGGCATGACTTGCTCCGCGCGGTTGCGGCGGCGCAAGCTCCGCGGCGCCGAAGAACACGCCGGTCAGCGCCGCAACGCGGTCACGCTCCTGGTCGACATGGATCATGTGATAGCTGTCATCGAGCAGCTTGAGGGTGGTCGGACCGCCCAGGCAGTCGCGTAACCGTTCGGAATTGCGCGGATGGCTCATGTCATCGTGTCGGGCGTGCAGGATCAAAGTTGGGACCTTGATCGCGCGCCCCGTACGCAGGACCCGGCGGCCTAGCCGGTACATCTGGTAAAGCGCGCCGAGCGGCAGGCGATCCAGGGCGCCATCGGTGAACTCCACGGGCATGCGCATCATGCGATCGCGCAGGCGATGATCCTTGATCCCGTAGGGGAACGGTTCCTCGAAGCTGATCTTCCGTAGCAGGGGCAGGTTGGCGACCACCTGGATGAGTCCAGCCGCCCCGCACCACCGGCGCATATTCCAGCCGTCATATTCAAAGGTCATGGAGTAGACGGCGCAGGCCTTGATGTCGGGTCGTTCGTTTGCCAGCAGCAGGCCCAAGGCGCCTCCCACGCAAACACCGGCCACATAGATTTCATCGACCTCGGACCGGTAGACGTCGTAGGACTCGCACACAGATTGAAGCCAATCGCGCCAAGTCGTGGCGAGCAAGGCGCGAACGTCGCCGCCATGTCCCGCCAGCTGAGGCGCGTAGATGTCGAATCCCTGCCGATGAAGTCGGCGGGCCAGAAACTTCATTTCGCTGGGTGCGCCGGTCAGGCCATGGAGCAGCAGCACTCCCGTGCGGCGCGTGCCCTTAAGGCGGAAACTCTGATCAGTCATTTCGCCCCAACCTTGTGCACGACAAGTGTCGGCCGGCTGATGCGTGCGCGCCGGGGCGTTGACCCCCGCTGGGCACTACGCGGCTGGGATCAGGCGTCGGGTTCATGCCTGGAGATCCGAAAGACTGACGCAGCCAACGCCCAACACAACAAAGCCGACGCCGATCAGTTGGCTTCGACTGAGCCGTTCACCCAGAAACAAGGCGCCCGCGGCCGGAATACTGGCATAGACCAGCATCATCGCGGGAAAGGCGACGCTCAGGGGCACGTGTTGAAGCACAACCAGCCACGCGATGGTTTCGAGAAGCCACAGGAGGATCCCAATCCAGATCAAGGGCTCCTGTGCCAAGGCCAGCGCCAGGTTCTTGCTATCCCCCGCCCTGTCCGTCGCATGCTTGAACGCCAGTTCTCGAGCCACCTCAGCGGCGATGCAGAATGCCACCAGGCTGACGCTGCGCCCTAACCCCATCGCGATCATGGACAGACCTCCGCGAAGAGCTCCAAGAGGCGCAGATTGATGGCTTCATTCACCTGCATCGCGTAGACGGGATTGGGCTGCGACCACGGCTGGTCGAGCAAAGCCTCCCCGCGCTTGAGCAAGGCGTCCGCCACGCCGCCGCCATAGCGTGGCCGCGACCAGTCACCGACGACGTCGGCGCCGATCAGGCGATGCTGTGATCCAATCTTCTCAATCAGCGCCCTCAAGAGACCAAAGCTGGTCTGACCCTGGTCCCAGTTGGTGACGGCGTCGGAGGCCCGCAGAACATCCTTGTCGATGGTGAGATAGACAGCCCGGGTTTGAATTCTCCTGGCCAGGAAGTCGGCGAACCCATCCTCGCCGATGGAGAGGATAGTCGGCCATTCGCGGCCGCCCAGGTGGACGAACGCCCCGCCTCTCGGCGAACGATAAGGATATAGCTCCACCCGATCGTCCTGGATAAGTCCCAGGTCGGCACCCTTGGTTTCGCTACGATCAATATCGTTGCTGCAGACCCCCACGGTGATCAGGCGCGCCGTCTTCGGATGCCTGGCGGCCTGCCCCACCCAGGACCCGCAATGCAGGCCGTTGGGGAAGCGGACCCAGTCTGGGTGGTTGTCAAAATGCACCACGGTCACCTGATCGACGCCCGAGGCCTCGATCGCGCGCGCCAACAGGAGCGGTGTGATGTGGTGAAAGTCGCCTGAGCCGGCGAAGGTGATCTCTGGGGGGCATGCGGGCGCAGCGCTCCACAATCTGTCTTCGAGGTACTTGAGCGCCAGGGGCCGGCTCCACAGGCGCAAGGACGGACCAAGGTCCTGGGCCGCGATCCTCCGCCCCCCCGCGGCGCATCCACGGTCAAGCAGTGAGACCTGACCGTCCAGGGCGTCATCCAGGTGCAGGAACAAGGGCCGCACCGACGTCTAGTCCACGCAACGGCGCAGGAGGGCGTCCAGAAGTCTCAGGGCCAGGTCGATCTCGGGGAGGCTGATCTCCAGGGACGGGGCGAAGGTAATGACGTTCTTGTAGTAGCCGCCCACGTCGAGGATCAGACCCAGGCGTTCGCCATCGATCTCGACATCGCCCCTGAGGCCCTCCTCCGCGATCCGGTCCAGGAGTGCTTTGTTGGGGGTGAAGCCGTCGGCTTGGCAGATTTCGGCGCGCAGGGCGAGCCCCAGGCCGTCGACATCGCCGATCTGCGGCCAGCGGGTCTGTAGCTCCCGGAGCCCCTCCAGGAAGTAGGCGCCCTTGGCCATGACCATGGTTTCGTAGTCCGTCTCGGCCATCATCTTCATGGCTTCGAGCGCGACGGCGGTGCCCATGGGATTGGCGTTGAAAGTGGAGTGCGTGGAGCCAGGCGGGAAGACGGTAGGATTGATCAGGGCTTCCTTGGCCCAGAGGCCGGACAGCGGATTCAGCCCATTGGTCAGCGCCTTGCCGAACACCAATATGTCGGGCTCGACGCCAAAGTGCTCGATCGACCAAAGCTTGCCGGTACGGAAGAAGCCCATCTGGACCTCATCGACCACCAGCAGGATGTTGTGGCGGTCGAGCACCTTCTTCAGCTCGATGAAGAAGTTGGGCGGGGGAATCACATAGCCGCCCGTGCCTTGGATCGGCTCCACGTAGAAGGCCGCGAACTCGGCCTGGCCGGTCTTGGTGTCGAGGACGCCGTTATACTCGGTCTCGAACAGCCGCTCGAACTTCTTCACGCATTCGAGCCCGTACTCTTCCTTGCTCATGCCCTTGGGGCCGCGGAAATGATACGGGAATTCGATGAACTGGGCCCGGTCGCCGAAGTGGCCGAAGCGGCGGCGATATCGGTAGGATGACGTGATCGCAGAGGCGCCCAGCGTGCGCCCATGATAGCCGCCCTCGAAGGCGAACATCAGGCTCTTCCCGCCGGACGCGTTGCGCACCAGTTTGAGCGAATCCTCCACGGCCTGGGCGCCGCCGACATTGAAATGCACCCGTCCCTTGGCGCCGAATTTCCGCTCCGCGTCGCGGGCGATCATGGCGGCGAGTTCGACCTTCTCCCGGTGCAGGTACTGGGAGGCCACCTGGGGCAGCTGATCCAGCTGCCGGTGGGCGGCGGCGTTTAGGCGGGGGTTTCGGTAGCCGAAGTTGACGGCGGAGTACCACATCTGCAGATCCAGGAACCGACAGCCTTCGGCGTCGAACATGAATGAGCCGTCGCAACCTTCGAAATATTTGGGCTCCGGCATGTAGTGGACGGTGTCGCCCCAGGAGCAGTACTCGGCCTCCATGGCCCGCAATTGGTCGTGATTGGCCACCGGGGCCTCAGCAGTGTCGTACATGGTGTTTCCTGAATTCAGAGGCTGAGAGCGCGGACTTTGGGCGGCGCTGACGACGGCGCCATCGACCGCGCTAGGGCGCGCGTCACGTCGTCAAAGGATGTGAAGGCATGGAAGGCCTTGCCTCTGCCGGCCGCGTAGCGGGCGAGACTGTCCTTGGCGAAGAGGATATCGGCGCGCGACGAGACACAGAAGTCCGAGCGGCCGTCGCCGATGAAGACGATGGGTCCGCTGGAAGGCTGCGTCGCCACGGCGCATTTGCAGACCCCGGACCCTGCGGCGCAGCCCGGCTTCATGTGCGGTTGCCTCAGGCGCCACCGATCGGAGCGGCCCGCCAGCCGATTGGCGACCACCGGCACATGGCCCAAGGCGTGCCGCCGAAGGATATGGCCAATGAACCGATCCACCCCGTCGCTGACGACTGTCAGCGGCAGGCCGTGGTTTTCGCACCAGGCGACAAACCCCGAAAAGGTGGGGTCGATCTCCACGGAATCGAGAACGGCGTCGAGGGCCTCGTCGGACCCTTGGATGAGGCTGATCTGGCGGCGCATGCACTCGGCGGCGCTGATCTGTCCCCTCACCCAGGCGACTTCCAACTTTTCCCAGGCCGGCGAAGCCAGCGCGCCAAGGACAAGATCTGTGGTGTCGCGACGTGTAACCGTCCCGTCAAAGTCGCAATAGATGCGCATGAATTCCCTTGCACCGTTGGTCGGCCCAGACGATCGAGCCGTCGCCACCCAATGAAGGGACGATGCGTGGAGGCCTGCGCCTCAAAAATATCCGGAACGGGTGCGCCTAGGGCGCGAGCCTGCTAACCAACTGGCGCGGCAAGACCGGGGTCAACGCGACGTGGACAACAAGACGCCAACGCCTCTGATGACGGCCTATTTCGAACGGCGACTGGGACTGAGACGGTTCTTCCTGGCCCGCCTTCATTCCATGACGGAAGCCGAAGATCTCGTTCAGGACCTCTATCTCAAGGTCACCATGACGCAGTCGGATGAAGCAATCCGCAATCCGGGCGCCTACCTTTATCGCCTTGCGGCCAATCTTATGCTCGATCGTCTGCGCCAACAGCACCGCGCCGCCGCCCGAGACGATGCTTGGCGCACGACGCACCATGTCCTCTCCGCAGCCGAGGACATTGCCGACATCCCCGACGCGGAAGCCGTTGTCGCCGCGCGGCAGCAGCTTCAGAGGGTCATAACCGCCCTTGAAGCCCTGCCCGAACGAACCCAGAGGGTCTTCCGTTTGCATAAATTCGAGGGCCTGGGGCATGCCGAGATCGCATCTCGGCTTGGAATGTCGCGAAGCGCCGTCGAAAAGCACATGATCGACGCCTTGCGCCACCTGGTTGCCAAGGTGAGGCGATGACTGTGACTAAATTGTCGCCAGGGAAACAGTTTCTGAAAGACGTTGTGTCCATGGCGACGTCAGGGATTCGATGACCAGAATTCACACCGATCCGGGCGAGCAGGCTTTGGCGTGGTTTGTGCGCCTGCAGGACGACGACGCGACCGAGGCCGACTGGCTGGCCTATCGCGAGTGGCTAGAGGCCTCACCAGCCAACAGCGCCGCCTATGGGGAGATCGAGACAGCCTGGATCGAAATCGAGGGTTTGACCGAGATAGCGCCATTTCAAGCGTCGACTGGCGTCGTGGTCCCCTTCCGGCCCCAGACGTCGCGGCGGATTTCAGCCGGATGGCTACAAGCACTTGGGGCGGCCGCAGCCATTGCCGCTGCGGCCCTGCTCTTCATCGTTCCGGGGCTGCAAGATCATCCCCAAGTCTACCGGAGCGGCACGGGTCAGCTCCAGACTGTGTCCCTCGACGATGGCTCACGCATCGTTCTGAACGGGGAGACAGAAATCGCGGTGCGCATGCAACGTGGTCAGAGAACAGTTTCACTTATTGAGGGTGAGGCCGCCTTCGACGTGGCGCATGACGCCACACGGCCCTTTGTGGTGAGCGTTGGAGATCGAGCCGTCACGGTTCTGGGGACGGAGTTCAACATCCTGCATCACGCCGGACAGCTCAGGGTGACCGTCAAGCGTGGAATCGTCGCCGTCGGCCAGGCCGGTCGCGCGCCCGAAGCAAAACTGGTCGCCGGCCAGCAGTTGAGCCACACGGAGGGTGCGACGGGCAGCCGAGTTGAAAAGGTCGATCCCGAGGACGCTTTCGCCTGGCGTCGACGGCTCCTGATCTACCACAATCGCCCCCTGACAGAGGTTTCAAGGGATCTCTCGCGCTACTTCGGCAAGCCCGTCGTTGTCGACCCAAGCGCATTGCATCTACGCTTTACGGGATCCCTGCGAATTGACCGCGAGGAGCCCATGCTGCATTCGCTGGAAACCTTCCTTCCGGTGAAAGCCGTCATCAAGCCTGACGAAACACACCTGATGGCCCGCGAGTCGCGGTAAGGTCTCGCGCGTGAAACGCGGGCGATGGACCTATGGCGGACTCATGGGCCTCGCGGTCTATGGTTTGGCGCTGACGCCGACCTCGGCAGCCTGGGGGGCGCCGCGTCAGGCCCCCAAAGTCTATCGATTTCACATACCGGCCCAGCCGGTCTCAGATGCACTGCTCGAACTCGCCCTCCAGGCGGAAGTATCTCTCGGCGGCGACCTTGGCGCCTGTCGAGGTTCAAGCCCCAAGCTGTCGGGCCGCTACGAACTGGCCGATGCTCTGGCCCGCCTCATGGACGCCTCGGGCTGCATCGCCGTGATTCCCGAAACGCGAACGATCCTGATCCGTCGCCGCCCCTCCAAGGCCCACCCGTCGACGCTGCCGCCGCCAGCCCCAGCGCCAATTGTCGAGCTGGGGGAACTGGTCGTCACGTCGGGTCGGCGAACGGATCTGCCCGGTCGCACCCCATACTCCATCACCGCTGTCGCCGGCCGGGAGCTCGAGGCCAGAGGTGTTGGAGACCTGACGGCGCTGGCCGATCAGGTTGCCGGCATGACCGTGACCAATCTAGGACCCGGGCGCGACAAGATCTTCCTGAGGGGGATGTCGGACGGCGCGTTCACCGGACAGACCCAGTCGACCGTGGGGCTTTATGTCGACCATGTGCCTATCACCTATAATGCCCCAGACCCCGACCTAAAACTTGTCGATATCGATCAGGTGGAGGTCATGCGCGGTCCGCAGGGCACCCTTTATGGTGCTGGCTCCATCGGCGGCATCGTCCGCATCGTGACCCGAAAGCCCGATTTGGACGCCTGGTCCGCAGACGTCTCGGTCAGCGGGTCCGCGACCCAATCCGGCGGCCTCAACCACGACATCTCCGCAACCCTAAACAGCCCGATCGTGGCTGGCCGATTGGCGTTTCGGGGGTCCGTCTATCGCGAAGCCGCCAGCGGCTATGTCGATGACGTCAATCTGGCGGTCCGGCGGATCAATCACTTCGAGCGCGACGGATGGAGGGCCGCCCTCAAGGCCGCGATCAATGACGACTGGTCCCTTACCGGCGGCTTAATCCATCAATCGATCCTCACCGCCGACACCCAATACGCTACGACGGTCAGCGGGCGCCTTAGCCGCGGCAACGCCGTGCGGGAACCTCACGACAATGATTTTGACGAGCGTTACCTGACACTTGAGGGGCAAGGCCCCTGGGGGCGCCTCGTGGCGTCGAGCGCGAGCTTGAGCCACCATTTCACGAGCCGCTATGACGCCTCACTTGCCTTGCCCGCATTCGGCGTTGCTCAGGGGGTCGCGGCACTGGACGACTCGCAGGACATCGACCTGCAAGTCAATGAGATAGTCTTCACCTCCCCGCAGGGCCAGCCTTGGCGGTGGCTGGCGGGGGGATTTCTATCGTCGGGCAATTCTACGCAGGAGACGCAGCTCAATCAGAGGACACCTTCACGCGGCCAGCGCTACGGAGAGCGCCGGGTGGACGAACTCAGCGAATTCGCGGTCTATGGCGAGGCCTCTTACGACCTGACCGAGCAACTTACCCTGGTCGCAGGCGTGCGATGGTTTAGGTTCGATTTCGACGTGATGTCGACGGTGGTTCAAGGCATGTCACGTCGCGACTTCTCCGCGACCGGGCACGCCGCTGGCCTCTCGCCAAAGTTCGCCGTCAGGTTTCAACCCCGAGATCACATCGTGATCTATGGGCAGGTTTCGGAAGGCTATCGGGCCGGAGGCGTCAATACCGCCGGGCCGATCGACCAGGCTTTCGACGGTGAAGCCGGTCACCCCGAACACGAATTCGACCCTGATGAGTTCTGGAACTACGAAGTCGGAACCAAGCTCTCCCTGCTCGACGGTCAGCTTCATCTGCGCGCCGCGGCCTTCTTCGCCGATTGGCGCAATATCCAGACTGATCAGTTCCTTCCCTCCGGATTGTCCTATGCGGTCAACGTCGGCGACGGCGCAAATCGGGGCGTCGAACTTGAGGCGACCTGGCGCGCCAGCGACCACTGGGAGCTGCGCGCAGCCGGTCTGCTCAACGATCCCCAGATCACCAAACGTAACCCCGCCTTCCGGTCTCAGAGCGATGCCGGCTTACCTGGTGTCGCCGCGGTCACGGCGAGTCTCGGCGTCAGCTATCATCGCCCTCTGCAATCTGGACTTGAGCTGAAACTGGACGCCGCGATGGGTTACATCGGAGCTTCGCACCTCACGTTTGACGCGCAGTCCAGTTACCGGATGGGCGACTATTTTTCCGGACGTCTGCAGGCGGCCCTGGAATCGGAGCGCTGGACAGGCGCCTTGTTTCTCGACAACCCAGCCGATGGGCGGGCCAACACCTTCGCCTTTGGCAATCCCTTCCGGTTCGGACATGAGGCCGCCATCACGCCCCAGCGGCCGCGCACCGTCGGCGTCAGGCTCGACTACAGGTACTAGGTCGGAGGATATGGCCCGACGGTGACGTCGTTCCCTTAAGCGACCCGGCGAAGTCCTTTCGTCAGGGCGCCTTTGAGGCCCCCCGTCATGGACCCAGTCCTACCCTACCGGTTCGTGCACGGTCGGCCCGCAGCGCAGGCTCAAGCCCGCCGCACACCCTGGGATCAGCACCGGCGCGCGCGATGATGCTGGCGTCGCGTCTCCTTCGCCGCGCCCTGGGACCCCAGGTCCGTGCGGGGACTTTGGTGATCATTGCGCCCGATGGCGAGCGCCTGTGCTTCGGTGACGGGACGGGCAATGCCGTGGTCGCCCGATTCACCGACCCCGCCTCCATCTGGGGCGTCCTTATCGATCCAGATCTCAAGACCGGGGAGATGTTCACCCAGGGCCGTCTCGTCCTCGATCAGGGATCGATTTATGACTTCCTGGTCTTGATCCTGCAGGACGCTGCGGAGGACGAGACGCCCTGGACAGCGCGGTGGATCGACCGGTTTCGCGCGCTCGCCCGAGGCTTCAGTCGCAATGACCCGGAGTCATCGCGGCGGAATGTAAGTCATCACTACGATCTGGACGATCGCCTGTACGAACTCTTCCTGGATCCATACTGGCAATATTCCTGCGCCTACTTCGAGCACCCTGAGCAGACGCTCGCCCAGGCGCAGGTGGCGAAGATGCGCCACGTCGCGGCGAAACTCGCGCTTCGTCCGGGCGACCGCGTGCTGGATATAGGTTGCGGCTGGGGTGGACTGTCCTGCTTTCTGGCCGAGGCGGCGAATGCGAGCAGGGTGCTCGGGGTGACGCTATCAGCAGAACAGCTCGCCAAGGCCCGTCAGCGCGCAGCTGACCAACAGGTTTCCGACCAGGTCAGCTTTGCGCTGCAGGACTATCGGGCCGTTGAGGGGCGCTTTGAACGGATCGTCTCCGTGGGCATGTTTGAACATGTAGGATTGCCCCACTACGCCGAATTCTTCGAGGCATGCAAAAGCCGCCTCACCGATGACGGCGTCATGCTGCTGCACACCATCGGTTCATCGGACATCCCGAGCCTGACCAACCCGTGGCTTACCAAGCACATCTTCCCAGGAGGCCACATTCCTTCCTTGTCGGAGATTCTACCGGTCATCGAGCGAGCTGGACTGGTGGTGACCGACGTCGAGGTGCTTCGCCTCCACTATGCCCAAACCCTTCGCGCATGGCGCAATTCATTTCTGGCGCGGCGGCCTGAGGCGGTGGCGCTGTTCGGCGAAGTGTTTTGCCGCCTATGGGAGTACTACTTGTCGATGGCGGAGGCGGCGTTCCGGTTCGAGGACATCGTCGTATTCCAACTGCAGATCGCCCGACGCCAGACTGCAGCGCCCCTCACCCGTGACTATATCGCCGAAGCGAAGGCCACTTTCGGATCGCCCGAATGAGGCGCCCCGCTTCCGGGAAGGCGTCTGCTGGCGACTTTGACCAAACTGTCTGGGCTTTCAGTCTTTTCCGACACAGATCCCCATAGGGGCAGCGCCATGACGGTTTCCGGCGTGAAGGATATGGGCGGACAGCGCCGCATTGGAGACCACGGCCGCCTAACTGCTGACCCTGAGGCAAGCGTGGGGTCGAAGGGAAGTCCTGTGGTCTGCAATGGCTTATCGGCTAAGGGGCATCCATGATGGTTCAACATCCTCCGCGAACTCATCGGAAATCCTCCGCGAGCCTCTTGTCCCCAGCCGCGAGACCTAACGCCGTTCGTCATTTTGTCCGCCGCACGGAAGTGCGTCTCCTCATTGGCTGTCTCGCGCTGATGGTGGGGGTCTGGGCGTTTCTGGCTCTGACGGGAGAGGTCCGCGAGCAGGAGACGACGCCCTTTGATCGGGCGGTCCTGCTCTCGTTTCGGACGCCCGCTGATCTCGCAACGCCGCTCGGACCGAGGTGGCTGCAGGAGTCGGCGCGCGATGTCACGGCCTTGGGCGGGTTCACGGCGCTCGCGCTGATCTCCGGCCTGGCGATCGTCCTGCTGATCCTGCACAGACGGAGGACCCAAGCCTTGATCTTCGGCGGCGCGGTGATTTTCGCCCAAGTCGCAGCCGAGGCAATCAAGCACCTTATCAACCGACCCCGGCCAAACCTGGTCGCCCAGCACGATCTCGTCTATTCGGCGAGCTTCCCGAGCGGTCACGCCGTCATGGCCCCGGTCGTCTACCTGACCCTTGCGGCCCTTCTCGCGGCAGGCAATCCGCGCGCCTCGGTGAAACGTGTCTTGCTGGTCAGCGCGGCGCTGCTGGTTGTCGCCATCGGCGTCAGCCGGGTCTATCTGGGCGTCCACTGGCCGACCGACGTGCTGGCCGGCTGGACAATGGGAGCCGGCATCGCGCTTGCCGCGGTCATGGCCCTCCAGGCCAGCGGCCCGCGGCGGGACGCCACGTCCGCGGTCGCGCCGGACCGAACTGAGGTGAGGTGAGCATGTTCCAGGTTCGTGGCCTGTCGAGCCGCCTCGCCGGTCCGTTCGACTTCGAGATCGCCCCAGGTTCTTGTGTGTCGATCACGGGCTCGTCCGGGTCCGGCAAATCCCTGCTGCTGCGCATGATCGCCGACCTTGACGAAAACGACGGCGAGGTTGTGCTGGGGGCGGTCGCGCGAAGCCAATGCTCCGCGCCTTCGTGGCGTCGCCAGGTCGTCTATGTGGCCGCCGAAGCCGGCTGGTGGGCGGACCGGGTCGCCGAACATTTCGCGCCATCTCAGTTGAACGCCGCGCGGACCCTGGCCGAAGGCCTGGGGCTGAAGGCCGAACTTTTTGAGGGCCTGGTATCGCGCCTTTCGACCGGGGAGAAACAACGCTTGGCGCTGATCCGGGCCCTCATGCTCGAGCCCCCGGTGCTTTTGCTCGATGAGCCAACCAGCTCGCTGGATCGCGACAGCATCCTTCGCACCGAGGCGGTGCTGCGGGCCCGCCTCAAGGCGGGCTTGATCCTCGTCCTGGTCACCCACGATCCGGTTCAGGCGCAGAGGCTTGGGAATCGGCATTACGAAATGCGCCAGGGACGCCTGGCCCTCCTGTGACCCCCATCCTGCTTTCATCCGAGGACTTGGCGATCTCCGCGTCGCTGATTGTCCTCGACGCCGTGATCTCGATCGCCCTTCGCCTTGGCATGCACAGGCAGATCGCCATCGCCGCGGTGCGCATGGTCATCCAACTGGTGGCGGTCGGCTATCTGCTGCGTTTCATCTTCGCGCTCAACAATCCGGCCTCCACGGTCTTGATCGTCGTGGTCATGGTCCTGGTGGCGGGCCGCGAAGTCGCCACGCGGTCGGAGCGGCGTTTCAAGGGGCAGGCGAACTACCTGATCGGCGCAGGCAGCGTCGCGGTGGCCACCGCCTTGACCGCGATTTTGGCCCTCACCACGGCGATCCGGCCAGATCCATGGTTTGACCCCCATTACGCCATACCGTTGGCGGGCATCATCCTTGGCAACGTCCTCAATGCTGCGAGCATCGCCCTCGACAGCATGTTGGGCGGCGTGAGCCGGGAAAAATCCGCTATCGAAGCGCGGCTCGCGCTAGGGGAAACCTACGCCGGGGCGATGGCGCCCCTGGTCAGGACCGCGATCCGCCGCGGACTCCTGCCAATCATCAACCAGATGTCGGCGGCCGGGATCGTGACCTTGCCGGGCATAATGACCGGACAGATCCTGGCCGGCCTCGACCCGCTGGAGGCGGTGAAATACCAGATCCTGCTCATGTTCCTGCTGTCAGGCGGAAGCGGCCTGTCTGCAGTGGCCGTCGCCTATCTGTCGGCGGCGCACCTGACCGACAAGCGCGAGCGCCTGCGGCTAGATCGCCTAAGTTAGAGGGGCGGCCGGCCGCCGATCTGCGCTGCAATCGTCTTTTAATGGGGTCATTGACGACCAACGCAGAACCAGCGCGAAGTCTGGGATCAGGCTGGTCACCCTGATAGGAGTGGGCCGTGGTCGGCCTGGCCGCTTGTACCACTTGAGTACGGTCTTGGGATTGTGGCCGTAGCGAACGGCAAGGGCCCTGCTGCTCTCTTGCGCCGCTTGGAAATCGGCTCGAATACGCGGCGTCGTGCGGGCGCAGCCGTGATAAACGCTTCCCAAAGTAGATCCTCCTTCTGACCCCTCAGGATCGATGATGCACCATCAGAAGCTGGAACTACACACCTAGGACGGCACCTTGTCAGGACAGGTATCGCCAATCCGACGGGCGGTGGTGGTGGCGGTCGCCGCAAGCGGCGCCCCCGCGATCTTGGTCCGCAGTCGCGCCGTCAGACGGAAGTGTTCGGCCGCGTAGTCGCCCCTCGCGCTGATCAAGGCGACCTGTCCGCGCTTCGTCACGCAACGACCCTGCAACAGGATGTGGCCATCGCCCACGACGCGGGTGGGATAGGTGCAGGTGTAGTGGCGATTGCTCGGCCCTTGCAGGAACTTGGAGATGTCTCCGTCGGTGAAGCACTTTTGCTCCACAGTCTTGGAGCTGATGATCAGGGTGGCGATGCTGGTGATCTCCCAATAGCCGGGGATCGGAACGACGTCTGCGGACCATCCGACGCTTGGCGTCGTCAGCGCCGAAATCGCCCCCAGGGCGGCCCGTCGCACCCCGGTGCGCCATCGATCAGCCGGCTTCATGCGCACCCCGCGCTCCAGTCTAAGAATCAAGACGCCGCCGACGTCGATCTGCCTCCAAAGAAAATGATGAGGCGCTTCGGCGACCGCGTCGTCGTTCAAAAGACATCACCAGCCCCGGCATCGGGGGGGAGGGTATTCCTTGCTCGACACCTTGGCCGCTGAGCCCGCAGACTCGTCCTCCGACGAAACCCCGTGCTCGCGCTCGTCGGCGGCGGCTCGCGGGCTGGAACTCACCATCGTCGTTCCGACGTTCAATGAGTGTGGCAATGTCGGCCAACTGGTCGCACGACTGGATGCGGTCCTCGTCGACGTCGTGTGGCAGGTCATCTTCGTCGACGACGATTCGCCAGACGGCACGGCAGACGCCGTCAAGCGCATCGCCGCCCTGGATGGGCGGGTTCAATGTCTGCATCGGATGAACCGGCGCGGACTGGCCGGCGCGGTGATCGAAGGCGCTCTAGCCAGCGCCGCGCCCTATGTCGCGGTCATGGACGGCGACCTGCAACACGACGAAACCCTGTTGCCCACCATGCTGGCGGCCCTGCGGGCTGACCAGGCCGACCTTGTCATCGGCAGCCGGTTCCTGGCCGGGCTCGGCGCCGACGCCTCCGCCCTGGGGCCCCGCCGACGCCTGGGCAGCCGTTTCGCCAACTGGCTTGGACGTCAGGCCCTGTCGGCCGAGCTGACCGATCCGGTCAGCGGCTTCTTCATGATCCGCCGCCCGCTGATCGACGCCGTCGCGCCGCGGCTCAACAATCAGGGCTTCAAGGTGCTGTTCGACATCCTGGCTTCGCAGCCGAGTCCGCCGCGTTGCCTCGAACTGCCCTACGCTTTCCGCCCCCGCACCTCCGGCGACAGCAAGCTCGATGGCGGGGTGGTGGCGCATTACCTGGGCCTGCTGGCCTCCAAGCTCAGCCATGACGTCCTGTCGCCGCGCCTGCTGCTATTCGGCCTCGTCGGCGCCGGCGGCGTGGCGATTCACCTGACGGTCCTGCGTGGCATGTTGCGGGTGGGTTTCGCCGAAGCCCAACTTGTCGCGGCCCTCACCGCCATGACCTCCAACTATCTGATCAACAACCTGGTGACCTATCGGGACCGCCGGAAGCGGGGCCTGGCCCTGCTCACGGGATACCTGCGGTTCTGCCTGCTCTGCAGTGTCGGTCTGGCCGCCAATGTCGCCGTGGCCGCCATGCTGCACGAGCACGTTCCGATCTGGTGGCTCGCAGGCCTCGCCGGCGCCGGTGTGGGCGCGGCGTGGAACTTCGTCACGACGTCCCTCGCGGTATGGTGAGATCGCGCCGTCTCCACATCCAGGTGGCTGCGGTCGCGATCGGCCTGACGGTGCTGCGTCTGCTCGCCGCCCGCTGGATCCACCTCACTGAAGACGAGGCCTACTACCGGCTTTGGTCCGAGCACCTGCAATTCGGCTACTATGACCATCCGCCTATGATCGCCTGGTGGATCCGCCTCGGCGTCACCCTCATTGGCGACAATCCGCTGGGTGTGCGTCTGGTGTCGGTCCTCGCGACTGGACTCGCGACCTGCTTCGTGGCGGCCGTCGCCAGCACGCTTGGCGCGCGCCCCGCCACCGCCTTACGTTCGGCGGTCTGGTACAACGCGACAACCACCATCGGGTTGGGCGGCATCCTGGCGACGCCGGACGCGCCGGCGACGCTGTTCTGGATCGTCACGATCTGGTGCCTGGCCAAGGTCTGGGCCGGCGGTTCCCAAGGGTGGTGGCCCGCGGCGGGCATCGCGGCCGGCCTGGCGGTCCTCTCGAAGTACTCGGCCCTGTTCCTCGCTCCCGGCGTGCTGCTCTGGCTGGGGCTGCTGCCAGAGGGAAGGCGGATCCTCAGATCACCCTGGCCTTGGTCCGCAGCCCTCGCCGCCGTCGCAATCTTCAGCGTCAATGTGGTCTGGAACGCCGATCATCAGTGGATCACCTTCGCCAAGCAGTTCGGACGGGCGGCGCCCTCCGGCTTCTCGCCTGCCCACCTGGCCGACCTGCTGATCAGCCAGGTCTTCCTTCTCAACCCGATGATCGCGATCTACGCCCATCGCGGCGCCCGGCACGGCTGGGCCGAGCGGTTCGACCCCAGCGCGGTTCACCTCCTGTTGCCGATCGCCACCAGTGCGCCGTTCGTCGCCTACCTACTGCTGCACAGCTTGCACGACCGTGTGCAGGGCCACTGGCCGGTCCCGGTGTTCGCGTCCCTGGTCATCTGCGCGGCAGTCGCGGCCGACCGCGGGTCCCAGGTCATGGCGGCCCGTGTCTGGCGCGGCGTCGCCATCGCCGTGGGCTTCAGCCTCTCGGCCCTGGCGCTCATCTATATGGCCGCGCCGCAATCGCGCGCCTTCGGCACCTTCGATCCGATCCTTCCGCTCCGCGGGTGGAGGGAATTCTCGATCGCGGTCGACCTGCGGCGCGTTGAGGAAAACGCCGCCTGGATCGGCACGGTCAGCTACGGGGCCCTCGCACAGCTCTCGGCCGAGCGCTTGATCGACGCCCCCATAATCCAGATCACCGAACGCGCGCGTTACGACGGCGCGCCCGCCGTTCGTCCGGACCTCAGCCAACCGGGGTTGATCGTCGATCTGGCGCGCCGGCTCGAACCCCGCGACCTCCTGCGCTGCTTCTCACGCGTCACCCCTGCTGGCGACATCGATCGCGGCGCGCGTGGCGCCGGACCCGCCGCCCGCTACCGGGCCTATCTCGTCTCCGCTCCTAGGGTGAACGTCCTGAGGGATGGGTGCCCTGATGATCCTGCCGATCGCAAGAAACGAGGGCGTCACCTGTTCTCGTAAGTGGCGAAGGCTCCGTCAGGCCATCGGGCGCGGAGACAAATCGACCTCAGACTGCGCCGACTGCCAGACAGTCGCGCAAATAGGCCTCCTCGTGGGACCTAGCCCAAACCTCGGCTGTCGCAGCCCGCGCCGAGGGTCGCGTGCCGGCGCCCGCGGAGGCTTGCTGGTGGGGCCGTCAGGACTCATATATCTCGCTTTACACATTATTTTTCAATAAGTTAAATTTTACCGGGAGATATATGCCAACAACAATACCAACGGCCCGGAATTCGGCGCAACATTTCTGAATTCCGATGCCAACGAAGCATGGCCAAGAAAGCGCGGCGGCCTCGAAACGGATGCCACCCAAGGCGTCTCAACCCGCATTGGACCTGACTACCTGTCGCCCCGTCGTCGGGCAGTGGAGCGCAACTCCTCAAGCGCCCTGTGCATGGTTCGGCCGGCGTCTATCGCCTGCGCTTGGATGTAGTGCGCCCTCGTCGTTCGAAGAGATGCATGACCAAGCACCTTCGCTGCGTCCGTGATGTTCGTTGGCGTTTCGGTGGCGATTGTCGTCGCGGCGATTGACCGAAAGGCATGGGCATTCACCGGCGTTCCAAAGGCCGCTCGAGTCCGAAGAAATACTCGCTCGCCCACGCGATTGGCGTCAAATGCGCGTCCGTTCGTCGACACGAAAAGGGCGTCGGTGGCTTCCGCCCCCACCCGGCGGAGCAGTCGAGGCCTATAGACCTGGAGGTACTCATTGAGCCCGGCCACCAGTGAAGAAGGCCAGCCGAACTCGAACGCCCGAGGAGCCTTCATCTCCTCCGAACTGAAGGTGACGGACCAGCCGCCCGCGGAAGGACGAAGATGCTTCCCAATGCGGATCTGCGCGACGTTGGCTGCCCGCATGGGCCTATGCACCAATAGCGCAATGATCAGACCATCCCGGAAGTCGGCAGACCGCTCGACGTAGTTCCGACCCGTATCGGCGGTGGCGGCGGCCGCCGCCATAAGGTCGAACCCTAGCTGCAGCAACTCCGCGGCGGGCCGCATGCGCTGGCGCGGGTTCTTCACGGTCGGGCAGATGCTGATAGCTGTTCATTCGCTGGCTCTTCTGTGGGCGTGCGGCGGTGTCCGCTGAGAGCCCCAGCCAAGCGTCACGACATGGAAATTATATTTGTAATCTTTGCGCCTCCGTGGGGTCCGCTTCACCGTCCTCGAGCCTCAACCCAAGCGACGACATCGGCGCGGAGCCAACCGACTGCGCGGGCGCCGACTCTCCGAGCCCGAGGAAAGCGCCCCTCGGCAATCTCACGATAGAGCCACGATCGCTTCATTCCGATGCGGGCCAAGACGGCCGGCAACCGATCAATCACGGTGAAGTCAGTTTCGCTCGGGGGCATTTGGTACTGCATCTAAGCCTCATGCGGTGGCGCGGCGGGTGCGCGACGTCGTGAGGATTTTGTCAGCCAGATGCCTGGGCCCGGTAGTGGGTAACGCGGGCAAAAGGGTGACTATGCAGGAACTCGTGGGACCGAGCGGGATGATCGGCTACCTAAGCGATCTTGAGCGCTGGACGCGGCCTCCCTAGGCTAAGGCAATTGGGCGCTTGGCAGAGGCGCTCAGGGTCGAGCCCTGGGCCGTGCTCAAGCCGCTATCGGATTAGCCGGCTGCGACTCGCTCCACGGTCCCGGCCTCCCCGGCGGCGCAATGCCGTCCAACTCGACAGGAGAGCAACTGAGGGTGGGCAAGCTGCACGGCGGCGCCCGTTAGGAGGCTTGCAGGGCGAGCATCCTCACAGGCTGGCAATTCAAGGTCCGGCAAGCGCCGATTGTGTTGAAAAAGGCGGGTTGAAGCGGTGATGCGGGGCTGATTCACTTCCATTGCGGGAAGGAGAGTCGGCCATGATGGGTGATCATCGGATCGATCAGGCGGCGCTGTTCTACGAGTTTTCGCTCGAGCGCCATGTACCTGCCGACCACATGCTGAGGTCGATAGATCGGTTTATGGATCTGGAAGGCGTCAGGGCGCACGTGGCGCCGTTCTACAGCCCGATCGGCCTCCCCTCGATCGATCCCGAGCTGCTGATCCGGATGCTGATCGTGGGCTACTGCTTCGGCATCCGGTCGGAGCGGCGGCTGTGCGAGGAGGTCCATCTCAACCTCGCTTACCGTTGGTTCTGCCGGCTCGGCCTTGACGGCGACGTGCCCGATCACACGACCTTCTCGAAGAACCGTCACGGTCGCTTCCGCGAGAGCGATCTGCTGCGCCACCTGTTCGAGGCGGTCGTTGACCGTTGCATGCGCGAGGGCCTGGTGGGCGGCGAGGGCTTCGCCGCTGACGCCAGTCTGATCAAGGCCGACGCTAATCGCCAGCGGAGCGTCCGGGGCGCCGACGGGTTGCCGCCGGAGGCGGCCAGCCGCGCCATCAACGAGTATCTGGCGGTGCTCGATGACGCTGCGTTTGGCGGGGCGACACCGGTCGTTCCGAAGTTCATCTCCCCGGCCGATCCAGCGTCGCGTTGGACCGGCGCCGACAAGGGGGCCGCGTATTTCGCCTACTCCACCAACTACTTGATCGACCTCGATCATGCGGTGATCGTCGATGTCGAAGCGACCACCGCGGTCCGCCAGGCCGAGGTGGGCGCGGTCAGGACGATGATTGAGCGGGTCGCTGAGCGCCACGATCTACTGCCTGCGCGGATCGCCGCCGACACCGCCTACGGCTCGGCCGAGATGCTCGACTGGCTGGTAACAAGCAGCGGATCGCGCCGCACATCCCCGTCATCGACAAGTCCGGCCGGGACGACGGGACCTTCGCCCGCAGCGACTTCACCTATGACCCAGCCGCCGACATCTATCGCTGTCCAGCCGGCAAGACCCTGAAGCGCAATCGCCGCGCCTTCCGGACACCCAGGCCCAACGCGCCGCCCGACGACACCTATCGATACAGGGCTAGCAAGGCCGACTGTGACGCCTGCACGCTGAAGAGCCGCTGCTCGCCCAACACACCGGCGCGGAAAGTGACCCGCTCGATCTACGAAGGCGCCCGGGACATCGCTCGCGAGATCGCCAAGACCGACGCCTACGTCACCTCACGACGAGAGCGGAAGAAGGTGGAGATGCTGTTTGCGCACCTCAAACGTATCCTGAAGCTCGACCGCCTGCGCCTTCGTGGTCCTCAAGGCGCCCGAGATGAGTTCCACCTCGCAGCCACAGCCCAAAACCTGCGGAAACTCGCCAAGCTGATCCCGCCACCGGTCACCACAACCGCCTGAGGGGCCACCGTCGCCGCTCGCGCCAACCTCGCAACCCGCCCAGCGACCGCCTTTTTCAACACAATCCGCCAGAAGCAGACCTTCAGCTCAATGCCGGAAGCCGATGTTGTTGCCTCAAGTTCCGACGCCGGGTTGAGGCATTGATGCGGTTTGCGCCACGCGTCGATGTGGCGAAGCTGTCGGCAGATCGGCAAAGCTGAGGCACAGATTCGCAAGTCGAAATGTCTGGGTGCCAGGCACCCTAGGCCTCAACGTCCGGATTGGGCCCGCGCAACGCCCGGAGATTTCGGAGGAACCGGACGAGACGATCAGCGTCGTCTGGCGACCGATCCCAGAGCGCAACCACCGTCGCCTCGATCCGGCGCTGGTCGCGGGAGGGACGGGGGAACGCTGAGGGCTCAGCCACGCCTTCTATTGGCACGCCGATCACATTGCAAATCCGCACAACGTTGTGGCTGGCGGTCTTGAATTGCCCTCGGCAAATCCGGCTCGCCTGGCTCGGATCGACGTTCGCCAGAGCAGCGATTTCCCCAATGCTTTCGGACACTTCCGCGACCCGCTCCTTGATGGTGGCAGCGAGATTCTCTCTTGCCTCAGTAGTCAATTTCATGCATATTTGCATATCATAGGCGTGCTAATTTGCAAGGAGCAGTCGTCATGACTGACGAGATTCGCTTCTACCGCGCGAACGAGAAGCCTTACGGCGTCTTCAGCAATCTATATCGCCGGGAGATCGAATTCGAGGGTGAGCGCTATAGGACCTCGGAGCACGCCTACCAGGCGGGCAAGGCGCGAAAGCCTGAAGTGAAGGCTTGGTTGATGACGGCACCCTCACCCGCCCTGCTCGCCATGGCTGCGCACGGTCTCTACTATTGGGACGTGACGCCCGGCTGGTCGAAACTCAAGTTCGATCGGATGCGCCGCGTGCTTCGGGCCAAGTTCACCCAACACGACGACCTTCGAGAGCTGCTGCTCTCGACCGGAGACGCGCGGCTGGTGGAAAGCGCGATCGTGGACAACCCCGTCAATCGGCTGTGGGGAGAGGTCAACGGCGTTGGTGAGAATACCTTGGGCGTGATGCTCATGGAACTGCGCGCGGAGTTTCGCGGGATCGTGCTCGCCGCCGCAGAGTGACGAGGCTCAGTCGTTGCAGACCTGATCAATGGAGGATCTTGGACACCCGTCCATGATCGCGCGAACGCCATGCGCGCCATAGCGATGGAAGACCCCTCGCGCCCCGGCGAAGGCGCAGTTGGCGGCGGCGAGACGCTGGCCTGCGCGAATGCCGTGCAGCAGCATTGACGGCGTCCGGGGCCGATCCGATCTCCCCGCCCCGAGCAGCCAGTCGATCAGGCCAACGCTGACCATGTCGCCCGAACCGCAAGTGTCGCGCACCCTCTCCGCCGGGACAGCGTCACACCAATGGCGCTCGCCCTCCCTCAGGACTTCCAGACCGGCGGCGCCATAGGTCACGATCGAGATCGCGTTCGCCTGAAGGTGGCGCGTCACGGTCTTCTCCGCGAGGCGATCTGAGGAGTATTTAAGGATGCGGGTGACACGCAGCGCCCGCTCAAACAAGGTCTCGTCGTCGATCGTTGACGGCTCGAAATAGACGATCGCCCCGGCGGCGTAAGCAGCCTCCATCGCTTCCACGATCGCGTCTGAGATACGGTCTGCATAGAACACGCTGCAGCGCCTGATTACCGACCGCGCTTGGTCCACGTCTTCCCGGACAATACTAGTGTATCGCGGAAGCTGTTCGGCGGTGTCCGGGCAGGTCGTCGTAAACCAATGGCGGCCTGACACCTCATCGAGTTGCTGGGCCAGGACAGGCGAAGCAACTTCGCGACGCCGCACGATGTATCGCGTATCTGCGCCCGCGGCCTCGAAGGTTGAAACCAGCTGATCTCCGACGTCGTCGGCACCGAGCACCAGCACCGGCGCCACCGAATGGCTGAGCATGGCCAGGGAGACGAGCACATTACCGCACGAACCACCGAGCGCCTCTGTGGCGGCCTCGCCCACATAAACCCGATCCAGGACGGTGAACCCGGTGCCAGCGACGTCGATGAAACGTTCCATGGAGGCCACACCTACCGATGTTCTCGTTTTGTGCGCACCCATGAGGTCAGTCAACTGCATCTAACGCGTCAAGATCGATTTGGAAGCGACCCGGCTCTGTCGGCCTCAGGGCGAGAAGCAAGCGCAGGACGGCGTCCGGTCCAGCGATCGGCGGCCCGAACATCGGCCATCCCTGCCGCGCACGGCCGCAGAGCTCGCCGACGCTCACGCCCATTTCGCTACCAAGCAGGTCATGATCATTGCCTTGGGGAGCGCCACTGTCCCCGACGCGAAGGATTGAACTGTCGTCGAGCCCCCAACGGCTGGCGAGCGCAGCGACCACCAACGTCTTGCAGGTGGCCGCCAAGCAGATGTCCACCGTGTGCCCGGATTGAACGAGTCGCAACCCTGAGCAGCCCGCGGACCGGAGCGCCTCGTCCAGCGCTCCGACATCGGGCACGTCCGTCCGCTGGAGCGTCAGCTGTACGCAGCTGTTGTGAATCTTCTCCGCCGCCAGCCCGTAGACGGAGGTCAGCCAAGCGACCGCGGCTGAGATCTCCGGCGCGACCGGGGGCCTAGAGGTCTCAAGATCCTGGTCGAGCGGCAGGATGCAGGCTCCGTTATAGTATCCTATGAGCACGTCGCCTTGGATGGACTTGGTCAACGTCCTGCGGAGTTGATGCGACGCCGAACCCCCTCGTCCTGTCGCGATTCCCAGTCGCAGTCCCTGCGAGATCAGGCGCCTCAAGGCCACGCCGATCTCGCGCCCAATTGGCCGGGTTCGCGCATGGGTCGCGACCAGCGTCCCATCGAAGTCGAGGACGAGGCCGGAGATCGGGGTTTCGGCCCAGGTCGCTCGGATCGCCGCGTGGCAAGCCTCGAGATCGAGCTGGGCCGCGTCCTGCGAATCGTACTTATCGACAGCAAGGCGCTTCGCGCGCAAGGGTGCCGGCAGCCGGCG
The DNA here is from genome assembly GCF_058806695.1 of Phenylobacterium sp. GW821-FHT12F10. NCBI lineage: Bacteria > Pseudomonadati > Pseudomonadota > Alphaproteobacteria > Caulobacterales > Caulobacteraceae > Phenylobacterium > Phenylobacterium sp. GW821-FHT12F10. The sequence continues at coordinate 11,587 of NZ_JBXAPY010000005.1, read as the reverse complement.
CACCATGTCCTGAAGGCTACCGGAGGCGAACAGGTCTCGCCCGAAATCGCTGACGCCCGGCCGCGCGGGGTCAACGCCGAGCGCCTTACCCATGCCCTCCACCACCGCAAGAGCGGAGAACACGCTGACCGCGGTAGCGAACCGGCCGCAACCGCCGGCGTCGAGTTCGAGACGCCGCACCGCCGCGGGAAGCCTCGCTTCGATCTCCGACCACATGGCCCGGGTCTCGAAGCTTGTCAGCGCCAGAACAAAGACATTGCCAGGACGGTGCGCCGCCCAAACATGCCGACCGTGGGCGAAATTCCGAAAGTCCACCCTCTGCACGGGACAGAGCGCGGCCTCCCAGGCGGAGGTCTCGATGGCCAGGGCGGCCGGCGCGAGGCGCGGGTCGTGCAGAACAAAAAGGCTGTCGGTCAGGCGAAGGGAGCTAAGCGCTTCGGCGACGCGCGCTCGGGCTTCAGGATCAAGGACGCCGGCGGCAGCCGCGGCAAGACGCTGGCCCGGCGAAGCCCCTTGCCCACCTGCGGCCAGGTCGGCGGCCGTGAGGAGCGCGGTCATTCCCGCGGCGAGAGTATGGGTGGCAAGGAAGCCATCCTTCTCCGCCCCGCATGCGGCAAGGAAGAGGTCCTTTGTCGCCCGGTGCCCCAACTCGCCGTCCTTCCGACTGGTGAGGACGAAGAGATCGGGGATCCGCATGGCCGTGGCGCGATCATAGGCGGCGACGATGTCGGTGTTGTCGCCACTTCCGCTGAACAGCCACACGGCGCCGCCAGTCGCATTCTCTCCGGTCAGGACGAAGTCAGCAGGGGTCGTCACCCAGGTAGGACCGAAGCCGAGGGTGCGCCGGCATGCCGCAAAGTACGACGCGGTGATCGCGGAGCCGCCGGACCCGACCGCCGTCGCGAAGCCTGGACCGCGAGCGGTCATCGCACAGGCCAAGGCGCCGTGATCTTGCGACGCGGCCAGCGAGACCGTTGCCGCCAGATGATCCAGTTTTTCAGCGAACAGGTTCATCTGCGGACCCTAGGCGTCGCTTTCGGCGATGGGCTCGGCCGCGAGCTCGGGATCGGGTGGTGTGTAGACGTCATATATCGGGCCGTGCAGCCAAACGTGCACGATCATATCCTGCAGGGCGGCGGCGTGAGTGGGGCCAGTCGCAGGTGCGAGCTCGTAGCGCAAGGCCTCCACGTGTTTGACGACGAGATTGTGTTCGATGGCGGCCATCAAGGCCCCGGCGGCCATGACCTTGCTGCCCACGGGGGAGAGGATGATCTGCGGGGTGTAGATCTCGGCGAAGGTCTGATCGTAACGGTGCTTCAGGGTGGAGATAGTCCGATAGGTGTCGAGCGGATTACGTTCCGACACATAGATGAGGTCCCTCGGGTCCACCTCCCACTCGTTGCGGAGCTCGTTCTCGTACTCCGCCAGCAGCATGTCTGCGCGACGCGGCTCTCGCGCGGGAAACGGCACAACCGGGCAGACCTTATAGCCTTGGCCCCCGGCGTTAATCTTCGCAAGCGTCAGCTGCTTGCCCGGCGCCAGGTGCGGTAGCCACACGGGAGCCAAGGGCAACTCTGCCGACATCACCGCTTCGCCTGCAAACCCGCGCACGGTAACCGCCTGTTGGGACGGTTCTCCCGTAATCCGGGCGTCGAGCTCAGGGTTCGAGGTGACCATGAGGTGGAAATTTACGCCTTTGCGCGCTTCGCACTGGTGAAGCAGCAGGCGCGCTGCAGGAAACCCGATGCCGACCGAGAGTGCGCTGAGATCAAGGACAACATCAGTCACGTCCGGCCATTCCATGGCGTTCAGCAGCGCGCTGATCCTGGTGCCACCAACCGGCGCATTGTCCTCGGCGAACACCGAAAGGTGCTCGACCCGGCACCGCGGCACGAGTTCACGAAGCGCTCTCTCATTGGCCTCGGCGTCGGACATCAGGTTCAGGGCCGCATCCATCCGGTTCTCGCGGATGAACACGGCCTGTAGCCGATCCGACATCGCCGCTGAGAGCCGTTCAGCGATAAGTCGGGCGCGAGGGTCGAACCCGGCACCGGCGAGCAGGAAGCAGCGTCGTTCCAGATCGCCGAAATAGTCCGCGATGAAGCCGTCGACCGCGGCGTCGAAGTGTGTGATGCAGTTTTCCCAATGCGGGCGCATGTCAAAGCGCCTCGATCAGGTCGACGAGCTGGTCGACGCGGCGCTCCAGGAAGCCGCCGCGGCGCAGAGTCAGGCCGTACTTGAGGCAAACTGGGCCGGCGAGCTCGAGCAGGCACCAGCTCTTACCGCCCTGGCCGTACTCCCGCACGGCAACGATGGCACCATAGGCCTGGGCGTACTTGAGCACCATGGCTGGCTCCTCCCCTTTGCGCAGCAAGGCGTCCATCTGCGCATCCGGAACGGCGATGGCGTTGGCACCCGGCCCGAGCGGCGCATTGCCGAGAAGAGAGGCTTCCAGGCACTCCCCGGCGATATGATCGACCAAGCTGCGGACCTTGCGATGGAAGGGGAACGACCATCTGGCGACGATGTCCTTGGCCTTGTCGCGCAGGATTGCCTGCTGCTGAACGGGCGTCAGGGCGGGGTCCTGGCCGCGGATCGCGCGGGTTTCGATCCGGTCCACAAGGGCGCCTGCCATCTGGAGGAAGAGTTCAGCGTTTTCGTTCGCCGCGTCGCTAACATCGCTCAGCCCATAGTGCAGTGGCCGCTGGTAGTCATGGTGCAGGTGCAGGCGAGCGGCTTCCGCGACATCGGCGTCAGCTTTCAATGGGGTCCGCGGTTCCGGATCTTCGTCCTCGAAGAGCGTGGGGGCCTGGGCCGCGAGGCGCACCACATAGCGGTTCATAAGGATGCGAGACATTCCGAATTGAACGTCCTCATCCACGTCAACGGACTGAGCCCCCTTCGCATAGGCCTGGACCATGTCGTCGATGGCCTGCCGCCGCTGCGGGGCGATCCTATGTCGACGCTGCTCACGGTCGGTCGCCTCGCGGTTCTCATCGGCCTTGGCGTCGGTGAGCCGGGGCGGCTGCTCGCTGAGCAGGCGGGCGAAGTGCGTGTACCGCCGGTCACGAAGGGTAGGCACGAGTCGCAGGTAGCGGTCCGACATGTCCGCCGCGAGCCTGCGAAACCCTCGCCGGTCATCACTGCGCGAGGACTGCTGCATGAAGATGTCGAGGAAATCCCGGTCGACCTTCATTCCGGGCCCGCCTTCCTCGTCTAGGGACTGGAAGGCCGACGCCGGAGACAGGGCGTCGAAGCGCATCATCATCCAGCGCCCAATACGCATCTCGCGCTTCCCCATGGCGCGGAAGAGCATGTCTAGCTGGTCTGGGTGTAGCGTGTGCACATCGTCGAGGATCACCAGGAACTTGAGACGGATCCGCTTACCCTCTCTCCAAGTGATCTCGATGTCGCGCAGGCTCTCGAACGGCTGATAGGGATCCTGAGCGGCTGGGGGAATTGCAGAGAGGTCGGGCGGGATCAGGCTCGCCCCGACCGAGTAGACCGCCCGCTCTACCTCCCGGGCTCGCGCCAAGACCGCTTCCGGCTGTGCACCGCCGATGGCCTCCAGCTGGGCCTCGGACTCCTCTCGAAGCGAGAATTTGACGTCCGAGACCGGGCGGCGGCGATCGGCGGTCAGATTGCGGAACAGCGCCAGGATCGCGCGGGCCTGGATCAGTGAAAGGACGAGCTTTGTGCGAACATTCTCATCGTAGGGCAGCTCCCAGAAATCCCGATACTCCGACTCCATGGGCAGCCGTACGGCCGCCACCGTCGGCTCATCGCCGTTACAGAAGCCGGTCGCGGTGAGCGCCGCAGCTAGGGCGCGATTGTTCTGGCTGCTCTGGTCCCGCAGGATGGCTTCCACCAGCCGATATTCCACCAAGGTGGCTATCATGGTCTTGCCGCTGCCCGGCGTGCCGATCACGCGCACGGGCATGTCGAAGAAAGCCGACCGCTTTGGGTGCTTGCCGAGAAACGCGGAGAGCGGTTCAGGGCTGACAATCGACAAGAATTCTGAATCGTCGCGGATGAATTCGGTGGCCCGCCGGAGGAAGGGATTGGTCATGGCTAGCCGTGTCGATCGCGCCGATGGAAGAGCGAGCGCATCGCATGCGCGCCTTCGCCTCCGGCGGTCTCGGCCCATAGGAGCGAGATGCTGTTGTTGGGGGTGTTGTGGTCTAGCACTAGAGGCAAGGCACAGTTCGCATAGCCCAGCTTCAGGTCGGTCTGCACGTCCGGGTCGCAGTGCTGCTTCAGGCGTTCGTAGAGGGCGGGATCGTAGTAGCGGTCGCACAAATCCAGCATCGCCTTGTCGAACTCCGGCGAGAGCTTCAGAGACGCCGGCAGCCGAAGGCCTTCGGTGACGTCTACTTCCCCGAACCAGGCTTCGGTCCAATCGCTTTGCGCTTGCTTTACGCGCTCATCCAGCACGAGACGCGCCTGATCGCTGGAGATGTAGTGGTGGACGTGGAGGTGATAGCCCTGGGCGATTGGGAAATCGCTCCCCATATCGTCCTGGGTCTCCTTGATCAGGGCGTTGAACTTTGTCAGCTTCCCCGTCCATCCGTCCTCTTCTTTGCGGATGAAGGTCGTTCCTGAGGCTGTGAAGTCGTCGATCAGGTAGACGTGTTCAAATTTCGCGCCGACCTCGACCTCCTTGTTCAGCTTCTTGGCGAGATCGCGCCACTTCGCGCGATCGATGTTCATCATTGGTACGATCTGTTCTGTCGATAGGCGACGGCTGTTGACGCGCCGCAGGATGTCGATACGGCTACCGTCGCTCATGCCAACGAACAGGGTCTGCCTCAGGTGGCGCTTGAAGCTGTCGGCCCCCTGCTGGGTCTGCCAGACCTCATAGGGTTTGATCCCCAGTTCCTGCGCTACCACCCCCCGGATGGTTGGTGTGACGACCTCCGGCACGAAAGTCTCGATCAGGCGATGCAGTTCAGGCAGAGACACATAGACGAGGCGGGTCTTCACGAACTGATAGGCGGCCGCCCGGTCGACCTTCGCAAACTGCTTCAGCCAAGTCGCTAGGCTTTCGAGGAATCTGATGCCGGCGTGGAAATCAGCGTAGCCGTCGTATTTCACCGAGCTCATCAATCGGAGCCAGCCATACTCGCTAGTCGCGACCTCCTCCTCATCATCAGCCCAGCCCATCACTTCGGCCAGCAGGCCAAGCGCCATCTTATCGTTCAAAACGTTCCACTACCTGCTGATCTCCGCCCCTAGTCACCGGACGCAACCTCACTCTACAGGCCCCCAAAAGGCTGCGCGCTGAGTCTCTTACGGAGCAATACTACAGCTTAAGCACGAAACCGCAATCAATGCCCCGCTCAGGCTGCGCCTATGCTTGCAGTATGCTCGTGGCCGGGCCTTCACCATCACAGAGCAAAAGTCGGCTGAGTTTCAACGTGGTCTTTCGCTAGGCGCTTCGGCTCGCTCCGCACCAATGGACGTGTTGAAGCCACTCGCGCCGCTGACGCTGCTGGCTTGATTCGCAACGGTTCGGCGTCGATGAGCGGAAGTTCCGAACGTCAGCCTAGAGCCCAACCTTGCCATTCGCTCAACTCCCAACAGCGCTGCGCTTCTCTCCCTGCAATAGCGATCGATACCCTCCGGCCACCATCAACCGACCGGCCCGAACAAGTCGGATTGTGGTGTCGCGGACAGTCGAGGTGCGCCAAGCCTCTCGCGTCACGATGGCGCTCCCAAAGACCTCCGTCGCGACCGCACGATAGCTCCACCCCAGTCCAGCCCCGTCAAATGCCGCCAAGGCCCGGTCCAAGCGCAGGCGCAGCTGGGGCCTCAGATCGTCCTGCGGTGACGCCGCGCCGGCTAGGGTTCGCTGCAGGCCCTGGGCGGCGCGTAACGCCGCCGAAAACTGCCCGGAGATCGGCAGGACGACCGCCAGGGGCTCCGTAAGATCGCCGTCCCGCACCAGGGCCTGGACGCCGGTCTGCAGCCTCACGTGAAGACCATTCGTCCCGCGGCGTTGAAGGGCGACGTTGCCTCCCAACCGCAGGGGCGTCGCCATGACCAATCGGGAGCGCTCCAGGATCACGACCTGGCTGGGTGCGACCTCGGGACGCCAGAAGACATCGGCGACGCCGGCCGGCATATCCGGGTCGGCGATGAACTGCAGTCCCCAGGGCCTGGCGGCCTCCTCGCCGTGGGGATCCTCAAAGCTGCGAGTCCAGACCCGCGCCTTGGCCACTGCCCGATAGCCTGGATTGCGGCGCAGGAATTCCCAGGCGAAGTCCGCGCGGTTGGGTTTGGGGCGCGGCGGACCGTCGGTCCGACCCGACCGAAGCTCCTCACGATCCCGGCGCGATGACGGCATGCCCATGATCGCTCATCGGAGCGCGGCAGGCGGCCCAAGGGTAGGAAAAGAGAGCGCCACAGCCCCTCCCCCGTCGCCCGCGCCGGAATCTGGCGGGGGATCGGCGGTTTGTGGGGAGCATCCGGCGGTTTTCGGCGGGCGCGCAGTTGATGAGCGCCGCCTGCGTTCCGGTCGGCCGCCGCCGAGGTCGGGTCATGACCCGCGATATTGAGCGCCCGGAGTTGATCCCGTAGAACGGTCACCGGCGGGCGCCGCGAATAGGGTCCGGTCCATGAGCCAGGGGGTTCGCCGGAGACGGCGCGCCGGCGGCGGGCCGGCCCCAATCAGCGGGCCTTTCCACAGAGGTTCCAACGCCCGCCCCCTCCCCCGACTGCTGACCATTCGCGATGCTGACTTCACAACCCTAAAAGGAGTAAGGTCCCTATGCGCTCGACGCAGGGCGGCGCCAGTTTGCAGCTGTTCGGGGCGTTATGGCCGACGATGAGCCGAAGCCAGTTGAGCCAACAATCGGCGATCTGCTGTCGGCCGCCTTGGTTGGGGTGCGAAAGTACCGACGGCTGCGCGCGGCCGACGTGGCCCGCGCCATGGACCTGCCGCTGCGAACCTATGAGCGCTTCGAGGCCGGCCAGGACCGCATTGATCTGGAGCGGGTGATCAAGTTCGCGGAGGCTACCGACAGCGACCCGTTCGCGATCATCGCCAGCGTCTGGCTGAAATCGCCGGAGTTCGCGGTTCAGACCGCAGAGAACAAGCCGATGGTGGTGATGATGCTGGCGCTGCGCAATTTCCACGACGACCTGGGCGACGACATCACCTTCATCGAACCGCGGGTGTTCTGGGGCGGGTTCCGGCGTCTCTTCCAGGATCTGACCGAGCATGTGCGCAAGCGCGACCTGTCGGCGGAGACCTGGCTGGATGAACAGGCGCGGCGCATGGGCCTGGACGTCTCCTTCTCGCCTCGCCGGCGACGGCCGTGAGGATTTGTCAGAAATTTGCATGCCACTTTCTGACATTCATTGATTTGTCAGAAATTCGGATACATATTCCTGACAACTGGAGACAAAGATGCGTGGCCCGGCCCTCGACCTGAAAGCGACGATCCTGGAGCGTATGGAAGCTCAGGCGCCCTTCGGCGTCTGGACGCCGACCGACTTCGTCGACGCCGGATCGCGCGACGCGGTGGACCAGGCGTTGCATCGCCTGGTCCGCGCCGGTGACGTGCGTCGCATCGGCCGAGGCCTCTATGACCGCCCTCGCCTCAACAGCCTGACCCGCCAACCCAGCACGCCCGATCCCAAGGCCGTCATCGACACTCTGGGACGTCGTGACAACGCCCGCATGCTGGTGGATGGGATCACCGCCGCCAACGATCTTGGCCTGAGCGACGCCGTTCCGGCCAAGGTCGTGGTGCACACGGACGCCCGGCTCTCCCCCCAGCAGTTCGGCGGCTTGAACATCGCGTTCAAGCGGGCGGCCCCCAGCAAACTCTACTGGGCGGGGCGGCCGGCAATGCGCGTCGTGCAGGCCCTGCACTGGCTGAAGGACCGCCTACCGGCCGACCGGCCGCAGATCCGCCAGCGCCTGCTACGCATCCTCAGAGATCCCGCGCAAGGCCCCGCCATTGTCGCGGACCTTCGCGAGGGCTTCTCAACTCTCCCGGGCTGGATGCAGGACTTCCTGCGCGATCTGCTGGTCGACGATCCTCACGATCTGAAACGCGCCTAGGGGGACCGCCACATGCCTGACTACGGAGCCTTCCTGGCCGCCTCGGCCGAAGACCGGCGCGGCGCCTTCCTGACGACGGCCGCGCGACTGGAGACGGGCCCGGACAATATCGAGAAGGACTTCTGGGTCTGCTGGACCCTGGACGCACTGTTCAACCGGCTCAAGCCAAGGCAGCCGCGCCTGCTGTTCAAAGGCGGCACCTCGCTCTCAAAGGGCTATGGCCTCATTTCCCGGTTCTCGGAGGACATCGATGTCACGGTATTCCGCGACGATCTCGGCCAGGGGGCGTCAGTCGCGGAACTCGAGGGCCTGAGCGGGAAGCGGCGCAAAGCCAGGCTCGAAGGGATCAAGGCGGCGTGCCAGGCCTATATCGCAGGTCCTCTTCGTGAACAGATGAGCGCCCTCCTGGCCCAGGCGATCGTCGAGACCGGACTCCCCGCGCCGGGTGCGCGGGTGGAGCTCGATCCCGACGACGCCGACGGCCAAACCCTGCTCCTCTGGTATCCGGCCGTGAGCCCCACAGCCGACAAGGCCGCCTATGTGCGCCCGGCCGTGAAGATCGAGTCCGGCGCCAAGTCGGCGCTGGACCCGAACCGGGTGGTGACGGTGCGGCCCTATGTCGATGATGACCTGCCGGAGCTCGATCTTCACGTCGATGGCGTGATCACCGTCGATCCGGAGCGCACCTTCTGGGACAAGGTGGTGATCGCCCATGGCCTGCGCCGCTGGTTCGAGACGCGGCATGAGCTTCGCGGCGGCGGTCAGCGCGTGACCCGCCACTACTACGACCTCCATCGGCTCATGGCCTCAGAGGTCGGACCGGCCGCCGCGGCCAACCTGGAGCTGGGCGCCGACTGCGTGGCCCATGCCAAGATGTTCTTCAACAGCCCGGACCTTGATCTGGCGAGCGCGGCGCCCGGATCCTTCGCCCTGGCCCCGACCCCGGAGATGCTGGAGCCGCTGGCCCGCGACTATCGCGCCATGAGCGGGATGATCTTCGGCGACCCACCCGCGTTCGACGATGTGATGGCCAGCGTGATCGCCCTTGAGGCCCGATTGAACGCGGCGGCCAAGATCGGGCTAGGCGCGACCTAACTCGCGGCCGGTCACCGATTGGGCGTCAGCCTCCCGCCATGCCGCGAGCGAGCCGCAGAGGCGAACCGCGGGGCCGTTCGAAACCGGCGGAGGATCCGACCAGGTGAGGTGAACCTGGGCTACGCGCCCATCGGCCAGGGAGAAGATCACGTCGTCTGCGCCCGGCTGCCTGGCGATCGCGGTCACATCCAGATGGGCCAGGACGTGATGGGGCGGCAGTTCGCGCCGAAGCTGGCGCTCCAGCCTTCCGCGGATCTCTAGGTCCTCAACGGGCTCCCATGGACTGGTCCATTCCATATCGCGCCCCCCCACTTCAACGAGACTTCTATCACCCCGTCGCGTCGACGCGCATTGGTCAAAGCAGCGCGCGACTGTGCCCGTGTTGCGTTGCCCATCCGATCTCCACGCCAGAGGCCGCCACGGCCCTACGCCTCCCCTCCCGAGACTTTTCAGTCGCCTGAACTTCCAATCCCATCTCCGTGGACATTGAACGGAGTTGATAGATGTCGATGAGCCCGACCAACGACACCGCCGGCTACTCCCATTCCCCTGGCCGGACGGCCCCAGGGCGACCGGAGGGTGACCCGCTCACCAGCCAGCAGACGATCCGGCGGCCGGAGCTCCGGCGCATCGTCCCGCTCGCGGACACGACCATCTACGAAATGGAGCAGCGAGGAGAATTTCCCCGCAGGTTCCACCTCACCCCGCGATGCGTGGTCTGGAGTCTGTCGGAGGTCGAGACCTGGATCCGCGAGCGGCGCGCCGCCTCCCACGCGAACCTCGCCCCCCGGGCGCCCGGCCCCGACGTTCGCCTGCGCAAGACCCGGCCGGTCACTCGATAGGCTCGGGGCCGATCACGGCGGCCATGGGCGGCGTCAGGACGGGGACGTACTTGCGACCCTCGATCCAGGCATCCACGGCCGTGGCCCACTCCTGGAGCATGTGCCGGCGTTGGTGTTCGTACTCCGCCTTGTTGTAAACGCCGCGGGAGGAGCGGCCGTCTTCGTGGGCGAGGCTCTTTTCGATCCAGTCGCTGTTGAATCCCAGCTCGTTGAGCAGGGTCGAGCCGGTTCGCCGCAAGTCGTGGACGGTGAAGGGCTTCAGCGGCAGGTTCTCCTTCTCCGCGCGTTCGGCGACGGCGGCGGTGACCCGGTTGAACGTCGCCCGCGACATCGGCTGGTTGGCCTCGTAGCGGGACGGCAGGAGATAGGGCGAGTTCCCAGCGCAGGTCTTCAAGGCGATCAGGATGTCGAGGCTCTGCTGGGCGAGGTACACGCTGTGGGGCTTTGAGCGCTTCATGCGCTCCTTCGGGATCGTCCAGACCGCGTTCTCGAAGTCGACCTCGTCCCAGGTGGCGTCCTGCAGCTCGCTCTTCCGCACCATGGTCAGCACGATCAGCTTCAGCCCCAGGCGGATCGTCGGCAGGGTCGCCACCTGCTCCAGAAGCCCGAAGAGAAGGCGGATCTCGGTCGGCGACAGGGAACGGTCCCTCGGCACAAAGGTGGCGATCGAGGAGGGTCCGACTTCCTCGGCCGGGTTCGGAACCTTGGCGCCATGCAGGTTCGCGTAGTCGAAGATCATCTTGATGATGTCCCGGACGTGTACAGCGGTGGCCGGGGCGCCGCGGTCCTTCACCTTCTTGCAAACCGCGCGAACGTCATCGGCCGCGATCTCGGTCAGCAGCCGCGACCGAAACGGCGGGAGCACGTCGCGTTCAAAGATGGCGCGGCGCATGGCCCGGGTGCTGTCGGCCATCTTGGCCTCGGACATCCATTTTTCGCCAAGCGCGCCGAAGCTCTTGGCCTCGAGCTTGCGGCGCTTGTCCCGCTGCTTCTCGATCGCCGGCGACTGGCCATCGGCCACCAGCTTTCGCGCTTCCAGGCACTTCTCTCGCGCACGGGCCAGCGAAAGACCTGCGGGCCCATAGCGGCCGAAGGTGACGGTCTCTCGGCGGCCGTTCAGTCGGTAGTCGAATTTGAACGTCAGAGCCCCCGTCGTAGAGACCAGGACATAAAGACCGTCACGGTCGGTGACTTTGTAGAATTTCGCTTTTGGTTTCAGATATTTGAGGGCTGCGTCGGTGAGCACGGGAGGTCTCCGAAAGGTCGGTTGAACGCACCGATCTCGGGGAAAAGACCGTCAGGCCATTTCGGCCCTTCTCGTTGGATATTTCCCGTTATTTTTCTGATAGATAATCTCAGAAAAACACCGTCAGCGCGCTCCATTCCCTTGACGGTATCGGCGACTGACGCCGCGGACAAGATGGCGACGAACCGTCAGGCAAGCCGATTTCGCCCGTCGCTTGGGGGCGATAGGAGGCGAATGAAAGAAAGTTGTTTTCTGTTATTTTTCAGATATCTATGGGGATATTCCGATGGTTCGCGATAGCCTGCGAACCCATCGGAATCATTCCCACTCGAT
>NZ_JBXAPY010000004.1:0-369982 GCF_058806695.1 Phenylobacterium sp. GW821-FHT12F10 | reverse complement strand
CCGCCGCTCCGGCCGCCGCTGCTGCTGCTGCTCCGGCCGCCGCCGCCGCCGCCGCCCCGGCCGCCGCCGAAGCTGCGAAGCACTAAGCTTCTCGACGCATCTGCGTCTAGGAAGGGCCGTCCCCCCGGGGGCGGCCCTTTTGCTTTTCAGGTTCCATGAGCGACGCTGTCCCCCCTTCCCCCCTGGTCTGGGCCGACGACGGCCAGCCGCGCTCACGCCTCTATGGCGACGTCTATTTCTCCACCGAGGACGGCCTGGCGGAGTCCCGGGCGGTGTTCCTGGCCGGCTGCGGCCTTCCGGAGGCCTGGGCGGGCCGGGACCGATTCGTGGTGGGGGAGCTGGGCTTCGGCACCGGCCTGAACGTCCTGGCCCTGCTGGACCTCTGGCGAGCCACCGCGGGGCCGCACGCCCACCTGCACATCTTCAGCCTCGAGGCCCATCCCCTGTCGGCCGACGAGGCCCGCCGGGCCCTCGCCGCCTGGCCCGAACTCGCCGACCTGGCCCAGCTGCTGACCGACCGCTGGCCCGGCCAGGCGCGGGGCTTCCACCGGATCGAGCTACCCGAGGCGCGCGCCACCCTGGACCTGGCGGTGATGGACGCCCACGCGGCCCTGTCGGGCTGGACCGGCCGGGCCGACGCCTGGTTCCTCGACGGCTTCTCCCCCGCCCTAAATCCCGCCATGTGGGACGAGGCCCTGCTGGCCCTGGTGGCGGCCCGCTCGGCCCCCGGCGCCCGACTCGCCACCTTCACCGTGGCCGGGGCCGTGCGGCGCGGTCTGCAAGGGGCAGGGTTCCTGGTGGAGAAACGTCCTGGCCATGGCCGCAAACGGGAGCGTTTGGAGGCCCGATGGCCGGGCGAGAGGGCCGAAAGGCCGCGACAGAGCGTCGCGGTGGTGGGCGCCGGGATCGCCGGCGCCAGCGCCGTCCGGGCCCTGCGCGCCCTGGGCTGCGAGCCCCTGCTGATCGAGGCCGAAGCGCCCGGCGCGGGGGCCTCGGGTAACCCGGCGGCCCTGGTCACCCCTCGCCTCGACGCGGGTCTCGGGCCCCTGGCCGCCCTGTTCGCCCAGGCCCTGGACAGGGCCGGGCGGCTCTACGCCGCCATCCCCGGCGCCATCCTGTCCCGCGGCGTGCTGCAGCTGGCCGAGGGTCCCAAGGACCTGGAGCGGTTCGGCAAGATCGCCGCCAGCGACCTCTTCGAGCCCGGCGTCCTGGCGCTGCGGACCCCGCCGGAGGCCGCCCGCCGGCTGGGAGAACCGGCGCCCGCCGCCCTGGACCTCACCGGCGCCCTGGTGGTGGAGCCCGCGGCCATCCTGGCGGCCTGGTGCGGGGAGGTGCTGCGCGCCCGCGTCGCGGGCCTGAGCCGCCGCGACGGGCTTTGGAGTCTCGCCGACGCCGAGGGGCGGACGCTCGCCGAGGTCGGGGCGGTGATCCTGGCCACTGGCTGCCAGGCCCTGTGGCCGGACCCCGAGCTGCGCCCGGTGCGCGGCCAGGCCAGCTGGACCCAGGACGGCGAGACGACCCACGCCGCGGCCTGGGGCGGCTATGTGCTGTCCACCCGCGGCGGCCTGCTGTTCGGCGCCACCCACGACCGGGACGATACGGCCACCGAGGTCCGGGAGGCCGACCACGACCGCAACCGCGCCGCCCTCGCCGCCGCCCTGCCCGCGCTGGCGAGCCGTATCGCCCAGGCGCCCCTCGCGGGGCGGGCCGCCGTTCGCGCCACCACGGCCGATCGCCTGCCCCTGGCCGGCGCCGCGCCGGGCGCCGAGCCCGGCCTCTTCCTGCTGGGGGGTTTCGGGTCGCGGGGGTTCTGCGCCGCCCCGCTGCTGGCCGAGCATGTGGCGGCCCTGGCGCTGGACGCCCCCTCGCCCCTTCCGGCCGATCTCGCCGACCTGGTGGACCCGGGCCGTTTCGCCCGGCGCGCCGCCCGCCGGGGCCGCAATTCAGCCCCAGCCCCCGCGGCATGATGGCCTAGGGACACGCGACGCGGAGGTGCAGATCATGAAAGTCATTCCCTCAGCCGCGGCCCTGGCGGCCCTGCTGGTCCTGGCGGGCGCTCAGGCCTCGGCGGCGGAGCCCCGGCCCGCCAAGCCGGCCAAGAGCTGCTTCTCGGCCCACAATGTCTCGAACTTCGCGGTGGTGGACGACCGCACCGTGAACATCCGGGTCGGCGTCAGGGACGTCTATCGCCTGGACCTGCTGGGGGCCTGCCCCGATATCGACGGACAGACCAAGATCGGCATCAAGTCGCACGGCTCGTCCTTCATCTGCTCGCCCCTGGACGCCACCCTCATCGCCGCCGGCCCCTTCGGGCGGCTGCAAAGGTGCGAGGTGAAGCAGCTGCGCAAGCTGACCCCGGAGGAGATCCAGGCCCTGCCCTCCCGCGATCGGCCCTGATCTCAAAAAGGAAGGCGCCGTCCGGCGGACGACGCCCTCAGTTGCGTTGGACGACCCGCCGGCGTCGATCCCGCCGGCGGTCTGGCCAAGAGCCCTCTGTCTCAGACGGTCGTCTGCGCGAAAGGGTCTCTAAATCAAACCTTTGACGCGGGGCGGTCGCCCCGCGCCCAGGGTCCTAGAAGCGCTTCTTGATCCCCACGGTCCAGACGCGGCCGAGCGGGTTTCCGCTGCCCGGGTCGTAGTTGTACTGGGTGCCGATCGCGAAGGGCGGGTCCTTGTCGAGGATGTTCATCACCGAAAGGGTCAGGGCCGTGTCCCACGGCAGTTCGGCCCGGTAGGTCAGGTCGTGCTGCCAGTACTCGGCGATCTTGGCCGTCGAACCCACGGCCGCGGCGATGTTGATCGAGTTGGGCTCGATCTGGGTCGTCGAGGAGACGTGGCGGATCTGCCAGCGCAGGTTCTGGCCCCCCATCGACCAGTTCACATAGGCGTTGGCCCGCAGGCGGTTGTAGCCGGTGAAGATGGAGGCCCGGTAGGTGCCCGCCCGCTTGATCACGCCGGCCGATGAGGTCGGCAGACCCTCGATCGTGTAGCCGTTGTCGTCGTAGTTCAGCAGATAGGTGCCGTCGAAGCCGGTGGTGAGATCGCCGCCGAACAGTTCACCGACCTGCAGGTTGGCCTGGAAGTCGACGCCGTCGGTCTTCACCTCGCCGCCGTTGATGTACTGGGTGCGGTAGGACAGCACCGAGGGGCGCCCGCCCGCGCAGCCCGCCGCGTCGAAGGTGAACCGGGCCGCCAGGGCGGCGTTGGAGCACTTGTTCGGACCGCCGGTGGGGAACATCAGGTTCAGCAGATCGAGGGTGGCTTCCGACGTCAGCTGATCCTTGAAGTCGAAGCTCCAGTAGTCGACCGTGGCGTCGAAGCCGCCGATCTTGACCACCGCGCCGACGCTGTAGGTGAAGGCGGTTTCCGGAGACAGGTTCGGGTTGCCGTAGAGGTCGTTGGCCCGATAGGTGCCGCTCGCATTGGTCAGGCCACGGGCGAAGTTCGTCGTGGTGATCGTCGCGGCGGGCGCCCGGTAGGTCGTGCTGACCGAGCCGCGCAGGGCGAGCCAGTCCAGAGCCTGCCAACGCAGGGCGGCCTTCGGATTGAAGGTGTCGCCCTGGCCTTGATAGTACTCGTAACGGCCGGCGAGGGAGCCTTCGAGGTTGTCGGTGATCGGCAGACGCACTTCGAAGAAGCCCGAGCCGATCTTCCGCTCCACGTCATAGGGACGCAGGTTGGCGTTGAACAGGAACGGACCGTTGGCCGTCGTCGGGCAGTAGGGCGAGCCGTCGCCGAAGGGCGGGCTGTCCACGCACGGCGTGGCGTTGGCGTCGTAGACGGCGTCCGGATCCTGGATCTGCCGGTCGTAGCGGAACTGGCCGCCGGCGGCCCAGGAGATGTTGTCCGACCCCCAGAGCTTGAAGGGGCTCTCGCCGTTGAAGATGATGTCGGCGACGAACAGCTTGGTGGAGATCTCGTTGCGCTGTTCTTCCTCCATCCAGTCGAAGACCGCGCCGCGGTTGGCGACGGCGTCGTTCAGGCCGGCGATCGTGCTGCTGCTGCCCACATAGTAGGGGTTGGCGGGCACGTTGGAGGTGCTCTGCTGGATCGCGTTGGTGAAGGGGTTGAAGTAGAAGCAACCCAGGGCCGCGTTGCCGGCGTTGGTGGTGAAGTTCGCCGTTTCCGCCGCCGTGCACTGGTCGGGATTGCCGGCCCGGCTGCCGTAGCCGCGGAGGCCGAGCTGCAGGCGGTTCACCGACGTGTCCTGCAGGTTGTAGTTGAAGTCCTGCTCCTGGTAGGTCAGGCCGACTTCCCAGCCGATGCCGTTCTCGAACTTGCCCTTGAACCCGCCCGCGACGCGGAAGGTGTCGGTCTTGTACGAATAGTGGCTGTGGCGGTCGGAGGTGTAGGGGTTGCCCGCGAAGCCGAGGGGACGCCAGGCGGTCTGGCTGCTCGCGACGCCGTAGAGAGCCGCGTTGGCGGCCTGGCTCTGGGCGGTCGCCAGGCCCTGGGCGCAGGTGGTGGCGTCGACGCCGTAGGGCAGGACCGGACCGGCGCAGCTCGCCGTGGCGATCTGGCCCAGCAGGGCGATCAGGCCCGGGTTGGTGTTGGGGATATAGAAGCGCGACTGCTCTCCGGTGCCCACGGCCGAAATGGGCGAGACCCCGCCGCCGGGCGACGCGCCCGAGGCCAGCATCGGGGCCGGATACTGGTTCGGCCCCGTGATCGCCCAGCTCTGCTGCGGCGTGTCATGCGAGGCGTAGAGAACCTCGACATTGCCCTCGATGTTGTCGGTGATGTCGACGCTCAGCTTGCCGTAGAGCTGGAAGTGATTTTCATCCTCCACCAGGTTGTCGAAGGTCGTGTACTGGAAGTTGCACGAGGTCGGGCTGACGATGGTGGTGGTGAGCACATAGGGCGAACCGCCGTTGGCCGCGCAGCCGATGTCGGGAAGGGATCCCGTGAACGCGCCCGCCGTGAAACCGGTGTTGGGCGAGCCGACCGGAGCCGTCGTCGCCGTCTGGTACTGGCCGGGGTTGCCGGTGCCGGCCCAGCCGCCCAGGGGGTTCTGCAGATAGCCGGTCGGACCGGTGCGCAGGGCCCAATCGCGTTCCTTGACCGACATTTCCGACCGGTGACGGTAGCCGCCGGTCAGCAGCAGGTTGGCGCGGTCGCCCTTGTAGCCATAGGCGATGCTGCCTTCATAGTCGCCGGCCGAGCCCGAGATGCCCTGATAATTGGCGTTGACCTCGAAGCCCTGCAGGTCGTTGCGGGTGATGAAGTTGACCACGCCGCCGATGGCGTCGGAGCCGTAGGTGGCCGCCGCGCCGTCCTTCAGGACTTCCACGCGGCCGATGGCGGCGGTGGGCAGCAGGTTGATGTCCACCGAGGCGATGGCCTGGGCGGAGTTGGGCAGGCGCCGACCGTTGAGCAGCACCAGGGTGCGCGAGCCGGTGACGGCGGAGTTCAGGTTGCGCAGGTTGATGGTCGCCGCGCCCGAACCGGAGCCGAAGCGGTTGTTCTCACCGATCACCGCGCCCGAGGAGGGGATGGTCTTGATGAATTGGACCATGGTGGGCGAGCCGCGCTGGGCGAGCTCCTTGGCGCCGATCACGTCGACCGGAAGGGCCGCGTCCTCTGGCGTGCCCGCGATGAACGAGCCCGTGACCACGACCTCCTCGACCACGGTGGCTTCTTGGGCGGAGGCGGCTCCCGCCGCCCCCAGGGCCAGCGCCAGCGTCATGATGGAGCCGCCGCAGAAATATCTGCTTTTGAAGATCAACTTAATTCCCCCTCGAGAGTCGCCCTTTTGAGCGGGCGAATTTCTGACTCTTACGAATAAAAGATCATCGGACGTGCGTTGGGCCCGCGCCAGAAATTTCTCTGTGATGAAACATAACGCCGTTACGTGCTGCGCCGCACAGTGAGCACATGGGTGATCGGCGTTCAGGTGCGCCTTTCGAAACAACGGGTTGAGTGAGGCCGGCCGGACCGGCGAGCGAACCGGACGCCAGGTTTCCCTTACGCAATAGGGGCGCGCCCTTTTTGCAGAACCCTGATATCCCACCCAGAGGTGCATACCCGAGCTTCGAAGCCGAGGAGGGACTCGCCTTGGGTGCGGCGCCGCATTTGCCCGCGATTGGTGTTGCAAGAAAGACGCGCTCGGGCGGATATTTTTGGGGACCTTCCCCAAGGTGAGCCCCGCGCCCGCGCGGGCGACCGGAGGACGGCCCGAGAGGCGCGGCCCGCGAGGCGCCAAGCCGACCGTCAGCCCAAAAGAAAACGCCGCCCTCGTGAGAGGGCGGCGTTCCAGGTCTCGTCCGTCGGGCCGGAGCCCGCGCGGGATCTTAGAAGCGCTTCTTGACGCCGATCGAATAGACGCGGCCGAGCGGGTTTCCGCTGCCCGGGTCGTAGTTGTACTGGGTGCCGATCGCGAAGGGCGGGTCCTGGTCCAGCACGTTCATGACCGAGAGGGTCAGGGCGGTGTCCCAGGGCAGTTCCGCGCGATAGGTGATGTCGTGCTGCCAGTACTCGGCGATCTTGGCCGTCGACTTCACCGCCGCAGCGATGTTGATCGAGTTGGCCTCGGTCTGCAGAGACGACGACACGTGGCGGATCTGCCAGCGCAGGTTCTGACCACCCGACGTCCAGTTCACATAGGCGTTGGCCCGCAGGCGGTTGTAGCCCGTGAAGATCGAGGCGCGGTAGGTGCCGGCGCGCTTCACCGTGCCGGACGACACCGGGATCCCCTCGATGGAGTAGGGGTCTTCGTCGTAGTTCAGCAGGTAGGAGCCGTCGAAGCCGGTGCTGACATCGCCGCCGAAGAACTCGCCGACCTGCAGGTTGGCCTGGAAGTCGACGCCGTTGGTCTTCACCTTGCCGCCGTTGATGTAGTTGGTGCGGTAGGAGAGGATGTTCCCGCGGGCGCAGGAACCGGCGAAGGTGAAGCGGGCCTGGATCGCGGCATAGGCCGCCTGGCCGCAACGGGTGCCGGGGTCGGCCGCGCCGGCCGGGAACATCAGCAGGATCAGATCCGCCGTGGCTTCCGAGGTCAGGGCGTCTTCGAAGTCGAAGTTCCAGTAGTCCACGGTGGCGTCGAAGCCGCCGATCTTGACCACGGCGCCGACGCTGTAGGTCAGCGCCGTTTCCGGATCGAGGTTCGGGTTGCCGTAGAGGTCGTTGGCCCGGTAGGTGCCGTTCGCCGCCGTCAGACCCCGGGTGAAGTTGGGGTTGGTGATGGTCGCGGCGGGCGCCCGGTAGGTGGTGGAGACCGAACCGCGCAGGGCGAGCCAGTCCATGGCCTGCCAACGCAGGGCGGCCTTCGGGTTGAAGGTCTCACCCTGGCCTTGATAGTACTCGTAACGGCCGGCGATGGAGCCTTCGAGGTTGTCGGTGATCGGCAGGCGCACTTCGAAGAAGCCCGAGCCGATCTTACGATCCACGTCATAGGGACGCAGGTTGGCGTTGAACAGGAACGGACCGTTGGCGGTGGTGGCGCAATAGGGCGAACCATCACCGAAGGGCGGGCTGTCGACGCAAGGCGTGGCGTTGGCGTCGTAGACCACGTCCGGATCCTGGATCTGCCGGTCGTAGCGGAACTGACCGCCGGCGGCCCAGGAGATGTTGTCCGAACCCCAGAGCTTGAAGTTGGTCTCGCCGTTGAACACCGCGTCAAAGACGAACAGCTTGGTGGAGATCTCGTTGCGCTGTTCTTCCTCCATCCAGTCGAAGACGGCGGCGCGGTTGGCGACGGCGTCGTTCAGGCCCGGGATCGTGCTGCTGCTGCCCACATAGTAGGGGTTGGCGGGCACGTTGGAGGTGCTCTGCTGGATCGCGTTGGTGAAGGGGTTGAAATAGAAGCAACCCAGGGCCGCGTTGCCGGCGTTGGTGGTGAAGTTCGCCGTTTCCGCCGCGGTGCACTGGTTGGCGTCGCCCGCCCGGCTGCCGTAGCCGGAAAGACCGAGCTGCAGGCGGTTCACCGAGGTGTCCTGCAGGTTATAGTTATAGTCCTGCTCCTGGTAGGTCAGGCCGAGCTCCCAGCCGACGCCATTCTCGAACTTGCCCTTGAACCCGCCCGCGACGCGGAAGGTGTCGACCTTGTACGAATAGTGGCTGTGGCGGTCGGAGGTGTAGGGGTTGCCCGCGAAGCCAACGGGCCGCCAGGCGGTCTGGCTGCCGGCCACGCCGTAGAGCGCGGCGTTGGTCGCCTGGCTCTGGGCGGTCGCCAGGCCCTGGGCGCAGGTGGTGGCGTCGACGCCATAGGGCAGGACCGGACCGGCGCAGCTGGCCGTGGCGATCTGGCCCAGCAGGGCGATCAGGCCCGGGTTGGTGTTGGGGATATAGAAGCGCGACTGTTCGGCGGTCGGGCTCGTGGCGGGAAGCGGCGAGACGCCGCCGCCGGCCGCAGCCCCGCCGGGGTAGGCCGCGAAGGGCGCGGGGAACTGGTTCGGGCCCGTGATCGCCCAGCTCTGGTTGGGGGTGTCGTGCGAGGCGTAGAGGACCTCGACGTTGCCTTCGATGTTGTCGGTGATGTCGACGGTCATCTTCCCGTAGATCTGGAAGTGATCTTCGTCTTCGATCAGGTTGTCGAAGGTCGTGTACTGGAAGTTGCACGACGTCGGGCTGACGATGGTGGTGGTCAGCACGTAAGGGGCGCCGCCGTTGGCGGCGCAGCCGATGTCCGGAAGGCCGCCGGTGAAGCTGCCCAGGGCGGCGGCGGCGGCGCTGGTGGCGGTGTTGTACTGGCCCGGGTTGCCGGTGCCGGCCCAACCGCCCAGCGGGTTTTCCAGATAGCCGGTCGCGCCGGTGCGCAGGGCCCAGTCGCGTTCCTTGACCGACATTTCCGACCGGTGACGGTAGCCCGCGGTCAGCAGCAGGTTGGCGCGGTCGCCCTTGTAGCCGTAGGCGATGCTGCCTTCATAGTCGCCGGGCGAGCCCGAGATGCCCTGGTAATTGGCGTTGAGCTCGAAGCCCTGCAGGTCGTTGCGGGTGATGAAGTTGACCACGCCGCCGATGGCGTCGGAGCCGTAGGTGGCCGCCGCGCCGTCCTTCAGGACTTCCACGCGGCCGATGGCGGCGGTGGGCAGCAGGTTGATGTCCACCGAGGAGATGGCCTGGGGCGAGGTCGGCAGACGCCGACCATTGAACAGCACCAGGGTGCGCGAGCCGGTGACGGCGGAGTTCAGGTTGCGAAGGTTGATGGTCGCCGCGCCCGAACCGGAGCCGAAGCGGTTGTTTTCACCGATGACCGCGCCCGAGGAGGGGATGGTCTTGATGAACTGAACCATGCTGGGCGAGCCGCGGTTCGCGAGCTCCTTGGCGCCGATCACGTCGACCGGAAGGGCCGCGTCCTCTGGCGTGCCCGCGATGAACGAGCCCGTAACCACGACCTCCTCGACCACGGTCTCATTGTCCTGGGCGGCGGCGGCGCTTGCGAGCCCCATCGTCAGGGCGACGGCCAGAATCGAGCCACCGCAGAAATACCTGCTTTTTGACATCTATGTTTCCTTTCCCCCTCAAACGGCCTGCCCCCAGTTGAAATGCACGGGGGCTGAGCGGCCGAAGAGTGAGGCGATCATCGGGCGTCTCGCCTCCGAGCGCCAGTGGGGGGTTTGCAATGTTTCAAGTTCGAAACAGCGCGCCTTAGCCGCTAAGCTTTTGACATAACAGAGAAATATATTACCCGCCGACATACCGGAAACAGGAAATGTGAAACTTGACGACCTCGTCAGGTCTAGCGTCTTGGTTTCGCTCGGATTTTCCAGACCGTCGGAACGGCTAACAATGTTCGGATCGTGCCGGTCTTTCGAAAAACCCTAGGGGTCCAGGCGGATTAAGGCTCCGACGCCAAAAAGGCAGTGTTGCAACACCGCCTCACCTGCGGGAAAAAGCCGCGCCAGCCCAAGGCCCGTATGACGCGGCGTCAGGTCACGCCCCTTTTCGGCCGCCGACGATCCGCCGACGAACCGATCGTCGGACGTGGGCCAGCAAGGGGTTCGGAGCCGCCGGGGCGGCGTCTCGCGCCGCGGAGGGATGTCTGGGAAAACGGATGGTGGACGTGACAGGGATTGAACCTGTGACCCCCTCGATGTCAACGAGGTGCTCTCCCGCTGAGCTACACGTCCAGACCGTCAAGGTCCCCCGTTCGGGAGCGGAGGCGGCGGTATAATGGAGGGTCGTTTCCGGTGCAAGCGCGGCCTTTAGGCCGCCGCCATCATCCGTTCGACCTCGGTGACGATCTCACGCAGGTGGATGGGCTTGGAGAGCACCTTGGCGCCGGGGGGCGCGCTCTCGCCGGCGGCCAGCGCCACGGCGGCGAAGCCGGTGATGAACATGATGCGCAGGCCCGGATGCTTGGCCGCGGCCAGGCGCGCCACCTCGATCCCGTCCATGCCCGGCATGACGATGTCGGTGAGCAGCAGGTCCCAGTCCTGGTCGAGCACGGCGGCGGCCTCCTCGCCGTCGGCGCAGGCGGTCACGTCGTAGCCGGCGCGCTCCAGGGCGCGGCTGAGGAAGCCACGCAGGGAATCGTCATCTTCGGCCAACAGGATCCGGGGCATGGGTGTTCCGCGCGAGTGGTCAAGAAGGCCTCATCATAGAGGCTGAGGTGTAAACTCGCGATGAACCATCGGGGATGCACGCGGCTGATCGTTTGACCGCCCGCGGGGGACGCCCTCATATGACCCCGATGACCGCCTGCGAGCCCCTTGTCGCCAAGGACGCCGCGCCCAAGCCGGCGCCGGTGTTCGACATCTGGCGCGCCGCCCTCGACGGCGGCCCGGCGCCCACGCCCCTGGTCTTCGCCTCTCCCCATTCGGGCCGCCTCTATCCCGAGGACATGATGGCCGCGACGGCGCTGGACGCCATCGCCATCCGCCGATCGGAGGACGCCTTCGTCGACGAGCTGATCGGACCGGCTCCGGACCTGGGCGCCGCGGTGATCGCCGCCCGGCTGGCGCGGGCCTATATCGACGTCAACCGCGAGGCCTTCGAGCTGGACCCGGCCATGTTCGCCGACGAGTTGCCGGACTTCGCCCGTGGCCGCTCGGCCCGGGTGGCCGCGGGCCTGGGCGCCATCGCCCGGGTGGTCTCCGAGGGCCAGGAGATCTACGCCCGCAAGCTGACCTTCGCCGAGGCGCGCGGCCGGATCGAGCGCGCGCACGCCCCCTATCACGCCGCCCTGGCCCGCCTGCTGGGGGAGGCCCACGCGGCCCACGGCTTTGCGATCCTGGTGGACTGGCACTCCATGCCCGCCGCCGCGGCCCGCTCGGGCGGGGGCGCCTGCGACATGGTGCTGGGGGACCGCTTCGGCGCGGCCTGCGCGCCCCAAGTGACCCAGAGGGTCGAGCGGGAGCTGGAGGCCATGGGCTACCGGGTCGCCCGCAACGCTCCCTATGCCGGGGGCTATACGACCGAACACTACGGCCGCCCGGCCCGCCGGACCCACGCCCTGCAGATCGAGATCAGCCGGGGACTCTATCTGGACGAGGCGCGCCTGGTCCCCACCGAGGGCTTCGACAAGCTGAAGAGCGATCTGAGGCAACTCACCGCCATGCTGGCGGGGGCCGACTGGAGCGGTCTGAGGACCGCCTAGCGCCGCGATCCCGGCCCGTCCCCCCGCCGTTTCCCCCGGCCCGCCTGGCGCGCCCGGGCGTCAGGCCAAAAAAAAGCCGGACCCGAGGGCCCGGCAGTTCATTAGGGAGGAAACGCCCAGGAAGGGCAGAGGCGACAAGGCCGCCTCACAGAAAGAGAGGTACAGTGCGGCGCACAAAAGTTCAAGGCTAAATGTTCGATCGCCCTGGATTTTTTCGCGGCCCATCCTAAATATATCGTAATATCAAAAGGATGTTTGGGCGCCGCCGGCAACTTAGGCTGTGCTGCATCGCACAACAGCTGAACCACAAGGTCGACCACCGCGACGAGATTGCGCTGGTGAAAGGCCCCTCACTCGCTTACAAGCGCGCGCCCTTCCCAGGCGCGCGCCCCTCCCGAGATAAGAATTAAATGTCGCTCCGCAACATCGCTATCATCGCCCACGTCGACCACGGCAAGACCACGCTGGTGGACCAGCTGCTCGCCCAGTCCGGGGTTTTCCGCGCCAATGAGGCGACGGTCGAACGCGCCATGGACTCCAACGACCAGGAGCGCGAGCGCGGCATCACCATCCTGGCCAAGTGCACCAGCGTGCTGTGGCACGGCGAGGCCGGCGAAACCCGCATCAACATCATCGACACCCCCGGCCACGCCGACTTCGGCGGCGAGGTCGAGCGGATCCTTGGGATGGTGGATGGCTGCGTCATCCTGGTGGACGCCGAAGAAGGCGTCATGCCCCAGACCAAGTTCGTCCTGGGCAAGGCCCTGAAGATGGGCCTGAAGCCGATCCTCTGCCTCAACAAGGTCGACCGGCCGCACGCCGATCCCGACCGCATCCTGAACGACGCCTTCGACCTGTTCGCCGCCATGGGCGCGACGGACGAGCAGCTGGACTTCCCGCACATCTACGCCTCGGGCAAGAACGGCTGGGCGACGCTGGACATGGCCAAGCCCAACGACAACCTGGCCCCCCTGTTCGACCTGATCGTGCGCCACGTGCCCGAGCCCAAGGTCGTCGAAAACAAGGACAAGCCCTTCCAGATCCTGTCGGTGCTGATCGAGAACGACCCCTTCCTGGGCCGCCTGCTGACGGGCCGCATCCAGTCGGGCAAGGCCACGCCGGGCATGGCGATCCACGCCCTGTCGCTCGACGGCAAGGAAGTCGAGCGCGGCCGCATCACCAAGGTCCTCGCCTTCCGCGGCCTGAAGCGTCAGCCCATCGAGGACGCCGAGGCCGGTGACATCGTCGCCATCGCGGGCCTGTCCAAGGCCACCGTGGCCGACACCCTGTGCGCCATGGAGGTCACCGAGGCCCTGCCGGCCCAGCCCATCGATCCGCCCACCATCTCCATGACCGTCTCGGTGAACAACAGCCCGTTGGCGGGCCGTGAAGGCGACAAGGTGCAGAGCCGCGTGATCGCCGCGCGCCTGCTGAAGGAAGCCCAGTCCAACGTCGCCATCCGGGTGACCGAGACCTCCGACAAGGACGCCTATGAAGTCGCCGGCCGTGGCGAACTTCAGCTGGGCGTGCTGATCGAGAGCATGCGACGCGAGGGCTTCGAACTGTCGATCAGCCGTCCCCGCGTGGTGTTCCAAACCGACCCGGAGACAGGCGAACGCCTGGAGCCGATCGAGGACGTCATGATCGATGTCGACGACGAGTTCACCGGCATCGTCATCGAAAAGCTTTCGGCCCGGAAGGCCGAACTGAAGGACATGGGGCCGTCGGGCGCTGGCAAGACCCGCATCAGCCTGATGAGCCCGTCACGCTCGCTGATCGGCTACCAGGGCGAGTTCCTCACCGACACCCGCGGCTCGGGCGTGCTGAACCGCGTGTTCAGCCACTACGAGCCCTACAAGGGCGCCATCGACGCCGGCCGTAAGGGCGTGCTGGTCTCCAACTCCGACGGCGAGACCACGGACTTCGCCTTGTGGAACCTCGAGGACCGCGGCTTCATGTTCGTGGGCGGCGGCGAAAAGACCTACCAGGGCATGATCATCGGGGAGAACTCGCGCGCCGACGACCTGGACGTCAACCCGATGAAGGCCAAGGCGCTCAACAACATCCGCGCGTCCGGCAAGGACGAGGCCGTGCGCCTCACCCCGCCGCGCCGGATGACCCTGGAGCAGGCCATCGCCTATATCGAGGAAGACGAACTGGTCGAGGTGACGCCCAAGTCGATCCGCTTGCGCAAGCAGGTGCTGAACCCCAGCCTGCGGAAGCGCCGCGCCAAGGAAGAATAACCGGTCCATGGCGCGCGACCCGATCGAGCTTTCGGGCGCGGATCGCCAGGGCGCGCGCGAGCGCGCCTTCCGCCTGCTGGCGGCCACGGTCGGCGCGCTCTTCCTGACCTTCGCCTGTCTGGGCGGAATCTTCCTCTGGTACGACAGCGCCGCGCGCTCGGTCAGCCACACCCACCAGGTGCGCAGCGGCATCAGCGATGTCCTGCAGGCCCTGAGCGACGCGGAATCGGCCCAGCGCGCCTATGTGCTCACCGGCGACCGGATGTTCGTCATCCAGGTCGGGGCGGCCCGCGCCAAGGCCGCGCACAACCTGCGGACCGTCACCGCCCTCACCGTGGACAATCGCGACCAGCAGGCCCGCCTGCAGGTCCTGCGGACACAGATGGCCAAGCGGCTGTCGGTGATCGACGAGACCATGGCCGCCCGCGCCGCCGGCGCGCCGGTGGCCGCCATCCGCATCATCCGCCGCGGCGAAGGCATCGCCGCCATGGCCGAGATCCGCCGCCTGGTGGCCGAACTCGACCGCACCGAGGCGGACCTGGAGGCGCAGCGCGCCGAGCGCGCGGCCACCATCCGCATCCTGGTGCTGCTGACCCTGGTGGCCTTCGGGGGCCTGCTGGCCTGGCTGTTCATCCGGGCCCTGCGCGACATCAACCTCGATCGCGAGGTGGAGGCCGACACCGCCGAACGACTGCGCGCCCTGCTGGCCGACCGCACCCTCTTGCTGGACGAGGTGAACCACCGGGTGAAGAACTCCCTGCAGCAGATCGCCAGCGTGGTGCGGCTGCAGTCGCGGGCCTCGGAGCACGCCGAGACGCGCGAGGCCCTGGACAAGACCCTGACCCGGATCATGGCCGTCGGCCGGGTGCATGAGCAGCTCTACAAGGCCGGCGGCCAGATCGGCCTGTTCGACGGCGGCGCCTATGCCGAGGCCCTCGCCCGGGAGCTGGTGGACTCGATGGGCGCGGAGAACGTCATCCTGGAAACCCAGGTCGAGCCGATCCTGCTCGATGTGCGGCAGGCGGCGCCCCTGGCGCTCATCCTGAACGAGTTGGTCACCAACGCCCTGAAATATGGTTGCCCGACAGACCGGACGCCGCGCATACAGGTGGCGTTCGGAACCGACGGGGACAACTATCGTTTGAGCGTGTCCGACAATGGGGCCGGCCTGCCCAAGGGCTTCATCCCCAAGAAAACCAAGAGCTTGGGCATGAGGGCGATCGACGCGCTGACGCGCCAACTGGGCGGGCGTTTCGAAATTGAAGATGCGGAGGTCGGCGCGCGTTTTGCAGTCGTCTTCCCGAGGAGTACCGTATGACCATGCGCATTATGGTTGTTGAAGACGACGCCCTGATCGCCCTCGACATCGTCAGCCTGCTCGAAGACCTGGGCCACGAGGTCGTCGCCGAAGCCGCGGACGCCTGCACCGCCTGGGAAATGGCCGAGGAGGATAAGCCCGACCTGGCCCTGGTGGACATCCGCCTGGCCAAGAACACCGACGGCGGCAAGCTGGCGCAGAAGCTCTACGCCAAGCTCGGCGTCCGCTCCCTGTTCGTCTCGGGATCGATCACCGAGGACTTCCGCCGCGCCATGGCGGCCATCAACCCGATCGGCTTCCTCGGCAAGCCGGTGACCCGCCGCACCCTGGGCGACGCCCTGGCCGCCGTCCACTAGGCCAGCGGCAATTCCATGAAGACGTCGGCCCGCGCATAGGGGGTCGGCCGCGGCGGCAGGTCCCTGAACCCCGCCCCCCGATAGACCGCCAGCGCCGGCGCCAGGGCCGAATTGGTCTCCAGATAGAGCCGCGGCGCCCCTGCTTTCCGGGCGAAGTCGATGCAGGCGGTCATCAGCCGCTTGCCCAGGCCCGTCCCGCGGGCGGCCTCGCTCACCGTCATCTTGGCCACCTCGAAGCCGCCGTCGGAGAGCGCGATCAGGCCCACGCAGCCCACCGCTTCCCCGTCCCGCTCAGCCATGAAGATCGCCCCGCCCTTGGCCAGGATCTGGCCTGCGGGGTCGTCCAGGACCTCGCGGTCCTTGGGCTCGATGGCGAAATGCTTGGCGATCCACGCCTCGTTCAGCCGCTTCCAGGCTTCACCGTGACGGGGTTCGAAGGCGATGATCTCCATGGGCTCAATATCCCCGCCGAACCTATGCTAGGCAACGGTCGTCCCAGGAGCGCGCATGGTCCATCCCGTCTTCGCCAACCTTCCGACCACCGTGTTCGAGGAGATGTCGGGCCTCGCCCGCGAGCTGGGCGCCCTCAATCTCGGACAGGGATTCCCCGACGATCCGGGGCCGCTGGCGCTCCGCCAGAAGGCCGCCGACGAGCTGTTGAACGGCTACAACCAGTACCCGCCCATGGCCGGCCTGCCGCAGCTGCGCGAGGCCGTCGCCGGCCACTACGCCCGCACCCAGGGCCTGGACCTGGACTGGAAGACCGAGGTCACCGTCACCTCCGGCGCCACCGAGGCGCTGGCCGCCGCGTTCCTGGCCCTGGTCCAGCCCGGGGACGAGGTGGTGGTGTTCCAGCCGGTCTATGACGCCTATCTGCCGCTGATCCGAAGGGCCGGGGGGACGCCGAAGCTGGTGCGGCTGGCGCCGCCGCACTGGCGGTTCGACCGGGCCATGCTGGAGGCCGCCTTCACCGACAAGACCCGCTTCGTGGTGCTCAACAATCCGATCAATCCGGCCGGCCTGGTGCTGCCGCGGGAGGACCTGGAGCTGCTGGCCGAGCTCTGCGTGGCCCACGACGTCATCGCCATCTGCGACGAGGTCTGGGAGCAGGTGATCTTCGATGGGCGCGTCCATATCCCCTTGATGAGCCTGCCGAAAATGCGGGAGCGGACGGTGAAGATCGGCTCGGCGGGGAAGATGTTCGGCCTCACCGGCTGGAAGGTGGGCTTCCTCTGCGCGGCGCCGGCGCTGACCCGGGCCCTGGCGCGGGCCCATCAGTTCCTGACCTTCACCACCCCGCCCAACCTGCAGGCCGCCGTGGCCCGTGGGCTGGACAACCCGGGCGACTGGTTCACCGCCATGCCGGCCGGACTGCAGCGGTCGCGGGACCGGCTGAGCGCGGGCCTGGTCCGGGAGGGGTTCGCCGTCCTGCCGAGCCAGGGGACCTACTTCCTCAATGTGGACCTGGCCGCCTCGGGGATCGTGGAGGCCGACCGGGCCTTCGCCCTGCGGGCGGTCAAGGAGGCCGGGGTGGCGGCGATCCCGGTCTCGGCCCTCTATGAGACCGACCCGGTGACCAGCATTCTGCGGCTGTGCTTCTCCAAGGGGGACGCGACGCTGGACGGGGGCGTCGAGCGGCTGGCCAAGGCGCGGGAGCTGTCGCGCAAGGCGGTCGGCTGACACACATGTCGGCCGTCGCGGATGGAGGAAAACGCACGTTCGCGCCCCTCGCCGCCATCCCTTGCGGGGCCTGGGTTTGCGGGCCGACATGTCGACCGACCGACGCCGACATGTGACCGCCGAGGCCCCGCTCAATCCCCCTGGAACCGGCCCGGCCGCTTCTCGAAGAAGGCCGCGACGCCCTCGCGGAAGTCGGCCGAGCGGCTGGTGAGCAGGTACTGGTCGCGGTCCATGAAGGTCGCGGCGTGCGCGCCGCCGGCCACCGCGGCGTTGACCGCCTCCTTGGTCATGCGCACCGGCAGGGGCGGCAGGGCGGCCAGCTTGGCGGCCCAGGTCCGGGCCGCGGCCAGGGCCCCGCCCGTCGGCGCCACCTCGTCGCAGAAGCCCCAGTCCAGGCAGGCATCCGCGTCGGTCGCCTCGCCGAACATCACGAAGCGCTTGGCCCGGGCCGGCCCCACCAGGGCGGTGATGCGCGGCAGGCTGCGCCAGCTCATGTTTATGCCCAGGGGGACCTCCGGCAGGCGCAAATAGGCGCCGGCCCCCAGGATCCGGAAGTCGCAGGCCACGGCCAGCGCGCAGCCCCCGCCGATGCAGAAACCCTCGATGGCCACGATCGTCACCGCCTCGATGGCCTCCCAGGCCTCGCACATGTCCGGGCCGGCCATCCCCGCCTCGCGGGTCTCCAGCAGGGTGGGCCTGCGGCGCTCCCCCTGGGCGGCGAGGTCGGCGCCGGCGGAGAAGTAGGTCTCCGCGCCGGTGAGGATGACGGCGGTGAGGTCGCTGCGCCGGCGCACGGACCGCGCGAAGGCGGTGAGCTCCTCCATCAGGGCGGTGTTGAGCGCATTGCGGGCGGCGGGCCGGTTCAGCGCCACCTCGGCCACCGCGCCCTCGCGGCGGACGGTCAGGTGCTCCCAGGCGCGGGCGAATGGATCCATGGCGGCGCTCCCCTTTGGGCGAGGATCGCGCGCGGGGCCGGGGGGCGCAAGGATCGGGGGCCGGAGCGGTCAGGCTTCCGCGGTTCGACGGCCCCCTCACCCGAGCCTCTCCCCCGCATCGGGGGAGAGGGGGCAGCCGCCGGATTGACGATCGTGCGAAGAATGATATCGTGCATTACAAGATGACAGACAATGACAGACCCGAAGGCGACAGCCGGCGCGCCCAACTCCTCAAGGGGGTGGCGGAGCTGGCCCTGCTGAGCCTGCTGGACGAGGGGCCGCAGTACGGCCTGGAGCTGCTGGACCGGCTGCGGGCCGACGCCGGGGTCGATCTGGCGGAGGGCACCATCTACCCGCTGCTGCATCGGCTGCAGAAGGCCGGGCTGATGGCCTCGGAATGGCGGATCGAGCAGGACGGCGCCCGACCGCGGAAATACTACGCCCTGACCGATCAGGGCCGCGAGGAGCTGGCCAGCCAGCTCGTGGAATGGCGGCGCCTGAGCGCGGCCCTCAACCCCTTCCTTGACCGACGGACCCCAAGATGAGCCCGAGCCCATCCCCGGAGATCGCCCACTGGCTGCGACGGCTGAGCTGGTCGCTGGCCGCTATCCCCGCGCCCGAGCGCGAGGACATCGTGGCCGAGATCGCCGACCACCTGAATCAACGCCTCCAGGCCGGACAGGCCCCCGCCGAGCTGCTGGCGGGCTTCGGCGCGCCGGAGACCTATGCGCGCCGGTTCCTGGACGACTTCGAACTGTCGGGCGCCCTGGGCTCGCAGAAATCCGGCGACCTGGCCGCCGCGATCCTGCGCCGGGCGCACCGCAGCCTGCTGGCCTTCGCCGCCGTGGCGGCGGCCTGCCTGCTGAGCGCAGGCGCCTTCGTGGTGGTGACCACGGCGATCTACAAGGTCATCGACCCGGCCCATGCCGGCCTGTGGTCGGGCCGCGCCGGCGTCTTCATCGGCATCATCGACGATCCCACCAGCGCCCGCGAGCTGCTGGGCGCCTGGATCTTCCCGCTGGCGGCCCTGAGCCTGGTCCTGGCCTGGCTGGCCCTGCGGCTGATCCTGGTGGGCGCCCTGCGCGCGATCGCCCGGAACCGGCCCGCCACCAGCCTGGAAGGGGCCGCGCGATGAGCACCCGCAAGCTCGCGGCCTATGTGGCCCTGATCTTCCTGCTGAGCTGGAGCCTGCAACTGGGCGCCATCGCCAGGGTGGGGGACCTGGAATCGCCGGCCGCCCGGCCCTGGCTGCTGGCGACCATGTTCGCCCCGACCCTGGTCACCCTGGCCTTCCTCCTGTTCGATCGCAGCGCCCGCAGGGCCTTCGCCTGGAAGCCCGCCTGGCGGATGCTTCCCCTGATGCTGGTCGCCGTCCTGGTCCCCACCCTGATCGCCTTTGGCGTGGTGGCGTCGGTGGAGGCCGCGGGCTGGGGGCGATCGGGCTGGTTCGCGTTCGCGCGAACGGGCGTGAGCATCTCCGGCGGACCCTGGGTGCTGGGCAAGGGAACGCAGGCCTGGCCACTGTTCCTGGCCAATGTGGCGGCCACGGGCGGGGTGTTCGCCGCCATGAACGGCCTGGTGGCCATGGGCGAGGAGAGCGCCTGGCGCGGCCTGCTGCAGGGCCAGCTGATCGACCGGCTGGGGACGACGCGGGGCATCGCCCTGCTGGGCCTGATCTGGTCCTTCTGGCACCTGCCGTCCCTGCTGGCGGGCTACAACTACCCGCAGCATCCGGTGCTGGGCGCCCTGGTGCTCTTCCCCATCACCCTGGTGGCGGTGTCCTTCTTCCTGGGCTGGCTGACGCTTCGGTCCGGCAGCTTCTGGGCCGCCGCGGTGGCCCACGGGGCCGGCAACTCCATCGAGGAGGGGGTGGTGAGCAACCTGCGCCTGACCGTGCCGCAACTCCATGAGGACCTGCTGCGCATGGGGTTCACGGTGCTGGTGGGGCTGGTGTTCTGGGCGCTGCTGCGGCGGCGGGCGCGCTGACCGCCGGTCGGTGAAGCGCTCAGGTCAAGCTTGCGCAGGCGTCCGACGGCCCCCTCACCCTACCCTCTCCCCCGCATAGGGGGAGAGGAGTTGGGGGGTTCGCTAGCTGTTGGTGTCCCGCCGGTAGAAGACATCCACGCCCTCGCGGCCCACCTCCACGAACCCGAAGCGGGCGTAGAAGCGGTTGGCGTCGCTTTCCCGCAGGACGGTGAGGTTCACGGCGTGGCCCGCCGCGTCGGCCTCGGCGAGCAGGGCGGCCAGGACGCCGGCGCCCAGGCCCGCGCCCTGGAAGGCGGGGTCGATGTAGAAGTGCTCGATCTCCCACGCGCCCTCCCGCGGGCCGAAGGCGACGCAGCCGGCGAGAGCCCCGCCCACGAGGATCAGCCGGGTGTGCTCGGGGCGGAAGCCCTCGATGAAGCGGGCCCGGGCGCGCTCGGGCGTGAAGCGGCCGACGGCCTCCAGGCTGGCGCGCATGGCGGCGATCTTCAGGGCGACCAGGGTTTCCAGGTCGCCGGCCGTGGCGGGGGCGAAGGTGAAGGCGGGCGCCTCCCTCCCCTTCATGGGGAGGGGCAGGCCGGCTTGCCGGCCGGGGTGGGGATTGGCGGCCAGGCTCCCCCACCCGTCCGAAGCTTCGCTTCGTCCGCCCTCCCCAGGTCGGGGAGGGAGGGGGGCGGCGCCCTCAGGAGGTCGACCCGCCGTCGATGACCACGGTCTGGCCGGTCATCCAGGAGCCGGCCTTGGACGCCAGGAAGACCGCGGCGCCGGCGATGTCGTCGGGCTCGCCCAGGCGGCGCAGGGGGGTGCCGGAGCTGGCGCGGGCCTCGCCGGCCGGGGTGTCCCACAGCGCCTTGGCGAAGTCGGTCTTCACCAGGCCCGGCGCGATGCAGTTGACCCGAATATTGTGGGGCGACAGCTCCTGGGCGAGGTTGCGGGCCAGCTGCATGTCGGCGGCCTTGGAGATGGCGTAGGCGCCGATCACCGAGGTGCCGCGCAAACCCCCGATGGACGAGATGATGATGATCGCCCCGTCCTTGTTGGCCTTCATCTCCTCGGCCGTCATGTTGATCAGCCAGTTGTTGGCGATGATGTTGTTCTCGAGGATCTTGCGGAACTGCTCGTCGGAGATGCCGCTCATCGGCCCGTAATAGGGGTTCGACGCGGCGTTGCAGACCACGATGTCGATCTTGCCGAAGGCCTTGCGGGTCTCGTCCACCAGGCGCTGGAGATCCTCCTTCGACGAGATGTTGGCCGGCACGGCGATGGCGCAGCCGGGGTGTTTGGCGTTGATCTCGGCGGCGACCTCCTCGCAGGGGCCGGCCTTGCGCGAGGAGATGGTGACCTTGGCGCCGTGCTCGGCCATGCGCTGGGCGATGGCCTTGCCGATCCCGCGCGAGGACCCGGTGATGACGGCGACCTTGCCCGCCAGATCGAACAGCTCACCCATGGTCGTCTCCCGTTAAAACATGTGTTTGGTTTTATGGGGGGCCATTTGCGGGACCGGGCGACGTTGCGTCAAGGGGACGGGGGGTTGGATATGGTTGGGGTTGGCCGCCGAAAACCTTTGGCGCCCGAATCCATGAAGACCCGTCTTCCCCCGCGGACGGAGGAGGACGGGTCGCAGGCGGCGTCAGGGCTTTCGGTGGAGTGTGACCTCGACGAAGGAGCCCGGATTATTGGTGTTGTCGGTGAAGTGCTGGATCGTGAACTTGTCGGCTGTCCCGATCTTCTCTGTCCGGACGTAGGCGTGCGTGACGTGATTGATTTGGTAGAAGCCCTCATCCGCCACACAGTACGGGTTTGGTGACGCCCGGAATGTCGCCGCCTTGGAAGTATCGACATCCGTCCAGTTGGTGTTGGGCATGTAGAAGTCGTCCAGTTCCTGTTCCCAGGCACCGCTGCGAGTAGATTTCAGCTTGAACGCTGTGGCCTCGTCGCGATGCTGCTTAACTCGGAACGTCACGCTGGTGTTCGCCGGCACTCGGACTTGATTGGGCTGATCACAAGCGACCGGCCTGGGTGCGGGAGCTGGAGGGTTTGGGATCGGTGGGTTTGGGATCGGCGGCTTTGGCGCCGGCGGCTTGTCACATGCAGTGACTGCAGCAACTGCGAACGCGATTCCTATGAGCTTGTACAACATGGCACTCCCCCTTTTGGTTGCCGAACTTGCACACACCACTTCTCCGCGTGCAACGGTAGAGTCACGTGGCTGCAGATCGCACCAGCTTCGCGGGGAGAATCTTTCCTCCCCCGTTCCGCTCCGCTTACAGGGGTAGGAAAGGACACCTCGAGTTTCCCCCCCCCATCGCAAAGCGCCGCACGGGGCGGAATAGTCTGGCCGTTGTCAGGGCGCCGCTCCGCCCCCTATGAAGCGTCACAACAGCAAAGGGAGCGCGCCAATGTTTTCGCACATCATGATCGGGACCAACGACCTGGACCGGGCCAAGGGGTTCTATGACGCCCTGCTGGGGACGCTGGGGGTGCCGCCGGCGATGCAGGACGGGGAGCGGATCTTCTACATGACGCCCACCGGCGTGTTCTCCGTCTCCAAGCCGATCAATGGCGAGCCGGCCACGGCGCCCAATGGCGGCACCATCGGCTTCGCCTGCAGCTCGCCGGAACAGGCCGACGCCTGGCACGCGGCGGGCGTGGCGGCCGGCGGGACCAGCATCGAGGATCCCCCCGGCGAGCGGGCCGGCGGCATGGGCAAGCTCTACCTGGCCTATCTGCGCGATCCGGACGGCAACAAGCTGTGCGCCCTGCACCGCATGGGGTGAGGCGATGATGGGCTGGGCGAGGAGGATCAGCTGGGCCGGCGTCGCCAACGGCGCCGGGCTGGCGCTCTTCGCCCTGCTCTTTCTGTGGCGCGAGCCGCCGGGGGCCCTGCTGCTGGCGGCGGGCCTGGCGCCTCCGGTGGCGGCGATCCTGGCCGCGCGCGGGATGGTGACCCTGGGACGGCCGGCGGGGGCGGGACCCTCGGCGGTCGCGCCCCTGCTGTGGCTGGGACCCTGTTTCGGCCTGGCCTACCGGGCCCAGGCCGACCTCGCCTCCCCGGCCTGGGGGATGATGCTGCTGGTCGCCCTGGCCCTGGGGGCGGGCGCCGCCCTGCTGGCCTGGCGCGCCGACCGGGGGATGCCGCCGGGGACCGTGGCGAGCGCGGCCGTGGTGCTGGCCGCCGGGATCTGGGGCGGGATGGTCCTGGCCAACGAGAGGCTGGACAAGGGTCCCCCGACCTTCACGCCCGCGACGGTCATCGCCCGCCGGCTAGGGCCCAGCCGCCAGACCCCCTGGCTGACCCTGAGCACGCGGGAGACGCCGCCGCGGCGGTTCGACGACATGTGGGTGAGCCAGGACGTCTATGACGCCGCCGTGGTGGGGGGACAGGTCTGCCTGGACGCCCAGGACGGGGCCCTGGGCTGGCCCTATGCGCGGGTCATCCCCTGTCCCCTGGCCCCGGCGGCTCCGGCGCCCTAGACCGCCTTCCCTACCGGAGAGCGCCCCATGATCCCCTGGGAACACCTGGACACCGCCATCGTCCCCGATGGGGGCGGCGAGCTGAAGCTGATGCGGCGGGGCGCCGAATATTCGATCATGGCCGGGTCCATCGAGCTGATGAACAGCCGGCTGAGCGGGTCGGAGCAGGCGCTCGCCACCCTGGTCTGCGACCGGCTGGGGGCCAGGGCCCACATCCTGATCGGCGGCTATGGCATGGGCTTCACCCTGCGCGCGGCCCTGGCGGTGCTGGGGCCGGCGGCGCGGGTGACGGTGGGGGAGCTGGTCCCGGCGGTGGTGGATTGGGCGCGCGGGCCGATGGCGCAGCTTTCGGCCGGTTGCCTGGAGGACCCGCGGGTCACCCTGGCCATCGGCGACGTGGGCGAGCTGATCGCCGCGGCGCGGGGCGCCTATGACGCCATCCTGCTGGACGTGGACAACGGCCCCGAGGGCCTTAGCCGCAAGGCCAATGACCGCCTCTATGACCGGGCGGGCCTGATGGCGGCGCGCCGGGCCCTGACGCCGGGCGGGATCCTGGCGGTGTGGTCCTCGGCCCCCAGCGCGGCCTTCAGCCAGCGCCTGCGGCGGGCGGGGTTCTCGGTGGAGGAGGTCAAGGTCCGGGCCGGGGGCGGCAAGCGCGGCGCCCGCCACGTGATCTGGCTGGCCACGGCGCCCGCCCAGGGTTGAGAGGGGCGGGCCGATCGCGCCAGGGCGTGGTAGGGTGGCCCATGACCTATCGCATTTCCGCCCGCTATCCCGGCCGCGGGGTGACCTTCACCCTGGCCACCGAAGAAGAAGCCCTCGCCAAGTGCGACGAGCTGGTCGCCGACGGCATCGACTTCGACATGACCGATTCCGAGGGGGTCAGCGTCGACGAGGTCGACCTCGAGGAGCGCATCGAGGCGCGCGGCGAGGGGTAGGGGCGCGTTCCACCCCCGTCATCCCGGGCGACCCGTAGGGGAGACCCGGGACCCAGGTGACTGGGCTGGGCCCCTGGGTCCCGGCTCTCCGCTTCGCTGCGGCCGGGATGACGGGAACGGGGCGCCCGCCAACATTACAGCCCGTTAAGTACTGTTACCCGAATGTCATGCATGGATGTTCCGTAACTCTCTTAAATCTCTGTCATTACCTGGTATTCACAAGACTTGGTGAGGTTGTCCCCGTATTTCCTCGGTCATCGGCGGCGTGTCGCCGCCCACCACATTGAAGACCTTAGAGGGAACCCACCATGTCCAAGCTCACCAGCAAGATCGCCTCGGTCGCCACGCTCGCCCTGGCCGCCATCCCCATGCTCGCCCTGACCACCGCGGCCCACGCCGCCCCGATGAGCGTCAAGGTCGGCGACCTCTCCTCCGCCGCCGGCGTCGCGGCCTTCGAGCAGCGCATCGACAGGGTCGCCGGCCAGGTCTGCGCCGCCCAGGCCCTGGATGTCGGGACCCGGATGGTCAACACCGAGGGCTGCCGCGAGGCGGTCCGCGCCGAGGCCATCGACAAGCTGACGCCCGCCCAGCGCAGCCAGGTCGCCGCCAGCGGCGTCTCCGAGCTCGCCGCCCGCTAGACCCTGACACGAGCGCCCGTCGGGCGGCGGAACCGGTCCGCCTGACAGGCTCGAGGCGATCCTTTCCTCCCCAGTCGGGGATCGCCAGCCTGGAAGCCCGCCCTCACCGGCGGGCTTCTTTGCGTCGGAAAGGTTACGGCGTGACGGCGGTCTTACATTTGTTACGGTTGCTTAAATATCGTGACGTATTTGTTATTCATGTACTTTCCGTAACATTCTTAAATCTCGGTCATTACCTGAACTTCACGAGACTTCCGAAGATCACGGGCCTATCTCAACAGTCATCGGCGGCGTGTCGCCGCCCACCACATCGAAGACCTAAGAGGGAACCCACCATGTCCAAGCTCACCGCCAAGATCGCCTCCGTCGCCACCCTGGCCCTGTCGGCCATCCCCATGCTCGCCCTGACCACCGCGGCCCACGCCGCGCCGATGAGCGTGAAGGTGGGCGACCTCTCCTCCGCCGCCGGGGTCGCGGCCTTCGAGCAGCGCCTGGACAAGGCGGCCGGCAAGCTCTGCGCCGCCCAGCGCCAGGACGTCGGCCCCCGCATGGTCAACACCGAGGGCTGCGTCGAGGCCGTCCGCGCCGAGGCCATGGACAGCCTGACCCAGGCGCAGCGCAGCCAGGTCGCCGCCTACGGCCGCTCGGAACTCGCCGCCCGCTAGGACGTCCTTCCTCCCCAGCCGGGACGTCACAGCCGAAGAAGCCCGCCCTCCCCGGCGGGCTTTTTTGCGTTTGGCGGCCCTACCGTCATGCGCCTAGCGTGACGCCCCTGGAGGATCCGCCCATGCCCGAGTTCCGCACGATCGACCTGCCCGACGTTCCCCTGCGCGCGGCGATGCAGGGATCGGGCCCCCTGGTGGTCCTGGTCCACGGCTTCCCGGAGAGCTGGTACAGCTGGCGCCACCAGATCGGGCCGATCGCCGAGGCCGGCTTCACCGCCTGCGCCATCGACGTGCGCGGCTATGGCGGCTCGGGCAAGCCGCAGGCCATCGAGGCCTACGACATGGAGCACATGGTGGGCGACGTGGCCGCCCTCATCGAGCACCTGACGCCGGGCGAGAAGGCCGTGCTGATCGGCCACGACTGGGGGGCGCCCATCGTCTGGAACTCCGCCCTCATCCGCCCCGACAGGGTGCGCGCGGTGGCCGGCCTGTCGGTGCCCTATACCGGGGTGCCCAAGACCAGCTTCATGGAGCTGGTGGACAAGGTCTTCACCCAGCGCGGCAAGTTCTTCTACCAGGCCTGGTTCCAGAACGTGGGCCCCGCCGAGGCCGAGCTGGAGGCCGATCCCACGGACTCGATCCGCAAGTTCTACTACGCCATCAGCGGCGACGCGCCGGACGGGACCTGGCCCAACGACAAGGTCCACGGCCAGAGCCTGCTGGAGGGGCTGGTGGATCCCGATCCCTTCCCCGCCTGGCTGAGCGACGAGGACATCGCCTATTACGCCGGCCAGTTCGCCGAGTCGGGCTTCCGGGGGCCGCTGAACCGCTACCGCAACCACCAGCGGGACTTCGAGTACCTGTCGAAATTCGAGGGCCGCAAGATCGAGCAGCCCAGCCTGTTCATCGGCGGCGAGCGCGACCTGGTGCTGTCCATGCTGGGCCGCGGGAACCTGCTGGAGATCATGGGCGAGGAGATGACCGACCTGCGCGGCGCCGACATCCTGCCGGGCTGCGGCCACTGGACCCAGCAGGAACGGCCGGCGCAGGTGAACGAACGCCTGCTGACCTGGCTGAAGGGGCTGTAGTCAGCGCACGCTGGCCAGGTACTGCTCGGCGATGGCGGCGTGGAGGGCGACGCCGTGGACCATGGCGTCCTCGTCCATCCGCATGCGGTTGGAGTGGCAGGAGTGGGCGTGGGCGGGCTTCAC
This sequence comes from Phenylobacterium sp. GW821-FHT12F10, assembly GCF_058806695.1. Lineage (NCBI taxonomy): Bacteria > Pseudomonadati > Pseudomonadota > Alphaproteobacteria > Caulobacterales > Caulobacteraceae > Phenylobacterium > Phenylobacterium sp. GW821-FHT12F10. The sequence goes on along the minus strand of NZ_JBXAPY010000004.1, from coordinate 343,005 downwards.
CTCGGGCGGGGCGACGCCGAGGAAGACCATGCAGCCGGGCAGGCGCTGCAGGACATAGGACCAGTCCTCGGCCCCCATGACCGGGCTGGGCATGTCGCGGAAGCCCTTCTCCCCCAGCAGGCCCTGGGCCACGTCCTTCACCCGGGCGACGAAGGCCGCGTCGTTCATCGTCACCGGATAGCCGGCGGTGATGACCGCCTCGCCGGTCATCTCGTGGGCCTCGGCGATCTTGGAGACGATGCGGGCGATGCCCTCGTGGGCGCGGGTCCGGGCGCGTTCGGAGAAGGAGCGCAGGGTGCCCAGCATGTGGGCGCTCTCGGGGATGACGTTGTGGGTGGTGCCGGCCTCGATCTTGGCGATGGTCAGGACTACCGGATCGAAGGCGTCGATGCGGCGGGCGACGAAGGCCTGCAGGGCCATGACGATCTCGGCGGCGACCGGGATCGGGTCGCGGGCGAGATGGGGCGTCGAGGCGTGACCGCCCTGGCCCTTCAGGGTGATGGCCACCTGGTCGGGGGAGGCCATGAAGGCGCCGGGCTTCGACGCGATGACCCCCGAGGGGATGTTGGGGCTCACATGGATGGCGAAGGCGGCGCTGGGCATGGGCGCCAGGTCCAGCAGGCCGTCCTCGATCATGTGGCGGGCGCCGAAGTCGCCCTCCTCCCCCGGCTGGAACATGAACTTCACCGTCCCGGCCAGGCGCTCGCGGTGGGCGTGCATCAGGTGGACGGCCGAGACCAGCATGGCGGTGTGGGCGTCGTGGCCGCAGGCGTGCATGGCGCCGGGGACCTGGGACTTGAAGGAGAGGCCGGTGTCCTCGTCCATGGGCAGGGCGTCCATGTCGCCGCGCAGCAGGATGGTGGAGCCCTGCGGATCCCCCTTGAGGGTGACGATGAGGCCGGAATTGGAGGTCCCCTGGACGATCTCCACATCCAGGCCGGCGAGGGCCGCGCGGACGGCCGCGGTGGTGCGGGGCAGGTCCAGGCCCAGCTCCGGGTGCTGGTGCAGGTCGCGCCGGAAGGCCACGGTCTTGGCCTGGAGCGCGCGGGCGTCCTCCAGCCAGGGGGATTGCGAGGTCATGGGGCGTCTCCGAGGGGCTCAGGCGTCAGGCTGTCACAAGCGTGGCGGCGAGCCAATCGACGAACCGCCGGGCGGAGGGCGGCAAGGGCCGCTCGGCCGAGGGGATGGCCACCAGGCCCTGGGGAAATTCCGCGAAGCCGCAGGGCGCCCGCAGGCGGCCGTCGGCCAGTTCGGCGGCGATCAGCCGCCGCTCCACCAGGGCGACGCCGAGGCCGGTGATGGCCGCCTCGATGCAGAGATGGGTGTGGGGGAAGCTGAGCTCGCTGGCGCCGGTCAGCGTCCGGCCGGTGGCGGCAGCCCACTGGTCCCAGGCGCTGGAGGTGTGGTCGTGGGCGATGCGGCAGGGGACGGTGATCTGGCGGCCGAGGACCGCGTCCAGGGGATAGGCCGGCGCGCAGACCGGGCCGAAGGCGACAGAGGCCAGGGGGATGGCGCGGGCCTGGTCGGCGGCGGGAAAGCCCCGCCAGTCCCAGGCGATCACCAGGTCGGCGCCCTCGTCGCGCATCTCCCGGGCCGAGGTCATGGAGAGCCGCACGCGGACCTCCGGATGGGCGGCGTAGAAGCCGGCCAGACGCGGGGCGAGCCAGCGGGTGGCGAAGGTGGCGCTGCAGGCGACGTGGACGCTGGGGCCGCGGGCCTCGTCCCGGACGCGCCGCCAGCCCTGCTCCAGGCGGTCCAGGGCCTCGGCGACCACGAGATGCAGGGCCTGGCCCTGGGGGTTGAGGCGCAGGCCGGCACCGGCCTTGTCGAACAGGGGGGCGCCGAGATGCTCCTGCAGGCTGCGGATCTGGCGGCTGACCGCGCCGTGGGTGCGGCCGAGCTCCTCGGCCGCGCGGGTCACCGAGCCGAGGCGGGCGGTGGCGTCAAAGGCCCGCAGGGCGGAGAGGGGCGGAAGCTGGCGCATCTGTGAGCTTTCCTCACCGATCTAGCCGCCGTAGTCAATTTTCAACACGACCTGATTGGGACAAGCTTGGGGACCTGGTGATGAAAGCTCACGCATGCCCGCCCTGACCAAGATCGAAGACCTGGAAGCCCTCTACGGCCAGCCCGGCCCCGCCTCGACCCTCAAGGAGCTGGACCACCTGAACGCCGAATACCGCGCGGTGATCGAGGCCTCGCCCTTCTGCGCCCTGGCGACGGTGGGACCGGAGGGGCTGGACTGCTCGCCGCGCGGGGACGCGGGCGAGGTGGTGCGGATCGCCGACGACCGCACCCTGCTGATGCCCGACCGGCGGGGGAACAACCGGGCCGACTCCCTGCGCAACATCGTGCGCGACCCGCGCGTGGCCCTGCTGTTCCTGATCCCCGGCTCGGGCTCGACGCTCCGGGTGAACGGACGGGCGGAGCTGCGCACGGACGCCGATCTGCTGGCGGCCTTCGAGATGGAGGGCAAGCCGCCCCGCTGCGTGATGGCGATCACCATCGACACGGTCTTCTTCCAGTGCGCCCGGGCGGTGATCCGAGCCGACCTGTGGAATCCGGAGAAGCACGTCGATCCGGCGAGCCTGCCGAGCGCGGGGCGGATGCTCAGCGCGGCGAGTTCGGGGGTCCAGGGCGGGGATCAGTACGACGCCGAATGGCCCGTGCGGGCGGCGGCGAGCATGTGGTGAGCGGCGCGGCGAGAGGTCCTAGCCCTCAGTCGCCCGCCTCCAACGCCGCGAACGTCTTCGCCCCCATGGCGGCCAGCCTCGGATCGTTGACGCGGCCGGCGTCGACCAGGACCACGGCGTAGTTCACCGCCCAGCCGGCGGCGCGGGCCCAGGTGGCGTCGGTGGCGCCGTAGGCGGCCATGGCGGCGTGGCGGGCCGCGAGATCGGGCAGCAGCATCCACAGGCTCGACAGGTCGGTGGCGCGGTCGCCCTGGCACATGTCCCCCCAGTCGATGAAGGCGGTGAGGCGGCCGTCCTGCGAGAGCACGTTGCGGGCGTGAGGGTCGCCGTGCAGCCAGGTCGGCTCCACGTCGATGGGGGCGGCCAGGGCACGGTCCCAGACCTCGCGGACGCGCGGCGTGATCAGGTCGGTCTCGGCCGCGAGGCGCGCGAAGCGGGGGGCGAGATAGTCCGTCCGCTCGACCAGGGGCACGCCGCGATGCGGATTGCGCGGCGCCCGGGGGTGAGCCGGGGGCTGGTGCAGGGCCTTCAGGAAGCCCGCCAGCACCGGGGCCTGGTCGGCATGGAGAGGATCGAGGTCGGCCGGGCCGCCGGGCATCCAGGGCAGGATGCTCCACGGCCAGGGATAGCCCCGGCCGGGGGCCCCACGTCGCAACGGCGCGGGAACCGGCAGGGGCAGGGCCTCGGCCAGGGTCGGCAGCCAGCGCTGCTCGTTTCGCAGCAGCTCGACCGCGACGTGGCGGCGCGGCATCCGCACGGCCATGTCGTCGCCCAGACGGAACATGTCGTTGTCCCAGCCCGACGCCACCAGCTCGATGGGCAGGTGGGCGAACTCGCCCTGCTGGTCGGCCAGCAGAGCGCGAACCAGGCCGATGTCGATCTCCACCTCGGCGGGGGGAACCCCGACGGTGGCGTTGCGGACGGGCGCGCTCAAGGGATGACTCCGATTTCGTCCTGGTGTATCGGCTTTAGCGTCATGATCCGTCTCGCCGCCAGCACCTGGTATTTTAGCTTTCCGACGCCCCCGGCGGAGGAAGGACTTGGCTTGACGTGACACCGTCCTAGACAAGCATCCACCCACCGCCAGTCACCCTGGCGGTTTTTTTATGCCCGCCCCGGTGACCTCCCCGCTTCAGGAGTTCCCAATGCCCGGCACCGACGACCTACGTATCCGCAGCCTCACCGAGCTCAGCCCGCCGTCCCAGGTGATGGCCGAGTTCGTCCGCACGCCTGCCGCCAGCGTGACAGTGACCGCCGCCCGCCACGCCCTGCACCGCATCCTGCACGGCCAGGACGACCGCCTGGCCGTGGTGATCGGCCCCTGCTCGATCCACGATCCGGAGGCGGCCATGGACTATGCCGGCCGGCTGCTGAAGCAGCGTGAGCGGTTCGGGGGCGAGCTGGAGATCCTGATGCGGGTCTATTTCGAAAAGCCCCGGACGACGGTGGGATGGAAGGGGCTGATCAACGATCCGGACCTGGACGGCACCTTCAAGATCAATGAGGGGCTGCGGCTGGCGCGCGGCCTGCTGCTGGACATCAACGACATGGGACTGCCGGCGGCGGTGGAGTTCCTGGACGTGATCACCCCCCAGTACCTGGCCGACCTGGTGGGCTGGGGGGCGATCGGGGCGCGGACCACCGAGAGCCAGATCCACCGGGAGATGGCCTCGGGCCTCTCCTGCCCGGTGGGGTTCAAGAACGGCACCGGCGGCGACGTGAAGATCGCCGTGGACGCCTGCAAGGCCGCCAGCCAGCCGCACCATTTCCTGGCGGTGAGCAAGGACGGCCGCTCGTCCATCGCCGCCACCACCGGCAACGAGGACTGCCACGTGGTGCTGCGGGGCGGGACGGCCACCAACTATGACGCCGCCAGCGTCGAGGCCGCCGCCAAGGTGATCGAGGCCTCCGGCCTGCGCCCAGCGATCATGATCGACGCCAGCCACGCCAATTCGTCGAAGGACCCGGCCAACCAGCCCAAGGTGATGGACGACGTGGCCCGCCAGCTGGCGGGGGGCGAGCGCCGCATCGTGGGCGTGATGGTGGAGAGCCATATCGAGGCCGGCCGCCAGGACCTGGTTCCCGGGCGCCCCCTCGTCTACGGCCAGAGCATCACCGACGGCTGCATCGACTGGGATAGCTCGGTGGCCGTGCTGGAGCGCTTGGCCGAGGGCGTCCGGGCGCGTCGGCGGGTGAGCGCTGAGGGCGTGAAGCAAGGGGTGATGGCCTAGCAGCTTCCCCCACGCAGGCGGGGGAAGCTGTAGGCGCCGCGACTCCGATTCGGACTCGCTTCGTTCCCCATGGGTTCCATCCGTTAACCATGGTGAATTTTGTGTTAATGCCCGTTTGTTCCCCGGGCGGACCTAGAGGATGAAGTCCCCGGATTGCAGGACGTGGTTGCCGGTCAGGCCGATATTGAGGTCGGCCTGCCGGTCCCCGTCGACGTCGAGCTCGATCATGGTGACCACGCCGCCCGGCTGGCCGCCGTTGAGGTCGTAGCGGTAGGAGATGATCTCTCCGGCGTGGCCGGTGAAGCTGGTCTCGCCGAGGTAGCGGAAGGCGTTGTTCCCGGCCGCATTCCAGTTGGCGTCGATGTCCGAGACGTCGATCCGGTCGCCCTCGGCCCGGCTGAAATCATGCACGGTGGTGATGGCCTGGCCGCTTCCCACGTCGTCGGTGACGGTGGAGGTGAACAGGAACCGGTCGGCGCCGTCACCGCCCCAGAGCGAATTGACCCCGCCGCCTCCGGCCAGGACGTCGCGGCCGGCGCCGCCGTGCAGATCGTCCGCGCCGGCGCCGCCGTAGAGTTTGTCGGCGCCGTCGCCGCCATAGATGGTGTCGTCGCCCCCGCCGCCGCTGGCGGTGTCGTTCCCGCCCAGCATGTTCATGACGTCGTTGTTGGCCGTGCCGTCGCGGTTGTTGTCCCCGTTGGTGCCTGTGATGGTCGCCATCGCGAGCCTCCTGGTTGATGTCCCTTCAGAAGAGGCGTGGGCGGCTTCCGGTTCCCGTATAACGGGCGTTCTGCAACCGGTCGGCTCACTGGCACAGGGGCGAGCCGCCCATGTCCAGGTGGAAGTGGTTGGCGTGCTGGGCGTTGTAGTCGGGGGACAGGACGGTGATGAAGACCCGGCAGCCGCCGTCGCGGACCCGGCGCAGGAACTGGCCCTTGGGGCCGGGATCGTTCCAGTCCTTCAGCACACTGATCACCTCGCCATTGGCCAGCTTGAAGCCGGCCACATCGAGGGCGTTGGCGCTGGCGTGCTCGCTGATGGGGCCCTCGGCCTGGCCGTAGATGCGGCGGCACGAATAGGAGCCGTAGTTGTCGATGGCGGTAACCGCCTCCCCCAGCACCTCGAAGGCGGCGGGCTGCACCACCTGGCGCTCCCAGATGGAGACGGCCAGCGCCTCCTTGCAGGTCAGGGAGACGTCGGCGGGCCGCAGGGGCGCCATGCCGCCGGTGAAGCGGATGGCGTCGGGGACGTTGCAGGCGCCGTCGGCCGAGGCCTCCTTCACCTCCCGGAAGGCGAGGCCGCCATGGGTGAGGACGGCGCGGCAGGCGGCGGGGTCCTCGCCGGTGCGGGCCGCCTTGGCCTTGGTGGCGACGCCGACGGGATCGATGACGCTGAGCGGCTTCCAGGGCAGGTGCTCGGGCGGGACGGTGCGCTCGGCCAGCAGGGCCATGATCCCCACCACCGCCCAGATCAGCACCAGGCCGACGATCCGCGCCAGCAGGGTCTGGTGGCGGGCGTGTTTCTCGATGTGCGGGTGACGGGGCGCGCGGTAGGCCATGCCGGACTAACGGTGACGCTTCAGCATGGTTTCATCGCCCGGGGCCGTGGTCGGTCGCGACAAGCATAGCACAGCTCTTCCCTCACCTTGCGAGAACGGCCTAGGGTCCAGGCTTCCTTGGGGGGGAACGGCGATGAAGACCTTGGCGAAGATCGGCCTCGGCCTGGGCGGGGCCCTGGTGGCGCTGGCAGGCGTGGTCGCGGTGCGGACGGCCACCTTCAAGGCCCCGGCCGCCGCGGACCTGACCGGCGTCAAGCTGGCGCCGGCGGTCGCCGTGGATCGGGCCCTGGCGGCCCAGCACCTGTCCCAGGCCATCCAGATCCAGACCGTCAGCCACCAGGACCCGGCCGAGGACCAGCCGGCCGAATGGGACCGGCTGCACGCCTGGCTCCAGGCGACCTATCCCAAGGCCCACGCCGCCATGACCCGCGAGGTCGTGGCCGACCGCACCCTGATCTACACCTGGAAGGGGACCGATCCCTCCCTGGCCCCCATCATCCTGATGGCCCACCAGGACGTGGTGCCGGTGACCCCGGGGACCGAGGCCGACTGGAAGCACCCGCCCTTCGCCGGCGTCATCGCGCCGGACGGAGTCTGGGGCCGGGGCGCCGTGGACGACAAGGGCTCCCTGGTGACCCTGTTCGAGGGGGCCGAGATCCTGGCGGCCCAGGGGTTCAAGCCCCGCCGCACGGTGATGATCGTCTCCAGCCACGACGAGGAGGTGCGCGGCCAGGGGGCGCGGGCGGCCGCGGCCCTGCTGCGGGCGCGGGGGATCAAGGCCGAGTTCGTGCTGGACGAGGGCCAGGCGATCATCTCCGACAATCCCATCACCGGCGGGCCGGTGGCCCTGATCGGCATCGCCGAGAAGGGCTACGCCACCCTGAAGGTCACCGCGCGCGCGGCCGGCGGCCACTCCTCCTCGCCGCCCAAGGACGGCGGCGGGGTGGTGACGCTCTCCAAGGCGGTGGCGGCGATCGGCGACCATCCCTTCCCGATGAAGTTCGCCGGACCGGGGGCGGCCATGCTGACGGCGCTCGCCCCCTCCGGCCCGCTGCCGATCCGCATGGCGGTGGCCAACGCCTGGCTGTTCTCGCCGCTGATCGTGGCCCAGACGGCGGCGACCCCGGCGGGCGCGGCCCTGCTGCACACCACCATCGCGCCCACCATGCTGAAGGGCAGCCCCAAGGAGAACGTCCTGCCGCAGGACGCCACGGCCTGGATCAACTACCGCATCGCGCCCGGCGACAGCGCCGCCAAGGTGATGGCCCACACCAAGGCCGCCGTCGGCGACCTGGCCGTGGACCTGGTCTGGACCAAGACCCCCGACGAGCCCTCGCCGGTCTCCTCCACCAACTCCCTGGGCTGGACCACCATCGCCGCGGTGGCCGGCGACCTGGCCAAGGCGCCGGTGGCGCCGGGCCTGGTGACGGCGGGCACCGACAGCCGCTACCTCGCCCCGGTGGCCAAGGACGTCTACCGCTTCCAGCCCATGACCTTCTCGCTGGCGGGCACCACCATGATCCACGGGACCAACGAGCACCTGTCGCTGGAGAACCTGGAGCAGTGCGTGCAGTTCTACGCCCGGCTGATCGCCACGGCGGCGCGGTGAACCTTCTCCCCCGTCATCCCGGGCGACCCGCAGGGGAGACCCGGGACCCAGGGGGATTGATCGCGGCCCCTGGGTCCCGGCTCTCCGCTTCGCTGCGGCCGGGATGACGTGGTTGGGTGAAGGAAAGCCGGAATAACCTCGATAAAACGCCGCCGGTTAACCCTGCAGACCTTGCGATCCGCTGCGGCGCAACGCACGTTCCGTCCAACTTGAGACCTGGAGACTTTCGAATGCGCAATTGGCGGTTGGACGAAGACGACGAGGGCGAAGACGGCGCCCGCAAGCCCGACATGCCGATGACGGCGGGTCCCGTGCAGAGCGGCCTCTACAAGGCCCGCACGGTGCTGGTCTTCGGGGAGATCGACATGCGCCTGGCCGAGCGGGTCACCGCCCAGCTGCTGGCCCTGTCCAACGAGAGCGACGCCGACATCCGGGTGATCGTCAATTCGCCCGGCGGCCACGTCGAGAGCGGCGACACCATCCACGACATGATCACCTTCTGCGGTCCCAAGGTGAAGGTGATCGGCACCGGCTGGGTGGCCAGCGCCGGCGCCCACATCTATCTGGGCGCGCCGAAGGAAAACCGGCTCTGCCTGCCCAACACCCGCTTCCTGCTGCACCAGCCCTCGGGCGGGGTGCGCGGCCAGGCCTCGGACATCGAGATCGAGGCCGAGGAGATCGTGAAGATGCGCGAGCGGGTCAACCGCATGATCGCGCGCGAGACCGGCCAGCCCTACGAGAAGGTGGTCAAGGACACGATCCGGAACTTCTGGATGAGCGCCGAGGAAGCCAAGGCCTATGGCATCGTCTCGCGCATCATCAGCCGCGCCGACGAGGCCTGAGATGGAGACCGCGCCCTGGTGGAAGGGCGCGGTCGTCTATCACATCTATGTCCGCAGCTTCTTCGACAGCGACGGCGACGGCCACGGGGACCTGAGGGGCGTCGCGGCCAAGCTGGACTATATCGAGAGCCTGGGGGTCGACGCCATCTGGCTCTCCCCGGTGCATCCCTCCCCCAACCGCGACTGGGGCTATGACGTCTCGGACTTCGAGGGCGTGCATCCCGACTATGGGTCGATGGCCGACCTCGAGGCCCTGACAGCCGCCGCCCACGGGCGGGGGATCAAGGTCATGCTGGACGAGGTGCTGTCCCATACCTCGGACGAGCACGCCTGGTTCGCGGCCAGCCGCGACGGCGGGCCCGATGGGGAGAAGGCCAGCTGGTATGTCTGGGCCGATCCGGCGCAGGACGGCACGGCGCCCAACAACTGGCTCTCGGTGTTCGGCGGCCCGGCCTGGGCCTACCAGCCGGCGCGGCGGCAGCACTATCACCACAAGTTCCTGCGCCAGCAGCCCAAGCTGAACTGGCGCAATCCCGACGCCAAGGAAGCGGCCATCTCGGTCCTCGACTTCTGGCTGGCCAAGGGCATCGACGGCTTCCGCCTGGATGTGGCCGGCACCTTCCTGCACGACGACGCGCTCACCGATAACCCCGCCGTGCCCGCGGCGCAGCGGACCCGCCACCACTGGGCCCACGCCAGCGAGATGCAGGTCCACCTCAACGACTCCAACCTGCCCGAGAACATTCCCCTGCTGGATGAGATCCGCGCCCGGGTGGACCGCCACGGCGACCGCTTCGTGTTCGGGGAGTTCTCGGAGGAGGAGGAGCGCTGCGGCGCCTATTGCACGCCGGAAGACGGGCTGCACTCGGCCTACACCTTCGTGCTGCTGCACGCGCGCAAGCTCAATCCGCAGATCTTCCGCGACCATTTCGAGACCCTGGCGCGGCATCCCGGCCACTGGCCCTGCATCAGCTTCTGCAACCACGACATCATGCGCACCGCCACCCGGTTCGGCGGCGGGGAGGCCGTCGCGCGGCTGATGCTGGCCCTGCTGCTGTCGCTGAAGGGCACCACCCTGCTCTACCAGGGCGAGGAACTCGGTCTGCCCGAGGCTCAGAGCCTGACCCGGACGGAGATCCGCGATCCGGTGGGGGACCTCTACTGGCCGATCTCCAAGGGCCGGGACGGATCGCGCACGCCGATGCCCTGGGCGCCCGGCGAGAACCTCGGCTTCTCCAGCGCCAGACCCTGGCTGCCCAGCGCGCCGGAACACCGCGACCTGACCGTGGCCGCCCAGGCCGCAGACCCCAATTCCACCCTCGCCTTCTCCAAGGCCCTGATCGCGATGCGCAAGGCCTCGCCGGCGCTGACGCGCGGCGAGATCGAGATGCTCCCGGCCGAGGGGCAGGTCCTGGCCTTCACGCGGACCCTGGGAGACGAGCAGGTGCTGTGCCTGTTCAACATGGGGCCTGAGCCCGCCGTCTTCGCCCAGGCCGGGCTGGCGGGGCAGGCGGTTCCCCTGCCCGGTTTGATCCAGGCCAAGGTGGAGGACGGCAAGGTGGGGCTGGCTGCCCACGGCGCGGCCTTCATCCGCCGGCCCTGAACCGCTACAAGGACCCCATGCCCGACGACGCCCCGGCCCGCAGCTCCTCCGCCGACGCCAAGTTCGGGCGCGGCTTCCTGGCCGACATCTGGTATTTCGCCGCGCTGTCCAGCGACCTGAAGCGCGGCAAGCTGCAGCGCTACGAGCTGCTGGGCGAGCCGGTGCTGCTCTATCGCGACCGGGCCGGCGTCGCCCACGCCATCAAGGACATCTGCCCGCACCGGGCCGCGCCGCTGTCGGCCGGGACGCTCACCGCCGAGGCCGACGGGCGCGAGGTGGTGGCCTGCCCCTATCACGGCTGGCGGTTCGGCGGCGACGGGGCCTGCACGGCCATTCCGTCCCTGGTGGCCGAGCAGGCGATGGAGACCAGCCGTATCCGGGTGCGAAGCTATCCGGTGGCCGAGAGCCAGGGCCTGGTCTTCGTCTGGATCAGTTCCGATCCCCGCTTCGAAGGCGAGCCGCCGGAGGCCCCGCCGGTCTTTCCCGGCGTGGTGGGGGGCGCACCCAAGCTCGTCGACCGCATGGAGTTCGACGCCCATATCGACCACGCGGTGGTGGGGCTGATGGACCCGGCCCACGGCCCCTATGTGCATCAGCAGTGGTGGTGGCGCTCGGCCAAGAGCCAGCACGACAAGGCCAAGAGGTTCGAGCCCCGCGAGCAGGGCTTCGCCATGGTCCGCCACGAGCCCTCCAAGAACAGCCGCGCCTATGTGGTGCTCGGCGGCGAGCCGCTGACGGAGATCACCTTCCGCATCCCCGGCATGCGCTGGGAGCATGTGACGGTGGGCAGGCGCCAGGTGCTGTCGCTCACCTGCCTGACGCCGCTGTCGGAGACCAAGACCCGCATCACCCAGATCGTCTGGTCCGACCACCCCGCCTTCTTCTTCCTCAAGCCCTTCGTAGCCTGGGGGGCGCGGATCTTCCTGCGCCAGGACGGCGACATGGTGAACCTGCAGAACGAGGGCCTGCGCTACGACCCGGCCCTGCTGTGGATCGACGACGCCGACCGCCAGGCCAAGTGGTACCAGCAGCTCAAGCGCGAATGGACCGCCAGCCGCAAGGAGGGCCGCCCGTTCCGCAATCCCGTCGAGCCCGCCGTCCTGAAGTGGCGCAGCTGAAGCGTTGACCTAACGCCGTTCGCGCGCGACGCTCTACCCTAAGGGGAGAGCGATTAATGGCGCGGGGCCGACATCTGATCATCGCTCTGGGCGTCTGGCTGGCCTGGGCCGCGCCGGCCGCCGCGGGCGTGCTGATCCGGGCGCCCAGCTATGTGAACCTCAGCGCCCAGGCGCGCACCTGGCGGCTGACGGACTCCAACTGGGGCTTCATCAGCCCGCTGTCCCAGGCCGTGGCGTCGGAGCTGGAGAAGTGCCGCAAGGTCGATCCGGCGGTGATCACCCCGCTGCAGATGTCCCCCAACCGGCTGGACAAGTCCTCGGCCGAGGCGCTCTCGGCCCTGCGCGCCTGCCGCAAGCGCTGGTTCGAGAAGACGACGCCGCCGGGCGCCGCCGACGAGAAGCTGTGGCTGAAGATCATGGATCGGCCCCTGCCCTCGCCCCTGGACCGCGCCAAGGTGATCGCCTTCGGCGCCGCGCCCCTGACGCCGGACTACGACCGCACCCTGTGGGACTGGGACCGGGGCTCGGGCTTCACCAGCGCCGACCCGGACTCCATCTTCAGCTGGGGCCCCTACAAGGCCACCGCCGGCCACGGCTGCACCTTCCAGCGGGTGCTGGCGGTGCTGACGGCCAGTCCGGTCACCGGCCCCATGGTGCGCGAGGCCTTCGCCGAGGAAGGGCCGCTGCTGGACCAGCTGATCGACCAGTCGAGCCCCGACTGGTGCGCCAGGGCGCCGGCGATCCTGAAGCCGGTGTTCGACGATTCCGAGCGGCGCGAGACCTTCCGCATCATCTTCGCCAAGCTGGCGGGGCGCCCGGAGATCCGCGCCGGCTATGACGGCTATTTCCTCGGCCCCAACGGCTATCTGGGCCGCCGCATCGCCCGGCACTACGACCTCTATGCCCGGGCGGGGCTCAAGCCCACCAAGATGGACTTCGCCTATTTCCTGGACCGGTCGCTGGACTATCCGCCCCTGACCGAGGCGCAGATCGCCAGCCTGGCCGACACCGTGCGGGCCGGCCACATGACCAACTGGCAGGCCCGCCGGCTGATCGCCAACGCCACCCCCTTCACCTCGCCCGGATCGCGCAGCTACCAGATCGGCCGCGACGCGGTCTATTTCGTCGACGCGCTCGGCCAGGAGGGGCTCGACGAGACCGAGCGCACCTCCTGGATCAAGAACAGCCGGCTGAAGGCCTCCGACGTGGGCCTGACCGAGGAGCCCTACGCCCCGCCCTGCGAGGTGGTCTTCCTGCCCGGTTGCCCCGGAGCCCCGCCATGAGAGCCCTGCTTCTGGCCGGGGCGCTGGCCACCTGCGTGGCCGCCGCCCCGCCGCCGGCCCACGCCGCCGGCTACAGCATCGACCGCACCGAGCTGAAGGCCGCCTGCCTGGCGGCCGCCGCCAAGCCGCCGCCGCCCATCGGCGCCGAGATCGCCCGGGTGGCCACCGACCAGTGGGCGAAGTTCGGCTATGGCCGGGTCAAGGAGACCGCCGCCGACGCGGTGATCGAGAAGCAGGGGGACGGGGCGCTGGCCGGCTCGCTGTCCTGGGACGCGGTCTGGCAGTTCTGGGCCTTCACCGGCTACGACAACATGCTGACCTTCCCCTACGAGGTGGTGCTGAACGGCGCCTCCCCGCAGATCCTGAAGGCCAACAGCAAGGCCAATATCGAGGCCGCCAACGCCAAGTTCGGGGTGGGCACGCCCCCGGCCCGGGCCATCGCCGGCGCCATCAAGCGCTCCAGCACCTCGTCCCTGCCCTGGTCGGCGGTGTTCGTCTCCTCGGTGATGAAGCGGGCGGGACTGACCACAGACCAGTTCCGCTCGGCCGCGGCCCACGCTGGCTACATCCAGGCGGCCATCGACGCCTATGGCTTCGGCCGCAGCGCCTACGCCTACCTGCCCTGCGATCCGAGCTGGATCGAGCCGCGGGTGGGCGACGTGATCTGCTATTCCCGCAACGCCAGCCCGGTGCGCTCCTTCCCGCAGGTCCTGGCCGGGGTGGAGAGCGTCTCGGCCAAGCGCGGCCAGTACGCCTATGAGAGCCACTGCGACATCGTCAGCCAGGTGGCCCGGGCGCCCCGGCACATCGTCCATTCCATCGGCGGCAATGTCGGCGACACGGTCACCAAGACCGAGCGGGCGCTGGCCGGCGGGCCCATCACCACGGGGCGGCCCATCGCCTGGATCGCGGTCCTGGTCCTGAAGCCGGAGCCGGGCGCCGCGCCGCCGCCGGTCGCGCCCCCCGAGCCGACCCCGCCCGCGCCGCCACCGCCCGCGCCCACGCCCACGCCACCTGCGCCAGAGCCTGCCCCCGCGCCCGCGCCGGTTCCTCCGGCCCCGGAACCGCCGCCAGCGCCGCCGCCGGTGTCTGAACCGCCCGCGCCGCCCCCGCCGGAGCCCGCCCCCGCGCCAAGCCCGCCACCCGCGCCCGCGCCCGCGCCCGAACCCGCGCCGCCGCCCCCCGCGCCACCGCCGGAGCCGACTCCCATAGCGACGCCGACGCCCGAGCCGCCGCCCGCCGTCGATCCTGCAAAGCCGGATGAGCCGGACGAGCCGGCCGACGAGTCAGCGCCCGCGCCGGCCCCGACCTAGATGCAGATTTCCGGGATGGGCGGAGTGTCGCGCTCCGCTCTCAGTCCAAACATCGTCATCCCGGACGGCCGATAGGCCGATCCGGGACCCAAGGGGATTGAATGCAGCCCCTGGCCCCTAGGCCACCTTGCGCGGCGCGGCGGCCGGGGCGGGGTCGGTGAGGCGCAGGTCGTCGATGCGGATGGGGGCGAAGCCGCGGGTGGAGTCCCAGTCCAGCCGGCCGCCGAGGGCGGTGACGGTGGAGACCGGCTCCAGGCGGGTCAGATCCATCCGCGTCAGGGCCGCGTGGGGCAGGCGGACATAGAGCACCGGATGCTGTTCGAGCTCGCCGCCCTGGCGCTGGGCTAGGTGGCAGCGGGTGATCACCTCCACCTCGTCGCCGCCCACCACCGACAGCACCTCGGTCCCGATACGCAGGGAGATGGAGCAGACATTGGAGATGTGCAGCTCCTGGAGATTGGCGAAAGGCACGGGGACATAGCCGGCGCGTTCGCCGTCAATGGCCACCACCGCCTCGTCGGGCAGGGCGTCGAACTCCAGGGCGTCGATATAGACGATGAACCGGCCGGGCCCGGGCTGGACCACGGCGAAGCCCTCCAGGGCCGGGGTGATGGCGTCGAGGTCGAGGTTGATCCTCAGGGTCTGCTCGATGGCCGAGAGGTCGCGGGCCAGCACGCTGGCGGCCAGGTTGACGTCGAGATTGTGCGCCTCGGCGGCGCGCTTGCCGCGGTTGTAGAGGTCGGCGTCCTCCTTGGCGGCGGTCAGCACCGCCTCGGCCAGGGCGCGGCGGCGGTCGGCGCCGAGGCCGAACAGGGCGTCGATGATCCCCGGCTCGTAGCGGGCCAGCTTCTTGCGGGCGATCTGTTCCTTGGTGTGGGTGCGGGGCGCCGGCTCCACCAGACCGCGGGCGGCGATCTCGGTCCAGTTCTTGCGGGCGTACTTGATGCAGTGGGCCCGGGTCAGGCGTTCGATGAGCTTGTCATAGGCCGCGGCGGCCGCCGCGGTGGTCTCGGGCTTCTTCACGCGGGCGGCCACGCGCTCCTTGCGCTCGCGCTCCCGCAGCGTGCGCTTGGTCGCCCGGTCGATCCGGTTCATCGTCGCGATTACGGTCTTCGCCGTTTCCCCTGACATTTCGCCGCTCCGAGACTCATCGTCACACCCATTTTGGGGTTCCTGAGAAGTAACCCTGTTTTCTGACCGGCAAGTTAAAATCGGAGCAGGGGATTGATCCCGCTAGGTTTTTCCCGCCTTGGTTTCAGATCCCACAAACACCACCTTCGCGCCTTTTTTGACGGCGGCGCCGAGTTCCTGGGCGTCCCAGTTGGTCAGGCGCACGCAGCCGTGGCTGTCGGTCTTGCCGATGTGGTTCGGATCGGGGCCGCCGTGGATGCCGTAGGTGTCCTTGGTGAGGTCGATCCACATGGAGCCCACCGGATTGTTGGGGCCCGCGGCGATGGTGAACTTGCCCTTCTTGCCGTCGCCGAAGGTCAGGCGCTTGGGGTCGTAGATCCAGGTGGGATTGGGGGCGATGGTGCGGACCGCCCACTCGCCCGACGGCGCGGGCCGGTCGGCCGAGCCCACCGAGGCGGGATAGACCGCCAGCAGCACGTCGCCCTCGCCATAGGCGCGGACCTCGCGCTCGGCCTTGTCCACCTCGATGCGGGCGACCTGGCCGCCCAGGGTGTCGGAGCCGGGGGCGACCACCAGGATGGAGGTCCCGGCCACGGCGAAGTCGGCGTCGGGGTTGAGGGCCTTGAGCAGCTTCTCGTCCATGTGGAACCGCTCGGCGAACATCTCGGCGGGGCTGGCGTAGCCCATGTGGTCGAGCTTGGCCTGGTCCTCGCTCTTGGCCGGTATGGCGACGAAGGGGCCCGTCAGGTCCTCGGCGGTGATCACATAGTCGGCGGTGACCGGGGCGGCGCCGGCGATCAGGGCGTCCCAGGTGGCCGTGTCCAGCTCGCCGGTGTCGGGGAGGCCCTTGGCGGTCTGGAAGGCCGAGACCGCCTGGCGGAGGTTCTCCCCCTTGGCGCCGTCGATGACCCCGGGGGACAGGTGGGCGCGGTCCAGCAGGACCTGGGCCCGGATCAGGGCGGGCTTGAGCAGGGCCGGGTCCTTGACCTCCGCGCCCGGCAGGACGGCGGCGTCGATGGCCTGACCCTGGGCGGTGGCCGAGCCGGTGGCGGGGACGGCCACGGGCGCGGCGGCGGCCGGTTGGAGCGCCGGGGCGGTCTGCGCGTTCGCCTCCTTGGCGGCGCGGCCGCCCGGCGGCGGTTCGGAGCAGGCGGCCAGGGCGAAGGTCAGGACAAGGATCGATGCAGACCAGTTCATCAGTGGACCTCCGGGCTGACCCGCGCACAATGCGGGCCGTGACCTGGAAGCCTCCAACCTCGCGCCGGTTCCGGCGATGGGCCGGCGCCGCGGCCCTGGGCCTCGCGCTCGGGGGCGCCGGCGCCTGCGCCCAGACCCCTGCCGCGCCGCCGACGGCGGCGGCGTGCCGGGTTCCGGCCTTCGAGGAGGCCGCGCGGATCAACGCGGCCTCCCTCAACACCCTGGTCTGGGCGCCCTTCCGCCGGGCGGAGACCGGGTGGGAGGTCTACGCCCCCCTGGTGGCCCGGGACCTGCGCACCCGCTGCGGCCCCACCACCTCGCGCTTCGCCCAGCTGCTGGCCGGCTACCAGAGGCAGGCGCGGATGAAGGGCACTGGCGAGATGGACGTGGACACCTTCAACCACTTCAAGGGGGTCTGGCAGGAGCGCCGGCCCTTCGTGATGGTCAACGTCAAGGGGATCTGCCCCGACCCGCCGGACCCGGCGACCCTGGCCATCGCCGCCCCGGCCGAGAGCTATGGCGGCAAGACGATCCCGGCGCGTCCCGGCGCCCTGGACGCCTATCGCAGGATGGCCGCGGCGGCGCGGCGGGAGTCGCCGGCCATCCGCGCCGATGCGCGCAACCTGACCATCTTCTCCGGCTTCCGCGCGCCGGACGCCGACGACATCCGCTGCCTGACCGAAGGCAATTGCGACGGGGTGGCGCGGGCCACCTGCTCGGCCCACCGCACCGGCCTGGCCTTCGACCTCTATGTGGGGGAGGCGCCGGGCTTCAAGCCGGACTCCAGCGCCGACCCCAACCGCCTGTTCATGACCAAGACCCCCACCTATGCCTGGCTGCTGGCCAACGCCGGGCGGTACGGCTTCGTGAACTATCCCTTCGAACCCTGGCACTGGGAGTGGATCGGCCAGGCGCCCTAGGCCATTGTGGCGCTCGACACGGCCGCAGAGCCGCGCTTGAGATGGAAACGCCATGCCGACCTTCACCTCCGACGGCCTGACCCTGGCCTATGACGACAATGTCCCGCCCGGCGGCGGCGAGCGCACCATCGTCCTGGTCCACGGCTTTTCGTCCAACCGTAACGAAGGCTGGAAGCGCACGGGCTGGTACACCGCCTTCGACCGCCGGCGGATCCGCTGCATCGCGCTCGATCAGCGTGGCCACGGGGAGAGCGCCAAGCCGCACGAGCCCGAGGCCTATACCCGCGACAGACTGGCCGGCGACGTCATCGCCCTGCTGGATCACCTGGGGCTGAACCGGGTCGATCTGTTCGGCTATTCCATGGGCTCGCGCACGGCCCTGGCCACCGCGCTAAAGGCGCCAGACCGCATTTCCAGCCTGATGCTCGGCGGGGTCGGCGGCAAGCTGATCGGCGAGCGCGCCCTGCCCGGCGGAAATCCCATGGCCGAGGCCATGCTGGCCGAGGCCCCCGAGACCATCACCGAGCCGATGCTAAGGAGCTTCCGTCAGTTCGCCGACGAGCAGGGGGAGGATCGCCAGGCGCTGGCGGCCATGACCGGCGCGCAGAACCCGGCCTTCGACCGCGACGCCATGGCGGCCCTGCCCATGCCGGTCCTGGTGGTGGCGGGCCAGGGCGACACCGGCGCGGGGGACCCCGCCGAGCTGGCGGCGATCTTCCCGCACGCCCACGGGATCACCGTGCCCGGCTGCGACCACTTCTCGGCCATTCCCCACGCGCTCACCAAGGCCGCGGTGTTCGACTTCCTGGACGGGGAGCTGGACTATCCGAGCCGTTAGGCCATCGCCGCATCCCCCTCTCCCGCTTGCGGGAGAGGGTAGGGTGAGGACTCTTTCCGCCGTTCGGCGGTCGCTCCGCGCGCCGTAAGACCTCCGCTGCGCGGAGGCCCCCTCACCCATCCTCTCCCCCTGAAGGGGGCGAGGAGAAGGTTCTAAGCCTTGGCCTTGGGGCCCATGTTGTAGGGGCCGCCCTTGGCGAGGGCGGCCTGGTAGGCGGGGCGGGCCTGGAAGCGTTCGAGCCAGGCGGCGATGTTGGGATAGGTCGCCAGGCGGCCGAAGGCGCCTGTGACCTCGCCGACGAAGCTCATCTGGACGTCGGCGCCGGAGAACTCGGCGCCCATGATCCAGTCCTTGCCGGAGAGCGCCCCGTCGACATAGCCGAGGTGGTTGGCGATCTCGCTCTCCATCCGCGGATGCAGCGGGGCGCCGGCCTCCCCCAGGCGGCCGACATACATGAACAGCATCAGGGGCAGCATGGCCGAACCCTCGGCATAGTGCATCCACTGCTGGTAGTAGTCATAGGCGGGCGTGGCGGGATCGGGCTGCAGCCGGCCGCCGGCGTGGCGGCGGATGATGTAGTCGATGATGGCGCCGCTCTCGATGACGGTCATGTCGCCATCGGTGACCACCGGGGACTTGCCGAGGGGGTGGACGGCCTTCAGCTCCGGCGGCGCCAGGCGAGTCGCGGCGTCGCGGGCGTAGTGCTTGATCTCGTAGGGGAGCTTCAGCTCCTCCAGCAGCCACAGGATGCGCTGCGAGCGCGAGTCATTGAGGTGGTGGACGACGATCATCTGGCGCGCTCCTGAAGCTGTCTGCGACGTATAGGCTCACCCTGCGGCGGGCGCCTATAGTCGCCGGATGACCCCGCTGATCCTGTCCCATCTTCCCCAACTCCTGGCCGAGGCCGCCGACCATGCGGAGGCGATCGTGGCCGAGGCGAGGGCCGCCGTCTCCGCCCGGGTGACGGTGGAGGGCCGGCTGGATCGGGCCGCCCTGGACGCCGAGCAGCACGTGGCCCACGGCCTGGCCTGGGCGGCGGCCTATGCCGAGACCCTGCGCCAGACGGCGGCCTGGGCCGGAGCCCTGGCGGCCGACGGCGCCTTCACCGAGTCCGAGGCCCTGCCGGCCCAGCTGCTGGCCTTCGAGTATCTGAGCCAGCTGGCCGGCGGGATTCCCATGAACCAGGGGGAGACCTTCCGCTTGACCGACCTGGGGCTGATCGACGACCGGCTGCGCGGGGTGATCGACCGCCTGCGGCCCGGCGCCGGCCAGGCGGTGAAGACCCGGATCGTGGCCCTGCTGGAGGCCGCCCGCGGCCGGCCCTCCCTGGAGGCCAGCGGGCTGGACGCCACGCTGGATATGGTGCGCGACCAGTTCCAGGCCTTCGCGGCGGAGAAGATCGCCCCTTTCGCCCACGGCTGGCACCTGCGCGACGAGCTGATCCCCCTGGCGCTGCTGAAGGAGCTGGCCGATCTGGGGGTGTTCGGCCTGACCGTGCCGGAGGCCCATGGCGGGTCGGGCCTGGGCAAGATCGCCATGTGCGTGGTCTCCGAGGCCCTGTCGCGGGGCTGGATCGGGACCGGGTCGCTGGGCACGCGCTCGGAGATCGCCGCCGAGCTGATCCTGGCCCACGGGACTCCCGACCAGAAGGCCCGCCTGCTGCCGGCCATCGCCTCGGGCGAGATCATCCCCACCGCGGTCTTCACCGAGCCGGAGGCGGGCTCGGACCTGGGCTCCCTGCGAACGCGCGCGGTGCGGGAGGGGGATGTCTGGAGGATCAGCGGCGCCAAGACCTGGATCACCCACGCGGCCCGCGCCGACCTGATGACCCTGCTGGTGCGCACCGATCCGGCCAGCAAGGACCACCGGGGCCTGTCGATGTTCCTGGCGGAGAAGCCGCGCGGGACGGACGCCGATCCGTTCCCCGCGCCCGGCATGAGCGGCGGCGAGATCGGGGTGATCGGCTATCGCGGCATGAAGGAGTACGAGCTGGCCTTCGACGGGTTTGCGGTCCCCCACGCCAACCTGCTGGGGGGCCAGGAGGGCCAGGGCTTTTCCCAGCTGATGGCCACCTTCGAGAGCGCCCGCATCCAGACCGCGGCCCGCGCCATCGGGGTGGGCCAGGCGGCCCTGGACATCGCCCTGGACTACGCCCTGGCGCGCCGCCAGTTCGGCCAACCGATCGCCGACTTCCCGCGGGTGACCAACAAGCTGGCCATGATGGCCGCCGAACTGCTGGGGGCCCGGCGGCTGGCCTGGTTCGCCGCGCGCGCCAAGGACGAGGGCCGCCGCTGCGACCTGGAGGCGGGCATGGCCAAGCTGGTCGCCGCCCGCATCGCCTGGGCCTGCGCCGACAACGCCGTCCAGATCCATGGGGGGACGGGGTTCGCCGTGGAGCAGCCGGTGAGCCGCCTGCTGGCCGACGCCCGCATCCTCAACATCTTCGAGGGCGCCGGGGAGATCCAGGCCCAGGTGATCGCCCGGCGTCTCCTGGAGGGCGCCAACTAGCGGGGCGCGAAGCCCTGGCAGATCAGGCCGATATGGCGGTCGAAGACGGCGCTCATGGCGTCGGCGTCGGAGCCGTTCCAGGCCGCCAGCCGATAGGTCCAGGCGTAGGAGGCCATCAGGGCGTCGACGGCGATGTCCAGGTCCGTGGCCGGATCGACGTCGCCGCGGGCGACCCCCTCGGCCAGGCAGTCGCGCACCACCTGCATCAGATGGGGGTTGCGGCCGAAGGGCCGGGAGCTGGCCTCCAGGGTCCAGTCGTAGGCCGCGGCGATGTGGGCCAGGAACAGCTTCGTGCGCCGGGTCTCGAAGGCGTAGTGGATGGCGAACATCGAGGCCAGGCGGTCGGCGGTGGAGCCCCGCAGATGCGGCACCACGCGATCGAGCTCGGCGTAGAGGGCGTCCAGCCGGTCGGCCATGACCTGGCTAAGGATGTCGCCCTTGGAGGAGAAGGTGGTGAAGACGCTGCCCACCGAAACCCCGGCGACACGAGCGATCTCGCGGACGGTGGTCTCCTCGTAGCCGCGGCTCTCGAAGAGATCGCGCGCGGCGTCGAGCACGCGTTTACGGGTCGCCTCCTTCTGAGACTGTCTTACGCTCAAATGGTGTCCCCCTAAGGCCACGTCTC
Organism: Phenylobacterium sp. GW821-FHT12F10; assembly: GCF_058806695.1. NCBI lineage: Bacteria > Pseudomonadati > Pseudomonadota > Alphaproteobacteria > Caulobacterales > Caulobacteraceae > Phenylobacterium > Phenylobacterium sp. GW821-FHT12F10. The sequence goes on along the minus strand of NZ_JBXAPY010000004.1, from coordinate 321,539 downwards.
ACGCGCGGCTTGACCCATGGTTAGGGTGAAACCACGCGGCCGGGCGCCGCCCACAGGAAGGTGCGACAGTACGTCGCACCCTCTCGGGTCAGCCGCGGCGCGCGCCGGCCAGGATGACGCGGATCTGATCCTTGGCCTTGGCCTGGAGCGCATCGATGCTCCAGCCCTGGAAGATCGCCTCGGGATAGTTGGCCAGGTAGCAGTCGAACAGCATCTGGGTGCGCAGCTTGACCTCCGCCTCCTGGCTGAGTTCGCCCCGCTCGACGCCCAGCACCAGCTGTTCGTTGATCAGGTCGTGCAGGGCCTGGACCGGGGGCATGTTGCGCAGCTCCTGGCCCTGGTCGGGGGACCAGGAGATGGAGAAGGCGGCCCGGGCGAGCGGCAGCTGGGTCTTGTAGAAGGCGTAGCCGGCGGCGAAGGCCTTCAGCAGGGCGTCGTCCACATTGCGGCCGCGCAGGGCGGCTTCGCGCATGGTCTCGGCCACGTCGGCCATGTCGGCGAGCATGATCTCGCGGAACAGGTCGGACTTGTCGGAGAAGTTGGCGAACACCGCGCCGGTGGACATGCCCGCCGCGGCGGCGATGTCGCGGATGGTGGCGCCCTCATAGCCCTCTTCGGAGAACAGCCGGCGGGCGGCGGCCAGCACCTTGGCGCGGGTCTGCTGCTTGGCGAGCGCGCGGCGGGTGGGCACGCGCATTTCGGCTTCCTGGGCGCCGTGGAGAGTACCGGGAACGTGTTTCATTGAGCGTCCAGCCTCGAAAGGGCCGCCTCCGCGGAGTGTTCGAACCATTGGCGGGACTCGCCGGCGACCTTCTCAAGCGGCCCGGGGTCGCGCCGCGCAAGGCGGCGTCCATCCCGGGCGGCGTCGCGCAGGTCAGCGATGAGCTCGCACATTTCAACTTCAGAATCTGGGCGCGGGGAGGCGCCCGGGTCACTGGCCTGGGGAGGCGGCATGACAGGTGTCCGTTCTCTAACCCGTTCGCCGCGGCGCGTCCAAGCGAAAGGGCGTCATTTGATCAAGTTCATCTAACTCGTTCCGCGATACGAGCAGAGGGCGGGGCTTAGCCCATAGGTTGAGCCTGGACTGTGTGGCGCAGCGTCGCACTCGCCATTTCGAGGCCTTTCCCACTGTTGCAGGTCGGAAACACGACGCCCGAGCATACCGTCGATCATTGAGCGTGCTCGTGTAACCACGTTTCAACGTCGGATTCGCCGGATGGTTTCATCGCCCGCCCCGCTCTAGATTGGCCGGATGGAACGCGCTTTCGACATTCTGATTCCCCTCGCCCTGCTGGCGGTGACCGTGACCCTGTTCATCGGGCTCTACGCCCTGTTCCGAGGGGGCGACTTCGGCCGCTCCTATTCGAACAAGCTGATGCGGCTGCGGGTCCTGCTGCAGGCCATCGCCGTGGCCCTGCTGGTGACCGCGGTCTGGTGGCGGCACCGGGGCTAGCCATGGTGACCCTGAACAAGATCTACACGCGGGCCGGCGACAAGGGCGCCACCCGCCTGGCCAGCGGGGCCACGGTGAGCAAGGCCTCGCTGCGGGTTGAGACCTATGGGGCGGTGGACGAGACCAACGCCTGTATCGGCCTGGCCCGGCTGCACACGGCCGGCGGGCCGCTGGACGACATCCTGGCCCGCATCCAGAACGAACTCTTCGATCTGGGCGCCGACCTCGCGACCCCGGCCAAGCCCGACGAGATCGAGGGGCAGGTGCTGCGCATCCTCGATTCGCAGGTGGCGCGGCTGGAACAGGAGATCGACCACCTGAACGGCGCCCTGCCCGCCCTGACCTCCTTCGTCCTGCCCGGCGGGTCGCCGGCCGCGGCGGCCCTGCACCTGGCGCGCACCGTGGCCCGCCGCGCCGAGCGCGTGGCCGTGGCCCTGATGGAGTCCGGCGAGGAGGTCTCCGGCCCGGCCTTCCGCTATCTCAACCGGCTGTCGGACCTGCTGTTCGTCGCCGCCCGCGCGGCCAACGACCAGGGCCGGGCCGACGTCTTCTGGCGCTCGGGCGCCACCCGTTAGGGAGCGGGCGCGGGAGCCGGAACGGCCTCGCCCCGGGCCTTGGCGGCGGCGGCCTTGGCGGCCTTGCGTTGGGCGTCATTGTCGATCACCCGGCCGGTGATGTCGGAGATCAGCACCGGGTGGGCGCAGGTGCGGCCGCGCCAGTCCCACCAGTCGCCGTTGGATTCACACCGCTGTCCGGGGATCACCCAACCCACCTGATAGACGATGACCGCCACGGTGGAGAGGGCGAAGGCGCCCACGAAAATCAACATCAGGCGCTTGATCGTTCGGTTCATGATCTTCGTCTTGGCAGGGGTTTTGAGCGGCCTATCTGGCCGCCCGGACAAAATTGCGGCGCAGTGTGACCCGCGCCCGGCTTGCATTGCGCGTCGGAACCGTTATGCCCCAACCGTTCAATTTTTAGCAATTTGAGGCGTTAGCGAAGCCATGAAGGTGCTCGTCCCCGTGAAGCGGGTGATCGACTACAACGTCAAGGCCCGGGTCAAGCCGGACCAATCCGGTGTGGACCTCGCCAATGTGAAGATGTCCATGAACCCCTTCTGCGAGATCGCGGTCGAAGAAGCCGTGCGCCAGAAGGAAAAGGGCGTCGCCACGGAGGTGGTGGCCGTGTCCATCGGCCCGGCCCAGGCGCAGGAAACCCTGCGCACGGCCCTGGCCATGGGCGCAGACCGCGCGATCCTGATCCAGACCGACCAGGACCCCGAACCCCTGGCCGTCGCCAAGCTGCTCGCGGCGATCATCGCCGAAGAGAGCCCCGACGTGGTGATCATGGGCAAGCAGGCCATCGACGGCGACAACAACGCCACCGGCCAGATGCTGGCGGCCCTGCTCGACTGGCCGCAGGCGACCTTCGCCAACTCCATCGAGCTCAACGCGGGCGACGCCAAGGTGGGCCGCGAGGTCGACGGCGGCATCCAGACCATCGACGTGACCCTGCCGGCGATCATCACCGCCGACCTGCGTCTCAACGAGCCGCGCTACGCCTCGCTGCCCAACATCATGAAGGCCAAGAAGAAGCCGCTGGACGTGAAGGAAGCCGCCTCGCTCGGCGTCGACACCGCCCCGCGCCTCAAGGTCGTCAAGGTCACCGAACCGCCGAAGCGCGGCGGCGGCATCAAGGTGGAAAGCGCCGCCGACCTGGTCACCAACCTCAAGACCGCGGGGGTGCTCTAATGGCCGTTCTCGTTATCGCCGATCATGACAACGCGTCCCTGAAGGACAGCACCCACAAGACCGTGACCGCGGCGCTCGCCCTGTCGTCCGACGTCGACATCCTGGTGGCCGGGTCCGGCGCCAAGGCCGTCGCCGAGGCCGCCGGCAAGATCGCCGGCGTCCGCAAGGTGCTGCTGGCCGAGAGCGACGCCCTGGGCCAAGGCCTGGCCGAGGCGGTCACCGCCGCCGTCGTCCCCCTGATGGCGAACTATGACGCCGTCCTGACCCCGGCCACCTCGCAGGGCAAGAACTTCAGCCCCCGCATCGCGGCCAAGCTGGACGTCGCCCAGATCTCGGAAATCGTCGAGGTCGTCGACGGCTCCACCTTCGTGCGGCCGATCTACGCCGGCAACGCGCTGGAGACCGTCCAGTCCTCCGACGCCAAGAAGGTGATCACCGTCCGCGCCACCGCCTTCAAGGCGGCCGGTGAGGGCGGCTCGGCCCCGGTCGAGAACGTCGCCGCCGGCGACGGCGCCCCCAAGACCAAGTTCGTCGATCAGCAGCTGGTGAAGTCGGCCCGTCCCGAACTCGCCGGCGCCAAGATCGTCGTCTCCGGCGGTCGGGCCATGGGCTCGGCCGAGGAGTTCCAGCGGGTCATCGACCCCCTGGCCGACAAGCTCGGGGCCGCCATCGGCGCCAGCCGCGCGGCGGTCGATGCGGGCTACGCCCCCAACGACTACCAGGTCGGCCAGACCGGCAAGGTCGTGGCCCCGGAACTGTATGTCGCCATCGGCATCTCCGGCGCCATCCAGCACCTGGCCGGGATGAAGGACTCCAAGATCATCGTGGCGATCAACAAGGACGCCGACGCGCCGATCTTCCAGGTCGCCGACTTCGGTCTGGTGGCCGACTACAAGACCGCCGTGCCGGAACTGATGGACGCCCTGACCGCCGCCGGGAAGTAATCCCGGCCCGATCAAGGCCGATACGACCAGGGGCGGTTCCGCGAGGGACCGCCCCTTTTCGTTGCGCTCAGGCGGGTCCGATCGCGGCGTCCGCGCCACAGTCGCCGGGCCTCCTCGCGCTGCGGCGCAGCAAAAGCCTTGGCGGCGCCGCACATGCCCATGTTAGAAACTCGTCACAAGCGGCGGCGGACAGGGGATACCGCCCCGCATGATCGAGGCTTTGTCGGCATGGTGGATATCAAATCGGTCGGCGTCATCGGCGCTGGTCAGATGGGTTCGGGCATCGCCCACGTGGTCGCCCTGGGCGGCTACGACGTGCTGCTGCACGATGTGAGCGCCGAACGGATCGAGACGGGCTTGGCCCAGATCCGCAAGAACATGACCCGCCAGGTCGGCCGCGGCATCATCACCCAGGAGGCGATGGACGCCGCCATCGCCCGCATCAAGGCCGCGCCGGAGCTGCAGTCCATCGGGACCACGGACCTGGCCATCGAGGCGGCCACCGAGAACGAAGAGGTCAAGAAGTCGATCTTCAAGGCGCTCACCCCGCACCTCGGGCCCAACACCCTGCTGGCGTCGAACACCTCGTCGATCTCCATCACCCGCCTGGGGGCGGCGTCGGACCGGCCCGGCCGGTTCATCGGCCTGCACTTCATGAACCCCGTGCCGCTGATGAACCTCGTGGAGATCATCCGCGGCATCGCCACCGACGCGCCCACCTACGAGACCGCCGTCAACTTCGCCAAGTCGCTGGGCAAGACCACCGCCAACGCCGAGGACTTCCCCGCCTTCATCGTCAACCGCGTGCTGGTGCCGATGATCAACGAGGCGATCTACACCCTCTATGAAGGCGTCGGCACGGTGGAGGCCATCGACACGGCCATGAAGCTGGGCGCCAACCACCCGATGGGCCCGCTGGAGCTGGGCGACTTCATCGGCCTGGACACCGTCCTGTCGATCATGAACGTCCTCTACGAGGGCCTGGCCGACTCCAAGTACCGGCCCTGCCCCCTGCTGGTGAAGTATGTCGAGGCCGGCTGGCTCGGCCGCAAGACCGACCGCGGCTTCTACGACTACCGCGGCGACGTGCCCGTTCCGACGCGGTAGAGCCTGGATCCTCCCCCAGGCGCGCAGCGCCGATGTGGGGGAGGTGGGCCGTCGCGAAGCGGCGGGTCGGAGGGGGATCGACGTAGTCGACACCCACCGCGCCAAACAGCCAAACAAGAGTCAAAGTCCCCCTCAGGCGCTTCGCGCCAGCTCCCCCAAGAAGGGAGCATCTTGGCGGTACAGACCCTCCGCACAGGGCGACCACAATCGGCCGTTTACGGCGGCGCTTCGAACCGACACAACGAACCCTGCAACCCACCACGCAGGAGCCGCCCCGATGCCCGACACCCCCACCGCGGACTACATCATCGTCGGCGCGGGTTCGGCCGGATGCGTGCTGGCCAACCGCCTGAGCGCGGACAGCGCCAACGCCGTGCTCTTGCTGGAGGCCGGCGGCGACGACCGGCCCACCAAGGAGCCGGGCCAGTTCTTCTCCAACGTCATGATCCACGTGCCCGTGGGCTACGCCCAGACGCTGAAGGACCCCAAGGTCAACTGGCTCTATCCCACCGAACCCGATCCCGGCACCGGCGGCCGGGTGCACACCTGGCCGCGCGGCAAGGTGCTGGGGGGCTCCTCCTCCATCAACGGCCTGCTCTACATCCGCGGCCAGCAGGCCGACTATGACGGCTGGCGGCAGCTGGGCTGCGAGGGCTGGGGCTGGGACGATGTCGCCCCCTATTTCAAGCGCTCCGAGCACCAGGAACGCGGGGCCAGCGCCCATCACGGCGTGGGCGGCCCGCTCAACGTTTCGGACGTCACCACCAAGCACCCGGTGTCCGACGCCGTGGTGGAGGCCTGCGTCGAGGCCGGCATTCCGCGCAACGCCGACGTCAACGGCGAGGACCAGGAAGGCGTCAGCTACTACCAGCTGACCGTGAAGAACGGACAGCGCTGCTCGGCGGCGGTGGCCTATCTGCACCCGGCCATGGGCCGCGCCAACCTCAAGGTCGAGACCCACGCCCTCACCACCAAGGTGATCTTCGAGGGCAAGCGGGCGGTGGGGGTGGAGTATCTCCAGAACGGCGTCCGCAAGATCGCCAAGGCCCGGCGCGAGGTGATCCTGGCGGGCGGGGCGATCAATTCCCCGCAACTGCTGCAGCTCTCCGGCGTTGGCCCCGGTGAATTGCTGCGCGACCATGGGATCGAGGTGGTGGCCGACCTGCCCGGCGTCGGCGAGAACCTGCAGGACCACTACGTCATGGCGGTCACCTACCGCCTGAAGGCCGGCACGATCTCGGTCAACGAGCTGACCAAGGGCCCGCGCTTCCTCGGCGAGGTCCTGAAATACGCCTTCCAGCGCAAGGGGCTGCTGACCCTGTCGGCGGCGCACGTGGCGGCGTTCTGCAAGTCGCGGCCCGATCTCGCCGGACCGGACATCCAGTTCCATATCCTGCCGGCCTCGCAGAACCTGGAAAAGGCCATGAGCGGCAAGATGGAGCTGGACGGCGCGCCGGGCCTGACCATCGCGCCGTGCCAGGTGCGCCCCGAAAGCCGCGGGACGATCCGCATCAAGTCGGCCGACCCGAGCGTCTATCCCGCCATCGCGCCCAACTACCTCTCCGATCCCCTGGACCAGGAGGTGGCGGTGGCCGGCCTGAAGTGGGGCCGCAAGATCGCCGCCCAGCCGGCGCTCGCCCCCTATATCGACCACGAGATGCTGCCGGGCCCGGACTTCAACAACGACGAGGCCCTGCTGGGCTACGCCCGCATGGCCGGCTCGACCATCTATCACCCGGTGGGCACCTGCCAGATGGGCTCGGGGCCGATGGCGGTGGTGGACGCCCAGCTGCGGGTGCGGGGGGTCGAGGGCCTGCGGGTGGTTGACGCCTCGGTGATGCCGCGCCTGGTCTCGGGCAACACCAACGCGCCCACGATCATGATCGCGGAGAAGGCGGCCGACATGGTGCTGGGCAAGGTCGCCGCGTCCAATTAGCGCGAGGCGCTCGCGCAATCGTTAATCTGTTCGACTTGCACCGGCGGCGCATCGGATACTCAGAAGCGATTCGGGCAGGCGGGACCATGCGACGGCTCACATTGGCGCTGCTTTCGGGCGCCTATCTCTGTGTTGCACTGATCTTCGCCCTCCTCCTGTGGCGTAACGGGGGAGGCTGGGCGGCCGGCCTGGCCATGCTCGCGGCCGGGTTCGCCCTTTGCTACACCTTCCACGGCCTGATTATGCACAGCCTGGAGAACGCCGCCCTGCGCCGCGAGCTCGAGACCGTGCGGGAGGCCCAGCGGATCCTCATCGACCAGATGGAGCGCATGGACGCCCGGGTGGTGGAGGTGGTCTCCACCGTCACCGACGACGCCCTGCGCCGCTCCGAGGAGCTGACCGGCGAGGTCCACATGCTGGAGGACCTGGTCCAGCGCATGGGCCAGAGGCTGGAGGAGCGGATGGTCCAGGCCCCGCTGACCGCCCGCCACGCCCCGCAGCACCGCCAGTCCGCCGCCCTGCTGGAGACCATCCGCGAGGCGCTCGCCGAAAACCGCGTCGACCTCTACCTGCAGCCGGTCGTCGGCCTGCCCCAGCGCCGGACGGTGTTCTACGAGAGCTTCTCGCGCCTGCGCGACGCCACCGGCCGGGTGATGATGCCCGCCGAATACCTGGCCGTGGCCGAGCCCGAGGGCCTGGTCACCTCCATCGACAACCTGCTGCTGTTCCGCTGCGTGCAGATCGTGCGCCGGCTGGCCAAGACCGACAAGAAGATCGGCATCTTCTGCAACATCTCCACCTCCAGCCTGGCCGACGAGAGCTTCTTCCCGCAGTTCCTCGACCTGCTGGCCGCCAACCGCGACTTGGCCGGCGCCCTGATCTTCGAGCTGGGCCAGGCCGCCTTCGACGCCCGCGGCGCCACCGAGGCGCGCAACATGGGCAAGCTGGCCGACCTCGGCTTCCGCTTCAGCCTCGACAAGGTCGTGGACCTGGACCTGGACTTCCAGGACCTGGCCCGTTCCGACGTGAAGTTCCTGAAGATCGGCGCCCAGTTCCTGCTGAGCCAGCTGATGGAGACCGACGAGGGCCTGGTGCTGAAGTCCATGCCCGACCTGGCCGCCCAGGACTTCGCGACCCTCACCCGCCGCTACGGGGTGGAGATCATCGCCGAGAAGGTCGAGGAGGAGCGCCAGATCGTCGACATCCTCGAACTCGACATCGCCTATGGCCAGGGCCACCTGTTCGGCGAGCCGCGGCCGATCAAGGACGCCGTCCTGGCCGAGACCGATCCCCCCGCCGAGTTCCTGCGCAGCACCATGCGCCGCCGCGCGGGCGGCGGACGGCACTAGCCAAACCGTTTGACCGGGCGGGTTCGGCCCGGTACCGCCCGGCCCCATGACCGCGCCCCAGATCGTCTCCGGACTCTCCGCCCTCACCGACCGCTACGACGTGATCCTCTCCGACGTCTGGGGGGTGATCCACAACGGGCGCGAGAGCTTCCCCGCCGCCTGCGGCGCCCTGGCCCGCTGGGGCGAGGCCAAGCCGGTGGTGCTGATCTCCAACTCGCCGCGGCCCTCGCACTCGGTGATCCCGCAGCTGGACGAACTCGGCGTGCCGCGCGCGACCTGGCAGGCCTTCGTCACGTCGGGCGACGCCACCCGGGTGCTGTTGAGCGAACTGGCGCCCGGTCCCGCCTGGCGGGTCGGGCCCGACCGGGACGCGCCGCTCTATGAGGGGCTGGACCTCGACTACGCCGACTATGACAAGGCCGCCTTCATCTCGGTGACCGGCCCCTATGACGACGAGGTGGAGGGCCCCGGCGACTATCAGGACCGTTTCGAGGCCTGCGCCGCGCGCGGCCTGGTGATGACCTGCGCCAATCCCGACATCGTGGTGCAGCGGGGTGACCGGCTGATCTATTGCGGCGGGGCTCTGGCCCAGCTCTATGCCAGCCTCGGCGGCGAGGTGCTGATGGCCGGCAAGCCCTATGCGCCGATCTACGACCTGTGCCTGATCGAGGCGCAGCGCCTGCTGGGCCGGCCGGTGGACCGTTCGCGGGTGCTCTGCATCGGCGACGGCCTGCCCACCGACGTCAAGGGCGCCAACGACCAGGGCCTGGACGTGCTGTTCGTCGCCAGCGGCATCCACGGCGCCGAAACCATCGGCCCCGACGGCCTCGACGCCAAGGCCGTGGAGGACCTGCTGGCCGCCGACGGCCTCACCGCCACCTACGCCATCGCCGACCTGGTCTGGTAGCGGCGCCTACTTCACCCGCTTGAGCGTGCTCGGCAGGGCGTCGGGCAGGGGCTTCATGTCGCCGTCCAGGGCCTTCAGCGCCTCGTCATTGCCGACGCGCAGGAAGTGACGGGCCCCGTCGGGCTTGTCGGGGTCGAGTTCGTAGACCGTGGCGTCGGGATCGACGGCGTCGCCGCGCAGGGTCCCCCACTTGCCGGTGGTGGTGAGGGGCGCGCCGCGCTCCAGATAGGTCTCCACCAGCCGGTAGGTCCCGTCGCCGGAATAGGGGGCGTCACGGGTGAGGGTGAGCTCGGTCTTCAGCCCGGGACAATCGGCGCAGGGCAGCAGGCCCGAGAAGCTCATGGTCAGGGGCTCGGCGGCCGGGGCCGCGGCGGCGGGCGCCGGCGCGGGCGCTGCGGCCTGCGCGGGCGCCGCGGGGGCCTTGGCGGCGGGCGGGGAACAGGCCGCGAGCGTGGTCAGGGCCAAGGCCAGGGCCAGGTTTCTCATCATCGCCTCCCAATCAGACTTGCCAGCCTGCCCCGGACGCCCGATCTCGTCCAGGGCTTCGCTTGAGCGCCCAAGGCGGCTAAGGAAGCCGGGGCTGAAGGAACCGCGCGTGCAGGGACTGTTCTTCGAAGATCTGAGCCTCGGCCAGTCGGCCGAGACCACCAGGGTCGTCACCGCCAGCGACGTGGAGGCCTTCGCGGCCGTCTCGGGCGACACCAATCCCGTCCATCTGGACGAGGACTACGCCAAGACCACGACCTTTCAGACCCGCATCGCCCACGGCATGCTGTCGGGCGCCTATATCTCGGCGGTGATCGGCACGAAGCTGCCGGGCCCGGGCTCCATCTACCTGTCGCAGTCGATGCGCTTCCGCCGGCCGGTGAAGCTGGGGGACGCGGTGGTGACCCGGGTGACGATCCAGGCCCTGGACGAGGCCCGCGGCCACGCGACGCTCGCCACCGTCTGCCAGGTGAACGGCAAGACCGTGGTGGACGGCGAGGCGGTGATCATGGTCCCCCGGAAGGGCGCCTGAGCCCCATGCGTATCGTCGACGGCTGGAAGGACCTGGCGGAGAGCGACCGCGGCGCGGCCGTGGCGCTGGGCAATTTCGACGGCGTGCATCGCGGCCACCAGAGCGTCATCGCCCTGGCCGCCAAGGCCGCGGGCCGACTCAAGGCGTCCCTGGGGGTGATCAGTTTCGAGCCGCATCCGCGCCGCATCTTCCAGCCCAACGCGCCGTCCTTCCGGCTGATGAACGCCGAGCAGCAGGCCCGGGCGCTGGCCGGCCTGGGGGTCGATATCTTCTACATCCTGCCCTTCACCCCCGAGCTGGCCCAGATGACCGACCGCGAGTTCGCCATCGACGTGCTGCACCAGGGCCTGGGCGTCCGCGACGTGGCCCTGGGGTTCGACATCTCCTTCGGCAAGGACCGCACCGGCAGTCCAGAGACCATGACCCGCTACGGCCAGGAGCTGGGCTTCGGCGTCTCGGTGGCCCAGGCGGTGGGGGACGGAGTCAGCAAGTTCTCCTCCACCGGGGTGCGGGACGCCCTGCGCGAGGGGAGGCCGCAAGACGCCGCGGCGATCCTGGGCCGGCCCTTCGCCATCGAGGGCATGGTGCAGCACGGCCGCCAGCTCGGCCGCACGCTCGGCTATCCCACCGCCAATGTGGCCCTGAAGGACTATGTGCAGCCCCGGTTCGGGGTCTACGCCACCCGCACCCGCCTGCCCGACGGCCGCGAGATCGCCGGGGTGGCCAATATCGGGATCAATCCCACGGTGGACGGGATCACCGCCCCGCTGCTGGAGGTCTGGCTGTTCGACTTCGACGAGGACATCTACGACCAGGTCATCGAGACCGACCTGATCGCCTTCCTGCGCGACGAGGCCAAGTTCGAGAGCATGGACGCCATGACCGCCCAGATCATGGCCGACGCCGCCCTGGCCCGGGCGATGCTGCTGCCGGAGATCTGACCTCTCTCGCCCCTTCAAGGCGCAGGGCTTCCCGATAGGCAAGGGTGTCATCCCGGAAAGCGCGCAGCGCTTGTCCGGGACCCAAACGCACGGGTCGTGCAGGAGAGGTCGGCGCGTCTGGGTCCCGCACTTCCGCGGCTTCGCCGCTGCATGCGGGATGACACGGAGGGGAGGCGCCGCCCAGCCCACCTCTCCCCACGCGCGACACCCCTGGACTCTTGGTTAACAGCTGGCTTTTCCTAGGGGCCAGGACTGCGAGGGGCCGATGCCGACCCAGATCAAGGGCTTCAAATACGCCGCCTTCGCCGCGGCGCGCCGGCCCCGCCGCAAGCGGCCGCCGTCCTACGCCTTCGCGCCGGGGGCCACCTTCACCTATTCGGAGCTGCCGCCGCAGCCCCCGACCCACCTGGCGACGCCGGGGGGCGATGCGGGCCTGCTGGACGCCTATTCCCACGCCGTGGTGAGCGCCGTCGAACGGGTGGGCCCCGCCGTGGTCAGCGTCCATCCCTGGCGCAGCCCCGAGGGACCCGAGGGGGTGGGCTCGGGCGTGGTCATCGCCCCGGACGGCCTGATCCTCACCAACAGCCACGTGGTGCGCGGCTCGACCCTGGCCGAGATCGTCGGCCTCGACGGGCGGGTGTTCCGCGCCCGGCTGATCGGCGACGACCCCGACACCGATCTCGCCCTGCTGCGCATCGAGGGCGGGGTCACCCTGCCCTACGCCAGGCTGGGGGACTCCAAGGCCATGCGCCGGGGCCAGCTGGTGATCGCCATCGGCGCGCCCCTGGGGTTCGAGGCCACGGTGACGGCCGGCATCGTCTCGGCGCTCGGCCGCTCCCTGCGCGGCGAGCGGGGGCGGCTGATCGAGGACCTCATCCAGACCGACGCCTCGCTCAATCCCGGCTCCTCCGGCGGCCCCCTGGTCAATTCCGCCGGCGAGGTGGTGGGGATCGCCACCGCGGTGATCTCCGGCGCCCAGGGCCTCTGCTTCGCCGTGGCGGCCAACACCGCGGCCCTGGTGGTGGGCGAGCTGATCAAGCACGGGCGGGTGCGGCGGGGCTCCATCGGGGTCATCGCCCAGCAGGCGCCGATCCCCCGCGACCTGGCCCGCGCCGTGGGCCTAGACCAACCCTTCGGCGTCTGGATCGCCACCTGCGAGGTGAACGGCCCGGCGGCGCGCGCGGGCCTGCTGCCCGGCGACCTGCTGGTGGCCGCCGAGGGGGCGCCCCTGACCGGATTGGACGACCTGATGCGGGTGCTGGGGACCGACACCATCGGCCGGGCCATGGCCTTCGAGGTCATCCGCCAGGGCCGGCGGATGACCGTCACCGTCACGCCACGGGAACGCCGACGCTAGTCGAGCAAACCAAAGGGCTCGCCCCACGCGGCGCCCTCTGCTATTGCCGCCCGCTATGACTCTGGTTCGGACAATGTCGCGAATTACCCGCCCGGCGTGACGCCGCCGGACGAAGCTCCAGCGCGCGCCGGGATCACCCGCACACTCGTTCCGAACCCTGCTGGAAAGCCCCATGGCCGACGACGCTGACAAGCCCGCGCGCGACTATCGCGAAACCGTCTTCCTCCCCGACACCCCGTTCCCGATGCGGGCGGGCCTGCCGGTCAAGGAGCCCGAGATCCTGGCCCGCTGGGCGAAGCTCGATCTCTACAACACCATGCGCAAAGACCGGCAGGCGGCCAAGGCCCCGCTGTTCGTGCTGCACGACGGCCCGCCCTACGCCAACGGCGCCATCCACATCGGCCACGCCCTGCAGAAGACCCTGAAGGACTTCGTGGTCCGTTCGCGGTTCGCCATGGGCTACGACGTCGACTACGTGCCCGGCTGGGACTGCCACGGCCTGCCCATTGAGTGGAAGATCGAGGAGGAGCTGCGCGGCCAGGGCCGCCGCAAGGACGAGGTCTCCAAGGCCGAGTTCCGCGAGCGCTGCCGCGCCTACGCCGCCCAGTGGATCGACGTCCAGCGCGAGGGCTTCAAGCGCCTGGGCGTGGTGGGCGACTGGGAGAACCGCTACGCCACCATGGACTATTCGTCCGAGGCCGCCATCGTCGCTGAGTTCCACAAGTTCGTCACCTCCGGCCAGCTCTATCGCGGCTCCAAGCCGGTGATGTGGAGCCCGGTGGAGCGCACGGCGCTCGCCGACGCCGAGGTGGAATACGCCGATGTGAACTCGCCGACCATCTGGGTGAAGTTCCCGGTGGTCGACGGCAGCGAGGCCGCCCGCGGCGCCAGCATCGTCATCTGGACGACCACGCCCTGGACCATCCCCGCCAACCGGGCGATCAGCTACAACAACGACATCGCCTATGGCGTCTATCTCGTCGAGGCCATGGAAGAGGGCCTGGAGTTCGAGCCCTGGGCCAAGGCCGGCGACAAGCTGATCGTGGCCGACAAGCTGGCCGAGGACGTCTTCAAGGCCGCCAAGATCAGCGCGACCCGCCGGATCGAGACCTTCGATCCGCAGGGCGTCACCGCCGAGCATCCGCTGGCGGGGCTGGACAGCTATTACCAGTTCGCCGTGCCGCTGCTGGACGGCGACCACGTCACCGACGACGCCGGCACCGGCTTTGTCCATACCGCCCCGGGCCACGGGGCCGACGACTACCTGGTCTGGCTGGCCCACGGCCACCGCGAGATCCCCGAGACCGTCGATCCCGACGGGGCCTATTACGACCACGTCGCCCTGTTCGCCGGCCTCAAGGTGCTGGAGACCGAGGGCAAGAAGGTCGGCAGGTTCGGCCCCGCCAACGCCGCGGTGCAGGACAAGCTGATCGAGGCCGGCCGCCTGCTGGCGCGCGGGCGGGTGGAGCACTCCTATCCCCACTCCTGGCGCTCCAAGGCGCCGGTGATCTTCCGCAACACCCCGCAGTGGTTCATCCGCATGGACGAGCCCATCGAGGACAAGGTCCACGACGGCAAGACCCTGCGCGAAACCGCCCTCGACGCCATCGAGGCCACCACATTCTATCCGGCCGGGGGCAAGAACCGCATCCGCGCCATGGTGGAGAGCCGTCCCGACTGGCTGATCAGCCGCCAGCGCGCCTGGGGCGCGCCCCTGGCAATGTTCGTCGACAAGGAAACCAGCCAGCCCCTGGTGGACGCAGACATCAACAAGCGGATCGTCGACCTGATCGCCGCCGAGGGCGCCGACGCCTGGTTCACCCGGCCGGTGAGCGATTTCCTGGGCGAGCACGATCCCGAGCGCTTCGAGAAGGTCGAGGACATCCTCGACGTCTGGTTCGATTCCGGCTCGACCCACGCCTTCACCCTGGAAAACCGCGAGCACACCCGCTGGCCCGCCGACCTCTATCTCGAGGGCTCCGACCAGCACCGCGGCTGGTTCCAGTCCTCGCTGCTGGAAAGCTCCGGCACCCGCGGCCGCGCGCCCTACGACGCCATCCTCACCCATGGGTTCACCATGGACGAGAACGGCGAGAAGATGAGCAAGTCCAAGGGCAACACCGTCGACCCCGAGGTGGTGATCCGCGAGTCCGGCGCCGAGATCATCCGGCTCTGGGCCTCGATGATCGACTATTCCGACGACGGCCGGATCGGCAAGACCATCCTGGCCACCACCACCGACGCCTATCGCAAGCTGCGCAACACCGTCCGCTATCTGTTGGGGGCGCTCGCCGGCTTCGAGGAGAGCGAGCGCGTGGCCCTGGAGGACATGCCGCCGCTGGAGCGGTTCATCCTGCACCGCCTGCACGAGCTGGACGGCCAGATCCGCGACGCCTACGCGGCCTATCTGTTCCAGGACGTCAGCCGGCCGATCACCGAGTTCTGCCAGGTGGAGCTGTCGCAGCTGTTCTTCGACATCCGCCGCGACGCCCTCTATTGCGATCAGCCCTCGTCCCTCCGCCGCCGGGCCGCCCGCACGGTGATGGACGCCGTGTTCGAGCGCCTGACCATCTGGCTGGCCCCGCTGATCCCCTTCACCATGGAAGAGGCCTGGACCACCCGGTTCCCCGACTCGACCTCCAACTGCCTGCGGGTCTTCCCCGAGACGCCGGCGTCCTGGGCCAATCCGGCGGAGGCCGAACGCTGGGCGAAGATCCAGTCGGTCACCTCGGTGGTCACCGGCGCCCTGGAGGTCGAACGCCGCGAGAAGCGCATGGGCGCCGCCCTGGAGGCCGCCCCGCGCGTCCATCTGGCCGATCCCGCCCTGATGGCCGCCTTCGAGGGCCTGGACGCCGCCGAACTGTTCCGCACCAGCCAGGCGACCCTGGTGGCCGGCGACGGCCCGGCCGGCGCCTTCCGGCTGCCCGAGACCTCTGGCGTGGCCGTCGAACCCCTGAAGGCGCAGGGCAAGAAGTGCGCCCGCTCCTGGCGTATCCTGCCGGAGGTGGGGAGCGATCCCCGCTATCCGGAGCTCTCCCTGCGCGACGCCGAGGCGGTGGCCGCCTGGGACGCGCAGCACGAAGGGGCGTGAGGCCTGTGAAATCTGTCTCCAAGCTGGGCTGGCTGGCCTATGGCCTGGCCGCCACGGTCATCGTGCTGGACCAGATCGCCAAGGCCGCGATCCTCAACCTGCTGGGAACCCAGGCGGGCTCCAGCGTGCCGGTGGGCGGGCCCTTCAGCCTGACCCTGGTGTGGAACCAGGGGGTGAGCTTTGGCCTCTTCCGCGCCGAGCACGACCTGGTGCGCTGGCTGCTGGTGGCCTTCTCCCTGATCGTCGCGGTCCTGCTCAGCGGCTGGGCGCGGCGTACCGAGCGCCTGGCCATGGGGCTGGGCCTGGGCCTGGTGATCGGCGGGGCCATCGGCAACGCCATCGACCGCATCCGCTTCGGCGCGGTCGTGGATTTCCTGGACTTCCAGCGCCTGGGCTTCTTCCCCTGGGTGTTCAACGTGGCCGACGCGGCCATCACCGTGGGGGTGGTCTTCCTTTTGCTCGATTCCGCGCGCAAGGAAGCTGCGGCCTGAAAGCGCGTTGGCGCTAATCGCCGTTTGCGGTATCTCACCTATCCATCCCGGCCGGGGGCGGCCTATCGGAGCCTATAGTTGATGAGCTTGAACCGAGTGATCGTCGCGACCGCCCTGATCGGGATGGTGGGTCTCACCGGCTGCGCCTCGAGCCGCAAGGCCCTGGGCATGACCAAGGTGACCCCCGACGAGTTCCGCGTGGTCTCCAAGGCGCCCCTGGTGGTGCCGCCCGACTATTCCCTGCGCCCGCCGGCGCCGGGTGAGCCCCGTCCGCAGGAACTGCAGCCCGAGAGCGCCGCGCGCACCGCCCTGCTGGGCCGCCGCGACGCCGAGGCCCGCACCGAGGGCGAGAAGCTGCTGGTGGCCAAGGCCGGCGCCGACAAGGCCGACCCGCTGATCCGCTACGTCGTCGACGACGAGGGCGGCGACCTGGCCCACAAGGAAAAGAGCTTCGCCGACAAGGTGATGTTCTGGAAGGACAACAAGGCCAACGCCGCGGCCGCCGCCGGCGCGGGCGACAATGTCGCCGCCCCGATCGATCCCGCCGCCGAAGCCGCCAAGATCCGCGAAGTGACCGGCGACAAGCCGGTGATCATCGCCCGCGAGAAGAGCTCGCGGATCAAGCTTCCCGGTCTGTAGGACCCGGACGGCGGTAGGCCTGGAAGGTCAGGACCGCCCCCAGGGTGAACAATAGGCCGATGACCGCATAGGTCGACGCGCTCGCGCCAAGCTGCGGGGCCGTCGGCGCGAACATGCGCAGCAGGCCGACCACGAGGGCCGCCCAACCCAGAAGCGTCACCAGCAGGGGCCAGCGCCAGGCCCAGCTATTGTGCGCCCGCACAACGGCCAGCCCTCCCACGAACAGCAGCAGCCCGTTGAGATAGACCAGGGCGGGGCTGACCCCGCTCCAGATCTCCAGGTTAAGCGCCTCGGAGAGGGTCATCACCATGAGGGTGGGGCCCGCCAGGCCGGCGATATGTCTAGGATCGGCCATCTCGGTCTCCGGGCTCTGGAGGGCCGATCAAGCGCCAGCTTGCGCGCCGCCCGCCTTGATGCCGATCAAGCCGCCTATTCCTCCCCCGGCGTCTTCACCTCGAACCCCTGGGACCGAAGCTGGTCCAGCACCCCGCCCTGGGCCAGCAGGGGGCGCAGGGGCACGACGGCCACGGCGTGGCCCGGGGTCTTCAGGGCCTTGGCGATGGCGGCGGCCTGGTCGGCCTTGAAGCGGGTGTCGAGGGACAGGGCTCCCGGCGCGGCGGCCAGGCATTTCTCGAAGCCGCGTTCGGCGGTCAAGGCGCCGCGGACATCGCCCTGGGCCCAGGCCTGGGCGGCCCGGCGGGCGCCGCCGGGACCGGCCTCGGCCTCGGTCAGCGCGTCGTCCAGACAGGCCCGCTGGGCGGCCTGGGGCGTTTTGACCACCTGCCCCAGCAGGGCTCCGCCGTCGTAGGATTTCTCCTCCACCTTCAGCCGGCGGGCCTTGGCCAGGCGCCGCACGGTCTTGGCGGGATCGGCGGCGGTGAGCTGGGCGGCCTGGCGGTAGTCGTCCACCAGGATCAGGCCGGCCGCCAGGCCGTTCTTGACCCGGTAACGGTCGGCGGGCTTGCCGGCCTGGGTCCGCACGGCGGCGAACCGGGCCCGCAGGGCCGGCGCCAGGGTCTCTTCATAGGGGGTCTTCGATCTCAGCCGCAGCAGGTTGAAGGCCGCGCCAGGGACGGTGAGCAGGCTGACGCTGACCTGGTTGAACGGCAGGATCACCCGGTTGGCCCCCTCCAGCCGACGCAGGAGCACGCTCTCATCCCAGGGCAGGGACTTGGGCATGACCGAGGGGGCGCCCAGGACATAGACGATGGTGTCGGCGTCGGAGACCCGCCACCAGGCCGGCCCCGGCAGGCGGCCGGTGACCACCAGCTCCTCCACCAAGGTCGCGTCGGGGTCCGGCGTCTGGGCGCCGGCGGGGGCCGCCAGCACCAGGACGGCGAGGGCCAGGAGTCTTGCGAAGGTCATGGGCCTCATGCCGGCTGGAATCGTCCTATATATCCAGTCCGAGGACCTAGACCCTAAAATGACCATCCGCCGCCTGCCGCCCGAGACCGTCAACCGCATCGCCGCCGGCGAGGTGGTGGAGCGGCCTGCCAGCGCGGTCAAGGAGCTGGTGGAGAACGCCCTCGACGCCGGAGCCACCCAGGTGGAGGTCCAGGCCGACGGCGGGGGTCTGACCCGCATCCTGGTGGCCGACGACGGCTCGGGCCTCTCGCCCCTGGAGCTGCCGCTGGCGGTGGAGCGCCACGCCACCTCCAAGCTCAGCCCCGACGACGCCGGGGACTATGACCTGCTGCACATCCACACCCTGGGCTTCCGGGGCGAGGCCCTGCCCTCCATCGGCTCGGTGGCGCGGCTGTCCATCTCGTCGCGCGCCCGGGGCTCGGCCGACGCCCACGCCATCCTGGTGGAGGGCGGCGCCATGGGGGCGGTCTCCCCCTCGGCCTTCCCCGGACCGCACGGGGCGCGGGTCGAGGTGCGCGACCTGTTCTACGCCACGCCGGCGCGGCTGAAGTTCATGAAGTCCGAGCGCTCTGAGGCCATGGCGATCGCCGAGGAGATCAAGCGCCAGGCCATGGCCCACGAGGCGGTCAGCTTCGCCCTGGATCTCGACGGCCGCCGCACCCTGCGCCTGCCCGCCGAGCGCAAGGGCCCCGAAGGCCGCCTGGCCCGCCTGGCCTCGATCATGGGCCGCGAGTTCCAGGACAATGCGCTCGCCATCGACCAGGAGCGGGACGGCATCCGGCTGTCGGGGTTCGCCGGCCTGCCCACCTACAATCGCGGCAACGCCGCCCATCAGTACCTGTTCGTCAACGGCCGCCCGGTGCGCGACCGCCTGCTCCAGGGCGCCCTGCGCGGCGCCTATGCCGATTTCCTGGCCCGCGACCGCCACCCCCTGGTGGCGCTGTATCTGGAGCTCGATCCCAGCCAGGTGGACGTCAATGTCCACCCCGCCAAGGCCGAGGTGCGGTTCCGCGATCCCGCCATGGTGCGCGGCCTGATCGTCAGCGGCCTGCGCCACGTCCTGGCCGGCGCCGGGCACCGGGCCTCGACCTCCGTGGCCAGCGAGGCGCTGTCGGGCTTCCGCCCCGGCTATTCGCCCCAACCCTCGGCGGAGGGGTTCTCGGCCTGGCGCATGGGCGGCTGGGCGCAGGCGGCGGCCCAGGCGATCCCCGGCCTGACCGAGGTCTCGGCCCGCGCCGAGGTCGCTTATGAGCCCTCCAGCTACGTCCCCGGCCCCGGCCTTCGGGAGGCCCCGGCCGCCTCGGTGGTATTCGATCCCGTGGACTTTCCGCTCGGCGCGGCCCGGGCCCAGGTGCACGAGACCTATATCGTCGCCCAGACCCGCGACGGCGTCGTCATCGTCGATCAGCACGCCGCCCACGAGCGCCTGGTCTATGAGCGGATGAAGGTGGAGATGGACGAGGGCGGGGTGACCCGCCAGGCCCTGCTGCTGCCCGAGGTGGTGGAGCTCGATCCCGCCGAGGCCGAGCGGGTGGTGGCCCGGGCCGACGAGCTGATGGCGCTTGGCCTTTCCGTCGAGGCCTTCGGCCCCGGCGCGGTGCTGGTGCGCGAGACGCCCGCCCTGCTGGGGGAGACCGACGTGGCCGGCCTGATCCGCGACATCGCCGACGATCTCTCGGAGAACGGCCAGGCCCTGGCGCTGAAGGAACGGCTGGCGGAGGTCTGCTCCACCATGGCCTGCCACGGCTCGGTTCGGGCCGGACGGCGGCTGTCGGCCCCGGAAATGAACGCCCTGCTGCGCCAGATGGAGGCCACGCCCCACTCGGGCCAGTGCAACCACGGGCGGCCGACCTATGTGGAGCTGAAGCTGGCCGACATCGAGCGGCTGTTCGGGCGGCGATAGGGACAGACCATGCGACACACACTCGCCCTCGCCGCCCTTGGGCTGGCGATCGTCGCGTTCGGCCCTGCCGCGGCCGCCGCCCGTGACTGCCGCAAGGGCGAACAGCTCATCTTCTCCTGTACGCTCAAGGGCAAGGTGGCGTCGGTCTGCGCCACGCCGGGCCAGGCGACCTACCGCTATGGGCGTCCGGGATCGCCGGAGATGGAGATCGCCAGCGGCGAGGGGCGCGCCTTCCAGAGCGTGGTCATCGGCGGCGGCGGCGGGAGCCAGACCAGCCTGCGCTTCAGCAACAAGGGCTTCAACTACATCGTGTCGTCGGGCGAGCAGGGCTCGCTGCACGACTCTCCCGGCAAGACGTGGTCGGTGCTGACCATCCTGCAGGGCGACAGGATCATCGCCTCGCGGACCTGCAAGCTGACCAGTCCCTGGGACCGCATCCGGGAGTCGGGTCTGCCCGATGACCCCGATGAGCGGTTCGTCGCCTGGTATTGAACCAGGGCGACGCCACAGGCCCCGCCTATTATTCCGCCGCCAGCTTCTCGATGCGCTTGGCGGCGTTGTCGAGGGCCAGGGTGGCGCGGACCTCGATGCGGGCCTGATCGGACTGCATGCGGGCCAGGTCGGCCTGGACGGTGGCGAGCCGGGCCTTCACGTCGGACAGTTCGTCGGCCAGCAGCAGGGCGCCCATCAGGAACAGCCGGGTGTCGCCGAGTTGCCCCATGTCCTGGGAGACCTGGCGAACCTGGCGGTCGAACAGCCTCGCCAATTCGAGCAGGTGCTGTTCCTGGCCGTCCTCGCAGCCCACCGAATAGGGCCGACCGTTCACCTCGATGATCATCTGGGCCATGGCTAGGCTTCCTCGCTCTCGGAGGCGGGGACTTGATCCTGCGGCGCCTGCGTCAGCGCCGCCTGGATCTCGGCGATGGCGCGACCCAGCGCCGCAGACGCCTCGGCGCCGGCCTCCTCCAGGGCGCGCTCGCGGGCGCGGGCCCGGTCGAGCTGGTCGGCGAGCTGGGCGCGGTCCTGGTCGAACAGGCCGCCCGGCTCCTCGCCCGCCTGGGGCGCGCGGGCCGCCAGACGCTGTTCCAGCTGGGCGACCGCGCGATCCAGCCGTTTTGCGGCCTGGTCGAGGGCGCTATCGCCCGCAGACTCCCGGTTCATTCGACGCTCCGAAGGTGTGACTGTTAATCTATAGACCGGGCCGGGCGGCCCCCGGAACCCGTCACGTTCCTTGACCCGATGTTGCGTGCGTGCGACCCCGCCCGCAATTCCCGTTCAGACTCACCGGAAGCCCCATGCCCGCACCGCTCCAGACCATGGCCGACGCGATCCGCGTCCTTTCCATGGACGCCGTCGAACAGGCCTCCAACGGTCACCCCGGCATGCCCATGGGCATGGCCGACGTGGCCACGGTGCTCTGGACCAAGTTCCTCAAATATGACGCCACCAAGCCCGACTGGGCCGACCGCGACCGTTTCGTGCTGTCGGGCGGGCACGGATCGATGCTGCTCTACAGCCTGCTGCACCTGTCGGGCTTCAAGGCCGTCAGCATGGACGAGCTGCGCAACCTGCGTCAGTGGGGCTCCAAGACCCCCGGCCACCCGGAAGTGGGTCACACCCCGGGCGTCGAGACCACCACCGGGCCCCTGGGCCAGGGCCTGGCCACCGCCGTGGGCATGGCCATCGCCGAGCGCCGCATGGCCGCCCGCTTCGGCGAGGACCTGGTGGACCACCGCACCTGGGTCGAATGCGGCGACGGCGACCTGATGGAGGGCGTCAGCCATGAGGCAATCAGCATCGCCGGCCGCCTGAAGCTCTCCAAGCTCACCGTCCTGTGGGACAACAATTCCATCACAATCGACGGCGCGGTCGCCCTGTCGGACGCCACCGACCAGGTGGCCCGCTTCAAGGCCGCCGGCTGGGCGGTGAAGTCCATCGACGGCCACGACCTGGGCCAGATCCGCCGGGCCATGGCCTGGGCGATCAAGCAGGACAGGCCGAGCCTGATCGCCTGCGCCACCAAGATCGGCAAGGGCGCGGGCACGCTCGAAGGCAGCCACGCCACCCACGGCAACGCGCTGGGCAAGGCCGAGGTGGCCGCCACCCGCGAGAAGCTGGGCTGGGCGCACGAGCCCTTCGTGGTGCCCGAGGAGGTCTACAAGCCCTGGCGCGCCGCCGGCCGCCGCGGCGGCAAGCAGCGCCGGAAGTGGGAGCAGACGCTCGCGGCCTCCAACTATCGCGACGACTTCGTCCGCGCCGTCGCCGGCGACCTGCCGGCCGACGCCTTCGAGAAGATCGACGCCCTGATCGCCGAGGCGGTCGAGACCAAGCCGGGCGCGGCCACCCGCCAGCACTCCGGCGCGGCGATCGCCGCCCTGTTCCCCAACATCCCGGAGATGGTGGGGGGCTCGGCCGACCTCACCGGCTCCAACAACACCCTGGTGAAGGGCACCCTGGCCTTCGATGCGCCTTCCTATGAGGGCCGCTACATCAATTTCGGCATCCGCGAGTTCGGCATGGCCGCGGCCATGAACGGCATGGCCCTGCACGGCGGGGTCATCCCCTATGCCGGCACCTTCATGGTGTTCTCAGACTACAGCCGTCCGGCGATCCGCCTGGGGGCGATCATGGGGGCGCGGGTGATCCACGTCATGACCCACGACTCCATCGGGGTCGGCGAGGATGGGCCCACCCACCAGCCGATCGAGCACCTGGCCGCCCTGCGCGCCATGCCGAACCTCAACGTGTTCCGCCCCGCCGACCTGGTGGAGACCGCCGAGTGCTGGAAGCTGGCCGTCGCCCGCAAGGATGGCCCATCGCTGATGGCGCTGTCGCGACAGAAGACCCCGGCGGCGCGCACCGTCGCCTCGTCGGAGAACCTGTCGGCCAAGGGCGCCTATGAATTGGCGGCCGCCGAGGGCGGCGCGGCCAAGGTGACCATCTTCTCCTCGGGCACCGAGGTGGGCGTCGCCATGGCGGCGCGGGATCTGCTGCAGGCCGAGGGGATCGCCACGCGGGTGGTCTCCACCCCCTGCTGGGAGCTGTTCGCCGCCCAGCCCGCCGCCTATCGCGAGAGCGTCTTGGCGAAGAATACCGTCCGCGTCGCCGTCGAGGCCGCCGCCAGCTTCGGCTGGGAGCGCTTCATCGGCGAGGACGGGGTGTTCGTCGGCATGCACGGCTTCGGCGCCAGCGCCCCGGCCGACCGCCTCTACAAGGAATTCGGCATCACCGCCGAGGCCGTCGCGGCCGCGGCGAAGTCGAAGCTCTAGAACAGTGTCATCCCGCATGGAGCGCGCAGCGCGGAAGTGCGGGACCCAGAAGCACCGATCTCTCCGGCACGCCCCGCGCGTCTGGGTCCCGGACAGCCGCTGACGCGGCTTCCGGGATGACACCCTTGTTCGTGTGGTTCGTGGTTTAATCCCAGACTGACTCACCAGGAGCCCTCCCATGCGCCTCGGCACGCCGCTCTCGCCCTCCGCCGTCAAGGTCATGCTGCTCGGCTGCGGGGAGTTGGGCAAGGAGGTGGCGATCGAGCTGCAGCGCCTGGGCTGCGAGGTGATCGGGGTGGACCGCTACGCCGACGCGCCCGCCATGCAGGTGGCCCACCGGTCCCACGTGATCGCCATGACCGACGCGGCCGCCCTGCGCGCCGTGGTGGAGCTGGAGCGCCCGCACCTGATCGTGCCGGAGATCGAGGCCATCGCCACCGACGAGCTGGTGCGGATCGAGGCCGAGGGCCTGGCCACCGTCATCCCCACCGCGCGGGCCGCCCAGCTGACCATGAACCGCGAGGGCATCCGCCGGCTGGCCGCCGAGGAACTGGGCCTGCCCACCAGCGCCTACGCCTTCGCCTCGACGGAGGCCGAACTGACGGCGGCCGCCAACGGCGTCACCGGCTACCCGTGCTTCGTGAAGCCGGTGATGAGCTCTTCGGGCAAGGGCCAGTCCTATGTGGAGAAGCCCGAGGACATTCCCGCCGCCTGGAAATACGCCCTGGAGGGCGGCCGGGTGGAGCAGCCCCGCGTGATCGTCGAGGGCCGGGTCGCCTTCGACTTCGAGATCACCCAGCTCACCGTCCGCTATCGCGGGCCCGAGGGGACCATCGAGACCGCCTTCTGCGCCCCCATCGGCCACCGCCAGGTAAAGGGCGACTATGTGGAGAGCTGGCAGCCCCAGGCCATGAGCCCCGCCGCCCTGGCGCGGTCCCGGGAGATCGCCGAGGTGGTCACCGGATCGCTGGGGGGCCTTGGCCTGTTCGGCGTCGAGCTGTTCGTGAAGGGCGACGAGGTGTGGTTCTCCGAGGTCAGCCCCCGGCCCCACGACACCGGCCTGGTGACCCTGGCCACCCAGGTGCAGAGCGAGTTCGCCCTGCATGCCCGCGCCATTCTCGGCCTGCCGGTGGATGTCAGCCTGCGCGAGCCCGGGGCCAGCGCGGTGATCTATGGCGGGATGGAGGCCCGGGGCGTGGCCTATGAGGGGGTCGCCCAGGCCCTCGGCGTGCCCGGCGCGGACCTGCGCCTGTTCGGCAAGCCCGAGGCCTTCGAGCGCCGCCGCATGGGGGTGGCGCTCGCCCGCGCCGCCGACACCGACACCGCGCGCGCCAACGCCAAGCTGGCCGCCGACCGGGTGGCGGTGGTCCAGGGCTGACCCCGCCGCGGCCTTCCGCGGAGGAAACCCCTGAAGATCATATAATTAGCCGGATCGGCCGTCGCGGGGACGCTGTTCGCGCACGCGCGGCCGGAAATCCAGGGTCAGACACACTTTGCGGCAAGACTTGATCGGTCCAGGGGTTGACTCAAGCGCCCCCAACCCGAAAAACCGCGCCCAAATCCAAGTATCGGTTCAGCACTCGAGGAGATCTCCATGACCGTCCGCGTCGCCATCAATGGGTTCGGCCGCATCGGCAGGAACGTCCTGCGCTCGCTCGTCGAACATGGCCGCACGGACATCGAGGTCGTGGCCATCAATGACCTGGGCCCGGTGGAGACCAACGCCCACCTGCTGCGCTACGACAGCGTGCACGGCCGGTTCCCGGGCACGGTGACCGTCGACGGCGACACGATCGATCTGGGCCACGGCAAGATCAAGGTCACCGCGATCCGCAATCCGGCCGAGCTGCCGCACAAGGACCTCGGCGTCGACATCGCCTTCGAGTGCACCGGCCTCTTCACCACCAAGGAGAAGGCCGCCGCCCACCTGACCGCCGGCGCCAAGCGCGTCCTGGTCTCGGCCCCCTGCACCGACGCCGACAAGACCATCGTCTACGGCGTGAACCACGACACCCTGACCGCCGAGGACCTCATCGTCTCCAACGCGTCCTGCACCACCAACTGCCTGGCGCCGGTGGCCCACGTGCTGCAGGCCCTGTGCGGCATCGAGCGTGGCTACATGACCACGATCCACTCCTACACCGGCGACCAGCCGACCCTGGATACGATGCACTCCGACCTGTACCGCGCGCGCGCCGCGGCGATGTCGATGATCCCCACCTCCACCGGCGCGGCCAAGGCGCTGGGCCTGGTGATCCCGGCCCTGAAGGGCAAGCTGGACGGCTCCTCCATCCGCGTGCCGACCCCCAACGTCTCGGTGGTGGACCTGACCTTCGTGCCCAGCAGGACCACCACGGTCGAGGCCATCAACGCCGCCTTCGAGGCCGCCGCCGCCTCGGGCCAGCTCAAGGGCGTCCTGGCCGTCACCAAGGACCCGCTGGTCTCCATCGACTTCAACCACGCTCCGGCCTCCTCGACCGTGGCCCTGCCCCAGACCCAGATCGTCGACGGCGGCCTGTGCCGGGTGCTGTCCTGGTACGACAACGAGTGGGGCTTCTCGACCCGCATGAGCGACACCGCCGTGGCCATGGCGAAACTGATCTAAGAGATCAGATCATGACCTTCCGGACCCTCGACGACGCCGACCTGAAGGGCCGACGCGCCCTGGTTCGCGTGGACTTCAATGTGCCGATGCACGACGGCGCGGTGTCGGACGACACCCGCCTGCGCGCCGCGGTCCCCACCATCGAGAAGCTGCGGGCCGGCGGGGCCAAGGTGATCCTGCTGGCCCACTTCGACCGGCCCAAGGGCAAGGTGGTCCCCTCCATGAGCCTGGAGCCCATCGCGCCGGCGCTCGCCAAGGTGCTCGGCGCGCCCGTCGCCTTCGGCCCCGACTGCGTGGGTCCGGCGGCCGCCTCGGCCGTCGCGGCGATGAAGGCCGGGGACGTCCTGCTGCTGGAGAACGTCCGCTTCCATGCGGGCGAGGAAAGCAACGATCCCGACTTCGCCAAGGCCCTGGCCGCCAACGGCGATCTCTATGTGAACGACGCCTTCTCCGCCGCCCACCGGGCGCACGCCTCCACGGCGGCCCTGGCCCACCTGCTGCCGGCCTATGCGGGCGAGCAGATGCGGCTGGAGCTGACCGCCCTGGACAAGGCGCTGGGCCATCCCGAGCGGCCGGTGATGGGTATCGTTGGCGGCTCGAAGGTCTCCAGCAAGCTCGACCTGCTGCGCAACCTGGTGACCCGGCTGGACAAGCTGGCCATCGGCGGCGGCATGGCCAACACCTTCCTCTACGCCCAGGGCCATGACGTGGGCCTGTCCTATTGCGAGAAGGATCTCGCCGAGACGGCGCGGGACATCATCCGCCTGGCCGGCCAGAACAACTGCAAGCTCTTCCTGCCCCTGGACATCGTGGTGGCCGAGGCCCTGGCCCCCGGCGCCGCGGCCCGGGTGCGCGGCCTGGGGGAGGTGGACGAGCACGAGCGCATCCTGGACGCCGGTCCCGAGACCGTGGAACGGCTGTGCCGGGCCATGGACAACTCCAAGACCCTGATCTGGAACGGTCCGCTGGGCGTGTTCGAGATGCCGCCCTTCGACAAGGGCACGGTGAGCGCGGCGCGCTACGCGGCGGGTCTGGCCAAGGCCGGCAAGTTGGTGGCGGTGGCCGGCGGCGGTGATACTGTGGCGGCTCTGAATGCAGCCGGCTGCGCGGATGACTTTACTTTTGTCTCCACCGCGGGCGGCGCGTTTCTTGAATGGATGGAAGGCAAGGAGCTGCCCGGCGTGGCGGCTCTCGCCAATTAGACTAACGATTTTGATGGAGCGCGGGGACACATGGCCCGGGTCACACTGAGACAACTTCTCGATCACGCCGCCGAGCATGGCTACGGCGTGCCGGCGTTCAATATCAACAACATGGAACAGGCGCTGGCGATCATGGAGGCCGCGGAGGCCACCGACTCGCCGGTGATCATGCAGGCGTCGCGCGGCGCCCGGTCCTATGCGAACGACATCGTGCTCAAGCACCTGATCGACGCCATGGCCGAGATGTACCCGCACATCCCGATCTGCATGCACCAGGACCACGGGAACAACGAGGCCACCTGCGCCACGGCGATCCAGTACGGCTTCACCTCGGTGATGATGGACGGCTCGCTCAAGGCCGACGGCAAGACGCCCGCCGACTACGACTACAACGTCAAGGTCACCCGCAACGTGGTGGACATGGCCCACTGGGTCGGCGCCAGCGTCGAGGGCGAGCTGGGCGTGCTGGGCAGCCTCGAGACCGGCATGGGCGACAAGGAGGACGGCCACGGCTTCGAGGGCAAGCTCGGCCACGACCAGCTGCTCACCGATCCCGACCAGGCCGTCGAGTTCGTGAAGGCCACCGAGGTCGACGCGCTGGCCATCGCCATGGGCACCAGCCACGGCGCCTACAAGTTCACCCGCAAGCCGGACGGCGACGTCCTGGCCATGGGGGTGATCGAGGAGATCCACCGCCGCCTGCCCAACACCCACCTGGTGATGCACGGCTCCTCCTCGGTGCCGCAGGACCTGCAGGACATCATCAACCAGTACGGCGGCGAGATGCCCCAGACCTGGGGCGTGCCGGTGGAGGAGATCCAGCGCGGCATCAAGCACGGCGTCCGCAAGATCAACATCGACACCGACAACCGGATGGCCATCACCGGCGCGATCCGCAAGGTGTTCGCCGAGAAACCCGGCGAGTTCGATCCGCGCAGCTACCTGAAGCCCGCCAAGGAAGCCATGCGCAAGGTCTGCGTCCAGCGCTTCGAGGAGTTCGGCACCGCCGGCCACGCCTCGAGCATCAAGGCGATCCCGCTCTCGGACATGGCCAAGCGCTACGCCTCGGGCGAACTGGCCCCGAAGATCGGCGTCACGCGCCAGGCGGCCGAATAGGCAAAGCTGTCTCCCTCCCCTTCATGGGGAGGGTGGACGAAGCGAAGCTTCGGACGGGTGGGGAATAGAGGCCACGCTCCCCCACCCCGCTCGCTTCGCGATCTACCCCTCCCCATAAAGGGGAGGGAGGGCGCGTCGCCGCTTCAGTCGATATTGGCCCCGCGCATCTCCTTCACGAAGACGGCGCCCACCACCACCGTCACGGCGGCGATGACGATGGGGTACCAGAGGCCGTAATAGATATCGCCGGTGGCGGCGACCATGGCGAAGGCCGTGGTGGGCAGGAAGCCGCCGAACCAGCCGTTGCCGATGTGGTAGGGCAGCGACATCGAGGTGTAGCGGATCTTGGCCGGGAACATCTCCACCAGGGCCGCGGCGATCGGGCCATAGACCATGGTCACGTAGAACATCAGCAGGAACAGCAGCCCCACCACGGCGGGCTTGTGGACCAGGGCGCTATCGGCCTTGGCCGGGTAGCCGGCCTCCGAGAGGGCGGCGGTGAGGGTCTTGGCCCAGGCGGTCTTGGCGGCGGTGAACTCCGCCTTGGGCAGGCTGGTCCCGTCCAGGCTCGCGACCTCGACGGCGCCGATCCGCACGACGGCCAGGGTCCCGGCCGGGGCGGCCTGGTTCGAATAGGAGACCCCGGCGGTGGCCAGGGCCGACTTGGCCACATCGCAGGAGGAGGTGAAGGCGGTCTTGCCCACCGGATCGAACTGGAAGGCGCAGTCGGCCGGGTCGGCGATCACGGTGACGGGGGCGCTGGCGGTGGCGGCCGCCAGGGCGGGATTCGCCGCCGCCGTCAGGGCCTTGAAGATCGGGAAATAGGTCAGCGCCGCCAGCAGGCAGCCCAGCAGGATGATCGGCTTGCGGCCGATCCTGTCCGACAGCCAGCCGAACACCACGAAGAAGGGCACGCCCAGGATCAGGGCGAAGGCCACCAGGGTGTTGGCCAGCGCCCCGTCCAGCTTGAGCATCTTCTCCAGGAAGAACAGGGCGTAGAACTGGCCGGTGTACCAGACCACCGCCTGGCCGGCGGTCAGCCCCCCCAGGGCCAGGAGCACCAGCTTGAGGTTGCCCCATTCGCCGAAGGCCTCGGTGAGCGGCTTCTTCGAGGTGGTCCCCTCGTCGATCATCTTCTGGAAGACGGGGCTCTCGTGCAGGCGCAGGCGGATCCACAGGGAGACCGCCAGCAGCAGGGCCGAGACCAGGAAGGGGATGCGCCAGGCCCAGGCCTTGAAGACCTCTTCCCCCAGGCTGGTGCGGACCGCCAGGATGACGATCAGGCTGAGGAAGAGGCCCAGCGTCGCGGTGGTCTGGATCCAGCTCGTATAGAGGCCGCGCTTGCCCGGGGGCGCGTGCTCGGCGACGTAGGTGGCCGCCCCGCCGTACTCGCCCCCAAGGGCCAGGCCCTGGATCAGGCGCATGACGATCAGGGCCACGGGGGCGGCGACGCCGATCTGGTCATAGCCGGGCAGCAGGCCGACGGCGAAGGTCGAGAGCCCCATCAGCAGCATGGTGACCAAGAAGGTGTTCTTGCGGCCCCAGAGGTCGCCCAGGCGCCCGAAGACCAGGGCGCCGAAGGGGCGCACCGCGAAGCCCGCGGCGAAGGCCAGCAGGGCGAAGATGTAGCCGGTGGTCTCGTTGACGCCTGAGAAGAAGTGCTGGGTGATGAAGCCGGCGAGGGAGCCGTAGAGGTAGAAGTCGTACCACTCGAACACCGTGCCCACCGAGGCCCCGGCGATCACCATGCCGTTGCCGCTCGCGCGCTTTTCCTGAGCCATGCCGCCCTCCCCCCGAAGTTTCGAGACAAGAGCCTAGCTTCAATTGCGCGGGTGTCGACCTTCCGGGAGAGCCTGGACCGACTTAGTGGCCTTCGCCTCCGGCGAGCTCACCCATGGCGCTCTGCAGGTAGTTCTGCTCACCCAGTTGGCGGACCAGACTGATCTGGGTCTCGAGGAAGTCGATGTGCTCCTCGGTGTCGGTGAGGATCTCGCGCAGGATCTGGCGACTGACATAGTCGGCCGAGTCCTCGCAGAGCTTGATGCCGCGCACCTGGTCGGCGCGGCCGCCGACCTCGACCGCCAGGTCGGCGGCCAGGCACTCGGGCACGGTCTCGCCGATCTTCAGCTTGTGCAGGTCCTGCAGGTTGGGCAGGCCGTCCAGGAACAGGATGCGCTTGATGAGCTTGTCGGCGTGCTTCATCTCGCCGATCGACTCCTCGTAGGTCACCGCGCCCAGGCGGGCCAGGCCCCAGTTCTGGTACATCCGCGCGTGCAGGAAGTACTGGTTCACTGCGGTCAGCTCATTGGTCAGGACCGCGTTGAGCAGCTGGATGATCGCCTTGTCGCCCTGCATGTGAGCCTCCGTGAATGCGCCCGTCAGGCGCGCAACCTCCGGCGGAGCGCGGGACCTGTCAAAGCCTATGTTGGAAACAAGCCCGCCCGGCCTCGCCGACGCCGGCGGAGGCTATTCGGCGGCGTAGCGCAGGGCCTCGCCCTGTTCATCGACCATCTGCTTCATGTCGCAGACGCAGCGGGCGCACTGGGGCCGGGCCCCGCAGGCGCGGAAGATCTCGGCGGGACGCTGGGCGCCCCCCTCGATGGCGGCGCGGACGTCGCGTTCGCGGATGCCGTTGCAGTTACAGACGTACACGGGGCCTCTTCCCTCCGACTACGCCTCCATCTCTACCAGATGCGAACGCCGTTGCAACTCATTATCATCTGGGTTTCAGGGCTCGCGGAATAGGCGCGACGGTTTGTCGCTAAACCCACGCTTGGCGTCACACGTTATCCGGGATGAGAGTGACGCCCCTGGTCGGTGGGCACCTGTCACCGGCCACCTCGCGAAAAGGGCCGCGGACATGGAGGTCGACGCCCTCTTGCTGTCGCGGCTGCAGGCCGCCGCCCTGACCGCCGCCCATATCACCTTTCCCAGCCTCACCGTGGGGCTGGCCGGCTATCTGGCGGTGCTGGAGGGCCTGTGGCTGGGGTCCGGCAACCGGGTCTTCGAGACGCTCTACGCCTTCTGGCTGAAGATCTTCGCCGTCTCCCTGGCGATGTGCGGGGTGACCCTGGCGGGGCTGGCCTGCGAGATCGCCGCCAACTGGAGCCTGCTCTCCACGCCCCTCACCCCGCTGCTGGCGCCGCGACCGGCCACGGCCCTGATCACCGCCGTCGTCCTGGAGACGGGGCTGCTGGCGGTCATGCTGCTGGGGTGGCGGAGGCTGGACCCGCGGCTGCATCTGGCCGCCACTCTCCTGGCGGCCCTCGGGGCCCTGCTGCTCTCCTTCTGGCTCGTCTCGGCCGCCGGCTGGGTGCGCCATCCGATCGACCTACCGAGGCTGACCGAGGCCGGGCCGACGGCGAGCGGCTGGCGGGCGGCGGTGCTGTCGCCGGGGTTCCCGTCCCGCTTCGCCCATCTGGCGCTGGCCTCCTACCTGACCACGGCCCTGGTGGTCGGGGCGGCCTCGGCCTGGCGCGCGCTGAGGGACCCGGAGGAGGCCGAGTCCGCCACCGCCCTGCGCATGGGGGTGGGGCTGGTGGCCATCGCCGCCCCCCTGCAGCTGGTGACCGGCGGCGGCTGGACCGTCGACGCAGCGGTCCTCGAAATGTCCCGGGCCTATCAGGTGATGGTCGGGCTCGGCGTCGCGATGATCGGCCTGGGCGTCTGGGGCGCCTGGCTTTCCTGGCGCAACAGCCTGGCGCGGACACCGGTCTATCTGATCGCGGCGATGGCCATGGGGCCGACGGGATTTGTCAGCACGGTCGCCGGCTGGACGCTCACCGGGCGAGGACTCCCGGCCTTCGCCGTTCACGACCTGCTGCGCGCCGCCGACGGCGCCGCCTCGGTGACGGCGCCGGTCTCCCTGCTGGCCGTCCTGGCCCTGCACGGCCTGGTTCTCGGCCTCGGCGCCCTCTACCTCCTGCGCCTGATCGGCCGCGGCCCGGTGAGCGAGCCCCCCGACGCGGCCCGTCCCTGAGCGGACGCCGGGCCTTCGGCGATCTGCCCCTCCCCAGGATGGGACGGGATGGGGTATTGGACAGTCCATGACCCCGTCCTGCCGCCTCTACCTGATCACCCCGCCCCGCATCGACGACCTGGTCGCCTTCGGCAGGACCCTGGCCCACGCCATGGACGCCGGGGACGTCGCGGCCGTGCAGATCCGGCTGAAGGACCAGCCCGAAGAGGTGATCGCCGCGGCGGTGGACGTGCTGTCGCCGATCATCCAGGCCCGCGGCGCGGTGGTGATCCTCAACGACGATCCCGTCCTGGCGGCGAAACTGAAATGCGACGGGGTCCATATCGGCCAGGACGACATGCCGCTCCCCCAGGCCCGCAAGGTCATGGGGCCGGACGCGATGATCGGGGTGACCTGTCACGACAGCCGGCATCTGGCCATGGAGGCCGCAGAGGCCGGGGCCGACTATGTGGCCTTCGGCGCCTTCTTCCCCACCACCACCAAGGAGGCGCCCACGCGGGCCGAACCGGAGATCCTGTCCATCTGGCAGGAGGTGATGGAGACCCCCTGCGTCGCCATCGGCGGGATCACGGTGGAGAACGCCCGGGGCCTGGCCGCCGCCGGAGCGGACTTCCTGGCGGTCTCGGCCGGGGTGTGGAGCCATCCGGAGGGGCCGGCGGCGGCGGTGAAGGCCCTGAACGAGCAGATCGCGCTCGGCGTCGCCGACAGGGCCTAACCCCCTCGCCTTGCCTTAGGGGCCTGCGCCCACTAGGTTCCGCGCCTCAAATTTCGCAAAGAACCTCATGTCCAAAATCAACGCCGTCTCGATCAAGCCGGGGAATATCCTGCAGCATGACGGGGGACTGTGGGTGGCCGTGAAGGTCGTGCACGTGAAGCCCGGCAAGGGCGGCGCCTTCGCCCAGTGCGAACTGAAGAACATCGAGGACGGCCGCAAGCTCAACGAACGCTGGCGCACCTCCGACACGGTCGAGCAGATCCACCTCGACCAGAAGGACTATTCCTTCCTCTACGAACAGGGCGACATGCTGGTCTTCATGGACCAGGAGACCTACGAGCAGATCGAGCTGGCCAAGGACTTCGTCGGCGACGACCAGGTCCGCTTCCTGCAGGACGGCATGGTGGTGAAGCTGCAGCTCTTCGAGGAACGCCCCATCAGCATCACCCTGCCCGAGCAGGTGGTCCTGACCATCGTCGAGGCCGACGCCGTGGTGAAGAACCAGACGGCGTCCTCCTCCTACAAGCCGGCCAAGGCGGACAACGGCATGCGCATCCTGATCCCGCCCTATATGGAGGCCGGCGAACGCGTCCTGGTCTCCACCGAAACCGGCGAATACGTGCGCAGGGCCGACTGATGTCCACCCAAACCGCCCTCCTGAAGGTCATGTCCGACGCCGCCCGCAAGGCGGCCCGCGGCCTCAACCGCGACTTCGGCGAACTGACCGAGCTGCAGGTCTCCAAGAAGGGGGCCGCCGACTTCGTCTCGGCCGCCGACCTGAAGGCCGAGCAGACCATCTTCGAGATGCTGTCGAAGGCCCGTCCCGGCTACGGCTTCCTCGGCGAGGAACGCGGCCTGATCGAGGGCACCGACAAGACCCACACCTGGATCGTCGACCCGCTGGACGGCACCACCAACTTCCTGCACGCCATCCCCCACTTCGCCATCAACATCGCCCTGCAGCGCGAGGGCGCCGTCGTGGCGGCGGTGACCTACAACCCGGTGACCAACGAGCTGTTCTGGGCCGAGAAGGGCAAGGGCTGCTTCGTCAACGACAAGCGCCTGCGGGTCGCCGCGCGCCAGCACCTGGCCGAGAGCGTGCTGGCCACCGGGATCCCGTTCCTGGGCCACGGCCAGCACGCCACCTTCCTGAAGGAGCTGCACCAGATCAGCCAGCGGGTGGCCGGCGTCCGCCGGTTCGGCGCCGCGGCCCTGGACCTGGCCTTCGTGGCCGCCGGCCGCTTCGACGGCTACTGGGAGCGGGACCTGAAGCCCTGGGACCTGGCGGCGGGCCTGCTGCTGGTCAGCGAGGCCGGCGGCAAGGTGACCAGCGCGGAGGGCGACGAGGATGTGCTGGGTTCGGGAAGCATCTGCGCCTCGAACCTGGAACTGCATCCCCTGATCCTGCAGCGCCTGCGCGCCGCGGCCTGACCGACCTGGGACTCGTCCCGGTCGAGGCTTGACGATACCGTCACAGGCGCCGGCTAGATCGGAGCCATGACCCTGACCCGACGCGCCTTCTCCGCCGCCGCCGCGGCCCTCGCCGCCACCCCGGCCCTCGCCGCGGCGACCCGCCGCCCCATCGTGATCGCCCATCGCGGCGCCAGCGGCGAGCGGCCCGAGCACACCCCCATGGCCTATCGGCTGGCCGTGGAGGAGGGCTGCGACTTCATCGAGCCGGACCTGGTGCTCACCAAGGACGGCCACCTGGTGGTCCGCCACGAGAACGAGATCGGCGGGACCACCGACGTGGCCGCCCGTCCGGAGTTCGCGGCGCGCAGGACCCGCAAGGTGGTGGACGGCGAGCAGGTCGAGGGCTGGTTCGCCGAGGACTTCACACTGTCCGAACTGAAGACCCTGCGGGCCCGCGAGCGCCTGCCGCAGCTGCGGCCGGCCAGCGCCGCCTTCGACGGCCGCGAGGCCATCGCCACCTTCCAGGAGGTGGTGGACCTGGCCAAGGCCGAGACCAAGCGGGTGGGCCGGACGATCGGCGTCTATCCGGAGATGAAGCATCCGAGCTTCCTGGCCAGCCTCGGCCTGCTCATCGAGCCGCGCCTGGCCGACGCGCTGAAGGCCAACGGCCTGGACAGCCGCACGGCGCCGGTCTTCGTCCAGTGCTTCGAGACCGCCCCCCTGAAGACCTTCGCCAAGCTGTCCCAGGCCCGCCGGGTGCGGCTGGTGGCCGGGGACGCCAAGGACCTGGTGACGGCGGCGGGCCTCAAGGACATCGCGACCTATGCCGACGGCGTGGGGCCCGACTGGTCGCTGGTGGTCCCGACGCTCGAGGGCGCCCTTGGCCCGCCCACGGGCCTGGTGGCCGACGCCCATGCCGTGGGCCTGGCGGTGCATCCCTGGACCGTGCGGGCCGAGAACCGCTTCCTGCCCGAGAAGCTCCGCGCCGGCGCCGACCCGGCCGCCCACGGCGACGTGGGCGCCGTCTACCGGGCCCTGTTCGCCGCCGGCGTCGACGGCCTGTTCAGCGACTTCCCAGGCCTGGCGGTCAAGGCCCGAGGCTAGGCCGCGGCGTTGCCGAACTGCAGGGAGGCCAGCCGCGCGTAGAGGCCGCCGCGGCCGAGCAGCTCGTGGTGGGAGCCCTGTTCCACCACCCGGCCCTTGTCCATGACCACGATGCGGTCGGCCTTGAGCACGGTGGCCAGGCGGTGGGCGATGACCAGGGTCGTGTGGCCCTCCATGGCCTCCTCCAGCGCCTTCTGGACCAGGCGCTCGTTCTCCGCGTCCAGCGCGCTGGTGGCCTCGTCCAGCAGCAGGATGGGGGTCTCGCGGATCAGGGCCCGGGCGATGGCCAGGCGCTGGCGCTGGCCGCCGGAGAGGCTGCGGGCCCGTTCCCCCAGCGGGGTGTCGAAGCCCTGGGGCAGGGCGTCGAGGAAGCCGTCGGCCTGGGCGGCGCGGGCCACGGCGCGGACCGCCTCAAGGTCGGCGCCGTCGCGGCCGAAGCGGATGTTGTCCAGGGCCGAACCCGAGAACAGCGGCGAGTCCTGGGCCACCAGGGCCATCCGGGCGCGCACCTCGGCGGGGTCGGCCTCGCGGACATCGACGCCGTCCACCTTCACCGTGCCGAACTGGGGATCATAGAAGCGCAGCAGCAGGCGGAAGACGGTGCTCTTGCCGGCGCCGGAGGGGCCCACCAGGGCCACCCGCTCGCCGGGCGCCACCCGCAGGTCGAAGCCCTGCAGGGCCGGCAGGTCGGCGCGGCCGGGATAGGCGAAGGTGATGTTGGAGAACTCGATCTCGCCGCGCGGCGGGGCCGGCAGGTGCTTGGGCACGGCGGGCGCGGCGATGCCGGGACGGGCCGAGAGCAGGTCGGTGATGCGCTCCATGGCGCCGGCGGCCTTCTGGACGTCGCCCCAGGTCTCGCCCAGGGCCCCCACGGAGCCCGCGGCCATCACCGAGAGGAAGGCGAACTGGAAGAGGGCGCCCCAGGTCATGTCGCCGCGCAGGCCGGCGTGGACGCCGAGCCAGAAGATTCCCACCACCCCGCCGAACACCAGGGTGATCACCGCGGCGATCATCCCGGCCCGGGCGGTCATGCGGCGCAGGGAGGTGCGGAAGGAGGCCTCCACGGCCCCGCCGAACACCGCCGCGCCCGCCGCCTCGCGCCCGAAGGCCTGGACGGTCTCCAGGGCGTCGAGGGTCTCGCCGGCGTGGCCCACGGCCTGGGCGAACTGGTCCTGGGTCGAGGCGGTCAGCTTGCGCACCTTGCGGCCGAACAGGAAGAGCGGCGCCAGGACCACGGGGATCAGCACCACCACCATGCCGGTGAGGTGCGGACTGACGATCACCATCAGGATCAGGGCGCCGATCAGCATCAGCAGGTTGCGCAGGGCCACCGAGATGGAGGTGCCGATCAGGCTCTCGACGATCTGGATGTCGGTGGTCAGGCGCGAGAGCACCTCGCCGGTGCGCATGTGCAGGAAGAAGGCCGGATCCAGGGTCAGGATGTGGGCGTAGGTGGCCTTGCGCAGGTCGGCCACGATCCGCTCGCCCAGCTTGGTGACGAAGAAGTAGCGCATGGCCGAGGAGACGGCCAAGGCGACGGCCACCACGCCCATCAGCCAGAACCACTGGTCCACCGAGGCCCCGGTGGTCCGCGCCTTGGTGAGGTGATCCACCAGCAGCCGCACGGCGCCGGAGAGGCCCAGGGTCGAGGCCGCCGCGGTGATCAGGAAGACCCCGGCCAGGGCGACATCGCCCAGGTGGGCCTTCAGAAAGGGCGTCAGGGCCGCCAGGGGTTTGATGTTGCGGCTCTTGGGCCGGCGCTCGGCGGCCTCGGAGATATCCTGGGCGAGAGACGCACCCACGGTCGGTCGGCCATCGACAGCCGGCCCGGACCCAAAATCACTCATGAAAACCCGCGCCCTTGCTCTTGCCCCGCCTTTTCCTGTATAGGCGCGGCTCCGTTCGATCCGCCTGCCGGCGGAGCGATTATTCTATGGCCGCTCCTTTACGTCGGATGCCCGCGCGATGAAACAAGACACCCACCCCGACTACCACTTCATCAATGTGGTGATGGTCGACGGCACCACCTACCGCACGCGCTCCACCTACGGGAAGGAAGGCGCGACCCTGAACCTGGACATCGATCCGAAGACGCACCCGGCCTGGACCGGCGGCAACCAGCAGCTGCTGGACCGTGGCGGCCGCGTCTCGCGCTTCAACGCCAAGTTCGGCGCCTTCACCCGCAAGTAAGAGCGCCGCGCCGGCTCGCCGGCGCGCGACTTGGGTCAAGAAAAACGCCGCGTGGATCACGCGGCGTTTTTTGCTGTCCGTTGATCGGGAAGAGGCCTCCGCAGGGCGGAGGCCTCACCAGAGAATATCTAGCCGCCGAAGGCGGTGCGCAGGCGGTCGAACTGGGTCTGGACCGGGTTCGGCGTCTCGACGTCGGTGTCCTCGACATACATGCGGCGGTCCAGGTGACGGACCCGCTCATAGAGGCGCTCGGAGCGGTCCAGCAGCAGCAGCAGGCCGCTGGGCAGATCCTCGTTGGTCTCCGGCGGGGCGCGGCAGACATCCTCGGCCCCCAGGCGATAGCGTTCGTCGCAGGCGCCCTCGGGGGGCATGTCGCCCTCGCGCACGGCCCGCTGCACCAGCAGCCAGGAGGCCACCTGCATCAGCCGGGTGGTGAGCCGCATGCTCTCGCCCGCATAGGCCAGCGCCGCGTTGCGGCCCAGCAGCTTGGATTCCTGTCGGCCGGAGCCGTCCAGATAGCCGGCGGTCTCCTCCACGAGGTCCATGCCCTCCTGGAAGGTGCGGTCGAAGAGTTCCGAACGGGCGAAGTCCTGGATCACGTCCGCCCGCCAGGCTCCCGCCGGCAAAGTTCCGTCGCTCATGAACCTATAGTCCCTGACAAATTCGTCTGCGCACAGATGCGCCGTCTGCTCCTAGCCGTTGCAACCGCCGTGCCAAGAGCCAAACGCGTGCGACAGAACGCCCCCACCCCGAATTCGACCTAACCTGACTTCGTCCCGAACAGGGCGTCGGCGGCTTCCCGCCCGGCCCGTTTCTTCTGGATCTGCGCCTGGCAGCGGGCGATCTCGCCCTGCAGCGTCTCGATCCGCTCCTCGAGCTCGGCCACGCCATAGAGCTCCAGGTCCTCGCGAACCGCATCGGCCAGCCCCTGGCCAAGGCCGATCCGAACCTCTGCGGGTTCTTCCATTGAAGACCTCCCTTTGCCGGTTCCGTTTCTGCGCCTATCTGAACCCCCAACGACATCAGCGCGCAAGACCGGGGAGGCCACACCATGAGCCAATCGAGCATGACGGCGATCGCCGTCGAGGGTGGCAAGGGATCGGCGGCCGACATGAAGGCCGTGCAGATTCCCCGCCCCGAACCCGGCCCCGGCCAGATCCTGATCAAGGTGGCGGCCGCCGGCGTGAACCGCCCCGACCTGATCCAGCGCATGGGCTTCTATCCGCCGCCCCCCGGCTCTCCCGACACCATGGGCCTGGAGGTCGCCGGCGAGGTGGTCGTCGGCGCGGGCCGCTGGAAGGCCGGCGACCAGGTCACCGCCCTGCTGGGCGGCGGCGGCTATGCGGAGTACGCGGTGGCGGATGCTAGGCACGCCTTGCCCATCCCCAAGGGGCTCTCCCTGCTGGAGGCCGCGGCCCTGCCCGAGACGGTCTTCACCGTCTTCGCCAATGTGTTCGAGCACGGCGGCCTGAAGGCCGGAGAGACCCTGATGGTGCACGGCGCCACCTCGGGGATCGGGGTCATGGCCATCCAGATGGGCAAGGCCGCCGGCGCCAAGGTGATCGCCACCGCCCGCGGGGCCGACAAGGCCGCCACCGCCAAGGCCCTGGGGGCCGACGTGGCGGTGGACGCCACGGCCGAGGACTTCGCCGAGGTGGCCAAGCGCGAGGGCGGCTGCGACGTCATCCTGGACATGGTCGGCGGCGACTATTTCGCCAAGGACCTGGACGCCCTGAAGACCGGCGGCCGCATCGTCTTCATCGCCAGCCAGGGGGGCGGCGAAGTCACCCTGCCCATCGGGCGGATGATGATGAAGCGCGCGGTGATCACCGGCTCCACCCTGCGGCCCCGGGCGCCCGACGAGAAGGCCCGCCTGGCCGCCGCCGTGGAGGCGACGGTCTGGCCCTGGATCGAGGCCGGCAAGATCCGCCCCCGCATCGACGCCACCTTCCCGCTCGCCGAGGCCGGCAAGGCCCACGCCCACCTGGAGGGCGGCGCCCACGTGGGCAAGGTGATGCTGACGGCCTGACGCCCGTCAGGCCGCCCGCCGGGCGTAGAGGAACTCGATCACCGAGGCCCGGGCCCCGATATAGGTCGGGTTCCCGGCCACGGCGAGGCGGTCGCGGGGCCGGGCCAGGTCGACGGCGAGGATGTCGCCGATGGTCGCCCGCGGGCCGTTGGTCATCATCACGATGCGGTCCGACAGCAACACCGCCTCGTCGACGTCGTGGGTGATCATCAGGACGGTGTTCTTCAGCACGGTCTGGATCTCCATGACGCTGTCCTGCAGGTGGGCGCGGGTCAGGGCGTCGAGGGCGCCGAAGGGCTCGTCCAACAGCAGGACCTTGGGCTGCATGGCGAGCGCCCGGGCGATGCCGACCCGCTGCTTCATGCCGCCGGAGATTTCAGAGGGCCGCTTGTCCCGGGCCTCCGTCATCTTCACCAGGTCCAGGTTGTGCAGGGTCCAGTCGCGGCGCTCGGCGGCGGACTTCTTGCCGGCGAACACCTTGTCCACCGCCAGGCGGACATTCTCCTGCACCGACAACCAGGGCAGCAGGGAGTGGTTCTGGAACACCACCGCCCGCTCGGGCCCCGGCGCCTCGACGGCCTCGCGGTCCAGGATCACCGCCCCGGTGGTCGCCGGGATCAGGCCGGCCACCACATTGAGCAGGGTGGATTTCCCGCAGCCGGAGTGGCCGATGAGGGAGACGAACTCCCCCTGGTCCACCTGCAGGTTGATGTCGCGCAGCACCTCGGACCGGCTCGCCCCCTTCTGGAAGGTGACGCCGACGCCCTCGATGGAAAGATAGGCCTTGGCCATGGTCGGATTCCCTAGCTGAGCGCGCTGCCGCGCGAGACGATGCGGCCGGCCAGCGCCACCACCCGGTCGAGGAAGAAGCCGGTGAGGCCCACCCAGGCCAGGGCCACGACGATGTCGGAGATCCGGGACGCGTTGTACTGGTCCCAGATGAAGAAGCCGACGCCGACGCCCCCCAGCAGCATCTCGGAGGCGACGATGGCCAGCCAGCTCATGCCGACCCCGATGCGCAGACCGGTGAAGATGTAGGGCGTGGTGGCCGGCAGCAGGATCTTGAAGAAGGACTCCACCGGCGACAGCCGCAGGACGCGGGCGACGTTGACGTAGTCGTCGGGGATGTTGCGCACGCCCACGGCGGTGTTGATGACGATGGGCCAGATCGAGGTCACGAAGATCACGAACAGGGCCGAGGGATTGGCCTCGTGGAAGGCCGCCAGCGAGATCGGCAGCCAGGCGAGCGGCGGCACGGTCCGCAGCACCTGGAAGATCGGGTCCAGGCCGCGGTGGGCCCAGCGGTTGGCGCCGATCAGCACCCCCAGCAGCACCCCGCAGACCGCCGAGATGGAGAAGCCGAGCGCCACCCTCTTGAGGCTGGTGGCGATGTGCCAGAACAGGCCCTTGTCGACGCCGCCCCGGTCGAAGAACGGATCGACGATCAGCTCGCGGGACTCCGACCAGATGCGCGAGGGCGAGGGCAGGCCCTCGTAGGAGTCACCGCACAGCAGCTGCCAGACCACCATGATGATCAGCAGGGTCAGGGCCGGCGGCAGGACGGCCGCCGCCGTGGCGCCAGCGC
The DNA here is from genome assembly GCF_058806695.1 of Phenylobacterium sp. GW821-FHT12F10. Classification (NCBI taxonomy): domain Bacteria; kingdom Pseudomonadati; phylum Pseudomonadota; class Alphaproteobacteria; order Caulobacterales; family Caulobacteraceae; genus Phenylobacterium; species Phenylobacterium sp. GW821-FHT12F10. The sequence continues at coordinate 280,080 of NZ_JBXAPY010000004.1, read as the reverse complement.
GGCGGGCAAGGCCGGCGAAGGGCCTGGGCGGAGGCTCGCGAAGGTCCATGGCGATCGGCTCGCTGGGGGTGAAGGCGGGCTTGGGGAAACTCATCGCATCACTCCCTAGACCAGCTTCTTGATCGGCTGGCTGGCCAGGTAGGCGGCCGGGTTGGCGGGGTCGAAGACCTTGCCGTCGAAGAACCTCTCCACCCCCCGGCTGTCGGCGGCCGGAGCGGCCTGGCCGATGGAGGCCGCGGCCGCGCGCCAGATGTCGGCGCGGTTGACCTTGTTGACCAGGGCCTTGGTGTTGGTGGCCTGGGGCAGGACGCCCCAGCGGACGTTCTCGGTGGCGAACCACAGGTCGTGGGACTTGAAGGGGAAGCTGGCGTTGTCGGCCCAGAACTTCATGGTGTGGGGCGACCCCGTGACCTTGCGGCCGTCGCCATAGTCGATGGTCCCCTGCAGCCGGGGCAGGATGTCGCCCATGGGCACATTGACGTACTGGCGGCCCGAGACGATGGAGCACATGGCCGGGCGGTTGCCCATCTTGTCGCACCAGATCTGGGCCTCCAGCACCGCGGCGGTGAGCGCCCGGGCCGCGCGCGGATAGCGGTCGACCCAGTCGGCGCGCATGCCCAGCGCCTTCTCCGGGTGGTTCATCCAGATCTCGCTGGTGGTGGTCGCCGTGTAGCCGATCTTCTGGTTCACGGTCTGGCCGTTCCAGGGTTCGCCGACGCAGAAGGCGTCCTGGGTGCCGGCCTTGAGGTTGGCCACCATCTGGGGCGGGGGGATGACGATGGTGGAGACGTCGGTCTCGGGATTGATGCCCGCCGCCGCCAGCCAGTAGCGGATCCACAGGTCATGGGTCCCGCCCCGGAAGGTCATGGCGATCTTGGCCGGGTTCTTGGCGGCCTTCAGCTGGGCGAACTTGGCCCGAGCCCCCGCGGCGTTGAGCCCGACCTTCACGGCCTTGAGGTCGTTGCCCACCGAGATGGCCTGCCCGTTCGTGTTGAGGCGGGCCAGGATGTACATCGGCAGGGGCTTGCCGCCGGTCTGGACCCCCAGGGTGAACTGCAGGGGCATGGGCGACAGGATGTGGGCGCCGTCGATGCCCCCGCCGCCGGAGCCCAGCACCAGGTTGTCGCGGGTCGCGGCCCAGGAGGCCTGTTTCACCACCTCCACGTCGGGCAGGCCGTGCTTGGCGAACAGGCCCCGCTCCTTGGCGATGATGATCGGCGAGGAGTCGGTCAGAGCGATGAAGCCCAGGCGAGCCTTGGCCACCTCGGGCCCGGCCCCGGCGGCATGCGCCCCGGAGGGGAAGGCGGCCCTGGCGGCCGCCAGGGTGGCGGTGGCGGCCAGGATGGCGTTGCGGCGGGTGAGGCCGGCGTCGGTCTTGTGGGTCATGATCTGCAAGTCCCCTAGAGCTTGTATTCGAGGGTGAGCCACGCCTTGGCGCGCGAGGGCGGCGGCGCCAGCGTGCCGGCCGGGACCGTCGCCTCGCGCTGGAAGTCGGCGTATTTCAGCTGGATCGACAGCTTGGGCGTGATGGCGGCGGTGACCTGCACATCCCACTCGTGACCGAGGTCGGCCCCGGTCCTCTGGTCGTCGAAGTCGTGGTAGCGGACCAGGATGTCGCTGTTGAACAGGTAGGTCTTCTTGAACCGCGGCTTGGCGTTGAAGCTGAGGTTCTTGTCCTCGATCCCGTCGGCGAAGCTCTTGTTGCCGCCGGCCGAGACGAAGGCGTCCGACCAGCCCTGGAAGGCGTGCACGGTGGCCAGCGGGGTGGTGAAGCCTCGGACCCCGTCCCCCTCCAGCGACTCGTAGCCGACCTTCAGTGTGTAGATGTCGAAGGTTCCGGCCAGGTCGGCGCCGACATAGGCCAGGTCGAAGGGCGCGGTGTTCCCGTGATAGTCGCTCTGCACGGCGTAGGTGGCGTTGTAGGCGACCTGGTACAGGCCGAGCCAGGTCTTGCCCGAGGCCTTCACCCCCTTGGTGATGGAGGAATTGATCGCCGAGTCGCCGAAGTCGAGGGCGTAGACGAAGCCCTGCAGGCGCAGGGCCTCGGCCGGGGACCAGGTGACATTCAGCAGGTGGCTGTCGCTGTCCCAGTCCTTCAGCTCGCCGAGGATGCGATTGATGTGGGTGACATAGGCGTAGGTCGCCTTGACCCGGCCGAGCGCGACGTCGGCGCGGACGCTGTCGAAGGTCTGCTCGTCCTGACGCCAGCCGACATTGCCGACGAAGCGCTGGTCGTCCAGCAGGATGCGCTGGCGCCCGGCGGTCACCTGCAGGGCGGCGCTGGGGGTCCAGGTGAGCTGGGCGCGGTTCAACTCCGTAACGTCGGGGTCGTTGATGATGGGATAGCGGGCCTTGTCCGCGCCATTCAGGGGCGGGGTCGCCGCCCCGGGGACGTTGACCGCGAAATGCTCGGGCCCGATCTGGCGGACATCCTCGAACTCGATCAGGCCCTTGAGGCCCTTGAAGTCGGCGGTCTCCCAGCCCAGCCGGGTGCGGACGGTGAAGGCCTGGCCCTCGTCGCGCAGCGTGGCGGTGCGGGTCTGGTCGACGGTCTCGTAACGGGCGCGCACCTCCAGCAGCAGTCTGCCGGCCGCGATCTGGTCGCTCAGCGTCGGCTCCGGCGCCGGCGGGGCCGGCGGCTCGGCGGGCGCCTCGGCCGCCGGATCCGGCGTAGGCGGTGGTTCGGCGGTCTGCGCCTGGGCCAGCCCCGCCCAGAGCAGGGCCGCGACACCCGTTCCCAGGGCCAGCCTCGTCTTGGTTCTCGTCATGCCTCAATCCCCCAAGGCCAAAAAAAAGACGCCCGGCGAAGCCGCTGGGCGGCCTCTCCGGACGTCGTTGTCCATCCATCCGACGATCACCGTCGGCGGCCCTCTCGGGCCCTCGCGGAACCTCGTTGTCCCGCGTGTCGCCCTCAGGAGGGGGCCGCCCGATCAGCTCGGCAATCGGAAAACAGCGCTATCTGGGGGGATGGCCCGCGATCGGCGTCATATTGCACAGCAGCAAAGCAGGATGACCGGCGCCTCTGCCCGCATTTCGCGCGTTTCCGACGCCTGAGGTCGGCTGCGAGGCCGTGGGCGCGGGGCTTGTGACCGATCCGGAGCGCGCCGGAGGCCGCACGGCGGGGCTTGTTCCAAGGGCGGCGAGCCTCGCGTTCACCGCACCTGCGAAGGCTCACCCCGGCGGGGCGGCCTCGGCCTGGCCGGCCTCGAAGGCCGCGCGGCGGGCCTCCATCTGGGCCATGCGCTCGGCGCGCAGGGCGGGATCCCAGGCGGTGCGGGGGCCCACATGCATGCCGCCGTCCACCAGCATGGAGACGCCGGTGACGAAGGCGCTCTCGTCGCTGGCGAAGAACAGGGCGGCGTTGGCGATATCCTCCGGGAGACCCGGCTTGGCGATGGGCTGGGCGTCCGGGGCGGTCTGGGCCATGCCCTGCTTGACCATCACGGCCAGGCCCGCGGGCATCACCGAGCTGGGGGTGAAGATGTTGGTGAGGATCAGGCCCGGGCAGATGGCGTTCACGCGGACCCCGTCGCGGGCCAGCTCGGCGGCGGCGACCTTGGTCAGGTGGATGACGCCGGCCTTGGCCACGGAATAGGCGATGGGCCCGGCGCCGGCCTGGGTCCCGGCGATGGAGGCGGTGTTGACGATGGCCCCGCCGCCCCGGGCCTTCATGTGCGGCAGGGCGTAGCGCATGCCGAGCGCCACCGAGCGCAGCAGCAGGGTCTGGCTGAGATCCCAGGCCTCGCCGGTCATGTCCTCCAGCCGGGCGGGGGAGCCGCCGGCGCCGGCGTTGTTGAACAGGATGTCCAGGCCGCCGAACGTCTCCGCGCAGGCGGCCATCAGGGCCTCGATCTGGCGCTCCTGGGTCACGTCGCAGTGGCGGTAGGCGACCTGGCCGTCGAAGCGGGCCTCCAGGGCCGCGCCGGCCGCGTCGTCGATGTCGCCCACCATCACCTTGGCGCCCTCCGCCACGAAGCGTTCCACCGTCCCCAGGCCGATGCCGGAGCAGCCGCCGGTGATGACGGCGATCTTGGTCTTCAGGCGGTCCATATGCGTTTCCCCACGGGCCCGATCGGGCGCTCCCCGGATCCAGAATGGGCTTCCCCTCTCGCCCGCGCAAACCCATTCTTCGAAGAATGGCGGGGCCTCTCCCAGGCCCGGCGCGGCGCCGCCACGACGTCGGGATTTCGCGTAACGCCGGTTTTTTTGAACCGCCCGCACGCCACGCCGACGGACTTGTTCGCGGGCGCGCCGAGCTCACCTTGACAGTACCCAATCCTAGGATTCGTAAGGCGTAACAGGTTATCCGTCACCAGAGCCCACGGACCCGAACTTCGAAAGATTCCAGCTTCATGAGCTGGATCGACTCACGGCCCCTCTTGAATTGACGTCGACGTCAGAGATTGACGGAGCGGAATGCGTACCGCAAGTTCGAAGACGACGCGGACACCGCGTCAGGCCGAAGAGCCACAGGGGGAGGATTCCTAGGATGTATCGTAGATTCCAATTGTTGGCGGCCACCGCCCTGGTGTCCGTCGCCATGGCCGGCGCGGCCCGGGCCCAGAGCGGCTCCACCACCATCGAGGAGCTGGTGGTCACCGCCGAGAAGCGCGAACAGAGCCTGCAGGACGTGCCGGTTGCGGTCTCGGCCTTCACCTCGGAGCGGCGCGACCTGATCGGGATCAGCAGCGTCCAGGACATCACCAACTTCACCCCGGGCCTGGCCTATTCGGCCGGCAATGACCGCATCAGCCTGCGGGGCATCGGCCGCCTGACCAACAACCTGGCCTCCGAGCCCGGCGTCGCCACCTATGTGGACGGGGTCTACACCTCCTCCACCGTCGAGGTGGGCCGCTCGCCGCTGTTCGTGGACCGGGTCGAGGTGCTGCGTGGGCCGCAGGGCACCCTCTATGGCCGCAACTCCATCGGCGGGGCGATCAACGCCATTTCCAAGCGTCCCACCGACGACTTCTCCGGCGAGATCCGCGGCAGCTACGGCAATTACGATCGCCGGGTCCTGGAGGGCACGGTCTCGGGCCCGATCACCGAGGGCCTGCGCTACCGCCTCGGGGCCTCAGTGACCAAGCAGGACAAGGGCTGGTTCCACAATATCGCCGGCGGGCCCGACGAGGGCGACGTCCGCGACGAGAGCTATTACGAGCTCCAGCTCGAGGGCGACCTGGGCGAACACGCCGACTTCTGGCTGAAGGCGGCCAAGAGCAAGTATGACAACCGCTCGGCGCCCGGCGGGCGCACCGGCGGCAGCCTGACCCCGCTGGACACCGCCCTGATCACACCGGGCAGCCTGTCGCCGGGCGTCGGCTACGGTTTCGCCTTCGGCCAGAACCTCGTGGCCCTGGGCCCGGCGCGGAACGGATCGTTCGTCACCACCGGCGACCTGACCGCGTTTTCCACCAACGCCCAGACCTTCAACAAGCTGGAGGACTATTCGAGCCAGCTCCAGGCCAACCTCACCTATCATTTCGACGGGGCGGACCTGAAGTACATCGGCGGATTCCAGCACTACAAGTACGCCCTGCAGAGCGACTTCGACGGCACCGCCCTGCTCTCCTACACGATCCCCCTGAACCCGGGGATCACCTCGCCGGCCGCCTGCAACCCGGGCTATGTGGCCGCGGGGATCTGCCGGCCGCTGGTGGCGCGCCCCAACGTCGTCAGCCTCTACAAGGAAAACAAGGAGTGGTTCAGCCACGAGCTGAACCTGGCCTCGACGAGCGAGGGGCCGGTGCAGTGGATCCTCGGCGCCTATCTCTACAATGAGAAATACAAGCAGCCCTACCAGATCACCCTGCCCGACCAGGCCGAGCTGGCCACGCCGTCGGGCGCGGCGGCCAATCCCAAGCGGATCATCTACTACACCGACCAGTCGATGGAGGCCTGGTCCCAGGCGGCCTTCGGCCAGGTCGACTGGCAGTTCACCGACACCCTGAAACTGACGGCGGGCCTGCGCTACACCGCCGACAAGAAGAAGGGGGTGGAGGCTGGCCGGCTGTTCTGCTTCGGCTGCTCGGCGGCGGTGGACCCCCGCATCCTGGGCTCCTTCACCCCGGTGCTGGACATCACCACCTCCACCTTCTCCGGCGTCCGGCCGGCCGGGGTGACCGATCCGCAGAAGGGCGTCGTCGGCCCGGCCGTCACCGACACGGCCACCGGCATCCGCCGGCGGGGACTCTACGACACCTGGAACGCCTGGACCGGGACGCTCGGCCTGGAGTGGCAGCCCGACAGCAACACCCTCGGCTACGCCAAGTACAGCCGCGGCTATAAGGCCGGCGGCTTCAACTCCGGCACCATCACCGCCTTCCCGGAGACCGACTCCGAGCATGTGAACGCCTATGAGCTGGGCCTGAAGAAGGACTGGAGCGGTTCGCTGCAGACCAATGTCTCGGCCTTCTACTACGACTACCAGGACGCCCAGGTGCCGGTGAGCACCCAGCCGGCGGTGGGGCCGCTGACCTCGATCTTCTACAACATCCCCAAGGCCCGCAGCATGGGGATCGAACTGGAGACCATCTGGCAGCCGATCGCCAACCTGCAGATCCTGTTCAACTATTCCTACCTGGACGCCACGATCCGGGAGTCCTGCTGCATCCAGGACGGGGCCGACCCGGCCGCGGCCCAGCCCGGCGCCAAGCCGGCCGGCGCCCTGCCCGCCGTCGATCCGATCACCGGCGCCCCCAACTCCCGGGGCCAGGACCTCTCGGGCAACCACCTGCCGGTGGCGCCGCGCAACAAGATCAGCTTCAACGCCAACTACACCTGGGCGTTCGAGCCGGGCTCCATCACCGGCTCGGTGAGCTATGTCTGGCGCGACAAGGTCTATTCCTCGATCTTCGACCGCCCCTATTACGAGGCGCCGGCCCGCAGCCAGATCGACGCGCGCCTGGCCTGGAAGGACGCGGCCGACCGCTACACCGTGATCCTCTACGGCAAGAACCTGACCGACGAGCAGGACTTCGACACCCTGTCGGCGACCCGCCAGACCGGCTTCAACGCCAGCGGCGTCTACAACCTGAACCGCACCTATGTCCTGGTCCCGCCGCGGACCTACGGGGTGGAGCTGCAGTACCGCTGGTAGGGCGATCGGGCGCGCCGCGCGCGGCGCGCCCGCCATTCCCGGTCGTCGAAAGGCGGCCGCCGGAACAGGTCGCGAACGCGGCCGGCGCGCCGTCGGAGAGGGCGCCAAACCCTTGGCGGGCAAGGGCTTGCAATGTGTCAGAACTGTAAGATCAAAGCCGTTGACGGCATGGCGGCCCTCCCGCACGGTTCGTTCCAAGCAAGATGATAACAAGGCCGCGGGCGTCGCCACGCGGCGGGAGGAACAAGGTGGATCGCGGCTCTCCTGCGCCGATGACGCGCGGTCTCCCGTCGGGGGCGCGGCCTCCGGTGGGCATGACCACCAAGGTGCTCTACGGCCTGGGGGCCGTGGCCAATGCGGTGAAGGCGCGCGGCCTGTCGACCTTCCTGCTGATCTTCTACAACCAGGTGATCGGCCTGCCGCCACAGATGGTCTCCACGGCCATCTTCATCGCGCTGATCTTCGACGCCTTCTGCGACCCCCTGGTGGGGCAGATCTCCGACAATTTCCGCTCACCCTGGGGCCGGCGCCACCCGTTCATGTACGCCGCGGCCCTGCCGGTCAGCCTGGCCTTCTTCCTGATCTGGAACCCGCCCAGCGGCTGGAGCCAGGGCGAGCTGTTCGGCTACATGCTGGCCTGCCTGCTGGTGATCCGGCTGTTCGACACCTTCTTCGAACTGCCCTCCTCGGCCCTCGCGCCGGAACTGGCCCATGACTACAACGAGCGCACCAGCCTGATCGCCATCCGCGGTCTGTTCACGGTGCTGGGCGGCCTGGGCATGACCCTGATGGTCTACCAGGTGTTCATGAAGGAGGGGCCGGACGGCTCGGGCGGCATCACCGAGCGGGCGGGCTATTTCGGCTATTCGCTGTTCGCGGCCCTGCTGATCTTCACGGTGATCATCGTCTCCACCACCGGCACCTTCAGGCAGATCCCCTATCTGCGCCAGCCGCCGGTCCGGAAGATCGGCTTCCGGCTGATGGCCCGCGAAGTGGCCGCCACCCTCAACAACCGCTCCTTCGTTGTGGCCGCGGTGGCCGGCATGTTCATCGCCGTCGCCATGGGCCTGAAGAACGGGCTGGAGCTCTATTTCGCCCTCTACTTCTTCCAGCTGACCCAGGGCCAGCTCTCGATCCTGACCATCGTCGGCGTGGCCGCCAGCGTCGCCGGCGTCATGCTGGCGCCCCGGGCGGGCGCCCTGTTCGGCAAGAAGCGCGCGGCGATCACCCTGTTCACCGGGGCCCTGGCCACCGGCATCACCCCGCTGACCATCACCCTGATGGGGATCGCCCCGCCCCCCGGCTCGGACGCGATGTTCTACATCATCTTCGTGGAGACCTTCTTCAACGGCGCCATGGCCGTGGCCACCGGGGTGCTGCTCTCCTCGATGATCGCCGACGTGGTGGAGGACGCCGAGGTCAAGACCGGACGCCGCTCCGAGGGCCTGCTGTTCTCGGCCGACAACCTGTTCAAGAAGATCGTCTCGGGCATGGGGATCTTCGTCTCCGGCAGCCTGCTGGCCTTCGTCAACTTCCCCGCCAACGCCAAGCGCGGCCAGGTCGATCCGGACATCCTGCGGGAACTGGCCCTGATCTACCTGCCCCTCGCCACCGCCCTGTACGGCTCGGCCATCCTCTGCCTGTTCGCCTTCAAGATCGACAAGGCGACCCACGAGTCCAACCTCACCAAGCTGAAGGACGCCGCGGCCCTGGCCGAGCTGTCCGGCGCCGACGACCAGATCGGCGGCCTGCCCGGCGTGGCCGGCGGCGCGGCGCCGATCGCCCCGCGCGGGTGAGGTGAGGTCATGATCGACGCACGGCGTTCCCGCCCCAACCTGCCGCCGATTCGCACCGCCTAGCCCTCCGCCCCTCAAGCCCAAGAGCGCCACCTTGTCAGACGACATACCGACCCTTCGAGAAGCGCCGAGGCTCGGCCTGTCCACCAAGCTCTCCTATGGGGTGGGCTCCATCGCCGTCGGGGTGGCCACCCTCGGCCTCTCCTCCTCCCTGCTGCAGCCCTATCTGAACCGGGTCATCGGCCTGCCGGCGATGTGGGTGGGGACGGCGATCATGCTGACCCTGATGCTGGACGCGATCATCGATCCGGCCATCGGCCAGTGGTCGGACAAGCTGCGCACCAAGTGGGGCCGCCGGCACCCGCTGATGTACGCCTCGGCGCCCCTGATCGCGGCGGCCTGCATCGCCTTCTGGAACTCGCCGGCCACCTGGCCGCCCGCCACCACCGGGGTGTTCGTCATCGGCATGCTGGTGCTGCTGCGGCTGTGCGTCAGCCTCTACGAGATCCCCTCGGCGGCGCTGGCCCCCGAGCTCACCAGCGACTACCACCAGCGCACCACCCTGTTCAGCTACCGCTTCTTCTTCGGGGTCGTCGGCGGCCTGGGCATGAACGTGGTGCTCTACCAGGTCTTCCTGTCGCCGGCGGCCGGCGGGATCCTCAACCGCACCGGCTACGCCCACTTCGGCATCCTGGCCGGCGGGGTGATGGCGCTCTCCATCATCGTCTCGGCGCTCGGCACCCACCGCCACATCAAGGGCCTCTACCAGCCGCCGGTCCGCCAGGTCCCCCTGAGCCAGGTGGTCAAGGAGGTGCTGGGCACCATCGGCAACCGCTCCCTGGTGGTGGTGATGATCTCGGGTCTGTGCTCGGGGGTGGCCGGCGGCCTGTCGGGCGCGCTCAGCCAGTACTTCTACATCGAGCTCTGGGGTGTCAGCGCCGCCTCGATCTCCTTCATCTCCATGGCCGGGGTCCTGGCCTCGGTCTCCGGCGTCGCCGTGGCCGGCCCGGCGGCGCGGATCTGGGGCAAGAAGCGGGCGATGCTGGTGCTGTTCGTCTGCTCGGTCTTCACCTCGGCCGTGCCCCTGTCGCTGAAGCTGCTGAACCTGGCGCCCACCGACAGCGGCCTGGTGCTGACCCTGCTGCTGGTGGACTATTTCATCGCCACCACCCTGGCCATCTCTGGCTTCATCATCATCTCCTCGATGATCGCCGACGTGGTGGAGGACGCCGCGGTGAAGACCGGGGTCCGGTCCGAGGGCCTGCTGCTGGCCGCGAACGGCCTGTTGCCCAAGTTCACCGGCGGCATCGGGGTCTTCCTCTCGGGTGTGCTGCTCACCGTGGTGGCCTTCCCCACCCATGCCGCGGCCGGGACCGTGGACCCGGAGATCATGCGCCGCCTGGCCCTGATCTTCCTGCCCATCAACACCGGCATGAGCCTGCTCTCCATCGCCGTCCTGCTGCCCTACAAGATCGACGAGACCCGCCACGCCTCCAATGTCGCCACCCTCGAGGCGGCCGCGGCGGTGGCCGAGCGGGCGCGGATCGAGGAGGCGCGGCCGGTCGTCGACGGAGCCTCCAGCGTCTAGAGACGCCTCCCCAGAACCGGGCTAGGTTTGCAGAACAGAACAGAAATCCCGGAGGAACAATGACGCAGGCCGTACCAGGAGCTCAAACCGATCGCCGGCTGAGCCTGCCCACCAAGCTGTTCTACGGCTTCGGCTCGGTGGCCTTCGGGGTGAAGGACAACGGCTTCTCCTACTTCCTGCTGATCTTCTACAACCAGGTCATGGGCCTGCCCGCCCAGACGGTGGGGCTGGCGATCATGATCGCCCTGTTCGTCGACGCCTTCCTCGATCCCATCGTCGGCCAGCTTTCCGACAATCTGCGGTCCAAGTGGGGCCGCCGGCACCCGTTCATGTACGCCGCGGCGATCCCCGTGGCGGTCTCCTACCTGCTGCTGTGGAACCCGCCCAAGTCGCTGGATCACCAGGGGCTGTTCTTCTATCTGATCGGCACGGCCATCCTGATCCGCAGCTTCATCACCTGCTACGAGATCCCGTCCTCGGCGCTCGCCGCCGAGCTGACCACCGGCTACGACGAGCGCACCAAGCTGCTCAGCTACCGCTTCCTGTTCGGCTGGATCGGCGGCCTGGTGATGTACTTCGCCGCCCTGAAGATCTTCCTGCGCCCCGACGCGGGCCACAAGGTGGGCCAGCTCAATGTCGAGGGCTACGCCCACTACGGGATCGCCGCGGCCCTGCTGATGCTGCTGGCCATCCTGGTCTCGGCCGGCGGCACCCATAGCCAGATCCCGTTCCTGCGCGAGGCGCCGCACCGCAAGCTCTCCCTGCCGACTCTGGCCCGGGAGATGTTCGGCACCCTGTCCCACCGCTCCTTCCTGCGCATCCTGGTGGCCAACCTGTTCGCCGCCATGGCCGGCGGCCTGACGCTCTCCATCAGCCTCTATTTCACGACCTTCTTCTGGGAGTTCAGCTCGGCCCAGATCGCGCTGTTCACCTTCGCCAGCCTGACCTCGGCCCTGTTCGCCTTCGCCGCGGCGCCGGCCTTCTCGCGGAAGTTCGGCAAGAAGCGCTCGGCCATGACCCTGCTGCTGATCGGGCTCACCGTCGGCTGCACGCCGATCGTCCTGCGCCTGCTGGGGCTGTTCCCGCAGAACGGCAGTCCGCTGCTGTTCCCGCTGCTGTTCGCCCAGAACGTGATCTCCACCGGCGCCACCATCACCGCCAACATCCTGACCTCCTCGATGATCGCCGACGTGGTGGAGGACAGCGAGCTGCGCACCGGCCGCCGGTCGGAGGGCCTGTTCTTCGCGGCCTCGGCCTTCGTGGCCAAGGCGGTGACCGGCATCGGCATCTTCACCTCGGCCATGCTGCTCAAGGCCGCCGCCTTCCCGCAGGGCGCCAAGCCCGGCGAGGTGGACCCGGCGATCATCGCCCGCCTGGGGATGATCTACGTTCCGGTCCTGGTGGTGCTCTACGGCCTGTGCGTGATCTTCATGAACGGCTACCGCATCACCCGCGAGAGCCACGCCGAATCCCTGCGCCAGCTGGCGGCGGCCGCCGACCTGGTGAACGAGGGCGAGCCGGCCAGCGAGACCGGCAAGCTGTCCTAGGGCCCTATCGCGCGAAGATCCCCATCAGCAGCGGCCGGGCGAAGACCGAGGGCGCGGCCTTCTGGGTGACCCCGGGAACCCAGAAGCCCAGCTCGGCGCCGGCGTTCAGGGTGGCGTTGAGCATCTGGGCGGCGATGAAGGGATCCACCGGGCGGATCGACCCCTCGGCGATGCCGTCGGAGATCATCGAGGCGAAGCGGTCGGAGACGCGGTTGGAGTGGGCGACCTGCTCCTCGCGCATGGCCTCGGGCAGGGCCGAGAGGGCCGAGGTGCGCAACAGCGGACCGTATTCGGACAGCTGGTATTCGGCCAGGGCGGCGGCGGCGCTCGAGAGCTTGGCCCACTGGTCCCCCGGCAGGCTCATGGCCAGGCGCTGGACCCGGCGCATAACCTCGAAGGTGCGGTCGAAGCAGGCCACCACCAGGTCATCCTTGGCCTCGTGGTGATGGTAGAAGCTGCCCTTGGTGACGTTGAGTTCGGCGGAGATCTTGTCCACCGAGGCGCCCTTGTAGCCGCGGCTGTTGATCAGGCGGGTGGCGGCCAGCAGGAAGGTCTCCCGGCCCAGCTCGCCGGAGTCGGGGGCGGCCAGCTCGGCCAGGGGCGCCGGCGCCGGGGCCCACTCGGCGCCGGGCATGGCCAGGCCGCCGGTGAGGATGTCGAACATCCGGTCGCCGATGCGGCCATAGTCCTCGGGGTCGTATTTCGGCAGCCAGGCCGCGGCCCAGAACAGCTGCTCCATCAGCATGTGGGTGCGGGCCGTGCGGCGGCCGCGGCCGAGCCAGGCCAGCTCCGGCGCCTCGAACAGGTTCCGCACCTTGCGGAACAGCTTCATGAAGGCGTCGAACACCTCGGTGCGGCGCGGATTGTTCAAGGCCCGGATGTCCGACATCACCGGCAGGGGCGGCAGTTCCCCGGTGGCGGTCAGCCGCAGGCGCTCCAGATAGAGGTCCAGCAGGCGGCGCAGGCGCTGGGTGGGGGTGGGCTCCTGCAGGGCGGTCTCGGCGGCCTGGGTCAGCCACTCGACCCCGCGCATCAGGCAGGCGGCGGCCAGGTCGTCCTTGCGCTTGAAGTAGTAGGTGACGCTGGTGGTGGACAGGCCCACGGCGGCGGCGGCCACGCCGAGGGTCAGGCCCTTCACCCCCTGGGTGTTGAGGATGACGGTGGAGGCGTCGAGGATAGCGTCGCGCTTCTTCTCAAAGCGGTCCGTCGACCGGGCGACGTTGCGGTCAGCCATCTCCCCTCCAGCCTCGCGCGGCCGGTTCCGGCGCGGCGCGAACTTCCCTCTCTATCGGAACGGCCGCCGCCACGCCAAGCGGCATGTTTCCGTAGACCCTGACCGTTTCAGACGGACTCATCCGAAACGGCAAGAAGGGTCTAGATTCAAAATATTAGAGCACGCCGGGCGGCGCGACCCGTGTCCACTTCCGCCTGACGTGCTCTGAGCGTCACCCCGCCGCGAGAGCGGCGCCGGCTACTTCTGCACCCAGGCGCCTTCGGGGGTCTGGTAGTAGTCGCCGGGGCGCAGCTTGAGCTGGACGACGCTGGCATAGGCCGCGGCGCCGGCGGCTTCGGGGGTCACGCCGTTCTTGGCGGCGGCCTGGCGGTAGAGCTGGGCGCGGCCGGCGTTGATCTCGGCCACGGCGGCCTGGACGGCGGGATCGCCCTCGCCCTGGACGAAGCCCAGGAAGCCGTCGTTCTGCTCGCCGACGACGCCCGCGGACTTGGCGGCGTCGACAGTGGCCTTGGCGCCGGCGGCGAACGCCGGCCCGGCGATGATCGTCCCGACAATGGCGGCGACGGGGATCAGCATCTTTTGAAAGGTCATGGTCATGGCCCCTAGAACAGGTCCGGATTCTGCTTGATCAGCGCCTTGACGTCGTCGTCCAGCCGCAGGCGGACATCGGCGTCGAGCTTGGCGTAGATCGTGATCGGCTTCACATCCACATGCACCGTCGCGCACCCACCCATGGTCAGGGCGAGGCCGGCGAACGCCAGGGCGGCGAGGGATCGAGGTGGCATGGGCGTCATCTCCGGGGCGTCATTTGGGGGTTTTCCCAGTCGGCGGCTGAACGGGGTCTGAACCGCGCAGCTTCTGATACTCGGCGAAGTCGCCCAGCAGTTGATCCAGGTTCAGCGAACTGTCCAGGGTCAGGTCGACCTTGGTGCCCGAAGGCAGGGGCAGTTTCTTCTTCAGGAAGCTGCGGGTCAGCACCTCCTGCGGGGTCAGCCAGATCTCCTGGTGGGTCGGGGGCGCGTTCTCCCCCTTGATATGGAACAGCACCCCCAGCCGACCCTTTGGCAGGCTGTTGATCTGGGCGTCCAGGCTCTGGAAGGCCAGGTTCTCCATGGCCTGGTAGGCGAAGTCGGTGAAGGTGTCGGTGGTGGGCGGCGGGGTCTTGTCCCCCAGCGGACCGGCGGCCACGGCGCCGTCGGCGGCCACCGCGCTCAGAGCGTCGCGGCGGATCGACAGGCGGCCGGGACCGACCGCGTGCAGGGCGCCGCCGGAGACACGCACCCCGTCGGGGGTGACCAGGAAGGGGATGGTCCCGCTGGCCTTGGCGGTGAGGTCCATGCGGGCGGCGAAGGGCGAGGCCTCCACCAGGTCCGACAGCTGGACGTTGGTGAAGGCGATCACCCCCTTCCAGGTCTGGCCGCCGGCGAAGGGCAGGCTGAAGGGCTCCAGCCGCACCTGGCCGCCGCCGAGCGCCAGGTCCAGCGCCGACACGTTCACCGCCTCGCCCGCGATGCCGAAGGTCACCTCCGCCTCCGTCAGGCCAGCCAGGGCGTCGATCCTGCGGGCGGTCAGGTGCTGGCCGGGGGCGGCGGTGAGGGGCGCCAGGCTGGTGAAGACCACCTGGCCGGCCAGGCCGGTGACCTGGCCGGCCGGACTGCGGAAATCGAGACCCGGGATGTCCAGAACCCCGCCGCTGGTGGAACCGGCCTTGGTCCAGGCCACCTCGCCGCGGAAGCGGGCCTGACCCACGGCGGGTGGGCCCACCAGGGCGGCGCGGGGGGAGAGGGACGCCGGCTGCAGGCCGCCCTCGGCGAAGACCAGGGTCCCGGTGTCGAAGGTGAGCGCGCCGGCCCCCGTGGCGCCGTCATGGGTCAGGTCGCCCCGGCCCAGGGCATGGCCGGCGGGACCTGTGGCGGCGATCTGGGCGCGCCAGACCTCCCCGGCCACCCGGGCGGCGGCGGTGGCGCGGACCGGATGGAAGCGGCGGTCGGGACTGGTGTCGGCCAGCTCGCCGGCGGCGAGGTCCAGGGTTCCGGCCAGACGGCCGTTGGTGGTCCCCAGGTCCAGGCCGCCGACGCCCGCGCTGAGCGCGGCCTGCAGGAAGGGGACCTTGGCCGACAGGCCCTTGGCGGCGGCCCGGATGCGCCAGTCGCCGTGGGCCAGGGTGAACAACGGGGCGGCCGTCGGGCAGAGCTCGCCGGCGATGGCTTCGACGTCGTTGGTCCCCAGCTCCAGGCGGCCGGAGACCGCGGCGCAGCGGCTGGCGGCGAAGGCCAGGGCCCCGCCCGCCAGCCGCAGCTCGCCCTGGGTGGCGACATGGCCGTCGCGCACAGGTCCGATCCCGGTGACGGCGCTCAGCCGGGTCTGGGCGATGAGGCCGCCAGGGCTCAGGCGATAGCGGTCGACCGCGAGATCCAGCTGCGGCAGGCCGCCGCCGCCGACCTTCAGGGCCAGGGCGCCGGCGCCCTTGGCGTAGAGGGGCGCGCGACCCAGGGCCTGGACCACCGCCTGGCCGCCCGCGGCGGGACGCACGGCGAGGGGCGAGGTCAGGGCCAGGGTCAGGCCGCCGTCGCCCGCGGTCAGGGACAGGCCCTGGGTGGCGGCGCCGAAGCTGCGGGCGGCGCGCTTCAGGGCGGCGATCTCCGGGGCGTCCTTGTCGCTGGCGGGGCCCAGGCCCGACCAGTCGCCGTGGGTGGAGACGGCGCCGGCCAGGGCCAGGTCCCCGCCCTTGGCGGCCAGGACCGCCGAGCCGCGCAGGTCGCCGGCGAGCCGCGTCAGGGCGAGCTTGTCGCGGGTCAGGGCCTCGGCGGTGATCCGGGCGGCGAGTCCGGCGGCGACCCGGTCCCCGCCGCGCCGGGTCCAGTTGAGGCCCTTCACGTCGGCGGCGACGCGCAGGGCCCGGACCTGGGCGCCGGCCAACTCGGCGCGGGCGGCCCCCAGCACCGCGGCGCCGTCGCCGGTCACCGAGAGGGTGTCGATCCAGCCGGCGGACTGGCCGGTGAAGCTGGCCTGCAGGCTGGCGTCCCGCAGCCGCGTCGCGCCGTAGCTGACCTGGCGGGCCTGGACCTTCAGGGTCTGGGTCAGGCCGCCGTCGCCACGCTTCCGTTTCAGGTCGGGATAGGCGGTGCGGGCGGTGAGGCGGATCGTGGCGTCCCGGGCCGCGATCTGGCCCAGGGTCAGGTCGCGGACGCTGACCTCGAGGGCCGAGACCACCTGATCGCCGGTGGTCACCAGGTGCAGCTCGCCGGGCCCCAGACGAACCGCCCGGTCGGCGCCCTTGAGCTCGGTGGGGGCGAAGGTGGCGTCCAGCCGCAGCAGGCGGCCGTCGTCCAGCCGGGCGTCGGCCCTAGCCAGCAGCGGGCCGTAGTCGGTGTCCAGGCGCAGGCGGGCGTTCTCGATGGTTATGGCCGGCTGGCGGGTGTCGGGGCGCGGGGGGCGCTTGCGCAGGGTCTCGATCAGGGGGTCGAGCTCGCCAAGGCTGAGGCGGCCGGCCTTCCAGCGGCCGTGGATCACCGGGCTCACCAGGCGGATCGAGGTGACCGTCACCCCGAAGGGCTTGCCCGCCCACCAGCCGGTGAGGCCGTAGCGGACCTCGGCCACCTGGGCGGTGAGATCGGGGTGGGCGGCCGGACCGATGCGCAGGGTCCCGGTGAAACCACCGGGGCCGAAGGTGGAGAAGGCCACCTGCGACTCCACCCCCTGGGACCGCAGCCAGCCGGTCAGGGCCTCGCGGGCGATGATCCGGCGGCCGGCATAGGCCAGGGCCATGACCAGGACCAGGGCGATGACGGCCAGGACCAGGACGGTGCGCCAGGTTCGCCGGGGAATGATCGCTGGGTCGGTCAAGGGGCGCCGTTGCTGCCGCGGGAAGCGAAAACTCTAGCGCAAAAGCGGCGCGGGCAGGGCCGTTCCGTCAACATGTCGGTCGGCCGTGAGAGACCAAACCCCCTATTTGACGGGCGCCGCCCCGACGAGTCCTGCGACCGTCGGGGCGAACAAATCTCGTAACTATATGATTTTACTAGCCTCTCTCCTTCACAGGCCGCCGAGACTGGCGAGCGCCACGCCCCCATCGACGGCGATGGTTTCGCCCACCACGTAGTCACCAGCTCGCGAGGCCAGGTAGATGGCGGCCGCGGCCATGTCCTCGTCGCGGCCGATGCGCCGCGAGGGGATGCGCTTGGCGATCTCGTCGCCCTGGTCGCGGGCCACCCGGTTCATCTCCGAGGCGAAGGCGCCGGGCGCGATGCCGGTGACGTTGATGCTGTCCTCGATCAGCGTCGCGGCCATCCGGCGGGTCAGGTAGATCAGGCCCGACTTGCTCGCATGGTAGGAATAGGTCTCCTGCGGATTGAGGCGGATGCCGTCGATCGAGCAGATGTTGATCACCTTGGCGGGCTGCTCGTGGCTGGCGGCGGCCTTGAGCGCGCCGTGCAGGGCCTGGGTGAGGAAGAAGGGCGACTTCAGGTTCAGGTTCATCACCTTGTCCCAACCGCTCTCGGGGAACTCGTCGAAGGGCGCGCCCCAGGCGGCGCCGGCGTTGTTCACCAGGATGTCGAGCTTGGCCTCATGCTCGCCGAAGCGCTTGGCCAGCGCCTGGCAGCCCTCCACCGTCGAGACGTCCTGCGGCAGGGAGATGCAGTTGGGGCCGAGCTCGGCGGCGGTCTCGTCGCAGGCGCCGGGCTTGCGCGAGGAGATATAAACCTTGGCGCCTTGCTCGATGAAGCCGGCGGCGATCATCTTGCCGATCCCGCGCGAGCCGCCGGTGACCAGGGCCACGCGGCCCTTCAGAGAGAACAGATCCAGAGCCATCAGGCGCGTCCCTTTTTCAGCGTTGAAGCTGGGTCATAGACCCGTGTTTCCGTCACGAAAACCCTACGCACATTTGACTCGCACCGGGTCGGCGTGGCCTGTAACACCCGTTTGAATCTCTCCAGCCGCCCTGCCTAGAAGCGGCCCTGAAACGACAAGCCGAGGATGCGCCCATGACCGCCGTCAACTCCGTGACCGACCTCACGCTCGATGGCGACATCGCCGTCATCACCCTGAATTCGCCGCCGGTGAACGCCCTGTCGGCCAAGGTGCGCGAGGGCCTGTTCGAGGGCTTCAAGGCCGCCGGCGCCGATCCGGCCGCCAAGGCCATCGTGCTGATCTGCGAAGGCCGCACCTTCATCGCCGGCGCCGACATCACCGAGTTCGGCGGCGCCATGGCCGGCCCCAGCCTGACCGACGTGCAGGACATGATGGAGAACTCGCCCAAGCCGGTGATCGCCGCCATCCACGGCACGGTCCTGGGCGGCGGCCTGGAAGTGGCGCTCTGCGCCCACTTCCGCGTCGCGGTCCCCTCGGCGAAGTTCGGTCTGCCCGAAGTGAACCTGGGCCTGCTGCCCGGCGCCGGCGGCACCCAGCGCCTGCCCCGCGTGGTGGGTCCCGAGCGCGCCCTGGAGATGATGACTAGCGGCCGTCACGTGCCGGCCAAGGAGGCCCTGGCCGGCGGCCTGGCCGACGAGCTGGTGGAAGAGGGCAAGCTGCGCGAGGGCGCGCTGGCCTTCGCCCGCAAGGTGGTGGCCGAGGGCCGGCCCCTGACCCGCATCCGCGACCAGAACGCCAAGGTCGAGGCCGCCCGCGGCAAGCCCGAGATCTTCGCCGACTTCCGCAAGGCCAATGCGCGCAAGTTCCGCGGCTTCCTGGCCCCGGAATACAACATCCAGACCATCGAGGCCGCGGTGAACCTGCCCTTCGAGGAGGGGCTGGCCGTCGAACGCAAGCTGTTTGGCGAACTGATGAGCGGCAGCCAGTCGGCCGCCCAGCGCTATTCCTTCTTCGCCGAGCGTCAGGCCCAGAAGATTCCCGGCATCGCCGACGATGTCCCGCTGATCCCCATCAAGAAGGTGGGCGTGATCGGCGCCGGCACCATGGGCGGCGGCATCGCCATGAACTTCGCCAACGCCGGCATCCCGGTGGTGATCGTCGAGCAGAAGCAGGAGCCCCTGGACAAGGGCCTGGCCATCATCCGCAAGAACTATGAGCGGACCGCCTCGCGCGGCGGCATCACCCCGGCCCAGGTCGAGGAGCGCTGCGGCCTGATCACCGGCTCGCTGTCGATGGAGGACAGCTTCAAGGACGTCGACCTGGTGATCGAGGCGGTGTTCGAGCGGATGGACATCAAGAAGGACATCTTCGCCAAGCTGGACGCCATCTGCAAACCCGGCGCGATCCTGGCCACCAACACCTCGGGCCTGAACATCGACGAGATCGCCTCGGTGACCAAGCGTCCCGAGAGCGTCATCGGCCTGCACTTCTTCTCGCCGGCCAACGTCATGAAGCTGCTGGAGATCGTCCGCGCCGACCACACCTCCGACAGCGTCATCGCCACCTCGATGAAGCTGGCCAAGCAGATCGGCAAGGTCGCGGTCCTGGTGGGGGTCTGCCCCGGATTCGTGGGCAACCGCATCCTCGGCCAGCGCCAGCGCGAGGCCCAGAAGCTGGTGATGGAAGGGGCGATGCCCTGGGACATCGACCGCGTGCTCTACGACTTCGGCTTCCCGATGGGCCCGTTCGCCATGAGCGACCTGGCCGGCCTCGACATCGGCTGGGTGAAGGAGAAGTCCAACGGCGAGAGCATCCGCGACGTGCTCTGCGAAGCCGACCGCCGTGGCCAGAAGACCGGCGCCGGCTATTACGACTACGACGAGAACCGCAACGCCAAGCCGAGCCCCTTCACCGAGAAGGTGATCCACGACTTCATCGTCAAGTCGGGCGCCAATCCCCGCAAGATCAGCGACGAGGAGATCCTGGAGCGCTGCATCTTCCCGATGATCAACGAAGGCGTGAAGATCCTCGAGGAGGGCAAGGCCATTCGGTCCTCCGACATCGATGTGGTCTGGCAGAACGGCTACGGCTGGCCGGTCTATCGCGGCGGCCCCATGTGGTACGGCGACCAGGTCGGCCCGGCCAAGGTGCTGGCCAAGATGAAGGAATTCCAGGCCACCATGGGCGATACCTTCAAGCCCGCGCCGCTGCTGGAAAAGCTGGTGGCCGAGGGCAAGAAGTTCTCCGACCTCTAGACCGCCTCTCGAAACCCCACCGGAAAGTCACTATTTCGGTGGGGTTCTTCGGCGACCTGTGACATTCCACTCGCTCAAATTTTCGACCCTCCCCTTAATCTAAGGACCTCTTCATGCGTGAAGCCGTCATCGTCTCCACCGCCCGCACGCCGATCGGCAAGGCCTATCGCGGCGCGTTCAACAACACCTCCGGCGCCGAGCTGGGCGGCCACGTGATCGCCGAGGCCGTCAAGCGCGCCGGCATCGATCCGGCCACCATCGACGACGTGGTGATGGGCGCGGCCCTGCAGCAGGGCTCCACCGGCAACAACATCGCCCGCCAGGCCGCCCTGCGCGCGGGCCTGCCCAACACCGTCTCGGGCATGACCCTGGACCGCCAGTGCTCCTCGGGCCTGATGGGCATCGCCACGGCCGCCAAGTACATCATCAACGACGGCGCCAATGTCGCGGTCGGCGGCGGGCTGGAGTCGATCTCCCTCGTCCAGAACGACAAGATGAACCGCTACCGCACCAGCGATAAGTGGCTCAACGAGCACGTGCCGGAAATCCACACCTCGATGCTGGAGACCGCCGAGATCGTGGCCGAGCGCTACGGCGTCAGCCGCGAAGCCCAGGACGAATACGCCTTCCAGTCGCAGCAGCGCACCGCCGCGGCCCAGGCCGCCGGGGTGTTCAACGCCGAGATCGCGCCGCTGACCTCGATCATGATGGTCCAGAACAAGGAGACCGGCGAGTTCTCCGAAAAGGAGGTCACCCTCACCCAGGACGAGGGCAACCGTCCGTCGACCACCCTGGCCGACCTGCAGAAGCTGGCCCCGGTCTTCAAGGGCGGCATCTATGTCAAGGAAGGCAAGTACGTCACCGCCGGCAACGCCTCCCAGCTCTCCGACGGCGCCGCCGCCGTGGTGCTGATGGAGCGGAAGGAAGCCGAGCGGCTCGGCCTCACCCCGCTGGGCGCCTATCGCGGCATGGCCGTGGCCGGCTGCGGCCCGGAGGAAATGGGCATCGGCCCGGTCTTCGCCATCCCCAAGCTGCTGGAGCGTAACGGCCTGAAGATCGACGACATCGACATGTGGGAGCTCAACGAGGCCTTCGCCTCGCAGTGCCTCTACTGCCGCGACAAGCTGGGCATCGACCCGGCCAAGTACAACATCTCCGGCGGCGCCATCTCCATCGGCCACCCCTACGGCATGACCGGCGCCCGGGCGACCGGCCACATCCTGCACGAGGGCAAGCGTCGCGGTTACAAGTACGGCGTGGTGACCATGTGCGTCGGCGGCGGCATGGGCGCCGCGGGCCTGTTCGAAATCTTCTAGGTCCCAAAGACTTTGAACTGACGAAGGGCCGTCCTCGAGGGCGGCCCTTTTTCGTGGGCGCGTCCTTCGACGCCGTGCGCCGGCGAGGTTGAAGACGTCGGACCACGAACCTCACGAACCTCACGAACAAGAGCGCGCTCCTGAGGTGTCATCCCGGAAAGCCCGCAGGGCTTGTCCGGGACCCAGACGCGCGGGGCGTGCCGGATAGATCGGTGCTTCTGGGTCCCGGTCTTCCGCTGGCGCGGAAACCGGGATGACACCTGGGGAGCACCGTCGTCTGTTCGTGCCGTTCGTGGTTCAATCTTGGAGCGCCCCGCCCTCCCCACGCCCGACGAATGTCCTAAGGTGCGCCAACAACCAGGAGCGCTCCATGCAAGCCGTCCCCCTCACCGCCATCGAGACCCTGATGGACGGCCAGATCGACATCCGCCGCCGCGAGGGATCGCTGCAGCCGATGCGGCTGCCGGTGAAGGAGCTGGCCTTCTACGACCCCTTCACCCGCTGGGTGGCCTCCTGCGCCACCGGCTGCCGCCTAAGGTTCTCCACCAACAGCACCACGGTGCGGCTGACCGCCACCCAGCACCTGCTGGCCCAGGCCAATGACGGGGAGAAGCGCGGCGCCTACGACCTCTATGTGGACGGGAAGTTCTTCGGCCGCGGCTGGGGCGAGGGGGGCGCGGTGATGGAGGCCGACGGCACGCTGAGCGGGGACGAGGCCCTCACCCTCGAATTCACCGGCCTGCCGGCCAGGACCAAGACCGTGGAGCTGTGGCTACCCCAGGCGGCGACGGTGGCGATCACCGGCCTCTTCATCGACGACGGCGCGGCCCTGGAGCCCGCCGCCGAATGGCGCAAGCGCATCCTGTTCCACGGCAGCTCCATCACCCACGGCATGGAGGCCGAGGGGGCCACGGCCAACTGGCCCGCCGTGGCCAGCGGGCTGGCGAACCTCGATCACCTGAACCTGGGCTGGGCCGGCTCCTGCCTGCTGAGCGGCCTAGCCGCGCGGATCATCCGCGACCAGCGGGCCGACGCCATCGTCCTGAAGCTGGGGATCAACGTCCACACCGACGGCCAGCTGAAGGAGCGCAACTTCCTCGACGCCGCCCACGCCATGATCTCCATCATCCGCGAGAAGCACCCCACGACCCCGATCGCCGTGGTCTCGCCGATCTGGTCGCCGCCCCGGGAAACCACCGGCGAGGGGCCGAGCCTGCAGCGGATGCGCCAGCTGCTGCAGGCGGTGGTGGCCGCCCGGGTGCAGAGCGGGGACGCCGCCATCCGCTATCTCGACGGCCTGGAGCTGTTCGGCCCCGCCGACGCCGCCCTGCTGCCCGACGACCTGCACCCCAACACCGAGGGCTACCGGCTCATGGGGGAGCGGTTCCACGCGCTGGCGCTGAGTGGGGATGGGGCGCTGGTGAAAGTCTAGCTTCCCGAAATCCGCTCCTCCCGGCGAAGGCCGGGACCCAGATGCATCGGCTGCTGTCAGGCTTCTTGGCGCAAGACCGCGACCTATGACCTGGGTCCCGGTCTTCGTCGGGATGAGCGGTGTTTGTCAGGCCCCGAACAGGTCGCGCAGATAGGGGTTCAGCATCTTCCCCTGCGGGTCCAGCCGACGGCGGACCGTCTGGAAGGCCGCCCAGTCGGGATAGAGCTTGGAGAGCTGCGGCGCCTTGAGGCTGTGGAGCTTGCCCCAGTGGGGGCGGCCGCCGTGGGCCAGGAAGATCGGCTGGATCAGGTCGAACAGGAACCTGTAGTCGTCCTTGTAGTAGCAGTGGACGGCCACCGAGCCGCGCGGCCCGCCATTGAAGGGCGAGAGCCAGGCGTCGTCGCCGGCGATCCGGCGCGCCTCGATGGGGAAGAAGACGTCCTTGCGATGGGTCTCCAGGGCCGCGACCACCGCCTTCAGGGCCGCCAACTGGTTCTCCGGCGGCAGGTGGAACTCCATCTCGTTGAAGCGCACCGGACGCTCGGTGGAGAGCAGCTTCCAGCCTTCGTCGACGGCCTCCTCCGGCTTGGTGGAGCCCAAGAGCGCCTTGGCCGCGGCCTTGCGCAGGGGGGTGGAGAACCCCAGCAGGTTGCGCAGCTGCTTCAAGGCCTCGAGGAAGGCGTCGTCGCTGGAGGCCGTGCGCGGGGTCGCCGGCAGGTTGGTCTCGTCGTGGGTGATGTTGGCGGCGAGATCGGTGAAGGGGACGGCGTAGAACTCGTAGTTGCGGTGCTTGGCCCAGCGGGCCTCGGCCTGGGCCAGGGTCTGTTCCAGGGGCTCGATCCAGACATGGCGGTGCAGGCGCGCATTGGCCGAGGTCTTCAGCCGCACCTGGGTGATGACCCCCAGCCCGCCCAGGGACACCCGGGCGGCGTTGAAGACATCGGGGTTGTGGGTCGCGTCGCAGTCGAGGATCTCGCCGCCCACCGTGGCCAGGCGCAGGGCGGTGATGTCGCCATGGATGGCCTTGAAGGCGGTCCCCGTGCCGTGGGTGCCGGTGCCGATGGCGCCCCCCAGGGACTGCTTGTTGATGTCGGGCAGGTTGGGCATGGCCCGGCCCTTGGCGGCCAGGGCGGGGCCGAGCGCGCCGAGACGCGTGCCGGTCCAGACTACCGCCTCGTCGCCCTCCCAGCGGTCGATCCCGGCCACCTGGTCCAGGGTCATCAGGGTCCCGGAGGTGGGGACCAGGCCGGTGAAGGAGTGGCCGGCGCCGACCGGGCGGACGGGGGCGGGAGTGATCTTCAAGGTCTGGGCGACCTCGGCCTCGGAACTGGGGGCGCTGCGGATCGCGGGATAGGCGCTCTCGATCCCCGACCAGTTGCGCCAGAGCATCCGGCCCTGCGGGTTCACGCTGGGGGGCGCGGCCGGCTCGGGCTTCTCGCGGGTGGCCAGGAAGACGCCCCCGCCGCCCACGGCGACCACGCCGGCGGCGCCGGCCAGCAGGGCCTTGCGGCGGCTGATCATGACCTGTCTCCCTCGTGGCCGGCCAGGAAGGCGATGAGCGCCCGGTAGTCGTCCGGGGTGCAGGCGGCGCACTGACCTCCGGCCGGCATGGCCCGGTAGCCCTGGACCACGTGGTCCAACAGCACGTCCTGGCCCTGATGCCAGCGGGGCAGCCAGGCCCGCGCGTCGTGGGTCAGGGGCGCGCCGGCGGCCGGGTTGGTGTGGCAGGTCTTGCAGGCGCCCTCGTAGAGAGCGGCCAGGCGCGGATCGGCGGGCTTGAGGCTGGCGAAATCGGCGGGCGGGCCGGCCGGCTTGGCGCAGGCGGCGAGGCTCAGCAATGCGGCCAGGATCAACAGGTGTCTCAAGCGTCCTCCCCGGGGCGCGATCGCCCTCTTGTCGAAGCCGAACCTAGCCGGGGTTCAGGGAAGATTGGAACCACGAACCTCACGAACGTCACGAACAAGCGCGCGGTGGTGCTCCCCTGAGTGTCATCCCGCATGGAGCGCGCAGCGCGGAAGTGCGGGATGACACATGAGATGAGGCCGATTGTCGGCGGACGACCTAGGGCCGCACCGTGATCCGCACCCGGCGGCGCTCCGGATCGGTGACGCCGTCGGGGGCTTCGAGGTCCGCATGGGCGACCGTCGCCACCGGCGCGGCGCCGAGTTCGGTCAGCGCCTGGGCCACCTTCTCGGTCCGCGCCTGGGCGAGGCCCGCCGGTTCGGCGAGGGTCTCGCCGTTGGAGAGCAGGGTCGCGCCGCGCCAGCCGTCGACGGTGACCTTGCCGCTGGAGGCCTTGGCGTAGGCGGCGGCGTCGAGCACGCCGCGGAACTGGTGGACATTGATGTAGAGGCCCTCGAAGCCGAAACGGACGTCCCAGGTCTTCACGCCATAGGGCGGCTGGGGCGCGGGCGGAACCGGGCGTGGGACCTCCGGGCCGGTGGCCAGTTGGCGGCCGCGGTTGGCGGGGCCGGGGCCGCGGGGGAAGTCGGTGATCCTGAAGCCCTCGGGAGGCAGGACCTTGGCGCAGGCCGCGTCGATCTCCGGCAGGGCCGAGACGGTGACGGGCTTGAGCACGATGCCGCCGCAGATCCGCGAGCCGTCGAGGACCGTTCCCTCCACCAGGGCGCGGTGGCGCAGCTGGGGCGGGTGGAAGGCCTCACTGATGTCGCCCTGGACGCCGAGGTAGTAGAGCTCGCCCCCAGACTCGGCGAGCCAGCAGGGCACCGGCTCGGTGTCGCGGATCATCGGGCAGGCGACGAAGTTCCGCTGGGCCGGGGGCGGGGCGCCGGCGGTGAGCGCCAGACAGGCGAGCAGGGCCAGGCGCCTCACAGCACGCTCATGAAATTGACCAGGTCACGCTTTTCCTGGGCCGTGAAATGGATGGCGTAGCGGCGGTCGTAATAGTCGACCAGGGCCTTCAGGTCCTTGGCCGAGCCGTTGGCGAAATAGGGGGCCCGCGCCGCCAGGCCCCGGAACGACTGCATGGTGATGGCGCCCACATCGCGGCAGAGGCCGGAGATCAGGGCCCGGCCTGGATCGTGGGTGTAGATCACGCGGCCCAGGAACGGATGCGGCGGCGCGTCCGGGCGGCAGGTGACCTTGAACAGCGGCAGGTGGCGCAGGGGGTCGGCGGTGGGCTGGTTGCTGGTCCCGATGTCCATCCAGCCCGGGGCCACGTCCATGCCGGTCATCTGGGCGTTGTGGCAGGTGGAGCAGGTGCGCTTGATCGGGTTGCCCAGGCCCACCGTATTGAGGTGGCTGGTGTCGGAGATCCAGAAGGGCCGCGTCAGGAAGACGTCGGCGCCCCGGGCCACCGAGGCGCGGAAGGCCGCCTCCCCCTTCAACGTCTCCCCAGCCTTGGCGCGCCAGAGGTCGAAGGGCTGGAAGACCGGGGTCTTCAGGTCGTTGCCCAGCAGGCCGGGACGGGCGCGGGCCAGGGCCTGCGCGCCAAGGCCCGGGGGCGAACCGGCGGGGACGGACTGGGCCGCATAGACCTGGGTCTCGAAGGCGAGGATCTGGTCGAGCTGGTCGCGGGTGGGCGGCGCCTCGGCCTGCAGGTGGGTGAGGGCGGCGTCCACGGCCTGGGTCCTCAGGGTCGGCTGGCGGGCGTCGGCCATCAGCTGCATGGAGACCGGGGCGCCGGTCTCGGGGTCACGGGCCAGGGGCATGCCGGTCTTGACGTTGAAGCCGATGGGGTCGGGCGTCGTGACGTACTTCAGGTTGGCCGCCGGGCGCGGACGGCGGAAGACCGAGATCGTCGGCCTGGGGCTGGAGAGCCCATGGATCGGGTCGGTGTTGCAGCCGGTGGGGTCGCGAACCACCTCGATCGAGAATTCCGCCCCCTTGATGGGCCAGGGCAGGAAGATGCGGAACAGGCCGTGGTCCAGCAGCAGGCTATGGGAGGACCGCCTGGCCTGCGGCAGGCTCGGGCAGTTGGACCCGTCGATGGCGGCGAAGACGGGGTCCTTGCCCTGGGTGGCCTTCCAGCGCTGGCGCAGGGCGGCCGCGGAGACGCTCATCCCGTCGGCCGGCTGGTGGCAGGTGACGCAGGCCCGGCCGTTGACGCCCAGCGGGGTGAAGAAGGGATGGCCCGCGGTCTCGAACCCGCCGCCGGCGTTCAGCACCTCAAGCCGGCCGTAGGGATTGGCGTAGGTGGCCGCCGCGGCCATGCGGCGGCCGTCGCCGGCGGTCCACCAGGACCGGTTGGCTGGAACATCGATACGGTCGGGGGTCTGGGCGGCGAGCGGCAGGGCGAGCGCCAGCGCCATCCCCAAGCCCGCCAAGCCTCGCCACCTCATGCCGCTCTCCCTGGCCCCAACTCAGCATGAGCCGGGGGCCAGGAAAAGGGGTGACTCCTAAATAATCAGCCTAACCTATCGATGGCGTCCACCACCTGGGCGGTCTTCTCCAGGATCACCATGTGGCCGGCCTCGGGGATGGAGACCAGTTCGGCGCCCTTGATCCCCTTCTTGAAGCCGTGGGCGTAGAAGGGCGGGACCATGCGGTCGCTGTCGCCCCAGACCACGACGGTCCTGGCCTTGATCCGGTACAGCCGCTGGGCCAGGCCCCGCTCGGGGATCGGGAACAGGATGCGGCCGGCCATGCCCAGCTGGCGGGCGTTGGTCACCAGATAGGTCTGCAGGAAGTTGGGGTCCTCGACATTGCGCCCCGCCGTCAGGATCGCCGCCCCGGCCGCCGCGTCATGGAACAGGTACTGCGGCATCTCGTAGGGCATCAGGGAGAACATGTCGGCCACCGGGTGGTCGTCGTTCCACAGGCCGGCCGGACAGATCAGTCCCAGGCGGGTGACATCGTTGGGGGCGAGGGCGGCCATCTCGGCGGCGATCATGCCCCCCATGGAATGGCCCACCAGGATCGGATCCTTGAGGCCGAGCGCCTCGACCACGTCCCAGGTGTGAAGGGTGAAATCCAGCATGTCGCGGATCTCGGGGCACTCCTCGCTGTCGCCGTAGCCGGGGATCAGCGGAGCGTAGACATGGTGCTTTTCCGCCAGCGCCTTGAGGAAGGGATCCTCGGCGGTGACGCCCCCCGCGCCGTGCAGGAAGACGAGGTCGGGGCCGGAGCCGCCCTCCAGATAGCGGACGGGGACGTGCTGGGTGGAAACGGTCTTGAGGTCCATGCTCATCCCCCTCACGCGTAGGTCTTGGCGAGTTCGGCGCTGGTGGGCGCCTCCTTGGGCAGGCTGCCCGAGGTGACCCGCTTGGCCAGGGGACTGGTCCAGAAGCGGTTGTCGTGGTCCCAGTCGGGGAACATGTTCCGAAGCTTGGGCATCACCTTCTCGGCGAACAGCTTGGTGGAATACATGCACTTGTCGGCGGGCATGTTCCCCACGTGCATCAGGCAGAAGATGTTGCCGACGTTCAGGCCCTTGATCAGCTCCTCCATCCGCTGGCGCACGGTCTCCGGCGAACCCGCGATCACGTGGCCCTGCTCGGTGAGCTCCTTCCAGGTCAGCTGGGTGTAGCCGCCGCGCGGCGGGGCGTACTGCGACAGGGCGCCGGTCTGGATGGTCTTGATGGTCCGGTAGCCCGGCGCGTCGGCGAAGCCCGGATAGACGTGCAGGCAGCGATTGTAGAAGTAGCTGACGTGCTCGGAATAGAGCCGCTCGGCCTCTTCGTCGGTGTCGGCCACCAGGATGGTCTGGGCGAAGCCCGCCCGGTAGGGGCTCTTGTCCACGCCGCGCTCGTCGACCCGGCGCCAGTAGCCGTCCATCAGGGCCTGGGCCCGCAGGTAGCCGGAGAAGCTGAGGTACGAGTAGGAGTAGGTGTTGTCGATGCAGAAGTCGTAGGTCTCCACCGAGCCGCCGCCGGGGATATGGACGGGCGGATGCGGGGCGTCCTGGATCGGGCGCGGCCAGATGTTGACGTGCCGCAGCTTGTTGTAGCGGCCGTTCCAGGCGAAGGGCTCGCGCGTGGTCCAGGCCTTGATGATCAGGTCATGAGCCTCCTGGTACTTCTCCCGCGTCAGGGACGGGATCTGGCCGTAGCAGTAGTTGGTGTCCATGGAGGTCCCCACCGGGAACCCGGCCACCAGACGCCCGCCGGAGATGCAGTCCAGCATGGCGAACTCCTCGGCCACGCGGATCGGCGGGTTGTAGAGGGCGATGGAGTTGCCCAGGACGACGATGGCCGCGTCCTTGGTGCGGCGCGCCAGGCCGGCGGCGATGATGTTGGGGCTGGGCATGATGCCGTAGCCGTTCTGGTGGTGCTCGTTCACCCCGACGCCGTCGAACCCCAGGGTGTCGGCGTATTCCAGCAGGTCCATATAGGTGTTGTAGACCTCATGGCTCCTGGCCGGATCGAACAGCTTCTGGTCGATATCGACCCAGACGGATCGGTTCTTCTCCCGGAAATCGTCCGGCAGATAGGGCCACGGCATCAGGTTGAACCAGGTGAACTTCATCGGGGTCTCCTCCGCGCCGCCTCTTTCGGGCGGTCATGTGAACGACGATAACCCCATGAGGCCCGGCGCCAAGGGCTTTGCGCGGCGCTAGCCCTTGCAGGCCGCGCCGGTTTTCGCCTCGTGTTCCAGCACCGGGCGGACGACCTGGGTCCAGAGGACGTAGCCGGCCGGGGTCATGTGCAGACCATCGGAGACGAAGATCTCCTTGGGCTGGCCGTTCTCCAGCATGGCGGGGACCACGTCGACATAGTCGAGGTCGGCGCGCCTGTCGGCGATGGCCTTGATCTGGGCGTTGGCCTGTCCTTGCGCGGCCCGTTCGGCCCAGCGGGCCTTCGAGGGCTTGAGCGAGATGAAGTAGACCTTGGTCTTGTCCAGAGCCTTGTCCTTGCGGTCGAGGAAGGCCTGGAAGTCGGCTGTCACCTGGGCGGGGGTGCGGCCCGCATGGATGTCGTTGTCGCCGGCATAGAAGAAGATCGCGCGCGGGCGATAGGGGGTCACCACCTGGTCGAAATAGAGGGTGACGTCGGCGATCTGCGAGCCGCCGAAGCCGCGGTTGATGACTGGGTAGGGCGCCATGTCCTGGTCCAGGGTCTTCCAGAACCGCACGCTGGAGGAGCCGGTGAACAGCAAGCCGCAGGGCTTGGGCGGGGTCGCGGCGTCCAGTTCGGCGAAGCGGGCGATCTCGGGCGAGAATCGGGTCTCCGGCGGCGCGGCGGCGGCGGTGAGTGACAGCAGCGCGAGCGACAGCAGCGCCGCGAGGGTCCTGGACATAAGCTACTCCCCGATTTCGGAAGAGACTACTCAGCGGGTGGACTAAGCGCCAGGAGACGCCCGGTGCGCGCCGCCCAGCAGCAGGTGTGCTTCTCGGGCCAGACCAGGACCGTTCCGCCCAGGCGGCGGGCGGCGGGCTCGCCCAGGGCCGGCGGCACGACCTGGTCGAAGCGGCCGAGCACATGGAGCTGAGCCACCCTTGGTGGCAGCGTGATGGCGGCGGGGTCGAGGGAGCCGGTCAGCGGGCTCGCCCCATGCCATTCCGCCCAGGCGTCGAGGTCCAGGGGCGCGGCCAGGGTGATCAGGGCCACGACATCGGTGCGGCGGGCGGCCACCAGGGTCGCCATGGCGCCGCCGCCGGACCAGCCCACCAGCCGCAGCCGCGTGGCGCCGGCGCGGCGCTTGAGCTCATCGATGGCGAGGCTGGAGGCGGCCACCGCATGCTCCGAGTAGCGGGCCGTCGTCCAGCTCGCCGGGGTGCAGGCCGGCTCCCTCACATACTGGCAGGGGCGGCCGAGCCAGGCCACCGGACCCTGCGGCCAGCCTTGGGCGATCTTGAATCCCAGGGGGTCCTTGGGGGTCGGATCGGCGGACGGACGCCCCCGGCTGTCATGGGCGTCGCCGTCCCCCTCGATCACCACGGTGAGCAGGTCGCCGGCCGACGGATCATCCTTCGAGGCGGCGGCGAGGGAGGCCGCCTCGAAGGATGTCCAACCCCGGCCGGCGGGGCTGGCGCCGGCAGGAGCCGTCAGCAGGGAGAGCAGCGCCAGGCCGAGGGCCGGCGCCGTTCTCCACCGCATCAGCACGCTCTCCTCAGAACGCCCTGCGGAGGGTGAAGCCGAAACTGGTCTCCCCCTCGTTCTTCTTGCCGACCAGGGTCTGGATGTTGAAGGCCAGGGCCAGGTCGTCCGACAGCGGAGCCGCGAAGCCGGCGCCGACGTAGCCATATTCCTTGTCCACGCCGGCCGGGCCGTTGGTCTGGCTGTTGAAGCTGGCGCTGACATAGGGGAGCCAGGCGCTGCCGGTGTAGAACAGCGCCGTCCCGGCCTGGGCGATGGTCAGGTCGGTGGAATTGCCGGCGATCGGACGTCCGGCGTTGTCCAGATAGGCGTCGGTGTCCGACGTGCTCTCGATCACGCCGAGGCTGGGGGTCAGGACCCAGTCGGATCCCAGTTCCAGGGTGGTTCCGATCGTCACCGACCCGAACAGCTGGTTGCGGTCGGTCTCGCCGAAGGAGCGCAAGGGTCCCGCGGTGCGGCCGTATTCGACCTTGTCGTTGGCGTAGCCGATCGTGCCGGTGATCTGGAAGGCCGGGCTCGCCGACCAGCTGGCGTAGCCGCCGACCGTCCAGCCCTTGGACTCGTAGTCCACCGCCGCGCCGTCCAGGCTCATGGAGCCGTAGCCCACATAGCCGCCGAGCACGGTGTTGTCGAAGATCACGTCGGCGCCGATGGCCGCCGATCCGCCCCAGCCGTCCTGGCCCGACCCCGCGCGGCTGTCGTCGAGATAGGCGCCCGAGGCGTTGACCCAGACGCCCGTCTGCGGCTCGAACGACCCCGCATTCAGGCCCTTGTAGACGTGGCCATTGCGGGTCTGGGGACCGACGCCGGAGGCCAGGCCCGACAGCGCCAGGCCCTGCAGGCGGCTGGCGACGAAGCTCTGCATGCTGGTGGCGTTCACCCGCGTGCCCACCAGGGCCAGGAACAGCTGGTCGGCCTCCGCCTGGGTGATCAGGGCCTGCTCGGGGACCGTCAGGGTGACGACCGTGCCGTTGGAGGAGGTGATCGTGGTGGTGGTTCCGGTCGGCGTCGTGGTGGTGGTCGTCGTGGTTGTGGGAGCCGTCGGCGTCGTGGAGGTCGTCGGCGTCGTCGATGTTGTGGGCGTCGTGGGCGTGGTCGTCGGCGCCTGGCCGAAGGCGACCGCGCAGGCGCCCGAGCCGGTGACCGCCTGGGTCACGGTGTTGACCACGCAGTTGAAGGCCTCGGTGGTCCCGCCGACGCTGATGGTGCCGGCATAGGAGATGCTGGTGGCGCTGGGGACGACGCTGGTGAAGCGCACCGTGGCCGGGTTGGCCGTATAGGGCCCGCCCGAGATGCTGACGGTGATATTGTTCAGGCCGGCCACGGTGGTGACGATGGTGGTGCCGTCGGGAAGGGTGACCGTGCTGCCGGCGGCCTGGGCCCAGGCGGAACCCGCTCCAAGGCCGAGGGTCAGCAGGAAGGCCGCGAAGGCGGCCGCGAGAAAGCGCATGTGGAATATCCCCAAGGAGGCATGACGTACTGTCGCGTCTCCTCGACCACGGGGACCCGCCGCGCCGCATGATCCATCCGGACTATGCGGCGCGGCGCGCTCGCGCCTGTGCTTTCAGCGCACCACTTGAGGTGGGGCGTCCGAACCCGGCCCCACCCCAGGCTGTCGCGCCCTAGAAGTCGTGCGCCAGGGACACCCCCCACTCCATGGGCGGGCCGTAGCTGGCCTCTTTCAGGCCGAAGGCGGCGCTCGAGGCGTTGCCGCTAACCTTGACCTGCTCGTCGGTGAGGTTGGTCCCGAAGGCCTCGATCCGCCAGGTCTCGTCGGTCGAGGCCCAGGTGATCCGCGCCCCCACCAGGCTGTAGGCCTTCTGGGCCAGGTCCTCGTCGTTGGCGATGTCGTTGTAGTACTTGCCGAAATAGCTGACGTCGCCGCGCAGGGTGAGGGAGCCGAGCTCGCCCAGCTCGACGCGGTGCTGCAGCCCGGCGTTGACCGTCCATTCCGGCGACTTCACGAACTTGGTGGACAGCTTGATGGGCAGGATCTGGGTGGGGCCCAGGCCCTGACCGACCTCGGTGTACTTGGTCTTGGTGTGGCCGACGGCCAGGTTGACGTCCCAGCCGGGGGCCGGACGGGCGACGGCCTCGATCTCGAAGCCCTTGATCTCGCCGGCCGCGGCGTTGGCCACGAAGTTGCGCGGCGTCTGGTTCACCGTGACCTGGATGTCGTCGTACTGGCTGAAATAGGCCGCCCCGTTGAGCACCAGCCGGCGGTCGAACCAGGCGGTCTTGGCGCCCAGCTCATAGGTGCGGATGGTCTCCGGCTGATAGGCGGTGACCTCGGTGATGTCGGCCAGGGGACGGGCGTTGAAGCCGCCGCTCTTGAAGCCCTTTCCGGCCGAGGCGTAGAGCAGGACGTCGGAGGTGGGCTTGAACTCGATCCCCACCTTCGGCGTGAAGGCCGACCAGGAGTCCGACACCGTGGTGTTGGCCACGATGAAGCCGTCGGCGATGCGCCGATGGTCGAGATAGTAGGTCTTCTCGTCCTTGTTGGCGCGCCCGCCCAGGGTGAGGCTCAGGCGGTCGGTGAGGTTGAAGGAGCCCTGGGCGAAGGCCGCGTAGGTGGTGGCGTCCACCACCGTATAGACATTGGCCGAGGGCGAGATGGGCGGCGGGGTGGCGGGCGGGCGGAGGCCCAGGGCCAGGTGGGCGTAGCCGCGATCCGAGCCGTGTTCGTTGAAGTAGTAGAGTCCGGCCACCCAGGTCAGCCGGCCGTCGAAGCCCTCGCCGTTGAACTGGAACTCCTGGCTGAACTGGCGCTGCTTGTCCCAGTTCCGGGTTTCGCGGAAGGTGAAGGGACTGTTGTCCCCGTCGCGGGCGAACTGAGCCTTCAGATGACGATAGGCGGTGATCGACTTGGCCTGGATCGCCCCCAGATCCCAGTTCACGGTCCCCGACACGCCCCAGAGGTCGAGATCGTTGACGTTGGGGCCCGAGCCCCAGGTCGTATAGGGGTCGCCGGTGATGAAGGAGGTGTTCAGGGTCTTCTGGCCGTTGGGCGCGGTGATCCCGAGACCCGGCGCCACGAAGGTGTTGAAGTTGGTCAGGAAGGGCGCGCCGGTGAAGCCGGGGCGGTTGCCCACCGCGATCAGGGTCTGGGGCGCGGAATGCTCCCGGGCCCGGGTGTAGTCGGCCGAGAGGTCGACGGTCAGGTCGGGGGTGGCCGCCCAGCGCAGTTGCACGCGGCCGGCGTCGGCGTTGCGGTTGCCCAGGTCCTGGCCGTCGGAGAGGCGATGGGCGTAGCCGTCGCGATTGAGGCTGCCCCCGGAGATACGGGCGTAGAGGTTCTCCCCCAGGGGGAGGTCGAGATAGCCCTTCAGGTCGCGCCGCTTGAAGCTGCCGACGGTTCCCTCCAGCCGCCCGGCCAGCTCGGTCCCGGGCGCCTGGGAGGTGATCAGCACCGCGCCGCCGATGGTGTTCTTGCCAAACAGGGTGCCCTGGGGCCCGCGCAGCACCTCGATCCGGCCGACGTCGAAGGCGTCGAGCATGCCGCCGATGGAGCGGGCGAAATAGACCCCGTCCACATAGATGCCGACCCCCGGATCGGAGAAGATCGCGAAGTCGTTCTGGCCGACGCCGCGGATGAAGACGGTGGCGTTGTAGTTGCCGCCCGAGAGTTGGGCGGCCCCATCGAAGCGGACGTTCGGCGCGAACTTGGAAATCTCGGCGACGTTGTCCACGCCCCGGTCGGCCAGGGCCTCGGCGCCGAAGGCGGTGACGGCGACAGGGGCGTCCTGCAGCCGCTCCTCGCGCCGGCGGGCGGTGACCACCACCTCCTCCACCTGGGCGGGGGCGGCCTCGGCGCCCTGGGCGAACGCCGGCGGCGCGACTCCGAACAGGGATCCCGCGGCGCCGAGGGCCGCGCCGGCGGCCATCAAGCGGGCGCGAGTCCCGCCAGTCTGATGCAACATAATGTCCTCCCCATATTGTTTGTTAAGCTTACAAAACACGGGTCGATGAGATGTGGCAACAGAAATATAACGTCCAACAAACAGTTGGTTAGGTAGATCGTAAGGTTCCGTACGCAATAGTTTGGCGCCAAACTAATATTGATCGAGGTTCCCCGGAAGACCTCGGGTCGCGGGGATCCAGGCGCGGGGGCGGGCGGCTGACGGGCGGGATGAGCCCCCGCCAGAGGCTGTATCGAGTCGGGCGGGCGGCGACCCCGGGCCTGGCCTTCGGCGCGGCCTGATCGCCCTGAAGCTCGGCGGCCCACGCCCGGCCCCGTTCGCCTGGGTGCCGATCCCGCTAGTGTTCGGCCTGGTCCAGCTGACCCTCAAGCCCAGGGATTAGACGCGGGCCAGCCAGGCCAGGGCCTCGGCCCAGTGCTTGTGGGCCAGGAAGCGGCCGATGCCGGGGAACACCCGCACCGCCTCCACATGGTCCCCTAACCAGGCCTGGACCTCCTCAACGCCGTTCATGGGGTCCTGGTCGCCGTGCCAGAGGGTGACGGGGCAGGCGAGGTCGGAGATGTCGGGGCCACCGGGCCTGGCCGCGCACCGGATGGCGTCGGCGGCGCCCCGGGCGCTGAGGGCCACCGACTCGCGGGTGTAGTCGATGATGAATTCCAGCAGTTCCGGATGGGACTTCAGATAGGCCGCGTCGCCGGGCGCCGAGGCCGCGGCGCGGGCGTAGCGCTCGAACTGGGCGCGGCTTAGGCTGAGCCGCATCATCTCGAAGATCATGTCCGACAGCCAGGGGTTCCGGTAGATGCGCCGCCAGAACAGGGTCAGCGTGTGGCCCTTGTCGCGCTCCCGCTCGGCCTGCAGGCCCGGCGGCCGCCCGGACGCCAGCAGGATGCGAGTGGCCGAGTCCCCCAGCTGCACCGCCGCCTCCATGGCGTAGGCCGCGCCGTCGGTGTTGGTGGTGATCTGCAGACCGTCGATGCCCAGGTGGCGGATGAGCGCCACGGAGTCGGCCGCGACATTGGCGTAGGTGAAGTCCGGATGCGGATCGGACCGCCCCGAGCCCGCCCGCTCGGTGGCGATGAGCCGAAGGCCCATGTCGCGGGCGAGCGCATTGGTGCCGCGGGGCAGCAGGCTGGAGGCCAGGTCCTGGGTGATCACCAGGACGGGGCGGCCGGCGGGGTCGCCATAGTCGCGCCAGGCCAGGCGGCGGCCGTCGGCGAGCTTGAACAGCTGCACCGGCGGGGCGGTCTCGGCGGCGCCGCGCTCGGTGGCGAAGATGGTGGGGGAGGCGCGCGAGGCGCCGGGGTCCTCAAAGGCCTGGGCCAGGGTTCCGAGCTGGGTCAGGGCCCGGACCAGTTCACTCTGCCGGTTCAGGCCCATCTTGTCGAACACGGCGCGCAGCTGGTTGCGCACGGTGTTGAGGCTGACCGCCAGGTCGTCGGCGGCTTCCTTCAGGCTGAGGCCGTCCTTCAGCCGCGCCGCCAACCGGGTCTCGGCCGGGGTCAGGCCGAAGCTTTCCCGCACGCTGGCCCACAGCCGGTCGGTGGTCTCCAGGGCCGGGAAGACGATGGCGATGTCTCCCTCCCCCCGCGGCGAGGGCTGCGGAAGGGTGGCGGCGAGACCCGGCGGCAGGGCGACGGCGGGGGTCACATAGGCGAAGTGCGGACCCTCATCCGCCTCGTCGAGGAACTTGACGATGACCTGGCGGCCGCGGGTCTCGCGCAGCCGCTTGCGGGCCTGGGTCAGGGCCTCGTGATTGGAGGGATTGAGGAAGGAGAGGCCGCGCGCCTCGATCCGCCCCAGGCGGTGCTTGAACAGGCTCTCGCCGGCCGGGTTGCAGGCCACCGCGCCGCCGGCGCCGGAGACCACGATCACCCCCACGTCGGCCCGGTCCCCGCCGCCCGCCGCGGCCCGCGCCAGGCTGGCCATGCCCCGGGTCTCCTGGAGCGGCTCGCCCTCCTGGGCGGGGACGTCCAGGGCCGCGATCACCTCCTCCCAACGCTCGGGATCGGCGGCGACGGCGTACATGGTCTCGATGACGAGGGCGATGTTGGCCTTGGACTGGGCGGCGGACATTCGGGCCTTTGGGGGAGGAGACCGGGAGGACCAGCTTACACCGCGCCCGCGCAAGTCGATCCCCTTTCCTCCCCGGCGCGGCGGGATCAGGTCAGGTGATGGCCGCCACCTTGGCGCCCAGGGCCGCCACCAGGTCGGCGGGCGCGAGCTGCGCCTGCAGGCCCCGCTGGCCGCCGTTGACGAAGACCTGGGCGTGGGCGAGCGCGGCCTCGTCCACCACGGTGGGGGCCGGGCGCTTCTGGCCGAAGGGGCTGACCCCGCCGACCCGGTAGCCGGTGATCCGCTCGGCGTCGGCGGGCTTCATCATCGCCGCGGCCTTGCCACCGAACGCCGCGGCCAGCTTCTTCATGGCCACCTCCTGGTCGGAGGCCAGGACGGCGCAGACCGGCTTGCCGTCCACCTGGCCCATCAGGGTCTTGAGCACCCGGGCGGGATCGGCGCCCAGGCTCTCGGCGGCCTGGAGACCAACGCGACCCGCCTCCGGATCGTAGTCATAGGTGTGCAGGGTGAAGGCGACGCCGGCCTTGCGCAGCGCCAGGGTCGCGGGAGTGGTCTTGGCCATGGCCGGCAAGCTAGCTGGACGCGGCGGGCTTGAGAATGCGAGACGAGGGCCATGCGCGTCCTTCCCCTGCTCCTCGTCCTCCTGGCCGGTCCCGCCGCGGCGGCCGACTGGCCCGACACGCCCCTGGCCCGCCTGTCGGCCCAGGCCCAGGTCCAGGGCCTGAACGCCGAGCTGCTGAGCCGCGACAGCGCCACGGCCACCCTGCAGCGCTGGTGCGACGCCCACGGGCCCGGCGGCGGGGCGAAGATCGTCGCCCGGCGGATCACCGGGGCCGACAAGCCCGCGGGCGAGGCCGAACGGCGCGACCTGCGGGTCTCGGCCGAGGCGCCCGTCGCCTATCGGCGGGTCGAGCTGGCCTGTGGCGACAAGGTGCTGTCGGAAGCTGACAACTGGTACCTGCCGGCCCGCCTGACCCCGGCCATGAACACCGCCCTGAACACCACCCAGACCCCCTTCGGGGTGGTGGTGCGGCCGCTGGACTTCCGCCGCCGGACCCTGGCGGCCGAGGCGCTGTTCCAGCCCCTGCCGGCCGGATGGGAGGGCCGCCCCCTACCCGCGGCCGGGCCGGGCGCCCTGACCGTGCCGCACGAGATCCTGCGCCACCGCGCGGTGCTGACGACGCCGGACGGGACGCCCTTCAGCCTGGTGGTGGAGACCTATACCGACCAGGTCCTGGTCGCGCCGCCCTGAGTCTTCCAAGGCCAAGCTCGTTGTCCTAGGGTGGCGCCCACAACGGGGAGTGGCGACCATGAAACGAGTGGCTTTGAGCGTTCTCGCCGCGGCGGTCCTGGCGGGCGCAGCGCCCGCCCTGGCCCAGGACATGAGCCATACCGAGAAGCTGAGCCTGCAGCCCAAGCGGGTGAAGGGCCTGCTGCTGGGGTTCGGCTATGAGCTGGGGGAATATTCCGGCCAGGTGAAGGCGGTGAACAAGCAGACCCGGGCGCTCGGCATGTTCTCCAGCGACTATGCGAAGACCAGCTTCACCGTCGCCTCGCCGCGCCTCAAGGCGCCGATGACCGTCAATTGCGAAGGCGGCCAGAACCGCTTCGGCTTCAGCTGGATCGACTTCAAGCGCAACGACCTGGCCTATGTCTGCAACTTCGAGGGTGGCCCCCCGGACGCCTCCTTCGCCCTGGTGCTGAGCGACGGCAAGTTCATGGACAAGCTGTACCAGCCGCAGCGGGCCGCGGAGATCCGCTATGGCGGCGTCACCCTGCGGGCCAAGACCAGGAAGATGCCCGGCTCCATGCCCCTGGGGGGCGGAAGCACCATGTCCTACGTGATCCTGAAGGGCGACCAGGAGGTCGGCGGCATGGTCCGCACCCCCTTCAAGGGGACGGTCTATCTGCCGGTCCAGGGGTCTCCCGACCGCGACGCCGCCGCGGCCATGGCGCTGGCCCTGTTCTTCTTCACCGACCCGGGCGCCCAGACCCGCTGACCCCGCTCGGCCTTGAGTTGGCGCGGGGTGCGGGCCGAAAACCGGTCGCCCCCTTTCCTCATCCCGCTCAGCGCTCGATCATCTCGCGGATCTTGGCGGCGAGCTGGTCGAGGGCGAAGGGCTTGGTGATCATCTCCATCTCGGGGTCCAGGAAGCCCGAGCGGACGGCGGCGTTCTCGGCGTAGCCGGTGACGAACAGCACCTTGAGGCCCGGCCGGTGCTGGCGCCCGATCTCGGCCACCTGGCGGCCGTTCAGTCCGGGCAGGCCGACGTCGGAGACCATCAGGTCGATGCGCTGGTCCGACTGCAGGATCGGGATGGCGGCCTGGCCGTCATGGGCCTCGATGGCCGCGTAGCCCAGCTCCGAGAGCACCTCCACCACCAGCAGGCGCACGGCGTCGTCGTCCTCCACCACCAGCACGGTCTCGCCGGCCCCGCGGGGCGCCTCGGGGCGGACGGGCTCGGCCTCGCCCTCGCCGGCCTCGCCGGTGAAGCGCGGCAGGAAGAGCTTCACGCTCGAGCCCTGGCCCACCTCGCTGTAGATGCGGACATGGCCGCCGGACTGGCGGGCGAAGCCGTAGATCATGGACAGGCCCAGGCCGGTGCCCTGGCCGATGGGCTTGGTGGTGAAGAAGGGGTCGAAGGCCTTGGCGATCACCTCCGGGGTCATGCCGGTCCCGGTGTCGGTGACCGAGAGCACGGTGTAGTCGCCCACCTGCAGGTCATCGTGGCGGGCGACATAGCGGGCGTCCAGATGGGTGTTGGCGGTCTCGATGGTCAGCTTGCCGCCGGCCGGCATGGCGTCGCGGGCGTTGATGGCCAGGTTGAGGACGGCGTTCTCCAACTGGCCGGCGTCGCCGAAGGCCGGCCAGACGCCAGGATCCAGGGCGATCTCCAGCGCCACCTGCTCGCCGAGGGTCCGCTGCAGCAGGTCGCCCATGGAGGCCACCAGGGCGTTGACGTCGATGGCGGTGGGATCCAGCGACTGGCGCCGGGCGAAGGCCAGCAGGCGATGGGTCAGGGCCGCGGCGCGGCTGGCGGAGGTCGAGGCCGCCTCCATGAACCGCGAGATCTCCGAGAGCCGTCCGGTCTCGATGCGCCGCTTGATCAGGTCCAGGGAGCCGATGATCCCGGTGAGCAGGTTGTTGAAGTCGTGGGCGATGCCGCCGGTGAGCTGGCCGACGGCCTCCATCTTCTGGGCCTGGCGCAGGGCGTCCTCGGTCTCCCGCAGCCGGGCCTGGGCCTCCTTGTCGGCGGTGACGTCGCGGGCCACGCAGTAGTTCAGCCCCTCGTCGGAGACGGCGGTCCAGGAGAGCCAGCGATAGCCGCCGTCGCGGTGCTGGAAGCGGTTCTCGAAGCGCTGGGTGGGCTCGCCCGCCGACAGCTTGCGGACCTCCTCGCGGGTGCGCGCCCGGTCCTCGGGGTGTTCCAGCCACCCGGTGGTGCGGCCGGCCATCTCGTCCTCGGGCCAGCCGAGGGTGGCGGTCCAGGCCGGGTTGGCGCTGAGCACGATACCGGCCTTGTCGGTGACCATCAGCAGGTCGCGGCTGACGTTCCAGATGCGGTCGCGCTCACGGGTGCGGGTCTCGACCTCCTCCTCCAGGGCCTGCTGGTGGCTGGCCTGGGCCTCGCGAGCCAGCACCATGTCCTCCACCTCGGCCGCGGCGCCGACCCACTTGGTGACCGCGCCGGCCTCGTCGCGCAGGGGCAGGCCGCGGACCAGGAACCAGCGATAGGCGCCGTCGTGGCGCCGCAGGCGGAACTCGACATTGTAGGGCTCTCCGGAGGCGACGCAGGCGCTCCAGACTCCGCCCACCCGCGCCAGGTCGTCGGGATGGATGGCGTCGAACCAACCGTCGCTGATGGTCTGCTCCAGGGTCAGGCCGGAATAGGTCAGCCACTGCTGGGTGGCGTAGTCGAGCCCCCCGTCGGGACCGGCGCTCCAGGCGAAGCCCGGCATGGCCTCGGTCAGGGTCCGGAACCGCTGCTCGCTTTCGCGCAGGGCGGCCTGGGCGGCCTTCATGTCGGTGATGTCGAAGCTGACCCCCAGGAAGCGGCGAGGCGCGTTCTCGTCGGCGGGCAGCACCTCGCCGCGGCGGCCGATCCAGCGGACCTCGCCGGTGTCGGGCCGGGTGATGCGGTACTCGGCATATTCCAGGGGCTTGTCGGACTGGATGCGGTGGGGTCCGGTGACCGCCCGGTCGACGGGGTCCACCAGGCTGACCAGCAGCTTGTCGGTCACCTCCACATCGGGGGCGATGCCCCAGATCCGGCGGTACTCCTCGGAGACCTCCACCCGCCCGGTGTCGGGATACCATTCGAAGGCGCCGACCCGGCCGGCCCGCTGGGCGATCTGCAGGCGTTCGTCGGCGCGGACCCGTTCGGTGATGTCGAAGACGATGGCCAGGACTCCGGCCGGAACGCCGTGCTCGTCGAGCACCGGGCTGTAGTCGAGGTCGAGGAAGACCTCCTCGGGCGCGCCGTTGCGGAACAGCACCAGCTGGGTCTTGCGATAGGCCAGGGTGCCGCCGGCCAGGCCCACCTTCATGACATTGGCGTTGAAGTCGGCCACCTCTGGCCAGCCCTCCAGCACCTTGGAGCCCAGGAGCTGGGGGTGACGCTTGCCGGCGAAGATGGAGTAGGCGTCGTTGTAGATCATCACCCCGTCGGGGCCCCACAGCATGACGATGGGGACCGGGGTCTGCAGCAGGATGTCGGTGGCGGTCTTCAGGCTCTGGGGCCAGAGGTCGATGGGGCCGAGGCCGGTGGCCGCCCAGTCGAACGTGCGGATCAGGGCGCCGGTCTCGCCGCCGCCCCTTGGCCACTGGAACTCAGGTGCTTCCCGCAGGCTCATGCGCGCGGCGGCCGACTGTCTGGCAAGATGGGCGCCCCCTCGCGGCCCTAAACGCGCAACCTTCACATTGGCTGCACGCCGGGCCGGAATTCAGGCGTCCGAAAGCCCGGGGAACTTGGCGAGGTTGGGCTTGGGGATCGGCGAGGTGAAGGCGCCCGCGGCCTTGCACTTCTCCCGGGCGAAGTCCGACCAGGCGGCGACGAAGCCGGCAGGCTCCTTGCCGCTGGGCGCAGCGGTGACGCGGGTGAAGGTGACCGGGCGGGCCAGGGCGACGGCTGCGACCTTCTCCCACAGGTCGCGATGGGCGACCGGCTCGCCCGTATCGGTAACCCAGCCGGCGGCCTTCCAGGCGGCGAGGCTGGCGGCGCCCGTGATCACCAGGGCGCTGTCGGAACAGACGGTGACCGGCGCGGCGGCAGGGGCGCCCTCCAGCTCGGCCAGGGCGCGGACCACCGCCGTCAGCTCCATGCGCGGGGTGACCGCCTGGCGCTCGCCGCCGGCGGCGCCGCGGGCCTCGCCGCGCCAGGTCCGCACATAGGCCCAGCCGCCAAAGCCACGGCTGTCGGTGCAGACGCCGTCGGTCCACAGGGTGATGATGTCGGTCATGGCCGCCTCTTGCCCCGCGCGCGCGCCAACCCGCAAGCCCTAAGCCTTGCGGGCCCGCCGCAAAGCGATCATCTGCTGGGCTCACGCGGCCGTTCGCGGCCCTGCCGGAATATCGAAATGCGTAAAGAAGAGATCGGCGATCGCGCCAGCGAGATCGTCTGGCGCGGCCGCCAGTGGATCGTCACCGACTTTGGCCTGGAGACCCTGGGGGATCCCTTTCCCTATGAGATCGCCGCCATCCGCCTGAGCGAGGGCTGGCAGGGCGCCGACGAGAGCCTTCTGGCCTGGCCCATGGAGTTGGCCGGCAAGACCTGGGTCGACTACCGCGACTTCGTCACCGCCTTCCTGGTGGCGCTGGGGGTGCACCAGGAGGCCTACGCCCCGGTGGACATCGCCACCATCCGCGCCTCCCTGCGTGAGGGCGCCGCCCGCTGGGAGGCCACCAAGGCCGAGATGCTGGGCGAGTTCGACGACGACTAGATCGCGAGGTCGGCCGCTTTCGCCGCCTTGCGGTGGGCGTAGCAGGCGTCCCAGTAGGGCTCGCCGCCGAACCGCTCCAGGAGCAGCTCGGTGAGCGCCCGAACCTTGCCGGCCATGTGGCTGGCCGGGGGCGGACGCACGACATAGAGGCCGGCCTCCGGGGTCGGATAGTCGCGCAGGATCGGGACCAGGGTCCCCTTCTCGATGGACTGGCCGCTGAGGAAGGTGGGCAGCATGGCGATCCCGACCCCGGCCTCCGCCGCATAGACCAGGGCCTGGCCGTTGTCGGCCCGGAAGCGGGCGTGGCCCTGGACGGTGATCTCGCGCCGGCCGTCCCGGAAGCGCCAGACCTCGTTGATCTGCAGCACCGCGTCGTGGCCGGCCAGCTCGGCCGGGGTCCTGGGTTCGCCGCGGCGGGCCAGATAGTCGGGGCTGGCCACCATCACCCCGTGGATCGGCGCGATCTTGCGGGCGATCAGGCTGGAGTCCGACAGGGTTCCCAGGCGGACAGCCACGTCGAACCGCTCGCCGATCAAGTCCACGAACCGGTCGCTGTAGGACGCCTCCACCTGCAGCCGGGGATGACGCATGGCCAGTTCGGCCAGGACCGGCGCCAGGTGGGTCATGCCGAAGGACAGCGGCGCGGCGATGCGCAGGGTCCCGACCACCTCGTCGCCACGCTGAGCCAGGGCGTCGCGGGCGGCCTC
Organism: Phenylobacterium sp. GW821-FHT12F10; assembly: GCF_058806695.1. NCBI lineage: Bacteria > Pseudomonadati > Pseudomonadota > Alphaproteobacteria > Caulobacterales > Caulobacteraceae > Phenylobacterium > Phenylobacterium sp. GW821-FHT12F10. The sequence continues at coordinate 236,364 of NZ_JBXAPY010000004.1, read as the reverse complement.
CAGGTCGGCCAGGACCTGGTCGGCCCGGCCCTTGAACTCCAGCCCCGCCTCGGTGATGGCCACCCCGCGGGTGGTGCGGCTGAGCAGCTGGGCGCCCAGCTCGGACTCCAGGCGGGCCACCCGCCGGCTGACCATGGACTTCGACAGGCCCAGCCTCTGGCCCGCGCGCCCGAAGCCGCCGGCGTCGGCCACGGTGACGAAGGCCTGGATATCCTCGAGATCGAACATGTTCCCGTTTCCGCAACAGTCTGGGGCCGCAACCCTCACTATTGTTGCGAGTTTGGAACCACCAGCTTGGACGGGTCAATCACTCAGCGCCCCGGAGGGCGACATGTCCCAAGTTCTCGTTCTCAATTCCAGCCTCAGCGGCGAAGCCTCGGTCTCCCGGATTCTGGTGGCCGAAACCGTGGCCCAGCTCACCGCCCGTGACCCCGCCGCCAAGGTGGTGATCCGCGACCTGGCGGAGGCCGCGGTTCCGCACCTGACGCCCCAGACCGTCGCCGGGGTGCGCGCCACCGCCACGACCCCGGCCGAGATCGCGGCCCGGGCGCTGTCGGACGCGCTGATCGCCGAACTGCGCGCCGCCGACACCATCGTGATCGGGGCGCCGATGTACAATTTCTCGATTCCCACCACCCTGCGAGCCTGGTTCGACCACGTCCTGCGGGCGGGCGAGACCTTCAGCTATTCCGAGGCCGGTCCCAAGGGCCTGCTGGAGGGCAAGAAGGTGATCGTGGTGGAGAGCCGCGGCGGCCTCTACAGCGAGGGCCCGGCCCAGGCGATGGACTTCCAGGAGCCCTATCTGCGCCAGCTTCTGGGCTTCATCGGCCTGACCGACGTCACCTTCGTCCACGCCGAGAAGATCGGCTATGGCCCCGACGCTCGCGACGCCGCCATCGCCGGCGCCAAGGTCCGGCTGGCCCAGGTCGTCGCGGCCGACCTGCCCCAGGCGGCCTGACGCTTGAATCTTCCTCCCCCCCTCGCCGGGAGGAAGATTCCCCGGGCGCATTAAACTGTACTCGCGGCCAACTGCCTCAGACATCTCCCATTATGTCGGACACGCGACAAGTTATGTGAAATAATGAACTTACCGTTGGTAGAGTTCTTGGCGCCGGCGGCAGAGAGATCTGGGCGACAGCCCGTGCTCCCGCCGCGCGCGAAGGAGCTTCCATCTTGCCCAGCCCCGCGGATCAGAGCCTCGCCCTGGCCATGGTGGCGTCCTCCACCGCCCCGTTGCTGCTGCTGGACGGCGAATTCGCGGTCATCGCGGCCAGCGCCTCGTTCCTGACCGCCTTCCAGGTCGAACCGCCCGCCGTGGCGGGACGTCCGATCTTCGCCCTGGGCGCCGGCGAGTGGGACGTGCCGCAGCTTCGGTCCCTGCTCGCCGCCAGCCTGTCGGGGGCCGAGATCGACGCCTACGAGATGGACCTCGGGGCGCCGGACGGCCCCCAGACCCTGATCCTCAACGCCCGGCGCCTCGACTACGGCCAGGCCGAGGCCCCGCGCCTGCTGCTCACCGTCACCGACATCACCGGCGTCCGCCTGCGGGACCGCCAAGGGGCCGACGCCCTGAAGGAGAAGGACGACCTGCTGCGGGAGAAGGCCATCCTGCTGCGGGAGGTCCAGCACCGGGTCGCCAACAGCCTGCAGATCATCGCCAGCGTGCTGCTGCAGACCGCCCGCAAGGTTCCGTCCGAGGAGACCCGCGCCTATCTGAAGGACGCCCACAACCGGGTGATGTCCATCGCCACGGTGCAGCAGCAGCTCTCCGCCACCAGCCTCGACGCCGTCCGGCTGGGCCCCTATCTGGTCCGGCTGTGCGAAAGCCTGGGCGCCTCGATGATCCGCGACCCGAACCAGATCACCCTGGCGGTGACCTGCGACGACAGCTTCATCGAGGCCAATGTGTCGGTGAGCCTGGGCCTGATCGTCACCGAACTGGTGATCAACGCCCTGAAACACGGCTTCCCCGGCCATCGGCGCGGCAAGATCGTGGTGGACTACCAACGCGACGGCGACAACTGGACCCTTTGCGTGCAGGATGACGGGGTCGGCATCCCCACGAACCTGGAGGCCGCCAAACCAGGCCTCGGCACCAGCATCGTCGAGGCCCTGGCCAACCAGCTCAGCGCCGGGGTCGAGACCACGCAGGCCCATCCCGGGACGCGGATCTCGATCGTGCACACGGCCATCCCCGTCCTCGACGGCGTCGCCCCGGCGACGACGCAGGCGGTCTAGACGACTGACGATCCGCCCCGGACCGCCAGGCCAAGCCGCAAGGACCCTCTCTCATGCGAACCTACCCCAGCACGCGACCCACCGCCCCCAAGGGCCTGAACGACCCCCGCTCCACCGGCCCCACCGCCGAGCGGCCCAAGCTCGTCCAGGCCGCCCTGCCCAATGGACAGCAGCGGCGCTGATCGTCACGCCAAAGGCCCGCTGGCCAAGCTTTACCGCGGGCCGCCGGGCGGGGTGACGTGCTAGGATAAGGCTTCCGGAGGACGATCCCTTGGCTGACCCGACAGATGACCCGCCCGCCGAGACCCCGATCCAGAAGGCTCTGCGCCTGAAACAGGCGGCCCTGGACGCCAAGCCCAAGCCGCCCCGCGGCGGCCGTTTCCAGCGCGAGCGCGCGGCGGCGGCCTCGTCCTCGGCCAAGTCCAAGCCCTGGATGTCGCGCTAGGGGCCCCTGGGGACGGACGGACTCATCCGACCCGTTCCAAAGGGCTCCAAGTTCAAAGATCTGGAGCCCGGCGGACCCTGATCCTAACGGTGGTCGCACACCCACTTGGCGGCCTCGACAAGGGGGCTGCCGCCGGCCACGCGTGTCTCACGAAAGACCCCGTCCTTCATCTCCTCGATCACCGCCCAGGTGGATTTGTCGGGATCATAGGACGACCATCCAGAGGTGTTCTGAGCGCAGTCCACCCGATGATCGCGGACGCCCTTGGGAACGCCGCAGAACCGGAACCGGAACGCCGTCTTTCCGTCGGGACCGAGGTGGACACTGTCGGTGTCCACGCAGCTCTCCAGCCCTTCGATCGGGGAATCGGAGACCTGCAGCCAGGTCTCGGCCCGCGCCGGCGCCTCAGCCCCAACCAGGGCCAGACCGAGCGCGCAAGCGGCGCTCCAGCGATATGACCTCTGCATGCCACGCCTCCCGCAACAGGTCCGCCGCGCCTCGCGGCCTCGCCGCCAGCTTCGCAGCCCGCTCCGGACTTGTCACCGAGTGCGGCGGGAGGTCAGGGCTTCAGGCGTCGTCGCCGGCTTCCACCACGCCCCGCAGATGGGCGAGGAATTCCTCGCGGGAGGCCTGGGTGAAGGCCTGGCCCAGTTCCTGGGTGGCTTCCAGCAGGTTGTACTTGCCGTCGCTGAAGCGCAGCAGGACGCTTTCGATATAGCGGTCCAGCAGGACACGATCGGGGCCGGTGAGATTCTGATGCATAGGAGCAAACTACGCTCCCCGCTGGCCGCGCGCCATGCGCTGCGTCAATTCCGGGGCGGGGCCGCATCGTAGGCGAAGAGGGTGGCGCGGTCGTCGTCGGGCATGAACCAGGCGCGCAGCCCCCCGGCGCTCGCCTCGACGAAGACCGGGTTCTGGGTCATGGGCCGGCCCGACGGCGCCCATAGGGGAACCGGCGCCTGCCAGACCGGCCGGTGGTCGCGCAGGTCGACGATCTCCAGCCCGCCGAGGGCGAGGCTCCCGCCCTTGGGGCTGCGATAGTCCGCCAGGCCCGAGCACAGCATCTTCGCGCCGCCGAGGGCGTGGCAGTCCTGGTAGTCGATGTAGCTGGTGGGATTGGCGCTCACCTTCGGCGGACCGGCGCGGCCTGCGCGCGATATCGACCAGCTGTAGAACCGCCGCCCGCCCCAGGAGACCCCATGCAGGGTCCGCGTCTGGCGGTCATAGGCCACCGCCCCGATGTGGTCGGCGATCCGCAGCATCTCCACCGACCGCAGCGTCTTCGGATCGACCCGGTAGATGACCGCGCGGCTGTCGGGACGGTACTCCGCCACCGGGACCCAGATATCCCGGCCGTCGAAGTCGATCCCGCCGGGGTGGTAGGCGTCGCCGTCGCCGAGGACCAGGTCCCCCAGGCGCTCACCGCCGGGCCCGATCCGCAGCAAGTGGCCCACGCCCGCCCCGGGGCTCCGGCCGCCCGGCGCCCCGGCCAGACGCGAGGGATAGGCCTTGATCTCGACGGAGGAGACGAAGAAATCCTGGCCGATCCTGACCATGCCCTGGGGATGGTAGGCCGGTCCGACCACCGCGACCGCGGCGGCCTGGGTCCAGACCGTGGCGCGGTCCACCTGCATCAGCCGGTCGGCCAGGGACGGGGCGGCGAGGGCCGGCGCCCCGAGCAGTCCGAAACCCGAGAGGATCAGCAGGGTGAGGGTCTTGATCATCCGGGGCCTCTGGGTGGCGGTCACGTCCACCACGCCCGACCTTCCGGTCCGCCCGCAACCGAAATCCGCGGGCCGACCCCCGGATCCTAGCCGCCGTGCATGTGCTCGCAGCTGACATTGGGATTCATGTCGGCGAAGGCGCCCTTGGGATTGGGCTTCCAGGCCCAGACGTGCAGCTCATAGAAGGGATTGAGCCCGTAGCGGTTGGGGGCGCCGTTGAAGGCGAACAGGTGTCCGTCCAGGGAGGCCGGGCCCTTGAAGGAGATGTACTCCACCGCCACCAGGCTCATCTTGCCGCCGGGGCCGGGCTCATACATCACCGCCTGGGGACGCTTCACGTTCGGCGTCTCGTCCTTCAGGTATTCGGCGTTCACATAGTGGACCCCCATGGCCCCGCCATCGATCCCGCTGGTGCAGGGGATCGGCGCATAGCCCTCGGCGACGGCGACCTTCACATCCTTGAACCGCTCATTGGCGGCGCGGACCTGCTCCACCAGCGGATTGGCCGCCACCCCGGCGGTGGCGCCGCCGACGGCGAACAGGGACATGAGCCCCACGGCCCAAACAAACGTCTTCATGCATCTTCTCCTGGGCCCTGGATTGGGCCGGGAGCGGTGACTAGCCGGGCGAGACGCCCGGCCGTGAGAGGCGATGAGGCCAATTTGCGGGGGTGAACGCGTCCGGCGCGAGCTTGCCGGAAGAGAACAAATCAGGTGCGCATCATGTTGTGTCCGATCTAGAGCCTCCCAACGCGACCTCAAATCCGAGCTTCTTCGACGGCCGGTTGATGATCGACATCCTTGCTTGGGACTGGAACCTGCGCGTTGCGACGAACCAGGCCGTGACTCGGTCGAAGGCGCGATCCCTAGTCCTGGACTATGGCCGCGACTTCACCATCCACGGCCGCGTGCGCGCGCCCCGCGAGCACCGCGGCAAGGACATCAAGGTGACCTTGTCGCCGTTTGGGCCGAAGGTCCGTTTCGGACGCGGAGGCCTCCAGCAGGTGGGCAAACTCACGGCATGTCCGGAAGGCTCCGACTTCGATCTTGAGGCGGTGCTGATGTTGCCGGAGGCGGCTATCGCTTCCACCGCCGCATCTCTGGCGTCGACTTGGAAGCATCTCCAGATCAAAACCCATGACGAGGGGCCGGGCGGCGCGAAAGCGTCTGCGTATTTCTTCCAAGCTCGCATCCCTCCTAACCTTGAAGCTTGGGCGAATGCCGACTGAGGCCCGACAAGACTTTCTCGTCGAGCTGCGGGGCTACGACGGCGGGCTCGGCCTCATGCCTTGCCCGCCATCTGTCCCGAAGGCGCACCGCTTTCAAGGCGGCCTGATCTACTCTCGAATGATTGAAATCGAGGCTCGCGTGCTTGCACCTCAAGCGTTGGCGGGCCGACGGATGCGGATCTGGCTGGATCAACTGGAGCGCTGGCGCTTCAGCCGACATGAGCCGCCCCACATCGGCGACATCCACGACCGCACCGGAGAGCTTCCCGGCGGCGGACTGGAAGCTAGGCTCTACATTCCGAAGGACGCTTGGCTGACAGCCATGAGTTGCCTGAGCACAGTCTGGCGCCGCCTAAGGATGACGGGAGCAGACGATGACGGCGGGAGGATGAGGCTTGTCGATTTCTCGTTCTCATCAGGCGAGCCGACGCGTCCCTAGACGACAATATCGGTGGCGGTGGGCGCAGTGCGCCGCCAAATATTCTCTCTTTTCCCTGTTTTGATATTTTATCTATCCGCGGATGACGCTGCCTCGCCGCGCTCGCCCCGGAGAATGGCGCTTTCTCGTCGGGATCCACGTCGGGACAGGTGAAATAGCGCTCCAAGAACAGGGAATCTCGGCTCGCGGAACAGGGATCTTTCGGCGGAAGAGCAGGGCTTCATCTCGACCAGTCAGAAGAACATCTGCGACCGCCCCGACAACCCGCCGCCGAGGCGCAGCCACTGGGCGCGAAGCTTGCCGCACAAGAACAAAGGGCGTACGGATTCGTTGTGTCAAACGCAGATCCTCCCAACGCGGCCTCCGATCCGGGCTTCTTCGACGGCCGGCTGATGATCGACATACTTGCTTGGAATTGGAACCTGCGCGTTGCGACTAACCAGCCGGTGACTCGCTCGAAGGGGCGATCCCTAGGCCTGGACTACGGTCGCGACTTCACTATCCACGGCCGCGTCCGCGCACCCCGCGAACTTCGCGGCAAGGAGATGAAAGTGACGCTGTCGCCGTTTGGCCCGAGGGTACGCTTTGGACAGGGAGGTCTGCAGCAGGTGGGCGCCCTGGCAGAATTGCCCTCAGGCTCCGACTTCGACTTTGAGGCGATGCTCATGTTGCCTGAAGAGGCGATCGCCTCCACCGCGACGTCCTTGGGGTTGGCATGGAAGCATCTGCAGATTCGAGTCGGCGACGGCGGTCTCGGGAGCACGAGCATCGTCGCCTACCACTTCCACGGCAGCATTCACCCAAATCTTGATGCCTGGGCAAATGCTGACTGAAGCGCGGCTAGACTTTCTCATCGAGCTGCGTGGCTACGACGGCGGGCTCGGCCTTATGCCTTGCCCGCCATCGGTCCCCAAGGCGCACCGTTTTCAAGGTGGTCTGATCTACTCTCGAACGATCGAAATCGAGGGTCGTGTGGTTGCGCCTGAAGGTTTGGCCGGCCGCCGGATGCGCATCTGGCTAGACCAACTGGAGAGCTGGCACTTCAGCCGAAGTGAGCCGCCCCAGATCGGTGACATCTATGATCGGGCGGGAGAGCTTCCAGGGGGCGGCCTGGAGACCACGCTCTACATTCCCAAGGATGCGTGGCTCACAGCCACTATTTGCCTTAGCACAGTCTGGCGCCATCTCAGGCTGACGGGAGCCGATGGTGACGGTCCAAGTATGCGGCTCGTAGACTTCTCATTCTCATCGGACGGCCTGCCTCCTCGTTGATGATGGCCCACTACCTTCTGGGCGGGCCAAACTTCAACGGGGGCGTACCGACTTCCCCGGTCGTGCTGCAGTGCCATAGCCGCTTGTTTTGGTTTTGCCAGCACTCCGAACTCTTCGCCGTCTGACATATCTTTCGGTCAGCTTCGAACTGTTGATTGCATTGAGGCCTGTCACTCCATTTATCACCCGGTCGTGCCGAGCCACCGGAGCCGCCGCCGGAACGCGGACTGTAGCCGGACGGGAAGCCGCCGCCATAGGGAGGCAGCGTACCTGGAGTATATCCGTGACAATTCTGGCACCCTCGAATGCCCCAGTAGTCCCAAAAGCCCCGAGGTGGCGCGGCGGCTAGCTGATACTGACCTGCAGTCGGTCGTCCCTCCCAGGAAGCCGGTGAATAGTCGTCAAACTTGTCCTCTTGCTGCTGCGCAGGCGCCCTTGGGGACTGACCTCCTTTGGTTCGTCGGGAGAATGAGTCGTACGCGCCGGCGGCTGCCTGGCGTCGCTCCTCCTCGATTTGGGCTGGCGATCGAAGATACCACTGCTTCAACGCGTCACCTTCCAGGCGCGCGGGATCGATCTGGCCAAAGGCCATGCTGCTCTCCTTGAACGGCTGTGCGCGCACGGGCTGATAGGCGCTAGCGCGGCGATTAGGGTGTGGAGGGCGTGGCTCTTGGTGCGGAACCTTGTCCGCCAAACGGCGGGTGGCGGCGCAGTGATCGACGCTCGTTGATCATCCCACAGCACGGCCCGGGCGTCAAGAACAAAAAGGGAACATTTGAGCTGTCTTCAGGCTGACCCTGGCCGCAGTTATTCGCTGAATAGCCCTCTGGCTGTCGCACCGGTCCGGAGACACGGCTGGATGCCTGCCGGTGGGATCCGCACTCGATCGCTAGACAGCCGGCGAAGTTCGAGTGGGTAATTCATAGTCTGCAGGCCGCGAAATGTGGCTACGAACCGCACCCAGGGACCTTCGTCATGACCGTCATGTCTCGTCAGGCCATGTTCGAGGCAGCCTGGAAGCGACCTCTGACAGAGATCGCCGATGACCTCGGCATCACCTCGACGGGCCTGAAGAAGATCTGTGATCGGCACGATATTCCCACGCCCGGTCGGGGTTATTGGGCCCAAGTGCGGGCCGGCAAGACATTCCCCCGTCCGGCGCTTCGCCCCGGCAACGATCCGCGTTTGGAAGAAGTCCGGATCCTCGGGGCGCGGCCCTTGCCCCCCGCTGTCGCCGCGGCCATCCGAGCGTCGCGCCTCTCGAGGACGGACCGGCGCAAGGCCGCCGAGGCCAAGACCGCATCGCCGGACCACAAGGACCTGGCCGCGACCCGCCGGGCTCTGTCGCGAGCCCGTCCCGACGGCGATGGATTCGCCTCCGTTTCCGGTCAGGGCATCGTCCCGATAAAGGCAGGGTTGGCATCGCACCTGTCGGCTCTCGCGTTCCTCACCGCGCTGACATCCGCGGCTGAGGCGCGCGGATGGAGCCTTCAATCCACGCCGGACAGAGCGCGCATGATGGTCGAAGGCGAGCCGGTCGCGTCTCGCCTCGAAGAGCAACCGACGAAGACGCCTCATGAGCCGACCGCTAAGGAGCTCGCGCTCAAGAGGGACCGCGACCGCTGGGGCGGTGACAGCCAGCCCTGGCGGACCTGGGATCTGAGCCCTTCGGGGCGCTTGGCTCTGATCATCGAGGAGAACGACTATTCAGGGCTGAGGCGAACCTACTCCCAGCGAAAGGGCCACCCCTTTGAAGAGTCCTTGGACGCCATTCTGATGGGCTTGGCGGCCCGTGCGGCGCTCAAGGTCGAGCGGCGTCGCGAGGCGGAAGTTCGGGCGAAATAGGGATAGTAGGAATTCAATCGCAGCTTGTCTCAGAATTGGCCGAGCTTCGCTGCAAGCGCGCCCGATCAAGCTCACGGGGCACCTTCGGAAGCACCTGGGCAATCCCAAATTCAAGGCGCTTGGCGAGCGGTTGGAGGATCTGAAGAACCGCCACCAGCAGGGCTTGCTCCTCTCCGTCGAGTTCCTGAAGGAGCTGCTCGCCCTCGCACAGGAGGTGGTGAGGACTGAGCGCGAGACACCGCCCGAAGAAGAGATCGACCGTGGCAAGGCGGCCCTCACGGACCTATTCGAAGAAGCACGTAGCGGCGACACGCCAGTAATGGTGAAGCGCATTGTCGATGACATCGACGAGATCGTTCGAGCGGTTCGGTTCGATGGCTGGCAGGCGACGCATGCCGGGGAGCGCGAGGTGAAGAAGGCGCTGAGGCAGACCCTCTTCCGCTACAAGCTGCACCAGGATGCCGACCTCTTCGAGAGAGCGTACGGCTACGTGCGGGAGTATTACTGAGCCTCTGCGCCTAAGGTGCTCAGAATATTGCGGGGCGGTCGGATACCCGGAAAACCTATATGGCGGCTAAGCAGGGTAGATTCGAACTGCTCTCTGCGGTCAAAGAACTCGAACAGGGGCACTCCGGTCCTAACTGGCGGAGAATGGGCTCCTAGAAAGCACCGCTGACCGCCACAAATCGGGCCAGAGAACGCGGAGCCACCATCGGCAATCCATGCCAACCGCCCGGAATGTCGGAGGTTTCCCGGCTTCATGAATGTTGAATGAAAACAAGTAATTATGGCTGGCGGAGAGGGTGGGATTCGAACCCACGGTACCGGTAAAGGTACGCCGCATTTCGAGTGCGGTGCTTTCGACCACTCAGCCACCTCTCCGGAGCCGTCTGGAGGCTCCCCAAGGGGGGCCCGCCGAGCGAGGGCGGAACCTACTCATCGCGCCCTCGCGGCGCAAGCCCGGGCTTTCAGTCTTCGGCGGGCAGGACCACGACGCCGTCCTCGTCGGCGTGCAGCATGTCGCCGGGCAGGAAGACCACCCCGCCGAAGGCCACCGGCATGTCGGCCACGCCCTCGCCGCGCTTGACGCTGCGGATCGGCACCGAGCCCAGGGCCTTGATGCCGATATCCAGGGTCGCCAGGATGGGCGTGTCCCGCACCGCGCCGTAGACGACGATCCCGGCCCAGCCGTTCTTCACCCCGTCGGCGGCGAGAACGTCGCCCACCAGGGCCTTGGCCAGGGAGCCGCCGCCGTCGACGACCAGGACGCAGCCTTCGCCGGGTTCGGCGAGCGTGGCCTTGACGAGGGAGTTGTCCTCCCGGCAGCGGACCGTGCGGATGGGGCCGGAGAAGGCCTTGCGGGCGCCGTAGTCGCGGAACTGGACGAGGCAGACCTCGACCTCGTCCTCGTGGTCGTCGCACAGGTCGGCGACGCTCTTGGCGGGGGTTTGGGCGGGATGGCTCATGCGGTCAGCGCTATGCCTTTGTAATCGTCGCGCAGTTCGCGCTTCAGAACCTTGCCGATGTGGCTGCGGGGCAAGCTGTCCAACAGGATCAGGTCGGCCAGGCGCTGGGTCTTGCCGAGCTTGGCGTTGGTCCAGGCCCTGAGCTCCCCGGCCGTGACCTTGGCGTCCTTCTTCAGGGCCACGAAGGCCACCGGAGTCTCGCCCCACTTGTCCGAGGCCACGCCGACCACCGCGGCCTCCAGCACCTCCGGATGCTGGATGATCTCGGCCTCGAGGTCGGAGGGATAGATGTTGAAGCCGCCGGAGATGATCATGTCCTTCTTGCGGTCCATGAGGGTGAGGAAGCCGTCGGCGTCGAACACGCCCACGTCCCCGGTGCGGATGTAGCGGAGGCCCTCGGGGCTGTACCACTCGGCCTCGGAGGTCTTGCCCGGCTGGTTGTGGTAGCCGACCATCATGGCGCCCGAGCGGCCCACCACCTCGCCGATCTTGCCCTGGGGCACCTCCTTGAGGTCCTCGTCGATCAGCCGGATGTCGTGGCCCGGCAGGGGCCGGCCGACGGTGTGCAGCTTGTCGGGAAACTCATGGGCCAGCAGGCCGCAGGAGCCGCCGCCCTCGGTCATGCCGTAATATTCGATCAGGCCGCCGGGCCAGCGCTTGAGCACGTCGGCCTTCAGGGCCGCGGCGAAGGGGGCGCTGGTGGAGAACTTCATCACGTAGCTGGAGAGGTCGTAGGAGTCGAAGTCCGGGCGCTCCATCAGGCGGCGGTACTGCACCGGCACCAGCATGGCGTGGGTGGCGCGGTGCTTTTCCGACAGCTTCAGGAACTGCTCGGCGTCGAACTTGGGCATCAGCACCGCCGTGCCGCCGTTGGAGATGGTGGGCAGGTAGGAGACGAGCGTGGTGTTCGAATAGAGTGGGGTGGAGATCATGGTCACCGCGCTCTCGGGATAGACCCCGCGGCGGATCTGGCCCCAGCGCATGGCGTGAGGCTGGACGATGCCCTTGGGGGTCCCGGTGGTGCCCGAGGAATAGATGATGTTGAAGCCCTGCTGCGGGGTCACGGTCACCGGCCGCGGCTTGGAGCCCTCCGGGGCCAGCCAGTCCAGCAGCGGGATTCCGGCGTCGGAGCCGTCGAGGGCCACCCGCTGGGCGGTGATCTGGTCGGCGACGCCGGCCAGGGCGTCGGAGACGCCCTTGTCCAGGAAGAAGACCTTGGCGCCGCAGTCCTTGAGCATGCCGATGAGGCTCTCGGGCGTCGAGGACGGCGCGAGCGGCGCGACGACCCCGCCGGCCCGCAGGATGCCGAAGAAGGTCGCCCCGTACTCCACCGAGGAGGTGGCGCAGATGGCCGCGACATCGGCGTTCTCCACACCCTCCCGCTGCAGGGCCGTGGCCATGCGGTCCATGAAGGCGTCGAGCTGGCGGTAGGTGAGGCTGGAGCGGGCGTCCACCAGGGCGGGCTTGTCCGGGCGCGCCTTGGCCTGCTCGCCGATCACCTCGGCCAGGGTTCCGAAGTCCTGGGTCAGCATCTGTTCGACGGACATCGCGTCACTCCCTACCAAATGTTCAAATTTTATCGCGCCGTCTTAGCCGCAAGGCGCTGGGCCCGACAACCGAATATGCCGCTTGCCGACCCCGTCTTCCGCGAGGGAAACTGGCGGCCAACCCCGCAGCATAGGCGGGGGCCCTGGACGCCTTTCAGAACCGCCCGAACCTGCAATCGGGCATCCATTTGGGACGAGACGATATTATGGCCGACGAGATGATTTCCCTCGGCGCGAAGCTGAGAGCCTTCGCCCAATCGCAGCCCGACGCCCCGGCGGTCAGCTGCGGCGACGCCACCCTGTCCTATGGCGAGTTTCACCGGCTCACCAACCGCGCCGCCCGCGGCCTGCTGGCCTATGGGGTCAAGCACGGCGACCTGGTGACGCTCGGCCTGCCCAACTCCACCGACTTCGCCGTGGCCTGCTGGGCCATGTGGAAGATCGGCGCGACGCCGCAGCCGGTGGCCTTCCGCCTGCCCCAGGCCGAGCTGGAGGCCATCATGGAGCTGGCCAAGACCCCGGTGGTGATCGCCGAGTTCGAGGCCAAGATCGACCGGCCGCTGCTGAAGGTTTCCGACCTGCTGGCCAAGAGCGACGACGAGAGCGACCTGCCCGACGCCACCGCGCCCGTCTCGAAGGCGCCGACGTCCGGGGGCTCCACGGGACGTCCCAAGCTGATCCTGGCCGGCCAGCCCGGCGTGACGACGAAGGAGACGCCGGCCGTCGGCGGCTGGCAGCTGACCTCGCAATCCGTCGCCGTCCTGCCGGCGCCACTCTACCACAACGCCGGCTTCGGCATGATGATGAGCGTGCTGAACCTGGGGGCGCACCTGATCGTCATGCCCCGCTTCGATCCCGAGGCGACCCTCGCGGAGATCGAGAAGCGCAAGGCGACCTGGATCTACCTGGTGCCCACCATGATGAACCGCATCTGGCACCTGCCGGAGGAGGTTCGCACCAAGTACGACCTGAGTTCGCTGAAGACCCTCTGGCACCTGGCCGCGCCCTGCCCGCCCTGGCTGAAGGAGGCCTTCATCCATTGGCTGGGGGGCGAGGTGATCCAGGAGCTCTATGCCGGCACCGAGGCCCAGGCCTCGACGGTGATCTCCGGGACCGAGTGGCTGGAGCACCGGGGCTCGGTGGGCAAGGTCCGCATGGGCGAGATGGTCGCCTTCGACGACAACGGCAATCCGCTGCCGCCCCGCGAGATCGGCGAGATCTACATGCGCCGGCCCGAGGGCATGCCCCCCAGCTACAAGTACCTGGGCGCCACGGCCAAGGTCCTGCCGGGCGGCTGGGAGAGCCTGGGGGACATCGGCTGGTTCGACGAGGACGGCTATCTCTACCTGGCCGACCGCCGCACCGACATGATCCTGGTGGGGGGCTCCAACGTCTATCCCGCCGAGATCGAGGCGGCCCTGGAGGAGCATGACAGCGTCCAGTCCGTCGCGGTCATCGGCATCCCCGACGACGACCTGGGCAACAAGATCCACGCCATCGTCCAGACCAAGGGCGCGGGAGACGAGGCGGCGCTTCGCGAGTACCTGAAGACCAAACTCGTCACCTACAAGCAGCCGCGCACCTACGAGTTCGTGGACGAGCCCCTGCGCGACGACGCCGGCAAGGTGCGCCGCACGGCGCTGCGCGACGCCCGCATCGCCAAGCTGAAGGAAGGCCAGCCGGCCTAGCTCAAGCTGTCATCCCGGAAAGCGCGCAGCGCTTGTCCGGGACCCAGACGCACCGGTCTTGCCGGAGAGATCGGTGTCTATGGGTCCCGCACTTCCGCGCCTGCGGCGCTGCATGCGGGATGACACCCAGGGTGGGGCGGGCTAAGCCAACCGCCATTCATTTAGAGACGAATTTCGAGGAAGGGGATCGATGAGTATTAAGGGCAAGGCCTACATCATGGGGGCCTATGAGCACCCCACCCGGGACGCTCCCGACAAATCCACGCCGCAGCTGCACGCCGAGTGCGCCAAGGGCGCCCTGGCCGACGCGGGCCTCACCAAGGACGACATCGACGGCTACTTCTGCGCCGGCGACGCCCCGGGCTTCGGCGGCATGTCCATGGTCGACTATATGGGCCTGAAGAACGTCCGCCACATGGACTCCACCGAGACCGGCGGTTCGTCCTATCTGCTGCACGTCGGTCACGCGGCCCAGGCGATCGCGGCGGGCAAGTGCACCGTGGCGCTCATCACCCTGGCCGGCCGTCCGCGCCAGAACAAGTTCTTCCCCGGCGGCGGCGGCCGACCGGGCCAGCTCACCGACGGACCGCCGGAAGCCGGCTTCGAGAACATCTACGGCGGCTCGACCCACAACACCTACGGCATGTGCGCCATGCGCCACATGTACGAGTACGGCACCACCAGCGAGCAGCTGGCCTGGATCAAGGTGGCCGCCAGCCATCACGCCCAGTGGAACGAGCACGCCTTCCTGAAGGACGTGGTCACCGTCGAGCAGGTGGTGAACTCCCGCATGATCTCCGATCCGCTGCACCTGCTGGACTGCTGCGTCGTCACCGACGGCGGCGGCGCCCTGATCGTCACCAGCCCGGAAGTCGCCAAGAGCCTGAAGCGGCCCCTGGTGAAGGTCATCGGCGCCGGCGAGTCCCCCAAGGGCCCGCGCGGCGGCAAGGACCTGGACCTGACCCACTCCGGCGCCCTGTGGTCCGGCCCCATCGCCTTCGAGGAGGCCGGGGTCACCCCGCAGGACATGAAGTACGCCTCGATCTACGACAGCTTCACCATCACGGTGCTGATGCAGCTCGAGGACCTGGGCTTCTGCAAGAAGGGCGAGGGCGGCAAGTTCGTCTCCGACGGCAACCTGATCTCCGGCGTCGGCAAGCTGCCCTTCAACACCGACGGCGGCGGGCTGTGCAACAACCACCCCACCAACCGGGGCGGGATCACCAAGGTGATCGAGGCGGTGCGCCAACTGCGCGGCGAAGCCCACCCCAAGGTCCAGGTTCCCAACTGCGACCTGGCCCTGGCCCACGGCACGGGCGGATCTCTGGGCACCCGCCACGGCGCGGGCACCGTCATCATGGAACGGGAGGCCTAGGATGAGCGACGTTCAAGACAAGCCGGCCGAGGGCCGCAAGATCCCGGCCCCGGCCGTGACCATCGAGAGCAAGCCCTTCTGGGACGCGGCCGAACAGGGCAAGTTCCTGATCAAGCGCTGCAACGCCTGCAAGGAGCCGCACTGGTATCCGCGCGCGCTCTGCCCCTTCTGCTTCTCCGACGACACCGTCTGGGAAGAGAGCCCGGGCGAAGGGGTGATCTACACCTACTCCACCATGCACCGCTCGCCGACCGGCCCCTACGCCATCGGCTACGTCACCCTCAACGAGGGCCCGGCGGTGCTGACCAACTTCGTGGACTGCGACCTGTCCAAGCTGGCCATCGGCCAGAAGGTGAAGGTGAAGTTCCAGGCCACCGAGGGCGGCCCGCCCGTCCCGGTGTTCTCGCCGGTCTAGACCGCGATGACCGGAGGGGTTCGCCCCTCCGGTCAGTCCGCCTTCAGCCCCATCTCCGCCGTCACCTCGGCCGTGTCCTCGCCGAGCCGTGGCGCGTGGCGGCGGATGTTGCTGGGCGAGCCGGTGAACTTCACCGGCGGCTTCATGGCGTTGTAGGGCCCGGCGTGCGGGTGGTCGTAGCGCTCGAAGAAACCCACGGCCTTGAGGTGCGGATCCTCGGGCAGGTCGTCCAGGCGGGCGGTCTTGACGATGGGGATCGACAGCGGTTTCAGCAGGTCCAGCCACTCCTGGGTGGTCTTGGTCTGGGTCACCTCCCCCACCAGGCCATAGAGCTCGCCAATATGCTTGGCGCGGGTGGCGTAGTCGGAGAAGCGCGGGTCCTTGCCGAAGGTCTCGCCCATGCCGGCGGCGGCGAAGAACTGGTCCCACTGCTTGTCGGTGTAGGGCAGCAGGCCGATGTAGCCGTCCTTGGTCTGGTAGGGCTTGCGGTTGGGATTGGCCACCCGCTGGTAGGCCCACTGGCCGGTGGGCGGCTCGAAGGTGTGGTCGTAGAGGTGCTCCACCAGGTTGAAGCTGGTGACGCATTCCAGCATCGGCACCTCGATGAACTGGCCCTGGCCGGTGCGCTCCTTGTGCAGCAGCCCCGCCGTGATCGCCTGACACATGAACAGCCCCGAGACCTTGTCGGCCACCAGGGTCGGCAGGATGCGCGGGGTGGGGTCGCCATCGGTGCGGGGCAGCAGGTCGGCCAGGCCCGAGGCCGACTGGATCAAATCATCATAGGCCGGCTCCCCGGCATAGGGGCCGTCCGAGCCGTAGCCGGCGGCATGGGCATAGACCACATCGGGGCGCAGGGCCTTCACGTCCTCATAGGCCAGGCCCAGACGCTTGAGCCCGTCGTAGCGGACCGAGGTGGCGAAGACGTCGCAGCTCTTGATCAGAGCCTCCAGCAGCGGGCGGGAGGCGGGATCGCGCATGTCCATCAGCACCGAGCGCTTGTTGCGGTTGATGGTCAGGAAGATGGGGCCGAGGTCGCGGGGACAGTCCTCCGGTACGTGGCCAGCCCAGCGCATGATGTCGCCGCCGTCGCCGCGGCCGGAGCCCGGGTCCTCCAGCTTGATGACCTCGGCGCCCTGGTCCCCCAGCATCTGGGTGGCGTAGGCGCCGAACACCACGCTGGTGAGGTCCAGGATCCGCACGCCGGCCAGGGGCCCGGTGGCCTTGGTCGCCAGTTGCTTGGTGTCGGTCACGTCGAAGCTCCCCGTCGTCTCTTGCCCCTGGAAGACCATTGAAGCCGGGGTGCGCGCAAGAGGTCACGCCGGGGCGCCGCCTTGAGGAATTTTCAGCGGAAGCTTGCCGTCCGGAGCGGCAACCCGGCTAATTCCCCGCAAGGCGAGATCAACAGGCGTCGAGGGCGGACCTATGGACTTCGAACTTTCCGAAGAGCACCGGATGCTCAAGGACCTGGTGCAGAAATTCGTCCGTGACGAACTGATGCCCCTGGAGCCCCGGGTCCTGGCCCGTGAGGCCGAGGGCAAGGGCGTGGGCCTGACCACCGAGGAGCGCGAGAAGATCGACGTGGTCTCCAAGCGCCTGGGCCTCTGGGGACTGGACGCGCCCGAGGACGTCGGCGGCTCGGACTTGCCCCAGGTGGCCCTGGTGGCGGTGAACGAGGCTCTCGGCTCGACGGTGACCCCCTACACCCTGCCGCCGGACAGTCCGAACCTGCGGATGCTGATGGCCACGGTGACCGAGCGCCAGCGGGAGGCCTATCTCGCCCCCTATGTGCGCGGCGAGACCATCAGCGCCATCGGCATCTCCGAGCCGGGCGCGGGCGCCGACCCGGCCGGCATGATCACCAAGGCCGTCCGCGACGGCGACGACTGGATCATCGACGGAAGAAAAATCTGGACGAGCCGGGCCGCCGAGGCCGACTTCACCATCGTCATGGCGGTGACCGACAAGGAGAAGGGCGCCCGGGGCGGGATGAGCGCCTTCCTGGTGGACGGGGACAATCCCGGCTTCAAGGTGCTGCGCAAGATCCCGATGATCGGCGGGGCCATGACCTATGAGGTGATCCTGGAGAATTGCCGGGTGCCGGGCTGGAAGCTGCTGGGGACCGAGGGCCAGGGCTTCGCCCCCATGCAGGTGCGGCTCGGCACGCGGCGGATGGAGATGGCCGCCTGGTGCATCGGCCTGGCCCAGCGGGCCCTGGACATGATGTGCGAGTACGCGCCGCAGCGGGTGACCTTCGGCCAGCCGCTGTCGGACCGCCAGGCGGTGCAGTGGTGGGCCGCCGACGCGGCTATCAAGATCCACGCCGCCCGGCTGATGACCTATGACTGCGCCGCCAAGCTCGACCAGGGCCGCGACGTGCGCAACGAGATCTCGATGATCAAGGTCTTCGCCACCGAGATGGCCTGGGAGGTCATCGACAACGCCATGCAGTGCTTCGGCGCCATGGGCATGACCAAGGAAATGCCCTTGCAGCTGATGGCCTCGCTGGTACGCAACATGCGGATCTATGACGGGCCCTCGGAAGTCCACCGGATGGTGGTGGCCCGCAACCTGATGGGAACGAGACGATGAGCACCACCTACGACCACCTGAAGGTCACCCACGACGGCCACGTGGCGACGGTGGAGATCGACCGCCCGCCCTTCAACCACGTCTCCGTGGAGCTGATGGCCGACCTGGCAGAGGCCCTGGAGCGGATCGACGGCGACGGGGTGACCCGGGCCGTGGTGCTGTGCTCGGCGGGCAAGGCCTTCTGCGCCGGCGCCGACCTGGTGGCCAGCGACGGTATCGCCGGCAGCGGCATGGGGGGCATCGGCAGCCTCTATGACCAGGCCGTGCGGCTCTACGCCATCGAGACCCCGATCGTGGTGGCGGTGCAGGGCGCGGCGGTGGGGGCGGGCCTGGGCCTGGCCCTGGTGGGCGACTTCCGCGTCGCCGCGCCCGAGGCGCGGTTCACCGCCAACTTCGTCAAGCTGGGCTTCCATCCGGGGTTCGGCCTGACCCACACCCTGCCCCGGCTGATCGGCGAGCACCGGGCCAACCTGATGTTCCTGACCGGGCGCCGGGTGAAGGCCGAGGATGCGCTGGCCTGGGGCCTGGTGGACGAGGTCGCGCCGCTGGCCGATCTGCGGGCCGCCGCCGGCCGCCTGGCCCTGGAGATCGCCGAGAACGCGCCCCTGGCGGTGATCGCCACCCGCAAGACCCTGCGCGGCGACCTGGCCGCCGCCGTCCGCGCCCAGACGATCCACGAGCACGGCCAGCAGACCATCCTGCGGGCCACGGAGGACTATGCCGAGGGCGTGCGGGCGGTGTCCGAGCGCCGGGTCGGAAACTTCAAGGGCCGCTAGGGCGATGGCCCACCCGCTGGACCGGCCGGTCTGGAGCACGCTGAGCACGCGCCAGCGGGACCTGGCCCTGGGGGACGACCGGGCCCTGCGGTTCGACCCCCGCTACAACGTGTTCGGCGCGGCGGCCGACGGATCGCCGGAGAACCTGGCCGCGCTTGGCGAGCTGATCCCGGCGGACGGGACCCTGTGGGTGGTGGAGGCCCAGCCCTTCACCCCGCCCCCCGGCGTCACGGTGGTGAAGGCGGCGGTCTGCGCCCAGATGGTGGCCGAGCGGCCGAGGCCGGGCGACGCGGACTTCGCCTATGAGGACCTCACCGAGGCCGACGCAGCCCAGATGCTGGCGCTCGCCACCCTGACCGAACCGGGTCCCTTCTTCGAGGCCACCCACCGCCTGGGCGCCTTTGTCGGGATCAAGCAGGACGGTCGGCTGGTGGCCATGGCGGGCGAGCGGATGCGGCCCGAGGGCTTCACGGAGGTCAGCGGGGTCTGCACCCATCCCGACCATCGCGGACAGGGC
The DNA here is from genome assembly GCF_058806695.1 of Phenylobacterium sp. GW821-FHT12F10. NCBI lineage: Bacteria > Pseudomonadati > Pseudomonadota > Alphaproteobacteria > Caulobacterales > Caulobacteraceae > Phenylobacterium > Phenylobacterium sp. GW821-FHT12F10. Next base: position 216,800 of record NZ_JBXAPY010000004.1, on the reverse strand, counting down.
CATGCCGGGCGGCTGATGCAGGTGGTGGCCGGGCGCATTGTGGGCCGCGGCGAGACGCCGTTCCTGCACTCCTACGCCAGCAACACCGGAGCGGTTCGGCTCTATGAGTCCCTGGGTTTCGCCATCCGTCGAGAGGTGACGGCGAGCGTGCTGGCGTGGGCCTGAGCCATCTTGCCAAATCGATGGGCGGGCTTAGATCAGACCTATGAAAGGTCGCCCGCCTCCCCAGAAATCGCCGCAGGAGAAGAAGCAGCACAGCTACGCCAGCGATCGGCGCAACAGCTATGGCGAGAACGACAAGGCTTCACGCAAACTCATACCCCTGCGCAAGGCGCAGGAGGCGAGAAGCGTCAGGCGCAAGGTCAATCAGGCCCTGTCGGCCATCCCGGCGCTGGATGAGGCCGCCGCCGCCGTGGTGGAGAGTTCCGCGCGGCACGATATCGACCGCGTGGGCGGCTGGACGAAGTCGCCCGACAAGCCGCTGGCCGAACATCTCGATCGGCAGAGGGAGCGGCAGGACGCCCGGACCGGCCGAAAGCCGAACAAGCCCTAACGCCGGAGGCCTGGCGGTGAGCGGGCCTCCGATCGCCTACGCCGGCTGGCCCAGCCGCGACGCCGCCCGCGCCAGATCGGTGATCCGGCCCCAATCCCCCGCCCGCACCGCGTCCGCCGGCGCGACCCAGGAGCCGCCGACGCAGATGACATTGGGCTGGGCCAGGTAGTCCGGCGCGTTCTCCAGGCTGACCCCGCCGGTGGGGCAGAAGGTGGCCTGGGGGAAGGGGCTGGCGAAGGCCTTGAGCGCGCCCACCCCGCCGACGATGTTGGCGGGGAACAGCTTGAAGTGGCTGTAGCCGGCCCGCAGGCCCCACATCAGTTCGGTGGCCGTGGCGATCCCGGGCAGCAGGGGGACGGGGCCGTCGAAGCCCTCGCCCTCGATCAGGCCGGGGCTGACCCCGAACCGGGCCCCGGCGTCGGCCACCGACTGGCGGGCCGAGGCGGTGGTGATGGTGCCGGCGCCGACCACCGCGCCCTCGACCTCGCCGGCGATGCGGCGGATGGCTTCCAGGGCGACCGGGGTGCGCAGGGTGACCTCCAGCGCATAGAGCCCACCGGCCACCAGGGCCTTGGCGAGCGGCACGGCGTGGGCCTCTTCCTCGATGATCAGGACCGGGACGACCGGCGCGAGCTTGAGGATCTCCTGCAGGGTCAAAGCCGGTTTCCTTCCAACTGTTTCAGCGCCCGGGCCGCCCCTACCAGAGCCGCGTAGGGATGGACGATCAGGGAGGTGGGGATATCGCGCGTATAGTCGGAAAGCCGCCCCTTGTCTTCGAACCGCCTGCGGAACTCCCCGCCGTTCAGGCGATCGACCATGCGCGGGGCGATGCCGCCGGAGACATAGACCCCGGCGCGGGCGCCGAAGGTGAGCGCCAGGTCCCCGGCCACAGACCCCAGGATGCCGCAGAAGCGGTCGAGGACCTCCGAGCAGAGGGGGTCGCCCGCCTGGCCGGCGGCGAACACCGCCTTCTCGTCGGCCAGGGCGGTCGGGACGCCGCGGATCTCGCCCAGGGCCTTGTAGAGTTCGAACATGCCGCGACCCGACAGCACCCGCTCGATGGAGACCCGGCCGTGGAGCTTGCGCAGCCAGGCCAGAACCTCGGCCTCCAGCTCGTCATAGGGGGCGAAGGCGCCGTGGCCGCCCTCGGTGGCGATGGGGACGTCGCCGCGGTCGGAGCGGGCCAGACCCGCCACCCCGAAGCCGGTGCCCGCCCCCAGGACGACGAGGGGCGCCCCCTCGGTCCCCTTCAGCACGGGGCCCAGGGGCTTGAGGTCATCGGCGTCCAGGGCCGGGGCGGCCAGGGCCTGGGCGGCGAAGTCGTTGAGCAGCTGGGCGGCCTCGAAGGCGAAGGTGCCCACCAGTTCGCCCTCCGAGATCCGCCAGGCCAGGTTGGTGAACTCGATCTCCCCGTCCACCACCGGGCCGGCCACGGCCAGGACGGCGCGTGGCGGACAGCGGCGGCCGACGGTGGTCTCCAGGTACTGGGCGATCACCTCGCCCAGGGCGCCGAAGTCGGCGGCGGCGTAGGTCTTGGGGTGGCGGATGTGGCCCGCGTCGTCCACCAGGGCCAGGCGCGCGTTCGTGCCCCCGACGTCGCCCACCAGGCCGGTATAGTTGGTCTTCACGCGGCGTCCCCGAACAAGGTGCAGGCCCCGGCCTCGGCGGGTCCGGCGGCGCGGCGCATGGCGCCGAAGAGTTCACGGCCGTAGCCGAAGGCGGCGGTAGGCCCGGGCGCCTCGGGCCGGGCCGCCAGCTCGGCGGCGGGGACCAGGATCTCCAGCACCCCGGCATGGGCGTCCAGCCGCACGAGGTCGCCGGTGCGGACGAAGGCCAGGGGCCCGCCCATGGCCGCCTCCGGCGAGACGTGGATGGCGGCGGGCACCTTGCCCGAGGCGCCGGACATCCGCCCGTCGGTGACCAGGGCCACCTTGAACCCCTTGTCCAGCAGGACCCCCAGCACGGGCGTCAGGCTGTGGAGCTCGGGCATGCCATTGGAGCGGGGGCCCTGGAAGCGGACCACGGCGATGAAGTCGCGGTTCAGCTCGCCGTTCTTGTGGGCCTCCAGCAGGTCGTCCTGATCCTCGAAGACGATGGCCGGGGCCTCGACGATCAGGTGCTCGTCCTTCACCGCCGAGGTCTTGATGACCGCGCGACCCAGACCTCCGGACAGCAGGCGGATGCCGCCCTCGGGCTGGAAGGGGTCGTTGGCCGGCCGCAGGATGTCGGGGTTGAGGGAGGTCGTCGGCCCCTCGCGCCAGACCAGCTTGCCGTCCTCCAGGAAGGGCTCCTGCTGATAGCGGCGCAGGCCGGGGCCGGCGATGGTGGTGACGTCCTCGTGGGCCAGGCCGGCGTCCAGCAGTTCGCGCACCACATAGGCCATGCCCCCGGCGGCGTGGAAGGCGTTCACGTCCTCGCTGCCATTCGGATAGACCCGCGCCATCAGGGGCGTGACCTTGGAGAGCTCGTCGAAGTCGCTCCAGTCGACGATGACGCCCGCGGCCCGCGCCATGGCCACGATGTGCAGGGTGTGGTTGGTGGAGCCGCCGGTGGCCAACAGGCCCGCGATGGCGTTGACGATCGACTTCTCGTCCACCACCGCCGACATCGGCGCATAGGCGTTGGTCCCGTCGGCGATCTCGATGGCGCGGCGGGGCGCGGCCGCGGTCAGGGCGTCGCGCAGGGGGGTGTTGGGGGTGACGAAGGCCGCGCCGGGCAGGTGCAGGCCCATCATCTCCATCATCATCTGGTTGGAGTTGGCGGTGCCGTAGAAGGTGCAGGTCCCCGGCCCGTGATAGGACTTCATCTCCATGTCCAACAGCTCGTCGCGGGTCGCCTTGCCCTCGGCGTAGAGGCCCCGAACGCGAGCCTTGTCGGCGTTGGAGGCGCCCGAGGTCATGGGGCCGCCGGGAACGAAGATCACCGGCAGGTGGCCGAAGGCGAGCGCCCCGATGGTCAGGCCCGGCACGATCTTGTCGCAGATCCCCAGCATCAGGGCCGCGTCGAAGGCGTCGTGGGTCAGGGCCACGGCGGTGGCCATGGCGATCACGTCGCGGCTGAACAGGGAGAGCTCCATGCCCGGTCGGCCCTGGGTGACGCCATCGCACATGGCCGGCACCCCGCCGGCGAACTGGGCCGTGCCGCCCACCGACTCGGCGGCGGCCTTGATGATGTCGGGGAACCGCTCCAGGGGCTGGTGGGCGGAAAGCATGTCGTTATAGGCCGAGACGATGGCCACGTTGGGCGCATTGGGGTTGCGCATCCGCTGCTTGTCGCCGTCGGGGGAGGCGGCGAAGGCGTGGGCCCAGTTGGCGCAGGACAGCTTGGCGCGGCCGGGCCCGGCGTGGCGGGCGGCCTCCATGCGCGCCAGATAGTCGGCGCGGCTTTCGCGGCTGCGCTCGACGATGCGCGCGGTGACGGCGGCGGTGACCGGATGCATGGGATTGCTCCTAAAACTCACGGCGTCCAGAGGACGCGCACGGGCGCTTTAGCCTGTTTGAGGAAGGCGTGCACCGGCAGTCCGGAGCCCGCCTCGACGATCTGGCGTTTCACCGCGCCGCGGATCAGGACCAGGGTGGCGCGGGCCTGCAGCAGGGCCGGCAGGGTGAGGCTGATGCGGGCGATCGGCGGCGAGCCGACGCCCGCCGGAACTCCGATCACGAAGCGGTCGCCGGTCGGATCCAGACCGGCCGCCATCACCGGACTGCCGGGGATCAGGGAGGCGATATGGCCGTCCTCCCCCATGCCGAGGAACAGCATGTCGAAGGGGGCCAGCGCCCGCAGACGGGGGTCGGCGAGGTCGGCGGCGGCGTCCGGGGTCGGGACGCTGGCGTAGAGGGGCAGGAAGGTGGCCGCCGCCGCGGCGCCCCGCAGCAGGCGCTCACGGACCAGGCGCGCGTTGGAGTCCGGCGAGGTGGCGGGGACGAACCGGTCGTCGGAGAGGCTCACCGTGACCCGCCCCCAGTCGAGGTCGGCCCCGCTCAGGGCGTCATAGACCGGCGCCGGCGAGCGGCCGCCGGTGCCGATCAGGCTGGCGTGGCCGCGCGCCGCGAGGCCCGCGCTCAGGGCGGCCACGGTGGCGGCGCACGCGGCGTCCGCCAGGGCCGCCTCGTCGGGGAAGGACTCGATCATACCCGCCCATAACGCGGCGCGCGGCGGACGGATCGCAAAAACAGCGTTCGGATGCGGAACTTTCCCGCGAGCTCGGGAGCTATGCCTTTGCAGGCGCGGCCTCTTCCAGCGCCGGCGGAGACTCGCCCCCAGTCCAGGATTTCGCCATGAGAATCGCCCAGGTTCCGCCTCTGTATGAAGCCGTTCCCCCGCGGTTCTATGGCGGGACCGAGCGGGTGGTCTCTCACCTGACCGACGCCCTGGTGGAACTGGGCCACGACGTCACCCTGTTCGCCAGCGCCGATGCGCGGACCAAGGCCAAGGTGGTCACCGTGCGCGACCAGGCCATCCGCCTGGACCCGGCCCCGCTGAAATCCGACCTGGCCGCCCACATGTCGATGCTGTCGGAGGTTCGCCGCCGCGCGGCCGATTTCGACGTCATCCACTTCCACACCGACATGATCCATTTCCCCTTCTTCGAGGACATGGCCGACAAGACCATCACCACCCTGCACGGGCGGCTCGACCTCAAGGACCTGGACGGGGTCTACCGGCGCTGGCCGCAATACCCCCTAGTCTCCATCAGCGACGACCAGCGCAGGCCGCTCGCCTTCGCCAACTGGGCCGGCACCGTCCATCACGGCATGACCACCGACATCTACGACTTCCATCCCACCTCGCAGGGGTATCTGGCCTTCCTGGGCCGGATCTCGCCGGAGAAGCGGCCCGACCGCGCCATCGCCATCGCCAAGCGGCTGGGCCTGAAGCTGAAGATCGCCGCCAAGGTGGACGCCGCCGACCAGCGCTATTTCCAGGAGAAGATCGAACCCCTGATCCTGGGGGAGCCGCTGATCGAGTTCATCGGCGAGATCGGCGACGAGGCGAAATCCGCCTTCCTGGGCGGGGCGCGGGCCCTGCTGTTCCCCATAGACTGGCCCGAGCCCTTCGGCCTGGTGATGATCGAGGCCATGGCCTGCGGCACGCCGGTGGTGGCCTATGCCTGCGGCTCGGTGCCCGAGGTGATCGAGGACGGCGTGACCGGCTATATCGTGCGCACCGACGACGAGGCGGTGGACGCCGTCCGCCGGCTGGACGCCCTGGATCGCCGCAAGGTGCGCCAGCAGTTCGAACTGAGGTACTCGGCCACCGCCATGGCCCGGCGTTATCTTGACCTCTACGCCCGGCTGGGCGCACCGCTCAGCCAGGACTTCGCCTTCGCCGCCACCGCCTGAGGCACCAAGACATGGACGATCTCGCGCCGGCCCAGGACGCGCCGGTGGAGTTGGGCGAGTCGGTCGAACCGCGCACCCCGCACCGGCTGCACGCCCTGAAGGACAAGGACACCTTCGTGGTGGCCGACTCCTATGGCGACATCCTGGGGTCCGGCGACGGCCTGTTCCACAACGACACCCGCATCCTGTCGCGGTTCCGCGTGCTGCTGGGGGGCAAGCCGCCGTCCCTGCTGTCGGCGGCCATCGCCCAGGACAATGTGTTCTTCACCTTCAACGGCGCCAACCAGGCCCTGCCCTATCCCGGCGGCCCGGTGGGCCCCCCCGGCGTGCTGCACATCGAGCGCAAGCGCTTCCTGTGGGAGGAGCGGCTCTATGAGCGGATCTCCTGCACCAACTACAGCCGCGACGTGGTGCTGTTGCCCCTATCGGTCGAGTTCGGGGCCGACTTCCACGACATGTTCGAGGTGCGCGGCATGAAGCGCGCCCGGCGCGGCCAGATGCTGCCGCCGCAGATCGACGGGCGCCGGGTGCGGTTCGGCTATGTCGGGCTCGACCAGGTGGAGCGGGCCAGCGTCATCGCCTTCTCCGACCCGCCCGGCCGGCTGAGCGCCCATCGGGCGGAGTTCATGTACTCCCTGGCCCCCGAGGGAAGGCTGGAGCTCTATCTGGAGATCGGCGCCACCGACGGCCACGTCCCCAGCCGCGAGCGGTTCCGGGACGGGGCGGCCCGCGCCCGCTGGGACATGCGCGCCCGGCGCCGGCACGGGGCGCGGCTGAAGAGTTCCGGGCGGCTGTTCAACGAATGGCTGGAGAAGTCCCGGGCGGACCTGGCCCTGCTCACCACCCGCATGGAGACCGGCCCCTATCCCTATGCCGGCATCCCCTGGTTCTCCACGGCCTTCGGCCGCGACGCCATCATCACCGCCTGGCAGATCCTGTGGTTCGAACCCTCCCTGGCCAAGGGGGTGCTGACCTATCTGGCGGCCCACCAGGCCGAGGAGGTCTCGGCCTTCCGCGACTCCGCGCCGGGCAAGATCATGCACGAGACCCGCAAGGGCGAGATGCCGGCCCTCGGCGAGGTGCCCTTCGGCCGCTATTACGGCGGGGTCGACACCACCCCGCTGTTCGTGGCCCTGGCCGGCGCCTATGCCGAACGCACCGGCGACATGGCCCTGATCGACGACCTGTGGCCGGCCCTGATGGCCGCCACGGCCTGGATGGAGCACTTCGGCGACACCAATGGCGACGGCCTGATCGACTATGCCCGGGGCCAGGAGAGCGGCCTGGCCAACCAGGGCTGGAAGGACAGCCAGGACAGCGTCTTCCATGCCGACGGACGCTTCCCCGACGGGCCGATCGCCCTGGTGGAGGTTCAGGGCTATGCGTTCTCCGCCTACCGGGCCATGGCCCGCTTCGCCCGCCTGCGCGGCGACGACGACAGCCACGACCGCTGGGCCGGCCGGGCCGAGCACATCCGCGAGACGGTGGAGGCCCGGTTCTGGATGGAGGACCAGCAGTTCTACGGCATCGCCATCGACGGCGACGGCGAGCTGTGCCGTACACGGACGACCAATCCGGGCCACCTGCTGTTCTGCGGCCTGCCCTCGCCGGAGCGGGCGCAGAAGGTGACCGAGCAGCTGCTCTCGGCGCGGTTCGAGTCCGGCTGGGGCCTGAGGACGCTGGCCACCGGCGAGGCCCGATTCAACCCGATGAGCTATCACAACGGCTCGGTCTGGCCGCACGACACGGCGGTCTGCGCCATGGGCCTGTCGCGCTATGGCGAACGCGACGGGGTGGTGAACCTGACCTCGGGCCTGTTCGAGACCGCCGCCAGCTTCGAGATGCGGCTGCCCGAACTGTTCTGCGGCTTCCCGCGCAACGCCGGCGAGCCGCCGGTGAACTATCCGGTCGCCTGCCTGCCCCAGGCCTGGGCGGCGGGCTCGGTGTTCATGATGCTGCAGGCCTGCCTGGGGATCTGCGTGAACGGGGCCGACGGCGAGATCGAGATCGTCGATCCGCGCCTGCCCATCGGCATCGACCGGCTGTCCGTGGACGGACTGAGGCTGGGGGAGGCCCGGGTCAACCTGCTGTTCGAGCGGTCCTCGGGCAAGGTCACGGTCCACGCCCACAGCCGCTCGGGCGTGCCGGTCAAGATCCGCTAGGGCCGATATCGTTCAAGCTTGAACGACTCGTCGCCTGGCGCTTCATCGGCGTGTGGGCCAGGCGCAGGATATTGGCCGCGCCCGGCGAGCCCATGGGCAGGCCGGCCAGGATCAGCACCCGGTGGCCGGGGGGCGCCAGGCCCAGGTCGGTGACCATGTTGACCGCCACCTTCACCAGGTCCTCCGGATCGGTGACCTCGTCGATCACCCGGGCCTCCACGCCCCAGGCCAGGGCCAGGCGGCGCGCCGCCGCCAGGCGGGTGGTCAGGGCCAGGATCGGCTGCAGCGGGCGCTCCCGAGACAGGCGCAGGGCGGTCTGGCCGGTGGTGGTGAAGGCCACCAGGCAGCCGGTGGACGCCGCCTCCCCCGCCCGGCGGGCCGCGGCCACCAGGGCGTCGGCGTCGGCGTCCTCCACCGGGTATTCCGCCCGCATAAGCTCGGGCCAGCGGGGATCCTTCTCAACCCGGGTCAGGATGCGGTCCATGATGGTCACCGCCTCCACCGGATAGTCGCCGGCCGCGGTCTCCGCCGAGAGCATGACCGCGTCGGCGCCCTCATAGACCGCGCCGGCCACGTCGGAGGCCTCGGCCCGGGTGGGGCTGGGGGACTTGATCATGCTCTCCAGCATCTGGGTGGCGACGATCACCGGGATGCCGCGGGTCCGGGCCGCGCGGATCAGGGCCTTCTGGACCACCGGCACGTCCTCGGGGTTCAGCTCCACCCCCAGGTCGCCACGGGCCACCATCACCGCCTCGCAGAGGTCCAGGATCTCGTCCAGCGCCTCCAGGGCCGCGGGCTTCTCGATCTTGGCCAGGACCCCGGCGCGGCCCTGCACGATCTGGCGCAGCTCGGCCATGTCCGAGGCCCGCTGGACGAAGGAGAGCGCCACCCAATCGACCCCCTCGGACAGGGCGAAGTTGAGATCCTCCAGGTCCTTGGCGGTGAGCGCCGGGATCGGGATGGCCAGGCCCGGCAGGTTGAGCCCCTTGTGATTGGAGAGCGCCTCGCCGGAGACCACCACGGTGTCGGCGAAGTCGGCGCCGCACTTCTCCACCCGCAGCCGCACCTTGCCGTCGTCCAGCAGGATGTCGGCGCCGGGCTTCAGGGCCGCGAAGATCTCAGGATGGGGCACGCAGACCCGGCTGGCGTCGCCGTCGACGGTCTTGCGGTCGAGGCGGAAACCCTGGCCGGTCTTCAGCCGCACCCGGCCGTCGGCGAACTCCCCCAGCCGCAGCTTGGGGCCCTGCAGGTCGGCCAGCACCGCCAGCGGCCGGCCCACCAGGGCCTCGACGGCCCGGACATTGGCGATGGTGCGGGCATGGTCCCTGTGGCCGCCATGGCTGAAATTGACCCGGAAGACGTCGGCGCCGGCCTCGGCCAGGGCGCGGATCTGGGCGGGCTCGCGGCTGGCGGGACCGAGGGTCGCCACAATGCGGGCGTGTCGGGCGCGGATCATCGGGCCTCCCTGCCAAATCGCGTTGCGCTCATGAGATCGATGACTATCAAAAGACGTTCCTGTGGTCAGGGCGCATCTGCGGCGGGCGCCGCGAACCGATCACCACCCTCGAGGATTCGGCCCATATGACCCAGACTCTCGACCTCTTTCCTATCGGCAATTGCGCCGCCAGCGCCCTGATCGACCGTCGCGGCCGGTTTGTCTGGGCCTGCGCCCCCCGGGTCGACGGCGATCCGGCCTTCTGCGCCCTGCTGTCGGGGGAGAAGTCGGAGGACCAGGGATTCTGGGCCATCGAGGTGGAGGACATGGCCAGCGTTCGGCAGAGCTATCTGCGCAACACCCCGATCCTGGTGACCGAGATCACCGACAAGTCCGGCGGGGTGGTGGAGATCACCGACTTCTGCCCGCGCTACCGGCAGTTCGGGCGAATCTACCGGCCCATGGCCTTCATCCGTCGGGTGCGTCCCATCAGCGGCGTGCCGCGCCTGCGCATCCGGATGCGGCCGATGGTCAACTGGGGCGAGTCTCCGGCGGCGGTGACCACCGGCTCCAACCACCTGCGCTATGTCGGCGGCGAGATGACCCTGAGGCTGACCACCGAGGCGCCGGTCTCCCACATCCATGACGAGCGGCTGTTCCGGCTGGAGGAGCCCTTCTCCATGTTCCTGGGCCCCGACGAGGGATTCGACGCCGACGTGGCGGCCACCACCGAGCGGATGCTGAGCGAGACCACCCACTACTGGCGCACCTGGGTGCGGACCCTGACCGTGCCGCTGGAGTGGCAGGAGGCGGTGATCCGCGCGGCCATCACCCTGAAGCTCTGCGCCCACGAGGAGACCGGAGCCATCGTCGCGGCGCTCACCACCTCGATCCCCGAGCACGAGGGCTCCCAGCGCAACTGGGACTACCGGTACTGCTGGCTGCGGGACGCCTACTACGTGGTCCAGGCCCTGAACCGGCTGGGCGCCGCCGATATGCTGGAAAACTACCTGGTCTATCTGCGCAACGTCATCGACTCGGCCAGGGGCGGCCACGTCCAGCCGCTCTATGGGGTGGGGCTGGAGCCGTCCCTGGTGGAGCGGTTCGCCGAGCACCTGCCGGGCTATCGCGGCATGGGGCCGGTGCGGGTGGGCAACCAGGCCCACGAGCACCTGCAGCACGACGTCTATGGCCAGATCGTGCTCTCCACCGTCCAGGCCTTCTTCGACCAGCGGCTGTTCCGGCCGGCGACGGTGGAGGACTTCCGCGCCCTGGAGCCGGTGGGGGAGCGCGCCTTCGAACTGCACGACAAGCCCGACGCCTCGCTGTGGGAGTTCCGCGGCCGCGAGAACGTCCACACCTATTCGGCGGTGATGTGCTGGGCCGCCTGCGACCGGCTGGGCAATGCGGCCAAGCAGCTGGGCCTGATGGAGCGGGCCGACTTCTGGAACAACCGCGCGGCCAAGGTACGGCAGACCATCGAGACGGGCGCCTGGAACGAGACGCTCGGCCGCTTCGCCGCCACCTTCGGCGGCGACGAGCTGGACGCCTCCCTGCTGCAGCTGGTGGACGTGCGGTTCGTGGCGCCTGACGACCCCCGCATGGCCGCCACCATCAAGGCGGTGGAAGAGGGGCTGCGGCGCGGCCCCTACATGCTGCGCTACGCCGTGCCCGACGACTTCGGCGAGCCGAAGACCGCCTTCAACATCTGCACCTTCTGGCTGATCGAGGTGCTGCACATGTCGGGCCGCGCCCAGGAGGCGCGCGACCTGTTCGAGGAGATGCTGGGCCGGCGGACGGCCGCGGGGCTCCTGTCGGAGGACATCACCCTCGACGGCGCCGAGCTCTGGGGCAACTATCCCCAGACCTACTCACTGGTGGGCCTGATCAACTGCGCCAACATGCTGAGCAAGCCCTGGACCAGCGTCAGGTGACCGGCGCGCCGGTGAATCCTTTCGCCGGCGTCGGCGTTAGGTCATCTCAGGAGCCGCCCATGCCCGACCGTCATTTCTCCGCCCGCGCCGCCACCGAGGGCCGCCAGCACGCCTTCGACGTGACCGGCCCCGACTTCGAGACCGCCGCCTTCGAGTTCGTCGATCGCTGGCATCCCGCCCCGGACGAGGACGGCGAGGTCGAGGTGGTGGTCACCGACACCGAAACCGGCGAACGCCACTGCTTCCGCATCGACCTGGGGTCGGGGGAGGCCGAGGCCTGCGGCTAGGAGCCGGCCCCTAGTCGTACCAGGCCCGCTCGGAGCGTTCGATGAGGGCGAAGGCGCCCGAGGGACCCCAGCTGCCCGCCGCATAGGGCCGGGGCGCCATGCCGCTGTCGGCCCAGGCGGCCTCGATGCCGTCGATCCAGGTCCAGGCCTGCTCCACCTCATCGCGGCGCACGAACAGGGTGCCGTTTCCGTGCATGACGTCCAGCAGCAGCCGCTCATAGGCGATGCGCCGCCGGGCGTTGGGGCCGGAATAGGCGCGCAGCAGGGACAGGGACAGCGGCAGGGACTGCAGGCGCATGCCCCCATGGGTCAGGCCCGGCGCCTGGTTCATCAGGGTCAGCTCGATGTCCTCGTCCGGCTGCAGGTCGATCACCAGCCGATTGGCCACCAGGTCGGCCTTGGCGCCGTCGCCGAAGATGGAGTGGGGCACCGGCTTGAACTGGATGGCGATCTGGGTGCGCCGCTCGGGCAGGCGCTTGCCGGTGCGCAGGAAGAAGGGCACGCCCGCCCAGCGCCAGTTGTCGATATCGGCGCGCAGGGCCACGAAGGTCTCGGTGTTGCTGGCCTGGCCGCGCTCGGTCTCATAGCCCGCCGCCGAGGCGCCCCCCACGACGCCGGGGGTGTACTGGCCACGCACGCTGATGGAGGCGACATCGGCGCGGGTGAAGGGCCGCAGGGAGCGCAGCACCTTGACCTTCTCGTTGCGCAGGGACTCCGGCGCCATGTCCGAGGGCGGCTCCATGGCCACCAGGCAGAGCAGCTGCAGCATGTGGTTCTGCACCATGTCCCGCAGGGCGCCGTACTCGTCGTAATAGGGCCAGCGGTCCCCCACCCCGTCGGTCTCGGCCACCGTGATCTGCACGTGGTCGATGGTCAGGTTGTTCCACAGCGGCTCGAACAGGGTGTTGGCGAAGCGCAGGGCGATGAGGTTCTGCACCGTCTCCTTGCCGAGGTAGTGGTCGATGCGGAAGACGCTCTCCTCGGGGAAGACCGCGCCGACGGCGTCGTTGATCACCTTGGAGCTTTCCAGGTCCCGGCCGATGGGCTTTTCCAGCACGATCCGCGCCGACGGTCCGCCCAGGCCCGCGGCCCCCAGCGCGCCGCAGACCCGGCCATAGAGGCTGGGGGACAGGGCCAGGTAGAAGATCGGGGTCTTGGCCGGACCCATGGCGACCTTCAGGGCCTCGGTTCCCGCCGGCTGGGTGGCGTCGCCGCCCACATAGTCCAGGCGCTGGGCGAAGCGGCTCCAGACCTTGTCGTCGACGCCGCCGGCGCGGGACTTCACCGTCTCGCGCACCTGGTCGGCGAAGGCCTCGCGGGTCATCTCGGCCCGGGCGGTGGCGATGATCCGGAACTCGGCGGGCAGGAAGCCGTCGGCGTCGAGGAAATACAGCGAGGGGAACAGCATCCGCTGGGCCAGGTCGCCCGTGCCGCCGAACAGGACGATCACGTCGGCCAGGGGGGATTTCGCCATCGCGTCACCTTTCGCGGAGCCGGGGGTTCAAACCGCGCATAGCGGCGTTCGCCCCTGCAACGTCAAGCCCTGCTCATTCGTTCTAGCGCTGCAACGAAAGGATCGATCCCCCGCGCCAGGCGTTTTGTCGGCGTGACTGGGGTTAGGGATTTCATGGCCATCGCCGAACTCGACCTCCGACCTGACGCGCCGCCCGCGCCCCTGGCCCTGGCGAACACGGCCCTGTTCCTCGACCTGGACGGAACGCTGGCCCCCATCGCGGCGCGGCCGCAGGACGTCACCCCCGATCCGCGACGGACCGGCATCCTCGAAACCCTGCTGGGCGCCCTGGGCGGCCGGCTGGCGGTGGTGAGCGGCCGGACCCTGGCCGACGTCGACCGCATCCTCGAGGGCCGGGTCCCCGCCGTGGCCGCCGTCCATGGCCTGGTGCGCCGAGACGCCGACGGCCAGGTGGCCCAGGCCATCCCCCATGCCGCCCTGCCGCAGGCCCTGGTCGAGCTGCGCCGTTTCGCCGCCGCGCACCCTGGCCTGCTGGTGGAGGACAAGCAGGTCAGCGCCACCCTGCACTATCGCGGCGCCCCCGGTCAGGCCGCCGCCGCCCGCGCCGAGGCCGAGCGTATCGCCGCGGCGACGGGCCTGGCCCTGCAGGCCGGCGACATGGTGTGGGAGCTGCGCACCCCCGGCGCCACCAAGGGCGACAGCGTGGCCGCCTTCCTGGCCCACCCGCCCTTCGCCGGCGCCAAGCCGGTCTTCGTGGGCGACGACCTCACCGACGAGGACGGCTTCAAGGCCGCCCAGGCCCTGGGCGGCTTCGGCGTGCTGGTGGGCCCCGCCCGGACCACCGCCGCGCGCCTGCGGTTGGACAGCGTGGACGCCGCCCTGGCCTGGCTGGAGGCCGCGCGATGAGCCGGCTGATCGTCGTCTCCAATCGGGTCAACCCGCCCACCGGCAAGGGGGACGAGACCGTCGGCGGCCTGGCCATGGCCCTGTCGGCGGCGCTGCGGGAATATTCCGGCCTGTGGTTCGGCTGGAGCGGCAAGACCACGCCGGAATTCACCGGTCATCTGAACGTCGAGCGCTGTGACGGGGTGACGGTGGCCACCATCGACCTCGAGGAGTCCGACCTCAGCGAGTACTACAACGGCTACGCCAACAAGACCCTGTGGCCGCTGTTCCACTACCGCCAGGACCTGACGGCCTACGACCGGTCCTATGGCGAGGGCTATGAGCGGGTGAACAAGCGCTTCGCCGAGACCCTGGCGCCGCTGATCCAGCCCGACGACCTGATCTGGGTGCATGACTACCACCTGATCCCGCTGGCGCGCGAGCTGCGCAAGCTGGGGATCAAGAACCGCATCGGCTTCTTCCTGCACATCCCCTGGCCGGCCCATCAGCTGATGGTCACCCTGCCCGGCCACCAGAAGCTGGTGCAGTCGCTGTTCGACTACGACCTGGTGGGTTTCCAGACCCCGGACTACCGCCAGGCCTTCGAGGAATACGTCCTGACCGAGGCCCGCGGCGCCGCGGTGGGCCCCAACGACCTGCGGGCCTTCGGCCGCACGGTCAAGGTCGGCGCCTTCCCCATCGGCATCGACGCCGCCGAGTTCGCGGAGATGGCCAAGAGCGACCGGGCCTGGCGCACCTATGACGTGATGATGGCCCACACCGCCTTCCGCAGCCTGATCGTCGGCGTCGACCGGCTGGACTATTCCAAGGGGCTTGAGGAGCGGTTCATCGGGTTCGAGCACTTCCTGGCCGCCCATCCGGAGATGGTGCGCGAGGTGCTGATGCTGCAGATCGCCCCGGTGAGCCGCGAGGGAGTCGAGGCCTATCAGGAGATCCGCGCGCGGCTTGACGCCCTGTCGGGCCGGATCAACGGCGAATATGCCGACATCGACCGCAACCCGGTCCGCTACGTGAACAAGAACTACCGCCGCGACGAACTGGCCGGCGTCTACCGCGCCGCTCGAGTGGCCCTGGTCACCCCCCTGCGCGACGGCATGAACCTGGTGGCCAAGGAATATGTCGCCGCCCAGGATCCCGAGAACCCCGGGGTGCTGATCCTGTCGCGGTTCGCCGGGGCGGCCAACCAGCTCAAGCAGGCGCTGATCGTCAATCCGAACAGCCCCGAAGAGATCGCCGACGCCCTGCAGCGGGCGCTCGCCATGCCGCTGGCCGAGCGCAAGGAGCGCTGGCGGATGATGTTCGACAATGTCCGCCGCGAGGACGTCAGCGCCTGGCGCGACGCCTTTGTCAGCGCCCTCGAGGACATCGGCGAGGTCCACACGGCGCTCGCCAGCTAGGCGGTCGCCTCAGTCGGGGTGGTCGGCGGCGCTGGCCGGGGCGACGTGGGGCGGGAAGGCCTGGCCGATCGGGCCGTACTTGGCGCGCGCCGCCTCGACGCGGGCGACCATGTCGGCGGCCGCCTCGGGATGCAGGGCCGCGACGCTGTAGGTCTCTCCCGGATCGAGGCTCATGTCGAAGAGCAGGGGATAGCGGTCCAGAGGGATGTCCATGGTCCGGTAGTAGGACCGCGCCACATATTTCCAGCGCGCCGTGCGCACCGCCGCCACGTGGGTGTTGTCGAACAGCACGATCTGGTCGTGCGGCGAGGCCGCGCCCTGGATCATCACGGCGCTGAGGTCGGCGCCGTCCAGTTCGCGATCGGCCGGCGCGGCGATTCCGGCCATGGCCAGCAGGGTCGGCAGCAGATCCAGATTGCTGGACAGGGCGTCGGTCACCACCCCGGCCGGCAGGGTTCCCGGCTGGCGGGCGATGAAGGGCACGCGGAAGCCGCCGTCCCAGGCCGAGCCGCCCTTGCGGTCGCGGAACGGCCCCGAGGAGCCCTCGAACCAGGGGCCGTTGTCGGAGGTGAAGATCACCAGGGTGTCCTCCTCGAGGCCCATCGCCTTCAGGCGCGCCAGCAGCCGGCCGACATTGAGGTCGATCTCCTCCACCACCTCGCCATAGGCGCCCGCCGGCGAACCGGTGAGGTCGTCGGGATTGGGGCGCAGGGGCACATGGGGGGCGGTGAGCGCCACGAGGGCGAAGAAGGGCCGGTCGCGGTTCTGTTCGGCGAAGGCCAGCGTCTGTTCGAAGAAGTTCTGGGTCAGCCGGGCGAAGTCGACCCTGGCCTCGGTGACCTCCACCGCCGCACCGTCGCCGGCATAGAGGGAGAGGGGGCGCATGTCGTGGCTGTAGGGCAGGCCGTAGAAGCGGTCGAAGCCATAGGCCGTCGGCGGCCAGTGGGGCGCCACATGGCCCAGGTGCCACTTGCCGATCAGGGCGCTGGCATAGGCGTCCCCTAGCGCCCTGGGGATGGTGATCTCGCTCAGCGGCAGGCCGGTGGTGTCGGCCGGCTGGATCACCTCGTGGGCCAGGCCCGAGCGGATCGCGTAACGCCCGGTGAGCAGGCCGGCGCGGGACGGGGTGCAGACATTGGCCGAGGCGTAGAAGTCGGTGAACCTCACCCCCTCGGCGGCCATGCGGTCGAGATTGGGGGTGCGGATGATGGCGCCGCCGTCGCAGCCGATGTCCCCGTAGCCGAGGTCGTCGGCCAGGATGACGATGAAGTTGGGCGGGCGCTTGGACATCATTGGCTCAGAGCAAGAGTGGGGAGGACGAAGGCCTCCTGGGCGTCGAGGCGCGACTTGCGGAAGCCGGAGCGTACGCCGCTGGCGGCGCCGAACTCCATCAGCCGGTCGGTCCTGGAATCATAGGCGGGCCAGTCGCAGCCGGGCTTGCCGGTCTTGGCGAAGGTGACCCAGCAGCCGTGCATCAGGGTGGCCATGGCCTGGTCGTCGGGCTTGATCAGGCTGATGGGCGTGCGGCGGCCCCAGTACTCGAAGACGTACTGGATCTCCGCGGCGTGGAAGGCCCGCGTCACCATCGGGCGGAAGCGCGAGCCCACATAGGAGAAGTAATAGAGCCAGGCCGGCTTGCCCCCCGAGGCGCGGGCGGCGATCCAGCGGGCGGGCGCCCCCATCGCGCGGTCGGTGAAGACCGCGCGGGCCAGGGCCGCGTCCCCCTGGGCGGCCTCCTCGGCATAGAGGGCGCGCACCCCGGCCGGCAGGGCGGCTCCCAGCTTGGCCGGGTCCTGGCCGAACTCGGCCATCAGCGAGTCCTCGCCGGAGTTGGAGCCGATGATCAGGGGCACGTCATTGGCCCGGCCGGCGGCGAAGGCCTGGGCGGGCGTCTCCCTCATCAGCCGGCCGTCCACGAAGGGGCCGAAGCTACCGTCGACCTTGGCGACCAGCTCGTCGGCCGGCACGGCGCGGAGCTGGTCGGCGCTGGGGCTGGAGAGGCCAAGGCTCTGGGCGGCCTTCACCCCCTCGGCTTCCTTGGCGGCCAGGGTGACGGGCGCCGACCAGCCGCCGCCCGACTGCACCACCGCCTTCTGGTAGAGCCCCTTGGCCCGAGGCGTGGCCAGCAGGGCCAGCGTGCTGCCGCCCCCGGCGCTCTCGCCGAAGACGGTGACGTTGCGGGGATCGCCCCCGAAGGCCCTGATGTTGCGTCGGACCCATTCGAGGGCGGCGATCTGGTCCATCAGGCCGTAATTGCCCACCGCCTCGCCGGGCCTGGCCGCCGCGGTGAGGGCGGGGTGGGCGAAGGACCCCAGGGGCCCCAGGCGATAGTTGATGGTCACCAGGACCACCCCGTCGCGGGCGAAGTTGGAGCCGTCGAAAATCCAGCCGGCCCCGTAGCGGTGGGAGCCGCCGTGGATCCAGACCATGACCGGGGCCCGCTTGGCGCCCTTGGGGGCGAAGACATTGAGCTGCAGGCAGTCCTCGCTCACCGGCCCATTGGCGCCGGCCATGTTCGGGGCGCCGTCGGGACGCATGGGCTGGGGACAGGAGACTCCGGCCTTGGTCCCGTCCCGCTCGCCGCTCCAGGCCGGAGCGTGGGCCGGCGGCGCCCAGCGCAGGGCGCCCACCGGGGCGGCGGCGTAGGGGATGTTGCGCCAGGCGTCGACCTGGCCGGTCTCGACGCCGAGGACGGCGCCGCCCTCCACCGTGACCTTGACCGGATCGGCCAGGGCGGGGGCGGCAAGCAGCGCCAGGATCGCGGAGAGCACGGCGAGCTTCATGGAATCCCCCGAAATGGCGGTGGCCTGAAAATGCGGTTGGCCGGTCTGCTTATGGGGCGAACCATTCGCCGGGCGCGGGGTCCGGTCAAGCTTGAGCATTTAGGTTCAGTGGAAATCGCGGCTGTGGATCAGGCCGCCGGCCTTGCGGCCGGAGTCGGCGGCCGGCCCCTCGTCGCGCATGCGGGCGGTGTAGTGGGAGAGGTCGGTGAAGCTCTTGGCCACCAGGTGGACCACGTCGCCCTCGATCTGCAGCTGGCCGTGGACCTGCAGGAAGGCGGCGGTCATCACCAGGCGGCGGTTGGCGTCGAAGGCGTCCTTCCAGATGACGATATTGGCGATGCCGGTCTCATCCTCCAGGGTCATGAACACCACCCCCTTGGCGGTGCCCGGCCGCTGGCGCACCAGGACGATGCCGGCCACCGAGGTCCAGCGCCGGTCGCGCATGTGTTTCAGGGCCGCCGCCGGGACCGCGCCGGCCTGGGCCAGCTCGTCGCGGAAGAAGGCGCAGGGGTGGGCCTTCAGGGACAGGCGCGTGGTGCGGTAGTCCTCGGTGACGTTCATGGGCAGGCTCATCAGGGGCAGCTCCACCTGGACCTCCGGGCGGCCCATCCCGGCCAGCAGGGGCGCCTCGGTCTCCACCCTGGCCTCCCCCAGCAGGCCCTTCACCGCCCACAGGGCCTGGCGGCGGTCGAGCCCCAGGGACACGAAGGCGTCGGCCTCGGCCAGCAGCTCCATGGCCCGCCGCGAGAGTCCGCGGGCGAAGCCCTCCACGGTGCGCACGCCGGCCGCGCGCATCTCCGTCAAGGTCAGGGCGTCGGCCTCCTTGAAGCCCTTGATCTGCCGCAGCCCCAGGCGCACCGCCCGCAGGCGGTGGCCCTCCAGAGGCTCCAGGGTGCAGTCCCAGTCGCTGGACATCACGTCGGGCGCGCGGACCTCCACCCCGTGCTCGCGGGCGTCGCGGACCAGTTGGGCCGGCTGGTAGAAGCCCATGGGCTGGCTGTTGAGCAGGGCGGCGCAGAAGGCGTCGGGCCATTTCCACTTCACCCAGGCCGAGGCGTAGACCAGCAGGGCGAAGCTGATGGCGTGGCTTTCGGGGAAGCCGTAGGAGCCGAAACCCTCGATCTGGTGGAAGCAGTCCTCGACGAACTGGGGCTCGTAGCCCCGGGCCCGCATCCCCTCGATGAACTTGGTCCCGTATTCCCCGACATTGCCATGGTGGCGGAAGGTGGCCATGGCCCGGCGCAGGCCGTCGGCGTCGTTCTCGGTGAAGCGGGCGCCCTCGATGGCGATCCGCATGGCCTGTTCCTGGAAGAGCGGCACCCCGAGCGTCTTGCCGAGGATCTTCTCCAGCTCGTCCTGGGGAAATTCCGGCGACGGGCGCGGATAGGTCACCTGGGACGGGTCGGCCCGCCGCTTCAGATAGGGATGGACCATGTTGCCCTGGATGGGCCCCGGCCGGACGATGGCCACCTCGATCACCAGGTCGTAGAACTTCCGCGGCCGCAGCCTCGGCAGCATCGACATCTGGGCGCGGCTCTCCACCTGGAAGACCCCGATGGAGTCGGCCTTGCAGAGCATGTCGTAGACCTCGGGAACCTCCTGGGGGATGTGGGCGATGTCGGTGATGGGTGTCCCGTCCTCCCGGGGCGGCAGCATCGCGAAGCTGCGCTTGAGCGCCGTCAACATGCCCAGCGCCAGGACGTCGACCTTCATCAGCTGAAGGGCGTCGATGTCGTCCTTGTCCCACTCGATGAAGGTTCGGTCCTTCATGGCGGCGTTGCCGATGGGGACGGTCTCGTCCAGCCGCCGCTTGGTGAGCACATAGCCCCCCACGTGCTGCGACAGGTGGCGGGGGAATTTCAGCAGTTCCTGAGCCAGCGCCGTGGCGCGGCGGATCTCCGGGTTGGCGGGGTCCAGCCCCACCTGGCGGATGTGGTCGTCGGGAACCATGTCGCCCCAGCTGCCCCAGACCGTGCCGGCCAGTGCGGCGGTGACGTCCTCGGTGAGGCCGAGCGCCTTGCCCACCTGGCGGATGGCCATGCGCGGGCGGTAGTGAATGACGGTGGCGACGATGGCCGCCCGCTCGCGGCTGTAGCGGCGATAGACGTACTGCATCACCTCCTCGCGCCGCTCATGTTCGAAATCGACATCGATGTCCGGCGGCTCGCCGCGCTTCTCGGAGATGAAGCGGGAGAAGAGCAGGTCCTGGTCGGCCTTGGTGGGATCCACCGCGGTGATCCCCAGGCAGAAGCAGACGCAGGAATTGGCCGCCGAGCCACGCCCCTGGCAGAGGATGTCCTGGTCCCGGGCCCATTTGACGATGTCGTGGACGGTGAGGAAGTAGTTGGCGAAGCCCAGCTTCTCGATCAGGTCCAACTCGTGGGCGATGGTGGCCCGCTCCTTCTCCCCCATGCCGGTGGAGAACCGCCACTTGGCGCCCTCCCAGGCCAGGTCGCGCAGGTGCTGGATGGCGGTCTTGCCGGGGGGGACCGGCTCGTCGGGATATTCGTACTTGAGCTGGCCGAGATCGAACTTGATCCGGTCGGCGATCTCGGCGCTGCGCGCCACCGCCCCGGGGAAGCGGGCGAACAGGCGCTCCATCTCGGCCGGCCCCTTGAGGTGGCGCTCGGCGTTGGCCTCCAGCCGCAGGCCGGCCTCCTGGATGGTGCAGGTCTCGCGGATACAGGTGACCACGTCCTGCAGGGCCCGGCGCTCGGGGCCGTGATAGAGGACGTCGTTGGTGGCCACCATCGGCGCCCCGCTGGCGTGCGCCAGGGCCGCCAGCCTCGACAGCCGGTGGACGTCGCGGGCGCCATAGGGCCGCGAGGCCGCCAGCCAGACCGCGCCCTTCAGGGCCCCGGCGATCCGCGCCAGATCGGCCGCGAAGGCGTCGTCCAGCCGGAGCGGCGGGACCACCAGGGTGAGCTGGCCCTGCGCGTGCTGCAGGTAGTCCTCCCAGTGCAGCTCGCACTGGCCCTTGATCGAGCGCCTCTGGCCCACGGTGAGCAGGCGGGTCAGGCGGCCATAGGCCTCGCGGTCGCTGGGATAGCAGAGCAGGGAGGGGGCGCCGTCGGCGAAGTCCAGGCGGCAGCCGGTGAAGGCCTTGAACCCCGCGCCCGGCCCCAGGTCACGGGCCGCCGACCAGGCGCGCACCACCCCGGCCAGGCTGTTGCGGTCGACGATGCCGATGGCGTCGAGGCCCAGGGCCGCGGCGGTCTGGACCAGTTCGTGCGGGTGGGAGGCCCCGCGCAGGAAGGAGAAGTTGGTGGTGGCCTGGAGCTCGACATAGCGGGTCATGCGAACAGCCCGTGCAGCCACCATTTCGGCGCCACCCCCTCGGCGTAGAGGCCGGCGCGGAACAGCCAGAAGCGGCCGCCGGCCTCGTCCTCCACCCGGTAATAGTCGCGGACATGATCTGTCCGGACCTCGTCGATGGCCCCGCGCCACCACTCCTCGCCGATCCGTTCGGGCCCCTCGGCGCGGCGCACGCGGTGCAGCTGGCCCCGCCAGCGGAACTGCAGGGGCGGGTCGTCGGGGACCGGGGCGGAGACGAATTCCAGGGGCTCGGGGCGGCGGAACAGGCGCAAGGGCCGGGGGCGCTCGGGGTCCCAGCCGGCGAGCGGCGTGGCCATCGGCGGCCCCGGGGCGGCGGACTGTTCGGGCACGTGGCTTTCCACGGCGCGGGCCTTCCAGACCCGGTCCTCCCCCAGCCGGTTGACCAGCCGGTCGATCAGGGGGGCGAGGCCCTCGGCGCTGGTGGCCTCGAGCAGGGAATCCAGCCGCGCCTGGCGGCCGGAGACCGGCTCCACCTCGGCCGCCTCCAGGGTCACCACCTCGATCCCGAAGCCGGGGTCGATGGTCTCCAGCTTCGGCGCGAACAGCTTGGCGATGCGGGCCGGGTCCCGGGCCGCCAGGGACAGGCCGACGGTGAGCGGCGCCACATGGCCGTCCAGCCGATGGAAGCAGAGCTCGAAGCGCCGCGCCCCCTGCCCCTCCGTCTCCAGCCGCTTGCAGAGCTTGGCGGCGACGTCGAAGGCGACCCGGGCCAGGTCCTCCGGCGTGCTGATGGGTTCGGCGAAGGCCAGCCTGGCGAACCAGGGATTGGGCGGGCGGCGGAAGCTGAGCGCCTCCTTCGACCGCCCCAGGGCCTGGTCGATACGGGTCAGGGTCTCGATCCCGAACCGGCGGGCCAGCGGCGCGCGGGGGATGACGAAGAGCTGGGCCAGGGCCTTCAGTCCCAGACGATCGATCTGGGCGGCGGTCTCCGGCGCCAGCCGCAGGGCCGCCGGCGGCAGGGGCGCCAGCAGGCTGATCTGCCGGCCGGGTTCGGCGATGGCGCCGTCCTGTCCATAGTGGGCCAAGGCCCAGGCCGCGCCGGGGGTGTCGGCGATGGCGCAGCGGAAGGCCAGGCCATTGGCCGTGAGCCGGGCCTGGAAGTCGGCCAGCAGCCGCGCTTCCCCGCCCCACAGATGGGCGACCCCGCTGATGTCGAGGAACAGGCCGTCGGGTTCGTCGGCCGCGACGGCGGGGGAGAAGCGCACGCACCAGTCGGTCAGGGCCGACAGGGCCTGGGCGTCGGCCTCCGGCTCGGCCTCGGCGGTGACCAGCTCCGGGGCGATGGCGGCGGCGTCGGTCGCCTTCTGCCCCACGAACAGGCCGAGCTTCCGCCCCGCGCGGTCCACGGCGGACAGCCGGCGCGTGCCCCGGGCCTGCTCAATGAGCGCGAACGGGGGAGACTCTTTTCTGGTCGCGCTTTCGGACGGCGAACCGGTTCCCACTTCGCCTGAAAGCGCTCTAGGCGATGCGGCGGAGGGGTTGCGCCGGCGCCAGTTGGAGATCGCCCAGAGGGGCGACCAGGCGCAGAGGATGCGTCCCATCAGAAGCCTCATAGGTGAAGGCGTCGCCGGCCTCGAACAGCCAGGCGCCGGTGCGGCCGCCGCGGCAGCGTTCCAGGGTCACCGCCCAACGGGGAGGCCCCAGGCCGAATTCCCCCGGCTCCGGTTCGCTGGCGGCGGGGGCGACCCGCCAGCGGCTGGCCGCCGCCGAGCCACTCGCGGCCCTGGTCTTGCCGCCATAGGGCCGCCGGCGGATGACGAAGCCGGTGGCGCCGCGCTTCTCGCAGGCCAGTTGCAGGCGTCGCCCGGCGGTCAGGCTGACGGCCTCCACCTCGGCGAAGACCGCGGCGACGCCGGGGGTGGACAGGGCGTCCTCGGCCACGGCCAGGGCCTCGGCCTCGTCCCGGGCGCAGACCTGGATCAGCCGCTCGGCCGGAAAGCCCAGCCCCACCAGGCCCGGGGCGAAGAGGTCGTCGCGGCGCAGGATCCACACCGCCTCTCCGCGCCGGGCCAGGGGCGCGGCCAGCAGGGCGGCGAAGCCGGCGGGACAGGCGGCGGTCTCGGCCTCCAGCCCCTCGGCCCCGAACTCGTGCCAGCAGCCGAGCGGCAGGCCGCCTGAGAGAAAGCAGTCGTCGAGACGGGGATCGCCGAGGGACAGGGATTCAGAGTCCGCCCGTCCGCCCGCCTCGAGGGTGGCGATCTTCGCCTTGAGAGCGGCGAGCCGCTCATCGCGAAAACCGGACATGGCTTCCTGTTCCTTTGTTCCTATTTTGTTCTAGGCTTGAGCGCGGAAGAGTCAATCACCCCAGGGTGGAGCCGGTTCCCCCTTCCAACCCGGACCCAGGGACTCGCCCAATCGGCGCGGCGGCGTATGATCGTGTTTCCTGACCAGAACGGGGGCTCCCGTGTCCGACGCCATCCAGCTTCTCATCGGCACCCGAAAGGGCGCCTGGATCTATCGCAGCGACGCCGGGCGGCGGACCTGGTCGGCCCAGGGTCCGATCTTCCTGGGCCAGATCGTCAACCACCTGGTGCTCGATCCCCGGGACGGGCGCACCCTGCTGATGGCGGCCAAGACCGGCCATCTGGGCCCCACCATCTTCAAGTCCGTCGACGGCGGGACGACCTGGACCGAGGCCCGGCGGCCGCCGGCCTTCCCCAAGTCGGCCGACCCGGCCACCGCGCGCGCGGTGGACCACACCTTCTGGCTCCAGCCTGGCCATGCCAGCGAGCCCGATGTCTGGTGGGCCGGGGTCTCGCCCCCGGGCCTGTTCGTCAGCCACGACGCCGGGGAGACCTGGGACAGCGTCGAGGGCTTCAACGAGCACCCGATGTACTGGAAGTGGGCGCCCCCCGAGGCCGGCACCCCGGACGGCTCCCTGCTGAACCAGATCGTCATCGATCCCCGCGACCCGGCCCACATCTATGTGGCGACCTCCAGCGGCGGGGTGTTCGAGAGCACCGACCGGGCGGCGACCTGGGCGCCCCTGAACCAGGGGGTGGAGGCCAACTTCATGCCCGACCCCTATCCGGAATACGGTCAGGACGCCCACTACATCGCGCTGGCCCCGACCCAGCCCGACCGGATCTGGCAGCAAAACCACTGCGGGATCTACCGGCTCGACCGGCCGGGCGTGGTCTGGGAGCGGATCGGCAAGGCCATGCCGGCCGAGATCGGCGACATCGGCTTCACCATCATCCCCCATCCCCGCGACGCCGACACCGCCTGGGTCTTCCCCATGGACGGGACCGACGTCTGGCCGCGCACCAGCCCCGGCGGCAGGCCGGCGGTCTATCGGACGGCGGACGCGGGGGGGAGCTGGACCCGGCAGGATCGCGGCTTCCCCGCCGACCAGGCCTGGTTCACCGTCAAGCGCCAGGCCTTCTGCGCCGACGCCAACACCCCGGTGGGGCTCTATCTGGGCGCCACCAACGGCGAGGTCTGGATGAGCGGCGACGAGGGCGAGACCTGGCGGTCCATCGCCGCCCACCTGCCGGAAATCTATTCGGTCACCGCCGCGCCGCTGTGATGATCTCCGTCCTGATCCCCAGCCAGCTGCAGTCCTATACCGAGGGCGTCGCGCGCCTGCAGGCGACGGGCGGCACGGTGAACGGGGTGCTGGAGGATCTGGACCGCCGCTTCCCGGGCCTGCGCTTCCGGGTGATCGACGAGCAGGACCGGGTGCGCCGGCACATGCGGGTCTTCGCCAACGGCCAGCCGGTGGCCGACCTGACCACACCGCTGCGCGACGGCGACGAGGTGCTGATCTTCGGGGCTCTCAGCGGGGGCTAGGCGGCGGCCTCGCAGGGAGGCGGCCGCCCATCAAGCTCTAGAACCGCAGGGTGCGGGCTTCCTTCACGTGCGGCAGGGCGCGGATCTTGGTGATCAGGGCTTCCGACGGTTCCTGGTCGACCCCCACCAGGGCGATGGCGTCCTCGCCGGCGGAGACCCGGCCCAGGTTGAAGGTGGCGATGTTGACGTTGGCGTCGGCCAGGATGGCGCCCAGATTGCCGATGAAGCCCGGCTTATCGAGGTTGTTCACATAGAGCATGGTCGAGCCGAAGGGCGCGTCCAGGTCCATGCCCTTGACCTCGATGATCCGCGGGGTGCCGGCCATCACCGAACCGGCGAAGGAGCGCTTGCCCATGGCCGTGGTGACGGTGATCCGCACCAGGCTCTCATAGATGGGGCTGTCGTCCTGCTTGCTCTCCGAGACCGTGATGCCGCGGTCCTTGGCCACGGCCGGGGCCGAGACCATGTTGACGTCCTCCAGCATGGGCCGCAGGACGCCGGCCAGGGCGGCGGCGGTGAGGGGCCGGGTGTTGAGGTTGGCGACCTCGCCCTCATAGGCGATGTCCACGGCCTTGACCTCGACGTCCACCATCTGGCCGGCGAAGGCGCCCAGGCGTTCGGCCAGGGCCACGAAGGGCCGCAGCTTCGGCGCCTCGTCGGCGGTGACCGAGGGGCTGTTGAGCGCGTTGGAGACCGCGCCGGTGAGCAGGTAGTCGCTCATCTGCTCGGCCACCTGCAGGGCCACGTTCTCCTGGGCCTCCATGGTGGACGCCCCCAGGTGCGGGGTGGCGATGAAGTTCTCGGCCCCGAACAGCACGTTCTCCTTGGCCGGCTCGTCGACGAAGACGTCGAAGGCCGCGCCGCCGATGTGACCGGAATCCAGGCCCTTGCGCAGGGCCGCCTCGTCCACCAGGCCGCCGCGGGCGCAGTTGACGATCAGCACGCCCTTCTTGGTCTTGGCCAGGTTCTCCGCCGACAGGATGTTGCGGGTCTTGTCGGTGAGGGGGGTGTGCAGGGTGATGACGTCGGCGCGGGCCAGCAGCTCGTCCAGCTCCACCTTCTCGACGCCGATCTCCACGGCGCGCTCGGCCGAGAGGAAGGGGTCATAGGCCACCACCTTCATCTTCAGGCCGTTGGCGCGGTCGGCGACGATGCCGCCGATATTGCCGGCGCCGATCAGGCCCAGCGTCTTGGCGTAGAGCTCCACGCCCATGAAGCGGTTCTTCTCCCACTTGCCGGCCTGGGTGGAGGCGTCGGCGGCCGGGAGCTGGCGGGCGAGCGCGAACATCATGGCGATGGCGTGCTCGGCGGTGGTGATCGAGTTGCCGAAGGGGGTGTTCATCACCACGATCCCCTTGGAGGTCGCCGCGGGGATGTCGACATTGTCCACGCCGATGCCGGCGCGGCCGATGACCTTCAGGTTGGTGGCGGCGGCGATGACGTCCTTGTCGGCCTTGGTGGCCGAGCGGACGGCCAGGCCGTCATACTGGTCGATGATCTTGAGCAGCTCGTCCTTGGTCAGGCCGGTCTTCACGTCGGCGTCGACGCCGCGTTGCTTGAAGATGTCGATGGCGGCGGGGCTGAGCTTGTCGGCGATGAGAACGCGGGGCATGGGGCGGTGTCCTTGAGATTTGGGTGTGCGCTCCCGGCGCCGGCGCGTGCGGCGGTCCGGGCGGCGGGAGCGCTAAGGCCTTAGGCGGCTTGCAGGTCGGCGAGGATGGAGGCGAAGGCCCAGTCGAGCCACGGCGTCAGGGCCTCCAGGTCGGAGGTCTCCACCGTGGCGCCGCACCAGATCCGCAGACCCGCCGGCGCGTCGCGATAGCCGCCGATGTCCAAGGCCACGCCTTCCTTTTCGAGGAGGGCGGCCAGCTTCTTGGCGAAGTCGGCCTGGGCGTCGTCGGACAGGGCCGTGACGGTGGGATCGACCACCTTCAGGCAGACCGAGGTGTTGGACCGGGTCGCCGGATCGGCGGCCAGGAACTCCACCCACGGGGTCTTGGCGACCCAGTCGGCCAGCGCCCCCAGATTGGCGTCGGCGCGGCGCTGCATCTCGGTGAGGCCGCCGATGGAGGCCGCCCACTTCAGGGCGTCGATGGCGTCTTCCACGCAGAGCATGGAGGGGGTGTTGATGGTGGCGCCCTCGAAGATGTCGAGGCTGACCTTGCCGCCCTTGGTCATGCGGAACAGCTTCGGCATCGGCCAGGCCGGCGTGTAGCTTTCCAGCCGGGCCACGGCGCGGGGGCCGAGGATCAGGACGCCGTGGGCGCCCTCGCCGCCGAGCGCCTTCTGCCAGGAGAAGGTGACGACATCGAGCTTGGCCCAGTCCAGGGCCTGGGCGAAGGCGGCGCTGGTGGCGTCGCAGATGACGATCCCCTCGCGGTCGGCGGCGATGAAGTCGGCGTTGGGAACCCGCACCCCCGAGGTGGTGCCGTTCCAGGTGAAGACCAGGTCGGCGTCCTTGCGCACCTTGGTCAGGTCGGGCAGGGCGCCATAGGGGGCGTCGAGCACCTCGGCGGGCAGCTTCAGCTGCTTGACCACGTCGGTGACCCAGTCCTTGCCGAAGCTCTCGAAGGCCAGCAATTGCACCGGCCTGGGGCCGAGCATGGACCACAGGGCCATTTCCACCGCGCCCGTGTCCGAACCGGCGACGATGCCGATCAGATAGTCGTCGGGGACCTGAAGCACCTCGCGGGTGCGGTCGATGGCTTCCTTCAGACGCGCCTTGCCCAGCTTGGAGCGGTGCGAACGGCCGAGGACCGCGTTCTGGAGATTTTGGGGATTCCATCCGGGGCGCTTGGCGCAGGGGCCGGAAGAGAATTCGGGGCGAGCCGGACGCATGGCCGGCTTGGCGAGGGTGTTCATAGCGATGTCTCCCATCCTTACAGATGAGCAGCGCCCCGTTGGGGGGGCGTGGCCCGGCGCGCAAAAACGCCGGTTTGTCGGCCAGGGCAAGCGTAATTTTTCGAAAGACAGATTGAGCGGGGCTGGGAACGCCCGGGCTTGGCCTGGGCGCCAAGGCGTGATTCCTGACCTCGCGGCCCCCGCCGCCGGAGCCGCCATGACCCGCCCCAAACCCATAGACTGGCTGGTTCTCGCCGCCCTGGTGGTCACCTGGGGATCGGCCTTCGCGGCCCTGAAGATCGCCGTGGCCCACATCCCGCCGTTCTGGAACACCGCCCTGCGGCTATGGATCGCGGTGGCGACCCTGGGCGTCGTCCTCGGGCTCCAGCGCCAGGCCCTGCCCGGCTGGCGCGACCGCGCCTGGCGGTTCTACGCCTTCAACGGCCTGGTGGGGATGGCCGTCCCCTTCGCCCTCTTCGCGCTCGCCGCCGAGCGCCTGCCCTCGGCGGTCAACGCCATCTGCAACGGCGCCTCGCCGATCTTCACCGCGGCCCTGGCCCACGCCTTCGTCTCCGGCGAACAGCTCACCGCCCGCAAGGCCGGCGGGGTGGGCCTGGGCTTTGTCGGCCTGCTGGTGCTGGTGGGCCCGCGCCTGACCGGGGGCATGACCCTGGAAGCCCTGGCCCTGATCGGCGCCCTGACCGGAGCGGCCCTCTATGCGGTCTCCAATGTGGTCACCAAGCGGGCGCCGCCGGTGCCCTCGGCGGTGGGCGCCCTGATGATGTGCGCCTGGGGCGCGGTGTTCGCCACGATCGCGGCGGTGTTCACCGGACCCTTGCCGGCCTGGCCGCCCCTGTCCTCGGTGATCGCGGTGACCGCCCAGGGGGTGTTCCCCACGGCGCTGGCCACCATCGGCTATGTCTATCTGATCCAGCGGCGGGGCCCGCTGTTCCTGTCCATGGCCATCTACATGGCGCCGCTGTGGGCGACGGCGGTGGGGGTTCTGTTCCTGGCCGAGCGGCTCAACTGGACGGCCTTCGCGGCCCTGGCCCTGATCCTCGGCGGGGTGGCCCTGGCGACCCTGGAGCCGCGGCCAAGGACGGCGCCCTAGGCGGAAGGGGTGGCTTTCTCGGGGGACGCCGCCCGGCTCTGGCGCAGGAAGGCGACGGTGCCCAGCAGGATGCCAAGCAAGGTCCCGCAGGTGATCAGGTTGTTGGCCACCGCATAGGTGAGGCCCGGGGTCAGCTTGGTGACGAAGAAATAGGCGTGGAGACTGAACTGCACCCCCTGGAGCAGCATCACCCCGCCAAGCCAGAGACTGGCGTAGCGCACGGCGAGACCCAGGAAGCCGAGGGCGAGGATTCCGTCCAGGACGAGATGCGGCACGGGGCGCGATTCATCCGGCAGGACCATGTTGACGATCTGGAAGGCGATGGCGATCCCGACGGTCAGGCCGGCGCCAAATCGCTCCGCGGGCCCCCCCTTGAGGAGCCCGAACATGCAAACCACCAGCACGGCGGCCCAGATGATTTGCGTCGTCAGTGTTGTCGGCATGATTTGCGCCCCTAACAGACATTAGGGGCGCAAAAACAGTTAAACTATTGCAACCCGTGAGGGTCAGCCGACCTCGCGCATGGCGGTCTTGTCCGCCTTACGCATGAAGGAGGGCTTGTTTTCCACGCCACCGAGGGTGGTGCGGATGCCGAGGCGGAGCTTGGCCTCGGTCAGTTCATTGTGAACGCCGACCATGGCGGTCCGGGCCGCGCCCAGGGCCTGGATGGCTTCCACCATCTTCACCTGAACGTCGTCGGCGAACACCAGCG
Source organism: Phenylobacterium sp. GW821-FHT12F10 (assembly GCF_058806695.1). Taxonomy (NCBI): domain Bacteria; kingdom Pseudomonadati; phylum Pseudomonadota; class Alphaproteobacteria; order Caulobacterales; family Caulobacteraceae; genus Phenylobacterium; species Phenylobacterium sp. GW821-FHT12F10. Next base: position 186,735 of record NZ_JBXAPY010000004.1, on the reverse strand, counting down.
AGGTGCCCACGTCGGAGCGGGCCTTGAGCAGGTCCGCCATCAGTTCGGTGGCTTCGATCATCGCCGCGTCGACCGCGGCTTCCGTCGTGAACAACTTGGTCGCCACGCGTTGCGCGACAAAGGCCTTTTCCATGGGGGAGCCCCTTCCAGAGGATTAACTCAACGTAGCAAAGGTAAACCAGAGGTTAAGCTTGGTCCATGGGATTCACGCTTCGTTAACTGCGACAACTACGCGCACAAGTTGCGACTGTGTCGACGACGCAACAGATTCTCCTGAGGGGCGAGTACTTGGAAGCGAAGCGTTAGGAGAATTGGCCTAAACGCGAATGCTGGACGGGACTTCGCACCTCATGACCCAACATCTTCGCGCGGCGGGAACGGCACACAACGCAACGTTCCATGCGCGCGTGGCGGGTATTGCGCTCGTCACCACGATGGTGGTGCTGGTCGCCGCCTGCCTCACCTTCATGCTCCAGCAGTGGGCCGTCGCCCGCGAGCAGAGCCACCTCAGCCACACCGCCCTGTCGCAGATCACCGCCAGCGCCGCCGGGCCGGCCCTCTCGGTCCAGGACTTCGCCGCCGCCCGCTCCACCATCTCGGCCCTGGCCCAGGCTCAGTCGGTCACCGAGGCCAGGCTGATGGACGGAACCGGCCAGACCGTGGCCGTCTATCGCCGCGCCGGCGCCGCCAGCCCGGGAACCGACGTGATCCACGCCGCGGTCAAGATCCAGGGCCTGCGGGTCGGCGAACTGGTGGTCAAGGTCGCTCCGCCGGCGCTCGGCGCCATGCTGCCCCAGTTCATCGCCCTGACCGGCGCCCTGTTCTTCGGCGGGGTCGGGGTGGCCCTGTTCCTGGCCCGCGGCCTGGCCCACCGGGTCATCGCCCCGGTGCAGAAACTCTCGGACGCCATGCACGACGTGGCCGCGAGCGGCAGCTTCGCCCCCGTCCAGGTGGAGGCCCAGGACGCCCTGTTCCGCAGCCTGACCGCCAGCTTCAACCACCTGCTGGAGAAGCTGGACGCCCGCGAACAGGCCCTGCAGCGGACCCTGCAGGAACTGGTGGAGGCCCGCGACGCGGCCAACGCCGCCAATACCTTGAAGTCCCAGTTCCTGGCCAATATGAGCCACGAGATCCGCACCCCGCTCAATGGCGTCCTGGCCATGGCCGAGGTCATGTCCATGGGCGAGATGAGCGAGCTGCAGCGCGAGCGCCTGGAGGTCATCCGCCAGTCGGGCGGCCTGCTGCTGGCCGTGCTCAACGACGTCCTGGACCTCTCCAAGATCGAGGCGGGCAAGCTGACCCTGCTGATGGACGACTTCGACCTGGAGACGGCCATCGCCCCGGCCCGCGAGAGCTTCGCGGTGATGGCGCAGAAGAAGGGCCTCGACTTCAAGTTCGAGGTGTCCGAGGCCGCCCACGGCGCCTGGCGCGGCGACGCCGACCGCCTCAGCCAGATCGTCGGCAACCTGCTGTCCAACGCCGTGAAGTTCACGCCCTCCGGCGAGGTGGCCGCGGCCTTCGACCTCAATCCCGAGACCGGCGCCCTGAAGCTGACCGTGCGCGACACCGGCCTGGGGATCGCCGCCGAGAAGCTGGCCAATCTGTTCGAGAAGTTCGTCCAGGCCGACAACTCCGCCACCCGCCGGTTCGGCGGCACCGGGCTGGGGCTGGCCATCTGCCGCGAGCTCACCCAGATGATGGGCGGTGCGATCTGGGTCGACAGCCGCGAGGGCAGGGGCTCGACCTTCACCGTCGAGCTGCCCCTGGAACGTGGCGAGGCGGTCGCCGACGCCCCCGCCCAGACCGCCGCCGCCGACACCGCCGAGGACGGCGCCCTGCGCCTGCTGGCCGCCGAGGACAATCCCACCAACCAGCAGGTCCTGGCCGCGGTCATGGGCTCCCTGGGCCTGGAGATCGACATCGTCGCCGACGGCAAGCAGGCCTTCGAGGCCTGGCGCGACGGGGCCTACGACCTGATCCTCATGGACATCCAGATGCCGGTCATGGACGGCATCGACTCCGCCCGCGCCATCCGCGCCGCCGAACGCGAACAGGGCCGGCCGCGAACCCCCATCGTGGCCCTCACCGCCAACGCCCTGTCCCACCAGGTGGAGGAATACCTCGCCGCCGGGATGGACGGCCACGTGGCCAAGCCCATCGAGATCGCCAAGCTCTACGAGGCCATCAGCCGCGCCCTCAACGAGGCCGCCCAGAACGCGGCGGCGGCCACGACGGCGGATTCCGCCGCCGCCTAGGGCGTGACCGACCGGCCCCAGCCAAGCTGAACGCCAGACAACGGCGGCCTCAGATCGGTTTCAGGTTCGAAATGGTCTTCTCCTCCTCAACGACGCCCTCCGGCGCCGCTGGACATCCAAGGAGGATGGAAGATGAAGAAGATTCTGATTTCGATCGCGGCAGCTTCCGCCCTGGCCGCGGCTGTCACCCCCGCCGCCGCCCAGACCTATGGCGGCTATGATCGTGGCGACCGTTACGAGGATCGCGGCGGCCGCTACGACGAGCGCGGCGGCGGCTACAACGATCGCGCCGGGCCCCAGGGCATCGTGCGCGGCGACGACCTGCAGGTGCGCATCAACCGCGCCGAGCGCTCGGGCCAGATCAGCCGTCGCGAAGCCTTCCGCCTGCGCGAGCAGCTCCGGGTGACCGAACGCCTGTCCTGGCGCTACCGCGCCGACGGCGTGGTGACCCGCTGGGAGCGCGCCGACCTGGATCGCCGCTTCGACTCCATCCGGATGCAGCTGCGCTACGAGCGCAACGATCGGGACTACGGCGCGGGCTACGGCGGCTATCGCCGCTAGGTCCGGGCGCCGCCCCCGCGGGGACTCTCCGCGGGGGCGGCGCCAAGCTTGGCCAGAACCCTTTGGGCGGAAGGCCGTTGAAATCGCCGATCGGGGGACACGACCGAGGGACACGAAGACCACCAAGGAGATGATCCCATGAAGACTCTCACCATGCTCGCCGCCGCCTCCGTCCTGGCCCTCTCGGCCGGGGCCGCCTCGGCCCAGACCTGGATGTCGATCAACGAGCGCCAGGCCAATATCGACGCCCGCATCGACGCCGGCGTGCGCAGCGGCGACCTGACCCGCCAGGAAGCCATCGCCCTGCGCGACGATTTCCGCACCGTGGCCCGGCTGGAGGCCAACTATCGGGTGAACGGCCTGTCGAACTGGGAACGGAGCGACCTCGACCGCCGCTTCGACGCCCTGTCCAGCCGCATCCGCTATGAGCGCCACGACCGCGACGGCTGGAACAACGACCGTGACGGTTGGAACCACGGCGGCGCCTGGATGAACATCAATCAGCGCCAGGCCAACCTGGATCGCCGCATCGATCGCGGCGTCCGCACCGGCAAGATCACGCGGGCCGAGGCCTACCGCCTGCGCGCCGACTTCGCCGCCCTGGCCCGACTGGAAAGCCGTTATCGGGCGGGTGGGCTCTCCAACTGGGAGCGGGCCGACCTCGATCGCCGGTTCGACACCCTCTCGGCCCGCATCCGGGTCGAGGCCAACGACTATGATCGCTACGGCTACGGCTATCGCCGATAGGATCCCGGGCGGCGCGACATTCCGCCGCGCCGCCCACCGATCCCGCCGGGATTCATCCAAGCTTAGCTTGGGCGAGCGTCTATTGGCGTAACGCCATTCGCCGAGACTCACCACATGCCGCCCGCGGCTGGGACCCTTTCGTCCGACCTGATGGAGGTCATCGCGGCGCGCCGGTCCCAGGCGCGGATGCGCGCCGGACTCGCCGTCGGCCTGACCCTGGGCTTCGGGACCATCACGGGCTGGCCCTGGGCCCTGGTCTGGTTGGCCCTCTATGGCGGCCTGCAGGCGGTGGAATACTTCCTCCTCGGCCGTCGGACCCCGCCCACCTGGGCCGCGATCGCCCTGCTGGTCACAAACGGCGTGGTGTTCGGCGCCTTCGCCGCCGCCGGGCCGTTGCGCGACGGCGCCTTCGGCCTGGCCTGCTGGATCTGCCTGCTGTGCGGCGGCCAGCTCAACTCGGCCCTCACCAGCCAGAAGTCGCGCCTGGCCTTCCTGGCCGCCTCGAGTCCCTTCGCGGTCTATCTGGCCACCACCCCCTTCGTCGCCCTCGCCCTGGGCGCGCAGATCCACCAGGCCATAGCCCTGGCCGCCGCCGCCGTCCTGATCGTCGTCTTCACCCACATGATCTGGCGGGCCGCCGCCCGGGCGCTCACCGCCGAAAGCGAGGCCCGCGCCCGGGCCGAGGCCGCCGACGCGGCCAAGTCGGCCTTCGTGGCCATGGTCAGCCACGAACTGCGCACGCCCATCAGCGCCATCCTTGCCGGCGCCGCCGAGGCGCGCGGCGCCCGCTCCGAGGGCGCGCGGGACTCGAACCTGGAGCTGATCGCCTCCTCCGGCCGGATGATGCGCGCCCTGCTGGACGACCTGCTGGACCTCTCCAAGATCGAGGCCGGCCGCATGGGGGTCGAGACCATCGCCTTCGACCTGCGGCGCCTGATGCTGGAGACCGTGCGGTTCTGGGCGCCGGTGGCGCGCGGCCGCGGCCTGGCCTTCCGCCTGGAGGGCGCCCACCGCCTGCCGGCCTGGGTGGCGGGCGACCCCACCCGGGTCCGCCAGATCCTCAACAACCTGCTCTCCAACGCGCTCAAGTTCACCGAGGCCGGCGCCATCACCCTGCGCATGGTCGCCGCCCCCGCCGCCGACGGGACCTGGGACCTCGCCCTGGAGGTCGCCGACACCGGCGCCGGCATGACGGCCGAGCAGATGGGCGGCCTGTTCACCGCCTATGGCCAGGCCAGCGACAGCGTCGCCCGCACCCATGGCGGCACCGGCCTGGGCCTCAATATCAGCCGCGAACTGGCCCGCCTGATGGGGGGCGACCTGACGGCCAGAAGCGCGCCGGGCCACGGCTCGACCTTCCGCCTGGCCCTCGGGCTGGGGGCCGCCCAGGCGCCGGTCCAGACCCCGGACATCGCGCCGGCCCAGACGGCGCTGCGGGTGCTGATCGTCGACGACCACGAGATCAACCGGCGCGCCTTCACCCTGATCCTGCAGGGGGCGGTGGACACCATCGCCACGGCGCAGGACGGCCAGGAGGCCCTGGATACCCTGGCCCTGGAGCGCTTCGACCTGGTCCTGATGGACCTCAACATGCCACGGATGGGCGGGCTGGAGGCGGTGGGAATCCTCCGCGCCGCCCCCGGACCCAACCAGCGCACCCCGGTGATCGCCCTGACCGCCTCGGCCGGCCGCGCCGAGGTCAATCTGTGCCTGGCCGCCGGGATGAACGCCTTCGTCATGAAGCCCGTCGAGGCCGCCGAGCTGTTCCGCGCCATCGAGGACGTGCTGGACGCCGACACCACCGTGGCCGCGGTGGCCTAGCGCGGCGGGTCGATTTCTCCTAACAGCCGGCTTTCCAGCGGAGGGAGGCGGTCATGGAGACCCTGCACACCAGCGGCTACACGGTCAGCGACGACCCGGCGCGGTTCGATATCGCGCGCGCCTATCACTGGATCTCCGCCGAGAGCTACTGGGGGACCGGTATCCCGCGGGCCACCTTCGAGAAGGCGGTGGCCGGCAGCCTCACGATCGGCGTCTACGCCCCCGACGGGAGCATGGCCGGCATGGCCCGGGTGGTGACCGACCGGGCCACCTTCGGCTGGGTGTGCGACGTCTATGTGGACGGCGCCCATCGCGGGGCGGGGCTGGGCAAGGCGATCATGGCCTTCATCGGCGACCATCCGGACCTGCAGGGCTTCCGGCGCATGCACCTGGCCACCCGCGACGCCCACGGCCTCTACGCCCAGTACGGCTTCGGACCGCTGACCGGCGTCGACCGCTGGATGGAGATCCGCAAGACCTATTCCTGAGGAATGACGGTGAGCTCGGGCCAGCGCCTCTGGGCCGCGCCGGAGGTGAGGGCGAAACCGCTGACCCGCCGATTGGGATTGGCGCGGTAGGTCATGGAGAACAGGTCCTCCAGGCCGAAGGGCGCCAGGACGGTCATGGACCCGTCGGCCTCCAGCCGCGCGGCCACGGCGTTGAGCGGGCTGGCGAACCGGGACAGGGCGTCGGCGCTGGAGACCAAGGGGGGGCCGTAGGGCTCGCCGAACTTGGCCTCGAACCACAGGTGGACCCGGGCCTGGTTGCGCACCTCCACCATCTCCCGGAAGGGCGGCTCGAAGGCCTGCGCCACCCTGCGGATCACCGCGTCCTCGGCCTCATAGGCGGTGTCGGGGTCGAAATAGGCCAGGTCGTAGTCCTTGATCCCGTGGTCGGCCGGGCGGCCCGTCAGGTGGTTGAGGACCGGCTGGTAGATGGCCCCGGAGAAGACCAGCCAGTCGGGCAGGTCCAGGGCCCGGGCGGTCTCCATGACGTGCATCAGGCCCGGCGTGGCCCGCAGGATGGCTTCGAGGTCGTCGCGGTGTCTCACGCCTTGCCCCGCAAGGGCCAGGCGTGGTCGAGGGGGCCGTGGCCGGCGCCGAAGCCGGGGGCCTGGCGCATGGCCTCGTGGACATAGGCCCAGGCCCGGGCGACGGCCTGGGGCAGGTCCAGGCCCTGGGCCAGGCCGGTCGCCACGGCGGAGGCCAGGGTGCAGCCGGTGCCGTGGGTGTGGCGGGTCTCCAGGCGCTCGCCCTCGAAGCTGGTCTCGCCCTGGGGGGTCATCAGGATGTCGATCACCCGGGACCCCTCGACGTGGCCGCCCTTCATCAGCACCGCCTTGGCGCCCAGGGCCAGCAGGGCATCGCCGGCGCGGCGCAGGTCGTCGGGGGTCTCCACCGCCAGGCCGGTCAGGGCCTGGGCCTCGGGGGCGTTGGGGGTCAGGAGGAAGGCCCGGGGGACCATCAGGGACCGCACCGCCGCGATGGCCCGCTCGGCCAGCAGGTTGGCCCCGCCCTTGGCCACCATGACCGGGTCGACGACGGCCGGAGCCCTTGTGGAATCAAGGATCGCGGCCACCCGCTCCACCATCTCCACGTCGCCGAGCATGCCGGTCTTCAGGGCGTCGGCGCCGATGTCGTCGAGGACGGCGCGGGCCTGGGCCTCCACCACCGCGGGCGGGATCGGGTGGACGCCGGTGACGCCCAGGGTGTTCTGGACGGTGATGGCGGTGACGGCGGTGGCGGCGTAGCCCCCAAGCGCGGTGACGGTCTTGATGTCGGCCTGGATGCCCGCCCCGCCGCCGGAGTCCGAGCCGGCGATGATGAGGACGCGTCCGCGATGTTCGGCCATCCTCGAGGAAATACAGGATTCGTCGGTTGTCGTGGATGGAAGACTCGGGTGGTCTCGCCCCATGAGCACCGACATCAAGACCGCCATCGTCACCGGAGCCGGGTCCGGGATCGGCCGGGCGAGCGCGCTAGCCCTTGTGGACGCCGGGTTTCACGTTGTCCTGGCCGGGCGCCGACCCGGCGAGCTGGAGGAGACGGCCCGACGAACCAAGGCCGACATGTGCACGACGATCGCCACCGATGTGAGCGACGAGGCCCAGGTCCTGGCGCTGTTTTCCCAGGTGCGGGAACGGTTTGGCCGGCTGGACCTGCTGTTCAACAACGCCGGGACCGGCGCCCCGCCCGTGCCGATGGAGGACCTCACCCTCGCCCAATGGCGGCGGGTGGTGGATGTGAACCTCACCGGCGCCTTCCTCTGCACCCAAGGCGCCCTCCGGCTGATGAAGGCCCAGGACCCCCGGGGCGGGCGGATCATCAACAACGGCTCGATCTCCGCCCACAGCCCCCGGCCGCGCTCGGTCGCCTACACCGCCACCAAGCACGCCATCACCGGGCTCACCAAGTCCACGGCCCTGGACGGCCGGGCCTTCGACATCGCCTGCTCCCAGATCGACATCGGCAACGCCGCCACCGAGATGACCGCGGCCATGGCGCGCGGCGTGCCCCAGGCCGACGGGACGCTCTCGCCCGAGCCGATGATGGACGTGAAGGCCGTGGCCGACGCGGTGGTGTTCATGGCCAGCCTGCCGCTGGAGGCCAATGTCCAGTTCATGACCGTGATGGCGACGAAGATGCCGTTCATCGGGCGGGGGTAGGCGCGGCGAAGATCCTCCCCCAGCGCGCAGCGCGGTTTGGGGGAGGTGGCGCGCGTCGGCAGACGCGTGACGGAGGGGGCGGTTCGCAAGACCGCTGGAAACAAGAGTCAAAGTCCCCCTCACCCGGCCGGTCGGCCGGGAGCTCCCCCAGAGGGGGAGCATCTAAAAGCTCAGCGGGCCGCCTCCCACACCCGCAACGCCTGCGCCGTCTCGCCCACATCGTGGACCCGGACGGCCGCCACGCCGGCCGCGGCGCCGATGAGGGCGGCCGCCAGGGAGCCGCCGAGGCGGTGGGCGGGATCTTTCGCGGCGGGGTCGAGGCGGGCCAGGAAGCTCTTGCGGCTGACTCCCAGCAGGACCGGGAAGCCCAGGGCCACGATCCTGTCGAGGGCGCAGAGCAGGGCCAGGTTGTGGGCCAGGGTCTTGCCGAAGCCGATCCCCGGATCGAGCCAGATGCGGTCGCGGGCCACCCCGGCGGCCAGGGCGACCTCGGCGCGGGCGGTCAGGAAGGCGCAGACCTCGGCGACCACATCGTCATAGCGCGGGGCGGCCTGCATGGTGCGGGGCTCGCCCTGCATGTGCATGAGGATCACCTCGCACCCCAGCTCGGCGGCCAGCTCCGGGGCGCCGGGGGCGGCCAGCGCGGTGATGTCGTTCCAGATCGAGGCGCCGGCCGCCATCGCCGCGCGGGCCACGGCCGGCTTCACGGTGTCGATGGAGATGGGCACGCTGGACCGGGCGCGGACCTGGGCGATCAGGGGGGCGACCCGGGCGATCTCCTGGCCCTCCCCCACCGGCTCGGCGCCGGGGCGGGAGGACTCGCCGCCGATGTCCAGGATATCGGCGCCCTGGCCCACCAGGCGCAGGGCGTGGTCGAGGCCCGCCTGCGGATCCAGGAATAGGCCGCCGTCGGAGAAGGAGTCGGGGGTGGCGTTGACGATCCCCATCACCCGCACGGGCCGGGCTCCGCTAGAGGGCGGAGGCGAGGACGGTGTCGGCGGGGTCGATCTTCCAGGCGGTGGCGAGGTCATAGGCCGTGCAGCTAGCAGACCGGCGCACGGAGTCGAAGTCCACCCGCACCTCGACGGCGCCCAGGACGCGGCCGGCGGGGTCTAGATGCTGCACCCGCACCCGGCGGACCGGCAGGCCCGCATGGCCCGCCTGGCGGCAGATCATGCCATGGGCGCGGACCCCCGAGGCGGTGGCCAGCAGGTCGGGCCGGGCCAGGTGATAGCCGGGGCGCGCCTGGGCCTGGCTGCGCACAGGCAGCACCCGGGCCTCGCCATAGGGGGCGGCCAGGGCCGGCGGCGCGAAGGCCAGGGCGGCCAGCAACAGGGTGAACAGACGGGTCATGGCGGTTTCCCCAATCAGGACAGACGCCAGGGTGGGGTGCAAGGACAAGGCCCCGGGAAAGATGCGCGCCGATCCACCCGCCAGGCGGGCGCAACGCTCGAATACCGTGCAGCGTCAGGGATTCCACGCCAGACTTGTGGCCCAATTTGGGTTTCGCCTCCATTCCGTCACGAGATGGTGCTATGCAGCACGGGATCGAGCGGGGTCGCCATGATCGTTAATCCGGTGCGTCTCTATAAGCGTTGGCGGCGTCTCAACCAGGAGGCGCTGGAGGAAGCTCAGATGCTTCGCCGCCGCTATGGCTCCACGGCCCTCGAGGCCGCCCGCGCCAAGCTCGCCCGCGAGGACCTCTCCAGCTGGGGCCGCCGGATCATGCAGCAGGCCGTGAAGATGCTGGAGAAGTCGCCGGTCTGAGGGCGGCCGCCCTCTCGCGAAGCGCGGATGGGGCGACGCGCTGGGTCTGGGTTCCGGCTTGACCTTGGCCGAGCGATTGCGTGATGTGGGCCCATGACCGCCGCCCTGGCCAAGGCCGTTGCGAAAAAACAGCCCCTCCACAGGGGTCTGGGCTGGTCTTCGCGCGCCATCTGACGCGCCAATCACACCCTCACTGACCCCGCCGGCGCGACGGGGTCCAGGTGCTTCGTCTCCGGCCAATGGAGACGATCATGACCCATCCCCGTCCCCGGTATGCCGGCCTCTGGCTTCCGTTCGTGACCCCGTTCAAGGACGACAGGCTCGACGAGGCGTCCCTGCGCCGCCTGGCGCGCGCCTATGTCGGCAAGGTCGACGGCTTTGTCCTCTGCGCCACCACCGGAGAGGGCATGGCCCTGTCCGCCGATGAGGCCCAGCGGGTCGTGCGCACGGTGGCCGAGGAGATCGCGGCGGCGGACGCCGGGACCCTGATCATGCTCGGGCTGCATGGCGTATCGACATCGGCCGTCGCCCGGGCCCTGCGCGCCGTCGAGAGCTGGCGGGCGGACGCCGTCCTGGTCAGCTGCCCGCACTATGTCCGTCCTTCCCAGGAGGGGCTCAGGCTCCACTTCGAGGCGCTCGCCGACAGCACCGGGGCGGACCTGCTCGTCTACAACATCCCCTATCGGACCGGCGTGAACCTGCAGAACGACACCCTGCTGCGCCTGGCGGAGCGACCGAACCTGAGGGGCGTCAAGGACTGCTGCGCGGACTTCGCGCAGAGCCGCGATCTCATCGGCTGCAAGCCGCCGGGCTTCGCCGTGCTGGCGGGGGACGACGCGCGGTTCGGGGTCGCCCTGGGGGACGGGGCGGACGGCGGGGTCCTGGCCTCGGCCCACATCGATCCTCAGGGTTTCCGGGGGCTTCTGGACCTCGACAGATCCACCATCGATCAGGCCTGGAGCCTGCTCTCGCAGATCCCCGAGCTGCTGTTCTCCGAGCCCAATCCGGCGCCGCTGAAGCACTGCCTCTGGCGAAGGGGATTGATCGACAGTCCGGAGGTCCGGCTTCCCATGACGCCGGTCAGCCCCGCCCTCGCCCAGAGACTGGATTCCGCCCTGGCGATGTCCTGGGGGTCGTGAAGGGGGCGGCCTCGCGGCGGACGGTCGGGATGTCGAAAAGGGGTGGAAACCCGACGTTGGAGGGTTAAGATTCCTCCGATGAAGAGGCTTCTAGTCCCCGCCGCGCTTCTGCCCGCCCTGTTGCTGGCCGGCTGCGCCCATGGGCCACCTCGTTATGGCGAGACGCGTCGAGAAGGGGATGTCGCGGCCTGTGATGACGCCGCCGACTCGCTGGATGTAGGCGTCAAGCTGAGGCCAGACGGCACCTGCGACATCACCTATTGGAGCCCGTAGGCAGAGCTGAGGTTGAACCTCGGCTCGGGGTCGCATGCGGACCCAAGCGCGGTCGCCGCCACGTTCCCCGAGATCGCCCCAAACCGGACCCTGTCGGTGTCTGAGACGGGTGGAAAGCGGACCCCGCTGGGGTAGCATCGCTGGATGCTAAGACTATTGGCTTTGCTGGCGGCCGTTTCCTTGTCGCCACCTCCTGATGAGACGGCGGGGGAGGTTCGCGCGGCGATCTGGAACGACCTTGAGATGAACGCGCTGATCGGCAACGGCAACTGGGTCGGCTCACTCTGGTACAACGCCAGCAAAGGCAACGCAGATGCCCCAGACCTCCACATCCAAGATTTGGCATGCCGCACCCGGGGGCGCGGCTACCAATGCACCTTCGCGCTGTTTCGCGACGGTGGTGCGGTGAAGGTGCTCGGGGAAGACGCTCCCGCGACATTGCGATGTGCGGCGACTTTCGAGCGGCAAGATGGTGAGGAAGGTCTGGGCGTCAAACACCTTCCGCCCCGGGGCAGCGGTCACAGCCGAACGACGATGACGTGCCACTCCGTGCGGACCTAGCTAAAACTCCGCAGGGGGGTGATCGCCGCCACTCGCCCGCGGCCAGAAGCGGACCTCGTCGAGGTCCGAGATGGGTGGGTTGCAGACCTTGCGCTGGGGCCAAGACGAGGACTTCCGCTGTTCAAGGCAAGACGACGACGGCCTCGCCGATGAAACGCCCTTCCCAGAGGTAGAACTTCCCGAGCGCCCGCAGGGCCGGGGCGGCGTCATCAGTCAAGAAGACGAAGCCCAAGCGACGTTCGCTCTCTGGCTCAAGTGGATCATCTCCGAGGACTGGCCAGCCTCCGAAGCCAGAGGGCTGATCGTTGTGTGGCGTGCACAGGCAGCTCCAACCCATGCGAGCGTCGACCTCGCGCCCGCCCTCAGACGCCGGGTACAGCCGCACGTCGGCGTAAAGCTGGGGTTGCTTCGCGCGAAGGGCGTCGGCTCGGTTCACAGATCGGTCCTCGTATCCGGGCAAGAGAGTGGTTGATCCCGCGAGGGTCCGCAACGGGTCGAGAGCGGACCCCGCCATGGACTGTCGCCCATAAGAGACACGCGCTTGACAGGAGCGGCTTTTCGTCGCCTATAGTTGACACATGATCGAGGTGCGCCAGACCGAGGTGTTCCGGACGTGGCTCGAGACGCTGCGTGACCGCAGGGCGGTGGCCAAGATCGCGGCCCGCCTCGCGCGGCTCGAACTTGGAAACTTCGGCGATGCCGAGCCGGTCGGCGAAGGCGTCTCCGAGCTCCGGATCCACTATGGACCCGGCTATCGCGCCTACCTTGTGCAACGACGCGAAGTCCTCGTGATCCTGCTCTGCGGTGGCGACAAGTCATCGCAGGATCGGGATATCAAACGCGCCAAGGAAATGGCCCGGGAACTGGAGACGTGATCTGATGCCCCTGAAGACGAGCCGCTTTGACGCAGCCGCAGTTCTGGACACGCCTGAAGCCATCGAAGCGTTCCTGGAGGACGCCTTCGAATCCGGCGATCCGTCCCTCATCACCCATGCGCTGGGGGTCGTGGCGCGCGCCAGGGGGATGTCACAACTGGCGGAAGAGACCGGACTATCCCGTCAGGCGCTTTACAAGGCGCTCAGCGCCGAGGGGCATCCGGAGTTTGACACCGTCTTGAAGGTGGCTGGAGCCCTTGGGTTCAGGCTGCATCCAGAGCGCCTTCCGGAGCCCATCTGAGAATAGCGGTGACGCTGTATGAAATGGATCGTCCCCGACACTGGCCGACGCGGCCCAAGCCGAACGCGGTCCCTGACGGCGATGGGGTTGGGCTCTTTCATACAGTGTCATCACGACCCAGCGCGAAGCGCGGGAGGTGGCGCGCGTCGATAGACGCGGGGGCGGCCGGCCGGACGCTTCCAAACAAGAGTGAAAGTCCCCCTCACCCGGCCATTCGGCCGGGAGCTCCCCCAGTGGGGGAGCATCTGGAGCCGTCCTTGTTCGTGGGGTTCGTGGACCGCCTGATAGGCGCCAGCGACGGCGCGGTCGAAAGCGTTGAACCACGAACCACACGAACGGCGCGCGCACCAGGGTCGTGCGATCCGGACCTAGACGGAGATCGTAGGTCCCCGGGACAAGCCCGGGGACGAGGATGTTCGGAGGACGTCCCCAGACATGACGAAGGGGAGCCGTGGGCTCCCCTTCGGGTAGGTCAGGCCTCTGGGCCTCAGGCCGGTTCGGGGTCGGCGCGGGGGGAGAGGGGGACGGAGACGGCGGGGCCCATGGGGCGCTTGCTATCGCTGTCGTCGCGGTTGGGGGCGACGCCCTTGAGGACGGCGATGATCTCGTCGCCGGACAGGGTCTCGTATTCCAGCAGGGCCTTGGCCAGGGTGTGCAGGTCGTCCAGCTTGGTGGTCAGGATGCGGCGGGCCTCGTCGAAGGCGGTCTGGACCAGCTTCTTGACCTCCTCGTCGATGAGGTTGGCGGTCTTTTCCGAGACGCTCTGGGTGCGGGAGACCGAGTGGCCGAGGAAGACCTCGTCCTGGTTCTCGCCGTAGGAGACGACGCCCAGCTTGTCGGAGAAGCCCCACTTGGTGACCATGGCGCGGGCCAGGCGGGTGGCCTGGTCGATGTCGGACGAGGCGCCCGAGGTGATCTTCTCCTTGCCGAAGATGATCTCCTCGGCCATGCGGCCGCCCATCAGGATGACCAGGCGCGAGGTCATCTGCTCATAGGACATGGAGAGCTGGTCGCGTTCCGGCAGCTGCATGACCATGCCCAGCGCGCGGCCGCGCGGAATGATAGTGGCCTTGTGCACCGGATCGGTGGCCGGGACCGAGAGGGCCAGCAGGGCGTGGCCGCCCTCGTGATAGGCGGTGAGGCGCTTTTCCTCCTCGGTCATGGCCATGGACTTGCGCTCGGCGCCCATCATGACCTTGTCCTTGGCGTCCTCGAAGTCGCGCTGCAGGACCATGCGGCGGTTCTTGCGCGCGGCCATCAGGGCGGCCTCGTTCACCAGGTTGGCCAGGTCGGCGCCGGAGAAGCCGGGGGTGCCGCGGGCGATGGTCTTGACGTCGACGTCGGCGGCGAGCGGCACGTTCTTCATGTGGACGCGCAGGATGCGCTCGCGCCCGCCGATGTCCGGGTTCGGCACCACGACCTGGCGGTCGAAGCGGCCGGGACGCAGCAGGGCCGGGTCCAGCACGTCGGGACGGTTGGTCGACGCGATGACGATGATGGCCTCGGAGGGGTCGAAGCCGTCCATCTCCACCAGCAATTGGTTGAGGGTCTGCTCGCGCTCGTCATTGCCGCCGCCGAGGCCCGCGCCACGGTGGCGGCCGACGGCGTCGATCTCGTCGATGAAGATGATGCAGGGACTGTTCTTCTTGGCCTGCTCGAACATGTCGCGCACGCGGCTGGCGCCGACGCCCACGAACATCTCCACGAAGTCGGAGCCGGAAATGTAGAAGAAGGGCACGCCCGCCTCGCCGGCGACGGCGCGGCCGAGCAGGGTCTTGCCGGTGCCGGGGGGGCCGACCATCAGGGCGCCCTTGGGGATCTTGCCGCCCAGGCGCTGGTATTTCTGGGGGTCCTTGAGGAACTCGACGATCTCGGTCAGTTCCTCCTTGGCCTCGTCGACGCCCGCCACATCGTCGAAGGTGATGCGGTTCTTGTTCTCGGTGAGCATCTTGGCCTTGGACTTGCCAAAGCCCATGGCCCCGCGGGCCCCGCCCTGCATCTGGCGCATGAAGAAGATCCAGACGCCCACGAGCAGCAGGATCGGCAGGCTCTGGACCAGCAGGCCCACCAGGCCGCCGCCGATCGGCTTGACCTCGATGTCGGCGCCCTGGCCCTCCAGGCGCTTGACCAGGTCGTCCTGGTTGTTGGGGGTGATGGCCGAGAAGGTCTTGCCTGCCGCATCCTTGATGTCGACGCTGGCGCCGCGGATCGTCGCCTGCTTGACCTCGCCCGAGGCGACCTTGGACAGCAGCTGGCTGTAGGTGATCTGGCCCGAGCCGGCCGCGTGGCCGCCGCCGGTCATCATGCTGTAGAGGCCGATGAGGACGACGACGATGACGCCCCAGATGGCGAGATTGCGCAGGTTCATTTTGGTCCAGACCGTTCCGGAATTTGTCCGTCAGACCTCAAGATAGGAGGCCGGACGCGGTTTCACCAGCAAGCACGGCGCCACGCGACGGAAGTTCGCAGCGTGAGCATGGGATTTCGGCAAAAGCAAAAGGCCGCGCGGTGATCCGCACGGCCTTTCAAATACTTAAGCTTCGAAGAGGCTCAGCTCCCTACCGGGCGCCGGGGGCCTTCTTCGGGGCCGGGATCAGGCCTTCGCGCTGGGCGCGCTTGCGGGCCAGCTTGCGGGCGCGGCGAACGGCCTCGGCCTTCTGGCGGGCGCGCTTCTCGCTGGGCTTCTCATAGTGCACGTGCCGCTTCATTTCGCGGAACGAGCCCTCGCGCTGCATCTTCTTCTTCAGCGCCTTCAGGGCCTGATCGACGTTGTTGTCGCGGACGAAAATCTGAACCAGAGTTATCTCTCCTGTTACCCGTTCCCGCTCGGCCAGTCCTGGGGTCAGGCGGCGGCGAACGGACAATAGCCTTGCCCCCAGAAGCCAAGAGCCTCCGGGATGAGGGCGGCGAAATACCAGAGACGGAGGGTGATGTCCACGGCGGACAGGGGCCTTCGACCGCGTTATTGTGGGCCATGGCGCACGAAACCGACTGGGCTGAGGCCACCGAACAACAGATTCTGGACGCGGCCCTCAAGCTCGCCCCGTCCCAGGGCTGGACCTGGCCCATGGCGCGGGCCGCCGGCAAGGCCTGTGGCCTGAGCGGGCCGGAGACCGAACTGCTGGTCCCGCATGGGCCGGCGGACCTGGCGGCCCTGCTGTCTCGGCGCCATGACGCAGCCGCCCTGGCCCGCCTGGCGGGGACCGATCCGCAGACCCTGAAGATCCGCGCCCGCATCCGCGCGGCGGTGGAGGCCCGGCTCGACGCCGCGGCCGCCGACGAGGCCGCCGTGCGCCGCTGGGCCGGCTGGCTGGCCCTGCCCCTGAACATTCCGCTCGCCCTGCGGCTGCTGTGGGAGAGCGCCGATGTCCTGTGGCGCTGGGCCGGCGACACCGCCACCGACGAGAACCACTATTCCAAGCGCGCCATCCTCTCGGGCATCCTCGCCTCGGCCCTGGCGATCCGGCTGGGGTCGGGCCGGGCCGACGCCCTGGCCTTCGTCGACAGCCGGATCGAGAACGTCATGGCCTATGAGAAGTGGAAGGCCGGCCTGAAGGGCGGCGACCTGCTGAGGGACGTGGCCGCCGCGCTGGGCAAGATGCGCTACGGATGAGCCCTGGGTGTCATCCCGGTTTCCGCGGCACGCGGAAGACCGGGACCCAGACGCACGGGGCGTGCCGGAAAGTTCGGTGCTTCTGGGTCCCGCACTTCCGCGCCTGCGGCGCTGCATGCGGGATGACACTCTAGTTCAAGGCCTTCCCTTTCCCCGCGTCACGGGACGATGATGTTTCCAACGAGAGGAAACCCCATGACCGACGTCACCAAGACCGACTTCACCTGCTTCGCCGTCACCATCGAGGACGGGGTCGCCCACATCCAGCTCAAGCGCCCCGAGGCCATGAACTCGATGATCCGGGAGTTCTGGAACGAGCTGCCGGTGATCGTGAAGGACATCGACCACAACGCCCGGGCGCGCTGCATCGTGATCAGCTCCACGGGCAAGCACTTCTCGGCCGGCATGGACCTGGCGGTGTTCGGCGGCGGGGGGTCGACCTCGGCCACCCAGAACCAGGACCGGCACATCAACGCCGAGCAGCAGCGGCATCATATCGCGTGGCTGCAGGACTGCTTCGGCTGCCTGGACGACGCGCGGATCCCGGTGATCGTGGCGATCCAGGGGGGCTGCATCGGCGGGGCGGTGGACATGACCAGCGCCTGCGACATCCGCTACGCCACCGAGGACGCCTTCTTCTGCATCCAGGAGATCAATATCGGCATGACCGCCGATGTCGGCACCTTCCCCAGGCTCTGCAAGCTGATCCCCGAGGGCTGGGTGCGCGAGATGGCCTATACCGGCCGCCGGATGCCCGCCCGGAAGGCCAAGGAGATCGGCTGGGTCAACGAGGTGTTCCCCGACCACGCCGCCTGTCTCGACCACGCCCTGGTGACGGCCCGCGAGATCGCGTCCAAGGCGCCCCTGGCGGTGACCGGCTCGAAGGTGATGATCAACTACGCCCGCGACCACACCATCAAGGACGGGCTGGACTATATCGCCGTCTGGCAGACGGGCATGTTCTCCGGCGCCCACATGGGCGAGGCCTTCAAGGCCAAGGCCGAGAAGCGCGAGGCGGTGTTCCAGGACCTGCAGCCGCTGAAGCACGGGATGTAGGGACCAAATCCGCACATCCCGGCGAAGGCCGGGACCCAGGTGAAACCCACTCCGATCTGATGAGAAGCCGGAAATCGGACTGCGGATCACCTCTTACCGCCCAGGATGAATCTGGGTCCCGGCCTTCGCCGGGAGGAGCGGGGTTCTTACGCCTCCAGCTCGGCGCCCTTGAGGTTCGCCCCCGACAGCTTGGCGCCGGAGAGGTCGGCGTCGAAGAAGCGGGCGCGGGGGGCCGAGGCGCCGGTGAGGTCGGCGCCGCGCAGGATGGCGCGCGACAGGTCGGTGCGGACCATGCGGCCGTCGTCGATGGTGAGGGGCCCCAGCTTGGCGCCGCGCAGGTCGGCGCGGGTGAGCAGGGCGTCG
Organism: Phenylobacterium sp. GW821-FHT12F10; assembly: GCF_058806695.1. Classification (NCBI taxonomy): domain Bacteria; kingdom Pseudomonadati; phylum Pseudomonadota; class Alphaproteobacteria; order Caulobacterales; family Caulobacteraceae; genus Phenylobacterium; species Phenylobacterium sp. GW821-FHT12F10. The sequence goes on along the minus strand of NZ_JBXAPY010000004.1, from coordinate 168,738 downwards.
GCCAGGCGGCAGCCGCGCAGGTCGGCCTGGCGCAGGTTGACGCCGCGCAGGTCGCAGCCGGAGAGATCGGCGCCCTGGAGCTGGATCCCCTGCAGGTTCATGCCGAAGAAGATGGAGCCCGGGGCCGAGAGGCCGCTGAGCTTGCGGCCCTTCAGCGCCCCGGCGGAGCGGAAGTCGGTCTCCGGCAGGCGGGCGACCTGGCCGCTGCTGCCGGCGGAGTCGCAGAAGGCCTCGTGGGCGGCGAGGATCTTCTCCAGGGGCTGGTCGTCGATATAGACCGCCACCGCCGGGGCCTGGAGCACGCCGGTGAGATCGGCGCCCTTGATGTTGGACATCGAGACGTCGCAGCGGACCATGATGGCGCGCTTGAGCGAGGCGCCCGACAGGTCGGCGCCGGCCAGGTCCGCGCCGGTGAGGTTGGCCCCGTCCAGCACCGCCTTCACCAGCCGGGCGCCCCCCAGGGTGGCCCCCGACAGGTCGGCGTCGGTGAAGTCGGCGGCCATGGCCGAGAGGCCGTGCATGTGGGCGCCGGCCAGGTTGGCGCCGGAGAGCACCGCGAAGGTCAGTTCCCCGGGGCGGTCCTCATGCTGCAGGATGCGGAAGCCCTCGGCCTTGTCCTGCAGGGCGATGCGGCCCTCGCGCAGGTCGCAGCCCGACAGGTCGGCATGGGCCAGGTTGGCGCCGCGCAGGCAGGCGCCGCGCAGGTCGGCCTTGGCCAGGTTGGCGTTGCGCAGGTCGGTGTCGCGCAGGTCGGCGCCGAACAGCACCGCCCCGGCCAGGTTGGCGCCGGCCAGGGACGCCCCGTTCAGCCGCGCCCCGGTGAGGTCGGCGTCGCGCAGGTCGGCGCCGTCCAGGGGACGGTTGGTGAGGTCGACATAGGCCAGATTGGCCCGGCGGCCGCCGCTGCGCCCCTCGAGGAATCGCCGATGCTTGTCCAGCGCCAGGCGCAGGCCATCGGAGTCGAGCGGACGAAGGAGAAGGGCCGGAGCGGGCATGTGGGGCGGAGAACTCGTGGAAGCCAACAGGTTCGCCGAGCGCGCTTAAGGAACCGTTGCGACAATCCGCCACAGAGGCCGATTCTTGTCGAAGACCAGGATTTTCCGAGACGCCCCGAGCCCGGGGGCGGTCAGAACCACCCCTTCTTCTTGAACCACAGGAAGGGGCCGATCCCGGTGAGCAGCATCAGGCCCAGCGCCCAGGGGTAGCCCAGGGCCCAGGAGAGCTCGGGGATGTGGTGGAAGTTCATGCCGTAGATCGAGGCCACCAGGGTGGGCGGCATCAGCACCACCGAGACCACCGAGAAGAACTTGATGATGCCGTTCTGCTCGATGTTGATCAGGCCCAGCGCCGCGTCCAGCAGGAAGGCGATGTGGGAGGAGAGCGAGCCGGAATGCTCGGTGAGCGACTGCAGGTCGTGCTGCAGGGAGACCAGGTGGGCCTGGCAGGCCGGGGCGGCGGCGATCTCGGGCGCCAGGGTCGCGAAGCTGGCCAGGCGGCCGAGGCTCACCAGGCTGGCCCGCGCCATGGAGGTCACCGACTGGGTGCGGGCCAGGCCGGTCAGCAGGGGCTCGAAGGCGCCGCCGCGGGGGCGGTCGAAGATGGCGTTGGAGCTCTCCTGCACCGAGGCCGAGCAGGCCTCCAGCACGTGGGCGAGGCGCTCCACCACCGCGTCCAGCAGCTCCAGCAGGGCCTCGGCGCCGGTGGTGAGGTCGCGGTTGTCGGCGGCGCGGGCGGCGAAGACGGTGAAGGCCTTCAGCGGGGCGTAGCGCAGGGTGACCAGGACGCCGCGGGCCAGGACGAAGGTGACCGGCGTGCCGGCGGGCCGGTCCTCCTGGCTGTGGGACAGCAGGGTGGCGGTGAGGAAGGTGGCCTTGTCCTCCTGGTAGAGACGCGAGGAGGGCTCGATCTGGGCCATCTCCTCCTGGGTCGGCAGGTCGACGGAGAGCGCGCGCTCGACGGCCAGCTCCTCCTCCCGGGTGGGGTTGAGCAGGTCGATCCAGAGGGTGTCGGGGGGCAGGACCCAGCCCGGGCCCGGCGTCTCGGGGGTGGAGGCCGAAGCGCCGCGGCGGATCAGGGTCAGCATGGGGCCTACTTGGCTTCGGAGGACCCTTGCGAGGTCGCGGCCATGATCAGGGCGGCGATCTTGTCGGTGGAGTCGGCGGCCTGGCTCAGCATGGAGAAGGGACCGGCGCCGGGACGGACGGCCGAGGCCATCTGGCTGGCGGCGCCCTGGGCCATGGCGATGGCGGTGTTGCCGGCGGCGTTCAGACCCGAGTTCGCCATGCGCTGGGCGGCGGAGTCCTGGTAGATGAAGCCGTAGGTGGGATAGGTGGTGGAGCCGAGGTCGCGGACCGGATCGTACCAGACCTTGACCTGGGACCAGTCGCCGGCCGGGGAGACGTCGATGACGGTGACGTCCTTCTCCACCTGGCCGCGGGTCCCGCCGATGCGCGACCAGTTGGCGTGGGTGATCTGGATGACGCGGTCGGTGAGCACCTGGCTGACCACGGCGACGTGGCCGAGCTGCATCTTGCCGTTGGGCTTGAAGCAGAGCACCGCGCCGGACTTGGGAGAGAAGCCGGTCTCGTACTTGCCGGCGGCCTGCTTCCACCAGGTCCAGGCGTCGCCGAAGATCTGGACGCCGGACACCAGGCGCGCGAAGGGCACGCACTGCCAGTAGGTGTCGGCCACAGCGCCCGTGACGGGCGCGAGCGTCATAACCGCCGCGGCGGCCAGGGAACCGAGAACGGTTCTGGTCCGTTTTAGCATGTTAAGAGGAACTCCCCACGCGAACTGCGATTAGGGATACTCACCCTCGGCGCGAAAGCAAAGAGCTTTTCGGCGTGTGCGTCGGAAGGTCGCCGAGTCGCCCACCGATCCATCCACAGCTTCATGGGGCCGTTAGGCCGCCCGCAGGCAAGTCGACGCCAGAAAATTGGAAATCAAACCCTTAACGACAAGGAAACTAACCACGCGATTCGCGTGAAATTCCTGTTGTTAAGCTGGCAAGCCATGACGGCGTCATTCATGGATACCAAAGATCGACACGCCGATACTTAGAACCCCGGCGCCTGAAACAAACCGAAACAGACGAACGGGCGGCCTTCCAAGACCTCGGCGCCGGTTGGCGCGACCACGCCCAAGAAGAGACGCCGGCCCTAGCGGCAGGTCACATTTCGGGCATCGACCGCGCAGCGCCCTGAAAAGCGGCGCCGTAGGGGCGCCCGTCACGGCGACCCGGCCGACTCACGCGACTTTGAGAACCATTCGCAGTAGGTGCTGGCGCGGGATAGTCTAGAAAAGTGGGGAAACCCATAGAGGACCCCCATGCAGAGCCTTATGACCCTGGCCGCCGACCCGGCCGCCTGGGCCGCCTTGATCACCCTCATCGTCATGGAGGTGGTGCTGGGCATCGACAACCTGGTCTTCATCTCCATCCTGTCCAACAAGCTGCCGCCCGAGCAGCAGGCCAAGGCCCGACGCCTGGGCATCGGCCTGGCCCTGATCATGCGGCTGGTCCTGCTCTCGACCATCGCCTTCATCGTCGGCCTCACCGCCCCGGTGTTCGAACTGCCCTGGACGGGGCCGGTGGGCGCGGACGGGCACCCGGCGTTCGAGCTGGCCTTCTCCTGGCGCGACCTGATCCTGATCGCCGGCGGCCTGTTCCTGGTCTGGAAGGCCACCAACGAGATCCACCACACCATGGATCCGACCCCCAGCCACGACGTCCTCGACAAGAAGGCGCCGATCGCCATCAACTTCGGCGCGGCCATCATCCAGATCCTGCTGCTGGACATCGTCTTCTCCATCGACTCGATCCTGACGGCGGTGGGGATGACCGACGACCTGCCGATCATGGTCACCGCGGTGATCGTGGCCGTGGCCCTGATGCTGGTGGCGGCCAACCCGCTGGCCAACTTCATCAACGCCAATCCCAGCGTGGTGATGCTGGCGCTCGGCTTCCTGCTGATGATCGGCGCCACCCTGATCGCCGACGGCTTCGGGGTGCACGTGCCCAAGGGCTACATCTACGCGGCCATGGCCTTCTCGGGCCTCGTCGAGGGGCTGAACATGGCCTCGCGCCGCGCCCAGCAGCGCAAGGCCCAGGCCGCGCCGGTGGAAAAGTCTGATAGCGTTCCGTAACATCGGATACGGGGGCGGCGGCATTTCCCGCCGCCCCCGGGCGCTGCGACCATAAAATTAGATCATTAGGGGCGGCCCATTTCGCCGCCGGGAAACGCCAATTGAACGAGCCCCACGTCTATAGCGACGACGAGCGCCGGCTGACGCTCATATCGGTGATGATCGTCTTCCTGCTCTCGGCCATGAGCCAGACGATCGTCGGCACGGCCATGCCCAGGATCATCGCCGAACTCTCGGGCCTGCACCTCTACGCCTGGGCCACCACCGCCTACCTGCTGGCCTCCACGGTCATGGTGCCGATCTGGGGCAAGCTGGGGGACCTCTACGGGCGCAAGCCGATCCTGCTGGCCGGGATCGGCATCTTCCTGGCCGGCTCCTGGCTGGCGGGCCTGGCCGGCGAGTTCGGCGACCTGCCGCTGCTGGGGGGCGGCATGACCCAGCTGATCGTCTTCCGGGCCGTCCAGGGCCTGGGGGGCGGGGCCCTGTTCACCACCGCCTTCGCCATCATCGCCGACCTGTTCGCGCCCCGCGAGCGGGCCAAGTTCTCCGGGCTGTTCGGATCGGTGTTCGGGATCGCCAGCGTGTTCGGCCCCGTGGTGGGGGGCTTCTTCACCGACCACGGGACGGTGACCCTGTTCGGCCACGTCATCGCCGGCTGGCGCTGGGTCTTCTACTGCAACATCCCCTTCGCGCTGGCCGCCGTGGCCATGATCCTGGTGAAGATGCCGACCCTGCCGATCCGCGGAACCGGACGCATCGACTGGGGCGGGGCGGGCCTGATCATCGCCGGCTTCGTCCCCCTGCTGCTGGCCATCACCTGGGGCGGCCGGGAGTATCCCTGGGCCTCGCCCCTGATCGTCGGCATGCTGGTCTTCGCGGTCGCGGCGCTCACCGCCTTCGTCTTCGTGGAGAAGCAGGTCCGCGACCCGATCATCCCCCTGGAGCTGTTCAAGAACCCCACCTTCACCACCGCCAACGGCGCGGCCTTCGTCTATTCCATGGCCTTCATGGGGGTCACCAGCTTCCTGCCCCTCTACATGCAGGTGGGCCAGGGGATTCCCGCCACCACCAGCGGCCTGACCATGCTGGCCCTGATGGGGGGCATGATCGCCTCATCGACCATCAACGGGCAGCTGGTCACCAAGACCGGCCGCTACAAGCCCTTCATGATCGGCGGCGGCTGCGTGCTGATCCTCGGGGTCTTCCTGATGTGCTTCATCGGCCCCGACACCTCGACGCTGGACCTGGCCTGGCGGCTGCTGATCGTGGGCATAGGCCTCGGCCCCGGCCAGAGCCTGTTCGGCCTGGCGGTGCAGAACGCCGTGCCCTTCCACCAGATCGGGGTGGCCACCAGTTCCGGCCAGTTCGTCCGCCAGATCGGCTCGACCATGGGGGTGGCCCTGTTCGGCGCCCTGCTGACCTCGGGCCTGGCCAGCGAACTGGCCAAGCACGCGCCGAGCGAACCCGGCGCCGTGGTGCGCCACCTGGAGCTCTCGGACCTGCAGAAGATGGCCATGGAGCGCAACCTGCACCCCGAGCAGGCCGCCGCCCGGGCCGCCGACCCCAAGCAGGTGGCGATGGAGCGGACCATCCGCACCAGCTTCTCCGTCGCCATCGTCCACGGGATGATCTTCGCCCTGTGCTCCCTGCTCTGCGGCTTCGTGCTGATGCTGTTCATCCCCGTGGCGACCCTGCGCGAGCGGCCCATCGCGGCGGCCAAGGCGGCGGAACCGGGCGGGGATATCGCCGCGGAAACGGGAGAGGCCTGAACATGCGCACGACACTGGCGGCCCTGGCGGGCCTGATCACCCTGGCGTTCAGTGGGTCGGCTCTCGCGGCTGGCTTCGGGAAGTATGCCGGGCCGGACGCGGGCCAGTTGGTGCTGTCGGTCACGGCCGCCACCAGCAACCACAACATGATCGACATCCGGCAGGCTGGGACCCGCAAGAGCCTAGGCTCCGTCTACTATCACCTCGGGCACGGCGTCGATTTCACCGAGCCTGGCGGCACGACCAAGGAGTTCCTGGCCATCAAGGCCGGGCCGAGCTTGCATCCGAAGTACGCCCCCTACACAGGACAGGTGGCGGCGCTGCGCCTGCCGCCGGGCCAATACGAGATCTGGTCCATCCGGGCGGAAATGGCGCTCGGCTTCTATGTCCAGAGCTGGGACGTGATCCCCTTCGAGGTGGAGCCCGGCCAGACCACCTATCTGGCGGAGATTCGCATGAGCCCGATCAACAGCGGCCCCCTGGGCCAGGGGGCCCGCTGGCGCATCGACCTCAACGACCGCAGCGCCCGCGACCTGCCGATTGCGCGGCAGAAACTGGGCCTGCCGGCGGACTCGCCGGTGATCGTCGCGCCGGTGGCGGGGCGCACGCCGGGATGAGCGGCTTTGGGGCCTAAAGAAAACTGTACGGGTCCACGTCGATGGCGACGCGGATCATCCCCGGCGGCCGGAACCTCGCGCGCCAGGCGGCGAGATAGGCCGACAGGTCCACCGTGCGGTCGGCGCGGATGAGGAAGCGTTTGCGGCGGCGGCCGCGGATCAGGCCGAGGGGGGCGTCGGCGGGGCCGTAGACGGCGACGCCCTCGGCGTTGGGCGCCACCTGGGCCATCTTTTCCACGAAGGCCTCCAGCTGGGCCGGGTCTGGCCCCGAGACGATGATGGCGCCCAGCCGCCCATAGGGGGGCAGGCCGGCGATCTCGCGCTCCTCCAGCTCGGCGGTGGTGAAGGCGTCGCGGTCCTGGGCCTTGAGCGCCTGCATCACCGGGTGTTCCGGCGCGTAGGTCTGCAGCATGGCGCGGCCGGGACGGTCCTTGCGGCCGGCGCGGCCGGTGGCCTGGGCCAGGAGCTGGTAGGTGCGCTCGGCGGCCCGCAGATCCCCGCCGCGCAGGCCGAGGTCGGCGTCCACCACGCCCACCAGGGTCAGGCCCGGGAAGTTGTGGCCCTTGGCGGCGGCTTGCGTCGCCACCAGGATGTCGATCTGTCCGTCCTCCATGGCCTCGATCAGCCGCTTGGCCTCCCGCGCGTCCCAGGCGGTGTCGGAGGAGAAGACGCTGACCCGGGCCTCGGGGAACAGGGCCTTGGCTTCTTCCTCCACCCGCTCCACCCCCGGCCCGATGGAGACCAGGCTGTCCTTGGCGCCGCAGTGGGGGCAGGCCGCCGGCTTGGGCATGGAAAAGCCGGTCAGGTGGCAGACCAGGCGGCCGGAATAACGATGCTCCACCAGCCAGCTGTCGGTGTCAGGGGAGGTCATGCGCTCGCCGCAGGCCTTGCAGAGCACCAGGGGGGCGTAGCCGCGCCGGTTCAGGAACAGCAGGGTCTGCTCGCCCCGCGCCCAGGTCTCCCCCATGGCCTTGACCAGGGGCGGCGAGAGCCAGCGGCCGGTCTCCGGCGGGGTCTCGCGCATGTCCACCAGGGTGATGTCGGGCAGGACGGCGGTCCCGTGGCGCGAGGACAGCCGCAGCCAGCGATAGCGGCCCAGCTCGGCGTTTCGCAGGGATTCGAGCGACGGGGTGGCCGAGGCCAGGATCACGGCGGCGTCCTCGATCTTGCCGCGGGCCACGGCGAGATCCCGGGCCTGGTAGATGAAGCCCTCCTCCTGCTTGTAGGAGGCGTCGTGCTCCTCATCGACGACGATGAGAGCGAGCTTGGCGAAGGGCAGGAACAGGGCCGAGCGGGCGCCGATGACGATGCGGCACTGGCTTGTCGCTACAGCTTCCCAAACCCGGCGGCGGGCGGGCGGGGTGATGTCGGAGTGCCATTCGGCGGGCGCGGCGCCGAAGCGGGCGGCGACCCGGGCGATGACGGCCTGGGTCAGCGCGATCTCCGGCAGCAGGATCAGCACCTGGGCCTGCGGATCGGCGGCCAGGGCGGCGGCCACGGCCTCCAGATAGACCTCGGTCTTGCCCGAGCCGGTGACCCCGTCCAGCAGGGCGACATTGAAGCCCCCCTCCCCCAGCATGGCCACCAGCATCTTCGCCGCGGCGTCCTGGCTGGGATTGAGCGGCTGGCCGGCGAGGGTCAGGTCGGGGGGATCGAAGGCGACCGGCGCCTCCACCCGGCGCACGGCCAGGACGCCCTCGTCCACCAGGCCCTTGATGACCCCCGAGGAGACCCCCGCGGCCCGCGCCAGATCCGGCGGCGAGAGGGCCTGGGTCGCCACCGTCTCCAGCACCTTGGTGCGGGCCGGGGTGGCGCGGGCGGGCTGGGCGCCGGTGGCCTCCACGACCTTTTCAGGCTTGGCCTTCTGGGCGCGGGCGCCGCGCAGGGTGATGGCCAGCGGCGCGCCCGGCGAGTCCACCGAATAGCGGGCGGCCCACTGGATGAACTCCAGGGCGCGCTCGGGCAGGGGCGGATCGTCGAGCCTGGCCTCCACCGCCTTCAGGGGCCGGTTGCCGCCGGTCCCGTCGCGCAGGGCGGTGACCACGCCGCGCAGCAGGCGGGGGCCGAGGGGGGCGGCCACCTGGTCGCCGACCTGGAGGCCCATGCCCTCGGGCTCCTCGTAGTCGAAGGCCTCCGGCAGGGGCATGGGCAGGAGGATAGAGGCGATGCGGCGGGTCATATTTTGCCCCGCTCATCCCGGCGAAGGCCGGGACCCAGGTGAAACCCACTCCGCAATCCCGTGGAACCCACAGCCTTCCCCGGTGATCCAGGCACGGACCCTCCGAGGTGAATCTGGGGCCCGGCCTTCGCCGGGATGAGCGGGGGTTGGCGCATCACGCCCCGCACATAGGCTGGCCGCGCCGGGGCGCAAAGGCTAAGGAAGCCCGGTTCATTCCCGCGCAGAGGCCCTTCATGCAGCTCTTTCTCGACACCACGGACACCGCGGTCCTGAAGGACCTGGCCGGCACGGGCCTGGTGGACGGCGTCACCACCAATCCCACCCTGATCGCCAAGTCCGGCCGGCCCATGCTGGAGGTCATCGCCGAGATTTGCGATCTCGTCGAGGGCCCGGTGAGCGCCGAGGTCGCCGCCACCGACGTGGCCGGCATGCTGGCCGAGGGCGCCAAGCTCGCCGCCATCGCCACCAATATCGTGGTCAAGGTGCCCCTGACCCGCGAAGGCCTGATCGCCACCGCCGAGTTCGCGGTGCAGGGCATCTCCACCAATGTGACCCTGTGCTTCTCGGCCGCCCAGGCCCTGCTGGCCGCCAAGGCCGGCGCCACCTACATCTCGCCCTTCGTCGGCCGGCTGGACGACCACGGCGCCAACGGCATGGAGCTGATCAGCGAGATCCGCGCCATCTACGACAACTACGAGTTCGACACCGAGATCCTGGCCGCCTCGATCCGCAATCCGGCCCACGTGACCGCCGCGGCGCTCGCCGGCGCCGACTGTGCGACGATACCGCCTGGGGTTTTCTTGGACCTCTTCAAGCACCCGTTAACCGAGAAGGGTCTTGAACAGTTCATGAGCGACTGGGCCAAAACGGGCCAGTCCATTCTGTAGAACCACAGGGGCGGACGCATGGATCTCGGGGTCGGGCTGAAGGATCAGACGCTGGGCCCCGACGCGGTGCGCCGCTTCCTTTCCGACAACCCCGACTTCCTGCTGACCGACACGGCCCTGATGGCCGAACTGGGCCTGCGGCCGGACGCGGCCAATGTGGTGGACTTCGGCCCCGCGGCGCTCGCCCGCGTGCACGAGGCCCACAAGAAGGAGTCCAAGGCCCGCAAGCACCTGGAGGCCACGGCGCGCGCCAATTTCGCCGCCCAGGCCCAGACCCACGGCGCGGTCGTCGACCTGCTGGATTCCCGCAACCACGCCGACCTGGCGCGCCGGGTGGACGAGCTGGCCCAGCTGCGCTTCGGCCTGGCCGCCGGGGTGGTGGCGCTCGAGGGCCCCGACCGCACGCCGGCCGGCTGGCGGGTGATGGCCGAGGGGCAGATCGACCTGGTGATCGGTCACCAGCGGGTGGCCCTGATGGGGTTCCAGCCCACGGCTCTGGGCCTGTTCGGCGAGCGCGCCCCGGAGATCAAGTCCATGGCCATGGTCCGCATGGCCATCTGGGAGCCGGCCCGCACCGGCCTGCTGGCCTTCGGCTCGGCCGACGCGCACGGCTTCACCGAGGACATGGGCGCCGAGCTGGTGGCCTTCCTGGCCCGGGTGGTGGAACGCACGGCGGAGCGATGGCCGGTCCTGTGACCACCGCCCGCGCGGCCCTGGCGCAGTGGCTGGTCCACCTGGCCCAGGAACGCCGCGCCTCGCCGCGCACGGTGGAGGCCTATGGCTTCGCGGTGGGCCGCTACATCACCTTTCAAGAGAGCTACCGGGGCGAGACCCTGACGCTGAAGGCCTGCGGTGAGCTGACCGCGGGCGAGATCCGCGCCTGGCTGGCGCATCTGAGGTCGGGCGACCATCCCCTGTCGCCGCGGTCCCTGTCCCAGTCCCTGTCGGCGATCCGCACCTTCCACCGCTATCTGGACCGCCGCCACGAGACGCCGAACCCGCACCTGGCCCTGGTGCGCGGGCCCCGGGTGAAGCCCTCCGCCCCGCGGCCGGTCACCGAGGACCAGGCCCGCGGGCTGATCGCCGAACCCTCGATGGACCCCGACCGCGAGGACTGGGAGGTGGCCCGCGACGAGGCGGTGCTGACCCTGCTCTATGGCTGCGGCCTGCGGATCTCCGAGGGGCTGTCCCTGAAGCGCTCGGACGCGCCGCTGGGGGATTCGCTGCGCATCGTCGGCAAGGGGTCGAAGACGCGGATCGTGCCAGTGCTGCCCGCCGTGCGCGAGGCGGTGGACGCCTATCTGGCGGCGGTTCCCTTCGTGCTGTCTCCGGATGAGCCGCTGTTCCGCGCCAAGCGGGGCGGGGCGCTGAGCCCCCGCCACGTCCAGGCGACGGTGCAGGGGCTGCGGGGCCGCCTGGGCCTGCCCGCCAGCGCCACGCCCCATGCGCTGCGCCACTCCTTCGCCACCCACCTGCTGGGGGCCGGCGCGGACCTGCGCTCCATCCAGGAGCTGCTGGGCCACGCCTCGCTATCGACGACCCAGCGCTATACCGACGTGGACGCCGCGGCGTTGCTCACCGCGTACAACTCGGCCCATCCGCACGCCTAGCGGAGGTGCGCGGTCTCGTTGAGGCTGAGGATGTTCCGCTGGCCGCTGCGGGCGCACATGTAGCGGTGCAGGCTGGTGTAGCGGGGCTCGAAGAACAGCCGCGGGGCCATGCCCAGCACGTGGGCGGTCCAGACATTGATCACCCCGCCGTGGCAGAAGACCGCCACCCGCTGGCCGGGATGGGCCTCGATGATCTCCTCCAGGGCCGAGACGACGGCCTGCTGGAACTGTCCGATATCGACCCCGTGGTCGCCGTCGGCCATGGCCTTCCAGGCGGCGTAGTCCTCGCGCTTGAGCTCCTCCATGGGGACATAGGCGCCGGAGTCACGGTCGAACTCGGCGATGCCGTCGTGGTGGCGCAGCTCGTGGCCGCTGGCCGCCAGCAGGGGGGCGGCGGTCTCGATGGCGCGCCGCATGGGGCTGGAATAGACCGCGTCGAAGCGCTCGCCCGCCAGCCAGTCGGCCACCTTGCGGGCCTGGTCGTGGCCCTCGTCGTGCAGGGGCGGATCGGAGCTCTCGGCGCTGCGCACCGGCAGGCCATGGCGGATCAGCACGAGTTCCATCGGTTTCCTTCCCCGGACGCTTTGCCGACCAAGGGACCGATTTTCGAGCCTACATCAAGGGGGATCAGGGCTTGGCGAAGCGCCCGTCGCCCTGCGCCACGTCGCGGACCACGGTGGGAACCGGGCAGCCCTGGACGGTGCGCAGGACCGGCAGGATGAGGGCGGCCTTGGGCAGGTCGCCCAGCTTCTGTGGCTTCAAGGTCTCGCCCTTGGCCGGGGTCGGGCGGAAATAGTCCGGGCAGGCGCTGGCGCTGAGGGGCGCGGGCTGGGCGGCGAGGACGGCGGCGATGAACAGGGCGGACATGGGCGTTACTCCCTTTGGCGGGAGGCTACCACCGGGGCCGCGGGCCCTTAAGTTAATAGCGCGCCATGCGCACCCAGGGGACGCCGTCGTCGCCCCGGTCGGTGACGCCGAAGCCCTCGCGGCGGTAGAAGGCCTGGGCGCGGGTGTTGGCGGTCTGGCACTTCAGCGACAGGGGGCCGGGCGCCTGGGCCGCGGCATGGTCCAGCAGGGCCTTGCCGATCCCGGCGCCGCGGCGGGCCACATAGAGGGAGTGCAGGAAGCTGTCGCGGACATGGAGGGCCGCGACGCCCTCGATGCGGTGGTCGAGGACGGCCACATAGACGGCCTCCTCGGCGGCGTCGCGCAGGAAGACCTGGGCGTTGTGGCGCGCGGCCGGCAGCCAGGTGAAGGTCTCGCGCAGGACCTTCTGGTAGATGGCCGCGGCGATCGGCAGCTCCTCCCGGCGGACCGGGCGGACGAACATCATCAGGCCTGCATGGTCCAGCCCTCGACGCCCATGGCGGCCTGGCGGCCGGCCTCGGAGCGGGTCGGGTGGGGGTGGACGGTGCGGGCCACATCCTCGCTGGCGGCGCGGAAGGCCATGGCCACGCAGTACTCGCCGATCATCTCGCCGGCCTGGGGGCCGATGATGTGGACGCCGAGGATCTCGTCGGTGGCCGCGTCGGCCAGGATCTTGGCGAAGCCCTCGGTCTCGTGGTTGATCTTGGCGCGGCTGTTGGCGGTGAAGGGGAACTTGCCCACCTTGTAGGCGACCCCGGCCTCCTTCAGCTGCTCCTCGGTCTTCCCGACCCAGGCGACCTCCGGATAGGTGTAAACGACACTGGGGACCAGGTTGTAGTCCACGTGGGCGTACTTGCCGGCGATGGTCTCGATCACCGCCACGGAGTCCTCCTCGGCCTTGTGGGCCAGCATGGGGCCGTGGATGGCGTCGCCGATGGCCCAGACGCCGGGGGCCGAGGTGGCGAAGTGGTCGGTCTCGATGAAGCCGCGCTTGTCGGGAACGATCCCCACGGTCTCCAGGCCCAGGCCGTCGGTATAGGGACGCCGGCCGATGGCCAGCAGGACGTAGTCGGCGGTGAGCGTCTCGGCCTCGCCGCCGGCCACCGGCTCGACGGTGAGGGTGACGTTGGACTTGCCAGCCTTGGCGCCGGTGACCTTGGAGCCCAGCTTGAAGGCCATGCCCTGCTTGGTGAGCGAGCGCTGGAAGGTCTTGGCGGTCTCGGCGTCCATGCCGGGCGTGATGCGGTCGAGGAACTCCACCACCGTGACCTCGGCGCCCAGGCGGCGCCAGACCGAGCCCAGCTCCAGGCCGATGATGCCGGCGCCGATGACGATCAGGCTCTTGGGAACCTCGGGCAGGGAGAGCGCGCCGGTGGAATCGACGATGCGCTTGTTGTCGACGGCCACGCCGGGCAGGCCCGAGGGCTCCGAGCCGGTGGCGATGACGATGTTCTTGGTCTCCAGCACGGTGACCGAGCCGTCGGGGCCGGTGACCTCCACCTTGCCGGGGCCGGCGATGCGCCCCATGCCCTTGATCCAGTCGGCCTTGTTCTTCTTGAACAGGAACTCGATGCCCTTGGTCAGCGCCGTCACGCTCTCGGCCTTCTGCTTCATCATCTGAGGCAGGTTGAGCTTGGGGGCCACCTCGATGCCGAGGACGGCGAAGTCCTTGCTGGCCAGCTCATAGAGCTCGGAGGCGTGCAGCAGGGCCTTGGAGGGCATGCAGCCGACGTTCAGACAGGTGCCGCCGAGCGTCGCGCGCTTCTCCACCACGGCCACCGACAGACCGAGCTGGCCCGCGCGGATGGCGCCGTTGTAGCCGGCGGGACCGCCCCCGATGATGACGACGTCGTATTGGGCCATGAGCCTGGTCTTCCGAATTGAGAGATGCCGGGGAGGATATGGGGTGGCGAGCGCCCCTTAGATATCCAGCAGCAGGCGTTCCGGGTTCTCGATGGCGTCCTTGACGTGGACCAGGAAGGTCACCGCGCCCTGGCCGTCCACCACGCGGTGGTCGTAGCTGAGCGCCAGGTACATCATCGGGCGGATCACCACCTGGCCGCCGATGGCCATGGGGCGGTCCTGGATCTTGTGCATGCCCAGGATGCCCGACTGCGGCGCGTTGAGGATCGGGGTGGACATCAGCGAGCCGTAGACCCCGCCGTTGGAGATGGTGAAGGTGCCGCCCTGCAGGTCTTCCATGGCCAGAGCCCCGTCGCGGGCCTTCTTGCCCAGGGCGCCGATGGCCTTTTCCACGCCGGCCAGGCCGAGCGCGTCGGCGTCGCGGACCACGGGAACCACCAGGCCGCGCTCGGTGCCGACGGCGACCCCGATGTCGTAGTGGTTCTTGTAGATGATGTCCTGGCCCTCGATCTCGGCGTTGACCTCCGGGACCTGCTTCAGGGCGTGGACCACGGCGGCCACGAAGAAGCTCATGAAGCCCAGCTTCACCCCGTGGGTCTTCTCGAAGACGTCCTTGTACTTGGTGCGCAGGGCCATGACGTTGGTCATGTCGACCTCGTTGAAGGTCGTCAGCATGGCCGCGGCGTTCTGGGCCTCCTTCAGCCGGCGCGCGATGGTCTGGCGCAGGCGGGTCATGCGGACCCGCTCCTCACGCTCATGGATTTCGCGCGGCGCGATGGCGACGGCCGGGGCGGCGGGCGCGTTGGCGCGGGCCTCCAGGGCGGCCAGGGCGTCGCCCTTGGTGACCCGGCCGGCCTTGCCGGTGCCGGCGATGGCGCCCGCGTCGAGGCTGTTCTCGGCCACGATGCGCTGGGCCGACGGGGCAAGCGGCGCGGCGGCGGCGAGGGCCGGGGCGGGCTTGGGGGCCGGCGCGGGGGCCGGAGCCGGCGCAGGGGCCGGCGCGGCGGCCTTCGGGGCTTCGGCCTTCGGGGCGGCGGCGGCCGGCTTGGCGGCGGCGGCGCCCTCGATCACGTGACCCAGAACCGCGCCGGGGACGACGGTGGCGCCTTCCTCGGCGCTGATGGTGTCCAGCACCCCGTCGGCGGGGGCGGCGACCTCGAGGCTGACCTTGTCGGTCTCCAGCTCCACGAGGATCTCGTCCTTCCGGACCGCGTCCCCGGGCTTCTTGGCCCAGCGCGCCACTGTCGCTTCGGTGACGGATTCGCCGAGCGCGGGCGTCATGATATCGGCCATGGGGAAGGTTCTCTCTGTTCTTGCGGTCGGACGGTTCAGGCGAAGGCTTCGGCGAGGAAGGTCTGCAGTTCCTTCATGTGCCGGCTCATCTGGCCGGCGGCGGTGGAGGCCGAGGCCGGGCGGCCGACATAGCGGGCCCGCTTGGCCTTGATCTTCAGCCGGTCGAGGGTGAGCTCCAGCCACGGGTCGACGAAGGTCCAGCCGCCCATGTTCTTGGGCTCTTCCTGGCACCAGACCAGCTCGGCGTTGGGGAAGCGCGACAGTTCGGTGGACAGCGACTTCACCGGCCAGGGATAGAACTGCTCCAGGCGCATCAGATAGACGTCGTCGACGCCCTTCTCCTCGCGCGCGTCCAGCAGGTCGTAATAGACCTTGCCCGAGCACAGCACGACGCGGCGGATCTTCTCCGGCTCCACCAGCTTGACGGCGGTGTTGACGCCGCGCTCGGCGTCGTCGTGCAGGACGCGGTGGAAGGACGAGCCCTCGGCCATGTCCACCAGCCGCGACGTCGCCTTCTTGTGCCGCAGCAGCGACTTGGGCGTCATCACCACCAGGGGCTTGCGGAACTCCCGGCGCATCTGGCGGCGCAGGACGTGGAAGTAGTTGGCGGGCGTCGAGCAGTTGACGACCTGGAGGTTGTCCTCGGCGCAGAGCTGCAGGAAGCGCTCCAGGCGGGCCGAGGAGTGCTCCGGGCCCTGGCCCTCGTAGCCGTGGGGCAGCAGGAGAACCAGCCCACTCATGCGGAGCCATTTCCGTTCGCCCGAGGAGATGAACTGGTCGATGACCACCTGGGCGCCATTGGCGAAGTCGCCGAACTGGGCTTCCCACAGCACGAGCGTCTTGGGGTCGGCCAGGGAGAAGCCGTACTCGAAGCCTAGCACCGCCTCTTCGGAGAGCGCGGAGTCGATCACCTCGAAGTGGGCCTGGCCGGGGCGCAGGTTGGAGAGCGGCTGGTAGTGGGCCTCGGTGGTCTGGTCGATCAGGTCGCAGTGGCGCTGCACGAAGGTGCCGCGCACGCTGTCCTGGCCGGCCAGGCGGACCGGGAAGCCGTCGTCCAGCAGGGTGGCGAAGGCCAGGTGCTCGCCCGTGCCCCAGTCCAGCCCCTCGCCGGTCTCGATGGCCACGCGGCGGTTGTCGATGGCGCGCTTGACGGTCTTGTGGACGTCGAGGCCCTCGGGGATGGCGGTCATCCGGGTGCCGAGGTCCAGCAGCTTCTGCAGGGGCACGCTGGTGTCGCCGCGGCGGTCGTCGCCGTCGGGCAGGGCCAGGCCCGCCCACTTGCCGTCCAGCCAGTCGGCCTTGTTGGCCTTGTAGGTCTTGCCCGACTCCATCTCGCGGTCGAGGAAGTCGTCGAATTCCTGCATCCAGCCGGCGACGTCGGCCTCGGTGATGACGCCCTCGCCGATCAGCTGGCGGGAATAGAGTTCGCGGGTCGAGGGGTGGTCCTTGATCTTGGCGTACATCAAGGGCGAGGTCATCGTCGGGTCGTCACCCTCGTTGTGACCGAACCGGCGGTAGCAGAACATGTCGATGACCACGTCCTTGCCGAACTGCTGGCGGAACTCGGTGGCCACCTTGGCGACATAGGTCACGGCCTCGGGGTCGTCCCCGTTCACGTGGAAGATCGGGGCCTCCACCATCAGGGCCACGTCCGACGGATAGGGGGACGAGCGGCTGAAGGCCGGGGCGGTGGTGAAGCCGATCTGGTTGTTGACGATGAAGTGGATGGTGCCGCCGGTGCGGTAGCCCTTCACGCCCGAGATGGTGAAGCACTCGGCGATCACCCCCTGGCCGGCGAAGGCGGCGTCGCCGTGCAGCAGCAGGGGCAGGACGTGGGTGCGGCCGGAATCCGGGTTCTCGCGCAGCAGGTTGGCCTGCTTGGCGCGGGCCTTGCCCAGCACCACCGGGTTGACGATCTCCAGGTGCGACGGGTTGGCGGTCAGCGACAGGTGGACGTTGTTGTCGTCGAAGGACCGGTCCGACGAGGCGCCCATGTGGTACTTCACGTCGCCGGAGCCCTCCACGTCCGAGGGCAGGCTCGAGCCACCCTGGAACTCGTGGAAGATGACCTGGTAGGGCTTGGCCATCACGGCGGCCAGGACGTTCAGGCGGCCCCGGTGGGGCATGCCGATGACGATGTCCTTCACCCCCAGGGCGCCGCCGCGCTTGATGATCTGCTCGAGCGCCGGGACCATGGCCTCGCCACCGTCCAGGCCGAAGCGCTTGGTGCCGGGGAAACGCTTGTGCAGGAACTTCTCGAAGCCCTCGGCCTCGATCAGCTTCTTGAGGATGGCGACCTTGCCCTCCTTGGTGAAGTTGATCTCCTTGTCGCGGCCCTCGATGCGCTCCTGCAGCCAGGCCTTCTGGGCCGGGTCGGAGATGTGCATGTACTGCACGCCGATGTCGCTGCAGTAGGTGCGGCGCAGGATGGCCAGGATCTCGCGGACCGTCCCGGTCTCCAGGCCCAGCACGAAGTCGAGGAAGATCGGGCGGTCGTAGTCGGCCTCGGTGAAGCCGTAGGAGGCCGGGTCCAGCTCGGTGGCGTCGCCCTCCGGGATGGCGATGCCCAGGGGATCGAGATTGGCCCGCAGGTGGCCGCGCATCCGGTAGGCGCGGATCATCATGATGGCGCGCAGGGAATCCAGGGTCGCGGCGCGGACGGCCTCGGGGGTGGTTGTCGGGGCGGCGCGCTCGGCCACCTTGGCGCCGACCTTGGCCTCCACCGCCGGCCACAGGCCGTCGATGGCCGAGAGCCAGTCGGGACGGGCGGCGGGGGCGGATTTCTGGGTCCAGCCGGGTTTCACCGCCGCGGCCTTCACCTCGTCGGCGCGGTCCTGCAGGGAGGCGAAGAAGGCCCGCCAGGAGGGCTCGACCGCGTTGGGGTCGGACGCCCACTTCGCATAGAGGTCCTCCACGAAGGCGGTGTTGCCGCCATAGAGGAAGGAGGTCTCGGCGAGCACCTCGTTGATCAGACCTGCGTCGTCCGCCATTTCGTCCGCTTTCCCGGGGGGCCGCGGCGCTTCATCAAAGGAGCCGAGCGCGGACCGCCCTACGCTTTAAATTCGCGCCCCGACCGAACGCCCTGGCGTTCGGTCAAGAGCCATAAGTGAGACCATTCCCGGCGCCGAACCGGCCCCCACTTCGGCGGGAATGGTCTATGCGCCCTTGAGGACCTCAAGGAGGGTTTCGCCCAGCTTCGCCGGAGACGGCGACACGCGGATGCCCGCAGCCTCCATCGCGGCGATCTTGTCCTCGGCGCCGCCCTTGCCGCCGGAGATGATCGCGCCCGCGTGACCCATGCGCCGACCAGGCGGCGCGGTGCGTCCCGCAATGAACCCGACCATAGGCTTCTTGGTTGCTGAATTTTTAATGAATTCAGCCGCGTCTTCTTCCGCGGAGCCGCCGATTTCGCCGATCATGATGATCGATTCCGTCTCCGGATCCTTCAGGAACATGTCGAGGATATCGATGAACTCGGTGCCCTTCACGGGGTCGCCGCCGATACCCACGGCCGTGGTCTGGCCCAGGCCCACCTGGGTGGTCTGGAACACGGCTTCGTAGGTAAGCGTGCCCGAGCGCGAGACAACACCCACCGAGCCCTTCTTGAAGATATTGGCCGGCATGATGCCGATCTTGCAGGCTTCCGGGGTCAGGACGCCGGGGCAGTTGGGGCCGATCAGCCTGGTTTTTGAGCCGCTGAGCGCGCGCTTCACCTGGATCATGTCGGCCACCGGGATGCCCTCGGTGATGCAGATCACCAGGGGAACGCCGGCGTCGATGGCTTCCAGGATGGAGTCGGCGGCGAAGGCCGGCGGGACATAGATCACGCTGGCGTCGGCGCCGGTGGCGCGGACGGCCTCGTCGACGGTGTCGAAGACCGGCAGGCCGATGTGGGTGGAGCCGCCCTTACCGGGGGTGACGCCGCCGACCATCTTGGTGCCGAAGGCGATGGCCTGCTCGGAGTGGAAGGTGCCCTGGGCGCCGGTGAGGCCCTGGCAGATGACCTTGGTGTTCTTGCCGATGAGGATGGACATCAGGCGGCCCCTCGCACGGCTTTGACAATCTTCTCGGCGCCGTCGGAGAGATCGTTGGCGGCGATGACGTTCAGGCCGCTCTCGTTGATGATCTTCTTGCCCAACTCGGCGTTGGTGCCCTCCAGGCGGACCACCAGGGGAACCGTCAGGCCCACCTGCTTGACCGCGGCCACCACGCCCTGAGCCAGGACGTCGCAACGGGCGATGCCGCCGAAGATGTTCACCAGGATGCCCTTCACGTTGGGGTCGGCCATGATGATCTTGAAGGCCGCCGTCACCTTGGCCTCGTCGGCGCCGCCGCCGACGTCCAGGAAGTTGGCGGGCTCGGCGCCGTAGAGCTTGATGATGTCCATGGTGGCCATGGCCAGGCCCGCGCCGTTGACCATGCAGCCGATCTCGCCGTCGAGGGCGATGTAGCTGAGGTCGAACTTCGAGGCCTCGATCTCCTTGGGATCCTCCTCGCTCTCGTCGCGCAGGGCGACGATGTCGGGGTGGCGGTAGAGGGCGTTGCTATCGAAGGAGACCTTGGCGTCGAGGACGCGCAGCTGGTCGTCGGCGGTGACGATCAGCGGGTTGATCTCCAGCATCGACATGTCCTTGGCCAGGAACGCCGTATAGAGCTGGCGCAGCAGCTTGGACGCCTGCTTGGAGAGGTCGCCCTTCAGGCCGAGCGCCTTGGAGAGCTTCAGGCCGTGGTGGTTCCAGACCCCGGTGGCCGGGTCGATGGAGAAGGTGATGATCTTCTCGGGCGTGGAATGGGCCACGTCCTCGATGTCCATGCCGCCCTCGGTGGAGGCCACGACCGAGACCCGGCTCGTTTCGCGGTCCACCAGCAGGGACAGGTAGAATTCCTTGGCGATGGCCGCGCCTTCCTCGATGTAGAGGCGGTTGACCTGCTTGCCCTTGGGACCCGTCTGATGGGTCACCAGCACCCGGCCGAGCATCTCGGTCGCGTTGGCGCGGACCTCGTCGATACTCTTGACCACCCGCACGCCGCCCTTGGCGTCGGGGCCGAGGCCCTCGAACTTGCCCTTGCCGCGACCGCCGGCATGGATCTGGGATTTCACCACGAAGACCGGTCCGCCCAGGGTTTCGGCGGCCTTGACGGCCTCCTCCACGGTGAAGGCCGGATAACCACGCGGGACCGCCACGCCGAACTCGGAGAGGACGGCTTTGGCTTGATGCTCGTGTATATTCATGAGGTCGCGAAACGCGCTGTTTGGGCCCGCCCAGTGCGGCGAGAAGCCGGGGTATAAGCGCCGTTCCGGACCGTTGCAACCGCGCCACGGTCAGAAAAATACGCGCGCGTCCAATTGCCCGAGCCCGTGTTCTTCAAGGCGGAACACACCCTAGCGCACGCCTTCCGCAGCGACATTGGCGGTCCGCTCCAGCTTGCCCCAGCCCACCTTGGCGCCCCGGACGGCGGTGCGGATCGACTTGAGCACCACGTAGTACATCAACTGCCGGTAGCCGAACCTCTGGGCCGGCAGCCAGATCAGGTCGCTCCAGGGAGCGCGGCGCTCCAGGGCCATGCCGAGCGCGCCGGCCGACAGGTCCAGGAAGATGAAGGCCGCCCAGTAGAACAGCGGCCGGGCCAGGTCGTCGGGGGACCACTGCACGGGGTGGAAGGCCGCCGCATAGACCGAGGCGCCCAGGCTCCAGACCACCGCCAGGTCCACCAGGGGCGCCACCACGGTCAGCAGGATCTGGAACAGCCAGATCTGCGGCAGGGCGACGAAGCCGAGGATCGGACGCCGTCGGTCGAACAGGCCGGCCCGATGCTTCCACAGGCACTGCAGGGTGCCGAAGGACCAGCGGAACCGCTGCTTGAGCAGGCCCGACACGGTCTCCGGCGCCTCGGTATAGGCCCGCGCCTCGGGATCGAACTCCACCCGCCAGCCGGCCCGCTGGACGGCCAGGGTCAGGTCCTGGTCCTCGGCCAGGGTGTCGGCGGGATAGCCCCCCAGCTCGGCCAGGGCCGACTTGCGCCAGGCGCCCACGGCGCCGGGAACCACGGTGACGGCGCCCAGGGCGGCCAGGGCCCGGCGCTCCAGGTTCTGGGCGGTGACATATTCCAGGGCCTGCCAGCGGGTGATCAGGTTGCGGCGGTTGCCCACCACCGCATTGCCGGCCACCGCCCCCACCCGGGGGTCGGCGAACCAGCGGGCGAGTTGGCCGATGGTGTCGGGGGGAAACAGGGTGTCGGCGTCGAGCGCCACCACGATCTCGCCCCGGGCCACGGCCAGGCCGCGGTTCAGGGCCTGGGCCTTGCCGCCGTTGGGGAAGGACATCAGGGCCACGCGGGGCTCGTCGGCATAGGCCTCGCGCACCACCTGGGCGGTGCGATCGGCCGAGCCGTCGTCCAGGACGATGACCTCCAGCCGCGGCCAGTTGGAGTTGAGGATCCGGGCCACCGAGGCGACGATGACCTTCTCCTCGTTGAAGCAGGGGATCAGGACGGTGACCGGCGGCCCCTGCTCGCCGTCGCTCATCGGCGGGGTGCGGCGCTCGATCCCGGCGCGGTGGACCAGGGCCAGGACCCCCAGCATCAGCAGGCGGGCGACCCCCAGGCCGATGGCGGTGAGGAACAGCCAGCGCAGGGTGAGCTGCGCCCCGTGGAAGAAGCCGAAGCCCACCCGGTCCAGCAGCATCTCGGCCGAGGTGCGTGAGGTCGGCGGCAGGGCCTGGGCCTGGGTCATGCCGGCCAGTTCGGCCACGCTCACCAGGCGGTAGCCGTGGGCGCGGAGCTGGTCGATCAGCTCGGGCAGGGCCGCCACGGTGCGGCTGCGGTCGCCGCCGGAGTCGTGCAGCAGCACCACCTGGCCCGGCCGCTCGGTGTCGGCCAGACGTTCCAGGGTGCGGGTGACGATCCGGTGGGCGTCGGGCTTCTTCCAGTCGTCGGGGTCGATGCGCAGGCCGACGGTGAGATAGCCCAGGGCCTGGGCGGTCAGCAGGGGCTCGACCTCGCTGGGGGTGGAGGGCTCGGCGTCGCCGAAATAGGGCGGCCGGAACAGGCGCAGGGACTTGCCGGTCAGGGTCTCGAACAGGCGCTGGGTGGCGTTCAGCTCCAGCCGCGCCTCCTGCCTGGGCACCTCGGCGATGTTGGGATGGGTCCAGGTGTGGCCGCCGACGGTCTGGCCCTCGGCCACCTCGCGGCGGACCAGGCCGGGATATTTCTCCATGTTCTCGCCGATCACGAAGAAGGTGGCCGGGGCGTGCTTGGCCTTGAGGATGTCGAGGATCTTCGGGGTCCAGCGGGGATCGGGGCCGTCGTCGAAGGTGAGCGCCACCAGGCCCGGCCGGGCGCCGTAGCGGTCGATCACATAGGAGGTGGGCATGACCGTGTAGGTCTCGGCCGCGATCAGGCCGCTGCGGGGGTCGGTCTCCAGGGTCCGCTTGCCGGCCTGTGGGGTGGCGGCGACGTGGAGCACCTCGCCGGTTCCGTCGAAATTGACGTCCTGGCCGGGGCTGAGGGTGTCGAGTCCCTGGATGGAGAGCTTGCCATAGGCGTGGGGCAGCAGGCCCCAGACGTCGGGATCCTCCGCCCCCAGCCGCCAGAGGGCGTAGCCCAGGGGATGGTAGGGGTCGGCGACCCGGAGCTGGTTGTGCAGGGTGGCGGCGTCGAGGAACCAGACCACGTGCCGGGCGCCGGCGTCGTCGGCATAGGCGAAGCGGGGATTGAGGGCGTCGGGGTCCATGGCCACCGAGGCGCCGGCGTCGTGGGCGAGCTGGGTGGCCTCGTTGAAGGTCACCGCCTCCGCCCGCCCGGGCCTGCCGGGGGCCGGCAGGGTCCAGTCATAGCCGTAGGCGCCCAGGGCCAGGATGGTGCGGGCCGGATCGAGCTGGCCCAGGCGCTCGGCGGTCCAGGTCTGGAACCAGGCCTGGCCGGCCGGGGACCCGGCGTCGCCGGTGCCCCAGTGCTGGTCGTAGGCCATCAGCACCAGGACGTCGGCGGCGGCCTGCAGCCGCTTGAGGGGCCAGGAGTCGTCGGCGAAGGGGGCGGTGACCCAGAGCTCCCGGCCCTGGGGCTTCAGGGCCGCGCGGACTTCGGCCAGGAAAGCCGGATACGCGGCCGCCGCCCGCGGCGACAGGTTCTCCAGGTCGAAGACATAGCCGGCGTAGCCATGGGCCTTGGCCAGGGCCGTCAGGTTGGCGGTGAGCGCGTGGCGGGCGGCGGGATCGAGGATCACGGCGTCGGCCTCGGGGCCGTTCCACACCGAATCCTGGGCGTTGTGCACCACCGGCAACAGGGAGGGCGGCTTGCGGGCGCCCTTGATGATGGCCTCGGCCTGGGGGTCGGCGGTCAGGGCCAGGCGGCCCCGGGCGCCGTCCAGGGCGATCCACTGCGGGGCCACCACGTCCAGGGCCTCGACGTGGCGGGCCAGGGATTCACGGGAGCTCTCGTCCCAGGAGACGTAGAAGCCGACGTTCAGGGGCCGGGCGGGGCCGGCCACGCCGGGGTGGCGGGGATGGGGCACCCGGGTCCAGGCGCGATGGCCCCTCAGGCGGTGGGCGGTCTCCACGTGCAGGCCGCGCAGCACCCGGGGATCCTTCAGGTGCAGGGCCGGCAGGGTGGGGGCGAAGGCCAGGGTGGCGAAGAAGGCCGCCACCAGGGCCGCCAGCAGGGCCAGGCCGAGCCCCCCCGCCAGTTCGGCGCGCCGGGCCCGGCGGCCGGAGGGATCGTGGAAGATGAAGTCGGCCATGGCTGACGCCTGGAGGAGGGACGCCCCTCCCCTCTGCGCGCATCATGGCCGAAGCTTGACCAAACCAAGACCTCGCGGGGTCTCAGGCGAAGAAGACATTCCACATGGTGCGGCCGGGGATGAAGGCGATGAAGCCGTTGATCACCAGGCCGCCATAGAACAGGCCCATCATGAACCGGCGGTGGTCCTTCACCTGATGGCGCCGCGCGGCGAGCACGGCGATGGGCAGGGCGATCAGGGTCCAGCCGGTGAACAGGTGGATCAGGGACCAGTGATCGCCGTTGATCCCGGTGATGAAGATCGAGGCGCCGGCGGCCAGGGACATGGCGGCGACCCACAGCCAGCCGGCCGTGCGATGGAAGGCCGCGCCCTTGCGCTGGGTCATCAGCACCGCCCCGATCAGCAGGGCCGACAGGGCGCCGGCGATGTGCAGCTTGATCACCAGGGGCTGGGCGGCCAGCAGGGCCCAGTCGGGGCCGTGCAGGCGGCCGCGGGCGGCCAGGCGACCGATGGCCCCGGCGTAGGGGGCGAGCGCCGCCACCAGGCCGACGACGGCCACCGGCAGCGCCAGCCGGCGCAGGCGCTGGACCCGGCTCGGGCCCGAGATTTGCGAAACCAGCGACATCCTTTATCTCCGCATCTGAGGGCCGCATCGGCGCGGCCGCATTCCTGTGATGCTGTGTGGAGACCGGGGCCCCCGATGCGCAAAGGCCGATGCGTCGAATGACAGATCGCCTGCGCCAATCGCGGCCGCCCGCCGTTCACGCTTCGCGGGCGGACCCCGTGACCTGGGCCACGGTCGCGCGCACCCTGGCCGGATCGAGCGCGGTCGGCGGCTTCCTGGCGTTCATCGGCGCCTTCGGGACCATGGGAAGCCCCCTGATCCTGAGGCTGGCCTACACGCTGCCCCTCGCCTGGATCGGCGCCATCCTGGGCCTGTTGTGCTTTCGCGGCACGGTGAGGATGCTGCCGGGGCTGAACGCCCGCCGGTGGCTGCAGGGCGCGATCTCCGCCACGGTCATGACCCCGTTCATGGGCGCCTTCGTGTGGGGGGCGACCTATGTCATCCGCCATGACGCCGCCCTGATCGACAATCTCACGGCCTATGTCGCGGTGACCTTCGTCTGCTGTCAGGCCTTCACCGCCCTGGCCGTCGGCCTGAACCGCCACGCCTATCTGTTGAGCCAGACGGGCGCGCAGGAGACCGGCGACCCGACCCCGCCCAAGTTCCTCGAGCGCCTGCCCCTGAAGCTGCGGGGGGCCGAGGTCTGGGCGGTGGAGGCGCAGGACCATTACCTGCGGCTGCACACCTCCAGGGGCCAGGACCTGATCCTGATGCGCCTGGCCGACGCCGTGGCCGAGCTGGAGGGGATCGAGGGCGCGCAGGTGCACCGCTCCTGGTGGGTCGCCCGCGACGCGGTGGCCGACGCGCGGCGCGGCGACGGGCGGGCGACGCTCACCCTGAAGGACGGCTCGGAGGTTCCGGTCAGCCGCACCTACGCGCGGCTGATCCGCGAGGCCGGCTGGATCTAGCGGGAAGCCCGCCCGGCCATCCAGTCGTCCCGGCTCTGGCCCCAGACATCGACGGTGAGGTCTTCATAGGGGGCCGGCATCCGCGCCTGACGCAGGATGGTCGATCCCAGGCGCCGGGCCACCGCCGCCGAGGCGGTGTTGGCGGGGTCGATGGTGTGCACCACCTCATGCCAGTCGAAGTTGTCGAAGGCCCAGTCGGTGGCCGCGATGGCGCCCTCCGTCGCATAGCCCTTGCCCCAGCGATCGCGGACGATCCCCCAGCCGACCTCGGTTCCCGGCCAGCCCTCGGGATACCAGGGGCCCAGCCGGCCGACCCAGTCGCCGGTGGCCTTCTCGATGACGCTGAACATGGAGAAGCCGCTGATGGTCCAGGCGCCGGTCACCGAGCACAGGGCCCGCCAGACCACCGAGGGCGTCTGCAGGCCGCCGATGTGCCGGGCGGCCTGCTCGTCGGCCATGAAGGCGCACCAGGGCGCGAAGTCCGCCGCGCAGGGCGGACGCAGGATCAGGCGCTCGGTTTCCAGGGTCGGGCCGATGGCGGTCATGGATGTCTCCCGTACGCAGCCGACATACCGGCAGGCGGCCAGGCTTATCAACGGCCGGTTCAGTCGCGGTTCAGCCGTCCGCCGCAACGATAGGACGCCTCGGGGATTCAAGGAGGCTGGGACCAGGGAAGACGCCATGACCATCGAGACCCCGCCGAGCTCCACCGTTCTTCCGCCGTCGCGCGGCGCCAAGGCCGTCTTCGCCAAGCCCATGGTGCTGGCCGGGATCGGCGGGGCCTGCGTCCTTGGCCTGGCCTTCGGCCTGCTGGCGCGGCCGCAGCTCGCCGCCGACAACCGCGCGCCCGGCTCGATGCAGCCGGTGAGCCAGATGCAGATCGAGATCGACCGCGACGAGCCCCTGCCCGCCGTCGAGGGCGGCAAGCTGGAGCTGCTGCCGGCGGGGCTCAAGGCGCCCCGGATCGCCGCCCCGGCGCCGGCCGCCGAGCCGATCCCCGTCCGCCAGGTGGAGGCGCCCCCGGCCCGGCCGGCCGCCCGCGGCCCCAGCTTCGACTGCGCCGGCGCGGCCAGCGCCGCCGAGACCCTGATCTGCGAGGACCCCGCCCTGGCCGCCCAGGACCGACGGCTGGCCACCGCCTGGCGCCGGGCCCTGGACTCCGGCATCCCGGCCTGGCGGCTGCGCCGGCAACAGCAGCGCTGGCTGGACGCCCGCGAGGACGCCGCCCGCGACGCCCCCGAGGCGGTGAGCGACCTCTATGACCAGCGCATCCAGGAGCTGAACGACGAGGTGTCCCTGGCGGCGGAGGATCGCTGAGGCCCGCCCCTCTGGGTTGAAGACAATTCTATCCAGGCGCGAAATTAACGGCGCCGTTCAGCCACAATTCAGGTTAACCCCAATATGGGTATCGGCGTCGGTTCGAGAGGGCGGGCGCACATCGGGGACAATCCGGGGCGGCCGCGGCGGACCAGAATACGCCAGGACGTTCACCATGTTTTCCCCCCTTAGCCTCCTTCGCCACCGCGCGCCGGAGTTCCACGAGACCCCGATGATCTTCCGGCCGACCGAGGCCGAGACCGCCCACCCCCACCTGCAGATCAATCCGGTCCACATCTCCGCGGCGGTCAGCGTCGCCTGCGTGATGGGCATGGGCCTCGGCCTCTGGCTGCGGGCCGATGTCGATCGCCGCGCCGCGGCGCAGGCCCTGCGCCAGGCCGCCCCCCGCCCGGTGGCCGCCGCGCCGGCGCCGCCGCAGGTCCGCATCGTCCTGGCCAAGCCCGAGGAGACGATCGCGCCCCCCACCAGCCTGATGGATGTCGGGGTCTCCCCCGACGACCCCGCCGTCGCGGCGACCGGGGAGGTGGTGGACGCGGCCTATGTCGAGGCGCCCAGCTTCGACTGCCGCACGGCCCGGACCCTGGCCGACCAGATGGTCTGCGTCGACCCGGCCCTGGCGCAGGCCGACCGCCGGATGGCCCAGGCCTATCGCGGCGCCCTGTCTTCGGGGGCGGCCTATCCGGCCCTGGCCCGCGACCAGGCCCGCTGGCTGGCGGCCCGCGAGGCCGCCGCCAAGACCTCGCCCGAGGCCCTGGCTAGCCTCTACGAGGCGCGCATCGCCCAGCTTTCGCCCAAGGAAAACCCCGCCCGGCCTGCGCCGAGCGGGGTCCATCAAGCGGTCGCGGAAATCTCAGCCCCGGTGGGCTGAGAGCCGGGCTCAGCCCAGCATGTCCTTCACGGTGTCACGCTCGCCGACGAGCTCGTCATTGGTCAGGGCGATCTTGCTCTTGGCGAAATCGTCCATCTCGTAGCTGGTCAGCACCTCATAGGCGCCGGGCGCGGTGGTCTTGACCGGCATGCCGGCCCAGACGCCCTCGGCAAAGCCGTAGCGGCCCTCGCTGTTGACGGCGACCGAGTGGATGGCGCCGACGGTGTTCAGGTCGCGGACGTGGTCGATCAGGGCGTTGGCGGCCGAGGCGGCCGAGGACAGGCCGCGGGCCTCGATGATGGCCGCGCCGCGCTTGCCGACGGTGGGCAGGAACTCGGTCTTCAGCCAGGCCTCGTCACCGATCACCGAGGCGGCGTCCTTGCCGCCGATCTTGGCGTGGGTGAAGTCGGCGAACATGGTCGGGCTGTGGTTGCCGTAGATGAACAGCTCGCTGACCTCGTTGATCGAGACGCCGGCCTTCTTGGCCAGCTGGGCGCGGCCGCGGTTCTCGTCCAGGCGCACCATGGCGGTGAAGCGGTCCTTCGGCAGGCGCTTGGCCTGGCTGGCGGCGATCATCACGTTGGTGTTGCAGGGGTTGCCCACCACCGCCACGCGGGCGTTGTCGGCGGCGACGGCGTCGATGGCCTTGCCCTGGGCGATGAAGATCTTGCCGTTGTCCTTCAGCAGGTCGGCGCGCTCCATGCCGGGGCCGCGGGGCTTGGAGCCCACCAGCAGGGCCCAGTTCACGTCCTTGAAGGCCACCTCGGCCTCGCCGGTCAGCACCATGTCCTGGAGCAGCGGGAAGGCGCAGTCCTCCAGCTCCATGGCCACGCCCTTCAGGGCCTTCTGCGGGCCTTCGACCGGGATTTCCAGCAGTTGCAGGATGACCGGCTGGTCCTTGCCGAACATCTCGCCCGAGGCGATGCGGAAGAGGAGGGCGTAGCCGATGTTGCCGGCCGCGCCGGTGACCGCCACGCGGATGGGGGTCTTGGTGGTCATGGAGCTGCTCCGATTGCTGTGGCGGGACGACAGGTACGCCAGGTCGGGGGTCCCCGTAGCTCAAACCACCGCCCTGCCGCAATGCCGCGCGCGGAGTTTAGGCCCTTTGCCGCGGCGCGGACGCGTGGTCATCCTGCGCCATGGATCAGATCGACCCCGCCTTCATCGCCACCTCGCATGCGGTCGGCGACCTTCCGCTGTGCCAGGTCCGCCTGCAGGACGACGTCCGCTATCCGTGGCTCGTGCTGATTCCCCGGGGCGAGCGGCTGCGGGAGCTGGAGGACCTGGCGGCCGGCGACCGGGCGGTGCTGATGGAGGAGATCGTCCGCGCGGGCCGGGCCCTGCAGGTGCTGGGGGAGGCGCTGGGCGTGCCGGTGGAGAAGCTGAACGTCGGCGCCCTGGGCAATGTGACGCCGCAGCTCCACGTCCATGTGGTGGGCCGCCGGCGGGACGATCCGGCCTGGCCCGGGCCGGTCTGGGGCTTTGGGACCGCCGAGCCCTACGCCGCCGACGTGGCGGCCTACGCCGTCGAGACCGCGCGGCGGGCGCTGGGGCTCTAGTTCCGCCGCAGGGTCACCGAGCGGTGCTCGCCACGTTCGTTGAGTTCGCCCGACCAGCTTCCGTTCACGTCGGCGCTCAGCATGATGATGGAGGGGTCGGCGCCGGGTCGGGGGGTGATGCGGATGGTGAGCTGGCCGCCCACCCGGCTGATGGAATCGATGAAGCCCGAGGCGTCCACCGCCCCGCGCCGCCGCGGATCGCGCCAGGCGCCCTCAAGGCTGCCGCTGCCGGTGTCCACCAGCTGCAGGTCATAGAGTTCCGAACCCCCCGCGCGCAGGCTCCAGGCCCCGTCCAGCGGCCCCTGCATCCCCTGGGCGGAGTTGAAGGACGAGCGCATGCGCGCCTCGTAGTTCAGGTCGGTGGCCGTCGGCGGGCCCTCAGGCGTCTTGCCGATCTCGTCGATATGGACCGGCGCGGTGAGCTGCGGCCGGCGCGTGGCCGGCGGGACGTAGGCCGGGGGCGTATAGGCCGGGGGTGTGTAGGCGGGCGGCGTATAGGGCTGCGGCGCCACATAGGGCAGAGGCGCCTGGACCGGCGGCCGGTTGTAGACCGGGGGCGGGGCGGTGCTCACCGGCGGCGTGGTCGAGGGCGGGGGCGAGGCGGCCGGGGTCTCGGCCGCAGGAGCCGGGGCCGGCGGCTGGGGGGTGGGCTCCGGGGGCGGGGCGGTCTGGGTCTGCTCCAGCAGGGCCCCGATGGGGTCGGCCTCCTGGGCCAGGGCCGGCGGCGCGCTCAGGGCCACGGTCGCCAGGAGCGCCGCGATCCGTCCAGTTCTCGACACCCGGGTTTCCAAATCCTGCCTCACGCCGCGGCGATCGCCTCGGCCACAGCGATCAGACGCTGCGCCTCGGCCAGATGCAACCGCTCCACCATGCGTCCCTCGACGCGAAGCACGCCCTTAGCGGCGTTTTCCGGCGAATCGAAGGCCTCGACAATTCTGCGCGCCCACATGATCTCGTCCGGGGCCGGAGAGAAGGCGACGTTGGCCGCCTCGATCTGCCGGGGATGGATCAGGGTCTTGCCGTCGAAGCCGAACTCCGACCCTTGCGCGCATTGACGGGCCAGGCCCTCGTCGTCCTCGATGCCGTTGAAGACGCCGTCCAGGATGGTCAGGCCGTGGGCGCGGGCGGCGGCGACGCTGAGGGACAGGGGGCCGGCCAGGGGCGCGCGCTCGACGGTCAGGCGGCAGCGCATCTCCTTGGCCAGGTCGTTGGTCCCGATGACCAGGGTCTCAAGGCGGCTGGCGGCGGCGCAGGCGGCGATCTCATTCAACGCGAACAGGGAGGCGCAGGTCTCGATCATCACCCACAGGCGGGTGTCGCCGGTCAGGGCCCGGTCATAGGCCGCCACGTCGGCGGGGCTGGAGACCTTGGGCGCCAGGATGGCGGCCGGACGGGCGGCGGCGGCCGCGGCCAGGTCGGCGGCGCCCCAGGAGGTGTCGAGGCCATTGACCCGGATCACCACCTCGCGGCGGCCGAAACCGCCGGCCTTCACCGCGGCCGCGGCCTGGTCGCGGGCGAGGTCCTTGGCGTCGGGGGCGACGGCGTCCTCCAGATCCAGGATCACCACGTCGCAGGCCAGGTCGCGGGCCTTCTCGATGGCCCGGGCGTTGGCGGCGGGCATATAGAGGGCGCTGCGGCGAGGCCGGGCGGCGATCACGGGCGGGCTCCGTTTTGCATGGGCGATCCCCCCTCTTAAGGGCTAGGATGGCCCCATGACCATTCGATACGACGAGGATGCAAAAAACGTGCTGGGCGGCGAGCTGCAGAGCTGCTCGCTCGATCCCGTCACCGGCTTCTTCCGCAACGGCTGCTGCGAGACCGGGCCGCAGGACACCGGCATCCACACCGTCTGCGCGGTGATGACCGCCGAATTCCTGGCCTATTCGAAATCCATGGGCAACGACCTCTCCACCCCGGTCCCCGACTACGCCTTTCCGGGCCTGAAGCCCGGCGATCGCTGGTGCCTCTGCGCGCCGCGCTGGAAGGAGGCCCTGGACGCCGGGGCCGCCCCGCACCTGGTGCTGGAGGCGACCCACGAGGAGACCCTGGCCATCGTGCCCCTGGGAATCCTCAAGGACTACGCGGTCAAGGCGTAGTCCCCATCCGCTCATCCCGGCGAAGGCCGGGACCCTGATACAGCCGCCGCATTCAGGATTCCTGGCGCAGGCCGTGACCTACGACCCGCATCCCGGCGTTCGCCGGGACGAACGGGTTCAGTGTCACCGCAACCTGTAGATCTGCTCCAGCTGATAGCGCGACCCGCCGCTGAGCAGCTTGCTGGAATAGAGCCCGAAGTGACTGACCTGGAAGGGCGGCGACTTCAGCAGGGCGTTGGCGGCCAGCCAGGCCGCGACCTCGGCGGGATCGGGGCGGCGCAGATAGGCCAGGGTCACGTGCGGGCGGTAGGCGCGGCTGTCGGGGGCCAGGCCGGCGCGCCGGGCGGCGGTCTCGCAGGCCTTGGCCAGGCGGCGCAGAGCCTCGCTCTCCCTCACCCCGGCCCAGACGGCGTGCAGCTCGGGGCCCTCGCCGAACGAGCCGACCCCCTCCAGCTCCAGGGTCATGGGGGCGGCGAAGATGCGCTCCAGCTCCAGATGCAGGTCGTCGGCCATGTCCTCGCGCACGTCGCCGAAGAACCGCAGGGTGATATGGAAGGCCTCCAGCGGCCGCCAGTTGGCGCCGGCCAGGCCGGTCTGGCGGGCTTGCAGCCCCTCCCCCAGTTCGGGCGGGACGGCGACGGCGGCGAAAAGGCGGATCATGGGCCCCAGCCTAAGCCGCCTCCGGAGCAGGGCAAGATCGCCTGACGCAATCGTAATCGGGCGCCCGCTTGCGCTTGAGGCCGCGGAACCCGATATTCGGAGGTGCGCCCACCTGGGGCGTTGCAACAAAGGGCTATGCTCAGATGAGCGACTTCAACCGCGGCGCTGCTCGCACGATCCCCGCGGATCGCGCCGACATGTCGGTGGACGCGGGACTTCGCAGCTTCATGCTCGGCGTCTACAACAAGGTGGCCGTGGGCCTCCTGCTGTCCGCCGGCCTGGCCTACCTGACGGGATCCTTCGCCCCGGTCCGCGATCTGATGTTCACCGTGGCCAATGGCCGGGTGGGCTATTCGATCCTCGGCATGGTGGTGGCCTTCGCCCCGCTGGCGGTCATCCTGTTCTCCTCCTTCACCAAGAACGTCACCCCCAAGGCGGCCGGCATCACCTATTGGGCGATCGTCAGCCTGATCGGCGCCTCCATGGGCGTGCTGGTCCTGCGCTATACCGGCGCCTCCATCGCCTCGACCTTCCTGCTGACCGCCACGGCCTTCGGGGCCCTCTCCCTGGTGGGCTACACCACCAAGAAGAACCTGACCGGCTTCGGCAGCTTCCTGATCATGGGGGCCTGGGGCCTGATCGGCGCCATGCTGATCAACATGTTCCTGCAGAACTCGGTGATGGCGCTGCTGATCAACGTGATCGGCCTGCTCATCTTCGCGGGTCTGACGGCCTACGACACCCAGCGCCTGAAGATGACCTATTACGAGCTGGGCGGGAACGAGTCGGCCATGAGCGTGGCCACCAACTTCGGCGCGCTCCAGCTGTACCTGGACTTCATCAACATGTTCCAGTTCCTGCTCGCCCTGTTCGGCAGCCGCCGCTAAGGCCCGACCAGGACCGACCTTCGAGAGCCCCGGCGGGAAACCGCCGGGGTTTTTGTTTGGCTAATCCACCACCTTGAAGCGGCCCTTGTCGAAGACCCGCAGCACCTGGTCCAGGTCGTGGCCGCGCTTGAGGATCACCCCACCCTGGCCGATCACCGACCAGGCCCCCTGGCGCTGGGCCAGGGCCGGGCGCTTCTCGATGCGGTAGAGGGGCGCCTCGGTGGCCCTGCGGAACACCGAGAAGGAGCAGGCCTCGGTCTGGGCGTCGATGGCGTAGTCGCGCCATTCGCCGGCGGCGACCATGCGGCCATAGAGGTTGAGGATGCGCTGGAACTCGCGGCGCTCGAAGAAGACGCTCGCGGCCGAGGGGGTCTGGTGGGGCTGATCCAACGCCATGCAAGGCGCAGGTTAGACCCAATCCGCGCCGTTCGACAAATGCCGGCGCGCGCGGGCCGGCGTGTCCCGCCTGCAACGCCCCGGGCCATTCTAAAACAACCGTAACCTTGCGCCGTGAAAAGACCTTAATCCGGCCCAGCCGCCGCCTGATGCGCCACCGATAAAGTCATTGTCGGTTGGTCGGAACCTCGCTGGTCCCGGATCCTGAACAGCCCCCCCAGCCCCCCTGGATCGCGGGCTTCGGCCAGCCGACACCTAGCTCTCTCCAAGTAAGAGCCCCAAGACGAGCCCGCACGGCACCCCCCCCTCCACCGTGCGGGCTTCGTCATGTCTGGAGGTCGGCGTCAGTCCCTGCGGACGGCGGACACCACGCGGCCGCCACGGGCGGCCTGGACGATGACCGCGGTGGCCAGGCCCTCGGCGGGCGCCTGGGGCAGGCGGTAGGCGGTGGGCTGGCCGCGCCAGGGGCCCAGGCGCTTGATCTGCACCACCACATTCCTGTGCGGCACGGTCTGGCCCTTGTTGTCGCCCTTGCGGACGGTGACGTCCTGCTCGCGCGGATCATAGCGGATCACCCAGACCTCGGCCCCGCCCCGCGGCGGAGTCCCGAAGCCCACATCCACCCGACGCTGGCCGATGAAGGCCATGTCCGGGGCGCGGCGGGGCGCCTGGGCGGCGTCGGCCACCAGCTTGTCGATCTTCTCGCTCTGCAGGCCGCCGGCCTGGGCGCGGCCGTCCACCACCACCTGGGGCGTATAGGGCTCCCGCAGGTCCAGCCGGGCCACATAGGCCTTCTGGCGCTCGGCGAATTCGGGTTTGGCGAAGGTGTCGGGCCAGCCGAGATAGTCCCAGTAGTCCACCGGGAAGGTCAGGGCGAGCACGCCGGGCCGGTCGGCCAGCTTGCCGACATAGGCGTTCGCCTCGCCGCAGGAGGCGCACCCCTGGGCGGTGTAGAGTTCGACCACCACCGGCGGCCGGGCCTGCGCGGAAAACGGCAGGGCGGCGACCAGCAGGCTGAAAAGCGCGACGTTACGCATTGGCGCGCACTTAACCGGACTTCGTTGGAGGAAGGTTTCAACAAGGTGTGACCAGGCGGCGTCGGGTCGGCGCCGCCTGGTCGGGAACACCTTAGGCCGCGGACTTGGCGAGGTTGCGCAGCACGTAGTTCAGCACGCCGCCGTTCTTGAAGTACTCAAGCTCGGTGGGCGTATCGATCCGGCAACGGACCGGGAAGCGGGCGATGCGGCCGTCCGACGGACGGTACATCTCCACCGTCAGCTGGCGGCGGGGCGAGAGCTCGGTCAGGCCACGGATGGTGACGATCTCCTCGCCCGTCAGGTTCAGCTTCTGCCAGCCTTCCTGCAGGAACTGCAGCGGCAGGACGCCCATGCCCACCAGGTTCGAGCGGTGGATGCGCTCGAAGCTCTCGGCTATCACCGCGCGCACGCCCAGGAGCTTGGTGCCCTTGGCCGCCCAGTCGCGGGAGGAGCCGGTGCCGTATTCCTTGCCGGCGAACACCACCAGCGGACGGCCTTCGCCCTGGTAGCGCATGGCCGCGTCATAGATCGCCATGACGTCGCCGGAGGGGAAGTGCTTGGTGACCCCGCCCTCGATGTCCGGGGTGATCTTGTTGCGGATCCGGATGTTGGCGAAGGTGCCGCGCATCATGATCTCGTGGTTGCCGCGGCGGGCGCCGTAGGAGTTGAACTCCGTGGTCGGCACCTGGTGCTCGCGCAGATAGACCCCGGCCGGCGAGGTGGCCTTGATCGAACCGGCGGGCGAGATGTGGTCGGTGGTGATCGAGTCGCCGAACACGGAGAGAACCCGCGCCTCGACGATGTCGGTCACCGGGGCCGGCTCCATCTTCATGTCCTGGAAGTAGGGCGGGTTCTGCACATAGGTGGAGCCCATGTCCCAGGCGTAGGTCTGGCCGCCAGCCACCTTGATGCCCTGCCAGTTCTTGTCGCCCTTGAAGACGTCCGAATAGCGGGTGGCGAACATCTTCTGGGTGACGTGCTTGCGCTGCAGGGTGGCGATCTCTTCCGAGGTCGGCCAGATGTCCTTCAGATAGACCGGCTTGCCGTCCTTGCCCTCGCCGAGCGGCTCGGTGGCCAGGTCGATGTTCATCGAACCGGCCAGGGCGTAGGCCACCACCAGGGGCGGCGAGGCCAGGTAGTTGGCCCGCACGTCGGGGTTCACCCGGCCTTCGAAGTTGCGGTTGCCCGAGAGCACCGAGCAGGCGACCAGGTCACCCTTCTGCACCGCCTCGGAGATGGCTTCCGGCAGGGGGCCGGAATTGCCGATGCAGGTGGTGCAGCCGTAGCCCACCAGGTTGAAGCCAAGCGCGTCGAGGCTCTTGGTGAGGCCCGCGCTCTTCAGATAGTCGGTCACCACCTGGGAGCCGGGGGCGAGCGAGGTCTTCACCCAGGGCTTCACCTTCAGGCCCTTTTCGATGGCCTTCTTGGCCACCAGGCCCGCGGCGATCAGCACCGAGGGGTTGGAGGTGTTGGTGCAGGAGGTGATGGCGGCGATGACCACGTCGCCGTTGCCGACGTCGAACTTCTCGCCGGCCACGGGGATGCGCTGTTCGGCGCTTTCCGGATCGGCCTTGCCGAACTCCTTGCCCAGGGCCGACTTGAACTCGGCGGCGGCCTCGGAGAGCAGGACCCGGTCCTGGGGACGCTTGGGGCCGGCCAGGGACGGCATGACCGTGCCGAGGTCCAGCTCCAGGGTGTCGGTGAATTCGGGATCGGCGTCGCCGGGCTCGAACCACAGGCCCTGGGCCTTGGCGTAGGCTTCCACCAGGGCGACCCGGTGGGGCTCACGGCCGGTGGCGGTCAGGTAGTCGATGGTGGCCTTGGTCACCGGGAAGAAGCCGCAGGTGGCGCCGTATTCCGGGGCCATGTTGGCGATGGTGGCCTGGTCTTCCAGGGTCAGGCCGGCGAGGCCGGGGCCGTAGAATTCCACGAACTTGCCCACCACGCCCTTCTTGCGCAGCATCTGGGTGACGGTGAGCACCAGGTCGGTGGCGGTCGCGCCCTCCGGCATGGCGCCGGTGACGCGGAAGCCGATGACCTCGGGGATCAGCATGGGGATCGGCTGGCCCAGCATGGCCGCCTCGGCCTCGATGCCGCCCACGCCCCAGCCCAGGACCGACAGGCCGTTGACCATGGTGGTGTGGCTGTCGGTGCCGACGACGGTGTCGGGATAGGCGGTGGTCTCACCGGCCTCGTCCAGGGTCCAGACGGTCTGGGCCAGGTATTCCAGGTTCACCTGGTGGCAGATCCCGGTGCCGGGCGGCACGACGCGGAAGTTGTTGAAGGCCGAGGAGCCCCAGCGCAGGAAGCGGTAGCGCTCGATGTTGCGCTCGTACTCGCGCTCGACGTTCTCGCCGAAGGCCTTGGCGGTGCCGAAGTGGTCCACCATCACCGAGTGGTCGATGACCAGGTCGACGGGGTTCAGCGGGTTGATCTTCTCGGGATTGGCGCCGAGATGGGTCATGGCGTCGCGCATGGCGGCCAGGTCCACGACCGCGGGCACCCCGGTGAAGTCCTGCATCAGGACCCGGGCCGGGCGGAAGCTGATCTCGTGCTCGACGGAGCCCTTGTTCACCAGCCAGGCGGCGAGCGCCGTGAGGTCGTCGGAGCCGACCGAGAGGCCGTCCTCGTTGCGGAGCAGGTTTTCCAGCAGCACCTTCATGGAGGCCGGCAGGCGCGAAACGCCCGAAAGTCCGGCTTCCTCGGCGGCGGGAAGGCTGTAGTAGACGTAGGTCTTGTCGCCCACCGTCAGTTCGCGGCGGGTCTTCAGGCTGTCGATCGACGCCATATAAGGGATCCTTCCTCTGTTCACGGCCGCTACATCACCGCTTCGGGGATCGCGCGCTTTTCGAAGCGGACACACAGCGTCCGCCCCCGCGCCGCGTACGCCCCCCAAGGCGGCGTCGGCCGCGCGCGTCATAGACCCTGGCTTGGCTCACGTCCATGCAGTGGGAACCCCGCGCCCGTGATCTCGCGCCTGAGCCTCGAAAACCTGGCCGTTCGGCGGGGGGGGCGCCTGCTTTTCGAGGGCCTGAACCTGACCCTCGACTCAGGCCAGGCCGCCGCCCTGACCGGCCGCAACGGCGCGGGCAAGACCAGCCTGCTGCGCACCATCGCCGGCCTCGTCGAGACCGAGGCCGGGGCGGTGGGCTTCGGGGCGCTCGATCCCACGGAGGCCCGGGCCCGGGGCCTGCACCTGATCGGCCACCTCGACGGGCTCAAGCCGGCCCGCACCGCCCGCGAGGAGCTCAGCTTCTGGAGCGCCTGGACCGGCGGGACCCCGGAATCGACGCAGACGGCGGTCAGGACCCTGGAACTGGTCAACCTGCTGGACCTGGAGATCCGGCGCCTGTCGGCCGGGCAGAGGCGCCGCCTGGCCCTGGCGCGGCTCATCGCCGCTCCCCGCCCCCTGTGGCTGCTGGACGAGCCCCTGAGCCCGCTGGACGCCGGCTGGCGCGAGCGATTCGGCCAGATCATGGCTGGCCATCTGGCCGGTGGCGGCCTGATCGTCGCCGCCGTGCACGATCCCCTGCCCGTCCCGGCCAAGGCCCTGGAGATCGGCGCGTGAGCCGGGCCGGCGCCCTGCTGGCCCGCGAGGTGGCGCTGGCCTGGGGCAAGGGCGGCGGGCCGCTGGTCTCGCTCGGCTTCTACGCCGGGACCGCGACCCTGCTGCCGCTCGCCACCGGCCCGGAACCCGCCCGGCTGGCGGCCATCGCCACCGGCATGGCCTGGGTGGCCCTGGCGCTGGCGGCCCTGCTCTCCCTGGAGCGGCTGTTCGAGCGCGACTACGAGGATGGGGCGCTCGACCTGATCGTGCTCTCGCCCCTGCCCCTGGAGATCGTCTGCGCCCTGAAGTGCCTGGGCCAATGGATCGCCACGGGCGCGCCCCTGGCGCTCGCCGCCCCCGTGGCGGCCATCGCGCTGGGCGCCAAGCCCGAGCTCGCCCCCCTGATCTTCGCCTGCGCTCTGGTGGGAGGCTTGGCCTTCGCCTTCACCGGCGGGATCGGGGCGGCCCTCAGCCTGGGAGCCCGGCGCGGCGGCCTGCTGACCGCCGTGATCGTCCTGCCCCTGTTCGTGCCGCCGGTGATTTTCGGCGGCGCGGCCCTGGACGCCTTTGGCAACGGCCTGCCCTGGCATGCGGGCCTGGCCCTGCTGTGCGCCTACGCCGCCGCGGCGGTGGCGCTCGGACCGCTGGCCATGGCCGCGGCCTGCCGCAACGCCCTGTCCTGAATTTTCCGGCGACGGAAATCGCGGGGGCCCGCGTTGAAGGTCCTGAGGGGCGTAACAACCCGGAGTCCGAGACCCCATGAAATTCACCACCCCGCTGCTGGTCGGCGCCGCGATCCTCAGCCTTGGCGGCGCCGCCCTGGCCCAGCCTGCCCCGCCCGCCGGCATGATGTCGGGCGTCCAGGACGCCGGCCCGCGCCAGGATCGCGGCGAGCGCATGCATCGCGACCCGGCCGAAATGGCCGCTCGCCGCGCCCAGCACCTGCGCGACACCCTGCAGCTGACCCCGGCCCAGGAACCGGCCCTGAACGCCTTTCTGCAATCCATGGCCCCGCCGGCCGGGATGCGGGACAGGATGCGCGCCGAGCGCGGCGAGCGGGCGGGGATGACCACGCCGCAGCGCCTGGACCACATGAAGGCCCGCATGGCTGAGCGCCAGGTCCAGTTCGGCCGCCGCGCCGACGCGACGATGCGCTTCTACAGCCAGCTGTCGCCGTCCCAGAAGAAGGCCTTCGACGCCCTGGGCCCGATGGGTGGCCACGGCGGCAAGGGCCACGGCGGCGGCCACCGCATGGGCGGCCGCGGCTAGGGCGTGGTTTCTTATGTTTAGCGCGTGACGGGCGCCTGAACCGGTATCCACTTCAGGCTGTCACGCTCCAGAAGCAGACCCCGGCTTGCCCGAAGCGGCGCCGGGGTCTAATTCGCCAGCATGATCCCGGCGCCGGCCTTCCTGTCGAACCCCGAGCGCTTCATGGCGTTCTCGCGCTGGGCCGCGCCCATGTTCGGCGTCATCGCCGTGCTGCTGGCCCTGGCCGGCCTCTGGCTGGGCTTCACCGCCCCGGAGGACTACCAGCAGGGCGACACCGTGCGGATCATGTTCATCCATGTCCCCGCCGCCTGGATGAGCATGTTCGTCTATGCCTGCCTGGGCGGGGCGAGCTTCCTGGCGCTCGTCTTCCGCCATGCGCTCGCCGACGCCGCGGCCCAGGCCGCCGCCCCCCTGGGCGCGGCCTTCACGGTCCTGGCGCTCGCCACCGGCTCGCTGTGGGGCCGGCCGATGTGGGGGACCTGGTGGGTCTGGGACGCGCGCCTGACCTCGGTCCTGGTCCTGCTGCTGTTCTATCTGGCCTACATGGCCCTGCGCGCCTCCCTGGACGACGAGGCCAAGGCGGCCCGCGCCGGAGCGATCCTGGCCCTGGTGGGGGTGGTGAACCTGCCCATCGTCCATTGGTCGGTGAACTGGTGGAACACCCTGCACCAGGGCGCCTCGGTGTTCCGCAAGGGCGGCCCCACCATGACGGTGGAATACCTCTATCCGCTGCTGCTGCTGGGCCTGGCCTATATGGCGGCCTTCGGATCCCTGTGGCTGGTGCGCATCCGCGGCGAGGTCTGGCGCCGCCGCGCCGAGGCCGCCGCCCTGCGCGCGGCGAGGGGCTGACCATGCTCGACCTGGATCCCGGCGCCTACGCCGCCTTCATCTGGCCCGCCTATGGCCTGACCGCCATCGCCTTCCTCGGCATGATCGTCTCCAGCCTCAACCACGCGCGCCGCTGGCGCAAACGCGCGCAGGAGCTTTCCAGGGACCGCGAGGCGTGAACCGCGGCCTGGCCTTGCTGCCGCTGATCGCCCTGGTGGCGCTCGCCCTGCTGTTCGGGTTGTTCGCCCTCAAGCACGACCCCCGGGTCGAGCCCCAGGCCCTGGTGGGCAAGCCGACTCCGGACCTGGTCCTGCCCAGCCTGGACGACGGCCGGCCGGTGCGCCTGCGCGAGGCGGCCAAGGGGCCGGTGCTGGTGAACATCTTCGCCTCCTGGTGCGCCCCCTGCGAGATCGAGCAGCCGGTGCTGGTGGCCCTGAAGGCCCAGGGGGTCCCCCTGGTGGGGATCGCCTACAAGGACGCGCCCGACAACACCAAGGCCTTCCTGGCCCGCCTGGGAGACCCCTACGGCGCGCGCCTGGTGGACCGCGACGGCCGCGCCGGCATCGAGCTGGGGGTCACCGGGGTGCCGGAGACCTATCTGGTGGGCGCCGACGGCATGATCCTGGCCAAGCACACCGGGCCGCTGACGGAAAAAGACGCGCGGGATCTCTGGGCGAAGGCCCCGCGTTAACCTTACATTGAGGCGAACCGCGCCATATCGTTGACCGCGCATTAACCATAAGGCCCGACGTGGCGCTCCCGATCCGACCCGGCTTCCCGCAGACCGCCCAACCGATCCAGCGGCCCGAGGCGCCCCGCAATGCGGGTCAGCGCGCCTTCTTCCAGGCCGCGCTCGGCCAGCAGGAGGCGCCGACCTCGGCCGCCGCCGCGCAGCCCACGACCCGGGCCCAGCCCCTGGGCCGCATCCCCACCAACCTGCCCGCCGATCCGCCCGAGCGGATCCTGCGGCCGGGCTCGCTGCTGGACATCAAGGTCTAGAAACAGGTCCCGGAGGGATCAGGCCGCCTTCTTGGCCTTCTTCTCTTTCTTGGGCTTTTCAGGCTTGGGGGCCTTCTCCGGCTTGGCCGGCTTCTCGGCCTTCGCGGGCTTGGCGGCCTTGGGCGCCTTCTCCGGCTTGGCCTTCTTGAGCTTGGCGGGCTTTTCGGCCTTGGCCTTCCTGGCGGGCTTCTCGACCGGCGGCTGGGCCGCGGCCTCGCCGGCGGCGATCAGGTCGCGCAGGACGGCGACCAGGCCCTCGCGCTTGCCCGAGGACAGCAGTTTCAGCAGCTTGGCGTCGACCTCGGCCATCTTCGGCTTGGCCTCCTCCAGCAGCTCGCGGCCGGCGGCGGTGAGGCTGACGGCGTTGGCCCGG
Source organism: Phenylobacterium sp. GW821-FHT12F10 (assembly GCF_058806695.1). Taxonomy (NCBI): domain Bacteria; kingdom Pseudomonadati; phylum Pseudomonadota; class Alphaproteobacteria; order Caulobacterales; family Caulobacteraceae; genus Phenylobacterium; species Phenylobacterium sp. GW821-FHT12F10. The sequence continues at coordinate 127,383 of NZ_JBXAPY010000004.1, read as the reverse complement.
GCGTCGGCGGCGGACCTCTGGCGCTCCAGCAGACCCTTGGTGATCATGCGGGCGGCCATGTCGGCCAGGGTGGAGCGGTCGATGCCGGTGATCCTGACCAGGTCGGTCTGGGTGAGGCCCTCATGGGCCTCCACCGCCGCCAGCACGGCGTACTGGCGCTGGGTCGGCCCGCCGGCTCCGAAGGCCTCGGCGTAGAGATCCAGGGACAGCTGCAGGGCGCGGTGCAGCAGGTGGCTCGGCGACCGGTCGAGGGCCGGGAGCCCGCCTGACTTGCCAGACTTCGATTTCGACATGGAGTTCCCCGCCTTTCGGATTGGCTCGGGCCGGGAGATTATAATCCGTTCGCGTCGTTTTGACGACAGCCGTCCGTGGACGCCCTATTCGATGGGCGGCACCGGCGGCGGCTCGTCGATCTTGGCGTACTTCATCATCAGCGGCACCTGGGAGAAGCCGAACAGGACGTGGATGATGGAGAGGCCCGGGAAGCGGAACAGCACCCAGGTGGCGTCCGGCTGGGTGCGCCAGATGAATTCGTTCAGGCCCGCCACGCAGAGGAAGAAGATCCCGTAGCGCCAGGTCAGCTTGCGCCAGCCCTCGTCGGGCATCTGGAAGGCCTTGCCCAGCAGGATCTTCAGCGGGTTCTTGCGCAGCACCATGCCCCCGATCAGGAACAGGCCGAAGGCCACCGAGGTCACGGTCGGCTTGACCTTGATGAACCGGTCGTCGTGGAAGAACAGGGTCAGGCAGCCGAACAGCACCGCGATCAGCCCCGCCACCAGGGGCATGGGGGCGACGCGCTTCTCCACAACGAAGCCGATGACCAGGGCCAGCGCCGCGCCGGCCACCATGCCCCAGGTCGCCTGGACCGTGTCGTGGGTGATGAAATAGGCGATGACGAAGCCCACCGGCCATCCGTAGTCGACGAATCCGGTGACGAACTTCTTGGCGCCAGGCGACAGGGTCATGCGTCCTCCAGACCGACGAGGGAACGGGCGAAGGCCCGGGCGTTGAAGGGCTGAAGATCCTCGATCCCCTCCCCGACGCCAATGAGCTTGATGGGGCTGTCAGACGCCTGGGCCACCGGCACCAGGACCCCGCCGCGGGCGGTGCCGTCCAGCTTGGTCATCACGATCCCCGACACCCCGATCTGGTTGCCGAAGATGTTCTCCTGGGCCAGCGCATTGCGGCCCACCGTGGCGTCGAGCACCAGCAGGGTCTCGTGCGGGGCCTCGGGGTCGAGCTTCTTGACCACCCGGATGACCTTCAGCAGCTCGTCCATCAGGCCCTGCTTGTTCTGCAGGCGGCCGGCGGTGTCGATGAGGACCACGTCGTGGCCCTTCTCCTTGGCGTGGGCGATGGCGTCGAAGGCCAGGCCGGCGGCGTCGGAATTGGGCGGGCGCGACATGAAGTCGGCCCCGGCGCGCTCGGCCCAGACCTTGAGCTGCTCGACGGCGGCGGCGCGGAAGGTGTCCCCGGCCACCACCAGCACCTTGGCGCCCTTGCCCGTCAGGTCGGCGGCGATCTTGCCCAGGGTCGTGGTCTTGCCCGAGCCGTTGACCCCGATGAACAGCACCACATAGGGCTTGGGCCCGGACAGCGGATCGAAGGTCCCCTGGCGGCTGGAAAGCTCGTCACCGATCGCCTCGGCAAGCGCCTCCTTGATCTCCATCTCGTCGACGCTCTTGCCGAACTTGGCGTCGGAGAAGCGCTGGGTGATGCGGGCGGCCGAGTGCGGACCGAGGTCGGCCTCGATCAGCATCTCCTCCAGCTCGTCGAGCTTGGCCTGGTCGAGCGGCGCCTTGGTGAAGGTGGCGGCCACCTGTTCGGTCAGCGCCTTGGACGAGCGCGTGAGGCCGCCGGCGAGGCGCTGGAACCAGCCCTTCTTGGGTTCAGTCATAGGCGGCTTCTAGCGGCTCCTCGGCGTGCGCGATAGAGGATGGGGAATGGACGCCCTCACCGCCACCCTGACCTGGCTGGACTATGCCGCCGTGGCCGTGTTCGGCGCCACCGGGGCCCTGGCCGCCGCGCGGCGCAAGCACGACATCGTCACCTTCGGCTTCTTCGCCGCCGTGACCGGGGTCGGCGGCGGCACCCTGCGGGACCTGCTGATCGGGGCGCCGGTCTTCTGGGTGCAGAAGCCGGCCTACATCCTGGCCTGCCTGGCCGCGGCCATGGCGGTCTGGGTGTTCGGGGCGGGCAAGGGGCGGATGCGGGTGCTGCTGTGGCTCGATGCGCTCGGCCTGGCCGCCTATTGCGTGGTGGGGGCGGCCAAGGCGGCCTCCCTGGGCGCGCCACCCTTCTCGGCGGTGGTGATGGGGACGCTGACGGCCTGCTTCGGCGGGGTGATCCGCGATGTGCTCGCCCACGAACCGTCGATCCTGCTGAAGCGCGAGATCTATGTCACCGCCGCCCTGCTGGGCGCCTGCGCCTTCGTGGTCCTGCAGATGTTCGGGGTTCCGGGCTTCCCCGCCGGCCTGGCGGGATTCGCCGTGGCCTTCGCCATCCGCACCGGCGCGATCCTCAAGGGCTGGGCCCTGCCGGGATTCCCGGGCCGCGGGACGCCGGAGGACTAGGCGGCCGCCAGGCTCCGTTCGCGTCGGGTGCTGAAGATCAGCACCAGGACCAGCACCGACAGCAGGACGAGGGTCGAGCCGATCGTGCCGATCCCCAGGCCGCCCTTCTCCGGCGCCTTGGTGAGCAGGTCGCCCATGGTGGCGCCGAAGGGCCGCGTCAGGACGAAGGCGATCCAGAACAGCACCGTCCGCGAGATCGTCGTGAACCGCCAGCCGATCACCGTGACCGCGATGCCGCCGGCGATCAGCAGGTTGCTGAGCCCGTAGCCCAGGCCCGAACTGTCGGCGAGATAGTCCCCCAGGGCCGTGCCCAGGGTGTTGGAGACCAGGATGGCGGCCCAGTAGAAGCTCTCGGCCCGCGGGTCGCGGATATGGTCCACGGCGATGGAGCCCAGGGTCAGGCGCCAGGTCAGCAGGACGGCCGCCAGCAGGCTCACCAGGATCGTCGCGCCGGCGGCGTAGCCGAGGCCCAGGCTGCGGTCCATGTAGTCCGACATCGTCGTGCCCGCCGTGCTGGTGGCCAGGATCACCGCCCAGTAGAGGAAGGGATGGAAGGCCTTGGCCCGCAGCTGGAAGACCAGGACCACCAGGAAGAAGCCCAGCAGGATCAGGGTGCTGGCCAGGTAGCCGACCTTCAGCGTCATGGAGAGCAGGTCGCCGCCGGTCTCGCCGGCCGTGGTGGCGCAGATCTTCATCACCCAGAAGGCGAAGGTGACGTGGGCGACCTTGCTGGCCAGATCCCTGGAGTCCTGAGGCACGTGGGGTTTCCTTGTCCTCTACGGACGCCTCAGGTCGCCGGCGGCCACACGTCGGTGTCGTGATCGGGATGCTGATGGCTGACAATGGCGGCGTAGTGCGCCGCCATCTTTCCGCGCTCCTGCGCGCTGGGGGTCGGCAGGCCGGGCAGGTCATTGACCCACGGCACGGCCGCCTCAACGGCCATCTGGACCACGGGCTTGAGCGGCGCGGGATCGTCGAAGGCCCCGATGGCCAGGTCGATGAGGGTCTCGCTCCACTCGAAGGTGAGCGGCGTGCCGCAGTCGGCGCAGAAGCCGCGGTCGACCTTGTTGGAGCTGGCGAAGATCTTGCGCGCGCCGCGCGTCCAGACCAGGTCGGCGATCTTCACCGACACCAGGGGGCCAAAGAGGCTCCCGAAGGCCTTCTGGCACATGCGGCAGTGGCAGAGGCTGGGCCGGCCCAGCGCGCCGTCCACCCGGAACCGCACCGCCCCGCACTGGCATCCGCCGGTCTCGCCGCTCATTCCGCCGCCTCCAGGACCGCGACCTCCGCCAGGGCGCGCGCGCCCTCATAGCCGGTGATCCGCATCGGTACGATCGACCCCACGGCGGCCTCGCCGACATAGGCGATCTCGGTGAAGTCCTCGGCCCGGGCGACCCCGTCGCGCTCGACCAGGCCGGTGATCGTCCGGCCGACCTGGCGCTGCAGGTGGCGCTCAAGCGCCCGCTCGCCGGCGGCGCGCAGGCGGGCGGCGCGGTCCTTGATCACCGGGCGCTGGAGCTGCGGCATACGGGCGGCCGGCGTGCCGGGACGGGGGCTGAAGGGGAAGACGTGCAGGAAGGACAGCCCGCCGTCCTCGACCAGGCGCAGGGTGTTCTCGAACATCGCCTCCGTCTCCGTCGGGAAGCCGGCGATGAAGTCGGCGCCGAAGGCTGTGTCCGGGCGAACCGCGCGGACATCGGCGATCAGCTTCAGGGCGTCGGCGCGGCTGTGGCGGCGCTTCATCCGCTTCAGGATCATGTCGTCGCCGGCCTGCAGCGACAGGTGCAGGTAGGGCATCAGCCGGGGATCCTCCGCCAGGCAGCGCATCAGATCGGGGTCGATCTCGGCGGCGTCGATGGAGGAGAGCCGCAGGCGCGGCAGCTCGGGGACCAGCTTCAGGATGCGGGCCACCAGTTGGCCGAGGGTCGGCTGGCCCGGCAGGTCGGCGCCCCAGCTGGTGATGTCCACCCCGGTGAGCACCACCTCGAGATAGCCCTGGGCGGTGAGCTTGCGGACCTGCTCCACCACCTCGCCGGCGGCCGCCGAGCGGGAATTTCCACGGCCGAAGGGGATGATGCAGAAGGTGCAGCGGTGGTCGCAGCCGTTCTGGACCTCGACATAGGCCCGCGCCCGGTCCTTCAGACCGTCGATCAGGTGGCCGGCGGTCTCCCGCACGCTCATGATGTCGTTGACCCGCACCCGGCCTTCCGGGGCGGCGGCGCCATAGGCGCCGGCCGCCGACTTCTCGGCGTTGCCCAGCACCAGGTCCACCTCGGTCATGGCGGCGAAGGCGGCGGGGTCGATCTGGGCCGCGCAGCCGGTGACGATCAACCGGGCGTCGGGGCGCTCGCGGCGGGCCTTGCGGATCGCTTGGCGCGCCTGGCGCACGGCCTCGCCGGTCACCGCGCAGGTGTTGAAGACGATGGCGTTCTCCAGCCCGTCCTCGATGGCCCGGGCGCGGATGACCTCGCTCTCATAGGCGTTGAGGCGGCACCCGAAGGTGACGATATCCAGCTTGTCGCTCACGGCAGGGTCCCCGTGAACTCGAGTTCCAGTGGACCGGTCATGATCACGTGGTCGTCGCTCTGCCGCCACTCGATGGTCAGATCGCCGCCGTCCAGCTCCAGGGTGGCCTTGCGGTCGGTAAGGCCGCGGCGGCTGGCCGCCACCAGGGCCGCGCAGGCGCCGGTGCCGCAGGCCTTGGTGAGGCCGGCGCCCCGCTCCCAGACCTTCAGGCGGATGCGGTCGCGGGCCTTGATCTGGGCGAAGCCGACATTGACGCCCTCCGGGAACAGCCGGTGGTGCTCGATCATCGGGCCGACCTCGCGCACCGGCGCGGTCTCGGCGTCGTTGACGAAGAAGACCACGTGCGGGTTGCCCATGGAGACGCAGCCCGGGGTGTGCAGCAGGGGGGCGTCGATGGGGCCGACCTGGAGCTCGATGCCCCGGGTGTCCATCTCCTCCTCCAGGGGGATCTGGTTCCAGGCCAGGCCCGGGACCCCCATGTCGACGCTGACCCGCTTGTCGCCCGCGCGCCGCGCGGTGAGCAGGCCGCCCCGGGTCTCGAAGGTGGCCACGTCCTTGCCGGAAGCCTCCATCAGCAGCCAGCCCACGCAGCGGCTGGCGTTGCCGCAGGCGCCCACCTCCTCGCCGTCGGCGTTCCAGAAGCGGACGGCGGCGTCGGCGCGGGACGAGGGGTCGATGGAGACCAGCTGGTCGCAGCCGATCCCGCCCTCGCGCGAGGCGATGGCGCGCACCTCGTCGGCGCTGGGCGCAAACGGGGCGGAGCGGGCCTCGACCACGACGAAGTCGTTGCCGAGCCCGTTCATCTTCAGGAACGGACGGCTCATGATGGCGGCTATATAGGCGAGAAATCGCCGGCGATCACCTTTGGCGAGACAGACCCTGCCGCGCGGTCCTAGATTTGGCCCATGAAAATGCTTTGCGCGGCGCTGACCGGCGCCCTCCTGCTGGCCGGCCCGGCCCATGCCCAGGCCCCCGCGGACCCCTTCACCTGGCTCGAGGACATCGATGCGCCCAGGGCCATGGCCTGGGTCGAGGGCCAGAACGCCAAGTCGGCCAAGCGGCTGGAGGCCGATCCCCGCTACGCGAACTATCTGGGTGAGGCGCGCGCCATCTTCACCGCCAAGGACCGCATTCCGTGGCCGGTGTTCCGGGCCGGGGGGGTCGACAACCTGTGGCAGGACGACGCCCACGTGCACGGGGTCTGGCGCCACGCGACGCTCGCCTCCTATCGCAGCGCCGAGCCCGCCTGGGACACCCTGCTGGACCTGGACGCGCTGTCCAAGGCCGAGGGCAAGAACTGGATCTGGAAGGGGGCGACCTGCCTGAAGCCCGCCCAGACCCTGTGCCTGGTGGAGCTCTCCGACGGCGGCGGCGACGCCGTCGAGGTGCGCGAGTTCGACACCGCCAAGAAGGCCTTCGTGACCGGCGGTTTCCGCCTGGCCGAGGGCAAGCAGGGCTTCGACTGGCTCGATCCCGACACCCTGGTGGCCGACCGCATCTGGACGCCGGGCGACGAGACCCCCTCGGGCTACGCCTATATCGTCAAGACCCTGACCCGCGACGGCCAGGCCCGCGAGGTCTATCGCGGCCAGAAGAGCGACGTCGGGGTCTCCCCCATCGTCCTGCGCGGCGCGGGCGGCAAGGCCGACGGCCTGATGGCGCGGCGCGGGATCACCTTCTTCGAGAACGAATTCGTGCTGCTGGAGGCCGGCCGGACGATCCCGGTGGCCCTGCCCCGCAAGGCCGAATACCAGGCCTATGTCGACGGCCAGGCGGTCTTCGAGCTGAAGGAGGCCTGGGGCGGCTATGGCGCGGGGGCCCTGATCGCCTATGATCTGCAGGCCCTGAAGGCCGGCGGCGCGAAGCCGGTCCTGATCTTCCAGCCCGGCCCGCGCCAGGCCATCACCGAGGTGGACGACACCCAGGGGCGGCTGGTGGTGAACCTGCTGGACGAGGTGAAGGGCGCCGTCGATGTCTATGACCTGAAGGACGGCAAGTGGACGGCCACACGCCTGGCCCTGCCCAAGGACGCCACCTTCACGATCCGCTCGGCCTCCGGGGACGACGACCAGGTCTTCGTCGCCGCCGAGGGCTTCCTCGATCCCACCAGCCTGTGGCTGGCCGACGCGGCCGCCGGGACGGCGGTTCCGGTCAAGACCCTGCCCGCCCGGTTCAAGGCCGCGACCCACGAGGTGAAGCAGTACTGGGCCACCTCCTCGGACGGGGCCAAGATTCCCTATTTCGTGGTCCTGCCGAAGGGCGCGAAGCGCGACGGGTCGCTGCCCACCCTCATGTACGGCTATGGCGGCTTCGAGGTGGCCAAGCCGCCGATCTACCTGCCGGAGATGGGCAAGATCTGGCTGGAGCGGGGCGGCGCCTATGTGATCGCCAATATCCGCGGGGGCGGCGAGTTCGGGCCGGCCTGGCACGACAGCGTGCTGCGGGAGACGCGCCAGCTGTCCTTCGACGACTTCGCCGCCGTGGCCCGCGACCTGGCGGCCCGCAAGATCACCTCGGCCCGCCGGCTCGGCATCTATGGCCGGTCCAACGGCGGGGTGCTGACCACGGTCTCCATGACCCAGCACCCGGAGCTGTGGAACGCCGTGGTGGTGGAGAGCCCGCTGATCGACATGCTGCGCTATCACAAGCTGTCGGCGGGGGCCTCGTGGATCGGGGAATATGGCGACCCGGACGTGCCCGCGGACCGCGCCTTCATCGCCAAGTACTCGGCCTACCAGAACCTCAAGCCCGGCGTGAAATATCCCGAGCCCTATATCACCACCAACACCCGCGACGACCGGGTCCATCCGGGCCATGCGCGGAAGTTCGCGGCCCGGCTGGAGGCCATGGGCATCCCCTACCTCTATTACGAGCAGACCTTCGGCGGCCACGCCAACGACGCCGATCCGGAGCTGAACGCCCGCCGCTGGGCCCGGCACTATGTCTACCTGACCCAGAAGCTGATGGACTGATGCTGGAGATCACGCCCCTGACGGCGGAGGATCCGCCGCGCATCGCCCAGGCCTTCGCCGCCATCGGCTGGGACAAGCCGGAGGCCCAGTTCGCCCGCTACCTGGACGAACAGACCGCCGACGACCGGCCGGTGCTGACAGCCCGCCTGGACGGGGAATTCGCCGGCTATGTGACGGTGATGTGGGTCCCGCAGTATGCGCCGTTCCGCGAGGCGGGGATTCCGGAGATCCAGGACTTCAACGTCCTGCCCCAATTCCGCCGGCGCGGGATCGGCACCGCCCTGATGGACGCCGCCGAGGCCCTGATCGCCACCCGCAGCCCGACCGCCGGCATCGGGGTCGGGCTCTATCGCGACTACGGTCCGGCCCAGCGGCTCTATGTGCTGCGGGGCTATCTGCCCGACGGGCGGGGGATCGCCTGGAACACGATCCCCGTGACGCCGATGCAGGAGGTCATGGTGGACGACGACCTGGCGCTGTTCTTCACCCGCGAGCTCGCCTCGAACCCGGGATGAGCCGGGCTCAGGTCCGCTCGATGCGGGCCGCGGCTTCGTCGAGGATGCCGGCGATGGCGTCCACCTGATCCTCGGTGACACCGCCGCGCTGCATGCGCAGGCGAAGGGCGACGCCGAGGTTCTGCATGGCGCGCTGCAGCTTGGGCCGGGCGCCGGAGGAATGTTCGGCCGCCTCGTCCAGGCGGGCGAAGATGGCGTCCACCGCGGCGCGGTTGGCTTCCAGCGCCTCCTTGCCGGCCGGGGTGGCCTCATAGGCCTTGCGACCGCCCTCGGCGGCGACGGGGACCACGAAGCCCTCGTCCTCCAGCAGGGAGAAGGTGGGGTAGATGACGCCGGGGCTGGGCCGGTAGGCCCCGCCGGTGCGCTCCTCGAGCTCGCGCATGACGTCGTAGCCATGGCGGGGCTTCTCGGCGAGCAGGGCCAGGACCAGGAACCGCAGGTCCCCGTGCTCCAGCAGGCGGCCGATGCGGCCGCCGCGCTCGCCGCGTCCGCCCCGGAGGTGCTCGCGCAGGTGGCCGCCAAAGCCGTGGCGGCTGCGATGTTCGTGTCGGTGAGAGAAGTGTCTATGCATTTTCGATCCTATTTAGACATATCGATATTGCAGATATATCTAACCCGCGCCGGAATGCAATAGAGATATATCGAAATAGATCGACAGTCGCGATCCGGGGCGAGCCTGGGCCCGCCCCGGCCGGGATCAGGCGTGGGCGATGGCGGTCTCGATGTCGCCCACCACGTGGCCGGTGAGGTCCTTGGCCAGTTCCCCCAGCAGCTTGCCCTCCAGGGCCTTGTGATAGTGGCGGCGCAGCTCGCCCAGGGTCTTGGGGGCGGCGATGATGTAGAGGTGCTCGATCTTGCCGCCCAGGGCCTGCTCGTTCAGCCAGGCCGCCGTGGCCGCGGCGAAGCCGTCCTCGCGCTGCTGGCCGTCGTTCGGGTTGGCCGAGCTGGAATAGTGGTGGTCGCCGGAGCTGCGGTTGACGTGGCCCAGGGTGGCCGGCGGCAGGGCCGTCAGCTTGGGATGAACCTCGTCGCCGGCGTTCCGGTAGAGGTGAAGCGTCACGCCGTCCGCGACGGCGACGGTCGTGCCCTTGGGTAGTTGCATCTTGTTGCTCCGATGGATTGGGGGGAACCCCGTGGTGGCAACGTCTGACGCGGCCCATCGGGCCCAACCATGATCTGGCTCAATTGCGGCTTCGCCGTTCAGGCGTCCCGCAGGGTCTCGGCCAGCAGGCGGCCCTCGGCGCCGCGGCTGGAGCCGGCCCGCCAGGCCACCACGATCTCGCGGCTCGGGTGCTCGGCCTGGAGATGGCGCACCGCGACGTGGGCGGCCTGGGTCAGGCCCGCCTCCACCGCCATGGCCGGCAGGAAGGTGACGCCCAGGCCCGACCCCACCATCTGCACCAGGGTCGGCAGGGAGGTGGCGGCGAAGGCCTCCTCGTCGCCGGTGGCCTTGGGGGGCTTCAGGCCGCAGGCCGAGAGCACATGGTCGCGCAGGCAGTGGCCGTCCTCCAGCAGGATCAGGTCCTCCCCCTCCATGGCCGAGGGGGGGAATTCCAGCCGGTTGGCCAGGGGATGATCGGCGGGGATGGCGGCCAGCAGTTCGTCGTCGGAGACGTGGGCGTGGGCCAGGCCGGCCATGTCGAAGGGGAGCGCGATCAGGGCCGCGTCCAGCTGGCCGGCCTTGAGGGCGGCGATCAGGCGCTGGGTCAGGTCCTCCCGAAGATAGAGACGCAGCTTGGGGAAGCGCGCCCGCAGCAGGGGCAGGGCCTTGGGCAGCAGGAAGGGGGCGATGGTGGGGATGACCCCCAGGCGGAAGCGCCCGGTGAGGGGCTGGCTGGCGTTCTTGGCGGCCTGCACCAGTTCCTCGGCCTCGTTGAGGATGATGTTGGCGCGGCTCAGCGCCGCCTCCCCCACCGCCGTCAGGATGACGCCGGAGCGGGCGCGGTCCACCACCGGGGCGCCCAGGGTGCGTTCCAGCTCCTGGATGCCCGCCGACAGGGTCGGCTGGGTGACGTGGGCGGCCTCGGCCGCCTTGCCGAAGGCTCCGTGCTCGGCGAGCAGCTTCAGGTACTGGAGTTGGCGGATGGTGGGGAGCATGGCGCGATCATAGGCTCAGTCTATGGGAAACCCATAGGCGCCATGCCCCCACACCGGTCTCAGGCCGCCACCGCTTCCCTGGCCTCGGCGGGGAGGCGGATCAGATAGTCGAAGGCCGAGAGAGCGGCCTTGGCGCCGTCGCCGGCGGCGATGACGATCTGCTTGAAGGGCGTGGTGGTGGCGTCGCCGGCCGCGAACACCCCGGGCGCCGAGGTGGCGCCATGGGCGTCGACCTCGATCTCGCCGCGCGGGCTGAGCGCCAGCGCCCCCTGCAGCCACTCGGTGTTGGGGACCAGGCCGATCTGCACGAAGATTCCCTCCAGCTCGACGGTGTGGACCGCCTCGGTGGGCCGGTCGCGATAGGTGAGGCCGGTGACCTTCTCGCCGTCCCCCAGGACCTCGGTGGTGAGGGCCGAGGTGATGACCGTGACGTTGGGCAGGCTGGCCAGCTTGCGCTGCAGTACGGCGTCGGCGCGGAGCTGGCTGTCGTACTCGATCAGGGTCACGTGGGCGACGATGCCCGCCAGGTCGATGGCCGCCTCGACGCCGGAATTGCCGCCGCCGATCACCGCCACGCGCTTGCCCTTGTAGAGCGGACCATCGCAGTGCGGGCAGTAGGCCACGCCCCGGTTGCGGTACTGCTCCTCGCCGGGCGCGCCCATCTGCCGCCAGCGGGCGCCGGGCGCCAGGATGACGGTCTTGGCCCGCAGGGTCGCGCCGCTCTCCAGCACGATCTCGCTGAGCTCGCCGGCCGCCTTGGCCGGGATGAGCTTGGCGGCCTTCTGCAGGTTCATGACGTCGACGTCATAGGCCTTGACGTGCTGCTCCAGGCCCGAGACCAGCTTGGGGCCCTCGGTGTGGGGGACGGAGATGAAGTTCTCGATGGCCATGGTGTCCAGCACCTGGCCGCCGAAGCGCTCGGCCGCCAGGCCGGTGACGATGCCCTTGCGGGCGGCGTAGACCGCCGCGGCCGCGCCGGCCGGGCCGCCGCCCACCACCAGGACGTCGAAGACCCCCTTGGCGGCGAGCTTGGCCGCGCCGCGGGCCGCGGCGCCGGTGTCCAGCCTGGCCAGGATCTCCTCGACCGTCATCCGGCCCTGGGCGAAGGGCTGGCCGTTCAGCAGGACGGTGGGCACCGCCATGATCTTGCGGGCCGCCACCTCGTCCTGGAACAGGGCGCCGTCTATGGCCACGTGGCGGATGCGGGGATTCAGCACGCTCATCAGGTTGAGCGCCTGCACCACGTCGGGGCAGTTCTGGCAGGAGAGCGAGAAATAGGTCTCGAAGCTGTAGTCGCCCTCCAGCGCCTTGATCTGCTCGATGACCTCGGGCTCGACGCGGGGCGGGTGGCCGCCGGCCTGCAGCAGGGCCAGGACCAGGGAGGTGAACTCGTGGCCCATGGGCAGGCCCGCGAAGGTCACGCGGGCGTCGGCGCCGGCGGCGCGGACGGCGAAGGACGGCTTGCGGGCGTCCTGGCCGTCGAGGCGCAGCAGCACCTTCTCCGAGGCCTCGACGATGTCGTCCAGCAGGGCCTTCAGTTCCGCCGACTTGGCCGAGGCGTCCAGGCTGGCGATCAGCTCCACCGGATGGCGGAGGTTCTCCAGATAGGTCTTGAGCTGGGACTTCAGGCCTTGGTCCAACATGACGGGGCTCCGATAGGGACGCAGGAAATGGGGAGGAAGGTGCGCCGCCGCCGCCCCCTTGCGAGGCGGACGGCGGCGGCGCGGGCAGGCTTTAGATCTTGCCGACCAGGTCCAGGGACGGGGCCAGGGTCTTCTCGCCTTCCTGCCACTTGGCGGGGCAGACCTCGCCGGGGTGGGAGGCGACGTACTGGGCGGCCTTGACCTTGCGCAGCAGCTCGAGGGCGTCGCGGCCGATGCCGCCGGCGGTGATCTCGACGATCTGGATCTTGCCGTCGGGGTCGACCACGAAGGTGCCGCGGTCGGCCAGGCCGGCCTCCTCGATCATGACCTCGAAGTTGCGCGAGATCTTGCCGGTGGGGTCGCCCACCATGACGTAGTTGATCTTCTTCACGGCTTCCGAGGTGTCGTGCCAGGCCTTGTGGGCGAAGTGGGTGTCGGTGGAGACAGAGTAGATCTCCACGCCCAGCTTCTGGAACTCGGCGTAGTTGTCGGCCAGGTCCTCAAGCTCGGTGGGGCAGACGAAGGTGAAGTCGGCCGGATAGAAGAACACCACCGACCACTTTCCCTTCAGATCGGCGTCCGAGACGGTGATGAACTTGCCGTTCTGGAAGGCCTCGGCCGTGAAGGGCTTGATTTCGGTATTGATGAGGGACAACGCGAGCTCCTGGTTGGTTCGGGAAGGAGCCCGCTGTCTATATGGCGCCGCAGCATTGGGGAAATTGATAATATAAGTCGTCGAGATAGATTATCTCTATGATCAATCCCCAGGCGCCTGGTCCGGCTTGCCGGTCTCGATCAGCGCCTTCAGACGCCCCACCTGCTCGCCGATCACACCGTCCACGGGCTTGGCCCATTGTTCGGCCAGGCCGCCCTTGGCGTAGCCGCCGACATCGTAGGTGACCGTCAGGACGGTGGTGGCGGGACCCGCGCCGGCCTTGAGGTTGAAGGCCATGTGACCGCTGGCGCCGGTGAACTGCAGGGGGCCGAGCGCGCCCGAGAGCCGCAGGGCGCTGTCGCTGGCGTAGACCACCGTCATGTGCCGCACGAAGCCGTCCTTCAGCTTCTCGCAGAAGCAGCCCGTCGCCAGGTCGATGGAGAGGTTGCGGGCGTCGCCCGACCAGCTGTGGGCGGGGTTCCACCACCTGCCGGGCTCCAGCATCGCGGCCCGCACCTTGGCCGGCGCCGCGGCGATGCTGACGACATGGCGGACCTCGAAGCCCTGGGGCGACTGGTCGGCGACCTCGGCGCGGGCGGCGCCGGTCACGCAGAGCACGGCGGCGAGCGCCGCCAGACCCGTCTTCATGGGAAGCCTCCCTAAGCCTGCTCGAAGCTTAGCGGCGCCCCCCAGAAGGTCTCAACCAGCAAATGCTGGGCGCCGGGCTTGCCGGTGGTGAGGAAGATGCGCCGGCCGGAGTCGCCGGCGGTATATTCCGGGTGCTTGGCCAGATAGGCCTCCAGCGCGTCGGCGGTGGCGGCGGGCTGGTGGATCAGCGGGGTGCCCGGCGGCAGGGCGGCGCGGAACATGTCGGCCACCATCTCGTAGTGGGTGCAGCCGAGGATGGCGCGGTCCGGCGGACGGCCGATGCGGGTGCTGACCGCCTTGACGTGGGCCTCCACCACCGTGGCCAGCTCCACGGCCCCGGCGCCCTTCTCGATCATCGGGGCCAGGTCCGGGCAGGGCTCGCAGAAGACCGCCACGTCCTGGCGGCGCTTGTCGATCTCGATCTCGTAGACCCGGGAGCGGGCGGTGGCCGGGGTGGCGAAGACCGCCAGCACGTCCAGCTTCTCCACCTTCTCGCCGCGGCGGTCGGCCTCGTGCTCCCAGGGCAGGCCGGTGGCCGCCTCGATGGTGGGGACGATGATGCCCAGCACGTTCACCGGCCGGCCGAGGGCCTTGCGGTAGCCCGGCAGCCAGGTCTGCTGCAGGCGGCGCAGGGCCACGCCGGAGGCGGTGTTGCAGGCCAGGACCACCAGGTCGCAGCCGCGATCGAACAGCTTCTCGCAGCCGGCCCGGGTGAGGTCGACGATCTCCTCGCCCTCCCGGCCGCCATAGGGGGTGTTGGCCTGGTCGGCCAGGTAGATGAAATCCGCGAGGGGGAAGCGGTCGACGAGCCGACGGTGAACCGTCAGCCCCCCAACCCCGGAATCGAACACGCCAATGGCCATGGATCGCGCTTAGCCGCCTTGGGGGACAGCGTCCAGCATCCCGTCGGGGGGCGGGGAAATGTAAACCATCGTTATTTCGGATTGACGGCTTTGTCAGTCTGACATAACCGTCACCGCCAAATCCGGTCTGCGCCCCCACGCAGGGTCCTCCCTCTCCTCCCCGAGATCCTCACAGCCATGTCCCTCCCCTTCGCCACGCGCTCCGGCGCGACCGCCGACGACCCCGCCCTCGAGACCGAACTGGCCACGGCCCTGGCCCTGGCCCGGGCCTCCGCCTCGGCCATGCTGCAACTCTCGCCCCTGGCCCACCGCGAGATCACCGCCGCCCTGACCCAGGAGATCGGCGCGCTGGAGGCCCAGAACGACCCCACCTCCCAGGGCGCCGCCCAGGCCCTGAAGCAGTACCTGAGCGAGGCCGCCTGACCCCTCGGCGGCCCATGCGGGTCAATCTCGAAGCGCGCGCCGCGGCGGCCGAAAGCCGCCGCGCGCAAACCCGCGCGCGCCTGATCGAGGCCGCCGTCTCGGTGATCCTGGAGAAGGGGCACGAGAGCGCCTCCATCGAGGACTTCGTGGCCGCCGCCGGCGTCTCGCGCGGCACCTTCTACAATTACTTCCCGACCATCGAAGACCTGCTGCACCATCTCAACAGCCAGATCTCCGAGGAGCTGAACCGGACCCTGGGCCCCGCCCTGACCGGCATCGAGGATCCCGCCGCCCTGCTGGCCGCAGTGGTCCACAGGATCCTGGCCACCTTCGTCGCCGACCCTGTGCGCGGCTGGCTGGCCCTGAAGATCGAGGCCACGGCCCTGCCGCGCCAGGCGGTGTTCGAGGCCCGCTTCGCCGCCATCCACAGGGCCGCCGTCGCCACCGGCCGGTTCCGCGACTGCGACGTCGCCGCCGCCCGCAACCT
The DNA here is from genome assembly GCF_058806695.1 of Phenylobacterium sp. GW821-FHT12F10. Classification (NCBI taxonomy): domain Bacteria; kingdom Pseudomonadati; phylum Pseudomonadota; class Alphaproteobacteria; order Caulobacterales; family Caulobacteraceae; genus Phenylobacterium; species Phenylobacterium sp. GW821-FHT12F10. Next base: position 111,981 of record NZ_JBXAPY010000004.1, on the reverse strand, counting down.
GGTGTTCGGCGGCTTCCGCATGGCCCAGCGCGACATCGTCATGGGCGAGGCCGGCCCCGAGCACGCGGTGGACCTGGTGGCCCTGATGCTGATCGCCTTCGGCCTGACCGCTGAGGAGGCGCTGCAGATCAGCCGTGAGGCCTTCGAGGCCGCCCGCGCCTGAGCGGCCGACATTACGCGCCTGTCATGTGACGTCCGGTTACATCCTGCCTAAGGTCGCCGCACCTTGAGCCAATCCCCGGAGTCTCCATGCATCGGCGCACCTTTCTCGCCGCGACCAGCGCCCTGGCCGCCACGTCCCTGGTCCCGGCCGTGAGCTTCGCCGCCGACGCCGATGTCCTCACCGCCCCCTGGACCGGGCCCTATGGCGGCGTCCCGCCCTTCGACAAGGTCAAGGTGGCCGAGTTCGCCCCGGCCATCGAGGCGGCGATGGGGCTGGAACTGGCGGAGATCGACGCCATCGCCGCCAACCCCGCGCCGCCGACCTTCGAGAACACCATCGCGGCCCTGGAGCGCACCGGCGACGCCAAGAACCGGGTCGACACCCTCTACGGCATCTGGAGCGGCACGCTCTCGACCCCGGAGATGCGGGCGGTGGAGAAGGTGATGGCGCCCAAGGACGCCGCCCATGGCGACAAGATCCTGCAGAACGCCCCGCTCTTCAAACGCATCGAGGCGGTCTACGAGGCGCGGGAGACCTCCGGCCTGACGCCGGAACAGCAGCGCCTGAGCTGGCTCTACTGGAACCGCTTCGTGCGCGCCGGCGCCAAGCTGTCGCCGGAGGCCAAGGCCCGGGTCGGCGCCATCAACCAGGAACTGGCCAACCACTTCACCACCTTCAACCAGAACCTGCTGGCCGACGAGACCGACTACGTCCTCTATCTCCGCACCGAGGCCGAGCTCTCGGGCCTGCCCAAGGACGTGCGCGACGCCGCCGCCGCGGCGGCCGAGGAACGCGGCCACAAGGGCGAGTTCGCGGTGCTCAACACCCGCTCCTCCATCGATCCCTTCCTGACCTATTCGACCCGGCGGGACCTGCGCGAGAAGGTCTGGCGGACCTTCTACAGCCGAGGCGACAACGGCGATTCCCACGACAACAACGCCGTCATCAAGAAGATCCTCAAGCTGCGGGTCGAGCGGGCCCGGCTGCTGGGCTATCCGACCCACGCCCACTGGCGGCTCGAGAACGCCATGGCCAAGACCCCGGACAACGCCATGGCCCTGATGATGCGGGTCTGGCCCTCGGCCATCGCCCGGGTGGGCGAGGAGGTGGCCGAGATGCAGGCCATCGCCGACAAGGAACATGCCGGCCTGCGCATCGAACCCTGGGACTACCGCTACTACGCCGAGAAGGTCCGCGCCGAGCGCTACAACCTCGATATGAACGAGGTGAAGGCCTACCTGCAGCTCGACAAGCTGCGGGAGGGAATGTTCTGGGCCTCCGGCCAGATCTACGGCTTCACCTATCACCCGGTGACCGATGTCCCGGTCGCCCATCCCGACATCAAGGTCTGGGAGGTGAAGGGCGCCGACGGGGCCCATGTCGGCCTCTGGTACTTCGATCCCTATGCGCGGGCCGGCAAGCGCTCGGGCGCCTGGATGAACGCCTACCGCACCCAGGAGAAGTTCCGCGGCAAGATCACCACCATCGTCTCCAACAACGCCAACTTCGTGAAGGGCGCGCCCGGCGAACCGATCCTGATCTCCTGGGACGACGCCACCACCATGTTCCACGAGTTCGGCCACGCCCTGCACGGCCTGAACTCCGACGTGAACTATCCCTCCCTGTCGGGGACCGCTGTGCCGCGGGACTATGTGGAGTTCCCCAGCCAGGTGAACGAGAACTGGCTGGCGACGCCGGAGGTGCTCAACCGCTTCGCCCTGCACCACAAGACCGGCAAGCCGATCCCGCCGGCCCTGATCGCCAAGATCGAGAAGGCCCACACCTTCCGCCAGGGCTTCGACGTCACCGAGTACCTGTCCTCGGCCCTCATCGACATGAAGCTGCACCTGGCCGGGGACGCCGACATCGACCCCGACGCCTTCGAGCGCGAGGAGCTGGCCAAGCTCGGCATGCCCAAGGAGCTGCCGATGCGCCACCGCACCCCGCAGTTCCAGCACATCTTCGCCAGCGACGGCTATTCGGCCGGCTATTACAGCTACCTCTGGTCGGAGGTCCTGGCCCACGACGCCTACGGGGCCTTCACGGAGGCCACGGGCCCCTATGACAAGGCCGTCGCCAAGCGCCTGCACGACAGGATCATGAGCATCGGCAACACTGTCGATCCCGCCGAGGCCTATCGCGGCTTCCGCGGCCGCGATCCCGACGTGAAAGCCTATCTGATCGACAAGGGCTTCCCCACCACCTGACCGGAGAACGCCCTCCCCATTTTGGGCGCCCCCGACTGGATTTCGCCGCAAAGGCGAGACAGGGTCGAAGAAGTACAATTGCGACGGGAATTCCTGGCGCGAAAAATGCACGGAAGTCGGTATCGACACTGAGCTTGGGGCCCGTCCAGATGCGCTTTCCGCCTGCCACCGCCGCGATCCTGGGCTTCCTGGCCCTGCTGCCGACCGCCGCCCTGGCCCAGAATGGCGCACGCCCCGCGCCGCCGGCGCCGCTGTCGGCCATGCTGGACTGTCCCCCGTCGGGAAAGGCCGCCGCCGGCGCCCGCGTCGGCCACGCCAAGGGCATGGCCGTCTGCAAGCTGCAAGCGACCGACAAGTCCCGGGCGCTCGCCGCCATCGATGCGGCCCTGGACGCCGGCGGCTATCAGGTCTGGGACAATGAGACGACCGGCACCTCCGGCGCCGTCCGCGTCCTCGAGACCAAGCCCTATGACGGCAAGACCTCCCTCGACCCGGCAAGCTATGCCGCGCCGGCGCCGCTGCGCGGCGCGCGCCTGGCCAAGGGCGTGAAGCGTTCCGCCCACTACGACGTCGCCGAGGGCCGCCACACCGCCCGCGCCGTCATCGCCCTGCGCGCGACGCCGGCCGTCACCGGCCGGAAGCTGGCCGATCTGAAGGACGGCGAGGACTTCGACGTCCTGGCCCGGGTCAGCGGCACGGGCTGGCTGCTGGCCGCCCGCGACGGCGTGGGGATCGGCTATGTGCCCGAGACCGTGGCCTGGCCGATCTACGCCTCTCCCGGCGTCTATATCGACACCGACAGCCGCCCGCTCTGCCGGGTGTTCGAGGCCCACATCAATCCGCAGGGCGGCGGCGCCGAGACCCGCCGCTACACCGCCTGCCAGGGCGCCGACGGGACCTGGCTGCTGCGCAGTTGAGGCGCAACCGCCCCATTCCTTGACCTTTCGGCCCTCCGAGCGCATAAGCGCGCCCTTCCGGCGCAGAGCAATCGCGCCCTCTACCGCTACGACCCCCAGGTCTTATCTGGGACGAGAGCGGCGAGGCCCCCCGTCGACGTGATCGTCCACGGGGGTCGATTGCGTTTGGGCCACAGGAGCGAAACTTGTTCGACGCGCTAACCGATCGGCTGTCATCCGTCTTCGACCGGCTCTCCGGTCGCGGCGTGCTGTCCGAAAAGGACATCGACGAGGCCCTGCGCGAGGTCCGCGTGGCCCTGCTGGAGGCCGACGTCGCCCTGCCGGTGGTGCGCGACTTCATCGCCAAGGCCAAGGAGAAGGCCGCCGGCCAGGACGTGATCCGCTCGATCCGCCCCGCCGACCAGGTGGTGAAGATCACCTATGACGGCCTGGTGGAGATGCTCGGCGGCGACAGCGCCGAGGGGCTGAACATCAGCCTCAACCCACCCACCGTGATCCTGATGGCCGGCCTGCAGGGCTCGGGCAAGACCACCACGGCCGCCAAGCTTGCCCTCAAGCTGGTCAAGGACCGCAAGAAGGTCCTGCTGGCCTCGCTGGACACCCGCCGTCCGGCGGCCATGGAGCAGCTGGCGACCCTGGCGGTCGCGGCGGGCGCCGACTCCCTGCCCATCGTGGCTGGCCAGAGCGCCCCGGACATCGCCCGGCGCGCCATGAGCGCGGCCAAGCTGCAGGGCTACGACATCCTCATCCTCGACACCGCCGGGCGCACGACGCTCGACGAGGCGATGATGAGCGAGGCCGCCGAGATCGCGCGGATTTCGAACCCCTCCGAGACCCTGCTGGTGGCCGACAGCCTCACCGGCCAGGACGCCGTGCGCACCGCCAAGGCCTTCCACGAGCGGCTGCCGCTCACCGGCCTGGTCCTGACCCGCGCCGACGGCGACGGCCGCGGGGGCGCGGCGCTCTCCATGCGCGCGGTCACCGGCCTGCCCATCAAGTTCCTGGGCGTCTCGGAAAAGATCGACGGCCTGGATGTCTTCGACGCCGCCCGCGTGGCCGGCCGCATCCTGGGCCAGGGGGACGTCGTCGCCCTGGTGGAGAAGGCCAGCGCCGACCTGGACGTGGCCAAGGCCGAGGCCATGGCCAAGAAGCTGGCCAAGGGCCAGTTCGACCTCGACATGATGGCCGACCAGTTCGCCCAGATGAAGAAGATGGGCGGCATGGAGGGCCTGATGGGCTTCCTGCCGGGCGTCCAGAAGATCAAGAAGCAGATCGCCGACGCCAATATCTCCGACAAGGCTCTCGATCGTCAGGCCGCCATCATCTCCTCGATGACCAAGCTGGAGCGCAAGAAGCCGGAGATCCTGGCCGCGTCGCGCAAACGCCGCATCGCCAAGGGCGCCGGGGTCGACGTGTCGGAGGTCAATCGTCTCCTGAAGCAGCACCGCCAGATGGCCGACGCCTTCAAGATGATGAGCAAGGACGGCGGCAAGGGGTTCGCCCGCATGGCCGGCATGATGGGCGGCGGCGGCGGCATGGACCGGCTGAAGGCGCTCGGCGGCGGCAAGCTGGCCATGCCCGACCAGAACCAACTCGAAGAACTCGGCAAGATGGCCGCGGGCGGGGGCAAGCTGCCCGGCCTCGGCGATGGCGGCCCCAAACTTCCCGGCCTGGGCGGCGGCCTGCCCCCCGGCTTCAATCCTTTCAAGAAATCCTAGAGATAACAAGGACTAAACCATGCTGAAGATCCGTCTCGCCCGTGGCGGCGCCAAGAAGCGCCCCTACTACTCCATCGTCGTCGCCGACAGCCACTCGCCCCGCGATGGCCGCTTCATCGAGAAGGTCGGCACCTACAACCCGCTGCTGAAGCGCGATGACCCGACCCGCGTCACCCTGAAGCTGGAAAGCATCCAGGCCTGGATCGCCAAGGGCGCCCAGCCCACCGACCGCGTCGCGCGCTTCCTGGCCCAGGCCGGCGTCGTGAAGTGGGAACACGGCAACAACCCCAACAAGGGCAAGCCCGGCAAGAAGGCCGTCGAGCGCACCGAGGAACGCGCCCAGCGCGACGCCGCCGCCGCCGCGGCCCTGGAAGAAGCCAAGAACGCCCCGGCGCCCGAGCCGGAACCCGTCGTCGAAGCCGCTCCGGAAGCTCCGGCCGCTGAAGCCCCGGCCGCCGAGGCGCCCGCCGCCGAAGAAGCCCCCGCCGCGGAAGCCGCTCCGGCCGCCGAAGAGGCTCCGGCCGCTGACGCCGCCGCCGAGCCCGCCGCTGAAGAAAAGACCGAAGGCTGAGGCCTGGACGGGAGGCGGTAAGTCCCATGGCTGACCGCCTCCTCCAGGTCGCCCGCGTCGCCGGAGCCTTCGGCGTGCGCGGGGAGATCCGCATCTCCACCTTCACCGAGGATCCCCTGGCGCTGGCGACCTACAAGGTCCTGCTGCGCCAGGACGGGTCTCCGGGCCTGACCATCACGGCGGCCCGGCCGGTGAAGGGGGCGATCATCGCCCGCGCCAAGGGCGTCGACACCCGCGACCAGGCCGAGGCGCTGCGCGGCCTGACCCTCTTCGTCTCCCGCGACAGCCTGCCGCCGCCGGACGAGGACGAGTTCTATCTGGCCGACCTGATCGGCCTGCCCATCGAGACGCCCGAGGGCGAGGCCCTGGGAACCGTCAAGACCATCCAGGACTTCGGGGCCGGCGACCTGATCGAGGTCCAACCCCCCATGGGCGCCAGCTGGTGGCTGCCCTTCACCCGCGAGAACGTGCCCGAGGTGCGGGTCGCGGAGGGCAAGCTGATCGCCATCCCCCCCGTCCTGGTGGGCGACCCCGAGCCGCACGGGGAATAGCCCACGGGCCAGCCGCTCTCGCGTCAGCCGAACCGCTTGTTGAAGCTGGGCAGGCCCTCGGAGAGCGGCGCGAGCGGATCGGACTCGCCATCCTTCAGATAGGCCGCCGTGGCCCGGGCGAGCGTCCCGTAGGCCGCGGCGAACAGGCCGCCGCCGGAGGACAGGCGTCGCACCCCCGCAGCCTGCAGCGTCGCGGCGTTGGGCAGGCCGGGCCGGGCCATGGCGTTGACCGGCAGGCTGATCTCACGCGCAAAGTTGGCCAGCAGCTCGCCGTCCGTGGGGCCGGGGATGAAGATGCCGTCCGCGCCGGCGGCGGCGTAGGTCCTGGCCCGCGCCAGCACCTCGGCCTGGGCCGCCGCGCCCTCCATCAGACCCTTCAGATAGACGTCGGTGCGGGCGTTGATGAACAGGGCGACCCCGGCCTGGTCGGCGGCCTTGCGGGTCGCCTCGATCTTGCGGGCGTGCAGGGCCGGGTCGCGCCGACCGTCCTCCAGATTGATCCCGACGGCGCCGGCGCCCACCACCGCCTTGATGGTCTCGGCGAGCGCCGACAGGTCGTCGGTGTAGCCGCCCTCGATGTCGGCAGTCAGCGGGACCTTCAGGACGCGGGCGATCTCGGCGATGGCGGTCAGCAGCAGGGGGACGGGGAAGAAATCGCCGTCGGCGTAGCCGTGGGCCCAGGCCATGGCGGCGCTGGAGGTGGCCACGGCCTTGGCGCCGGCGTCCTCCATGACGGCGGCGCTGGCGGCGTCCCAGGCGTTGGGCAGGACCAGGATCTCAGGGCCGGAGTGCAGGGCCTTGAAGGCGGCGGCTTGGCTCATGGGCGTCTCCTCTTTTCGTCAGGACGATATAGGAAGCGCCTCCGTGACATGCTCGCGGAGACCGGACTCAAACAGTGTCCGAGCTAGTGGCCGTGCGGGCCTTCATAGACGCCCGGGGCCAGGCGCTCATCCTCGGGGCCCTCGGTCCCGGCGGCCAGCACGAAGCGGCGGTCGCAATAGGGACATTCGACGAAGGTCGCCTCGCCCATTTCCAACCAGACGCGCGGATGGCCCAGCGCCCCGCCGACACCGTCGCAGGCGATGCGGCCGGTCCGCACCACCACCGTTTCCGGGGCCGGCAGGTTCGGCGCCAGGGCCGGCTTGGCGGGCATGGGTTCGGCGTGGGCGCCCTGGTTGGGGACGGGAACGGCTTTGCGGGCCATGATGCAACTCTCCGGCGGCGAACGCTTGGCGACAGGTCCGCGCGCGCCTAGGTATGCGACCATAGCTTTCGCCGTCAATCGCGGCCGTTTTCGAAAAGTCCCGTATGATCCTTCCCGACTTCGCCATCGAGGCCAAGGGCCTCGTGAAGACCTACCCGGCCACCAAGACCACCAACGAGATGCAGGCCCTGAAGGGGATCGATCTGGCGATCCCGCGCGGCTCGATCTTCGGGCTGTTGGGGCCTAACGGCGCGGGCAAGTCGACCTTCATCAACATCCTGGCCGGCCTCACCAAGAAGACCTCCGGCACGGTCTCCATCTGGGGCCGGGACATCGACGAGCGGCCCCGCGACGCGCGCGCCGCCATCGGGGTGGTGCCCCAGGAGATCGCCGCCGACCCCTTCTTCACCCCGCGGGAATCCCTGGAGGTCCAGGCCGGCATGTACGGGGTCCCGGCCAAGGAGCGCCGGACCCTGGAGCTGCTCAATGCGCTGGGCCTGGGCGACAAGGCCAACGCCTATGTCCGCCAGCTGTCGGGGGGCATGAAGCGCCGCCTGATGGTGGCCAAGGCCATGACCCACAATCCGCCGGTCCTGATCCTCGACGAGCCCACCGCCGGCGTGGACGTCGAGCTGCGCAAGCAGCTCTGGGCCTATGTGGTGGAGCTGAACCGGAAGGGCGTGACCATCGTCCTCACCACCCACTATCTGGAGGAGGCCCAGGAGCTCTGCGACCAGATCGCCATCGTCAACCGCGGCCTGGTGGTGGCCTGCGAGCCCACCTCGACCCTGCTGGCCCGGATGGACGTGCGCAACGTGGTGGTGACGCCGGAGGAGCCGGTGACGGTCGCCCCCGAGCTCCCGGGATTCGAGACCAAGCTGCGGGCCGCCGGCGCCTTCGCCGTGTCCTACCGCACCGGCCAGTCGAGCGTGGAGCAGGTGCTGGCCGCGGTGCGCGGGGCGGGCCTGCACATCAAGGATATCGCCACCGAGGACCCGGACCTGGAGGACGTCTTCGTCTCCCTGACCTCGGCCCCGGCGCCGATCGACGCCTGAGCCTTTCGTTCCGCGCGGCTTTCCGCTAGAAGCGCGTTTCCGAAACGCACCCGTAGCTCAGCTGGATAGAGCGTTGCCCTCCGAAGGCAAAGGTCACACGTTCGAATCGTGTCGGGTGCGCCAATTCTCCGCCGAGCCTTCGGGCCGCGGGGACCCTCTCCGCAAGGCCTGACCTGTGATCCGCGCCCTGGGCGCGCGGCCGCACGCGGAAGCGTGATCGCCGGCGTCGATTGACACCCCGCCCGGTCGCCCCCTCTCATGGGGCATTCATCCGGCGCGACGACCGGCGTTCATTTTTGCAGGAAACCATAATGGCCAGCTCGGCGCACATAGGCGCGCGCGTACCCCTCCGCACAAAGTTCTTCTTCGGCCTCGGGGCCGGGGCCGAGAGCATCACGCTGGCCGCCGTGGGCGGCTATGCGATGTTCTATTACAACCAGGTCCTGGGCCTGCCCGCGACGCTGGCGGGCCTGGCCATCACCGTCAGCCTGGTGCTGGACGGCTTCGCCGACCCCATCGTCGGCTCGCTGTCGGACCGCACGCGGGGCAAGCTCGGCCGCCGCCACCCCTATATGTACATCGCCCCCGTGCCGGTGGCCCTCTGCATCCTGGCCCTGTTCAACCCGCCGGCCGCCTTCGCGCCGGTCTGGCTGTTCGTCTGGTTCGCAGGCTTCATCGTCACCCTGCGGGTGTTCATGGCCGTCTATCACGTGCCCCACCTGGCGCTGGGGGGCGAGCTCTCCAGCGACTATACCGAGCGCAGCCGGGTGATGAGCTGGAACAACCTGCTGGGCATGATCGGGGCGGCCGGCGCCAGCTTCGTGGCGCTCACCTTCTTCTTCCACAAGACCGCCGAATATCCCCGCGGCCTGCTGAACCCCCACGCCTACGCCCCCTTCGCCATGGCGATCGCCGGCTCGGGACTGGTGCTGCTGTTCGCCTCGGCCTGGTTCACCCGCGACCGCATCCCGCTGCTGCCCAAGACCCCGGACCACCTGCCGGCCTTCACCCCCTTCGAGTTCATGAAGGACATGGGCAGCGCCTTCTCCAACCGGAACTACGTCTACCTGCTGATCGCCTACTTCTTCCTGTCCCTGATGCTGGGGGTCCGCCAGGGGCTGGGGCTCTACATGAACACCTTCTTCTGGGAGTTCACGTCGGAGCAGATCCGCTGGTTCGTGATCGGCACGCTGAGCGGCTACTTCCTGGGCTTCGCCACGGCCGCGCGGCTGCACGGGCGGTTCGACAAGAAGATCGCCATCATCGTCACCTGCGTCCTGCTCTCGACGATCCCCGCCATCGCCCCTGTGCTGCGGATCCTGGGGATGTTCCCCGAACCCGGCCAGCCGATGCTGCTGCCGCTGATCATCGTCTTCACGGGGCTGGGCTCCTGCGTGGCCAGCATCATGAGCATCAGCGTCATGTCGGCCCTGGCCGACATCGCCGACGAGAACGAGGTCCGCTACGGCTACCGGCAGGAAGGGGTGCTCTATTCGACCCGCGCCCTGTTCTCGAAGATCGACAGCGCCATCGGCCACTTCTTCGCCGGCGTCGCCCTGGACATCGTGGCCTTCCCGGAAAAGGCCCAGCCCGGCCAGGTGGACCGCCAGACCCTGATGGACCTGGCCCTGGTGGACGCGCCCTTCGCGGCCATTCCCGGCCTGATCGCGGTGTTCTTCTACGGCCGCTACAAGATCAACCGGAGGAGCTACGAGGCCACCCAGTCCATCCTGCGCGAACGGCGCCGCGAACGGGCGGCCCAGGCCGCGCCGGCCGGTCAGCCGGGGGCGGAGCCTGACGGCCTGGTGGCCGAGGCGACCTAGGCGATAAGCCGGGCGCGGATGGCTTCCCGAGCCGCCGCGTCCGCGCCGATCTGGTCGAGATAGGCGTCCACCGAGCCGCTCTGGGCGCGGATGGAGGCCAGGGCGGCGTCCAGGTAGCTGGCGTCGACCCCCAGGAAGGCGCGCACCGCGGTCTCCGAGGGCCGCTTGCCCAGCGATTTCTCCAGGGCCTCGGTGATGGTCGGCAGGCGCGCCTCGACCCGGGCGGCCACATTGGTCAGCAGGTAGTCGGCCCGCGCGTCGTCCTCATGGACCCCCAGGATGTGGTGGGTCAGGGCCGCCAGCAGGCCGGTGCGGTCCTTGCCCGCCGTGCAGTGGATCAGCACCGGGCCCCCGTCGGCGGCCAGGGCCGCGAAATAGCGGCCGAACAGCTCCAGGTGCCGCGGCTCGAAGGGCGCCTTGTCGTAATAGTCGAGGAAGAAGGCGCGGGCGCTCTCCGGCGTCAGGTCGGTCTCCCGCAGGAAGGCCACGTGGGGCGCCTCGGCCTGGTCGCCCAGGTCGCACTGGATCAGGGCGGCGGAAAAGCCCTCGGGGCGCAGGTTGGGATCGTTGTCCCGCTCCCGGGGGCGGCGCAGGTCCACCACCGTGGCCAGGTTCAACGCCGCGATGGCCGCCAGGTCGGCGGGGGTCGCCCGCGCCTGATGGGCGGCGCGGAACAGCCGACCGGAGGCCACGCGCCCATGGCGGGAGCCGTAGCCGCCATAGTCGCGGAAATTCTCGACGCCCTCGAGGGGCAGGATGCGGGGGGCGGTCATGAGCTCTTCCATGAGGCTCACGATCCTGGACGGCAAGTGTGACGGTCTTGCGCGCCTAGAGCTGGTTGTATTCGCCGCAGCGGCACTTCACGACCACTTCGCGGGCCGCGCTCTCGTCCTCGGCGATGAGGATGACCTCGTCGCAGGCGCCGCAGGTGAAGGCGGCGCGGACATTGGCGGTGTTCTCCAGGTCGATCTGGACGGCTTCCACCAAATCCCGGCGACCGATGAACAGGCTGGGGAAAACGCGCATCGAAGTCATGATCATTAAAGTCGCCTCACTCTGGCTCACATCGCCGGGTTTCGACCCGACCCTGCAAGAATGAGGGTTATGGCCTTCATTTGCTGCAATGCAATGACAACCGCGACGCCTTGCGCAGAAAGGCTCCGGGGCGCCTAAGCCGTGAACAACTTGCGCGACGCAACATCGCCCGGCGCCACGTTGGCGGTCGCCCGGCCTAATAGACCAGGTTGAAGCTCGCCAGCGCGGCCGCGGCGGTGAGGAACAGGATCACCGCCAGGATTTCGTAGCGTTTGAAGAGAGGGCCGTTGGGCGATCGCATCTTGGTCTCCACTCGTCCCGGCTCGGGACACCGAGGATCTTCGACGGCAAGCCCCGCGCCAGGCTCAGGGCCGGGCGGGGACCTTGCCGGGCCAGGTCAGGAAGCCGTAGCGGTCGCGGCCGGCGGCCTCGCGCGGACCGCAGTCGCAGTCGCGGCCGCCCCGGGCGCCGTAGCCCGCGCGGGACTCATAGCCGCCACCCTCGGCGTAGCGGCTGCTGGAGCTCTCCGACTGCTCGGAGTAGCGCTCCCGATAGGTCTCCTGCGTCTCGACGCTCTCGCTGTAGCCCCGGATGTGGCGGTCGGGGACCTCGACATAGCCGTCATAGGCCGGGGCCGGCGGACGGCCGCCCGCATAGGCGTATTCGCGCACCTCGGCGTAGCCGCCCTCGCGATGGACGGCGTGGGCGACGCGGCGGACGGCATGGCGACGCACCGCCTTGGGCGGCGCCGGCGGAACATAGACCGCGCGCTCCGGCGTCATGGCCGGGGGCTGGACGACGGCGGGGGTCGGGGCCGCGGCGGGCGGGCAGGCGGTGGCGGCGGCCTGGCAGCAGCAGGCCTGGGGCTTGGCCGGCGCCTGGGCGGTCTGCAGCAGGCCTTTGGAATCGCAGGCGGCCAGGGCCAGGAAGGCCAGGGCGGGAAGGAGGGTGCGCAGGCGCATTGGGGTTGTTCCGGCGTCCTGAAAACAAGGGTCGCGAGAACGTTGAGGATCAGGCGCCGTTAACGCTGTGACTTTCACCCTCGGCGCGAAGAAAGGCCTCCACCAGGTCTGCGTACAGGTGAAAACCCTTATAGGCCGCGAAATCCGGGGCGGCCGCGCGCCAGGCCCGGGCGAAGGCGGCGAGACGTTCCGGGCTCCGCGCCAGCTCGGCGAACGGGGTCAGCCAGACGCGGATGGAAAACAGCACCCCGCCCGTCCCCGGCAGCCGGCGCACCGTCTGGCGCTCCACCCGGGTGAACAGGGCCTGACCCACCTCGCCCGGCGAGATCTCGCCGATGCGGGCGCGGACGGGGCCCGAGAAGGGGGTGAAGGTTTCGCTGGAATTGACCACCGACCAGTTGCGCCGCTGCAGGATCAGGCCCGGGCGCAGACCATCGAAGATGCGGACCAGCCGCACCAGGAACCGGTCGTTGAAGCCGTTCACCGGGCCGTGGATCTCCGCCAGGCTTTTGCCCAACACCTCCCGTGCGGTGAAGAAGGTTGGCGCCGAAAGGCTCAGCGCGCTGACCCGCCAATGGCCCTCGGACTTCTCCACCAGAACCAGATCGTCTGACACCGTACGGGAGGCCGCGTAGAGCGGCGGCAGGTCGCCGGTCGGCGTCACCCCGATCAGGCCCGCCACCGCCATCTGGCCCGGACGCGACCCGTCCCTTTCGCCCCAGACCAGATCGCGATGGTCGGCATAGAGCGGGTCCTTGCGCGCGGCCGGGTCGGCTTCGCCGCCCTCGAGCCAGTGGGCCTCGTCGATGGGCGCCAGGCCGATGGCGAAGTCGGCGCCCTCCTCCCACGGCCGGTGGCTCATCGACGGCGCAGCCTCTGGACAAGAGCGTAGAGAGCCAGGGCGGCGGCCACGCCGAGGCTGTCGGCCACCAGGTCGCGCCAGTCGCCGTGACGACCGAACCCCATGGTCGCCTGCAGCACCTCCACCGCGACCCCCAGTCCGATGGCGTAGGCGGCGATGGCGCGGGGCCGATGATGCGACAACAGCAGTCCGGTCGCCGTCAGGATGAACCAGGCGATGCTGTGCTCGATCTTGTCGCCCATGTTGGCGGAGGGGAGGTCCTCCTGCGGGACCAGGCACATCATCAACAGGATAGCGGTGGCCAGGGCGTAGAGGGCCAGGCGGAGCGGGCGGGGCAGGCGGTCGATAAACATGCCCCTTAACTTGCACGTCTCCTTCAGCGTCTCTAGCGTCGCGCCGCATTTCAAGGCGGAGCGAATGATGGCGGTCGAGGCGGTGATCTGGGATTTCGGCGGGGTGTTCACCTCCTCGCCCTTCGAGGCCTTCGCCCGCTATGAGGCGGAGAACGGCGTGCCCAAGGACCTGATCCGCCGGGTCAACTCCACCAATCCCGACACCAACGCCTGGGCGCTGTTCGAGCGCAATGAGATCGACACCCAGGGGTTCGACAGGCTGTTCCTGGAGGAGTCCACGGCGCTCGGCCATCCGATCCCCGGCAGCCACGTCCTGCCCCTGCTGTCGGGCGTCGTGCGGCCGCGCATGGTGGCGGCGCTGAAGGCCTGCAAGGAACAGTTCAAGGTCGGCTGCATCACCAACAACATGGTCAGCATGCACTCGCCCGGCGCCGACGCGCCGCAGCGGGCGGCCGGGGCCATGGGCCAGATCATGCCGCTGTTCGACCACATCATCGAGAGCTCCAAGGCCGGGGTGCGCAAGCCCGATCCGGCGATCTACCTGATGATGTGCGAGGCCCTGGGGGTGGAGGCCGGCGCCTGCGTCTACCTCGACGACCTGGGGATCAACTGCAAGCCGGCCGCCGCGCTCGGCATGCGGGCCATCAAGGTGGTGGATGTCGACCAGACCCTGGCCGAACTCTCGGCCGCCACCGGCCTGATCTTCGACGAGGCGGTGTCATGAGCCGGCCGGGCAAGATCGGCGCGGCCGCGGCGCTCGCCAAGCTGCCGGGCTGGGGCGCGCTCGGCGGCCCGCGCGACGCCATCACCCGGACCTACCTGTTTCCCGATTTCAACACCGCCTTCGGCTTCATGGCCCGGGTCGCCCTGATGGCCGAGAAGCTCGACCACCATCCGGAGTGGTTCAATGTCTACAATCGGGTCGAGGTGACGCTCGCCACCCACGACGCCGACGGGGTCACGGAGCTGGACGTGACGCTCGCCACCTTCATGGACGAGGCCGCCCACCACGCCGGGCTGAAGAACTAGGACCCGCGCCCTCCCGGCCTGGGAGGGAAGGGTCAGTTGACCAGGATGGTCCCCAGCAGCAGCCGGCCGCCGGGCTTGCCCAGGACGCGGTCGGTCTCGCGCTGCAGCTCGCGGGCGATGAAGTCGGCGTTGGGGGGACCCGACGCGTTCATCCCCGAGGCGTAGATCTGCAGGGCCTGGACGAAGGCCGCCCGGAAGCGCGGCGCCAGCAGTTCGGCGCGGGCCCGCAGGGCGACGTCGGGAATGTCGATGCCGGTCTCCACCGTCAGGACCCCACGGCGGCCGTTCGGACGCATGATGGTCGCCGTCAGGGTGGGCAGCTGCAGATAGGACAGGCCGCCGCCCTTCTTCTTCTCGCTCTTCTCCCCGCCCCCGGACGCGTGGGCGGCCGCCGGCAGGGCGGCGGCGAGGGCGGCGAGACGGAGCAGGCGACGACGATCCATGCCGTGACGGTGTGCCGCATTATGGTTAGCGGTCTCTTTACGGGCGGCGTCCGACAGTGCGGCGAAGATTCGCAGCTTGTGATGGGAGCCCGCCCTTGGGCCGTTTCGCGCCAACCTCTCTCGACCTCGACGGCAAGGTGATCCTGATCACCGGCGGGACGGGTTCCTTCGGCAAACGCTTCATCGAGACCGTGCTGCTGCGGGCCAAGCCCCGCAAGCTCATCGTCTATTCCCGCGATGAGCTGAAGCAGAGCGAGATGCAGACCGACCTGGCCGAGAAGTTCCCGGCCGAGCAGCTCACCTGCATGCGCTTCTTCCTGGGGGACGTCCGCGACCGGGAGCGTCTGACCCTGGCCCTGCGCGGGGTGGACATCGTCATCCACGCCGCGGCCCTGAAACAGGTGCCGGCCGCGGAGTACAATCCCTCCGAATGCATCCACACCAACATCATGGGCGCGGAGAACGTGGTCTGGGCCTGCCTCACCAACCGGGTGAAGCAGGTGATCGCGCTCTCCACCGACAAGGCCTGCAACCCCGCCAACCTCTACGGGGCCACCAAGCTGGCCTCGGACAAGACCTTCGTGGCGGCCAACAACCTGTCGGGCGACATCGGCTGCAAGTTCTCCGTGGTCCGCTACGGCAATGTGGTGGGCTCGCGCGGCTCGGTGGCCCCGGTCTTCCAGCGGCTGCTGGCGCGCGGCGCCACCGAGCTGCCGATCACCGATCCGCGCATGACCCGGTTCTGGATCACCCTGAACCAGGGGGTCGATTTCGTGCTCTCCTCCCTGTCGCTGATGCGCGGCGGCGAGGTCTTCGTGCCCAAGATTCCCTCGATGAAGATGACCGACCTGGCCCAGGCCATGGCGCCGGGGGTGGCCATCAAGGTGATCGGCATCCGGCCCGGCGAGAAGCTGCACGAGATGATGATCTCGGTGGACGACGCGCGGACCACCGTCGACCTCGGGGACCGCTACGCCATCGAGCCGGCCTTCGTGGAATACACCCGGCAGAGCTACGCCAGGACCCATCCCCTGGCGCCGGACGGCTTCTGCTACGCCAGCGACACCAATGACGAGTGGCTGAGCGGCGAGGGCCTGATGGAGCTGATCAACGACCCCGCGCCGGTGGCCCCGCCCCTGCGCCGGCGGCTGACCGACTGATGGCGGCGGCCCTGCTCCCCTATGGCCGCCAGACCATCGAGGACGACGATATCGAAGCCGTCGCCCAGGCCCTGCGCGGCGACTTCCTGACCACCGGCCCCCTGGTGGACGCCTTCGAGACCGCCTTCGCCGAGACGGTGGGGGCCCGCCACGCCGTGGCCTGCGCCAACGGCACGGCGGCCCTGCACCTGGCCATGCTGGCCCTGGACGTGCAGCCCGGCGAGGTCTGCATCGCGCCCTCCATCACCTTCCTGGCGACCGCCAACTGCGCCCGCTATGTGGGCGCCGAGGTGGTGTTCGCCGACGTCGACCCCACCACCGGCCTGATGACCCCCGACACACTGTCCGAGGCCCTGAGCCGGGTCGGCGACCGCCGGCTGCGGGCCGTCCTGCCGGTCCACCTGCGGGGCGACGTGGCCGAGCTCCCGGCCCTGGCGGCCCTGGCCCAGGGCGCCGGCGCCGTGCTGGTGGAGGATGCGCCGCACGCGCTCGGCTCCACCATGAGCTTCGGGAACCAGGCCGAGAGGGTGGGCGACGTGCGCCACTCGGCCATGGCCACCTTCTCCTTCCACCCGGTCAAGACCATCGCCACCGGCGAGGGGGGCATGGTCACCACCAATGACCCGGCCCTGGCCCAGCGCCTGAAGACCCTGCGCAGCCATGGGATGGTGAAGCCGGAGGGGGCCGATCCCTGGATCTACGAGATGCCGGAGCCGGGCTTCAACTACCGCCTGCCCGACATCCTCTGCGCCCTGGGTCTCTCGCAGCTGGCCAAGCTGGACCGCTTCGCCGCCCGGCGAAGGGCGCTGGCCGCCCGCTATCGGGAGTCCCTGGCGTCATTGGCGCCGATGGTGCGCCCGGCCGCCCGGCCCGACTGGAGCGAGCCGGTCCTGCACCTGATGACCGTGCTCGTCGACTTCCCCGCCGCCGGCAAGACGCGGCGCCAGGTGGTGGACGACCTCAAGGCCCGCGGGGTGGGGACCCAGGTCCACTACATCCCGGTCCACACCCAGCCCTATTATCGCGACCGCTACGGCCCGTTGGACCTGCCCGGCGCCCAGGCCTGGTACGAGACCTGCCTCTCCCTGCCGCTCTATCCCGGCATGGCCGACGAAGACGTGGATCGGGTGGTGGGCGCCCTGGCCGAGGTGCTGGGACTCTAGGCCGCCGCGCTGGTCATGGCCGCCAGCAGCTGGCGGACCTGGCCCATGCGCTCGGGCGCGCGGGCGAGTTCGGCGCGGGTGTCGTCGCGGCGGACCAGCTTGAGGGCCTCGGCGCGGGCGCGGTCGGCGGTGGGGCCGGTGGGGGCGGTCTCGCCGATCGCCATCCGCAGCAGCACCATCAGCCGGTGGACCGGGCCCTGGGCCGACTTGGCGACGATGGAGACCACCTTGGAATCGGCCTCCACCAGGCCGCCGACCTCCCCGATCTTGCCCTGGATGGGGCCGTAGTCCTCGGCGGCCAGGCCGCTGCGGGCGGCCTGCTTCTGCAGCTTGGCGAGGACCTCGAGCTTCACGCCGGGGGAATCGGAGCTGAGGCGGAATTCCTTCTCGAAACGCATGCCGCTGACATTGGCGGCCAGGTAACGGCCGGCCTGGCGCTTGTTGGCGGCGCCGATGACGTTCTCCACCAGCCACATCAGGGCCTCGACCTCCTCGCGGCAGGACCTGTTGGCGCCGAGATAGGATTCCACGAAGTCGCCGGTGACCAGCATCCGCGAGCGGGTGGTGAAGGCCTCCTGCACGTCGTCCAGGGAGAGCATGGTCCCGGCCGCGGCGGTGAGCGCCATGGCCAGGGCCCGCATGACGGCGATCTCGCCGGCGGCGTCGCCGGGGCGCAGGCGGCGGGGACCGGTGAGCTCGCGGATCACCCGCTTGGCGATGGCCAGGCGCACGGCGCCGAAGTCCTCGGTGGCCAGCCACCTGGCCAGGCGCTGGGCGGTCTCCGACAACGGCGGCATCATCTTGGCCACCGAGGGCTCCATGCGCATCAGGCCCTCGACCGGCTCGCAGGCGGCCAGGCGGATCATGGCCGCCAGCCGGGCGCCGAGGTCGAGGTCCTTGCCGATGATGTCGTCCAGGCCCGACTTGGCGCCGAGGATCTCCGACAGGGGCTGCTCGATGACCGCCAGGGCCAGGCCCCGCGGCGGGCCGGTGACCGGGGCGGAGTCGGCCAGGTCCAGCAGGCGGGTGACCTTCTCGGTCCAGCTGCGGGCCGGGGCGATGGAGACCGCCACCCCGGCGCCCAGCAGGTAGGCCCGCTCCGGATGCTGGGACACGCGTTCGGCGGCGCGGGCGAAGCCTTCCTTGTCGACATTGGGCAGCTCGCCCTTGCGACTGTCCTTGAGCAGGCGCTCGATGGCCCGCTCCACCAAGCCCTGGAAGACCCGGATCAGCTCATGGACCGACAGGCCGCGGGCCTGGGCCTCGGGGATGGCCAGCTTCTGGATGGCGTGCTGCAGGTCGGTGCCCGAGGCCTCCAGCTCCTCCACCAGGTCGGCGCGGTGCAGCAGCTCGAAGGGGGTGGCGCCCTTGCGCTCCAGGAAGCCCTCCAGCAGGCGGCCGATCCGGTCGCGGGCATGGATGGTGTAGAGGTCCTGGGGGGTGACGCAGAGGGGGTCGTTGTCTTCCTTGACCTTGGATTTCTTCGGGGCCTCGCTGTTGCCGAGGTTCAGGATGCCGATGGACTGGAACTCGCGGGTCTCGGGATCGAGGGTCTCCTTGGTGACGCGCACGGCGGCGGCCTTCTTGGCGGCCATCATCTCGTTGGCGGTCGCCAGCGCCCCGGCGCGGTTCTCGGTGGCCAGGTCGAGCACCCACGCGCCGCCGGGCGTCTTCTTGCTGAAGACCTCGTAGTGAACCTGCGCGCCGCTCATGGAATCCCCCGAAGTAAGACCCATGTTCGCGCAACAAACTTAAAGCCAGTTTACTGCGACGATTGGGCGCGATGGGCGCGGTGACGCGTTATAGGGATGGGGAGGTTTCCCCCGCCCCATTGAGGCCACGCTGTGGGGCGACTAGCTTGGCTGCTGCTTCCTGAAAGGAATTGATCCCCGATCATGGCTAAGATCACCCTGGTGGACGACGACGAGAACATCGTCACGTCGGTGAGCCTCGCCCTCGAAAGCCACGGCCACACGGTCAAGGCCTACTACGACGGCGCTGCGGGCCTCGCGGCCCTGGAGAACGACCCGCCCGACCTCGCCATCCTCGATGTGAAGATGCCCCGCATGGACGGCATGGAGGTGCTGCGCCGCCTGCGCCGGACCTCCGACCTGCCGGTGATCATCCTGACGTCCAAGGACGAGGAGATCGACGAGATCCTCGGCTTCAACCTGGGCGCCGACGACTACATGCACAAGCCCTTCAGCCAGCGCCTGCTGATCGAACGGGTGAAGGCGGTGCTGCGCCGGGCCGGCGCCGACGCCGAGGAGGCGCTGGCCACACCTGGCGACACCAGCGCGCGCGCCCTGAAGCGCGGCAAGCTGACCCTGGACCCCGCCCGCCACGACTGCCTGTGGGAGGGCAAGCCGGTGAAGCTGACGGTGACCGAATTCCTGCTGCTGCAGTCGCTCGCCCAGCGTCCCGGCTTCGTGAAGAGCCGCGACAACCTGATGGACGCCGCCTACGACGATCAGGTCTATGTGGACGACCGCACCATCGACAGCCACATCAAGCGCATGCGGAAGAAGTTCCGCGAGGTCGACCCCGAGTTCGACGGCATCGAGACCCTTTATGGCGTCGGATACCGATACCGCGAGACCTGACCCGGGACGGCTGTCCTCATGGTTCGGCTGGCTGCCAGGCTCACGCCTGGGGCGGCTCATCATCGTGCTCAACCTGCTGGGCCTGACGATCCTGATCATCGGGGCCCTGGTGCTCAACGAGCTGCGCCGGGGCCTGGTGAACGCCCGGATCGACAGCCTGACCACCCAGGGCGAGCTGATGGCCACCATCATCGACCAGGCCGCCACGGTGGGCGAACCCCTGCCCTCGATGGACGGGGCCTATGCCAGCCAGATCCTGCAGCTGCTCTCCAACCCCCGCACCCAGCGGGCGCGGCTGTTCGACTCCAAGGGCCGGCTGATCGCCGACAGCTACTGGGTGGCCGACCGGGTGGAGTGGAAGGTGCTGCCGCCGGCCAGGCCCCGGGAGGACGACCCCGGCTTCTCCCTGCAGTTCCGCTCCGAGCGCAAGCCGCCGGGACCGCAGCCGGGGGTGCAGAAGGCGCTGGCCCACGAGGTGGCCCAGGCCCTGGACGGCAAGCACTGGGCCGGCATGCGGGCCGGCGACGACGGCGAACGGGTGGTCTCGGTCTCCATCCCCATCCAGCACGTCCAGGCCGTCCTCGGGGTCCTGACGCTCGAGGCCAGCGACGTCGACGAGATCATCGCCCGCGAGCGCCTGGCCCTGATCCCCTTCATCCTGATCGCCATCGGGGTGACGCTGGCCTCCTCCCTGCTGCTCAACAACCTGATCGCCCAGCCGGTGCGCCGCCTGGCGCGGGCCGCCGATCGGGTGCGGCTCAGCCGGGCCCGCTCCATCTCCTTGCCCGACATCGCCCGGCGCGACGACGAGCTGGGGGACCTGACCCGCTCCCTGCAGGACATGACCCACGTGCTGAGCGAGCGGATGGACGCCATCGAGCGGTTCGCCGCCGACGTGGCCCACGAGATCAAGAACCCGCTCACCTCCCTGCGCTCGGCGGTGGAGACCCTGGAGCTGGTGAAGGACCCGGCCGCCCGCGAGCGGCTGCTGGCCATCCTGCAGCAGGACGTCACCCGCCTGGACCGGCTGGTGACCGACATCTCCAACGCCTCCCGGCTGGACGCCGAGCTGTCGCGGGAGGATCCCAAGGCCTTCGACCTGGGCCACCTGATCGGCGAGGTGGTGCAGCTCTACCAGGACACCGCCAAGGCCGGGGAGGCCCGGGTGACGTTCAGCGCCCAGGACACCCTGGAGCCGATCATGGTCTCCGGCCGCGAGGGGCCGCTGGGCCAGGTGTTCCGCAACCTGATCGACAATGCGCGCTCCTTCAGCCCCCGCGACGGCGAGGTCCGGGTGCGGCTGGAGCACGCCCGGGGCGAGGCCACCGTGGCGGTGGAGGACGACGGCCCCGGCATTCCGCCGGACAATCTCGAGACCGTCTTCGAGCGGTTCTACACCTCGCGGCCCAAGGGGGCGGCCTTCGGCGGCAATTCGGGCCTGGGTCTGTCCATCGCCCGCCAGATCGTCGCCGCCCAGGGCGGGACCATCCGGGCCGAGAACCGGACCGGCGCCGATGGTCAGGTGGCCGGCGCCCGCTTCACCGTGGTGCTGCCCGAGGCCCGCCGGTGATCCTCCACGCCGGGCTGATCGCCGCCTTCCGCGGCGGCCGCTGGCGCGGCGTCCTGATCGAGGGCGCCTCGGGGGCCGGCAAGAGCGACCTGGCCCTGCGCTGCCTGGACCGGGGCTTCCGCCTGGTGGCCGACGACCGGGTGATGCTCTGGACCTCCGGCGGCCGCCTCTATGGCCGGGCGCCGGAGACCCTGGCCGGACGGATCGAGGCGCGCGGCCTGGGCGTGGTGGCCGAGCCGGCCCTGGCCTGGAGCGGCGTCGACCTGGCGGTGCGCTGCGGAACCCCGGAGCGGATTCCGGAACGGGCCTTCATGACGCACCTCGGGTTGAGCGTGCCCCTGATAATTCTCGCACCGCTTGAATCCTCGGCGCCTGTGAAACTGAGTCGCGCATTGCAGCATCTTGGAGGCGGCCAAGAAGGAGCGTATCTAGGCGGCCTCGCGGCCGGCGTTTCGCCGCCGCCGGGTGGGGATTCCCGTTGAGAGAGTTGGCATGATCGGCCTCGTGATCGTCACGCACGGGCGTCTGGCCGAGGAGTTCGTCTTCGCCATGGAGCATGTGGTGGGCCCGCAGACTGCGGTGGCCTCCATCTGCATCGGGCCGGAAGACGACATGGAAAAGCGCCGCCAGGACATTCTGGCGGCCTGCGGACGCGTGGATACCGGCGACGGCGTCATCCTGCTCACCGACATGTTCGGCGGCACGCCCTCGAACCTGGCCATCTCGGTGATGGAGCAGACCAAGGCCGAGGTGATCGCGGGCCTCAACCTGCCCATGCTGATCAAGCTGGCCAGCGTGCGCACCAAGCTGCCGCTGCAGGACTGCGTGGCCCACGCCCAGGAGGCCGGGCGCAAGTACATCTCCGTGGCCTCCTACGTGCTGGCCGGCGAGAAATGACGGCGAGCCGCTCGGTCGAGATCGTCAACAAGCGAGGCCTGCACGCGCGGGCCTCGGCCAAGTTCGTCAAGATGGCCTCGACCTTCGACGCCGAGGTGACGGTCTGCAAGGACGGCCAGGTGGTGGACGCCCGCTCGATCATGGGCCTGATGATGCTGGCCGCCGGCCCCGGCGCCTGCATCGAGATCCAGGCCGACGGCGCCGAGGCTGAACCGGCCCTGGAGGCCCTGGCCAAGCTGGTGGCCGACCGCTTCGACGAGGACGAATAGGCGGACCATCACCGGCCCCGCGCGGCTCCCGCTGCCGGAAGAAGATTGTCCACGAACCTCGCGAACAAGCAAAGGGTGTCATCCCGGTTTCCGCGCAGCGGAAGACCGGGACCCATACCCACCGATCTATCCTGAGAGCTCCGCGCATCTGGGTCCCGGCCCTCCGCTTCGCTGCGGCCGGGATGACACCAGAGGTTTGCCGCGTCCGCGCCTAGGTCTTCAGCTTGTAGCCCGTGCGGAAGATCCAGGTGATGGCCGCCAGACACAGCAGCATGAAGCCGAAGGTGGCCGCGAGGCTGACGCCGACGCCGACGTCGGACTTGTCGTAGAAGGCCCAGCGGAATCCGGAGACCAGATAGACCACCGGGTTGAAGAGGGTGATCTTCTGCCAGATCGGCGGCAGCATGCTGATGGAATAGAAGCTGCCGCCCAGGAAGGTGAGCGGCGTGACGATCATCATCGGCACGATCTGCATCTTCTCCCAGCCGTCGGCCCAGACCCCGATCACGAAGCCGAACAGGCAGAAGGTGACCGCCGTCAGCGCCAGGAAGGCGATCATCACGAAGGGGTGGGCGATGCTGAAAGGCACGAACAACCGGGCCGTGGCCAGGATGATCAGGCCCAGGATCACCGACTTTGTGGCCGCGGCCCCCACATAGCCGATGACGATCTCGATCGGCGAGATCGGCGCCGACAGCACCTCGTAGATCGTGCCGGACCACTTGGGCATGTAGATGCCGAAGGAGGCGTTGGAGATGCTCTCGGTCAGGATCGACAGCATGATCAGGCCCGGCACGATGAAGGCGCCGTAGCTGACCCCGTCGATCTGGGTCATCCGCGAGCCGATGGCCGAGCCGAAGACGATGAAATAGAGCGAGGTGGAGATCACCGGCGAGGCGATGGACTGCAGCACCGTGCGCCAGGTGCGGGCCAGCTCGAACTGATAGATGGCGCGGATCGCGTAGATGTTCATCGCGGGGCCCTCACCAGGCTGACGAAGATTTCCTCCAGCGAGCTCTGGCTGGTCTGGAGGTCCTTGAAATCGATGCCGTGGCCGGCCAGGCGGCGCAGCAGGTCGGCGATGCCGGTCTCCTCGCCCTGGGTGTCGAAGGTGTAGACCAGCTCCGTCCCGTCCGCCGACAGTTCCAGCGGCTCGCCGGCCAGCTCCTTGGGCAGGGCCGTGAGCGGCGCCTGCAGGTGTAGGGTCAGCTGCTTCTTGCCCAGCTTCTGCATGAGGACGTCCTTGTCCTCCACCAGGATCAGCTGGCCGCCGCTGATCACCCCGATCCGGTCGGCCATCTCCTCGGCCTCCTCGATATAGTGGGTAGTCAGGATGATGGTGACGCCGCTGTCGCGCAGCCCGCGGACCATCTCCCACATGTCGCGGCGCAGCTCGACATCGACCCCGGCGGAGGGTTCGTCGAGGAACAGGATCTGCGGCTCGTGGCTCAGCGCCTTGGCGATCATCACCCGGCGCTTCATGCCGCCCGAGAGCGCCATGATCTTGGAGTCCTTCTTGTCCCACAGGGAGAGCTGGCGAAGGATCTTCTCGATATAGGCCGGATTGGGCGCCTTGCCGAACAGGCCGCGGCTGAACTTCACCGTGTCCCAGACGCTCTCGAAGGCGTCGGTGGAGAGTTCCTGGGGCACCAGGCCGATCTTGGCGCGGGCGGCGCGATAGTCGGTGACGATGTCGTGGCCGTCGGCCAGGACCTGGCCCGAGCCCGGATTGACGATGCCGCAGATGATGCTGATCAGCGTCGTCTTGCCCGCCCCGTTGGGGCCCAGCAGGGCGAAGATCTCGCCGCGGCGGATGTCCAGGTCGATGGTCTTCAGGGCCTGGAAGCCCCCGGCATAGGTCTTGGACAGACCCTTCACGGATATGATCGGCTGCACGGAGGCTCCGGGGTCGTTCGAGGGTCCCCGCCAGATAGGGCCGGGGGGTGGGTCAAGCTAGTCCGCAGGACGAATTAGGATCGCCCGGGCCGACATCGGCCAAGGATTCATCGATCAGGCGCCGGATTCTGTCAGCAGCCGCCCAAGGCGCTTGGGCGCCATGGCCAGGTAGCTCTGGCGTAGCCAGCCCTTCAGGGTGTCCAGCTCGGCCAGGATGTCGTCGTCGGGACCGAAGTGGGCGATGGCCCACCTGTTCTGGCGATACCAGGGCGAACCCTGCCGCACGAAGGGCAGGTCCTGGATCATCTCGTAGGAGATCGGCAGCTTGAAGGTCAGGGTCAAGGCGTCCTGCGCCTGCCCCTTGTCGCCGAACACGGCGAAGCCCTTGCCCCGCACCCGCAGGTAGCGGGTGTCGGTCCAGCCCGGCGCGAGATCGGTCTCCGGCAGGCTCAAGGCGTAGGCGGTCAGTTCGGCTTCGGCCTGTTGGTGCGGCGTGGGCATGGCGGCGAGATTAGCACCGCCATGCCGTCCGAAAAGGCCTAGGCGGAGACGCCCATGGTCATGGGCTTCAGGCCCAGGTCGGCCATCAGGGCCGCGTCGGTGTCCTTGTCCGGGTTGGCGGTGGTGAGCAGCCGGCCGCCGATGAACATGGAGTTGGCGCCGGCCAGGAAGCACAGGGCCTGGAGTTCGCGGCTCATGTGCTCGCGGCCGGCCGAGAGCCGCACCACGGTCTTGGGGCAGAGGATGCGGGCCACGGCGATCATGCGGACGAATTCGATGCCGTCCACCGGAGTGGAGTCCCCCAGCGGGGTGCCGGGGATCGGCATCAGGTCGTTGATGGGTAGGCTGTCGGGGTGGGCCGGCAGGGTGGCCAGCGCGTGCAGCAGGCCGGCGCGGTCGCGGCGGGTCTC
Organism: Phenylobacterium sp. GW821-FHT12F10; assembly: GCF_058806695.1. NCBI lineage: Bacteria > Pseudomonadati > Pseudomonadota > Alphaproteobacteria > Caulobacterales > Caulobacteraceae > Phenylobacterium > Phenylobacterium sp. GW821-FHT12F10. Next base: position 86,619 of record NZ_JBXAPY010000004.1, on the reverse strand, counting down.
CCCCATGCCGACGATGCCGCCGCAACAGGTGGACATCCCCACCGAGCGGACGGCCTCCAGGGTGTCGAGGCGGTCCTGGTAGGTGCGGGTGGTGACCACCTTGTCGTAATAGTCCGGGCCGGTGTCGAGGTTGTGGTTGTAGTAGTCGAGGCCGGCGTCCTTCAGGGACTGGGCCTGGTCGCGGGTCAGCATGCCCAGCGTCGCGCAGGTCTCCAGGCCCAAGGCCTTCACGCCCGCGATCATGGCGGCCACCTTGGGCACGTCGCGGTCCTTCAGGTCGCGCCAGGCCGCCCCCATGCAGAAGCGCTGGGCCCCGCCGGCCTTGGCCTCGGCGGCGGCGGCGATCACGGTGTCGGCCTCCAGCAGCTTGCTGGCGGTGGTGGAGGTCTTGAAGTGCTGGGACTGGCTGCAATAGCCGCAGTTCTCGGGACAGCCGCCGGTCTTCACGCTCAGGAGCTGGGAGAGCTGGACCTCGGTGGGGTCGAACCAGGTCCGGTGCACTTGCGCGGCGCGGAAAACCAGGTCCATGAACGGCAGCTCGAAGAGCGCCTCCACCTCCCCCAGCGACCAATCGTGCCGCGGTTGCGTTTCATCAAGGACGGGATTGAAGGGGGCGTTCATGGTGCACTCCTCGGGTCTGGGCGCCCATTTTGAGTCGGGCACGGGAGCATGTAGCGCATGGGCGCCGACGAGATCGAGTTGAAGTTCCTGTGCGAGCCGCAGGATGTGCCCGCCCTGCTGGCCGCCGCCCCCGTCGGGGAGGCCGAGACCAAGCACCTGACAGCTGTCTATTTCGATACCCCGCAGGGCCATCTGAAGGCCGCCCACATCTCCCTGCGCCTGCGCGAGAGCAATGGAAAACGCGTCCAGACCCTGAAGCGCGGCGACGGTTTCGCCCGCGAGGAGCACGAGGCCAAGATCGCCGGCGACATGCTGGACCTCACCATGCCGGCGGTGAAGGCCGCCCTCAAACCCGCCCAGCGCAAGGCCCTGGCGCCGGTCTTCACCGTCCGTGTCACCCGCCAGCAGCGGACCTTCACCTATGAGGGGGCGCAGATCGAGCTGGCCCTGGACCAGGGGGAGGTCGCCACCGACGACCGCCGCCGCAGCCTGTGCGAGCTGGAGCTGGAGCTGAAGTCCGGCGATCCGGCGGCCCTGTTCGCCCTCGCCCGCCAGCTCTCGCTGACCGCGCCGCTCTATCTGTCCTTCGACGGCAAGGCGACCCAGGGCCAGGGGCTGCGCGCCGGGACCCTCCACGAGCCGCGGCGGCACGACAAGGCGCCGCTGAGGCGCGGCGGCACCGCCGGGGAAGCCTTCCAGACCATCGCCCGCAACGCCCTGGTGCAGATCGCCGCCAACGGCGTGGTGCTGCGGGAGCTGGACGGCGAGGACGCCCTGCACCAGCTCCGCGTGGCGGTCCGCCGGATGCGCAGCGCCATGAGCACCTTCAAGTCGGTGGTGGAGGACACCCGGGTCCGCCACCTGAAGGCCGAGCTGAAATGGCTGTCGCGGGCCTGCGACGAGGCGCGCGACCTAGACGTCTTCAGCCACGACAACGCCGCCCTGGTGGGGGAGGACGCGCCCCTGTCGCCGCGGGTGGCCGCCGCCCGCGCCCAGGCCCACGCCAAGGCCGCCGCCGCCGTGGCCTCCAAGCGCTTCCGCGACCTGGTGCTGGAGACCTCGGCCTGGGTGGAGACCGGCGCCTGGCGCGACGAGGCCAGCCGCCACGCCCGCCGCTCGGCCCGCGACTTCGCCGCCAAGGCCCTGGAGCGCCGCTGGAAGAAGGTGCTGCGCCTGGGCAAGGACCTGCAGAAGCTGGACGATCCCGGCCGCCACCGGGTGCGGATCGCCGCCAAGAAGCTGCGCTACGCCGCCGAGGCCTTCGCCCCCCTGTTCGGCCCCGAGCCGGGCCGGCGGTTCATCAAGCGGCTGAAGGCCCTGCAGGACAGCCTGGGCGCCCTCAACGACAGCGCCGTGGCCGCCACCCTGGTGGCCCGTCTGGCGCCCGACGACGCGCCCGCGGCCCGCGACCTGATGGCCGCCCGCGAGGCCGCCCGCCCCAAGGCCCTGAAGACCGCGGCCAAGGAGATGGCCAAGCTGGCCCAGGCGCCCGTCTTCTGGCGTTAAGCCTACTCATATAAAGATATCTTTATACGTTGGTTGCAGGGTGGCGCTCGCGCGGCTATAGAGCCCGCAAAGCATATTGCGCCGACAGGACACCCCGATGACCGACTATGTCGTGAAAGACATCACCCTCGCCGACTTCGGTCGCAAGGAAATCGCTATCGCCGAAACCGAGATGCCGGGCCTGATGGCCGTGCGCGCCGAGTTCGGCAAGGCCCAACCCCTGAAGGGCGCCCGCATCGCCGGCTCCCTGCACATGACGATCCAGACCGCGGTCCTGATCCAGACCCTGGAAGCCCTGGGCGCGGAGGTCCGCTGGGCCTCCTGCAACATCTTCTCCACCCAGGACCACGCCGCCGCCGCCATCGCCGCGGCCGGCACCCCGGTCTTCGCCATCAAGGGCGAGAACCTGGTGGAGTACTGGGAATACGCCCACCGCATCTTCGAATGGCATGACGGCGGCTACCCCAACCTGATCCTCGACGACGGCGGCGACGCCACCCTGCTCTGCGTGCTGGGCCCCAAGGCCGAGAAGGACATCTCCGTCCTGGCCAACCCGCAGAACGAGGAAGAGGAAGCCCTCTTCGCGGTGATGAAGCGCTACATCAAGGAGAAGCCGGGCTTCTATTCGGCCATCCGCGACGCCTGCAAGGGCGTGTCGGAAGAGACCACCACGGGGGTCCACCGCCTCTACCAGATGTCGGAACGCGGCGAGCTGCCCTTCCCCGCCATCAACGTCAACGACAGCGTCACCAAGTCCAAGTTCGACAACCTCTATGGCTGCCGTGAGAGCCTGGTGGACGCCATCCGCCGCGGCACCGACGTCATGCTCTCGGGCAAGGTCGCCGTCGTCCTCGGCTACGGCGACGTGGGCAAGGGCTCGGCGGCCTCCCTGCGCAACGGCGGCGCCCGGGTGATCGTCACCGAGATCGACCCGATCTGCGCCCTGCAGGCGGCCATGGAGGGGTACGAGGTCCAGACCATGGAAGACGTCGCCGACAAGGGCGACATCTTCGTCACCGCCACCGGCAACAAGGACGTTCTCACCGTCGACCACATGCGGAAGATGAAGAACAACGCCATCGTCGCCAATATCGGCCACTTCGATAGCGAAATTCAGGTCGCCGGCCTGAAGAACTTCAAGTGGGACAAGATCAAGGATCAGGTCCACCACGTCGAATTCCCCGACGGCAAGAAGATCATCCTGCTGTCGGAAGGCCGTCTGGTGAACCTCGGCAACGCCACCGGCCACCCCAGCTTCGTGATGAGCGCCTCCTTCACCAACCAGACGCTCGCCCAACTTGAGCTGTGGACCAATGGCGCGAAGTACGAAACCAAGGTCTATACCTTGCCCAAGCACCTCGATGAGAAGGTGGCCATGCTCCACCTGGGCAAGCTCGGCGCCAAGCTGACCACGCTTTCCAAGGAGCAGGCCGACTATATCGGCGTGCCCACGGCCGGGCCGTTCAAGCCCGACCACTACCGCTACTAGGCGTTCGACCTTCGTCATCCCCCGGCGCCGGCGTATCTCCAGTCCGCCGAGCCCCCCAAGCGCCGGGGGATGACGTTTTCGTTCTACAGCTAGCGCGGCTCCAAGCCCTCGGCTAACAAACCGGCCATGCCGCTCGCGCTTGTCATCTCCAGTCATGTCGCCGCCAGCCGGGTCGGGGGCGCCGCCCAGGCCCAGGCCCTGGCGCCCTTCCGAATCGACACCATGGTGGTCCCCACCGTGCTCTACGGCCGCCACCCTGGCTGGGGGGCGCCCGGCGGCGCCGCCGTGCCCGTCGAGGCCATCGAGGGGATGCTGGACGGCATCGAGGCCAATGGCCTGTTCGCCCAGACAGACCTGGTGCTCACCGGCTATTTCGCGTCGGCCGCCCAGGTGCGCGCCGCGGCCCGGGCCATCGACGCCGTGCGCGCCGCCCCGCGCGAGACCGGCGCCCGCAAGCCCATCATCATCATCGACCCCACCATCGGCGACGCCGGCAAGGGGCTCTATGTCGCCGCCGACGTGGCCGAGGCGGTGATCAGCGACCTGGTCCCCCGCGCCGACATCGTCGCCCCCAACGCCTGGGAGCTGCAGCGCATGACCGGCGCCGAGACCCGCGATCCCACCCAGGCCCTGCACGCCGCCCGCCTGCTCGGCCGGCCGGTGATGGTCTCCTCGGTGCAGCGCGGCGGCGAGATCGGGGTGATCTACGCCGACAAGAAGGAGGCCTGGCTGGCCGCCCACCCGCGGGCCGATAGCGCCCCCAAGGGCACCGGCGACCTGCTCTCGGCCCTGTTCGGCGCGGCCCTGATCGATGGGCTCACCACCTCCTACGCGCTCGCCCGCGCGGTCGGCGGCGTGGCCGAGACCATCAGCGCCGCCCAGATCTGGAACGTCGCCGAACTGCCCATCGTGGCCATGTCCCAGCGCCTGAAGGCCGCCTCCCCCACCGTGCGCATGGAGCGTCTGGCCTGACCGAGATCTCCGGAACCTGCGCCCCGGCCTTCTTCGCGGTCCGGGAGGCCTTCGAGGCCAACTTCGAGCAGGGCCTGGAGTTGGGGGCGCGGTTCTCCCTGGTCCGCCGGGGCGAGGTGCTGGTGGACCTCTGGGCGGGCCATGCCGACCGCCAGCGGACCCGGGCCTTCGACGACACCACCCTCACCACCATCTTCTCCAGCACCAAGGCCATCGCCGCCCTGTTGATCGCCCGGCTGGTGGACTCAGGCCGGCTGGACTACGGCCAGACCGTCGCCAGCGTCTGGCCGGACTTCGCCCAGGCCGGCAAGGGCGCCATCACCGTCGAGCAGGTGATGAGCCACCAGGCCGGCCTTTCCGGCTTCCCCGATCCCATGGAGCCGTCCCTGTGGTTCGACTGGGACGCCATCTGCGCCAAGCTGGCGGCCATGGCCCCCCTGTGGCCGCCGGGAACCGCCAGCGGCTACCATCCGGTGACCTTCGGCTACCTGGCCGGCGAGATCTTCCGCCGCGTGGACGGCCGGACCATGGGGACGGCCCTGCGCCAGGACCTGGCGGTCCCTTTCGATCTGGACCTGTGGATCGGCCTGCCGGATTCCGAGCACGGCCGCGCCGCCGACATGCAGCGTCCCAACGGCCCGGCCAGGTTCGGCGACATCAATGAGGCCACGCGGGCGGCCTTCCTCACCCCCTGGTCCTCGGCCGGCGGCCGCGGCCAGGCGGAGTGGCGGCGCACGGAAATTCCGTCGGCCAACGGCCACGCCACCGCCCTGGCCCTGGCCCGCCTGTTCGGGGCGCTGGCCGATGACGGCTGGCTGGACGGAGAGGTGATCCTGTCGCCGGCCCTGATCGCCGAGGCGTCGCGGGAGCGCATCCGCGGCCAGGACCTGGTGCTGCCCTTCGAGATGAGCTGGGGGGCGGGGTTCATGCGCAACGCCCCGGTGAAGGTCTGGGGCCCGGGGGAGCAGACCTTCGGCCATTCGGGCTGGGGCGGCTCCTGCGTCTTCGCCGACCCGGAGACCGGCCTGGCCGGCGCCTATGTCATGAACCGCCAGTCCACGGACCTGATCGGCGACCGCCGTCCCAAGGCCCTGATCGAGGCGGCGTACGGGTCCTTATGACGTCCGCTCACCCCGGCGAAGGCCGGGGCCCAGATCCTAGGTCGGGGGATCTGCGCCAGGACCCTGTGGGTCAGGCCACCACCGGGCTCGGCAGCGCGCGGCTGCGGCGCCAGGCGCCGTAGGTGAAGACCGCCGCCCCGCCCCAGATGAAGGCGAAGGAGATGGCCCGCAGGGGGGTGAAGGCCTCCCCCTGGCTGACGCCGATCACGAAGCCGATGGTCGGGCCGATGAACTGCAGGAAGCCCATGAAGGAGAGCGGGATCCGCCGGGCGGCCCAGGAGAACAGCACCAGGGGCACCGCCGTGATCGGTCCCGAGGCGATCAGCCAGGCGATGGTGGCGGGCGAGGCCAGGAAGTGGCCGCCACCCTGATGCTCCAGCCACAGGACGAAGAAGAAGCTGGGGATCGCCAGCAGCAGGCACTCGATGAACAGGCCGGTCTGGGCGTCGGCCGCCACCTGCTTGCGCACAACCCCGTAGCCGCCGAAGGAGAGGGCCAGCGCCAGGGAGACCAGCGGCAGGTGGCCGAGCGCCACGGCCTGGATCACCACGCCCACCACGGCGAAGGCGATGGCGGCGACCCCGATCCGATCCATGCGCTCGCGGAAGATCAGGGTCCCGGCGGCCATGTTGATCAGGGGGGTGATGTAGTAGCCGAGGCTGGATTCCAGCACCCGGCCGGAATTGACCGCCCAGATGAAGACGATCCAGTTGGCGGCGATCAGCCCCGCCGACAGGGTGAGCCAGGCCAGCACCCTGGGCTGGCGGAACACCGCCACCGCCTGGCGCCACTGCCTGGCCAGCAGCACGAAGATCAGGGCGGTCGGCGCGCCCCAGATGGTGCGGTGGGCCAGCGTCTCCCAGGGGCCGACGCCGAGGTGGCCGATAGCCTGGAAGGCCAGGGGCACGAAGCCCCAGATGAAGTAGCAGAGGATGCCCGCGCCGAGCGCCGTGCGGTTGATCTGGGCGGAGTCGGTCACGGGCGGGCTTTCGAAGCGTCAGCGCGACGGCGGGTTGCTTACCTAGGCGCCGTGGCGGCGACGGCAAGAGCCTTTCGCGCCAACCCTCGCGGAGTCCGGACGGGGCGTCGCGGTCCCACCTCCTCTCAGCCTTGCGGGAGAGGAGGCGGTCTCGGCGCTAGGCGATAAGCTTGGTCTTGATCAGGCCGCGCTCGTGCAGGAGCTGGGCGATCTGGACGGCGTTCAGGGCCGCGCCCTTGCGCAGGTTGTCGGCCACCACCCAGAGGTTCAGGCCGTGCTCGACGGTGGGGTCGTTGCGGATGCGGCTGACGAAGACCGGGAACTCGCCCTGGGCCTCCTTGGGGGTCATGTAGCCCTGATCGTTGCGGCTATCGATGACGATCAGGCCGGGGCTCTCGCGCAGCAGGTCGCGGGCCTCGTCCTCGTCCAGATGCTCATGGAACTCGATGTTCACGGCCTCGGAGTGGCCGACCATCACGGGCACGCGCACGCAGGTGACCGTCAGCTTGATGGCCGGGTCGATCATCTTGTGGGTCTCGTTCCACATCTTCTGCTCTTCGTCGGTGTAGCCGTCGTCCTGGAACGACCCGATGAAGGGGATGACGTTGAAGGCGATCTGCTTGGGGAACTTCTTGGGCGGGGTCGCCCCCAGGACGAAGACGTTCTTGGTCTGGTCGAACAGCTCGTCCATGCCTTCCTTGCCGGCCCCGGAGACCGACTGGTAGGTCGAGACCACCACCCGCTTGATCTTCGCCCGGTCATGCAGGGGCTTGAGCGCCACCACCAGCTGGGCCGTCGAGCAGTTGGGGTTGGCGATGATGTTCTTCTTGTGCGCCCAGAGCACGTCGTCGGGGTTCACCTCCGGCACCACCAGGGGCACCTCGGGGTCCATCCGGAAGGCCGAGGAATTGTCGATGACGATGGGGCCGGCCGCGCCGATCTTCGGCGACCACTCCTTGGAGAAGGATCCGGACACGCTCATCAGCACGATGTCGACGGTCGAGAAGTCGAACTGCTCGATGTCCTGGCACTTGATGATCTTCTCGCCGAAGGCGACCTCGAGCCCGATGGACTTGCGGCTGGCGATGGCGTGGATCTTGTCGATGGGGAATTGAACTTCCTCAAGGATGTTCAACATTTCGCGGCCCACATTACCCGTGGCGCCGACGACGGCTACGCGGTAGCCCATCGGGGTCTCTCCTCATCTTCAAGCGGAGCGTTCCGTTACGCTCCTGAGCCCGAAATCGCAAGCTGGGCGCGCGCCGCCGCGGCTGTCTGACCCACCAGGTCATGGACGGCGGGCCGCAGCCGCCTATCGTGGCGGGCGAGAAAACGACTCACGAGGAAACCCCATGACCCCCAACACCGGCATGCCCTTCGCCAACCTGATGGGGGTGGAGGTCACCGACCCCTCCAAGGAGAAGGTCATCGGCAGGCTGGTGGTGCGGGCCGACCTCTGCACCTCCGGCCACATCCTGCACGGCGGGGCGATCATGGCCTTCGCCGACGCGCTCGGCGCCGTGGGGGGCTTCCTCAACCTGCCGGCCGGCTCGCGGACCACCACCATCGAGAGCAAGACCAACTTCGTGGGCTCGGCCAAGGAGGGGACGACGGTGATCGGTGAATCCACCGCCCTGCACATCGGCCGCTCCTCCAGCGTCTGGCAGACCCGCATCACCGGCGAGGATGGCAAGCTGGTGGCCATCGTCATCCAGACCCAGATGACCGTGCCCCTGGGGGAGAAGGCGGCGGCGTCCTAGCCCTTCCCGGGCTTCGGGGCTCGACACGCCCCCGACACCTGGTCGGCGCTCACGCTTTCGCCGGCGTCCAGGGCCGCGAACAGGGGGCGGAAATCGCAGGAGCGGCCGTTGGCCAGGCCGCGGCCGACAGCGAACAGGCCCTTGCGGTTGAACAGGTTCACCGCGAACTCGTCGGAGCCGACATAGGCCCGCAGGAAGGCCAGGACCAGCAGCTCCCGGTCGGGCCCCTGCGTCTCCCCGTCCGCGATCATCGTGCGCCAGACCGCGCAGTTGGCCTGACCGTCCCAGACGTGGCCCGGCGCCAGGTTGGGCCGCTTGGCGGTGGGGATGGCGCAGGGGGTGTCGTTCTTCATGGCCACGAAGGCCGCCGCCGTGCGGGCCCGGGAGGTGAAGTCGAGATCCCGCGTCTCCCCGGCCTTGAAGGTGGCGAGCTTGGCCATCACCGCCTCGATCTCCTCGAGGTATCGGGCCCCGGCCTGAACCCGCATGTCGTAGAAGAAGGCGTATTCCGAAAAGCGCGGCTGGGGCCGGCTCTGCAGGGTGGCGGCCCAGCGGGTCGCCAGGTTCCAGGCCGAGGCGCGAAACACCTGTTCGCCGGCGTCCTGGGCGGCGACCACCGCCGGGTCGGCCAGGAACCCCTCCAGTTCGATGGCGAAGGCCGGGTCGATGACGCCGTCCGTCTGCACCGAGCGGGCCCAGGCCAGGGCCTCGGGCCGGGTCAGGGGATCGCGGGACAGCCGGGCGTATTTCACGAAGTCCGCCCCGTGGAAGGGCATGTCGGCGGCGGCCAGCGCATCGGCGTCGGCCACCCTGTCGATCAGGTCGGCGATGGTCCCCTGGCCGAAATTCCACTGCAGGGCGCCCACCGACAGGCCTTGCCTGTCCCGATCGCCGGCCAGGGTGGTGTAGACCGCCAGGCTCGACGGCGCGGCGGTCTCCAGCAGCCGGGTCATCATCGAGGAGGCCTGGGCCCAGGCGGCCGGCGGCGCGGCCGGGACCGCCGGGGGCTCGGGGGCCGGCTCGACCGGCTGGGCGCGGGCCGCGCCCGCCAGGCAGACCGCCAAACCCAGCCCGGCCCAGAGCCGCGCCATCCTCAGGCCTCGCCGGCCATGGCCAGGATCGCCTTCCATTCGGCCGGCTCGACCGGACAGACCGACAGGCGGAACTGCTTGAACATTTTCATCTCGGCAAGCGCCGGATTGGCCTTCATCTGGGCCAGGGTGACGGGCGTCTTCAGCGCCCGGACCGGAACCACCTCCACGGCCACGAATCGGCCCGCCGGATCGCTGGGGTCGAGGAAGGCCTCTCGGGAGACCTTGCAGATCCCCACCACCTCCAGCCCCTTCTGGGAGTGGTAGAACAGGGCCTCGTCACCCAGCTTCATGGCCTTCAGATAGAGGGCGGCCTGGTTGTTGCGCACCCCGTCCCAGACGGTCTTCCCGTCGCGGACCAGGTCCTGGTAGCTGAACTTCTCGGGCTCGGACTTCATCAGCCAGTGGGCCATCGGCGCATTCCCTCAATCCTGGCCACGATATCGCCGCCCCCGGCGACGCTTGGCAAGCGCCCAGGATATAGTTGACTCAGTCAAATACATGTCGTTCCCTTCGGGCCTGGAAGGAGCCCGCCATGACCCCGAGCCCACCCGATCCCATCGCCGCCATCCGCGGCTTCAACCGCTTCTACACCCGCCGGATCGGGGTGCTGGAGGAGGCCTATCTGGGCACGCCCCTGAGCGTCGCCGAGGGCCGGGTGCTCTACGAGATCGCCCAGGCGCCGGACGGCCTGACGCCGAAGGCGATCAGCGCGATCACCGGCCTGGACGCGGGCTATCTGTCGCGGATCCTCAAGCGGTTCGAACGGGAGGCCCTCACCGCCCGCTCCCCCTCCCCGGAGGACGGGCGCAGCATCACCGTCACCCTGACGGCCAAGGGCGCAGAGACCTTCGCGGGCCTGAACGCGGCGTCGGACCAGGTGGTGGCCAGAATGATCGCGGGGCTCGACGGTCCCCAGCGCGAGCGCCTGACCCGGGCGGTGACCGATATCCAGGGCCTGCTGGAGGCGCCCGCCACCGTGGAGGTGATCCTGCGCCCGCACCGGCCAGGCGACATGGGCTGGATCATCGCCCAGCACGGCGAGGTCTATACGCGGGAATATGGCTGGGACAGCCGCATCGAGTCGCTCACCGCCCGGGTCTGCGCCGACTTCCTCGACAACTTCGATCCCGACCTCGAGCGCTGCTGGATCGCCGAACGCGGCGGCGAGCGCCTGGGCTCGATCTTCCTGGTCAAGGGCGAGGCTCCCGGCCAGGCCAAGCTGCGCCTGCTGATGCTCACCCCCGCCGCCCGCGGCCTGGGCCTGGGCAAGCGGCTGGTGGCCGAGTGCCTGGCCTTCGCCCGAGCGGCCGGCTACCGCGAGGTGGTGCTGTGGACCCATGCGGTCCTGACCGCCGCCCGCGGCATCTACGCCGCCGCCGGCTTCGAGCTGACCGAGACCTGGACCCACGCCGATCTTGGCCCCGAGCAGGTGTCGGAGACCTGGCGGCTGACCCTCTGAGCGCATCTGCGGCCGGGTCTGGCCCGTAGGTCCGACATGATCGATCGACGTCTCCTGCTCGCCGGCGGCCTGGCCGCCCTGCCCGGCCTCGCCCTCGCCGCCGCGCCCGCCAGTCGCCGCCTGGCCTTCGCCGTCCTGCGCAACGGGACCAGGATCGGCGAGCACCTGATGGGCTTCTCGGGCGACCCGGCCTCCCCCACCGTCACCACCGATGTGCGCATGACCGTGAAGCTCGGCCCCGTGCCGGTGTTCCGATATCGCCACCATGCCGTGGAGCGCTGGACCGGAGGCCGCTTCACGGCTCTGGAAACCACCACCGACTCCAACGGCAAGGCCGAGCGGGTCTCCGCCCGGCGCACCGAGGGCGGCGTCGTCATCGAGACCGCCAAGGGCCGGGTGAACGGCCCGGCGGGCGCGCGGCCCTTCACCCACTGGAACCCGGAGGTCTTCTCAGGTCCCCTGTTCAATCCCCAGGAGGGCAAGCTGCTGAAGGTGACGGCCCGCAAGGTCGGCCCCCGCCAGTGGGCGGTGCGCGGCGAGGCGGAGATCGACGACTTCTATGACGAGGCAGGCGTCTGGAGCGCCCTGAAGGGCAAGCTCCAGGACGGCTCGATGCTGGAGTACCGGCGGGTCTAGAGCGCCGCCAGGACCGCGTCGCCCATCTGCACCGTGGTCAGGGTCCCGCCAAGATCCCGCGTCCGGGCGCCGGTCTCCAGGGCCTTGTTGACGGCGGCGAACAGCCTGTCGGCCAGGTCGGTGCGGTCCAGGGACCAGCGCAGGGCCATCTCGAAGGACAGGATGGCGGCCAGCGGATTGGCCACGCCCTGGCCGGCGATGTCCGGCGCCGAGCCGTGGATCGGCTCATAGAGGCCGGGCTTGCCCGCCACGCCGAGCGCGGCCGAGGGCAGCATGCCCAGGGAGCCGGTGAGCTGGGCCGAGATGTCCGACAGGATGTCGCCGAACAGGTTGTCGGTGACCATGACGTCGAACTGCTTGGGATTCTTGACGATCTGCATCGCCGCGTTGTCGGCCAGGATGTGCTCCAGCTCGACATCGGCGTAGTCGCGGGCGTGGAGGTCGGTGACCACTTGGCGCCATAGCAGGCCGGAATCCATCACGTTGGACTTCTCGGCCGAGGTCACCCTGTTGCGGCGGCCGCGGGCCAGCTCGAAGGCGACGCGCGCCACCCGCTCGATCTCGGCGGTGGTGTAGACCTGGGTGTCGACGGCGCGCTTGCCGCCGCCCGGCAGGTCCTCGATGAAGCGCGGGCTGCCGAAATAGATGCCGCCGGTGAGCTCGCGGACGATCATGAAGTCCAGGCCCTCCACCACCTCGCGCTTGAGGCTGGAGGCGTCGGCCAGCGGCTGGAAGCACAGGGCCGGGCGCAGGTTGGCGAACACCTCCATGCCGGCGCGCAGGGCCAGCAGGCCGGCCTCGGGGCGCTTGTCGCGGGGAACCCCGGCCCACTGCGGGCCGCCCACCGCGCCCATCAGCACCGCGCGGGAGGCCTTCGCCGTCGCCAGGGCCTCGTCGGTCAGCGGGGTCCCATGGGCGTCATAGCTCGCGCCCCCGAACAGCCGCTCCTCGATCGTGAGCTCCGGCGCGAGAACCTCGGCGACGCGACGCACCTGGGCGGTCACTTCGGGTCCGATGCCGTCGCCCGGCAGGAGGAGGAGATCGGTCATGTCAGGAGCCTTGGAGAGAACTTTAAAGCGCGCGCTCGGAGGCGGTCTCGTAGGCGATGAGCCTGCGGTCGCCAACCCCGAACTGGGGCCAGGCGGCGCGCCACGTCGCCATGTGCGGGGTCTGGAAGTGGGCGTCGAGGCAGGCTTGGTCGCGCCAGGCCTCGTAGACCCGGATCAGGCCGGGATCGGCCACGTCCTGGGCGTAGGCGTATTCCAGGCACCCTTCCTCGGCCCGGCTGGCGGTGAGCATGGCCAGCATGTGGGGCTTGAAGCGCTCCAGGTTCTCCGGCGGCACGCGGACCGTGCCGGCGATGATCAGGGTCATGCGCCCTCCAGCCAGGGCTCCGACAGGGCGCGCTTGGTCTCGTAGACGTCGATGTCCTTGGCGGCGACCAGGGTCTCGCCGATGGCGTCCAGGCCCTGCAGCATCTTGGCCTTGCGCTGGGGATCGATCTGGAAGCTGAAGGCCGCGCCCGACGGCGAGACCACGGTCTGGGCCTCCAGGTCGACGGTCACCAGGTGGTTGCCGCCCTTGGCCTCCTCCATCAGGGCCTGGACCTCTTCGGGTTTCAGGACCACCGGCAGCAGGCCGTTCTGGAAGCAGTTGTTGTAGAAGATGTCGGCGAAGGAGGACGAGATCACGCAGCTGATCCCGAAATCCAGCAAGGCCCAGGGGGCGTGCTCGCGGCTCGACCCGCAGCCGAAGTTGTCGCCCGCCACCAGGACGCCCGCGCCCCTGTACTCCGGGCGGTTGAGCACGAAATCGGGCTTCTCGCGGCCCTGCTCGTCGAAGCGGAAGTCGTAGAACAGCCCCTTGCCCAGGCCCTCGCGCTCCACGGTCTTGAGGAACTGCTTGGGGATGATCTGGTCGGTGTCGATATTGGCCATGGCCAGGGGGGCCATGCGCGCATCGAGCTTGGTGAAGGCTTTCATCTAGGCGGTCTCGGTTTCGGCGTTCTGCTGGATGAGGAGGGCCGGGGCGGCGGGGAGGCCGGCGCGCAGGGTGAAGACCTTGGTGCCCGGCTTGCGGCCCTTGCGCACCTCGGAGACGTCGAAGCCGGCCGCGGCGATGCGGACCTGGGCGGCGTCGGCGTCGGTGACCCGCCAGGCCAGGCCGCCGAAGCGGTCCGGCGCATCGCTCATCGGGGTCTTCAGGCTGGCGCCCATCTCCACCACCGCCGAGCCGCAGCGGAAGAACAGCTGACGCACGCCCCACTGGTCGTTGGACCGGTCCAGCCTGAGGTCTAGGCCCAGCTTGGCGCCGTAGATGGCCAGGGCCCGGTCCGGATTGGCGGTGTTGATCACCACGTGGTCCAGCTCGCTGACGGCGGCGGCCTCGCCGTCGATGGCGGGCGACAGCGGCCAGGGCTCGCCGCTGCGGGGCGGGTCCACCAGCAGGATGTTGAGGCCCCCGGTGTCGGCGGCGTCCAGGGCCGAGGTCGTCCAGTAGCGCTTGCGGCCGTCGTCATGGGTCGAGCGGGTGGGACCAGGCACGCTGCCGCGCAGGCCCCGGCGCTCGGCCAGTTTCTGGGCGGCGGCGGTGTCGGCCACGGTGAAGGCGATGGCCCAGATCCCCTCGCCATGCTCGGCCAGGTGCTTGGCGATGGTGTCGCCGAAGGCGCCCTCGCCGTGCGGGGTGATGACGTCGAGCGCCATGTTGGGCAGCTGGAACCAGGCGTGCCGGGCCCCGCCGTCGCCGCCGATCCAGTTGGGCTCGCGGCCCAGCAGGGCGCGGTAGCCGGCGACTGCGGCGTCCAGATCGTTCACCGCCAGCGCGATGTGATCCAGGCCCGTGATCACGGCAGGAACTCGCGGACGTCGACGATGTGGCCGGCGATGGCGGCGGCCGCAGCCATGGCCGGGCTCATCAGGTGGGTGCGCCCGCCGCGGCCCTGGCGGCCCTCGAAGTTGCGGTTGGAGGTCGAGGCGCAGCGTTCCCCGGGCGCCAGGCGGTCGGGGTTCATGCCCAGGCACATCGAGCAGCCCGGCTCGCGCCAGTCGAAGCCCCCGGCCTTGAAGATGGCGTCCAGCCCCTCGGCCTCGGCCTGTTCCTTCACCAGGCCCGAGCCCGGCACCACCATGGCCCGCACATGGGGCGCCACCAGGCGGCCGTTCAGGAAGGCGTGCTGCACCACCTGGGCGGCGGACCGCAGGTCCTCGATGCGGCTGTTGGTGCACGATCCGATGAAGACCACGTCCACCTTGGCCTCCGTGATCGGCTGCCCCGCCGTGAGGCCCATATAGTCCAGGGCCCGCTCGGCGGAAGCCCGCTTGTCGGGGGTGGCGAAGCTCTCGGGGGCCGGCACGTTTCCGGTGACCGGGATCACGTCCTCGGGGCTGGTGCCCCAGGTGACGGTGGGGGCGATGTCGGCGGCGTCCAGCACCACCTCGCGGTCGAACACCGCGTCGGGGTCGGACTGGAAGGTCTTCCAGTGGGCCAGAGCCATCTCCCAGGAGGCGCCCTTGGGGGCGGCCGGACGGCCCATCATGTAGTCGAAGGTCTTCTGGTCGGGCGCCACAAGGCCCGCCCGCGCGCCGGCCTCGATGGCCAGGTTGCACAGGGTCATGCGGCCTTCCATGGACAGGCCGCGGATCGCCTCCCCGGCATATTCGATCACCGAGCCGGTGCCGCCGGCCGTGCCGATGGCGCCGACGATGGCCAGCGCGAAGTCCTTGGCCCCGACCCCGGGACCCGGGGTCCCGTTGACCGTCACCCTCAGGTTCTTCGACTTCTTCTGGCGCAGGGTCTGGGTCGCCAGCACATGCTCCACTTCCGAGGTGCCGATCCCCTGGGCGAGCGCCCCGAAGGCGCCGTGGGTCGAGGTGTGGCTGTCGCCGCAGACGATGGTCATGCCCGGCTGGGTGCGGCCCTGCTCCGGGCCCACCACGTGGACGATGCCGTTGCGGATATCCCCCATCGGGAAGAACTCGATGCGGTTGTCCTTGACGTTGCGCTCCAGGGTCTGGAGCTGCAGCCGCGCCTCCTCGTCGGCCACCGCGCCGACGCCGAGCGCCTGGCCCTGCGTGGGGACGTTGTGGTCGGCCACCGCCAGGGTGCGGTCGGGACGGCGCACCGGGCGGCCGGCGGCCCGCAGGCCGGCGAAGGCCTGGGGCGTCGTCACCTCGTGGATCAGGTGCAGGTCGATATAGAGGATGGCCTCGCCGTCTTGCTCCGCAACGACGTGGGCGTCCCAGATCTTGTCATAAAGGGTCTTGCCGGACATGGGCGGCATGTAGGGTCGGAGGGGGCCCTAAGTCCAGCGCGGGGCGACGATTTCTGCGACCCCCGCGCAAGGATTTGCCTCAGGCCGCGGCCTTTTGGTCCATCGGCAGGCAACCTTGACCCTGAAGCGCGACCTTGAGCGCCGTTTCGAGGGGCGTGTGCGGCTCCGCGCCGAGGGTTTTCACCAGCCGGCCATTGTCCAGCAGCACCTCGGTCTCCCAGAGGTAGCGCATCTCCAGCATCTCCCGCAGCGTCTCCACGAAGGGGGCGACCGCCCGCATGGCCAGCCAGGGAATCCGCTTCACCGCCAGCCGCCGCCCCGCCACCCGCTCCAGGGCCGCGACCAGCTGGTCGCCCGTGATCTGGTGGCCGCCGAAATTGTAGACCGCCACATCGGGAAGGGTGGCCTCGATCTCCGCCAGCCGCGCCATGGCGGCGGCGAGGTCGGGCAGGTAGGCCCAGGCGTGGGCGATCTCGCGCGGGCCGGGATAGCTCACCGACCGCAGGGGCCTGTCCTTGGCCACCATCCCCTCGGTCAGCCAGGAGGAGCCGCTCACCGGGCCGAAGAAGTCGCCGGCCCGCACGACCAGGCTCCGCACCCCGGCGGCCTGCAGCCTCTGCTCCATCGCCACCCGGATCGCCCCCTTGCGGGTCCTCGGGTTCTGCGGGGCGTCCTCCGTGATCGTCGGGAAGGCGTCGGGCCCGTAGTTGTAGACATTGCCCGGCAGGATGATCCGCGCGCCCGTGGCCTTGGCCGCGGCGATGCTGGCCTCCATCATCGGCAGGAGCAGGCCCGCCCAGTTCCTGTAGCCCGGCGGGTTGGCGGCATGGACGATCACCTTCACCCCGTCGGCCGCGGCGGTCACCTCGGCCGCCGACGGGGCGTCGCCCTTCACCCATTCGATGCGCTCCAGACCCACCGCCTCGCGGGCCGCCCGGGCCGGATCGCGGTGCAGGCCGCGCACACGCCAGCCCCGCGCCAGCAGCGCCGCGGCCACCTCACCGCCCACCGATCCCGTGGCCCCGATCACCAGGGCGGTCTTGTCTGAGGTCGCCATGTCGCCATCTCCTGTTCAGAGGCCCAGGATCGGCGACCGGGAGGTCAAACGAAATTGCGGATATCCGTGACTCAGCTATTCATAGACGCATGAGCGATCCGACCTGGGACCTCTATCAGAGCCTCCACGCCGTGCTGCAGGCCGGCAGCCTGTCGGCGGCCTCCCGCGCCCGGGGCCTGACCCAGCCCACTATCGGCCGGCACATCGAGGCCCTGGAGCAGCAGCTGGGCGCGCCTTTGTTCCTGCGCAGCCCCCGCGGCCTGACCCCCACCGACCTCGCCATCAGCCTGAAGACCCACCTGGAGGAGATGCACGCCGCCGCCGCCGCCGCCGCGCGCGACGCCTCGGGCTCGGCCGACAGCGAGAAGGGTTCGATCCGCATCGCCGCCAGCCTGATCGTCGGCGTCGAGGTCCTGCCGCAGATTCTGGCTGGGTTCATGGAGCGGCATCCCGACATCTCCATCGAGCTGGTGCTCTCCAACAAGATCGAGGACCTGTCGCGCCGCGACGCCGACATCGCCGTGCGTATGGCCAGGCCCACCCAGGGCGCCCTGGTGGCCCGCAAGATCGGCATGCTCGGCGTCGGCTTCTACGCCACCCAGGGCTATATCGACCGCCGCGGCATGCCCGAGAGCCTGGAGGATCTGGAGAACCACACCCTCTGCGGCTTCGACCGCGAGCGCCCGGCCCTGGAGGCCCTGGCCGGCATCGACTTCCCGCGGCCGATCACCCGCGATGTCTTCGCCTTCCGCACCGACAATGACGCCGCCCAGGTCTCCGCCATCCGCGCCGGCATGGGGATCGGCGGGGTGCAGCACCAGATCGCCCGGCGCGACGGCCTGGTGCCGGTCCTGGCCAACGCCTTCTCCTTCGAGCTCGAATGCTGGATCGCCATGCATGAGAACCTGAAGGGCAGCCGGCGCATGCGGCTGATGTTCGACCACCTGGCGGCGGGGTTCGCCGACTATCTGGGCAAGGGCCGGTGAGCCTGACGGGCGGCTGCCTCTGCGGCCAGGTCCGCTATGACGCGCGCGGCGAGCCGCTGAACGTGCGCTGCTGCCACTGCACCCTGTGCCAGAAGGCCGGCGGCGCACCGTTCTTCGCCCGAGCCATGTTCGCCCTCAAGGAGGTGACGATCTCCGGCCAGACCCTGGACCATCCCACCTCCGAGCGGGTGATGCGCCGCTTCTGCGCCCGCTGCGGGACCCTGGTGTTCAGCCAGCCGAACGACCCACCGGCTCGCATCGCCATCAGCCTGCCGACCCTGGACGATCCGAACGCGCTCGCGCCGAACATGCACATCTTCACGAGCACCAGGCTGCCCTGGCTGAAGCTGGACGACGGCCTGCCGCAATACCCTGAAAGGCCCCCCGCATGAGCCGGCTTCCCAGCTTTCCCATCGCCGGCGGTTGCGCCTGCGGGGCCCTGCGCTACCGGCTGAACGCGCCGCCCATCGCGATCTACACCTGCCACTGCACCGACTGCCAGAAGCTGACGGCCAGCGCGTTTTCCATGGCCATGCCGGTGTTCCGCAAGGATTTCGAGATCACCCATGGCGAGCCCGCCACCTGGCTGCGCAAGGCCGCGTCCGGGACGGTGATCCCGCAGCGGTTCTGCCCCGGCTGTGGAACCCGGATCTTCACCGAGCCGCCGGGCGGCCCCCATTCCCTCACCATCCGCCCCGGCACGCTGGACGACACCAGCTGGCTGCATCCGGTCTCGGCCTTCTGGGTTTCGAGCGCCCAGCCCTGGGTGACCTTCGATGAGGAGGTCCTGCAGTACGCGACCCAGCCCACCGACTTCTCCCCCGTGATGAAGGCATGGAAGGCGTGGGTGGAGGGCTGAAACGAAAACGGCGGCCCCGTCGCCAGGGCCGCCGCTTGAAACTCGTAAGGTCCGAAGACCTAGTCCTCGGCGGTTTCCGCCGGGGCCACGGTGTCGGGCTTGGCCGTACCGCCGGTGTAGGAACGTTCGGCGATCCGGGCCGACTTCCCGCGACGGTCACGCAGGTAATAGAGCTTGGCGCGACGGACGACGCCGCGACGCTTCACCTCGATGGATTCGATCATCGGCGAGTGGGTCGGGAACACCCGTTCCACGCCTTCGCCGAAGGAGATCTTGCGGACGGTGAAGCTCTCGTTGATGCCGCCGCCCTGACGGGCGATGCAGACGCCTTCATAGGCCTGAACGCGCTCGCGCTCGCCTTCCTTGATCTTCACGTTCACGCGCAGGGTGTCGCCGGCCTGGAAGTCCGGGATGGTGCGGGTGGCGAGGAGGCGCTGGCGCTCTTCGTCTTCGAGCTGCTGGATGATGTTCATCGCTTCGTCCTTGGGTCTTCGGGCTTAATCGCCCTTTGGCTGTTGATTGGCGGTTCGCCGCGCCCACAAGTCCGGCCGCTGCTTCCGCGTCGTCTCTTCTCGCTGCTCAGCCCGCCACTTCCGCACCAGGGCGTGATGGCCGCTCAGCAGCACCTCGGGGATATCCAGGCCTTCGAACGTCCGCGGTCGCGTATATTGCGGATGCTCGAGGAGCCCGTCCTCGAAGCTTTCTTCACTCAAGCTCTCGGCCTGCCCCAACACACCCGGGACCAGCCGTACGCACGCCTCGATCGTCACCAGGGCCGCGGCCTCGCCACCGGCGAGCACCGCGTCGCCGACGGCGACCTCCTCGAACCCTCGGGCGTCGAGCACCCTCTGGTCCACCCCCTCGAACCGGCCGGCCAGGACGATCAGTCCCGGACCGGCGGCCCACTCTTTCACGCGCGCCTGGGTCAGGGGCTTGCCCCGGGCGCTCATATATAAAAGCGGCCGCCCTCGCCGCTCCACGCTGTCCAGCGCGGAGGCGATGACGTCCGCTCGCATCACCTGTCCCGGACCGCCACCCGCAGGGGTGTCGTCGAGGAAGCCGCGCTTATCCTTGGAAAATTGCCGAATGTCCACCGTTTCCAGGGTCCACAGCCCCTGCTCGCGCCAGGCCGTGCCGATCAGCGAGACGCCGAGCGGGCCCGGAAAGGCCTCGGGAAACATGGTCAGGACGGTGGCGTCGAAGGACATCTGCGGCTTTTGGACCATGCGGGCGGGGATTTCTACCGCCTTGCCCGAGCCGCCCTATGGGCCTAATCCGTCGCCTTTCGCACTTGCAGCATATTTCGAGACCCATATGGACACGCCCGAGAGCCTGATCGAGACCCTGTCGCTGGAACGCCTGGAGCTGAACCTGTTCCGGGGCGTCAGTCCGTCCATGGGTCCGGGCCGGATCTTCGGGGGCCAGGTGATCGGCCAGTCGCTGCTAGCGGCCTATGAGACGGTCGAGGACCGGGTCTGCCACTCCCTGCACTGCTACTTCATCCGTCCGGGCGATCCGCAGATTCCCATCGTCTTCGACGTCGACCGCTCCCGCGACGGCGGCACCTTCACCACGCGCCGCGTGGTGGCCATCCAGAACGGCAAGCAGATCTTCAACCTGGCCGCCTCCTTCCAGGTGGTGGAGGAGGGCTTCGAGCACCAGGCGCCGATGCCCGACGTGCCCGGCCCAGACGACCTGCCCAGCGAGGCCGAGCAGCAGAAGAAGATGCTGGAGAAGGCCCCGCCGGAGATGCGCAAGATGATGTCGCGCCCGCGGCCCATCGAGATGCGCGCCGTCGACGGCAACCCCTTTTTCAACAAGGGCCCCAAGCCCGCCGAGAACAGCGTCTGGTTCCGCTGCCGCGCCCCGATCGGGACCGACCCGCACATGCACCAGGTGATCATGGCCTATGCGTCGGACATGAACATGCTCTCGACCGCCATGCGGCCGCACCGGGTGGAGTGGCAGACGCCGGGCCTGCAGTCGGCCAGCCTCGACCACGCCATGTGGTTCCACAAGCCGTCCAACTTCAACGAGTGGCACCTCTATCACCAGGACAGCCCCTCGGCGTCGGGCGGCCGCGGCTTCGTGCGCGGCTCGATCTTCGACCGCAAGGGCGACCTGGTGGCCTCGGTCACCCAGGAAGGCCTGATCCGCATGCGCAAGCCCGAGGCGAAGGCTTAAAAGACCCCGCTCACCCCGGCGAAGGCCGGGGCCCAGGTTCATCTACCGCATTCAGGACAGCATCCCAGGTCGTGACCTACGACCTGGGTCCCGGCCTCCGCCGGGATGAGCGGTCAGATCAGGCCTTCGTATCCACCGCCCCGCCGGCGTCGTCGTCGCCGTGGGCGGCGTCCTGAGCGGCGTACGGATTGGTCGCGCCGGTCGGCTCGCCGCCGGGGGACGGACCCGTGGAGCCCTTTGCGGCCACCACCACCATGGCCGGGCGGATCAGCCGGCCCAGCAGCTCATAGCCCGGCTGCAGCACCTGGATCACGCCGCCGCCGGCCACCTCGGTGGAGGGCTGCTCCATCATCGCCTGGTGCTGGTGGGGGTCGAACTTGGTCCCCTTGTCAGGCTCGATCTTCTTGAGGCCATTGCTCTCGAAGGCGCTCTGCAGGGACTTGGCGGTCATCTCCACGCCCACCACGAAGTTCTTCACCACCGTGTCGGCGCTGTCGGCGGGCGCCGCGGTGAGCGCCCGGGCCAGGTTGTCGGCCGCGCCCAGCAGGTCCTTGCCGAACTTCTGGATGGCGTAGGCGCGCGCGTCATTGGCCTCGCGCTCGGCGCGGCGGCGGGTGTTCTCGGCCTCGGCGGCGTAGCGCAGCACCTGTTCCTTCAGGCCCTGGACCTCGGCCTTCAGGGCCTCGATCTGGTCCACCGCCGCATCGGCGAATTCGTTGAGCTCTTCAGCCGGCGTTTGATCGTCGGACATGTTCAATCCTTCACGCGTTCTCGAACCTGGGACAGCACGCGGGCGGTATAGTCCACCAGCGGGATGACCCGGGCATAGTTGAGCCGGGCCGGACCGATCACGCCGATCGCGCCCAGCACCTTCTGTCGGCCCGTCATATAGGGCGCGGCGATCACGGCGGAACCCGAAAGCGAAAACAGTCGCGTTTCGGCCCCGATGAAGATGCGCACGCCCTGGGCCGCGTTGACCCCGTCTAGCAGACCGATGAGCTGTTCCTTTTGCTCCAGATCATCGAACAGCATTCTAACGCGCTCGAGGTCCTCCAGGGTTTCCGGGTCGGCCAGGAGATTGCCGCGGCCCCGCACGATCAGGGCCCGCTCGGCCACCTCGCCCCCGCCCCAGGCGGCCAGGCCGTCCTCCACCAGGCGGGCGGCGGTCTCGTTGAGCTGGCGGCGCGCGGCCTCCAGCTCGGTGCGCATCTCGCGGCCGGCCTCCACCAGGGTCTTGCCCCGCAGGCGGGTGTTGAGGAAGTTGGACGCCTCCTGCAGGGCGCTGGGGGTGACGCCGGCGGCCAGCGACATCAGCCGGTTCTCCACCGCGCCGTCGTCGAAGACCATGACGGCCAGGGCCTGGTCGGCCGAGAGCGAGACGAACTCCACGTGCTTGACCCCGGCGTCGCGCACCGGGGTGACGACGACCCCGGCCCCGCCGGCCAGGCCCGACAGAATGGCGCTGGCCTCGTTGAGGGCGTCGTCGAAGGTCTGGCCGCGGCCGGTAAGCCGGGCCTCGATGGTCCGCCGCTCCTCCTCGCCGACATCGCCGACCTCCATCAGGCCGTCGACGAACAGCCGCAGGCCGGCATGGGTCGGCAGCCGCCCGGCGCTGACATGGGGCGCCCCCAGCAGGCCAAGCTGGGTCAGGTCCTGCATGGTGTTGCGGATCGAGGCTGGCGACAGGTGGACGCCGCCCTTGGACAGGGTGCGCGAGCCGACCGGGTCGCCGGTCTCCAGATAGCTTTCCACGACGCGGCGGAAGATGTCGCGGGCGCGCTCGTCCAGTTCGGCGAGCGACGGCCCGCCGGTC
Organism: Phenylobacterium sp. GW821-FHT12F10; assembly: GCF_058806695.1. NCBI lineage: Bacteria > Pseudomonadati > Pseudomonadota > Alphaproteobacteria > Caulobacterales > Caulobacteraceae > Phenylobacterium > Phenylobacterium sp. GW821-FHT12F10. Next base: position 63,810 of record NZ_JBXAPY010000004.1, on the reverse strand, counting down.
AACAGCGAGCTGGTCAAGGTTGGTGGCGTGGGCAGGTCAGAACCATGGACGGAACCTCTATGATCTAGGATAAGCCCGACCCACTGCGGCGCAAGACGTCGCGCTCTTATCCGAGCCCTTCCCATGCGCCCTTCCGACCGTACCCCCGAGCTTCTCCGCGCCGTGACCATCGAAACCGGGGTCAACCGCTACGCCGAGGGCTCCTGCCTGATCACCTTCGGCCACACCAAGGTGCTGATCACCGCCAGCGTGGAGGACCGGGTGCCGGGCTTCATGCGCGGCCGCGGCCAGGGCTGGGTCACCGCCGAGTACGGCATGCTGCCGCGCGCCACCCACACCCGCGGCCGCCGCGAGGCCGCCGAGGGCAAGCAGTCGGGCCGCACCCAGGAGATCCAGCGTCTGATCGGCCGCTCCATGCGCGCGGTGATCAACCCGACCCTGCTGGGCGAGCGCCAGATCTCGCTCGACTGCGACGTGCTGCAGGCCGACGGCGGCACCCGGACGGCGGCCATCACCGGCGCCTGGATCGCCCTGCGCCGGGCGGTGAACTACCTGATGGAGGAAGGGCTAGTGACCGCCGACCCGATCACCGACCAGGTCGCGGCCATCTCCTGCGGGATCTACAACGGGACCCCGGTCCTGGACCTGGAATACGAAGAGGACTCCAACGCCGAGGCCGACGCCAACTTCGTGCTCACCGGGTCCGGCGACATCGTCGAGATCCAGGCCACCGGCGAGAAGCGGGGCTTCAGCCAGGGCGAGTTCGAGGCCCTGTTCGCCCTGGCCCGCAAGGGCATCGGCGAGCTCTGCGAACTGCAGCTCGAGGCCGCGGCCCGCAAGTAGGACGCCGGAACGCAAAACAGGCGGCCCTGGGGGGGCCGCCTGTTTCGAACGCGACCGCCGCCCGAAGGCGGCGGGTTACTAACTTAGAGACCGTTCAGCAGCTGCCGGAAGGCCGAGGCGGGCAGGCGGGCCAGCTCTTCGGCGAAGGGCGCCATCAGGCGGTCGATCAGGTTCTCAAGGGCGCGAGCCATGGGGAGCTCCTTTGTGCAACGCAGCAATTGTTGCAGTGCATATAGGAGCCCAGCCCTTACCTGGCAATATCTAAGCGGTGCTCAGTCGTGTTTTTTGCACTTGCGCGCGCAAAAACATGCCGCACTGCGACATCACGCCACCGTTACCCGCCCTCGTCGTCGTCCGGCAGGTCGTCGGCGGGACCGGGTTCGTAGTGCAGCAGGTCCCCGGGCTGGCAATCCAGCTCGCGGCACAGGGCCGCCAGGGTGGAGAAGCGCACGGCGCGGGCCTTGCCGGTCTTCAGGATCGACAGGTTGGCGATGGTGACGCCGACCCGGTCGGCGAGTTCGGTGAGCGACATGCGGCGTTCCAGCAGCACGCGGTCGAGCAGGACACGAATGGGCATGATTAGATCGTCAGCTCCGCTTCGCGGCGCAGGCGCGCGCCTTCGCGGAACACCTCGGCCAGGACAAACACCACCAGGACCGAGAACCAGGCCGTCAGGCTGAGGCCCTGGCTGTCCTTGGTCTGGGCCAGGTCGAGCCACTGGCCGGCGAAGCGGACGCAGTAGCGCACCAGCTCCAGGCTGCCGAGCGCCAGGCCGATCACCCGCAGGCGCAGCACATTGTCGGGATGGAAGGGGTCGCCGGCGGTCAGGGTGGCGAAGATCTGACGCAGGCGGGCGACGATCACCTGCAGGCCGGCCATGTAGAGGGCCGCCGCCAGCAGGCCGCCGGCCAGGACCGGGCCGCGGCTGATCACCTTGGCGCCCTCGACGCTGAGGGACAGGCGGCCGATCAGGTCGGGATTGAAGCTCAGCAGCAGGGCCGCCAGCATCAGCAGGCCCACCACGCCGATCCCGATCCACAGGGCGACATAGACCACATCGAGGATGATCTTCAGGAAGCTCGAAACCGAGCCGGGCCCCAGGGCGCGCATCAACCTTATCTCCCCGCTCGGATGGCTCCGCCGCCAACGCGGCGGCTGGCGGCGGGACGCGTCAAACTTCAGCATGGGAGCTTAGCGGACCAGGGCCTCGGTCACCAAGGCCAGCACCGGCAGGGCGGCGAGAACCACCACGACCCGCATCAGGGCGCGGTCCATCCAGGTCATCACGGGCGAAAACATCTCTTCATCTCCATCTTGGCCGCCGGGGCGGTTGTTTGTGTGTGCGGGCGGCCGGTCGCCGTCCATGTCGTTAGTCAATACGGACGCATCGCTTTTCGATCAAGGAAATTATCGAAAAACGATATGAAACATTCGTAATGTTCCATCCGCGGCGACCGACATGTGCGCCAACCCCTTGCAATTGAACGGGTCACGCCGCGCGACTATGGTCCGCCGTCCCGACGAAACCGGAGATCTTCCCATGGCGCTCAAGCTCGAACCCGGCGCGCGGCTGGTGGTGGCGACCCACAACCCGGGCAAGCTCAAGGAGCTGGCCGCCATCCTGGAGAACCGGTTTCCCCTGGTGAGCGCCGGCGAGCTGGGCCTGGCCGAACCCGACGAGACCGAGACCACCTTCGCCGGCAACGCCCTGCTCAAGGCCCGCGCGGCGGCCCAGGCCAGCGGCCTGATCGCGCTCGCCGACGATTCCGGCCTGTCGGTGGCCGCCCTGGACGGGGCGCCGGGCATCTTCTCGGCCCGCTGGGCGGGACCTGGGAAGGACTTCGCCCTGGCGATGGGCAAGGTGGCCGAACGGGTCGAGGCCTCGGGATCGGAGGACCCCTCCTGCTGGTTCACCTGCGCACTGGCCGTCGCCTGGCCGGACGGCCCCGCGGTGGTGGTGGAGGGCCGGATCGACGGAACCCTCACCTTCCCGGGGCGCGGGACCCTGGGCTTCGGCTATGACCCCATCTTCACGCCCCTGGGCCACCAGGAGACCTTCGGCGAGATGGCGCCCGCCGCCAAGGACGCCATGAGCCATCGGGCCCTGGCCTTCGCCAAGCTCAAGGCCGCCATCCTTTGACGCCGCTTGGGGTCTATATCCACTGGCCCTACTGCGCCCGCATCTGCCCCTATTGCGACTTCAACGTCCTGCGCGACCGCGGCCGGGGGGAGGAACAGCGCGCCCTGAAGGCCGCCATCCTCGCCGACCTGCGCCGCCACCGCGAGCTGACCGGCCCCCGCGAGCTCACCTCGATCTTCCTGGGCGGCGGCACGCCCTCCCTGATGGACCCCGACTGGGCGGGCGAGATGATCGCCCTGTGCTCCAGCCTCTGGACCCCGGCCGCCGACCTGGAGGTCAGCCTGGAGGCCAATCCCACCGACGCCGAGGCCGGGCGGTTTTCGGGCTTCGCCGCCGCTGGCGTCCAGCGCCTGTCGCTGGGGGTCCAGGCCCTGGATGACGCGAGCCTGGCGATGCTGGGCCGCAACCATGGCGCCGAGGAGGCCCGCCGCGCCGCGGCCCTGGGGGCCCGGGTCTTTCCCCGCCTGTCCCTGGACCTGATCTACGCCCGCCCCGCCCAGACCCCGGACGCCTGGCGCGCCGAACTGGCCCAGGCCATCGACCTGGGGGCCGAGCATCTCTCGCCCTACCAGCTCACCATCGAGGCCGGCACCGCCTTCGACCGCGCCGTGAAACGCGGGACCCTGGTCCCGCCGGGGGAAGACCTGGCCGCCGAGTTGTTCGACGTCACCCAGGACGCCCTCACCGCCGCGGGCTTCTCCGCCTACGAGGTGTCCAACCACGCCCGGGGGGTCGCCGCCCGCTCGCGGCATAACCTCGTCTACTGGCGAGGCCAGGACTATGTGGGCGCGGGCCCCGGCGCCCATGGCCGCCTGACGCTCGACGGCGCGCGCACCGCCACCTTCGCCGCCGCCCGCCCCGCCGACTACATCGCCAAGGTCGCCGAGAGCGGCCTGGGCTGGTCGACGCGGGAGACCCTCACCCCCCAGCAGGCGGCCGAGGAGCGGTTGCTGGCGGGCCTGAGGATCGAGGAGGGGGTTCCCTTCGCCGAGCTGGCCGCCCTGGGGCTGACGCCGGAGACCCCGGAGGTCGCGAACCTGGCGGAGGCCGGGCTGATCGCGCCGGACGCCGCCCGCCTGCGCGCCACCCCGGCCGGCCGCCTGGTGCTGAACTGGGTCACCAGCCGCCTGGCCCTGGCCTGAAGGGTTGCCATCGGGGCCCTGACCGGCGAAGCCTTGGCCCATGTCCCCCCGCCCGCCGCCCCCCGCCCTGTCCGACGCGCCCCTGGCGCCGGGCCTCTATCTGGTGGCCACGCCGATCGGGAACCTGCGCGACATCACCCTGCGCGCCCTGGACGTGCTGGCCGCCGCCGACCTGGTCCTGGCCGAGGACACCCGGGTGGCCGGCAAGCTGCTGGCCGCCTATGGCCTGTCCAAGAAGCTGGAGCGCTATGACGAGCACTCCGCCGACCGGGCCGGGCCCAAGGCCCTGCAGATCCTCGGCGAGGGTGGGCGGGTGGCCCTGGTCTCCGACGCGGGCACGCCCCTGGTCTCCGACCCCGGCTACCGCCTGGCCCGCGAGGCGATCGCGGCGGGCCTGCCGGTCTATCCGATCCCTGGCGCCTCGGCCCTGCTGGCGGGGCTCTCCGTGGCCGGCCTGCCCACCGACCGCTTCCTGTTCGCCGGCTTCCCGCCCCCCAAGAGCGCGGCGCGCAGGACCTTCCTCGAGGAGCTGGCCGGCCTGCGCGCCACCCTGGTCTTCTTCGAGGGCGGCAGCCGCGTGGCCGCCAGCCTGGCCGACATGGCCGCGGTCTTCGGGCCCCGCGAGGCCGCCGTGGCCCGGGAGCTCACCAAGCTCTACGAGACCGTCACCCGCGCGCCCCTGGACGTGCTCGCCGCCGACAAGCGCTTCTCCGCGCCGAAGGGCGAGTTCGTCATCGTCGTGGGTCCGGGCCGGGAGGAGGCCGCCACCGCCGCCGATGTCGACACCGCCCTGCGCCAGGCCCTGGAGCGCCTGGGCACGGCCGACGCCGCCGGCGAGGTGGCCAAGGCCCTGGGTCTGCCCCGCCGCGACCTCTATCGCCGGGCCATGGAGCTGAAGGCGGACAGGCCGTGACCCCGATCCGCCAGGCCCGGGGCGCGGCGGCGCGGCTTTCCGGCCGGCGGGCGGAGATCTGGGCGGCGGTCTGGCTGATGCTGAAGGGCTACCGCATCCTGGGCTTCCGCCTGAAGACCCCCCAGGCCGAGATCGACCTGCTGGCCCTGCGCGGCGGGGTCCTGGCGGTGGTGGAGGTCAAGCAGAGGACCACGATGCTGGCGGCCCTGGAGGCGGTGAGCGCCGATCAGCGGGCCCGCCTGCGCCGCGCCGGGGCGACCCTCGCGGCTCGGCGGCCGGCGCTGCAGAAGGCCGCGGTGCGCCTGGACCTGATCGCCCTCGCGCCCGGCAGACTTCCGAGACATAGTCCCGACGCCTGGAGAGGCGCGTAAGGGTTTTGTCTGCATGACTCGTGAGGACGCCGAGACCTATCTGACCCAGGCGGGTCAGTGCGTTGACGGGGACTTTCCCCTGCTGGAAGCGGCCATCGCCTGCGCCCTGCACGAGGATCCCAGCCGGGACGCCCAGGCCGCCCGCGATCTCGGCGAGGCCGGGGTCGACCGCCTGACCCAGCGCCTGGCGAGCGAAAGCCCGGAGGAGGCCCTGGCCGAGGCCATGGCCGGCGACCTGGGCCTGGGGGGCGACCTCTTCACCTACGAGCACCCCGACAACGCCGACATCCTGGCCGTCGCCGAGCGGCGCAAGGGCCTGCCGGTGGCGCTCGGGGTCTATTACCTGCACGTCTCGCGCCGGTGCGGCCTGAGCGTCCAGGGGGTCGACTTCCCCGGCCACTTCCTGCTGCGCATCGAGACCCAGGAGGGGCCGCTGGCCCTGGACCCCTATGCGGAGGGGCGGGTGGTCCTGCCCTCGGAGCTGACGCGGCGGGCCCTGCACGCGGGCCTCACCCCCAATGTCGCCGACCGGCTGGACCGGCTGATGGCCCCGGCTCCCGACCGGGCGGTGCTGATCCGGCTGCAGAACAATATCTTCGCCCGCGCCTCGGCGGCCGGCGACTTCGCGCGGGCCGAGCGGGCCGCCCTGCGCCGGGCCCTGCTGGACCCCCTGGATCACCGCCCCTGGCTGGACGTCGCCGCCGCCCGCGAGGGCCAGGGAGCCCTGGCCGGCGCCCTGCAGGCCCTGGCCCAGGCCTCCTCCCTGGACGGCGGCGCGGCCCTGGCCGCCCGGGCCCATCGCGAACGGGTGCGCCTGAAGCTGAACTGAACCCCGCCTTGAATTTTGCGGCCTGACGCGCGCCTGAACCAGTCCACGTCAGGCTGTCACGTTCTCGGCGCTGGCGCATCGGGTCCCCCCGAACTATCTGAGACCCCTCAGCCGTTCAGGAAGCCCGCCCATGTCTTTGAAGGTCGCCGTGCAGATGGACCCCCTCGAGGGGATCAATATCGAAGGCGATACGACCTTCCTGATGATGTTGTCGGCCCAGGAGCGGGGGCACAGCCTGTGGGTCTACACGCCTGAGCGCATGGCCCTGGAGACCGGGACCCTGACGGCGCGGGGCCGGTCGGTGACCGTCCAGGCCGTGAAGGGCGACCACGCCCGGTTCGGCCCCTGGGAGGTGCGCGACCTGTCGGAGTTCGACGTCGTCCTGCTGCGCCAGGACCCGCCCTTCGACATGGCCTACATCACCTCCACCCACTTCCTGGACGCCATCCACCCCAAGACCCTGGTGGTCAACAACCCCACCGAGGTGCGCAACGCCCCGGAAAAGCTGTTCGTCACCACCTTCCCCGGCGTGCAGCCCCCGACCCTGATCACCTCGGACCTGGAGGCGATCTACGAGTTCCGCGCCCGCCAGGGGGACATCGTGCTCAAGCCCCTGAACGGCGCCGGCGGCTCGGGCGTGGCCCGGCTGCTGGCGGACGACCCCAATCTCGACGCCATGCTGGACCTGCACCGGATGATCAGCCGCGAGCCGGTGATCGCCCAGAAATACATCCCGGCGGTCACCAAGGGCGACAAGCGGATCCTGCTGGTGGACGGCGCGCCGGTGGGCGCCATCAACCGGGTGCCCAGCGCCGGCCAGATCCGCTCCAACCTCGCCGTCGGCGGCCGGGCCGAGGCCGTGGAGCTGACCGCCCGCGACCGCGAGCTGTGCGGGATCATCGGGCCGGAGCTGAAGCGCCGGGGCCTGATGTTCGTGGGCATCGACGTGATCGGCGACTTCCTCACCGAGATCAACGTCACCTCCCCCACCGGCGCCGTCGCCCTGAAGCGCTTCACCGGCGTCGACGCCACCGTGGTGATGTGGGAACGGGTTGAAGCCCTTCGCGCCACGGTCTAGCTTGTGAGGTGAGAAGACCGTCCTAGGTGACGGAATCATCTCATCTTCCCATTAGGTTCCTTTTTTGTTCTTGATCCGACCCGCGCCGCGTGCTGGGGTTGTGGATAAATCATGCTCAAATTGAGGACGTGAGACATGGCCGCGCGCGTCGTCACCATGGCCTTCCAGGGGGTCGAGGCCCGCCGCGTCGATGTCGAGGTGCAGCTCACCGGCGGCGAGTTCGCCTTCATCCTGGTGGGGCTCGGCGACAAGGCGGTCGGCGAGAGCCGCGAACGGGTGCGGGCGGCCTTTTCCGGACTGGGCCTGTCGCTGCCGGGCCGGCGGATCATCGTCAACCTGGCGCCGGCCGACCTGCCCAAGGAGGGCAGTCACTACGACCTGCCCATCGCGCTCGCGGTCATGGCCGCCATGGGGGTCGTCCCGCCCGACCGGCTGACCGACTGGGCGGCCATGGGGGAGCTCTCTCTCGACGGACGGATCGTCCAGGTGGCCGGCGCCCTGCCGGCCTCGGTGGCCGCCGGCGCCATGGGCCTGGGCCTGATCTGTCCGGAGGCCTGCGGCGCCGAGGCCGCCTGGGCCGGGGAGACGCCGGTGCTGGCCGCCCCCTCGCTGATCTCCCTGGTCAACCACTTCCGCGGAACCCAGATGCTGGCGCCGCCCAGGCCGGGCGCCATGATCGACGGCGAGCGGGTTCCGGACCTGAGGGAGGTCAAGGGTCAGGAGAACGCCAAGCGCGCCCTGGAGATCGCCGCGGCCGGCGGCCACAACCTGGCCTTCACCGGCCCGCCGGGCTCGGGCAAGTCGATGATGGCCGCGCGCCTGCCGGGCCTGCTGCCGCCGCTCACCCCCGCCGAGCTGCTGGAAACCTCGATGATCCATTCGGTGGCGGGCCTGATCGCCAGGGGCGAGCTGACCCGGGCACGGCCGTTCCGCAGCCCTCACCACTCGGCCACCATGGCGGCCCTCACCGGCGGCGGGATCCGCATCAAGCCCGGCGAGGTGTCCCTGGCCCACAACGGGGTGCTGTTCCTCGACGAGCTGCCGGAGTTCTCCGCCCAGGCCCTGGACAGCCTGCGCCAGCCCTTGGAGACCGGCGAGGTGATCGTCGCCCGGGCCAACGCCCATGTGCGCTATCCGGCCCGGTTCCAGCTGGTGGCGGCGCAGAACCCGTGCAAGTGCGGCCACGGCGGGCCGGGTCGCGGCGCCTGCGGCCGCGCCCCGCGCTGCCAGACCGACTATCAGATGAAGGTGTCGGGGCCCTTCCTCGACCGCATCGACCTGCAGATCGAGGTCCCGCCGGTGAGCGCCGCCGACCTGGCCCTCCCCGCGCCGTCGGAGGGCACGGCGGAGGCCGCCGCCCGGGTGGCGCGGGCCCGGGACCTGGCCGCCGAGCGGGCCGCCCGGTCCGGCCACGAGCGGGCCGAGCCGATCAACGCCAGGGCCGAGGGGGAGTGGCTGGAGACCATCGCCGACCTCGATCCGCCGGCCCGCGCCCTGCTGGCCAAGGCCGCCGAGGCCAATGGCCTGACGGCGCGGGGCTGGACCCGCACCCTGCGCCTGGCCCGCACCATCGCCGACCTTGAGGGGGGCGGCGCGATCAAGCGGGTGCATGTGGCGGAGGCGCTGATCTACCGCCGGGTGGGCGCCGGCGGCCTAAGTCCCGTCGGCTAGACCCGCCCGCCGCTCGCGGTGAGCGGTCCAGGCGCCGATCGCCAGCGCCCCCAGCACCAAATAGCTCCAGATCACCAGGGCGCGGAAATAGGCCAGGGTGCGGACACCGGGATCGACGGCGATGGCGATGTGGGTGACCACCGCCAGCAGCTGGAAGGCCGCGGCGAACAACAGCCAATTGCGGTCGGTGGTGACCGCGAACCAGACCAGCACGCCGAAGAACATCGCATCGACGATGAACACCCCCCACTGGGGATCGAGCAGGACCGTTCGGTAGGTCAGGGGGGTGAGGATCCAGGCCGCCAGGTTGGCCAGGGCGATGACCCGCTCCGGCCCGCGGCCCCGCCACAGGGCGAAGCCGGAGACCAGGAACATCAGGATCGTCCAGGTCTGTTGGGCGAGCGTGGCGAAGACCAAGAGAATCGAGCCCCTGCAATCCCTAGTCAGGGGCTCGATCCTGTCAGAAGCCGCCGGTGGTGAGTAGCGGCCTTTAGGCGGCGCGCCCGGCCCTGGCCACGGCGCGCAGGTTCGGCGCGTCGTCGGCGGTCATCTGCGGCTTGGGCAGGGAGTCGCCGTACATCACCGCGCCCAGGCCCATCTGCTTCTGGGCGATGCTGAGCTCCATATGGGTCTCGCAGATGGCGCGGCGCGCGGTGGCCAGGGCGGCGAAGGCTTCGCCGGCCCGTTCCACGGCGCCCTGGCCGATCAGGGCCGAAATACCGGCTTCACCGCGCAGGCCCGGCATGATCCCGGCCAGGGCGGCGGCCTTGGCCAGCGCCGCGTCGATGGCGGCTTCGGCTTCGAAGAGGCTGGCGGCGACCTGGTCGGCCATGAGGCGGCGTTGCTTGAGCATGAGCGATCTCCTGCGCGCCGGAGAGCCCCCGGCGCGTTGCTGCTGAGAATTGTCGGCTTGAGGTCTAGTTAGGCGAGGTCTTGCAGGGCGTGCAGGCCGGCCAGCATCCCCCCGAAGGCGAGGGCGGTGATGATGGCGATGAGACCGATCAGCCCCAGTCTGACGGCGGGACTTAGGGCATTTCGGCCGATCCCTCCTGAGGGGGCTGAAAGCCCTCGTCCAAGAGCGCCCAGGTCATGCAGAGGATTTCGCGCAGGACCATTTCCGGCGGCTTGAACCGCGACATCTTGCGGGTGGCCGAGACCAGGTCCCGGGCCATCTCCGCCTTCACCTGACAGCCCGCCAGGTCGGCGAGCTGACGTTCCAGCTGGGTCCAGGTGAAGGCCGGAGCCGGAGCCTCCTGCGCCTCCGTCTCGGGCCAGCGGGCTTCGAAGGCCGCCACCTCCCGGGCCAGCCGCAGCGCGCGGTTGAGCGCCGCCCGCTGCTCCAGGTCCTCCCAGTCCCGCTGATCGGGATCCACCTCCAGCAGGGCTCGCATCCAGTCGGTCATCATCGCGGTCTCCCTCGTCGCCCTCAGAAGGCGGCGGGAAGGGGCGATTGTCTGTCCTGATCGGGTCCTGTCCTGACGCGATCAGGACATCCCGGTCATGGTCGGCCAGGCGGCGGGCGGCGGCGTAGCGGTCGTCGACCCCGAGTTTGCGGCGCGCGCGGTCGCAATAGGTATCCACCGAGGTCTTCGACATCCCCAGCTCGCGGGCGATCTGCTTGGAGCTCAGGTGACGGTCCACCAGGCGCAGGCACTCACGCTCTCGCGGCGTCAAAAGCTCGATGGGATTCCCGGTCATGTCTTGCGCTCAGCCCCAAGCCAGGCAAGCTAACGACTCGCGCGGACTTTCGTCCAGCCGTAACGGCGCAGCTACGGACTTTCGCTTTTTCTTCAGGCATTTGCGGGAGCGGCCATGCCCCTCGACGACGCCACCGGACCCAACCCCACGGACCTCGCGATCGGCGCCCGCATCCGCCTGCGACGCAAGTCGCTCGGGATCAGCCAGGGCGCCCTGGCCGACCGGATCGGCGTGACCTTCCAGCAGGTCCAGAAGTACGAGCGCGGGGCCAACCGGGTCTCGGGCTCCACCCTGGTGGCCGTGGCCGCCGCCCTGGAGACCACGGTGGGCTGGCTGGTGGGGGAGGAGAGTCCGGCCGGCGGCGACGCCGAGGCGGTGCTGGCCCTGCTGGCGGCCCCCGGCGCCCAGGAGCTGCTGGAGGCCTTCGCCGCCATCCGCCGGGGCTCGACCCGCCACGCCCTGATCACCCTGACCCGCGAGATGGCCGAACACGTGGGCGCTTGACCGACCGTTAAGCCGCCGGCGCCTAGGCTCCTCCCATGGCCCGAACGATCCCGACCGCCCCGCCCGCCCCCGACGCCCGCGTCAGCGCCGAGCAGCTCGCCTCCCTGAGCCACGAGTTCCGCACGCCCCTGAACGGCGTGCTGGGCATGGCCCGCCTGCTGGAGGGCACCGGCCTGACCGCCGAGCAGAAGGCCTATGTCGCCGCCCTGCGCGAGTCCGGCGAGCACCTGCTGAGCCTGGTCAACGACGTCCTGGACTTCGCCAAGCTGGGCGCCGACAAGATCGAGCTGCACCCCGCCACCATGGACGTGGAGGGCCTGCTCCGCTCGGTGAGCGAGCTGCTCTCGCCACGGGCCCAGGAAAAGGGGCTGGAGATCGCCTGGGCCGCGCCCCCGGGCATCGGCCAGGCCCTGGCCGACGAGGGCCGGCTGCGCCAGATCCTGCTCAACTTCGCCGGCAACGCCGTCAAGTTCACCGAGACCGGCGGCGTCCTGCTGACCGTGGCCGAGGGCGCGGGCGGCCGGCTGCGCTTCAGCGTCGCCGACACCGGGCCCGGCGTCACCCAGGCGGCCCGCGAGACGATCTTCGAGGCCTTCGCCCAGGCCGACCCCTCCTATGACGGGGTCCAGCTGGGCGGGGCGGGGCTGGGCCTGGCCATCGCCCGCAAGCTGGCGGCCTCCATGGACGGCGAGGTCGGCGTCGAGGACGCTCCCGGCGGCGGGGCCCTGTTCTGGTTCGAGGCGGCCTTCCCCCGACTCGGCGGAATCTCCGAGGCCACCCTGGCCGGCCATGTGGTGGGGGTCATGTCTCCCAATCCGGTGGTGGCGGAATCGGCCCGCCGGCAGATCGAGGCGGCCGGCGGCGTGCCGGTCAACGGGCAGGACCGGATGGCCGAGGTGCTGCTGGTGGACCACGCGCTGGCCCCCAGCTGCCCGCCGGACGCCCGGCCGGCCATCATCCTGCTGCCCCCCGACCAGCGGGCGCGGATCGAGAGCTATCGGGCCCAGGGCTTCGCCGGCTATCTGATCAAGCCTCTGCGGCGGGCCTCGGTGGCCGAGCGGGTGCTGGCGGTGCTGGGGGAAGGCCCCCATCGCGCCGAGGCCCCGGAGGACGAACGCATCGCGCCCGCCATGGCGCCCGGCGCCCGGGTGCTGCTGGTGGAGGACAACGCCATCAACGCCCTGCTGGCCCGCACCCTGCTGGCCCGCGAGGGCTGCAAGGTCGACCACGCCGGCGGCGGCGAGGAGGCCATGGCGGCCCTGAAGGTGGGCCGCTACGACCTGATCCTGATGGACATGCGCATGCCCGGCATGTCGGGCCTGGACGCCACCCGCGCCCTGCGGGCCTCAGGGGTCGACACCCCGGTGGTGGCGCTCACCGCCAACGCCTTCGAGGACGACCGCCACGCCTGCCTGGACGCCGGGATGAACGACTTCCTGGTCAAGCCGCTGGCCCCCGACGCCCTGCGCGGGGTCCTGGCCAGGCTGAGCCGCGGCGGCTGGACGGAGACCGCGGACCGCGCCAAGGTCGGCTAGAGTCGGGGCTTGCCCCGGACGCCTGCCCGGGGGAAGCCGCATGACCATCGAAGCCGCGCCGAAACGCAGCGTCTGGAGCGCCATCGCCGTCTATGGCGAGCGCCGGGCCCTGGTGATGCTGGCGCTGGGCTTCGCCTCGGGCCTGCCCAACCTGCTGATCTTCGACACCCTGTCGGCCTGGCTGCGCGATGCGGGCCTGTCGCTGGAGGTGATCGCCTTCTTCAGCCTGGCGACCCTGGCCTATTCCCTCAAGCTGCTCTGGGCGCCGCTGATCGACCGGGCCGCGGTGCCGGTCCTCACCAAATGGCTGGGCCACCGCCGCTCCTGGATGCTGGTCTGCCAGGCCCTGATCATGCTGGGCCTGTGGCTGATCTCCGGGGTCGATCCCAAGACCAGTCTCGGCCTGATGGCCGCCTTCGCGGTCTTCGTCGGCTTCACCTCCGCCACCCAGGACATCGTCATCGACGCCTGGCGCATCGAGGCGGCCACCACCGAGAAGCAGGGCGCCATGGCCGCGGCCTACCAGTGGGGCTACCGCATCGCCATGATCGTGGCCGGCGTCGTGCCGCTGGCCATGTCCGACGTGGTGGGCTGGAGCCTGTCCTACGCCCTGATGGCGGCCCTGATGGTCGTCGGCGTCCTGGGGGTGCTGGGCGCCCCCCGCGAAGCCAAGCACGAGATGCGCGAGATCGACTTCGCCGGCGTCCCCTCGGTCCCCGCCCGCGACGGGATCGAGTGGGCCCTGCGCCTGGCCATCGTGGTGGTGGGCGCCCTGGTGTTCGGCTCGGGCCTGGCCGGCAACGCCACGGTGCTGCAATCGGTGACCGCCAGCCTCGGCCGGCCGGAGCTGGGGGACGCCATCAAGGCGGCCTGGGAGGCCAAGCCCTTCGGGGTCTTCGCCCAGGTGGGGGGCATCCTCACCGGGGTGGCCCTGATCGTGGTGGCCGCCCTGCCCATCCCCGGCCTGCCGACCCGGCCCGGCCGCTACCTGTCCACGGCGCTGGGGGCGCCCTTCATCGACTTCTTCCGCCGCTATGGTCAGCTGGCCGGCCTGATCCTGGCCCTGATCTGCGTCTACCGGCTGAGCGACTTCGTGCTCAACATCATGAACCCGTTCTATATCGACCTGGGCTTCGACAAGCTGCAGATCGCCGAGGTCCGCAAGGTGCTGGGCGTGGTGATGTCGGTGATCGGGGTGGGGCTCGGAGGCTTCTCGGTGGCGCGGCTGGGCCTCATGCGCTCGATGGTGATCGGCGCCTTCGCCGGCCCCATCTCCAACCTGGTCTTCGCCTGGCTGGCCCTGCAGGGGCCGCAGCTCTGGGCGCTCAGCGTCGCCATCGGCGTCGACAACATCGCCTCGGGCTTCGCAGGCACCTGCCTGATCGCCTACATGTCCAGCCTGACCGGCGAGGGCTTCACCGCCACCCAGTACGCCATGTTCTCATCCTTCTACGCCCTGCTGGGCAAGCTGGTGGCCTCCCAGTCGGGCAAGGTCGTGGAGGGCGCCGCCAAGGCCGCCGACCAGGGCGGGGTCTTCGCGGGGCTGAAGTCGCTGTTCACCGGCCTGCCGCCCGCCACCTTCGCCAGCGCGGTGGAGAAATCCGGCGTCACCCCGGCGGCCCTCGGCTCGGGCTATGTGGTCTTCTTCGTCTATTCGGCCCTGCTGGGGGTGGTGGGGATCGTCCTGGTCTTCATGGTCGCCGCCCGCACGCCGAAGATCGTGGAGGCGCCGGAAGAGCCCGCAGCCGCCTAGGTCGTCGACAGGCAGATCACCTGGGCCACCCTCAGGTCGCGGCGCAGGCTGTCGGCGACGCGGCCATAGTTGTCGGTGGTGACGCTCTCGCCCACCGCGAAGCTGGCCGGGCGCTCATGGGCCTCCGACAGGGTCGACGCCAGGGTCTCCGGGGCGGTGGTGTAGATGCGGCCCCGGCGCGGGGCCTCGGCCACGGTCACCCCGATCACCCGGCCGGCGCGGTCCAGGGCCGGCGCGCCGGAGAGGCCCGCCAGGGTGCCCTTCAGACCGTCGGTGCGGCCGGTCTCGGCCCAGACCAGCACCGGCTCGGTGCGGGCGCCGCGGCCGCGCACCACCAGGTTCTCGCGCCCCAGCAGGCGGGAGGTGGCCTCGCCGGACTGACCCTGGGGGAAGCCCGGATGATAGGCGCGGTCGCCCCGGTGCAGCTTCTCGTCCAGGCCCAGCGGCAGGGGGGCCGAACCCCCCTCGGTGGTGAGGATGGCGGCCTCGCCGCGTTGGTCGATGCGGACCCGGGCGGCGACGCCCCGGCCCTCGGCCACCACGATGGCGGCCTGGGTGCAGCCGTCCACCACGTGGCGGGCGGTGACCCAGACCCCGCGGTCGGCCACGGAAAAGGCGGTGCCCAGCCCAGGCTCGGCCTTGGAGGGCACGTCCACCACCACCGACGGATCGAACGGCGAGGCGGGTCCCAGCGGCATGCCCTCCTCGCCCGGCACGGGCGGCGGCGGCGGCGGGGCGTCGGCCCGCTCCTGCCGGCCGATGGCGGCGATCAGCAGGGCCAGGACCACCGCCGAATAGACCAACCAGTCGGGCAGCTTGGGGAAGTGCACGGGCGCCTCAGCCGGCCACGGCCGCAGCCAGGATCAGGGCGGTGGCGAGCTTGGCGCCCACCAGCAGGGCGGCGGCCGAGAGCTCGCCCTCCTCGATGCGCTGGGGCAGGCCCCGCAGGATCATGTCGACGATGCGGAAGATCAGCAGCTGCACCACCACCGTCGACGCCCCCCAGATGCCGATCTCGATCAGCGAGGTGGACGCCGTCAGCGAGACCGCCAGCGGAATGGACAGGCCGATCATCACGCCCGCCAGGGACAGGGCGGCGGCGGAATTGCCCTCGCGGATCAGGGCGATCTCACGATGCGGGGTCAGCAGGACATAGAGGGCGCTGCCCAGGAACAGGATCAGGACCGTCAGGCCCGCGTGCAGCAGGGTGATGGGAAAGCCGGTGGCGAAGGCCTGGATCTCAGGGGACTGAAGCGCGGGCGGCATCGGGATCCTTGGGCGAAGGACGAAGGTGGCGCTTGGTTAGCACGGACCGGGGTAGGGCGCGAAAATCCTTCAGGCGGCGGGCGAGTCCGCGGCCTCGGGCGCGGCCTTGCGCCGGGCGCTGGCGCGGACCTTCTCGCTCTCGCTCTTCAGCTGGCCGCAGGCCGCCAGGATGTCGCGCCCGCGCGGGGTGCGGATCGGCGAGGCGTAGCCGGCGCGGTTGAGGATGGCGGCGAACTTCTCGATCGCGCCCCAGTCGGAGCAGACATAGTCGGTCCCCGGCCACGGATTGAACGGGATCAGGTTGATCTTGGCCGGCAGGCCCTTGAGCAGCTTCACCAGGGCCAGGGCCTCGGCGGGGCTGTCATTGACCCCCTTGAGCATGACGTATTCGAAGGTCACCCGGCGGGCGTTGGACAGGCCCGGATAGGCGCGGATGCCCTCGATCAGCTGGGCGATGGGGTACTTCTTGTTCAGCGGCACCAGGACGTCGCGCAGAGGGTCGTTGGTGGCGTGGAGGGAGATGGCCAGCATGGCCTGGGTGCGGTTCCCCAGGGCCTCGAGCTCCGGAACCACGCCGGAGGTGGAGACCGTGATCCGCCGCCGCGAGATGGCGATGCCCTCGCCGTCGGAGATGATGTCGATGGCGTCGGCGACGTTGTCGAGATTGTAGAGCGGCTCGCCCATGCCCATGAAGACGATGTTGGAGAGCCGGCGGTCCTCCTTGGGGCTGGGCCATTCCTCCAGGTCGTCGCGGGCCACCTGCACCTGGGCCACAATCTCGGCGGCGGTGAGGTTGCGCACCAGGGCCTGGGTGCCGGTGTGGCAGAAGGTGCAGTTCAGCGTGCAGCCCACCTGGGACGAGACGCAGAGCGCGCCCGCCCGGCCGACGTCGGGGATATAGACCGTCTCCACCTCGATGCCCGGGGCCATGCGGATCAGCCACTTGCGGGTGCCGTCCTTGGAGACCTGGCGCTCGACGATCTCCGGGCGCGACAGGCTGAAGGCTTCGGCGAGAACGGCGCGGGTCTCCTTGGCGATGTCGGTCATCGCCTCGAAGTCGGTGACCCCATAGTGGTGGATCCAGCGCCACATCTGGTTGGCGCGCATCTTGGCCTTGGGGGCCGGGACCACGTCGGCGGCGATCAGCGTCTCCACCAGCCCCTTGCGAGTCAGGCCGCAGAGGTTCGGCTTGGACGGCGGCGCCGGAACGGTGGCGCGCGAAAGATCGAGGGTGACGCCCAAGGGGAAAACTCGCTGGCTGGAAGGCCTGCAATATAGGGCCGACCGGCCTCCGCGCCAAATGGGCGGAAACGCGCGGGTGCGCGGAGCGCCGTGGAGACGCTCCGCGCGAGGGCGCCGGGCCCTAGTGGGTGGCGCCGCCGCCGTTGATCGGGATATTCCTGACCCGCGCGGCCGCGGCCGGGGTCTTCGCCAGGGTCACGGTCAGCACTCCGTTGCGGAAGCTGGCCTGGGCCGTGGCCTCATCGACGTCCGGCAGGGCGATGCGCCGCTCGAAACGGCCGTACCAACGCTCGCTGAAGGCGCGCGCCCGGTCCTCGGTCTCGGCGCGCTTCTCCCCGCGCAGGCACAGGGCGCCGTCCTCGACGGTGACCTCCACGTCGCGTTCGTCCAGGCCGGGCAGCTCGGCGGTGACGCGGTATTCCCCCTCGCGCTCCTCGACCTCCACCTGGGGCGAGGCCATGCGGCCCCAGGCCGGCGCCATGTCGAAGTCACGGAAGACGTCGTCGAACAGGCGGTTCATCTGGCGGTGCAAGGCCAGAAACGGGGACGCCGGCTCGCTGGCGGGCGCCAGGGCCCGTTCCCGATCGCCGCGGCCCCAGGGGACCAAGTCTCGCATACTCATTTCTAACCTCCTTCCTTTGGGCGGGGCCTCGCCCCGCGGGAGAAAATCTGGGTTCGCGCCCGGCCGGGATCAAGGGGACCGGCGCCCTCGGGCCCGCGGGACTCAAACAAATGTTCGGGCCGCCCTTCCGCACGCGCGGACCCTGCGCTAGCGTCCGCCGACTTTCGAAAAACGATGTCCGGGGAGACGAAGATGAAGGCCCTTCTGAGCAAGACGACCGGCGGTCCTGAGACCCTCAGCTACGAGGACGTTCCGGCCCCGGAGGTCCGTCCCGGCATGGCGGTGATCAGCACCAAGGCCGTGGGGATCAACTTCCCCGACGTGCTGATGATCGAGGACAAGTACCAGATGAAGCCCCCCCGCCCGTTCTCGCCGGGCGGCGAGCTGTCGGGGGTGGTCAAGGCCGTCGGCGAGGGCGTCACCAATGTGAAGGTCGGCGACCGCATCCTGGCCAACACCGGCTGGGGCGGCCTGGCCGAGGAGGTCCTGCTGCCGGCCAACCGCCTGTGGCACATCCCCGACTCCATGCCCCACGACATCGCGGCGGCCTTCATCCTCACCTACGGCACCAGCTATCACGCCCTGAAGGACCGCGGTCACCTGAAGGCCGGCGACACCATGCTGGTCCTGGGCGCCGCCGGCGGCGTCGGCCTCTCGGCCGTCGAACTGGGCAAGGCCATGGGGGCCCGGGTCGTGGCCGCCTGCTCCAGCCAGGAGAAGTGCGACCTGGCCATCGCCCATGGCGCCGACGCCGGCGTCGTCTATGGCCGCGGCCCCTTCGACCGCGACGGCCAGAAGGCGCTGGGCGCCCTCTTCAAGGAGGCCGGCGGCGAGCACGGCTTCGACGTCATCTATGACGCCGTCGGCGGCGACTACGCCGAGCCGGCCCTGCGCTCCATCGCCTGGGAGGGCCGCTATCTGGTGATCGGCTTCGCCGCCGGCGACATCCCGAAGATCCCGCTGAACCTGGCCCTGCTGAAGGGCTGCGACATCGTCGGCGTCTTCTGGGGCACCTGGACCACCAAGAACCCGGCGCTGTTCGCCCAGTCCATCGACGAGCTGCTGAAGCTCTATGCCGAGGGCAAGGTGAAGCCCCACGTCTCCGAGCGCTTCCCGCTCTCCAAGGGCGCCGACGCCATCGCCCACCTGGGCAGCCGCAAGGCCATGGGCAAGGTCGTGGTGACGGTCGACTAAATTGGTGTCATCCCGGAAAGCGCGCAGCGCTTGTCCGGGACCCATACTCACCGATCTCTCCGGCACGTCCCGCGCGTCTGGGTCCCGGTCTTCCGCTTCGCGGAAACCGGGATGACACTTGTTGGGGAGAGCGTCCGGTTCTAGTGATCGCCGATCAGTTACAAGAAACGGGGAAGCGAAATGGCGGGACGTCTTCAGGGTAAGGTCGCGGTGATCACCGGGGCCGCGTCGGGCATCGGCCTGGGCACGGTGGAGCTGTTCGTGGCCGAGGGCGCCTGCGTCGTCGCCGCCGACATCCAGGACGAAAAGGGCGCCATGCTGGAGAAGCGGTTCCCCGGCAAGGTGGTCTACGCCCACTGCGACGTCACCAACGAGGCCGAGATCGAGGCGGCCATGAAGCTGGCCAAGAGCGCCTTCGGCGGACTCGACATCCTGTTCAACAACGCCGGCATCTCCGACCGGATGACCTCCATCGCCGAGATCACCGCCGACGGCTGGAGCTGGATCTTCGACGTCCTGGTGCGCGGGCCCGCGCTCGGCATGAAGCACGCCCTGCCCCTGATGCTGGAGCGCGGCGGCGGCTCGATCATCAACACCGCCTCCATCGCCGGCCTGCAGGCCGGCTGGGGCCCCATCGCCTATTCCAGCGCCAAGGCCAGCGTCATCCATATGAGCCGTGCGGCCGCCGCCCAGCTCTCGCCGCAGAAGATCCGGGTCAACGCCATCTGCCCGGGCCTGATCGCCACCTCGATCTTCGGCGCCTCGCTCGGCCTGCCCCGCGAGGTGGCCGACCAGATGGCCGCCCGCGTCGCCGAGAACGCCGCCAAGGCCCAGCCGGTGCCCAAGGCCGGCATGCCCGACGACATCGCCAGGGCCGCCCTCTATCTGGCCTCCGATGACGCGGCCTTCGTGTCGGGCGCCCACATCGTGGTGGACGGCGGCATCACCGTCGGCGGCCGCCATTCCTGGGACCCCGAGGCCGGCTCGCCCTTCGCCGCCCTGTTCGGCGAGATGATGCCCGCCCCGGGCGCGACCTCCTGACCATGGCGGGCAAGGCCGCCCTTCCGCAGCTGGCGACGGGCCTCGATCCCGCCCGGCTGCACGCGGCCTTCGCCCGCTTCGGGCGCCTGCACCTGCCCGGTGTCTTCCGGCCCAAGGACGCCCTGGCCATCCATGCGGCCCTGACAGCCGCCCCCTACCACCGGTCGCTGACAGCGGCGGGCAAGAGCTACGACATCGCGCTGGAGACCCTGGCCGCCATGACGCCCGAGCGCCGGGCGGAGCTGGAGGCGGCGATCCTGGAGGGCGGGCGGACCGGCTTCCAGTACCAGTTCGACGCCTGGCGGCTGTCGGACCTGATGGAGGCGGGCCAGAGGACCGGCGGGGCCCTGGCGCCCCTGGAGGGCCTTTACGACCTGATCAACAGCGAGCCCTTCCTGGCCTTCATCCGCACCCTGACCGGCGACCCGCGCTGCGCCTATGCCGACGCCCAGGCCACCCGCTACCGGCCTGGCGACTTCCTCACCGCCCACGACGACGACGTGGCCGGCAAGAAGCGGCTCTACGCCTTCGTGCTGAACTTCACGCCCGCCTGGCGGCCCGACTGGGGCGGCCTGCTGGCCTTCCACGACGCCGACGGCCACGTCAGCGAGGCCTACACCCCCACCTTCAACGCCCTGAACATCTTCCGCGTGCCCCAGCAGCACGCGGTCACCCAGGTGGCCAGCTTCGCGGGCGCCGAGCGGCTCTCCGTCACCGGGTGGATCCGTGAGCGCTGAGGCGGCGCCGAAGCCCGGCCTGTCCCCCAACCTGCACGGCGCCCTGTGGATGGTGGCCTCGGCCCTGGGCTTCACCGCCATGACCACCCTGATCAAGTATCTGGGGGACGACTACGCGGCCTCGCTGCAGACCTTCTACCGGCAGTTCTTCGGCTTCCTGATCATGCTGCCGGTGATCCTCAAGCATCGGGGCGCGGCCTTCGCCACCACCCGGCCCGGCATCCTGATCTTCCGCTCGGCGGCGGGCACGGTGGGGATGATCCTCTCCTTCTACGCCTTCCAGAAGATGCCCCTGGCCGACGCCAACGCGCTCTCCTTCACCCGCACCCTCTGGCTGGTCCCGCTGGCCTTCTTCGTGGTGCGCGAGCCGGTGGGGCCCCTGCGCATCGGCGCCGCCGTGGTGGGGTTCCTGGGCGTGCTGATCATGCTGCGGCCGGGCGTCGGCGGGTCCTTCGCCATCGGCCTGCCGGCCCTGGCCATGCTGGCCTCGTCCTTCCTGTTCGCGCTCACCATCACCGGCATGAAGGTGATGACCCGCGACCACGCCCCCATGGTGCTGCTGGTCTGGTCGGCGAGCCTGGGCCTGGTGCTGGCCCTGCCCGGCGCCTTCCTGGCCTGGCGCTGGCCCGAACCCTTCGACCTGCTGCTGCTGGCCCTGATGGGGGTGCTGGGGACCATCACCCAGGGCTGCTACATCAAGGGCATGTCCATCGGCGACGCCGGCGCCATGGCCCCCATCGACTATATCCGCCTGGTCTTCACCGTGATGGTGGGCTTCGCCCTCTTCCACGAGGTCCCGGGACTGTGGACCGTGGTGGGCGCCGGGGTGGTGGTGGTCTCCACCCTGTTCATCACCTGGCGCGAGCACGTGGCCAACCAGGCCAGGGCGGCGGCGGCGCTGCTGGAGCCGCTCTAGGCCTTCGGTTCCCCCTCGACGTGGAACAGGCGGGTGTCGCCGAAGAACACCTCCACCGCCTGGCACTCGGGATGCAGCGCCAGCAGCTCGCGCGCCCGCCTCAGGGCCTCGACATCGTTGCGGCAAAGGGCCGGTTCGAAACGCGGCGGCTCCCGCCCGTCGCGGAGATAGATTGTGTAGGTCTTGAGCATGAAATCCCCCGGGCGCGCATTGCGGCTTGGGGGTCGGCCGCGCGCCTTGACGGAGGTCAAATTTCTCGTGGCGGGCGAACGACGCGCCGCCTAGCCGCCCATCCGGTCCAGGAACCCCTTGGCCGCCTCGCGGTGCTTGGGCTTCAGGTTCTTGCCCACCACGGCCATCAGGGCGGCGAACACGGCGGCGTCGTCGGTGAAGCCGATCACCCCCAGGATGTCGGGGATGGCGTCGGTGGGCAGGACGAAATAGGCCAGGGCCGCCATCATCAGCCCCTTGGCCGCCCGCGGCGTTTCGGGATCGCGGGCGCAGTACCAGACCGACAGCGCGTCGCCGGCGAAGGGGATCTTGGCGGCCACCTTGCGGAACTTTGGCCAGAAGCCCTGGGCCACGCGCTGTTCGTTCACCCGCTGCACCGCCGGAACCAGGGCGTGGTCGGGATTCAGGGCGCTCTTGGGATCGAAACCGTCGCCATTGACGTGGCGTGACGCTTTTGACTTGCCGCTCATCGGGCTAAAGCCTCGGGGGAAACAAGACCTAGTCTAATCGAAACCGGGAGCGACGCGTCCATGAAACTCAATTCCTCTATCGCCGCGGTTGTCACCGGCGGCGCCTCGGGCCTCGGCGAAGCCACGGCCCGCCAACTGGCGAGCCACGGCGTCAAGGTGGCCATCTTCGACATGAACGAAGCCAAGGGCGAAGCGGTCGCAAAAGAAATCGGCGGCGTCTTCTGCAAGGTCAACGTGACCTCTGAGGAAGAGGTCGACGCCGGCTTCGAAAAGGCCCGCGCCGCCCACGGCCAGGAGCGCATCCTGGTCAACTGCGCCGGCACCGGCAACGCCATCAAGACCGCCGGCCGCGACAAGGCCACCGGCGAGACCAAGCACTTCCCCCTCGACGCCTTCAACCTGATCATCCAGATCAACCTGGTTGGCACCTTCCGCTGCATCGCCAAGTCGGCCAAGGGCATGCTGGACCTGGAGCCCCTGGAGGACGGCGAGCGCGGCGCCATCGTCAACACCGCCTCCGTGGCGGCCGAGGACGGCCAGATGGGCCAGGCGGCCTATTCGGCCTCCAAGGGCGGCGTGGTCGGCATGACCCTGCCCATCGCCCGCGACCTGGCCGGCGACGGCATCCGGGTCAACACCATCCTGCCCGGCATCTTCAACACCCCGCTCATGCAGTTCGCGCCTGAGCCGGTGAAGCAGGGGCTGGCCGCCTCCGTGCCCTTCCCCAAGCGCCTGGGGAACGCCGAGGAATACGCCCAGCTGGCGCTCACCATGATCACCAACGGCTACTTCAACGGCGAGGACGTGCGCCTCGACGGCGCCATCCGCATGGCTCCGCGCTGATCGACCCCACCTGAGTCCGGAGGGAACCTAAGGCCCAGCTTTACGTTCCCTCCGATTAGGGGTTCGGTGTGACCGGAACCCTGAGTGGGGGGCTTGTCGCGTCATGATCGGACGGTGGGCGCAGCGTTTCGCGGTCGCGATCGAACGCCCCGTGTTCGGCTATGCCGCAGCCCTGGCGGCGGTGGCCGTCGCGGCCCTGGCGCGGGGGGCGGCGGGCCTGTTCATGGTCCACCCGCCCAACTATTCGACCTTCTTTCCCGCCGTGCTGTTCGCCACCCTGGTGGCGGGCTTGCGGGGCGGCCTGCTGGCCACCGCGCTCAGCGCCGGCCTGGTCTGGGCCCTGTGGCTGCCGCAGGCCGCCCTCGGGGAGACCTGGGGCGAGCAGCACGTCGAGCTCCTGCTCTTCGTCTTCGCCGCCGCCCTCACCGCCGTCATCGCCAAGGCCCTGCGCCTGGCCATCCAGCGCGGCGCCGCGGTGGAGGCGCGCTTCCGCATCTTCCAGGAACAGGCCCTGGACGGGTTCGTGATCCTGGCGCCGGTGCGCCGGGACGGCGAGGTGGTGGACTTCCTCTGGACCTACGCCAATCCCGCCGCCGAGCGGATGGCCCCGGCGGGGGCGGGCGGGCTGACGGGCCGCCGGGTGCTGGAGGTGTTTCCGGACGCCACCGGGACGGCCATGGTCGAGCGCCTGGGCGCGGCGCTCGCCGCCGACCGGCCCGACGACATCGAGGTTCGCCGGGTGATCGGCGGCGCCGAGCGCTGGATGCGCTCCAGCGCCATGCGCCTGGGCGACAGCCTGGCGGTCAGCTTCCACGACGTCACCGACCAGCGCCTCGCCGACCAGGCGGCGCGCAAGGCCGAGGCGGAGGCGCGCCGCAGCCGCGACGAGTTCGAGCACATCGCCAACGCCGCGCCCGTGCTGATCTGGATGAGCGGGGTCGAGCAGGGCGCGATCTGGTTCAACGCCTCCTGGCTGGCCTTCACCGGCCGCACCCTCGCCGAGGAGCTGGACCGCGGCTGGCTGGAGGGTGTCCATCCCGAGGACCGCGACCGGGTGCTGGAGATCTACCAGGAGAACTTCACCCGCCGCTCGCCGGCGCGGCTGGAATACCGGGTCCGGCGCCACGACGGCGTCTATCGCTGGCTCGACGAGGCCGCCGCCCCCCGCTTCGACCGCGAGGGCGCCTTCCTGGGCTATATCGGCTCCTGCTCCGACATCACCGACCGCAAGGCCGCCGAGAGCGCCCTGCGCGGCGGCGAGGCCCGGGTCCGGGCCCTGGTGGACTCCCTGCCCCAGCTGCTGTGGTCCAGCCGACCCGACGGCGCCTTCGACTATCTCAGCCCCCAGTGGGTGGACTTCACCGGCGCCCCGGCCGCCGATCACATGGGGGACGGCTGGCTGCAGGCCATCCATCCCGAGGACCGCGACGACCTGGCGGCCGCCTGGGCCCAGGCGGTGCGTGGCGGCCTGCCCTTCGACGTCGAGCACCGCATCCGCCGGCACGACGGGGTCTGGCGCTGGTTCAACGGCCGCGCCTCGGCGATCCGCGAGGAGGACGGCTCCATCCGCCGCTGGTTCGGCTCGGCCTCCGACATCACCGAGATCGTCGAGGCCCGCCGCGACCTGGAGGAGCGGGTCGCCGAGCGCACCCGCGAGCTGGAGGCCAGCCTGGAGGAACGCGCCCGGGCCGAGGCGGCGCTGGCCCAGGCCCACCGCCTGGAGACCGTCGGCCGGCTCACCGGCGGGGTGGCCCACGACTTCAACAACCTGCTGACCGTGGTGATCGGCGGGCTGGACATGATCCTGAAGAACCCGGCCGACACCGCCCGGGTCAAGCGCCTGTCGGAGGCCGCCCTGGCGGCCGGGCGCCGCGGCGAGCGTCTCACCCGCCAGCTGCTGGCCTTCTCCCGCCGCCAGGAGCTGAAGCTGGAGGTGGTGGACGTCGGCGCCCTGATCGAGCAGGTGGAGCCCCTGGTCCGCCGCGCCGTCGGCGAGGCCATCGACCTGACCGTGCGCTGCGAGCCGGGGGTGGGCGCCACCCGCCTGGACCCCGCCCAGTTCGAGGCCGCCCTGCTGAACCTGGTGGTCAACGCGGCCGACGCCGTGGACGGGGCCGGGGGCATCGAGATCCTCACCCGCCGGGTGACCCTGGCCGACGGCGAGGTTCCCGGCGCCCAGGCCGGGGACCATGTGGCGGTCAGCGTCGCCGACACCGGCGGCGGCATGAGCCCCGAGGTCCTCACCCGGGCCTTCGAGCCCTTCTTCACCACCAAGGAGGTGGGCAAGGGCACGGGTCTGGGCCTGGCCCAGGTCTACGGCTTCATCACCCAGTGCGGCGGCGCGGCCACCCTCGACAGCCGCCTGGGGGCCGGAACCACCGTCACCCTCTATGTCCCGGCGGTGGACGCCATCCCCACCGTCGAGGCGCCCCCCGAGCCCGGCGACGACAGCTGGGCGCGGGGCCGGGTGATCCTGCTGGTGGAGGACGACGCCGCCGTCCGGGCGGTGACCGAGGGCCTGCTGATCGAGTTGGGCTGCCAGGTGACCGCCGAGCCCGACGGCCCCTCGGCCCTGGCCCGCCTGCGGTCGGGGGAGGCCTTCGATCTGCTGATCTCCGACATCATCATGCCCGGCGGCATGAGCGGGGTGGACCTGGCCAAGCTCGCCCGGGCCCGCGACCCCGACCTGCCCATCGTGCTCACCACCGGCTATGCCGGCGACGAGTTCGACGGCGCCTCGGAGATCGCCTGGCCCGTGGTGCGCAAGCCCTTCCGCGCCGAACAGCTCAGCGCCGCGGTGCGCGAGGCCCTGGCGCGGGTGAGCCGCGGCGATTGACTCCGGTCAAGGCCGGCGGGTCCCGGTGGGCGCAATCTGCCGCCTCTCAGGAGGACGATTCATGGATAGGCTCAAAGGCAAGGTCGCCGCGATCACCGGGGCCGCGCTCGGCCTGGGGCGCGCCACCGCCATCCGCATGGCCGAGGAGGGCGCCGCCGTGGCGGTGCTCGACATGCTGGAGACCGAGGGGACGGCGCTCGCCGCCGAGCTCGCCG
Organism: Phenylobacterium sp. GW821-FHT12F10; assembly: GCF_058806695.1. Lineage (NCBI taxonomy): Bacteria > Pseudomonadati > Pseudomonadota > Alphaproteobacteria > Caulobacterales > Caulobacteraceae > Phenylobacterium > Phenylobacterium sp. GW821-FHT12F10. The sequence goes on along the minus strand of NZ_JBXAPY010000004.1, from coordinate 37,720 downwards.
CCCGCGGCTTCCCCGCCCGCTTCTGGCGCTGCGACGTCGCCAAGGAGGCCGAGGTCCGCCGGGTGATCGACGAGGTCGCCGCCCACTTCGGACGCCTGGACATCCTGGTGAACAACGCCGGGGTCTCGGGCGCCAACAAGCCCACCCACGAGATCACCGAGGCCGAGTGGGACTTCGTCCAGGCCATCAACGTCAAGGGCGTCTTCTTCTGCACCAAGCACGCCATCCCCCACCTGAAGGCGGCGGGCGGCGGGTCGATCATCAACCTGTCCTCGATCTACGGACTGGTGGGCGGGCCCGACGTGCCGCCCTACCACGCCTCCAAGGGCGCCGTGCGGCTGATGAGCAAGACCGACGCCCTGATCTACGCCCCCGACAGGATCCGGGTGAACTCCATCCATCCCGGCTTCATCTGGACCCCGATGGTGGAGCACCACCTCAGCGCCGCCGGCGACCTGGAGGAGGGCCGCAAGGCCACCGCCGCCCTGCACCCCCTGGGCCACATCGGCGAGCCCGACGACATCGCCTGGGGCGCGGTCTATCTGGCCTCCGACGAGGCCAAGTTCGTCACCGGCTCGGAGCTGGTGATCGACGGCGGCTACACCGCCCGCTGAACCCTACTGCGAGGCGCCGCGCCCCTCGACCCGCACTAGGTCGACGAGGACGTCGCCCCGCACCAGGTGCAGCAGGTCGTAGCGGTCGATGGTGGGGTCGCAGTGGGGGGCGGTGAACTCCACCCGCTCGCCGCGCTCGACGCTGCGGTGCTTGGGCCGCGTCACCATGCCGTGCTCGTCGCCGAAGAAATGGTAGCTGGACCCCGCCCAGGCCTCCCCCAGGGGCTCGGGCGCCGGGCCGTCGGTGGCGAAGGCCTTCAGCCCCGCATCCACCGTCACCCAGCGCGCGGCGTTGGCGCTGATCACCCGGGCCTGGACCGTCAGGCTGGTCTCGAAGGCGCCGTCCTCGTCGGCCCCCAGGGCCTCGCGGTACTCCCGGTCCATGAAGGCGTAGGACCCGGCCTGGATCTCGTTCAGCACCCCCTGGGCCGCGTCGGCGCAGAAGGTGCCGGTGCCGCCGCCGGTGACCAGCCCGATCTCATGGCCCTGGGCCCGCAGGGCGGAGGCCACGTCCGACAGCCTGCCGATCCCGTCGGCCACGGCGGCGGCGCGTTCATTGGCGCCGGTCATGTGCTGCCAGTGGCCGCCATAGCCCTGCACCCCGATCAGCTTCAGGGACGCCTGGGCCGCGATCGCCGCCCCCACCGCCACGGCCTGCTCGACGCCGGCGACACCCGTGCGGCCCATGCCCAGGTCCACGTCCAGCACCACGCGGACGGTGACGCCGGCGGCCCGCGCCGCCTGGCCGATCTCGGCCGCGCCGTCCGGATGGTCGACGGTGATGGCGAAGTCCGGGTCGATCCCCGCCAGCTTGGCGGCCCGCGCCGCCGAGGGCTCGCCGGCGAGGGACGAGGTGATCAGGATGCCGCGGATTCCGGCCGCCGACAGGGCCTCGGCCTCGGCCAGCTTGGCGCAGCAGACCCCCACGGCGCCGGCGGCGATCTGGCGACGGGCCAGGGCCGCGCACTTGTGGGACTTGGCGTGGGGCCGCAGGGCCAGGCCCGCCGCCTTGGCCCGGGCGGCCATGCGCGCGAGGTTGCGGTCGAAGGCGTCGAGGTCGATCACGGCGGCCGGGGTGGGGACCTGCCAGCGCGACCCCGGCTGGCCGATCAGGGCCAGGGAGAGCGCGGTGGAGGGGCGATCGGCCAGGGCGCCGAGCTCGGCGGCGATGGCTTCGAGGGGGCGTTCGGAGCTCATCGGCGGCGCACCGTCCCCATCAGGCTGCGCATGATCTCGCGGCCGGCCGTGCTGGCCACCGTGCGCAGGAGTTGCTTGGCGAAGGTCTCGCCCATGGACTGGCGGTTGGAGGCGCGCGCCGCCGGGCGGCGGGCGGGCTCCTCCCCCCAGGGCGACGGGGCCGGCTCGGCGCGACGTGGCGGGACCGGCGGGGCGGCGGCCGCCTCGACGGCGGCGGCGGTGCGGGCCGCCAGCTTTTCGTAGGCCGACTCCCGGTCCTCGGTCCGGTCGTAGAGCCCGCGCACCGGACTCTCGGCCATCACCGCCGTCCGCTCGGCGGGCGTCAGGGGCCCCAGGCGGGAGTTGGGCGGACGGATCAGGGTCTTCTGCACCATGGTGGGCGCCCCCTTCTCGTCCAGCACCGAGACCAGGGCCTCGCCGACCCCCAGCGCCTGGATCGCCTCGGCGGTGTCGAAGGCCGGATTGGTGCGGAAGCTGTCGGCGGCGGCCTTCAGCCCCCGCTGCTCGACCGGGGTGTAGGCCCGCAGGGCGTGCTGGATGCGGTTGCCCAGCTGGCCCAGCACCGTCTCGGGAATGTCGGCCGGGTTCTGGGTGACGAAATAGACCCCCACCCCCTTGGAGCGGATCAGCCGCACCACCTGCTCGACCTTCTCCAGCAGGGGCTTGGGGGCGTCGCGGAACAGCAGGTGGGCCTCGTCGAAGAAGAAGGCCAGCTTGGGCTTGTCGGGATCCCCCACCTCGGGAAGCTCCTCGAACAGCTCGCTCATCAGCCACAGCAGGAAGGTGGCGTAGAGCCGGGGGCTGGCGATCAGCTTGTCGGCCGCCAGGATGTTCACATAGCCGCGCCCCGCCCCGTCGGTGCGCATCAGGTCGGAAAGCTGCAGGGCCGGCTCGCCGAACAGGTGGGCGCCGCCCTGGTCCTCCAGGGTCAGCAGCTTGCGCTGGATGGTGGCGACGGTGGCGGCCGAGACATTGCCGTACTTGGCGCCCAGCTCCTTGGCGTGCTCGGAGGTGTAGGTGAGCGCGGCCTGCAGGTCCTTCAGGTCCAGCAGCAGCAGGCCCTCGGCGTCGGCGGCGCGGAACACCACCGACAGGACGCCCTCCTGCACGTCGTTGAGCTCCAGCATGCGGGAGATCAGAAGCGGCCCCATCTCCGAGACCGTGGCGCGGATCGGATGGCCCTGCTCGCCGAACAGGTCCCAGAACACCACCGGCGCCCCGGCCGGGTGCAGCTCCAGGTCCATCACCTTGGCCCGGGCCTGCATCTTCTCGTTGGGGGTCCCGGGGGCGGCCACCCCGCAGAGGTCGCCCTTCACGTCGGCGGCGAAGACGGGAACGCCGGCGTCCGACAATCCCTGCGCCAGGACCTGGAGGGTCACGGTCTTGCCGGTCCCCGTCGCCCCGGCCACCAGGCCATGGCGGCTGGCGCGGTCGAGCCGCAGGGTCTCGAGGTGACCGGAGAACCCGATCAGCACGCCGTCGTCGGCCATGGAACGCTCCTTGAAAGTCCGGGCGCCAAGCTATCGCCCGCGCGTCTGCGTCGCCACGGGCAAGCGTAAACAATTGTCACCGGCAGAAACGTTTCCCAAACCCGGCGGGATTGGGCTCAGCCTTGCCGGAACCGGCGGAAACGCCGCGAAGAACGCACCATCGTCCCCGGAAAATCAGGCTAGAGGTCACCTTCATTGACGACGCCTGCGACCCCGAGGACAGTCGGCTTCATGCCCACCGCCGAACCGACCACCAACGTCTCCCGCATCTGCCTCGTCATCCTGGCCGTGATCGCCAGCGGCGCGACCATCTATTGGCTCGCCGACATCCTGACGCCGCCGGCCATGGCCATGTTCCTGGCCATCGTCATCGACGGGTTCGCCCGGGTGCTGAAGCGCCGGTTCCGCTGGCTGCCCTCCAGGGCCGCCATGCCGGTGGCCATCATCGTCTCCATCCTGCTGTTCGGCACGGCCCTGTTCGTGATCGCCGACAACGGCGCCACCTTCGCCACCCAGCTGGTCACCTATGTGCCCAAGCTCAACAAGCTGATCGCCCAGGTGGCCAATGTGGCCGGGCTCGACGTGGCGCCCACCATCGAGCAGCTGCTGAGCCGGCTCGATCCCAGCAAGTACATCGGCGACGCGGCCCGCGGCATCCAGGGCTTCGCCTCCAACGCCATCTTCATCCTGATCTATCTGGGCTTCATCATCGCCTCGCGGCACGCCTTCGAGCGCAAGATGGTGGGGCTGTCCAACAACCGCGCCAAGCGCCACGAGGCCCTGGAGGCCTTCCAGCGCATCCGCGACGGGGTGGAGCAGTACCTCTGGGTCCAGACGGTCACCGGCCTGATGATCGCGGTGGGCTCGTGGCTGGTGATGGCGGTCCTCGGCCTCGACAACGCGGTGTTCTGGGCCTTCCTGATCTTCATCGCCTCCTACATCCCGATCATCGGGGGGGCGATCGGCATCCTGGCGCCGCCGATCTTCGCGCTCATCCAGTTCGAGCCGGTCTGGCCGGCCATCGTCCTGCTGGCGGTGCTGCAGTCCATCCAGTTCGTGGTGGGCAACGTGGTGCTGCCGCGCATGCAGGGGCAAAGCCTCAATATCGATCCCCTGGTGGTGCTGCTCAGCCTGGCCTTCTGGGGGGCGATCTGGGGGGTGGCCGGCATGTTCCTCTCCACCCCGCTGACGGTGATGGCCATGGTCATCCTGGCCCAGTTCGACGGAACCCGCTGGGTCGCTGTCCTGTTGTCCGCCGACGGGGAGCCCGAAAAGCTGCGGGACCGGAAGGCCGGCCTCGCGCCCGACGAAACGCCGAAATCGAAACGTCCTCGCCGCGTCACGCAAGCGTGACGCCGAGGGCCCAACCCCGGGGTCTTCAACTTGGCCGTTCAATACCTATCTGAGTGTGGCTCGGGCGAGTCCCGACACCCCGACGCCCGCTTTCTCAGCCCCCGGGCGTCGCGAGGACCGAGTGTTTCGCCACCCCCCCTAGGCGGAACCAGGCGCCGCCGGACACTCTCCTCCGGCGGCGTTCTCGCGCCCGGAGCCGGCGCATGACCCGCCGCCCCAAGCCCGCCAAGTCCGCCGCCCCTCTGATCAAGGCCTTCCTGGCCCTGGTTCCCGACGGCGAGGCCAGCCGCGCCTTCATCGAGCAGGCCGCCGCCGACGCCGCCCCCGACGAGCTTCCCGAACTGCCCGCCCCCGACCTGGCCACGGCGCTCGCCGACTTCTGGGCCTTCGCCGAGACCCGGCGGGGCAAGGGCCCGGCCCTGCGCCTGGTCCACGGCCAGGCCGGCCTCGACCGCCTGGAGATCGTGCAGGACGACGCCCCCTTCCTGGTGGACAGCGTCATGGGCGAGCTGGCCGAGCAGGGCCTGTCGGTCCGCGCCATGTTCCACCCGGTGGTCGGCGTGGCCCGCGACCGCAAGGGCCTGCGCTCGGACGCCGGGACCCCGCGCCGGGAATCCATGATCCAGGTGGTGCTGGAGACCGTGGGCGAGGACCGCGAGGCCGCCCTGATGGCCGGTCTGAAGGCCGCCCTGGCCGACGTCCGCGCCGCGGTGGACGACTTCCCCGCCATGCTGGCCCTGATGCGCCGGGCCATCGAGGAGCTGGGGGAGGCCCCCAGAAGCGAGGTCCGCGACGAGGACGTGGCCTTCCTGTCCTGGCTGCGCGACGAGCACTTCGTCTATCTCGGCGCCCGGGTCTACGAGTACCCGCGCCTGAAGAACGGCGACTACGCGCCGGAGGAACCCCTCTACCAGCCGCAGGATGGCCTGGGCGTGCTGCGCGATCCCGAGCGCACCGTCCTGCGCCGCTCGTCGGAACCCGCCGTCCTCACCGCCCAGATCCGCTCGCGCCTGGCCGATCCGCCGGTGGTGGTGGCCAAGTCAAACGTCCGCTCGCGGGTCCACCGCCGCGGCTACATGGATTATGTGGGCATCAAGCGCTACGGCGCCGACGGCAAGCCCTGCGGCGAGATCCGCTTCGTGGGCCTGTTCACCTCCGAGGCCTATGACGAGCCGGCCCGCGACGTGCCCCTGCTGCGGGCCAAGGTGGCCAACCTGCTGGAGCGGGCGGGCGCCACGCCCGGCAGCCACAACGAAAAACGCCTGCGAAACATCGTCGAGAACCACCCCCGCGACGAGCTGTTCCAGGCCAGCGAGGACGACCTGCTGGCCACCTGCCTGGCGGTCCTGCACCTCTATGACCGGCCCCGGGTTCGCCTGTTCGAGCGCCGCGATCCCTATGACCGCTTCGCCTCGGTCCTGCTGTTCGTGCCGCGCGAGCGCTACGATTCCGACCTGCGGACCACGGCCGGGGACCTGCTGGCCAAGGCCTATGGCGGCCGGGTCTCGGCCTACTACCCCTATTTCTCCGACGCCCCCCTGGCACGGGTCCACTTCATCATCGGCTTCACCCCGGGCCAGCACCTCGATCCCGACCTGAGGGCCATCGAGGCCCAGGTGACCCAGGCCAGCCGCACCTGGGAGGATCGCTTCGACGCCGCCGTCCGCGCCAGCGGCCGGCCCACCGACGAGGTCGCCGACCTCCTGACCCGCTACGCCCACGCCTTCCCGGCCGGCTATCGGGACAACTACGACGCCGCCGAGGCCCTGGCCGACCTGGCGGTGATCGACAGCCTGGAGGCCGACGAGCCGGTCCGGGTGCGCGCCTATCGCCGCCCCACCGACGGCAAGACCCAGTTCCGCTTCAAGCTCTATCGCCCCGGCGCCCCGGCGCCCCTGGCCGACGTCCTGCCGATCCTGGAGAACATGGGCCTGAAGGCCATGGTGGAGACCGGCTTCCCGGTCACCCGCGTCGGCGCGGCCCCGGTCTGGGTCCACGACTTCGAGCTGGAGGACCCGCGCGGCGAGCACCTGGTGTTCGCCGAGGTGAAGCTGGCCTTCGAATACGCCTTCGTCGCCATCTGGAGCGGCCGGACCGAGAATGACGGCTTCAACCGCCTGGTGCTGGAGCTCTCCATCACCTGGCGCGACGCGGCCCTGATCCGGGCGCTCGCCCGCCACCGCCAGCAGTCGGGCCTGGACCCCAGCCAGAGGGTGCAGGAGGCCGCGCTCTCCAACCATCCCGGGGTGGCGCGCCTGATCCTGGATCTGTTCCGCACCAAGTTCCATCCGGCCATCAACGCCGACCTCGCCGCCCGCCAGGTGCAGGCCGACGCGGTGATGGCCGAGATCGTCGAGGCCCTGCAGCTCGTCGAGAGCCTGGACGACGATCGGGTGCTGCGGCGCCTGGCCCTGCTGGTGGGGGCCATCAAGCGGACCAACTATTACCAGCCCGGCCCCGACGGCCATTCCAAGCCCTATATCAGCTTCAAGGTGGCCTCGGGCGAGCTGGCCGACCTGCCCCTGCCCAAGCCCTTCCGCGAGATCTTCGTCTGGGCGACCCATGTGGAGGGCGTTCACCTGCGCTTCGGCCCCGTGGCCCGGGGCGGCCTGCGCTGGAGCGACCGGCGCGACGACTTCCGCACCGAGGTCCTGGCCCTGGCCAAGGCCCAGAACACCAAGAACGCGGTCATCGTGCCGGTGGGCTCCAAGGGCGGCTTCTATCCCAAGCAGCTCCCCAAGGGCGGCTCGGCCGAGGCCGTGCGGGCCGAGGGCATCCGCGCCTACACCACCTTCCTGCAAGGGTTGCTGGACATCACCGACAACCTGACCCCGGACGGCAAGGTCATTCACCCCGAGAACGTCGTGGTCCACGACGCCGACGACCCCTATCTGGTGGTGGCCGCCGACAAGGGCACCGCCACCTTCTCCGACATCGCCAACGGGGTCGCCGAGTCCTACGGCTTCTGGCTGGGGGACGCCTTCGCCTCCGGCGGCTCGGCCGGCTACGACCACAAGGTCATGGGCATCACGGCGCGGGGCGCCTGGGAGGCGGTGAAGCGCCACTTCCGCGAGCTGGGCAAGGACATCCAGAGCGAGCCCTTCACCGTGGTCGGGGTCGGCGACATGTCCGGCGACGTGTTCGGCAACGGCATGCTGCTCTCGCGCCAGACCCGGCTGCTGGCGGCCTTCGACCACCGCCACATCTTCCTCGACCCTGATCCGGACCCGGCCAGGAGCTATGCGGAGCGCGAGCGCATGTTCGCCCTGCCCCGCTCCTCCTGGGAGGACTACGACCGCAAGCTGATCTCCAAGGGCGGCGGGGTCTTCCCGCGCAACCTGAAGTCCATCCCGCTCTCCCGCGAGGTGCGGGCCATGCTGGAGATCACCGCGGAGTCGGCCACCCCGGCCGAGCTGCTGTCGGCCATCCTCAAGGCGCCGGCGGAGCTGCTCTATCTCGGCGGCATCGGCACCTATGTGAAGGCCCGGACCGAGGGCCACCTGGACGTGGGGGACAAGACCAACGACGCCCTGCGGGTCAACGGCGCCGACCTGCGGGTCAAGGTGGTGGGCGAGGGCGCGAACCTGGGCCTCACCCAGGCCGGCCGCATCGAGTTCGCCCTGAAGGGCGGCAAGATCAACACCGACGCCATCGACAACTCGGCCGGCGTCGATTCCTCCGACCACGAGGTCAATATCAAGATCGCCACCGGCATCCTGGAGCGGACCGGCGTGCTCACCCGGCCGAAGCGCGACAAGCTGCTGAAGTCGATGACCTCCGACGTGGCCGCCCACGTCCTGTCGCACAACTACGACCAGACCCTGGCCCTCTCCCTGATGGACCTGGACGCCGTCGGCGAGCTGGAGCCCCACGCCCAGTTCATGACCCGGCTGGAGCAGGCCGGGCGGTTGGACCGCGCGGTGGAGGGCCTGCCGGATCCAGGCGTCATCGCGGCCCGCGCCGAGGCCGGGCGCGGCATGACCCGGCCGGAAGAGGCGGTGCTGCTGGCCTATGGCAAGCTGGAGCTGTCCCACGACATCGTCGCCTCGGCGGCGCCCGACGACCCGCACTTCGAGGCGGTGCTGGAGGGCTATTTCCCCAAGGCCCTGCGCCGGTACGACGACGCCCTGCGCCGCCACCGCCTGCGCCGGGAGATCATCGCCACCGTGGTGGCCAACGACGTGGTCAACCGCTGCGGGCCGAGCTTCCCCTCACGCCTGATGGCGGCGGCCTCCTGCGACACCCGCGCCTTCGTCACCGGCTATGAGGCGGCCAAGGCGGTGCTGGACCTGCCGGCCCTTTGGGACGCCGTCGCCGGCCTCGATCCCAAGATCCCGGGCCAGACCCCGGCGGCCGGCCAGATGGCCCTGTTCCGCCGCCTGGCCTACACCCTGCGCGGCGAGACCTTCTGGCTGGCCCGCCGGGCCGGGCGCGAGGGCTCCGGCGTGGCCGACCTGATCCAGCGCTACGGCCCCGGCACCGCCACCCTGCGCAAGCTGGGGCCCGGCGTGCTCTCGGCCGTCGAGCAGGATCGCACCGCGGCCCAGATCGCCAAGCTGGTGGAGGCCGGCGCGCCCGAGGCGCTGGCGACCCAGGTGGCCAACCTGCAACCCCTCACCACCGCGGTGGATCTGGTGGACCTGGCCGAGGCCTCCTCCTGGACCCTGCCGAGCGTGGCCCGGCTCTACCACCAGACCGGCGAGGTCTTCGCCTTCGACCGCCTGCGGGCGGCGGCGGGGGGCTTCACCGCCGGGGACGCCTTCGAGCGCACCGCGGTGCGGCGGCTGCTGGAGGACCTGCTGGCCGAGCAGGCGGTGCTGACCCGCTCGATCATGGCCTTCGCCGCCAGCGCCCAGGCCGGCGAGAGCGCCGAGACCGCCCAGAAGGCCGTGGCCTCCTGGGCCGCCCTGCGCCATGACGCGGCCCAGGCGGCCCGCAAGGCGGTGGACGAGATCGAGGCGGCCGGCGGCGGCTGGACCTTCGCCAAGCTCACCATCGCCAACGCCGCCCTGCGCGAACTGGCCGCCAGCGCCACGGTGGAGAAGAAGCGCTAGGCGGAAAGCTGCGCCCTTCGGCACCAGCGGTCCAGGTCGCGCTCGCGGCCCATCAGGGCCAGGCCCGAGGCGATGGACTCCAGCTCGCTGCCGCTCTCGATCCGCGATGGGTCGAAGCGGCGGTGGAAGATGGCCCGCACCGCCGGCACCAGGGAGGAGCCGCCGGTGAGGAACACCCGGTCGATCTGGCCCGGCGCCAGGCCGGACTCGGCCAGGGCCTCGTCGACGGCGGTCTCGATCAGGGCCAGCTCCGGCGCGATCCAGCCCTCGAACTCCGCCCGCTCGACATGGCGGCGGATCTCGATGCTGCCGGCGGCGAAGCTGAACTCAGCCGCGGTCTCCCGCGACAGGGCCTCCTTCAGCCGGCTCACCGAGCGATACAGCAGGTAGCCGTAGTTCTCGTCCAGGGTCTCCACCAGCCGGGCGATCTTGTCGGGCTCGACGGCCTCGCGCACCAGCTTGCGGATCTCGCGCATGTCGCGGCTGGCCCGCATCAGGGCCAGCTGGTCCCAGCGGGCGAAGGTGGAATAGTAGCGGTTGGGGATCGGCAGGGTCTTGCCGAAGGAGGTGTAGCTCGTCCCCTTGCCCAGCTCCGGGGAGACCAGGTGGTCGATGATCCGGTAGTCGAAGGCGTCCCCGGCCACCCCGACCCCCGACCGCCCGAGCGGCGTCGAGGCGATCTCGCCGCCCTCGCGGGAGAAGCGGATGATGGAAAAGTCGCTGGTGCCGCCGCCGAAGTCCCCCACCAGCACCGTGGCGTCGGCCTTCAGCTCGCGGGCGAAGAAGAAGGCCGCCCCCACCGGCTCATAGGCGTAGAGGATCTCCTTGAACCCCAGCCGCGCGAAGGCCGTCTCGTAGCGGCGCAGGGCCAGTTCCGGATTGGGCGCGCCGCCGGCGAAGGTCACCGGCCGCCCGACGATCACCCGCTCGGGCAGGTCGGCCAGGCCCTGTCCCGCATGGTCGCGCAGCTTCAGCAGGAAGGCCGAGAGCAGATCCTCGAACTGGTAGCGCTTCCCCAGGATCTGGGTCTCGGTGAAGCTTTCCGAGGCCGCGAAGCTCTTGAAGGACTGGATGAAGCGGGTCTCCAGCGGGTCCTCGACATAGGCCTCGATGGCCCAGGGCCCGGCCTCCACCGTCCGCTCGTTGGGCCGTTCGGCCGGGGCGTGGAAGCTGAGGGCCGAGCGAAAGGCGAACAGCTCCCCCTCCGGCGCCGGGAAGTTGACCAGGGTCGCGGGGCCGCCGTCGCCGGCCAGGGCCACCACCGTGTTGGTGGTGCCGAAATCGATGCCGATCGTCCCGGCCATGGCGCGCGCTCCGAAATCTCAAGGTGGGGGGACGACGGATCGCCGCCCCACCCAAGGCGCGCGACCCGCTTAGATCGTGAGGCCGGCCTGACGCATCAGGTCTGAGCCTCCGCCAGGTCCTGCTCGTAGGCCGCCACCGTGGCCATCTGCAGGATGCGGCTGACCGAGGCCGAGAGCGGGCAGATCTGCACCGAGCGCGACAGGCCCAGCAGCAGGGGCCCGATCACCGTCGCCCCGCCCACGGCCTGGACCAGCTGGGTGGAGATGGCGGCGGAGTGGATGGCCGGCATGATCAGCACATTGGCCGGGCCGGTCAGCCGCATGAACGGGTAGTTGACCCGCTTCTCCGGATCCAGCGCCAGCTCCGGCGGCATCTCGCCCTCGTACTCGAAGTCGACCTCCATCTCGTCGAGCATGGCCACGGCCTCGCGCACCTTCTCGCTGCGCTGGCCCATGGGATTGCCGAAGGTGGAATAGGACATGAAGGCCACCCGCGGGGTGTAGCCCAGCACGCTGACGGTGCGGGCCGCCTGCAGGGCGATCTCCACCAGTTCGTCGGCCTCCGGCATCTCGGTGACATTGGTGTCGGCGATGAACAGGGTGTGGCCCTTGGCCAGCACCACGCTCATGCCCATCACCCGGCCGTTGGGGGACGGGTCGATGACCTGCAGCACCTCCTCCAGCACCTGGTCGTAGGAGCGGGTGACCCCGGTGACCATGCCGTCGGCGTGGCCGAGCGCCACCATGGAGGCGGCGAAGGAGTTGCGGTCCTGGTTGATCAGCCGCTGGACATCGCGCTTCAGGAAGCCCTGGCGGGCCAGCCGGCTGTAGAGATAGTCGACATATTCCGGATTCCGGTGCGACAGCCGGGCGTTGATGATCTCCAGGCCGGTGTCCTTGGGATCGAGGCCGGCCACGGCCATGTTCTCCAGCACCAGCTCCTCGCGGCCCACCAGCACCGCCTGGCCGAGGCCCGCGCTCTGGAAGGCGTAGGCGGCGCGGATCACGCTGGGCTCCTCGCCCTCGGCGAAGACGATCTTCTTCTTGGGCGAGGCCTGCACGGTGCCCTGCAGCTTCTGCAGGAAGGCCGCGGTGGGATCCAGGCGCTGGGCCAGGGAGGCCCGGTAGGCGTCCATGTCCTCGATCGGCTTGCGGGCCACCCCGGAATCCATCGCCGCCTGGGCGACGAAGGGCGGGATGTACCAGATCAGCCGGGGATCGAAGGGCGAGGGGATGATGTACTGCGGGCCGAACTTCAGCTGCTGGCCGTGATAGGCCGCGGCCACCTCGTCGGGCACGTCCTCGCGGGCGAGCTGGGCGAGCGCGTTGGCGCAGGCGATCTTCATCTCCAGGTTCACCCGCCGCGCGCGCACGTCCAAGGCGCCGCGGAAGATGTAGGGGAAGCCCAGGACGTTGTTGACCTGGTTGGGATAGTCGCTGCGCCCCGTGCCGACGATGGCGTCGGGCCGCACCGCGTGGACCTCCTCGGGCAGGATCTCCGGATCGGGATTGGCCATGGCGAAGATCAGCGGATTGGGCGCCATCTTCATGATCATGTCCTGGGTCAGGACCCCCTTGGCCGACAGGCCCAGGAAGACGTCGGCGCCCACCAGGGCCTCGGCCAGGGTCCGGGCGTCGGTGTCGACGGCGTGGGCCGACTTCCACTGGTTCATGCCCGCGGTGCGGCCGCGGTAGATCACCCCGGTGTTGTCGACGGCGATGCAGTTCTCGCTGCGCACCCCCATGGCCTTCATCAGGTCCAGGCTGGCGATCCCCGCCGCCCCGGCCCCGCAGAGCACCACCTTGACGTCCTTCAGCTCGCGGCCGGTGATGTGGCAGGCGTTGATCAGGCCCGCGCACGAGATGATGGCCGTGCCGTGCTGGTCGTCGTGGAACACCGGGATGTCCAGCAGCTCCTGCAGCTCGGTCTCGATGCGGAAGCACTCGGGGCTCTTGATGTCCTCGAGATTGATGCCGCCGAAGGTCACCCCGATGTTCTTGACCACCGTGATGATCTCATCCGGATCGGTGGCCGAGACCTCGATGTCGATGGAATCGACGTCGGCGAAGCGCTTGAAGAGGACGCTCTTGCCCTCCATCACCGGCTTGGCGGCCAGCGCCCCCAGATTGCCCAGGCCCAGGATCGCCGTCCCGTTGGAGATCACCGCCACCAGGTTGCCCTTCGAGGTGTAGTCGTAGGCCAGCTCCGGGTTCTCGGCGATGGCCAGGACCGGCACCGCCACGCCCGGCGAATAGGCCAGGCTGAGGTCGCGCTGGGTCGCCATCGGCTTGGTGGGCACGATGGCGATCTTCCCGGGGGTCGGGTCCCGGTGGAAGCTCAGGGCTTCCTCATCGGTGAAGGTGCGTTTTTCGTCGCTCATAGGGGGAGCGTGTCCTTACGGCGCTGGGGGCTTTTGAATGAAGGGCGCCAACCTACAGAGGCCGGCGCCCTGAAACAACCTGCCGCGGCGAAGCTTCGCCGCGGGCGGGGCGGCGGCGGTCAGCCGGCCATGCGGGCCTTCAGCGCGGCCTGCATCTCACCCAGAACCTTGGCGGCCGCCGGGTCCTTCTGGATGCGCCCCCAATAGGCGGCCACCTTGGTGTGCCGGGCCATGGGATCGCCCTTGCCGAACACCATGCCGAACACGCCGACGAACATCAGCATGGGGACCAGCGCGCAGTCGGCGGTGGTGACGCTGTCGCCCACCGCATAGGCGTCCTCTGTCATGAACAGGTTCAGGTGGGCCAGGCCGCTGTCGAGCTTGGCGAACCCCTCCTCCACCACCGCGGCGTCGCGGGTGGCGGGGTTCATCTGGCCAAACAGGTTGGAGCCGCTGGCCATCACATAGAGCTCGGCGACCCGGGCGATCAGCCGGCCGCGGGCGATCTCGTCGGGCTTGGTGGGCCGCAGGCCGGAGGCCGGGAAGGCGTCGGCCAGATATTCGACGATGGTGTCGCTCTCGGGGATCACCGTGCCGTCGTCCAGCACCAGGGCCGGGATCTTGCCCATGGGATTGATCGCCAGATATTCCGCGCTCTTCAGGTCGCCTGGCGGCGGCAGGATGTGGACCGGCAGGTCCTTGGCGTAGATCGCCATCCGCGGACGCGAGGCGAAGGGCGAGAGATCGTTGGAATAGAGCTTCATGGCGTTTCCTGACGTGGTCGGGCGCGCGTCTCGAAACAGGCGCGCCTGCGGGGGGACTCATAGGGACGCCGCACCCCGCCGTCATCAGGGAGCGCGGCTTGCCCTGAACATAAGATGCTCCCCCCTCTGGGGAGAGCATCTGTGGGCCTGGGATGGCCCGCGTTCTCCTCCCGCAGGTGAAACAAGCCAGGCGCCTACCGCCCCGCCCGCCCGCAGATCAGGTCCGTCACCGCCGCCCCCATGGCCCGCAGGGTGGCCAGGTCGCCGCCGGCCCGGGCGCGGACGGCCATGGCGTTCATCACCGCCGTGGCCACCTTGGCCATGCCCGCCGCGTCGGTGGAGAGCGGCAGGTTGCCCACTTCCATGGCCCGTCGGATGCGGGCCTCGAAGGCCGCGTCGATCTCGGCGAGCGCGGCGGCCAGCACCGCGCGGATCTCGGGATCGTCCACCGCCTCGGTCACTGCCGTGCCGATCAGGAAGCACCCCCGGGGGCCGTGGTCGCCGCGCATATAGATGCCGGCGGCGGCGTCATAGACCCGGGTCAGGGCCGCGCGCAGGTGCTCGTCGGGGGCCATGGCGGTGGCCAGCGCCGCCGTGGTCTCGGCGCGCGATTTCTCCAAGGCCTTGAGATACAGGGCTTTCTTGTCGCCGAACGCCCCATAGAGGCTGGGCCGGTTCAGGCCGGTGGCGACCGAAAGGTCGTCCAGGGATGTGGCCGCGTAGCCGGTGTTCCAGAAGGCGGCGCGCGCCTGGTCGAGGGCCGTGGCGGGGTCGTAGCTGCGCGGACGGCCGCGGGGTCGAGGCTGGTTCTGTACCACTTCGAATCAAATCCCTGAGGCGATTAATTTAATACCGTTAAGGACTTTAATGCGCGGCGCCAGGGGGTATTTCGACCCGCCGCCGGTTGAGGATTTCGCCGCCCACGCGAGCGCTATTCTGTACCGTTTCGCACGAAACTCTTGACGCCTTTTATTTTGTATCGGACGGTACGTAAATCAACCGACCGGAGGACGTCATGGAACTCTACTTCTCCCCGCTGGCCTGCTCGCTGGCCTCCCGCATCACCGTCTATGAAGCCGGCGCCGAGGACCAGGTCGCCCTGAAGCGGGTGGACACCAAGGCCAGGCGCACCGCCGAGGGCGACGACTACCTGGCCATCAATCCCAGGGGCATGGTGCCGGCCCTGCGCACCGACACCGGCGAAATCCTCACCGAGAACGCCGCCATCCTGCCCTTCATCGCCGACCAGTACCCGCAGGCCGGCCTCGCCCCCGTCTCGGGCCTGGAGCGGTCGCGCCTGGCCCAATGGCTGAGCTTCATCGGCTCGGAGCTGCACAAGACCGTCTTCACCCCGCTGCTGAGCCCCACCGCCAACGAGGGCGCCAAGGCCTATGCCCGTGAGGCCGCCCCGGCCCGCCTGGCCTATCTCGACGCGCACCTGGCGGGCCGCGACCACCTGCTGGACCGCTTCAGCGTCGCCGACGCCTATCTCACCGCGGTCCTGAACTGGGCGCAGTTCGTGGGGATCGATCTCAAGGCCTGGCCGGCCGTCGCCGCCTACTACGCCCGTGTCACCGCCCGTCCCCAGGTGGCGCGCGCGATGCAGGAGGAGATGGGGCTGTTCCAGGCGGCTTAGGGCCTCCGACCAACATCATCCCGGCCGCAGCGCAGCGCAGCGCCGGGACCCAGGGGCCGCGTGCTCCGCCCCTCGGTCCCGGATCGGCCTGCCGTCCGGGATGACGGCGGGGGTTGGCGCTCTCCCTTGACCCAACCGCCGCGCTCGCGGGACAAGCATGTGCCCCACAGGCGCATTCTGGAGAGACCCCGCTGACCGCTCCCATCCGCATCGCCGTCGCCGGCGCGCTCGGCCGCATGGGCCAGGCGGTCACCGCCGCGATCGCCGCCCGCGACGACCTCGTGCTCGCCGCCCGCTTCGACCGGCCTGGCGCCGTGGGCGAGGGCCTGGTGACCCAGGAGGCCGCGCTCGCCGCCTGCGACGTGGTGATCGACTTCACCACGCCCGCGGCCTCGGTGTCCCTGGCCCAGGCCTGTGCGGCCCGCGGCGGGCCGGCCCTGGTGATCGGCGCCACCGGTATCTCCGAGCGCGAGGGCGCCGCCATCGACGCCTGCGCGGCGACCATCCCCATCGTGCGGGCCCGCAACTTCTCCCTCGGCGTCAACATGCTGATGGGCCTGGTGGCCCAGGCCGCCCGCGCGCTGCCGGCCCGGGACTACGACATCGAGATCTTCGAGGCCCACCACCGCCGCAAGATCGACTCCCCCTCCGGCACCGCCCTGATGCTCGGGGAGGCCGCCGCCGAGGGCCGCGGGGTCGAACTCTCCGACGTCGCCCAGCGTGGCCGCGACGGCATCAACGGTCCCCGCGCCGAGGGCGACATCGGCTTCTCCGTCATGCGCGGCGGCGACATCATCGGCGAGCACTCGGTGACCTTCGCCGCGGAGGACGAGATCCTCACCCTCAGCCACTCGGCCCGCGACCGGGGCCTGTTCGCCCGCGGCGCCGTGGAGGCCGCCCGCTGGGTGGTGGGCAAGCCCGCCGGAGCCTACGACATGCAGGACGTCCTAGGCTTCAAGGCTTAGGCGCGCTGCAAAACGGAGATTTTTTCTCCGCATCCGTCATCTTTTGGGGACTTGTCATGGCCGGAGACATCCTAGACCTGGACGCCACCAGCCAGCTCGCCGCCCTGGCCAGCAAGCGCATCTCCGCCGAGGAGCTGCTGAAGCTGGCCCTCGGCCGCCAGGAGAAGCTGCACAAGCGGATCAACGCCGTGGTCAACGCCGACCTGGCCTACGCCCTGGAACGCGCCCGGGCCATCGACGACATCCGCCTCAAGGACGGTCAGCTCGGGCCCCTCGCCGGCCTGCCCATGACCATCAAGGACACCCTGGACGTGGCCGGCATGCCCGCATCCTCCGGCCTGGACGCCTTCCGCCACCGGATCTGCGAGGACGCCCCCGCCGTGGCCGGCGCCCGGCGGGCCGGGGCGGTGATCTGGGGCAAGACCAATGTCCCGGTGATGGCCGGGGACTGGCAGAGCTTCAACGACCTGTTCGGGACCACCAACAACCCCTGGGACCCCGAGCGCACCAGCGGCGGCTCCTCCGGCGGGGCGGCGGCGGCGCTGGCCGTCGGGATCACCGCCCTGGAGATCGGCTCGGACATCGGCGGCTCCCTGCGGGTTCCGGCCAGCTTCTGCGGCGTCTTCTCCCACAAGCCCACCTGGGGCCTGGTCTCGCAGATCGGCCATGTTCCGCCCCAGCCTGGCGCCCATGCCGAGCGGGACCTCAATGTCATCGGCCCCCTGGCGCGCTCGGCGCGGGATCTGAAGCTGCTGCTCTCCCTGATCGCCGGGGGGCCGGTGGCGGCCAAGGCCCCGCCCGCCGACCTGGCGAAGACCCGCATCGGCCTATGGCTGGAGGCCGACGGTTTTTCCCTCGACGCCGAGGTGCGCACGGTGATCGAAGCCTTCGCCGCCCAGCTCATCGCCGCCGGGGCCCAGGTGGAGCCGATCTCCAGCCCCGTCCCCGTCGACCAGCTGATGGGCGCCTACCAGGTGCTGCTGGGCTCCATCGTGGCGACCGACCTGCCCGAGGCCCAGCGCCGGCAGATGGCCGCCATGCGCGGCGTCTCCAAGCTGGCGGTGACGCTAGGGGCCGACGAGCGGTCGGCCATCGCCCAGGTGCGGGCCTATACCGCCACCCACGCCGAGTGGCTGGAGGCCGACGAGGTCCGCTGCCGCCTGCGCGACAGCCTCAAGGACGTCTTCTCCCGCTTCGACGTGATCCTGGCGCCCGTGAGCGCCACGGTGGCCTTCCAGCACAACCACCGGCCCTTCGCCGGCCGCAAGATCACCTGCTCCAACGGCGAGACCCTGCCCTACGGCTCCATGCTGAACTGGATCGCGCTGGCGACCGCCTGCCACCTGCCGGTGACCACCGTCCCCGCCGGCCACGCCATGTCGGGCCTGCCGGTGGGCGTCCAGCTCATCGGCCCCCACGGCGGCGACGCCAAGACCCTGGCCGTCGCCCAGGCCATCGATGAAAATATCACCGGCTTCGTGAGCCCGGCGCTGGAGTTCTAGGGGGCTGACGGGGTGGGGGCTCGCTAGCGCTAGAAGCGCCCACCTTCCATCCGGCCGTCATCCTCGGGCTTGTCCCGAGGATCCATGATCTCCGCATTTCCGAACAGGGCGCGAACCTCGCCGCCGAGGGCCCGCTGCTCCACGGTGTCTATGGATCCTCGGGACAAGCCCGAGGATGACGTTCAGAGGACGTGGAAACGCGCGACCGTCTCTCGCGGGACCCTCAGGTCGCGCCCGTCGACCCGAACCCGCCGACCCCGCGGGCCGTCTCGTCCAGATCCGCAACCTCGGCCACCACCGCCTGGGTCACCGGGGCGATCACCATCTGGGCGATGCGGTCACCGCGACGAACGGTGAAATCTTCTGCGCCCAGGTTGATCAGGATGACCTTCACCTCGCCGCGATAGTCGGAATCCACCGTGCCGGGCGTGTTCAGGCAGGTGATCCCCGACTTCAGCGCCAGGCCCGAGCGGGGCCGCACCTGGCCCTCGAAGCCCCGGGGGATCGCCATCGAAAGGCCGGTGGGCACCGCGTGGCGGTCGCCGGGACGGATCACCAGCGGCTCGTCCTGCGGCACGGCCGCGCGCAGGTCCATGCCGGCGGAGTCGGCGGTCTCGTAGGCCGGCAGGGGCAGGTCCGAATTATGCGGCAGGCGCTTGATGGGCAGGTTCACGACAGCTCCTCGGCCATGCGGGCCGCCAGCTTGCGGGCGACCTGGGACTTGGCGGTTCGCTCCCATCGCTCGATTCCCTGGGCGGTGACGATAGCCACGGCGTTGTCGTCGCCCCCCATGGTGCCCTCGATGCTGACGTCGTTGGCCACGATCCAGTCGCAGCCCTTCTTGGCCAGCTTGGCCTGGGCGTAGGTCTCCACGTCGTGGGTCTCGGCGGCGAAGCCCACCACCAGCTTGGGGCGGCGGAAGCCGTTGGCCAGCGTCGCCAGGATGTCGGGGTTCTCCACCAGCGTCAGGGTCGGCGGGCCGGCGGCGCCCTTCTTCATCTTCACGTCGGCCGCCGCCTCCGGCCGCCAGTCGGAGACCGCGGCCACGCAGACGGCGATCTCGGCGGGCAGGGCGGCCTCGCAGGCGGCCAGCATCTCGCGCGCCGTCTCCACGTCCACCCGGGTGACGCCGGGCGGGGTGGCCAGCGCCACCGGCCCGGCCACCAGGGTCACCTGGGCGCCCAGCTCGGCCAGCGCCGCGGCGATGGCGAAGCCCTGCTTGCCGCTGGAGCGGTTGGTGAGCACGCGGACCGGGTCGATGGGTTCGGCGGTGGGGCCGGCGGTGACGATGGCGCGTTTTCCCGCCAGCGGCTTGGCCGGGGGGCCCTGCAGGGCGGACATGATGGCGGTGAAAATTTCTGCGGGTTCCGCCAGGCGTCCGGGGCCGAACTCGCCGCAGGCCATGGCGCCCTCGTCGGGCCCCACGAAGCTCACCCCGTCGGCCCGCAGGGTCGCCAGGTTCCTCTGGGTGGCCGGGTGGTTCCACATCCGCACGTTCATGGCCGGGGCCATCAGCACCGGCTTGTCGGTGGCCAGCAGGGTGGTGGAGGCCAGGTCGTTCGCCAGACCGCCCGCCGCCTTGGCCATCAGGTCGGCGGTCGCCGGCGCCACCACCACCAGGTCGGCGGAGCGCGAGAGCTGGATATGGCCCATCTCCGCCTCGTCGTTCAGGGAGAAGAGCTCGGAATAGACGCGGTCCTCGGCCAGGGCCGAGAGGCTGAGCGGGGTGACGAACTGGGCGCCGGCGGCCGTCAGGATCGGGCGCACCGCGACGCCGGCCTTGCGCAGCAGCCGCACCAGTTCGAGGCTCTTATAGGCCGCGATCCCGCCGCCCACGATCAGGAGAATCCGCTTTTCCGACAAGGCTTCGCGCCCCCTTGGGTGTTGGTCCCCGGTCATAGGCCAAACGCGCGCGCTGGACAAACCCGCCGATCTGTTCTTAATTTGTTCCAGCTTCACTTGGCCGTGCAGGGAGAGAACACGATGGCTGGGTTCAAGGTGTGGTTGAGCGCGGGCGCCGCGCTGATATTGCTGGCCGCCTGCGAGCGCCCCTCGGCGGTGGCGAGCAAGTCCTCCGATTCTAGCGGTTCGTCGGCCGCTTCGGCCTCCGGCGGCGGGGAACATGTTTCGCAAACCGCCAGCGCTGAGCGCCGCGACGAGGCCGTGCCCCAGGTGGACGGCAAGCCCATGTGGTCCTCCAGCCGCAAGGGCAGCGCCCAGGAAAACGCCGCCAAGAGCTTCGAGCGCAACGGCGAGGACTTCGGCGCCAAGGACCTGGACGCCTTTGTCAAGAAGGCCCACGCCTTCGTCGACCACCCGCCGGCCGGCACCCAGACCCTGAAGCGGTCCAACGGCGACACCCTGTTCTACGATCCCAAGGGCAATGTCTTCGCCGTGGCCAACAAGGAGGGCGCGCCGCGCACCATGTTCAAGCCCGACGAGGGCGCCGCCTACTGGGACGAGCAGAAGGCCCGCGAGGCCAAGCGCCAGACGGCGGCCCGCAAGGACAGGGACAGTGACGATGGCTGACCCCAAGCACATCGTCCGCACCCGTGACCTGGACTGGGCCGCCCTGCCCTCCGGCCGCCACCCCTTCAATCCGGACTCCGAGATGAAGATGGCGCGGCTCGGGGACCAGACCGGCATGAGGCGGGTGCTCACCAACCTGGTCCGCCTGCCGCCCGGCAAGGAGAGTTTCATCGCCCACAGCCACGCCGTGGAGGAGGAATTCATCTTCGTCCTCGAGGGCTCGGGCCAGGTGGTGCTGGACGGGGTGGCCCACGCGGTGGGGGTCGGCGACTTCGTGGGCTTCCCCACCGACGGGGTCGTGCACGCCTTCCGCAACACCGGGACCGGCGACCTGCTCTATCTCACCGCCGGCGAGCGGGCCCGGGTGGAGGTGGCCGAGATGCCCAGCATCGGCAAGACCGCCGTCTTCCGTCCGGGCCGGATCAGCCTGTTCGGAGACGATGGGGTCGAGGAACTCACCGCCGAAGAATGGGGCGCTCGGACGAAGCCTAGCTAGGCAGCCGGCTCGCCAGCCAGAAGACCAGGGTGGCCACCAGGGCCCCGATGGCGAACCAGCGGGCGGGGTGGGCCTCCTCGGTCTCCACGACCGTCACGGCGGGCGCGGGCGGGGTCTCCAGCAGGCGGCCCAGATTGCGCAGGGCGCTCAGGCCCTCCTCGGCGAAGCGCCTGGCCTTGGCGGCCGGCGACAGCTCCCGCAGCATCCAGCGGCGCACCACCGGATCGGCGGCGGCCCAGATGTCGTGATCGGGACAGATGCGCCGAGCCACCCCCTCCACCGTCATCATGGTCTTCTGCAGCAGCACCAGCTCCGGGCGCAGGCGCATGTCGAACAGGGCGGTGATCTCGAAGAGCTGGATCAGCACCCGGCTCATGGAGATCTCGTTGGCCGGCCGGCCGAACACCTGCTCGCCCACCGCCCGCAGGGCCTGGGCGAAGGCCGCGGGGCTGTGGCCGGCGGGCACATAGCCCGCCTCGAAATGGACCTGGGCGACCCGATCATAGTCCTTCTCCAGGAAGCCCCAGAGGATCTCGGCCAGGTAGCGCCGCTCCGGCGCCCCCAGGCGGCCGATGATCCCGAAGTCCACGGCCACCACCCGGTCCGGCGCGGCGACGAACAGGTTCCCCTCGTGCAGGTCGGCGTGGAAGACGCCGTGGTCGAGGGCCTGGGCCAGGAAGGCGCGGATCAGATTGTCGGCCAGGGCCTGGCGGTCGAGGCCGGGCAGATCCAGCGCCGCGGGATCGGAGAGCGGGGTTCCCGCCGCCCATTCCTGGGTCAGCACCTTCTTGCCGACGCCCTCCCAGACGATCCTCGGCGTCGACATGTAGCCATCGCGGGCCATGACCTGGGCCAGTTCGTCGGCGCCGGCGGCCTCCAGGCGCAGGTCCAGCTCCAGCTCGGTGGCGCGGATCACGGTGGCGGCCAGGGCGCGGGGCGCCAGCCGGCGGGCCGCGAAGCTCCAGCGCTCCACCAGGGCGCCGGCGAGCGCCATGGCCTCGGCGTCCTGGGCCACCCGCAGGGCGACCCCGGGGCGCAGGACCTTCACCGCCACCCGGCGGCCATCCAGCAGGGTCGCCTCGTGGGCCTGGGCCAGGGAGGCGGCGGCGACCGGCGGGCCGAAGGCGCCGAACAGGCTCTCCACCGTGCGGCCCAGGGTCAGCTCCACCTCGCGGCGGGCCTGGTCGGTGGGGAAGGGATCGAGCTTGTCCTTCAGGCGGGCGAGATCCAGGGCGAAGGTCTCGCCGAAGATGTCGGCCCGGGTGGAGAGGAGCTGGCCCAGCTTGATGGCCACCGGCCCCAACTGCTCCAGCGAGCGGGCCAGGCGTTCGCCGGGGCGACCGACGCGGGCGGTCGGTCCGGCCGCCATGCGCGACAGATTGGCGAGGAATTTCAGGCCCGGCGGGTAGAGGCCGTCCAGCTCACGGGGCAGCAGGGCGTCATTGCGCGCCAGCAGCAGGCCCGCCCCCACCAACCGACCATAGGCCGACAAGGTCCCCACCGATCAGACAGCCCAACCGTGGTGCAGGGCCGCGACGCCCCCGGTGAAGTTGGTGTAGCCGGCCTTGCCGAAGCCGGCCTTGGTGATCAGGTCGACGAAGGTCCTCTGGTCGGGGAAGCGTCGGATGCTCTCCACCAGGTACTGATAGGAGGCGCGGTCCTTGGCCACCAGTTCGCCGATGGCCGGGATCACCTTGAAGGAATAAGCGTCATAGGCCTTGCGCAGGGCCTCGGTGGCCGGCTGCGAGAACTCCAGGCACAGGAACCGGCCGCCGGGCTTGAGCACCCGGCGGGCCTCGCGCAGGGCCTGGGAGATGTCGGTGACGTTGCGGATGCCGAAGGAGATGACATAGGCGTTGGCGCTGGCGTCGGGCAGCGGCAGGCGCTGGGCGTCGCCGACGGTCCAGGTGATCTCCGGCTCCCCGCCCCGCTCGCGCCCGGCGGCGATCATCTCGGCGTTGTAGTCGATGATGTGGATGGCCGCGTCGTCCCCGCCCCGGCGCAGCTGGGCGGCCCGGGCCATCTTGGCGAAGCGGCGGGCCATGTCGCCGGTGCCGCCGGCGCAGTCGATGATGACCTCGCCGGGCTGCGGGTTCAGCCGCGCGGCGACGGCGTCCTTCCAGAGCCGGTGCACGCCCGCGCTCATCAGGTCGTTCATCAGGTCGTAGCGGCTGGCGACCCGGTCGAAGACGCCGCGCACGAGGCTCGGCTTCTCGGCGGGGTCCACGTCGCGGAATCCGAAGGTGGCGGCGGGTCCTGTCATGATGAGCGGTCTTAGACCGCGAGGGCCGGCCGCGCCAGCCTCGCCGGCTTGAGCCGGGGCGCGACCCATGCCACTCCAGGCCATGCCCGAACTTCCCGAGGTCGAGACCGTCCGCCGCGGCCTGGCGCCCGTGCTGGAGGGCCAGAGGCTCTCCCGCGTGGAGGCCCGACGCGCCGACCTGCGCTTCCCCTTCCCCGAGGGCTTCGTCCAGCGCCTGACCGGGGCGACGATCCAGCGCCTGGAGCGCCGCGCCAAATACCTGATGGGGGTGCTGGACCGCGGCGAGACCCTGGTGATGCACCTCGGCATGAGCGGCCGCTTCGAGATCGCCCGGCCCGAGGGGACGGTGCGGCCCGGCGAGTTCGTCTATGCCCAGGACCCCGACCCCAAGCACGCCCACGTGGTGTTCGAGACGCAGGGCGGAGGCCGGGTCACCTACTACGACCCCCGCCGCTTCGGCTACATGGCGCTGATCGAGACGGCGACGCTGTCGGAGCACCCCTGGTTCGCCGGGCTTGGCCCGGAGCCCCTCTCCGAGGCGTTCAACGCTCAGGGCCTGCAGGCCGCCTTCGCGGGCCGCAAGCAGGGCCCCAAGACCCTGCTGCTGGACCAGCGCGTGGTGGCGGGCCTGGGCAATATATATGTGTGTGAAGCGCTGAACCGGGCGCGGATATCCCCCTTCAAGCCCGCCGGATCGATCGCCGCCAGGAAGCTGCCCGGCCTGGTGACCATCATCCGCGAGGTGCTGGAGGAGGCCATCGCGGCCGGCGGCTCGACCCTGCGCGACTACGCCAGCGCCGATGGGGCGCTGGGCTATTTCCAGCACCGCTTCCGCGCCTATGGCCGCGAGGGCCAGCCCTGCCTCAATGAGAGCTGCACGGGCGTCATCGCCCGCGAGGTCCAGGCGGGGCGCTCGACCTTCTTCTGCCCGGTTTGCCAGAAATAGTCCCCGCTCCTCCCGGCGAGGGCCGGGACCCAGAGTCGTCTCGAAGGTCTGAAGTCGATCCACGGTCCGCACTTCGGCCGGTTCTGAGATCGGAGTGGGTTTCACCTGGATCCCGGCCTTCGCCGGGACGAGCGGAGAGTTGGTTGCCCGGCATGCCATTTCACTTCGCCGCCAAGCCCACTAGATTCATTCCAATGTTGAAGCTTGGCCCGCTCGCCCTGGCGGCGTTCCTGATCGCCGGTCCCGCCCTGGCCAAGCCGCCGGTCTGGATCGTGCGCGACGCCGATTCCGAGGTGGTGATCTTCGGCTCGGTCCATGTCCTGCCGCCGGGCCTGGACTGGCGGCCGCCCGCCCTGGACGCCGCCCTCGCCAAGGCCGACGACCTCTGGTTCGAACTGCCCATGGGCCCGGCCACCGAGGCCGAGATCGCCGGCCTGGCCGCCTCCAGGGGCGTCCTGCCCCCCGACAAGTCCCTCAGCGGCCTGCTGTCGCCGACCGGGGCGACGGCGCTCGCCAAGGCCAGCCAGAAGTTCGGCCTGACCCCGGGCTTCCTCGATCGCCTGGAGCCCTGGTTCGCCGAGGCGGCCCTGGCCGGGGCGGAGTTCCGCGCCGCCGGCGCCGACACCGACTCCGGGGTGGAGAAGGCGCTCGCCGCCACCGCACCCGCCAGCGCCCAGCGCCGGGCCTTCGAGACCGCCGCCCAGCAGATCGCCCTGTTCGACGAGGCCCCGGTCCCGGCCCAGGTGGCCTCCCTGGAGGAGAGCCTGGACCAGATGGACAAGGACCCCGACGCCTATGATCGGCTGGTGGCCGCCTGGATGGCCGCCGACACCGCCGCCCTGGAGCGGGACGCCCTGGACCCCCTGCGCCACGCCTCCCCGGCCCTCTATGAGCGGCTGGTGAGCGCGCGGAACGCCGCCTGGACCCGGGTGCTGGACGGCCGGCTGAAGGGCCATGGCCGCACTGTGGTGGTGGTGGGGGTGGGCCACCTGCTCACCGCCGACGGGGTGCCCGCCCGGCTGCGGGCGCTTGGCTATTCGGTCGAGGGGCCGTAATCGGGCTCTCTACACGCAAGAGGAGCCGGCCATGGCCTATGAGACCCTGATCGTCGAGACCACCGACGCGGTGACCCTGATCCGGCTGAACCGGCCCGAGGCGCTGAACGCCCTGAACACCCAGCTGCTGTCGGAGCTGTCGGCCGCCCTGGACGCCGCCGAGGCCGACGACGGGGTGCGCTGCCTGGTCCTGACCGGGTCGGAGCGGGCCTTCGCCGCCGGCGCCGACATCAAGGAGATGTCGGACAAGACCTACGCCCAGATGTTCACCCAGGACTTCTTCGGCGCCTTCGCCCGGCGGATGGAGCAGTTCCGCAAGCCGGTGATCGCCGCCGTCGCCGGCTACGCCCTGGGCGGCGGCTGCGAGCTGGCCATGCTCTGCGACTTCATCATCGCCGCCGAGACCGCCAAGTTCGGCCAGCCGGAGATCAATCTCGGCGTCGCCCCGGGCATCGGCGGCACCCAGCGCCTGACCCGCTTCGTGGGCAAGTCCAAGGCCATGGACATGATCCTGACCGCCCGGATGATGGACGCCGCCGAGGCCGAGCGCTCGGGCCTGGTGTCCCGCGTGGTGGCCGCCGACAAGCTGATCGAGGAGGCCATGGCCGCGGCCACCAAGATCGCCGGCCAATCCCCCCTGGCGGTGATGATGAACAAGGAACTGGTGGAGGCGGCCTACGAGACGACGCTCGCCACCGGCGTGGCCCTGGAGCGGCGGCTGTTCCACTCCCTCTTCGCCTTCCAGGACCAGAAGGAGGGCATGGCCGCCTTCGTCGAGAAGCGGAAGCCGGCGTTCAAGGGGTCCTAGACCCACCCGCCGCTCATCCCGGCGCAGGCCGGGACCCAGGTGAAGCCCGCCGTCGCTTCAGATGAGGCCAATGTCGGATGATAGATCATCACCCACCGCTCAGGATGAATCTGGGTCCCGGCCTTCGCCGGGATGAGCGGTGCTTGAAATGCGGCTGATCGCCTTCGGCGAAAGCTTCGTCGCCGGCGCGGGCGATCCGGACCATCTGGGCTGGGTGGGGCGCGCCATCGCCGGCCGGCGGGAGATCAGTCTCTATAACCTGGGCATCCGGCGAGAGGCGTCGGACGCGCTGGCCGCACGCTGGGAGGGCGAGGCCCGGCTGCGGCTGGTGGATCACGAGCCCATGCGGATCGTCTTCTCCTTCGGCGTCAATGACTGCCACCTGGTGGACGGCGCGCCCCGGGTGGCGACCGCCGAGACCCTGAAGAACGCGCGCGCCATGCTGACACAGGCGCGGGCCCTGGCGCCCGTCCTGATGGTCGGGCCGCCGCCGGTGGCCGACCCCGGGGTCTGCGCCCGGGTCGAGAGCCTCAACGCCGCCCTGCTGGCCCTGTGCGCCCGGCTGCAGGTCCCCTTCATCGACGTCTTCCAGCCGCTGGCGGCCGGCGGCCTGTGGCAGGCGCAGGCGGCCGCCTGGGACGGCGCCCACCCCGGGGCGGGGGGCTATCAGCAGATGGCCGACCTGGTGAGCGCCCATCCCGCCTGGCGCCGATTCACCCAGGCCGCGGAATAGCTGCCGAGCCGCATTGACCCGAAGGGCGCCTTCCCGTATATCCGCGCCTCCAATTTACCCGCCCGAGCGCAGGTTCGGGCGCGAGCCGTTTTGAGAGCTAAATCATGGCCAATACGCCTGGCGCAAAGAAGGCCGTTCGCAAGATCGAACGCCGCACCGAAGTCAACAAGGCCCGCCGCTCGCGCGTGCGGACCTATCTGCGCAAGTTCGAAGAGGCCCTGACCTCCGGCGACGCCGCCGCGGCCAAGGCCGCCTTCGTCGAGGCTCAGTCGGAGCTGATGCGCGCGGTCACCAAGGGTGTTGTTCACAAGAACACCGGGTCGCGCAAAGTGTCCCGCCTGGCGGCTCAGCTCAAGAAGATGGCCGCTGCCTAAGGTTGCGGCGCCGAGCCTCTAGCTCGGCAGCTATCCTTCTGAAATAACTGACTATTTTGACGCACCCGCGGGTTGAAAGACCCGCGGGTGTTTTCGTGCGCCGCAGCATTTCAAAGCCAAGCCTGCGACGAATGTTCTCAGTTAACGGAAGGTCGATTTCGGGATTCCCTTGCCGCGCGAGGGGTCGATTTGAGTCAACGAAAATATCGACTGGACGGGCGAAGAATCTGCGTTGACCCCCCGGTCGCCCTGACTAGTGTTCGAGGTCTTAAGCGCGTTCTTCCATCCTATCTCGGATGAAAAAAGCGGCGGGGGGAGTCTATCTTCTCGGCGACTAAGAACTTGTGTTTGTTGAACAAAGATCCGGTGAGGCGCGGGGCCTAGACCGGACGGGCAGGTGATGGTTGGTGATGACGATGACGACCGGGGGCATAGCGGGCGACATGGCGGAAACGCCGGCGGGCGCTGTCTGGACCAAGACGTGCCAGGCGCTGAAGCGCGAGCTGGGTGAAGCCACGTTCGGCTCGTGGCTGGGCCAGGCGGCCCTGCGCGAGCGTGGGGGAGAAGTCTGTCTGGTGGCCGCCACCGGCGTGGCGCGCGACTGGATTCGCCGGCACGCCTGGCGACGGATCGGCGAGCTGTGGGCGCAGAACGATCCCATGGGCCGCGCCCTCGACCTGAAGTCCCGCATGGAATTCGATCAGGCCGGCCCGGCCGCGCCCATGGTGGCTGTCGTCGCCCCGGCGGCCGCCGTCGCCGTCCGGGACGCCGACACCGGTGTCATCGAGATCGAGGTCGACATCACCCAGCCCAAGGCGGCGCGCCAGCAGGGGCTGCAGGACCGCTTCTCCTTCGAGACCTTCGTCGCCGGCCCCGCCAACGAGTTCGCCTTCGCGGTCGCCCGCCGGGTGGCCTCCTGGGCCGACGGCCACTTCAATCCCGTGCTCTTCCACGGCCCCTACGGCTTCGGGAAGACCCACCTGCTCAACGCCATGGCCTGGGAGGCCATGCGGACGGCGCCGGGCAAGCGGGTGGTCTATCTGACCGCCGAGCGCTTCACCTCCACCTTCGTCAAGGCGGTCCAGGACCGCCAGACCGCGGCCTTCAAGGAAGAGCTGCGCAACGCCGACCTGCTGCTGATCGACGACGTCCAGTTCGTGGCCGGCAAGACCTCCACCCAGGAGGAGCTGTTCCACACCCTGATCGCCCTCATCGAGGACGGCCGCCGGGTGGTGATGACCGCCGACCGATCGCCGGCCGAGCTGTCGGAGATGGAGCCGCGCCTGCGCAGCCATCTGCAGGCGGGCCTGGTCTGCGGCATCGAACCCGCCGACCGCACCCTGCGGCTGGGCATCCTGGAGCGGAAGCTGGCCACCCTGGCCGGCCAGGGCCGCTTCATCCCCTCGGCCAAGTCCGAGGTGCTGCAATTCCTCGCCGACCGCTTCACCGACAGCGTGCGCGAGCTGGAGGGGGCCCTCAACACCCTGGTGGCCCGGGTAGGCGGCGAGATCGCCAACCTGTCCCTGGACGAGGCCCAGGCCATCCTGCGGCCCCACCTGTCCTGCACCGAGAAGCGGGTGACGGTGGACCAGATCCAGAAGGCCGTGGCCGAGCACTACGGCCTCAAGCAGGCCGACATGATCTCCGAGCGCCGGGCTCGCGCCGTCGCCCGGCCCCGCCAGGCGGCCATGTGGATCGCCAAGCAGATCACCACCCGCTCCCTGCCCGACATCGGGCGTCGGTTCGGCGGCCGCGACCACACCACCGTCCTGCACGCCGTGCGCCGCATCGAAGCCCTGAAGGCCGACGACCCGGTCCTGGCGCGCGATCTCGACCAGCTGCTGCGCAAGCTGCGCAGCTAGGCTTTAGTCTCCAAGTCCGAGGTTGAAACGAAGGCCCGCCACCCCCGGCGGGCCTTTCGCTTTTGGGGATCCTCCCCCAGGCGCGCAGCGCCGATGTGGGGGAGGTGGATCGGGGCGCAGCCCCGAGCCGGAGGGGGATCAACGTCGTTGACCGCCATCGCCCACAAACAAGAGTCCAAGTCCCCTCGGGCGCTTCGCGCCAGCTCCCCCAGTGGGGGAGCATCTGCAGAAACGAAAAAGGGCGGCCGCATCGCTGCGGCCGCCCCTTCGATGTCTCGGAGGTGAAGGCGCTTTAAGCGTCTTCGCCCTGCTTGGCCGAGAGGTCTTCGCCGGTTTCCTGGTCGACGACCTTCATGGACAGGCGGGTCTTGCCGCGATCGTCGAAGCCCAGGAGCTTGACCTTCACGGTCTGGCCCTCGGTCAGGACGTCGGACACCTTGGCGACGCGGTCGTTGGAGATCTGGCTCACGTGAACCAGACCGTCCTTGGCGCCGAAGAAGTTCACGAAGGCGCCGAAGTCGACGATCTTCACGACCTTGCCGGTGTAGATGGCGTTCAGCTCGGGCTCCGAGGCGATGGACTTGATCCATTCCTTGGCGGCGTCGATCTTGGACTGGTCGGAGGCCGAGACCTTGATGGTGCCGTCGTCCTCGATGTCCACCTTGGCGCC
Organism: Phenylobacterium sp. GW821-FHT12F10; assembly: GCF_058806695.1. Lineage (NCBI taxonomy): Bacteria > Pseudomonadati > Pseudomonadota > Alphaproteobacteria > Caulobacterales > Caulobacteraceae > Phenylobacterium > Phenylobacterium sp. GW821-FHT12F10. The sequence goes on along the minus strand of NZ_JBXAPY010000004.1, from coordinate 7,724 downwards.
GGTCTTTTCCACGATCTCGCGGATGACCTTGCCGCCCGACCCGATCACTTCGCGGATCTTGTCGACCGGGACCTTCATGGTCTCGATCTTCGGGGCGAACTCGCCGAGTTCCTGACGCGGGGCTTCCATGGCCTTGGCCATCTCGCCGAGGATGTGCTTGCGGCCACCCTTCGCCTGCTCCAGGGCCTGCTTCATGATCGCCTCGGTGATGCCGGCGATCTTGATGTCCATCTGCAGGGAGGTGATGCCGTCCTCGGTGCCGGCGACCTTGAAGTCCATGTCGCCGAGGTGGTCTTCGTCACCCAGGATGTCCGACAGGACCGCGAAGCCGTCCTTTTCGAGGATCAGGCCCATGGCGATGCCGGAGACCGGCTTCTTCAGGGGCACGCCCGCATCCATCAGGGCCAGGGAGGAACCGCAGACCGAGGCCATCGAGGACGAGCCGTTGGACTCGGTGATCTCGGAGACCAGGCGGATGGTGTAGGGGAAGTCTTCCTGGCTCGGCAGCATCGGCCGGATGGCGCGCCAGGCGAGCTTGCCGTGGCCGACTTCGCGGCGACCCGGAGCGCCCATGCGGCCGGTTTCCCCCACGGAGAAGGGGGGGAAGTTATAGTGCAGCATGAACTTCTCGTAGTACTTGCCTTCCAGGGCGTCGATCAGCTGCTCGTCGTCGCCGGTGCCCAGGGTGGCCACGACCAGGGCCTGGGTTTCGCCGCGGGTGAACAGGGCCGAACCGTGGGCGCGGGGCAGGACGCCCACTTCCGAGACGATCTGGCGGACCTTGTCGACGGTGCGGCCGTCGATGCGGATGCCGGTGTCGAGGATGTTGCGACGCACGACGTCGGCTTCCAGCTCCTTGAAGACGCCCGCGAGCTTGTCGGGGGCGTAACCGGCCGGGTTGGCGTCGGACTTGCCGAACTTCTCGGTGGCCTTGGCCTTGGCCTTGCCCACCGCGTCCTGGCGCTCGCCCTTGGCGACGATCTTGTAGGCCGAGGCCAGATCCTTGCCGATCAGCTTCTTCACTTCGGCCTTGATGGCGTCGGTGTCGTCGGGGGTGAAGTCGAAGGGCTCCTTGGCGGAGTGCTCGGCCAGTTCGATGATCGCCTCGATCACCGGCTGGATGCCGGCGTGGGCGAACATGACGGCCTTGAGGACCTCATCCTCGCTGAGCTCCTGGATCTCGGATTCCACCATCATGACGGCTTCGTTGGTCGAGGCGACCACGAGGTCCATCTTGCTTTCCTTCATCTCGTCGAGAGTCGGGTTCAGGATGTACTCGCCGTTGACGTAACCCACGCGGGCCGCGCCGATCGGACCCATGAAGGGGGCGCCGGAGATCACCAGGGCGGCCGAGGCGGCCACCAGGGCGACGATGTCGGGATCGTTTTCCAGGTCGTGGGCCAGGACGGTGCAGACCACCTGGACTTCATTCTTGAAGCCCTTCACGAACAGCGGGCGGATCGGACGGTCGATCAGGCGGCTGGTGAGGGTTTCCTTCTGCGAGGGCGCGCCCTCGCGGCGGGGGAAGGAGCCCGGGATCTTGCCCGCGGCGTAGAACTTCTCCTGGTAGTTCACGGTCAGGGGGAAGAAGTCCTGACCCGGCTTGGCGCTCTTGGCGTAGACCGCCGTGGCCAGCACCATGGTCTCGCCGTAGGTGGCGAGAACGGCGCCGTCGGCCTGGCGGGCCATGCGGCCGGTTTCCAGGGTCAGCGTCTTGCCGCCCCACTCGATGGTCTTGCGTTTGATATCGAACATTTTGCTTCTTTCTCATCCCGCGGGCGTATTCCCGGCGGGGGCGGACAGGGCGTCGGGCTCCCGAAATCCTCTCCAGTCAAACAGGCGGGGTGAGGATTACTATGGAACCCTCGGCGTGATTGGGCGCCCACCGAAAGGGGCGGCCCATCGCCGCTTTTGATCCCCCGGCCTGTCGCGGAGGAAGCGGCGCAATGGAATAGAGCCTGATACGCAAAGCCCCCGCTCTCGCGGGGGCCGGACTTGAGGTCCTAGCGGCGCAGACCCAGCTTCTCGATGATGGCCTGATAACGACCGGCGTCGGTCGACTTCAGGTGGTCGAGAAGGCGGCGGCGCTGGGACACCATCTTGAGAAGGCCCCGGCGCGAGTGGTTGTCTTTCTTGTGCATCTTGAAGTGCTCGGTCAGGTTCGCGATCCGCTCGGTGAGGATCGAGACCTGCACTTCGGCGCCACCCGTGTCAGCCTCGGAGCGGCCATGGGTTTTGATAAGCTCGGCTTTACGTTCAATCGTAATCGACATCGGTCAGTCTCCGCTCTTTGTCAGATGAAAGACTCGCGAGGGCTCGAGCTTGCCTGCGCGCATCTCGCAGAGGGCGACCATCATACCCTCCGAAAGGACTGAAACGGTTCGAGAGCCCAGGGTGAACCGGGCTTTCAGGGCTTCAACCTGTCGGGGAACGAGAACGATGGGCCGTCCCTGCTTAAGGCTGAAGGCGTCTTCGGCGGTCACGGCCAGCTCCGGGATGTCGTCCAGGGCGGTCTCGACCGGAAGCAAGGCCTCCAGATGGCCGGGCTTATGCCCCAAATCCTCAAGCAATTCCAGTGTTATCGCCCGGTCTTCCGAGAAGGGCCCGACCCGGGTGCGGCGGAGCGCGCTGACATGGCCGCAGGCTCCGAGCATTTGCGCCAGATCGCGGACGATGGCGCGCACATAGGTGCCCTTGCCGCAGGTGACCTCGATCTCGACGTGATCGGCGTCGGGGGCGTCGGTGACCCGGGCGGAATGGATGGTGACGGGGCGGGCCTTGAGCTCCACCTCGTGGCCGGCGCGGGCCAGGTCATAGGCCCGCTCGCCGTCCACCTTGATGGCCGAGAAGATCGGCGGCACCTGGGAGATCTCGCCGACGAAGGCCGGCAGCTTCTCCTCCACCTGGGCCACCGTGGGCCGCACGTCGGAGGTGGCCGTGGTGGCGCCCTCGCGGTCGAAGCTGGCGGTGGTGCGGCCCCACTCGATGACGAAGCGGTAGGTCTTGTCGGCGTCCATCAGGAAGGGGACGGTCTTGGTGGCTTCGCCGAGCGCGATGGGCAGGATGCCGGTGGCCAGGGGATCCAGGGTGCCGGCGTGTCCCGCCTTCTGGGCGTTGAACAGCCGCCGCACGCGACCGACCGCGCTGGTGGAGGTCAGGTCATAGGGCTTGTCGAGGCAGATCCAGCCGGAGACCGGATCGCCCTTCTTGCGTCGCGCCATGGGGGAGATCAGTCCTCGTCGGAATCGGGGGCGGACGCGATGTCCTGGGCGACCTTGGGGTCCTCGAACAGCGCGTTCATGCGGCTGGCCTGGTTGAAGGTCTCGTCGTGGATGAACTTCAGGTCCGGCGTGAACTTCATGTCGATGGACCGGCCGAGGAGGCCGCGCAGGAACTTGGCGTGGCGGTTCAAGGCGTCGACCACCACCGAGGCCTTGCCGCCGCCGAGCGGCTCGACGAAGCAGACGGCGTGGCGCAGGTCCGGACTCAGCCGCACCTGGGTGACGGTGACCGAGACGCCGGCGAGGTCCGGATCGAGGATCTCGTGGTCGCGCATCACCTCAACGAGGGCGTGGCGGGTGAGTTCGCCGGCGCGCAGCTGGCGCTGGCTGGGGCCGGAATGCTTCCCGGCGGACTGACGTTTCATATCGCTGAACCTTCGCAGGCCTCGCCCGCGGATCGGACGCGGGTCTCAGGCAAGCGCGGGCTTCTAGTGAACCCGGACGGGCAAGTCCAGCGCTAGGCGCCGGTGCGTTCCTTGAAGAAGGCGATCACCCGCTGTTCGGCGGCCTTGGTGGGCCCATCCTCGGCGAGGTTCACGGTCAGCACCGAGTGGGGGTGCTTCAGGGGGCCAGGCGCGGCGTCCTTGGGGTCGATCTCGATGGCTTCGAACCTGTCGCCGAACTCTCGCTTGTAGGTGTCGAAGCGGGCGTCGGGGACGAAGGGGTCGCCGTAGAAGCGCAGGCCGATCATGGACAAGCCCTCCTGGGCGAACCGCGAGCGGGCGCAGGCGATCTCCGCGGGCGAGGCGCCGATCCCGGCCGCCCGCCTGGGATTGCTCGACCCCAGGGGCAGGGAGGGCTGGGAGACCACCGGCGCCACCACGCTGGGCTCGGTCATCATCGACAGGGCGAAACCGCCGGTGAAGCACATGCCCACGGCCCCGACCCCCTTACCGCCGCAGTCGTCGTGGGCTTGGCGGGCCAGGGCCCGGAGCCAGTCGACGATGGGGCTAGACTTGTCGGTGGCCCAGACATTGAACTCGCGGCGGATGCAGATGCCGGCCAGCATGGTGGCGGCGCCCAGGGGGTGGGTCGCCGGACGGCCGGCCACCCCGAACAGGTTGGGGCAGTAGACGGTCATGCCGGCGGCGGCGACCGCGTCGGCGAACCGCACCACCAGGGGGTGGAGGCCCGGCATCTCATGGATGACGATGACGGCGGGCCCCGAGCCGCGCCGGTAGACGTCGCGGGTCCAGCGCCCGTCGTCGAACTGGAACTTGTCGTAGGCGCTGAGCGCGGCCTCGTAGCCCATGGCGTCCCCCCGTTTTCCGGGGAGCCTAACCCGATCAGAGCTTGATGCGCAGGGTCGAAATATCGCCCTCGAAGCCCGAGAGCTTCCAGACCCCCTCCTCCCGCGTGAAGACCAGGATGCAGGGGCCGTCCTTGGTCCGGGTGGCGCAGACCCGGCCGTCGTCCATGGCCTTCAGCGAGCCGGCGATGGCGATCCGGTTGGGGATCGGCTGGCCGGGCTTGTAGCCGTAGGACTCGGCGACCTTGTGGAACACCCGGGGCTGGACCAGGGCGTCGCCGGCGATGTCGGCGATGGCCGGCGCCAGGATCGCCCCCAGGGCCTGCCAGTTCTTGTCCACCTTGGGGCTCTTGGCCTCGGCGGTCAGGCGGGCGGAGATCTCGTGCTTCAGGGCGTCGCGATCGACATGGGCGTCGAAGGTCGCCTGGTCCTCGTCGCGGATGGAGACCAGCAGGGTGTGGACGTCGCCCGCCGCGTCCAGGCGCTGGGCCGAGGCACAGGCGGTGAGGGAGAGCAGCAGGGCGGTCACCAGAAAGATGCGCATGGTCTACTCCGTTCAGGCCCGCCGTCGAATGCCCGGAAAATGGGGTGTCTTGATGGCCTTGGCGAGGGGCCATCGCGCGGCGGCGGCGGACATCAAAAGAGCCTCCCCGTCTCCGGGAAGGCTCTCATGAACTCAGGCCTTGGCCAATATCGCGGCCTAGAGGCTGCGCTTGACCTCTTCGAGGGTGAAGCACTCGATGGTGTCGCCCTCTTTGATGTCCTGGAAGCCCTGGAAGAACATGCCGCATTCCTGACCGGCGTTGACCTCGTTGACCTCGTCCTTGAAGCGCTTGAGCGTCTGCAGGGTGCCGAGTTCGAGGACGACGATGTCGTTGCGGATGATCCGGACGCGGGCGCCCTTGCGGACCGTGCCCTCGGTGACCCGGCAACCGGCGACGCGCCCGACCTTGGTGATGTCGAAGACCTGGAGGACCTCGGCGTTACCGATGAAGGTTTCGCGCTGTTCCGGCGCCAGCATGCCCGAGAGCACGCCCTTGATGTCGTCGATCAGGTCGTAGATCACCGCGTAGTAGCGGATCTCGACGCCTTCCCGCTCGGCCAGTTGGCGGGCCTGGCTGGAGGCGCGGACATTGAAGCCGAGGATGGGCGAATTGGCCCCCTTGGCCAGCATGACGTCGCTCTCGCTGATGGCGCCGGCGCCCGACAGGATGATCCGCGCGCGGACCTCGTCGGTGCCGAGCTTGTCCAGCGAGCCCACGATGGCTTCCGCCGAGCCCTGGACGTCGGCCTTGATGATGACCGGCAGCTCGGAGATCTTCTTGTCCTGCAGCTTGGCCATGAAGTCGGCCATGGTGACGCCGCCGGCGACCGGCGAGCCGGCCTTTTCACGCTTCACGCGGGTGCGGTAGGCGGTCAGCTCGCGGGCGCGGGCCTCGTTCTCCACCACCGCGAAGGGCTCGCCCGGCGAGGGCGTGCCGTCCAGGCCGAGGATCTCCACCGGCACCGAGGGGCCGGCTTCGTCGAGCTGTTCGTCGCGCTCGTTGAACAGGGCGCGCACGCGGCCGAAGTTGGAGCCGGCCACCACGATGTCGCCGCGCTTCAGGGTGCCGCGCTTGACCAGGACGGTGGAGACCGCGCCGCGGCCCCGGTCCAGCTTGGCCTCGATGACGGTGCCGTCGGCGGTGCGGTCGGGATTGGCCTTCAGGTCCATGACCTCGGCCTGCAGCAGGATCCCCTCGATCAATTCGTCGAGGCCCAGCTTCTGGGTGGCCGAGACCTGGATGGCCTGGGTGTCGCCGCCCAGGCTTTCCACGACGATCTCGTGTTGCAGCAGCTCGTTGATCACCCGTTGCGGATCGGCGCCGGGCTTATCGATCTTGTTGATGGCCACGATGATCGGCGCGCCCGAGGCCCGGGCGTGCTGGATGGCCTCGATGGTCTGGGGCATGACGCCGTCGTCGGCGGCCACCACCAGGATGACGATATCGGTGACGTCGGCGCCGCGGGCCCGCATCGCCGAGAAGGCGGCGTGACCGGGGGTGTCCAGGAAGGTGACCGACTGGCCGCTCTCCAGGCGCACCTGATAGGCGCCGATATGCTGGGTGATGCCGCCGTGCTCGCCCTTGGCCACATCGGCCGAGCGCAGGGCGTCGAGCAGGCTGGTCTTGCCGTGGTCGACGTGACCCATGACCGCCACCACGGGGGGACGGGACACCAGGTGATCGTCGAGATCCTCGTCGCCGATGAAGCCCTCTTCGACGTCGGCTTCCGACACGCGGCGGACGGTGTGGCCGAATTCGGTGGCCACCAGCTCGGCGGTGTCGTTGTCGATGACGTCGTTGATCTTCAGCATCACGCCCTGACGCATCAGGAACTTGATGATCTCCACGCCGCGGGTCGCCATCCGGTTGGCCAGCTCGGCCACGGTGATGACGTCGGGAATGATGACTTCGCGCGCGGCGCGGGCGGCTTCCTGGCCGCCGCCCTTGCGCTTCTCGCGTTCACGCTCGCGGGCCCGGCGAACCGAGGCCAGCGAACGCATGCGTTCGACGGCGCTCTCGTCATCCCCGGCCACGGCCTGGATGGTGAGGCGGCCCTCGCGGCGCTGCTGGGCGCCCTTGACGCGGGAGATGGCCTTGGTCGGAGCGGCCCCGGCCTTGCGGCGCGTATCCTCGTCGTCGTCGCGACGGGCGACGACGTCGCCGCCGGGCCGCGGGGCCTGACGGGTGGCGCGCTGGATCTCAGGCGTGGCGGGCGGCGCGTTCGGAGTCGGACGACCGGCGCCGGGACGGGCGCCGCCGGGGCGGGCGCCATCACGGGGCGCGGCCGGACGCGGCGCGAGCGCCGAATACCGGACGGTGTCGCCGCCGGCGGCCGGAGCCGCGGGACGGGCGCCACGATCGGCCTGGGGACGGTCGCCGCCGGGACGGGCGGCCGCCGCGGGGCGGTCGCCCTGGGGACGATCCTGGCCGGGGCGCGGGGCGCGCTGGCCGAAATTGGTGTTCTCGAACCGGCCCGGCGCCCGCTCGGGGCGATAGGTGGTGGTGGACGGCCGGTCGTCGCGGCGTTCGCGGGACGGCTCATAGGTGCGGGTCTGACCCGGCTGAACGGCGGCCGGGGGACGCGGCGCGGCGGGCGCCGGGGCCGAGGCCACGGGCGCCTGGGCCGGAGCGGCCGGGGCGGGCGTCGGC
>NZ_JBXAPY010000003.1:0-644273 GCF_058806695.1 Phenylobacterium sp. GW821-FHT12F10 | reverse complement strand
CCCATCGCCCCCGCGCCCCTGGCCATCCCCGAGGTGACCACCCCCGCGCCGGCGCCGCCCCCCGCCCCCGCCGTCGCGCCCCCGACCGATCCGGAGGTCCCGATGACCACCCGCCTGCCGGGCCCCGGCTAGGGCGCGACGCCGGCGGCGACTTTGTAAAACATCGTTCCCGGCCTTGCGGCCGCCCCGCTTACCGGCTGTTCTGGTCAAGCTTTGGGGGAAGCTGGCCATGATTCATCGGTCCGATTCGGCCACCAACCAGCGGTACCGGCTGATCCTGCGCTGCGTGCTGGAGTTCCTGCTGGACGAGTGCCGCAGCCTGATCCTGAGCCACGAGGGCAGCATCACCCGCGCGGCGGTCCACCTGGCCGTCGCCCAGGCCTCGCACCGCCGACCGGCCGGCGCGGCCGGGGCGATCAGCGTCCGCGCCGTCGCCCAGTCCCTGGACCTCGCCTATGAGACCACCCGCCGCCAGGTGGGCGCCCTGGAGGCCGCGGGCCTGCTGGCGCGGGCCGGCGAGTCCGGGGTGCGAATCTCCGGCGATCCCAGCTGGCCCCGGGTCGGGCGCGCCCGCGGACGACTGGCCGCCCTGCGCGCCCTGGTGGCCGACCTCAAGGGCCTGAACTTCGCGTTCGACCCCGGACCGCTCGGCCCTCCGCTGGAGGACGACGCCCTGGCCGCCCCGCTCTCCGACCTGCTGGACGACTTCATCCTGAGGGTGCTGGAGGCCGGGGTCGAACCCTACGGCTCGATGCTGGACGCGGTGATCTTCTCGGCCCTGGTGGTGGCCAACGCCGAGGCCATCACCTACGACCCCGAGCTGGCGGCGACCTATGCCTGGTCCGACAGCCCGCCCCCCGACGCGCTCCGCCGGCCGGCCACCGTCACCGAGCTGGCCGAGCGGTTGGGCATGCCCCACGAGACGGTGCGTCGCCGCATCGCCCGCCACCAGGCCCTGGGCTGGGCCGACCGGGTGCGCGGCGGCTACCTGTCGGCCATGAGCCGCCAGCAGGCGCCCGAGGTCATGCAGGGCAGCCAGATCATCGTGCAGCGCTTCCTGCAGCTGATCCGCGCGGCCCGGCAGATCGGCCTGGACGTCGAGGCCATCGCCCCCAAGGTCCGCCGCCCGGCGCGCGCCTCGATCCCCGCCTAGGGGACGAGGGGGCGCGCGAGGAGGCCCTGTTCCATCCCAGGGTGCGGGAGGCCGAAGTCCAGCGACCACGCCCCGACCTGGATCGATCGCCGACAGACCTTGAGGCGCGATGCGGAAACCAATGCGCTGGTGCCGCCTCGCGAAGAGCGAGTCGGGGGTTGTCGTCCCATCCGATATGGGTATCTGGAGCCCCATGGCGTCGGCGGGCCGACCGTTGAAACGATCCGGGAGCGGCTATGGACCAGGACGGCGGGGAGATGAACTCCGGCAATGGCGCAGGCTCCATGAACGTGGATGACGCGTTCCTAGCGGCTGTTGAACTTCACCGCGCAGGTCGTCTCGACGAGGCCTTGGCGGGCTATCAACGGGTGTTCGGCCACGCTGCTGACCACGGCGACGCCCTGTACAATGCTGGGCTGATCTATAAGGCGCGGGGGGCCTTCGAAGAGGCGCTCGGCCTCTGGCGACGAGCCTCCGCCCTATCCGAAACGAAGTTGAACCCGCAGATCGCGATGGGGCGATTGCTCGTCGAGATGGGGCGGCTGGAGGAGGCTCAGGCCTGCTTAGATCGGGCCTTGAAGGCGCGGCCCGACAGCGTGGATGCGCTGAATCTCCGCGGGGCCCTTGCGCATCGGAAGGGCCGACTGGGCGAGGCGCTGGGCTTCTTCGACGCCGCAATCGCGCTGAAGCCAGACTTCGCTCTTGCCTTGGCGGGTCGGGGCGACGTGCTGAGCAAGCTTGGCGAGTTGGAGGCCGCGATCGAAAGCTATCGAAGCGGCATCGCCGCCGATCCGACCAATGCGCCGCCCTTCGGATCGAAGCTCTATCGTCAGCTTCAGATCTGCGACTGGTCGGACTTTGACGAGGCGAGGACCACCGTGCAGCTTCGCCTCGGCCGCGGGGAGCCCGCCGCGCTGCCCTTCGTCGCTTTCGCCTTTTCAAACAGCGGGGCCGAGCAGCTCAATTGCGCCCGCATCCATCGGCGGCTGCGCCTGCCGCGGTCCCTACAACCCCTCTGGACGGGGGAAACATATAGGCATGATCGTATCCGGGTCGGCTACGTTTCCCCCGACTTCCGCAATCACGCCACCGCAGCCTTGATCGCCGGCCTGTTCGAGCAGCATGACTCTCAGCGGTTCCAAATATTTGGCTACGCTCTCGCGCCCGCATCGGACGATGCGATGCGCAACCGGATTCAGGCGGCTATTCCCGATTTCCATGATGTCGCCAACCTCGGGGAAGATCAGATCGCCCGCCTGATCCGCGCCCATGAGATCGACATCCTCATCGACCTTGGCGGCTATTCGGACAACGCGCTGCCTGGCGTCTTCGCCAGACGCTGCGCGCCGATCCAGATCAACTATCTGACCTATCCGGGCACTCTAGGCGGGACATTCATGGACTATATCCTGGCCGACCGGCATGTGATCCCACCCGGGTCGGAGAGGTTCTACGACGAAAAGGTGATCCGGCTGCCCAACAGCTATCAGGTCAATAGCCGGGTGGCTGAGCCACCAGGGCTCCCGCTGAGGCGAGCGGATGCCGGGCTGCCGGAGGAAGCCGTGGTCTTCTGTTGCTTCAACGCCAGCTACAAGATCACGCCCGAGGTCTTCGACGTCTGGATGCGGCTGCTGTCGCGGGTTGAGGGCAGCGTCCTTTGGCTGTTGGACCTGTTCGAACCGGTCAGCCGAAACCTGCGGGCGGAGGCGCAAAAGCGCGGCGTCGATCCTGCCCGCCTGGTGTTCGCCCCCAAGGTCGGTCACCGAAGCCACATGGCCCGCCACCGCCTGGCCGACCTCTTCCTCGACACCCTGCCCTGCAACGCCCACACCACGGCGAGCGACGCCCTGCACATGGGGCTTCCGTTGGTGACCTGCGCGGGCGAACCCTTCGCCGCAAGGGTCGCAGCCAGCGTGCTCTGCGCCGTAGGCCTACCTGAGTTGGTCACGGAGAGCCTAGAGGCCTATGAAGCCCTCGCCGCCGACCTGGCGCTCAACCCGGACCGCCTCGCCCGGGTGAAGGCCGAACTGCAGGCCCGCATCCGGTCGGCGCCCCTCTTCGACACCGCGCTCACGACTCGCCACATCGAGGCCGCCTATTTGGAGGCTTGGTTACGCCAGCAGCGGGGCGAGCCCCCGAACCATTTCGAGGTCGATCCCCGCCACGATCAGGTCTTCCGCCAATAGGCGCCCGTCCAGTCGATCTGCTCGACCTTGTCGGTGATGCCCCTCTTTGCGCGGAAGTCGATCACCGCCTGGCGACAGGCCGGGACCGCACCGAGGTCGTCGACGATGACGTAGCCACCCGGCGACAGCTTGTCGTAGAGCGCGTCGAAGGCCTCCATGGTCGATTGGTACATGTCGCCGTCCAGGCGCAGGATCGCCAGGCGCTCAATCGGCGCTGCGGCCAGGGTGTCCTTGAACCAGCCCTTCAGGAACCGGACCTGGTCGTCCAGCAGGTCATATTTCGAGAAGTTCTGCTGCACCTGCTCAAGGGAGATCGCCAGGGCCTCGTAGGTGGCGTGTTGGTCATTGGCGTCCTGCGGGTAGCTCGCCGGATCGGGCGGCGGCAGACCCTCGAAGGAGTCGGCGCACCAGACGCGACGGTCGGTGACGCCGTGGGCCTTCAGCACAGCCCGCATCATGATGCAGGCGCCGCCGCGCCAGATGCCAGTTTCGATAAAGTCCCCCGGCACGCCGCGGCGCAGCACGTCCTCGCTAAGCATCCTGACATTGTGCATCCGGCGAGCGCCGATCATGCTGTGGGCCTTGCTCGGCCAGTCCCGTCCGGTATCCCGCAGGGCCGGCTTGTAGGTCCCGCCAGACCAGATGTCCTGCGGCGGATCTTCCCAGATCAACCCCAGCAGGCAACGCTCCATGAGCTGGAGATAGCTGTCTTGCAACGCCTTGGCGTCTGTCATTAAACCTACCTCGTCGCCATGCGTCGGAGCCCCCTTCGGGGGCCCGGTTCGAGGCCATGGCTTTCGCCTGGGGAAAAACCGATGTCAACGCCGCCGCCAACGAAGATAAATCTAGGCAGCGGTAAGGACTTCAAGGCTGATTATCTGAACATCGACGTCTCGGACTATTGGTCGCCGGACATCCTGGCCGATGTGAGCGGCGAGTTCCCGATCGGCGGGCGTCAAATCTTCAACACCCGCCGCTTCGGCGACATCGAGGTAGCCCATGGGGCCTTCGACGAAATCGTCTGCATCGATGTCCTGGAGCATGTGCCAGACTTGGTGCGCACCATGACCAACGGCCTGAACCTGTTGCGGGTTGGAGGCGCCTTCCACATCCTGGTGCCCTACGACCTTTCCTACGGCGCGTGGCAGGACCCGACCCATGTGCGGGCGTTCAACGAGCGCAGCTGGCTCTACTACACCGACTGGTTCTGGTACCTCGGCTGGACCGAGAGCCGCTTCGTCACAAAGCGTCTCGAATATGTGATGGGCCCGCTGGGCAGGGAGTTGCTGGCCAAGGGCGAGACGCAGGATCTGATCTTGCGCACGCCTCGAGCGATCGACTCCATGAAGGTGATCTTCGAGAAGATTGCGCTCTCGGAGACCGACCTGGCCACCCTGCGGCGGTTCACCCGCGGTTGAGCGGCGCCAAGGCGGCCAGGGCCCGCGCCAGCATCGGCGCCTGCGGCCGGGCGGCGAAGGCCGCGAATCCCGCCGCGGCCAGGGCCTCGCGACGCTCCGGCGCCGACAGCAGGTCCAGGCAGGTCTGGGTCAAGCGGTCATAGGGCGCGAAGGCGACACCCTCGCGGAACGGCGCCTCCAGCTCGGCGTCGAGGCCACTCTCGGAGACCACGCAGACCCGGTTGGCCAGAAGGTAGGAGACGCGAACGATCTCGAACAGCTGGGCCTCGTAAAAGTGAAGGTTGATCACGATCTTGGCCCGCGCGATCAGGGCGTCGCGCTCGGGGCCATAGACGCCGAACACCGCCCTCACCTTGACACCTCGGGCGGCCAGATCGTTCAGGGCGGCGCGCCGGCGCGGATTCATGGAGCCAACGAACAGAACCTCGATATCCTGGATGGGCGCGTGCGGAATGCGGGTCAGGCCGGGCGCATAGCCGACGCCACACAGGATCGCCGACACGCCCTCCCGCGCCAGGGCCTCGATGTTGCGGGCGCTATAGTCCCAGACCGGATAGGCCCGCAGCAGGTCAAGATACTGTGGCGTGATCCAGGCCGACCCGGACTGCACCTGTTCCAGATTGTAGAGCACTAGTCCGGGCGGCCGCACCTGAGGCTGGGCCGCCAGGAGGTTGGCCCCCAGCACCACCGCCCGGCCGGTGATCCCATCCAGCCGGGTGATGATGGGCGCCTCGAATCCCAACTCGGCAAAGGCTTCGCGCAGGGCCAGGGCGAGATCCTCGAATGCCCGACTGTGGGTGTAGCCCGCTGGTGTCACGACCCATAGGCAATAGCCATTGTCTGTCGGAGGGATAAGGCCCACGGGCTTCCAGTCTCCAAGGGATGACGAGCCCCGCTTCTCATCCAGCGATACTCAGAATTCGAGGTTGATCTGAGCCTTGGTTGTCCTGCGCTGCAAGAGGTTGAGGCGCGGAACTCTGAGGTCACTCAGCACGCTGGAAGCGCCGGGGCTAGACCTTGGATGGCCCAAGAGATGCTCGAAAATGAAAGAATTTGGCGCGCCCGGAACGATTCGAACGTCCGACCCTCAGATTCGTAGGCTAAGGCCGAGCGTTGAAGTCGCTCGGTTTTCTTGTAAACCGGCCGTTTTTACCCCTTTGAATTCGTTGGGGTTCTGGCAGTTTTGCAAACTGCAAATCGTCACTTCAGGTAGGCAATCTCTAGACATCTGGTGCGTTCACCAGGCGATCGCTCAGCGACCGCCGCAGGCACGCGTCCGCGCCTCACGGCTCCTCGACTACAGCATTGATCAGTTCCGATCAGATCGCCGATTAATTTCGATCCGGCATAGCGAGATTCCGGCCGACAGCAAAATGGATGAGGCTCTGCTTCGTAGTCTCGGGAAATCCTTTGGGGGCTCAACGGATCCGCTCCCGGGGCGTGGAAATGGGCGAGTGACATCGATCGCCGTATCACCCCAGGTCTTAGGCCTGGGGCTCGCTCAGCCCCGCTGGTATGTCCCGGTGAGCGTGCAACACGCGCCAGACATCCAAGTAGTCTTTCTGCTCTATGTAGAAGACCACGTAGGGGAAGCGCTTCAGGGATCGGGTGCGCAGACCCGGAAGATCAAGCTCGTGACCGTATCGGGGCGAGCCCATCGCCGGTCGACGGCTGATCGCGCGGTAGGTCTCTTCTATAGCGTCAACGAAACGCAAGGCGATCATCTCGCCGGCCTCCGCCGCATAGTAGTCGACGGCGGCTTCAACATCCTGCCGGGCCCTCTCTCTCGGGACGACCTGCTTGGCGCTCATCCCGCCGCATGGGCGCGAGCGCGGAGACGAAGCCCGTCAAAATAGGCTTGATCAACGGGCGCCGTGAGCGCCGTCGATGCGCCGTCGAGGAGAACGCCGCGCAGGTGCAGGCGGTCCTGATCCCTCCGGATCAGCTCGCGAACATACTCGCTGCTGGTGCTGTAACCCCTGCCCAGGACCTGCTCGTCGACGAAGGTCTTGAGCGCCTCGGGAAGGGAGATGTTCATGGTGGTCATGGAAGAGAGAATATTACCTTGCCAAAATTTGGCAAGGTTTGAAGGCTGGCGCCTCGGCGACCCGACCCCTTCAGTGGGGCTCGAACGTGTCTGGTTGAAGCAGGTCATAGATCGCCGCGATCTTCCTGGTCTTCCTCACCTTGGCGAGAAGCGCTTTGAATTCGGCCTCGTCCTCATCGCCGTCCGAGTAATCCTCGGCGTGGGCCTCCATAGCGGCGCACGCTCGGCGCTGGACCTCTTCGAGTAAGACCTTCTCCAAGGGTTCAAGGTCTTGCTCGATACGCGATTGCCGTGGCCCAAACGGCAAGAAAAGAGAGACCCAGGAACCAGCGCGACCCGTTCTAGAAATCGAGCGAACCACCCAGCGGCTTCCCGCCGCGTCGATCAATTCCATGCCTGTCTGCGTACCCTCCTTCAGCTTACGGGGACCACACCGCGTGAGGGTATCTAGGTCCCTGAACCCCCAGATTTCCAAGTCGGTGGTGAATCCCAGGACCGGAAAATGAAAGCTTACGTCGGTGGACTTCATCGACATTTGAACAAATAGGGAACATATGCCATCGGGAGCGACCTGTGAAGCTTCAATCAGCGTCGCGACTTCGTGGGAGGTCCGAATGAAGGAGGGAAATACTGACCTGCGAGATTATCCACGGAATCCGCGAGGTAGCCGCCCGTGGCCACAGCCCCGGTCTTCATCCAGTCAGTGGTTCCATACCAGACACGCCGTATGGGATCGTACCTTGGCTTACCGGCCCAGCTCCCGGTGAGACGCCGATGCTGCTCCTTCGGGAGCACCTTGAGGAAGGCGTAGTGGTTTCTCCAATTCTGGGCGGTGCGACTTGCGCCGTTGAGGGGCACTGTGTGGTGGATTTCCTGCCCCTTTGTCGCCACACCCCAATCTCGGAGGCGACTGGCGGCGGCCTTGGCGGTGACGGACCCCTTCTTAAGAACGGTCACGCCCTTTCGGGCCGCGTTGAAGCCCTTGATGGCGGGGCCGATGGGCAGCGCGTCGGCCACGGCCATGGCGCCGTTGAACGTCGCCCCCGCGTAATTCCCGTCCTGTAAGTCGGCGACCGCCTCCCAGGCAGGGCCAACAATCGGAATGAACGACTGGGCCAGGTTTGGGCGCGGAATATCCGGACCATCCTGAAAGTCCCGCAGCGCGTCCCGGGCGACGTCGAGCGGCGAGGGGTATCCCTGGTCCTCGGCTTTCCTCTGCGCCCTGAGCTTCGCCATCTCCTGATCGTAAAGTTCGCCGGCCGGATCCGGCACAGACTGCGGCTGCCCGCGAGGTACGCTGGCCATCTTCTTCTCCATAAATTGGGGATATCGGCGCGCGCTCAACAGCGGCGAACATGCCAAGCCGTCGCGGTGCTCGAAATAAGAAGCGCGATACTCTTGCTGCGCTGGCCTTGTCCGTTCGCTCGGATGGCCCTGCGCAGTGACGAACGCGGGCAACCATCTCACGGACGGCACTGCGCGTCAAGAACAAAACAAGAACAGTTTGCATACTGTGCGCAGCCGACCACCCCGATGATGAGCTGCAGACGGTGTCTCTAAGGAAAGGTGTGGGAAATCAGCAACCTATAGAGGGCGTTGGCGCTGTCACGACAAATCGCTGCAAACCGCGCGCAACTGAAACGCCGACTAACCACATGAATTGTCAGGAAATTTGGCGCGCCCGGAACGATTCGAACGTCCGACCCTCAGATTCGTAGTCTGATGCTCTATCCAGCTGAGCTACGGGCGCGCATCGCCTCTCGGCGAAGGGCGGGTATCTACCGGTTCGTCGGCGGCGATTCAACCACGATCTCGCGCGATCATTCTGATCCGGAGCGCGATGGTTCGCGCAAACCGGCAAAGGAGCCCGCGCGCCGCCGGTAAAAATGGGGCGCGGGCCATTGCTTTAGAGTTGTCACGCCAGATCGCCCCCCATATCGATCTTCCTTTGAGGTCCTTGGAGAGTTGGATTTGCATCCTCATGAAGATTGGTTCGCCGCGGGCGGCGGAGCCGATAAGATACAGGGCTTCATCTCTGCGCGGGCGGCCAGGGCGATCGCCGCGATCCTGACCGATCAGAAGGCACGCCAGGTTTCCGGATCACTCGCGGAGATCGGCGCCTATCAGGGCAAGACCTTCATCGGAATGGCGCTCGCCGCCCAACCGAAGGAATCCGTGATCGGCCTCGACCTATTCCCCGGCTCCATGGCGGAGGATCTAACGGCCAACCTGAAAGCTCTGCTCCCGACCGAGGACCCCGCGAATGTGCGCTTGGTCAAGGCCGACTCCACCAAGCTTGCGACCATCGACTGGATTCGCCTCCTCGGCGCGCCGGTTCGTTTCGCCCATATCGATGGCGACCACACCCGTGACGCCGTCCTCAGCGACATGATCCTGGTGTCGTCGCACCTTGCGCAAGAGGCAGTCGTCGTCATCGACGACTACCTCCACGACTGGTTTCCTGACGTCACAGAAGGCGTGATCGACGGGCTCAGGATTTCCAAGAACTTGCGGCCGGTCGCCGTCATCCCTCGATCGGGGCCCCTGATGAAGGGGGGCACCAAGCTGGTCTGCGCGACGCCGAAGGCGTTGGCGGGGTGCCGGGACCTAATGATCCGGACATTCCCCGAGGTTCAGCGTCGGGAATTCGTCATCGCCGGCCACCCGGCGTTCACACTGCTGAACAACGACTAATCCGCGGCGAAGGCCGGACGGGGCGGCGGCGGTTCGCGCGCCCTCCCGTCGTGTCCTACAGCCAGTCCAGCATCCCGAGCTTGCACATCCACATCAGGCCCATCTGCACCGCCCGCCGGCGTTCGGGCGGGAAGGTGAGCAGGATCTCCTTCACCGTGCGCTGAGCGCTCCCCAGGCCCCTCAGCACCGCGGCGCAGTCCTCGGCCGAACAGCGCCAGGAGCTGGCGAAGCGGTCGAGCTCCAGGCTCATGGCGCGGTCGATGTCGGCGGCGGTCACGCCCGGCCGGACGCGGAGCAGGGTCTCCAGGCTCTGGACCTCGCTGGCGAAGCCCGCGAAGTCGCGGTGCGGATCGCCCTTCACCGGATTGAGTCCGCCCCGGGTCGCATCCTCCGGCGCGGCCAGGCGGATGGCGGTCAGCTCGTCGGCCAGGGCCGCGTACTGGCGGGCCACCACCGGCCAGTCGAACACCTCGCGCACGCGCTGGCGCCCGGCCTCCCCCATGCGGCGGCGCAGGTCGGGCGAGGCGATCAGGGCGCCGATGGCCTCGGCCGCGCGGCCGACATGGACGGCGGTGTGCTGGGCCAGCGCCCCCACATAGAGCTGATAGGACTCCAACCCCAGGACGTGCCGCTCGGCCGCGGCGATTCCCAGGCTGGCGGGCGGCCCGCCCAGGGTGGGGATCAGGAAGCCCTGCTGGCCGTCCTGGACGGTGTAGCGGTAGCCGTCCCAGTCGCTCACCACCACCGGCAGGCCCGCGGCCATGGCCTCCACCGGGGTGATGCCGAAGGTCTCCTGGATGTTGTCCACCAGCGAGATGAAGATGTCCGAGGCGGCCCAGAAGCTCCCCACCCGGCCCTGGTCGTTGCCGTCCAGGAAATGCACCGCCACGTCGGGGGCGTAGGCCTCGGCGGCCTGCTGGTAGCGGGCCCGGTCCTGGTCGCCGTTGGGGAACCAGCCCACCATGGCGAAGGCCACCTTGGCGCCGGCGGCCTGGGCGGCCTCCTGCACGGCGCGGAACATGGGCTGGGGGGCGGCCTTCTCGAAGAAGGAGAGCCGGCCCAGCCACAGCACCAGGATGTCGTCGTCCCCCAGGCCCAGCTCCTGGCGCAGCTGGGCGCGCACCTGCGGCCGGTCGGCGCGGGCCTGGATCGCCGGCTGGTCGACGCCGAGCGGAATCAGCGGCAGGCGCGGCTTGGGGTTCTTCGTCCCCCCGAAGCGGTCGCCGAGGAAATCCGCCCACTCGTCGAACATGCGGTTCAGCGCGTCCTGCACCGAGGGCGAGGTGCAGATCAGGGCGTCCCAGGCCTGGATGGGGGAGACGGCGGCCGTCGCCATGTCCTGGCGCAGGGCCGGCGGCGCGAGGGTGTGGACCAGGCCCATCAGGCTGTAGGCGCGGTCCCCCACCGCGCGGCGGCGCAGCCAGGCGATGTCGGCCAGAGCCGGGGTGCCGCGCAGCATGACCCCGGCCTCGGCCACCCGGCCCTGGGCCAGCAGGCTGGCGGTGGTCAGGGCCGCCCCGCCCGGCGCGTCCCCCAGCAGACCCTGGCGCAGGGCCGCGTCGCTGATATTGGCCTGGCTGAGGAAGCTGACCTGGTCGAAGCCCCCGTGGGCGGCCAGCGCCCGGAACAGCTCCAGGTTGGCGACGTCCTTGCCGAACGGGTTGTTGACCAGGTTGAACTGGCCCGAGGGATGGTAGATCGCCAGTCGCGACGCCAAGGCCCGCCTCGTTCTCTAGAGGCGTTTGCCCGCCCGATCAGAAGCGGGGAATACGACCTCCCAGACCGCGCAGCAAGGCGCCGCCAATGGCCTCGGCCGGGGTCTGGGGCGCGGTCTGCGGCGCGCCGGGGGCCGGACGCCCGTCGGCCTGGCCGCGGGGGCCGCCGCCGGGCATCTCCATCCCCAGCAGGGCGCCGGTCTGCGACTTGTAGCGCACCTTCACCGTCCACTCGATGTTCCACGGGACCTTCGGATCGGCGGGACGGGCCGGATAGGAGAGGTTGGTCTCGCCGCCATAAGCCGCCAGTTGCACCATGGCCTGGGGGGCGACCTTCACCACCTCCTGCGGGATGGTGCAGGCGGTGGTCTGCGGGCCCATCAGGGCGCGGGAGGCCACCAGCCGGGCGATGTCGCCATTGCTGAGATAGTCGGGCAGGGAGAAGGCCGAGGCCTGGACCTCGCTGGAGGTCCACAGCACCACGGTGTCGTTCTCGCCGCCGCCGATGGCGGTGGCCAGATAGGCCTGGGCCCCGGGGACCGCGCCCCAGCCGAGCTGGCCCGCGCCGCTGGCGCCGATGGCGTTGGTGACCAGGTTCAGCGGTCCCAGGAAGTCCTGGTTGGCGTTCAGGCTGAAGCGGATGTCGGGGCTGTAGGTCCCGCGGATCAGGTGCTCCCCCACCAGGGAGCCGTTCCCCGGCACGCTGGTGCGGGTCTTCTCGTTGGGCCACTCGCCATAGGTGGCGTTGCGCGTCGGCGAGGGCGGCTGCATGGGGGTGATGGCCAGGCCGCGGCTCATGGCCTCCATCCCGGCGGGAACCTTGCCGTTCGCCATCTGGGCGAAGTCGATGACGATCGGCTGGCCGGGCTTGGCGTGCTCGCCGCAGCCCCAGAAGATCAGCATCCGGCCCTTGGGCTTCTGATAGTCCCGCGGCACGGTGGGGCTCTCCTCCGTGCGCTGGGTCGGCTGGGCGCGCGGGGTCACCAGGGGCAGGCTGGGACCGGCCCGCAAGCCCGGGGGCGGCAGGTGTTCGGCGGTGGGCTCGCCCGCGGGCTTGCGGGTCGAGCCGAGCTGCAGGGTGAGCGTCTTGTTGGCCCCGCCGCCGCCGCCCATCATGCCCATCATCTGGCCCATGGAGGGCCGCGCGCCGCCCGCGCCGCCGCCCATGCCGGCGCCGAAGCCCGACATCGTCTGGGCGCTCATCCAGTAGACCGCCACCGGACCGGTCACGACCTGCTTCTGCTGCGCGTCGGCCGCGCCGGCCGTGAGCGCGATCACACTGACCGCCGTCGCCGTCTTCACCCAAGCCATTGGACGTCTCCTGAAACCCCGAAAGCCGCGTGGCTTAGCTTTTACGTCCGCCGAGCGCATTCGGCAAAATCGAAGAGGGGGTCTGCGTTCCCGCAGCAGAGCCCAGGCGGGCGGCGCGCGTCTTGATCGGGGTCAAGGGTCGCCCCACCCGCTCATCCCGGCGAAGGCCGGGACCCAGATTCATCCTGGACGTAGGATGCCGAACCTCAGGTCGGACCTCGGGCGGGCGCTGAGGCTGGTGGGCTTCACCTGGGTCCCGGCCTTCGCCGGGATGAGCGGTGGTCCCTACAGATCGCGCCAGCAGCGCACGTCCGACCCCGGCCAGGGGGTGGCCTCGAACACCGCCCGGGCCACCGCGCGGGCCAGGACGTCGGCGGCCAGGGCGCCGATGCGGGCGATGGTGAAGTCGCCGCCCTCCAGGGCCCGGCGGCCGGTGGAGAGCGCGAAGACCACGTCGCCGTCGAAGGGGGCGTGGATCGGGCGGATGGCGCGGGCCAGGCCGTCCTGAGCCATCACCGCCACCCGCTTGGCCTGGGCCGGCGTCAGCGCCACGTCGGTGGCCACGCAGGCGATGGTGGTGTTCATCCGCGCCTTGGGGTCGGCCTTGGCCAGGCCCCAGGCGTCGGGCCGCGCCGACAGCCCCGCCGACCCCAGGCCGCCGAACTCCGCCCCCATCTCGAAGGGCGCGGCCCAGAAGGTCCGGTCGTCGCCGGCCGTCACCGAGCCGAAGCTGTTGACGCAGACCAGGGCGCCCACTGTGATCCCGTCGGCGGCGACGATGGAGGCCGAGCCCGTCCCGCCCTTCAGGGATCCGGCCATGGCGCCGTAGCCGCCGCCGGCCGTGCCGAGGGCGAAGTCCAGGCCCGCCGCCGCCACGGCCTCGCGCCCCAGGCGGCGATAGGGCGGGTCCTCCCCCCAGGCGCGGTCGCCACCGTTGGCCAGGTCGAAGAGGATGGCGCCGGGCACCACCGGGGAGGGCGGCACGCCGGGCCGCGCCAGGCCGCCATAGCCGCGCCCCTTGGCGCCGAGCCAGGCCACGACCCCGTCGCCGGCGGCCAGGCCGTAGACCGAGCCCCCCGAAAGGACGATGGCGTCGATGGCCTCCACCAGGTTCTCCGGGGCCAGGGCGTCGGTCTCCCGGGTGCCGGGCCCGCCGCCGCGCACGTCGCAGGCGGCCACGGCCCGGTCGTCGGGCAGGATGACCGTCACGCCGGTGCGGGCCCCGACGTCCTGGGCCTGGCCCACGGTCAGACCGGGCACATCGGTGATCAGGTTGCGCGTTCCGGGGGCGGCGGCGGGCTTTTGGGTCATGGTCGGCACGAAGAGCATGGCTTGAGGTTTGTTGTCCACGCGCGGCTGGTTAAGGTGGCGCCTCGCATTTCCGTCGCTCCCCCTTTTCCGCGTGGTCCGTCCGTGTCGCATTTCAAGCGTTTGAGCATCGTCCTGCTGGCCTGTCTGGCCAGCGCCTGCGCCAGCCTCAACCCCGCCCCCTCCGCCCCGGCCCCGAGCGCCGGCAAGGGCATGGTGGCCGCGGCCAACCCCCTGGCGGTGGAGGCCGGCGTCAAGGTGCTGGCCCGGGGCGGCTCGGCGGTGGACGCCGCCGTCGCCGTCCAGGCGGTGCTCGGCCTGGTGGAGCCGCAGAGCTCGGGTCTCGGGGGCGGCGCCTTCATGACCTATTACGACGCCAAGACCCGCAAGGTGACCGCCTATAACGGCCGCGAGACCGCGCCCGCCGCCGCCACCCCGGCCCTGTTCCTCGACGAGGCCACCGGCAAGCCCCTGCCCTTCCCCGTCGCCGTGCTCAGCGGCCGCGCCACCGGCGTCCCCGGCGCCATCGCCATGCTCTCCATGGCCCAGGCCGACCACGGCAAGCTGGCCTGGAGCAGCCTGTTCGGCGACGCCGAGAAGCTGGCCGACGAAGGCTTCAAGGTCAGCCCGCGCCTGGCCTATATGATCGCGGGCCGCTTCCCCCAGACCAGCGCCCCGGACGTGGTGGCCTATTTCACCAAGCCGGACGGCGCCCGCTACGTGGCCGGCGACACCCTGAGGAACCCCGCCTACGCCGCCTCGGTGCGCAAGATCGCCGCCGAGGGGCCCAGGGCCATCCTGCAGGGCCCGATCGCCGAGGCCATCATCGCCCGCCTGCATCAGGGCGATCGCCCCAGCACCATGACCCTGGCCGACCTGGCGGCCTACAGGCCCAAGGCCGGGCCCGCCACCTGCCGCACCTTCCGCGTCTACCTGGTCTGCACCCCGCCGGCCCCCTCGGGCGGCCCGGCCCTGCTGGAGGGCCTGGCGATCCTGGAGCACACCGACGTCGCGGCCCACCCCAATGACGTCCAGGGCTGGTACCTGTTCTCCCAGGCCAGCCGCCTGATGTACGCCGACCGCGACCGCTACATGGGCGACCCCGACTTCGTCGACGTCCCCACCGCGGGCCTGCTGGACCCGGCCTACGCCGCCAGCCGCGCGGCCCTGATCAATGCCGACATGGCCGGTCCCGCCCCGGCCCCCGGCAAGCCCAGGGGCGCCGGCGTCCGCGCCCCCGACGCCACCCTGGAGCCCGGCGGCACCTCGCACATGGTCATCGTCGACGCCGAGGGGAACGCCGTCTCCATGACCACCACGGTGGAGAGCATCTTCGGCAACGGCCGCATGGTCGGCGGCTTCTTCCTCAACAACCAGCTCACCGACTTCTCCTTCTCGCCGACCGAGAAGGACGGGGTCGCCGCCGCCAACGCGGTGGCCGGGGGCAAGCGGCCGCGCTCGTCCATGGCTCCGGCTGTGGTGCTGGACAAGGACCGCCGCTTCGTGGCCGCCGTGGGCTCGCCGGGAGGCTCGGCCATCCTGGCCTACAACCTCAAGGCCCTGGTGGCCCTGCTGGACTGGAAGCTGCCCATCGACCAGGCCATCGCCCTGCCCAACCTGATCGCGCGCGGCGACACCTACGCCTCCGAACCGGCCAAGTTCCCGGCCGGCGTCGTCGAGGGCCTGGAGGCCAAGGGCGTGAAGCTCAGCAAGGGCGGCGGCGAGGACTCCGGCCTGCACGGCATCGTCATGACCCCCACCGGCCTGGTGGGGGCGGCTGATCCCCGGCGCGAGGGCGTGGCGAAAGCGCCTTAGGGGCAGCTCCCCCTACCAACCGCTCATCCTGGCGAAGGCCGGGACCCAGGTGAAACCCGCTCCGATCTCATAGCGAGAACACGGCCGGCGACTGGGACAACCTCCCGGTTCTGGTGATGAATCTGGGTCCCGGCCTTCGCCGGGATGAGCGGATCTATGCCGAGGGCTTCCGCGTCCGCTTCGGCTTCACCCGCGGCGGCGTCCCCGGCAGGCGCAGTTCGAACACCGAGCCGGCCTCGCTGGTCTCCGCCAGGGTGAGATCCCCGCCGTGGCCCTGGGCCAGCTCGCGGGCGATGGCCAGGCCCAGGCCCGCGCCCCCCGGCCGGCTGGAGCCCGCGAAGGGCTGGAAGATCCTCTCCCGCGCGCGGGCCGAGACCCCCGGGCCATTGTCGGTGAACCGGATCAGGGTCGCTCCCTCCGCCTGGGCGATCGCCACGGTGACGAGGCCGGGCGCCTCGCGCCCCTCCTGCTGCTCGACGGCCTCCCGCGCATTGCGCAGCAGGTTGACGACGATGCGGTGCAGCTGGTCGGGATCGGCCACCACCTGGTCGGCCGGATCGACCTCCATCTCCAGGCGCACGGTCTCCGGCGACAGGCGGGCCTCCTCGGCGGCCATCTCCAGGGCGGCGGCGAGCGGCATGGGCCGCGCGTCGGGGGCGGCCTCCTGGGTCTTGCCATAGACCAGGACGTCGGTGGCCAGCTTCACCGCCCGGTCCAGCGCCCGCTCCAGGCGCGGCAGGGCCTGGGCCACCTTCGGGTCCCGCGAGGCGGCCAGGCGCTCGGAGGCGATCTGGGCGCTGGTGAGCATGTTGCGCAGGTCGTGGTTGATCTTGGCCACCGCCTCGCCGAGCTGGGCCAGGCGCGCGCGGGAATTGAGCGCCACCCGCAGGTCGGCCTGCATCAGGTCCAGCTCCACCTCGGCCCGGCCGATCTCGTCGCGGCGGCCCGAGGGCTCCAGGTGCGAGGCCGGATCGTCGGGGTCGGCGCGGAACCGCTCCATGGCGTGGGTGATCCGCTGCATGGGCCGCACCAGGAAGAAGGCCAGGGACAGGTAGACCAGGATGCCGGCCATGGTGGCCACGAAGGCCATCACCAGCAGCAGCTGCCACAGATAGCGGGTCAGCTCGCGCTTCAGGGCCGCGTCGGGGGCGACGATCTCGATGAAGTCGGCCTTGCGGATGCGGGGCTCGGCGATCACCCGGACCATCCGCCCCTCGCCGCCGCCCATCAGGGTCTGGAAGGGCGCCGCCAGCCAGGAGATCGGCGCCTGGTCGCGCAGGTCCACCAGATAGGGCGCCCGCGCCAGCTTGGGCCCCTGCAGCACCAGGCGGCGCATGCCCTCGGTCTGGATCGCCACCCGCTGCACGCCCGCGCCCTCCAGCAGCTGGGCGGCGAGGGCCTCGCTCACCACCCGGTCGGGGGCGACGTCGGGGGCGATGGTGGCCAGCTCGGCGGCCCGGACCCGGTCCAGCAGCCACTGCTCCTCGAAGGCCGCGAGCGCCGGCGGCAGGATCGTGCCCCCCGCCGCGGAGACGAACAGGATGGTGAGGATCAGCAGACGCGCGGAGAGGCCGCCCGGCCAGAAGAACCGCCGTCTGGTCCGCCTCGGGGGCGCCTGAGGCTGAGGGGCGTCCGCCATGAACCTTCCCCCTACTTCACCGTGGCGCTTTCGGCAACGCGACGTCTGTTCGCGCGTGAGGGGAATCTTGTCAGTTGGCCCCCACCGCGTCGGCCACCTGGGCGAAGCCGTCGGCCCGCAGGCGCCGCGCCAGGTCGGCCTTGATCCGGCTCACCAGGCCCGGTCCGCCGAACACCATGGCCGAATAGAGCTGCACGGCGCTGGCGCCGGCCCGGATGCGCGCATAGGCGTCTGCGCCCGAGGCGATCCCGCCGGCCCCGATCAGGACCGTCCGCCCCGCCGCGGCGGCGTGGAACTCCGCCATCATCTGCTGGGCCAGGGCCTTGAGCGGCGCCCCGGAGAGCCCGCCGGCCTCCCCGGCGTGGGGCGAGGCCAGGGGCGGGCGGCTGATGGTGGTGTTGGAGACGATGATCCCCGACAGGCCATTGGCGATCACCGTCTCGACGATGGCCTCCACCTCGCCGGCCTCCAGGTCGGGCGCCACCTTGAGGAACATGGGGACCAGGCCGCTGGCCGGCAGCCGGTCGCGGGCCTCCGCCAGCCGCCCCAGCAGCTCCTCCAGCGCCGCCCTGGTCTGCAGGGCGCGCAGGCCCGGCGTGTTGGGCGAGGAGATGTTGATGGTGAAATAGGAGGCCAGGCCCCACAGCCGCGTGAGCCCGGTCACATAGTCGCCGATGCGGTCGGCGGCGTCCTTGTTGGCGCCGATATTGGCCCCGACCACCCCGGGGCCGCGCCGCGCCAGCCGGGCGGCGAAGGCCTCCAGCCCCGCATTGTTGAAGCCCATCCGGTTGATGACGCCCTGGTCCTGCGTCAGCCGGAACAGCCGCGGGCGCGGATTGCCCGCCTGGGGCAGGGGCGTGACCGTGCCGCACTCCACGAAGCCGAAGCCCGCCGCCAGCATCGGGCCGAACACCTGGGCGTTCTTGTCGAACCCCGGCGCCAGCCCCACGCAGTTGGGCAGGGAAAGCCCCGCCACCGTCGTGGCCAGGATCGGATCGTCGGCGCCCGCGCGGGGCCCCAGCCCCAGCTCCAGGGCCTTGAGGGTCACCCCGTGGGCGTCCTCGGGGTCGAGCAGATGCAGGGCGCGGGCGGCCAGGTCGTGGATCACGCCAGTTCTCCCAGCACCGGGATCCCGTCGGGGCCCAGGGGCGCCTCACGCACGGCTGCGACCTCGTTCACCGGCAGGGGCGCGTAGAGATGGGGAAACAGGTCCCCGCCCCGCGAGGGCTCCCAGCGCACCGCCTGGCTCAGCCCCTCGGTCTCCACCTCCAGCACCACCAGGTCGGGGATGTCCTTGAAATAGCGCCGCGCGGTCTCGGCGGCCTGGAGGCCGGTGGACAGGTGGATATAGCCGTCGGCCAGGTCGATCCCCGACCCGGCGAACTGGCCGGCGCCCTGGGCGGCGGTCCATTCGGCGCGGGGCAGGATCTTGTAGATGCGGGTCATGGGGTCCCTGTCTCAGAATCGATGGTCATCTCCGCCTCTCCCCTTTCAAGGGGAGAGGCGGAGTCATCGCCGGTCGCGCGGGAAGAACAGCCCGTCATAGGACGGCCGGCCGGCGTGGTCGAAGAGGAAGACCGCCGCCGCGGCGGTGGGGAAACCGTTCTGGGCGCGGGCGATCAGGGCCGGGGGCGCGCCGCCCTGGACCAGCATCTGCACCGCCAGCTCCTGCAGGCCCGGATTGTGCCCCACCACCATCACCGTGCCCGCCGTGGCGCCGGCCGCCTCGGCCAGGACCCGGATGGTCTCGGCCTCGGCCAGGTAGAGGCTGTCCTCGAAGCGGGCCACGGCCTTGGGGAAGGCCGGGGCCACCGCCGCCCACGTGCCCCGGGTGCGGGCGGCGGCCGAGACGAGGGCCAGGTCGGGCGACAGGCCCAGCTCCGCCAGGGTCTCGCCCATGGCCGCCGATTCGGCCGCACCCCGGCTCGCCAGGCGGCGGTCGAAGTCGTCGCCGCTAGGGGCGTCGCGCTCGGCCTCGCCGTGCCGCAGGAGTATCAGCCGGTCCATGGTCTCTCCGTCACCCCGCCATGCTGGGAGTCGATCGGTTCATAGCGGGCAAGCGCGCCGACGCGAAGCGGTTGACAGCGAAAGAGGTTGGCGGTCCAAGCGGGCCCATGAGCGACGTGCGCCACGCCACCCTCGCCACCCCCACCGACGGCGGGACCTGGAGGTCACCGGCCGACCGTCCGCTGCGCCTGGATTCCGGCGCGGTCCTGGCCCCCCTCGAGGTGGCCTACAAGACCTACGGGACCCTGAACGCCGACAAGTCCAACGCCGTCCTGATCCTCCACGCCCTGAGCGGCGACCAGTATGTGGCCTCCACCCAGCCGGTGACCGGCAAGCCCGGCTGGTGGACCACGGTGGTGGGGCCCGGCCTGCCGATCGACCCCGAGCGCTACTTCATCATCTGCCCCAATGTGCTCTCCGGCTGCATGGGCACCACCGGTCCCGCCAGCCCCGACCCCACCACGGGCAAGCCCTACGGCCTGGCCTTCCCGATGATCACCATCGGCGACATGGTGCGCGCCCAGGCCATGCTGGTGGAGTCCTTCGGCATCGAGACCCTGTTCGCCGTCGTCGGCACCTCCATGGGCGGGATGCAGGTCCTGCAATGGGCGGCCGATTACCCGGAGCGGATGTTCTCGGCCATCGTCGTGGCCGCCGCCGCGCGGCACTCGGCCCAGAACATCGCCTTCCACGAGGTGGGCCGCCAGGCGATCATGGCCGACCCGGACTGGCGCGGCGGCGCCTATGAGCTCGAGGGCGTCCGCCCCGAGAAGGGCCTGGCCGTGGCCCGCATGGCCGCCCACATCACCTATCTGTCGGAGACCGCCCTGCAGCGGAAGTTCGGCCGCGAGCTGCAGCGCGACGGCCTGTCCTGGGGCTTCGACGCCGACTTCCAGGTGGAGAGCTATCTGCGCCACCAGGGGGCCAGCTTCGTCGACCGCTTCGACGCCAACTCCTACCTCTACATCACCCGGGCGCTCGACTATTTCGATCTTGCCGCCAGCCACGGCGGGGTGCTGGCCAACGCCTTCCTGCGGGCCCGCAAGGTGCGGTTCTGCGTGCTCTCCTTCTCCTCGGACTGGCTCTACGCCACCTCGGAGAGCCGCGACATCGTCCGCGCCCTGAACGCCGCCGGCTGCCGGGCCAGCTTCGCCGAGATCACCACCGACAAGGGCCACGACGCCATCTTCCTGGAGGAGCCGGCCCTCGACAGCGCCCTGCGCGGCTTCCTGGCCTCGGCGGCCGAGAAGCGGGGCCTGGCGTGAGGACCCAGCGGGAGGACTTCAAGGAGATCCTGCGCCTGGTGCGCCCCGGCTCGCGGGTGCTCGATGTCGGCTGCGGCGAGGGCGAGCTCCTGGAGCTGCTCACCCGCGAGAAGCATGTCGACGGCCAGGGCCTGGAGATCTCCAGCGAGGGGGTCTCGGCCTGCCTGGCCCGCGGCCTGGCGGTGGTGCAGGGGGACGGCGACCGCGACCTGGATCACTTCCCCACCAAGGCCTTCGACTACGCCATCCTGTCCAAGACCCTGCAGCAGATGCGCGAGCCCCGCCACGTGCTCAACGAGCTGCTGCGCATCGCCGACCGGGCGGTGGTCTCCCTGCCCAATTTCGGCCAGTGGCGGGTGCGCTGGTCGCTGATGGTGCGCGGCCGCATGCCCGAGACCGCGGCCCTGCCCGATCCCTGGTGGTCGACGCCGAACATCCACCTCTGCACCCTGCACGACTTCACCGCCCTGTGCGACGACCTGGACCTGCGGATCGAGGCCTGCGCGGCGCTGAACAACGGCAAGCCGGCGCGGGCCATCGACCCCACCCGGGCCATCGAGAACTGGCGCTCGGAGACCGCGCTCTTCCTGCTCAGCCGCAAGGGCCAGGCCGAGGCCACCGCGGCCCCGCCGGGCGAACTGTTTCCGAAATAGCCCCCCGCTCACCCCGGCGCGGCCGGAGCCCGAGACGCCGGACCCGGGGAGGGGTCGTGTCTGTCCCGGGTCCCGGCCTGGGGGTGCAGGCCGGGATGAGCGCCCGGGGGGGGTCTTGTCAGGCCAGCCACCTCGGCTGGCGCAGGCCGGCGGCGGCCATCAGGCTGATGGCGGCCATGGCGCCCTCGAACAGGCACAGGGCCGCGACGATCAGCACCGGGGTCTCGCCCAGCGCCCGGGGGTCCAGGGCCACCAGGACCATCCCCGCCGCCAGGCAAAGGACCGAGCCCACGAAGGCGAGCTTGGAGCGCCACAGGGGCGGCTTTCCGGCGGTATGGCGGGCGATGCAGACGAGAACCGCCGCCAGCGCCAGAAGTCCTCCGGCCAGGTGGGTCATGGGAGAAAGCCCCTAGAACAACATCCTCGCGACGATGCGGGCGTCATAGGCCTCGTAGTCGTCGCGAATCTCCCCGCCGCCTTCCAGGGCGAAGTCGAGGTACTCGCCCTGGCCACGCAGGGCCAACCGTACAACCGCCCCGCCGCCCGAGAGTTCCGGCGCCGCGATGGTGAAGGCCGATCCGCCGCTGACGAACCGCGCGGTGGTGGAATCGGCGCCGTCGCCCGCCACCTGGCGCCAGCCGGCGGTGAGCTCCGGCCCCCAGCGGAAGTCGCCCTTCAGTCCGAACCTCGCCCCGACGCTGACCCCGGCGAAGGCCGCCATCTGGCTGGAGGACCGCTCATCGATGGCCAGGTTCATGGCGTCCCCGCCCCCGGTCTCGGTGCGGTCGCCCTCCTTCAGCAGGAAGTAGTCGAAGCTGGCCTGGGGCCGGGCGTAGAAGGTGTCGCCCTCCAGGTTCCAGTTCAGGTGGGCGTGGGCCGCCACCGTGGCGCCGTTCCAGTCGGCCGAGGCGGTGCGGGTGAAGCCTGAGTCGGTCAGCACCCGCTCGCTCTTCAGCGAGGCGTAGCCGCCGGTGATCCCGGCGCCCACCGTCAGGTCGCCGAGGCTCTCGCGCCAGTAGACCCCGGCCGACAGCACCGAGCCGGTCAGCGACTCCGAGCCCACCGAGGCGGCCTCGTCGACGTCCACATTGAGGAAGCTGGTCTGCAGACCCAGCGTGCCGAAGGCGGTGTCGGGGACCTCGATCCCCGCGGCCAGGCCGAAACCTCCGGCGTCGTAGGAGGAGGCCCGGTCGAGGTCGCGCTTGACCATCACCGCGATCTCCTGGGTCCAGGCCCGCACGCCCTCCCCCGCCGCCATGGAGGCGTCGGCCTCCGAGCCCCGGCCCGCGGCGTCCGAGGCCGCCGCCAGGGTGTGGAACAGGCCCCCGGAATGGTCGGGCAGGAACTGGTCGTAGAGGGCCTGGAAGCCCGCCGCCGTGGTCTTGGACAGCAGGGCGTCGCGCACCGAGGCGTCCTTGTCGAAGGCGGCGAACACCGCGTCATAGGCCGCCCCCTCCGCCGTGGTCAGGCCGGCCTCGGCGGCGGTGCGGCGGCGCACCTCGGCGATCAGGCTGGCGGTGGGCGTGTCGACCCGCAGAGTGGTCTTGTAGAGGAAGGGGGTGTCCCCCAGCAGGCTCTCGTCCAGGGCGCCGGTGGTCAGCGACCCGGCCTTGATCAGGGTGAAGCTGGCCGGCGCCTCCAGCTTGGAGGCGAAGGCCAGGCCCACCTTGGCGCCGGTGGCCAGGGTGGCGGCGCCGGCCACGTTGAAGGTGGTGGCCAGTCCGGCCTTGGGATCGGCGGTGAACACCAGCTCGCCGCTCGCCCCCACGTTCAGGCTGGTGAGGTTGACCGCCTGGGTGCTGGTGTCGGTCAGCCGGCCCTTGACGATGTCGAGGGCCAGGCCGCCGCCGGCGTCGGTCAGCGCCCCCTTCAGCTTGGCCCCGCCGTCGATCAGCAGGCTGTCGGCGCCCGAGCCGAAGGCCACGGCCCCGTTCAGCACCCCGGCCAGCAGCTCCAGCCGCGCCGCCCCGGAGCCGAACAGCACGTCGCCGGTGATGGTGGGGGTGATGGTGGTGTCGGTGTTGGCGTACTGGCGCAACAGCACGCCCGCCGTATTGGCCCGCAGGTCGAGGGCGATGGCCCGGCCGGTGACGGCGAGGGTGGAGTCGGTGGCGGTCACCGTGGCGGTGATGGAATTGGTGGTCTCGATGGCCCGCAGCGACCCCGAGGCGTCCAGGACGGCGGTGGCCGAGGCCTTGGAGCCGTTGACCACCGCGTTGATCACCCCGCCATTGGCCAGATAGGGCAGGCTGGCCCCGGCGTCGAGGCGCAGGGCGGTGGCGTCGGCGACGTCGGTGGCGGTGGTGGTGGCGCGGATGATCCCGATGTTGGTCAGGCTGGGGCTCTGGGCTCCTAACCCGACCCGGATCGCCGTGGCGCTGGCCTTGACGCCGGTGGCCAGGATGGATCCGGCGTTCCAGATCCCGCCGTCCACGGTCACCGTCCCGCCCTGGCCGCCCAGTTGCAGGGCCGTGGCGGTGATCCCGTCATAGATCCCGCCCGCCTGGATGGCGCCCTTGTTCATCAGGCCATAGGCGTCCGCCCCGGTCCCCAGGACGCCCAGCCGCACGCCGCGGCCGGCCGCGCCGATCACCATGCCGGGCGCCGAGCCATAGGAGGTGATGGCGCCCGACGACCCCACGAGCAGGCCGCCGAACAGGTCGCCGCGCACCCGCACCGCCGGGCCGCCCAGCAGCAGGTCGTCGGCGTCCAGCTTGGCCACCACCGCGTCGGTCCCCCGCGTGGTGGAGCGGAAGCCGGTGGCCGAGATCGCCGCATTGAGGGAGAGCTTGCCGCCGACATTGTCGTCCACCGCCACGGCGATGGAGTCCAGGCCTTGGGCGGTGACGCTCCCGGTCACCGCCACGTCGCCGCCGACCGTGCCTCCGGTGTGAATCCCGAAGGAACGGTCGCCGACCACCGAGATCGCGCCGGCCGTCTGCAGCGATCCGTCGATGGCGCTCTCCAACGCGACGCCGGCTGAATCATTACCCTCCACCACGATCGACCCGCCGGTCTGGGTGATCGACCCATGGAAGGTGGCGGGCCCGGTCACCCTGACCCCGAACCGGCCCGAGCCGACGGCGAACTGGCCGTCATTGTCGCCGTCGGAGTCGGTGTCCTTGATCTCGGTGGACTCATCGACGGTGATGGAGCCCGACAGCTTCACCTCGCCGGTGTTTCCCCCCACCACCGCCAGGCCCACGGCGTTGTTGGCGTCGGTGATGGCCACCACGCCCTCGAGGGTGACGTTGTTGTTGCTGTTCAGGGTGATCGCGGTCCCGCCGGTGGGCTTGATGGAGCCCGCCGAGGTGACGCGCACGTCGTCGCGGGCCCCGCTGGCGGCGGTGGCCGTGGCCACCGGCGTGGTCACCGCGGTGGAGATGGCGGTCTCAGCCCAGGCGGGCGCGGCCATCAGGCACAGGGGGGAGGCCGCGGCGAGCAGGAGGTGGCGAGGCGACATGGGCGATCCAGGTGGTGGCGGGACGGGGGGAGGTCGTCTATTGTACGGACGACGAGGCGTTATACGTCGCGTATTAATGTGTTTCGTAAGAACTGTATATTGTGTCGATTGCGGCGGCAAGATGGCGCCGCCCTGGAGTAGGAACCGAGATGCCGAGACCCGCCGTGGACCCGGTGCGCGCCGCCGCCACCAAGGCCCTGCGCCAGGAGGCCGGCCGCTGGCTGAAGGCCGGGCGCGAGGCCGCCGGCCTGACCCAGGCCGAACTCGCCGAGCAGGTGGGCATGCGCTACTACACCTTCGTCTCCCAGGTGGAGAGCGGCCTGGGCCGCGTGCCCATCGAGATGCAGCGGGCCTGGGCCCTTGCGGTCGGCCTTGATCCCGCCCATTTCGCCCGCACCTTGCTCGCCTATTACGAGCCCGAGCTGAACCGGCTGCTGTTCGGGGACGCCGCCGAGATCACCCCCGACGCCCAGCGCGCCTTCGGGACCTGAGGACCGCCCCTTCCCGATGAGCAACGTCGTCCCCTTCACCCCGAGGCCCGACACCGGCGGCTGGACCGCCGGCGAGCGCGCCAAGCTGTCGGACCTCGCCGACCGCCTGGCCGCCGAGGGCATCCATGTGCGGGTGGTCTACGGGTCCACCGACGCGGGCGACCCCTGGTGCGTGATCACCGACGAGAACGACGAGGTCCTGGTCCACGTCGCCCGCATCAACGGCCAGTTCGTCATCCACGACGCCGCCGCCGACGCGGTGGAGGAGGGCGACACCCTCTGGACCGCCTTCGACCGCCTGCTGGGCGAGGGCTGGCGCGAGGCCGAGGGCCAGGTGGTGGTGCCGATGGCCGCCCGCCAGGCCCAGACCCTGATGGCCCTGGTGGTGGCCGCCGCCTTCTTCGACATGACCGCCCAGGCCCAAGAGGCGCCCGACGAGGGCGGCCATCACGACACGCCCGCCGAGATCCTGGCCGCCTTCGCCGCCACCGCCACCCTGGCCGCCCCCTCGGCGGAGGCGCAGGAGCACCAGCGCTTCGAACGCAACGCCGCCCCGGCCGAGACCGACGGCCCCCAGGGGTCCGCCTCCGACCTGGCGGACGCCGAGGACCAGCCCGCCGCCCCGGTCCTCGCCCCGTCCGACACCGACACCGCCAGGTCCGCCCCGCAGGCCGAGGCGAGCGCCGCCGACGCCGACGCCACCCTGGCAGCCGACGCCCGCCCGCTCCAGGGCGCCGAGGGGGGTCAGACCCTGCGCGGCGGCGACGGCGACGACCTGCTGACCGGCGGCTCGGGGAATGACAGCCTGAACGGCGGGGCCGGCGCCGACCACCTGCTGGGGGGCGACGGGAACGACACCCTGGCGGGCGGCGGGGCGGGCTCCACCCAGGTCGATTTGCTGGAGGGCGGCGCCGGAAACGACCGCATCGAGCTTGGCCGCAACGTGGTGGCCATCGGCGGCGCGGGGGACGACACCTTCGTCATCGCCGCGCCGGCCCACGACCAGACCCCGCCCCCGCAGCACGCCCTGGGGGTGATCCTCGACTTCTCCGCCGGCGACCGCCTGGCCGACGGCGCCGGGCGCCTGGTCAATATCCTCAACGCCATCCGCCAGGACGACGTGCTGAGCGGCCTGCGCGGCTTCACCGGAACCGGCCACCTGCCCACCCCGCCGGTCCCCGGCTTCCGGGTCGAGGTGGACGTCAACGGCGACAACCAGGCCGACGGCTTCGTCATGGTCGCCGGAACCGGCGCCGCCAACCTGGTGAACCATGTCCTGGCCGGCGGCGGCCATCCGCCTGCCGCCCCCGACAGCGCCCCCATCACCCTGCCGGCCCACCCGCCCATCCCCGACGGCGACTTCCTGGGCTGACCGGCGCCATTGGCGACTCCCACCCGGCTTGCTAGCACTACGGCGCAGCTTCAACCGGAGGCGGAGACGACATGGTCCAGGAGAAGTTGCTGCTGCGCGCCCTGCGGGGCGAGCGCACCGAGCGGCCTCCGATCTGGCTGATGCGCCAGGCCGGCCGCTACCTGCCGGAATATCACGACACCCGGGCCGCGGCCGGCGGCATGCTGCAGCTCTGCAATTCCCCCGACCACGCCGTCGAGGTCACGCTCCAGCCGATCCGCCGCTTTCATCTCGACGGCGCCATCCTGTTCGCCGACCTGCCCCAGCTCGCCGCCGCCCTGGGCCAGACCCTGGACTATGTCGAGGGCGAGGGCCCGACCCTGAACCCGCCGATCCGCTCGGGCGAGGACATCAGGCGCCATCTCAGCGCCGACCGCCTGCACGAGAACCTGGCCCCCATCTATGAGACCGTGCGCCGGCTCGCCGTCGAGCTGCCCAGCGACGTCACCCTGGTGGGCTATGCCGGCGCCCCCTGGACCATCGCCACCTACATGGTGGAGGGCCGCGGCGGCGCCGCCACCGACCATGCCGTCATCCGCCAGTGGGCGCTGGCCGATCCCGACAGCTTCCAGCCCCTGATCGACCTGCTCACCCAGTCGGTGATCGCCTTCCTGGACCGCCAGATCCAGTGCGGCGCCGAGGCGGTCCAGCTGTTCGAGAGCTGGGCCGGGATCCTGCCCGAGCCCTTCTTCCGCCGCTGGTGCATGGAGCCTGTCGCCGCCATCACCGCGGCCCTGAAGGCCAGACACCCCACCGTGCCGGTGATCGCCTTCCCCCGCGCCGCGGGCCTGCTCTACGAGGCCTATGTGGCGCAGGTCCCCGCCGACTGTATCGGCCTGGACACCACCGTCCCCCTGGCCTGGGCCGCCCAGCGCATCCAGGGCGAGGGCCGCTGCATCCAGGGCAATCTCGACCCCCAGTTGCTGGTGGCCGGCGGCCCGGCGCTCGCCGCCGAGACCGACCGCATCCTGCGCGCCGCCACCGGCGGCCCCTTCGTCTTCAACCTCGGCCACGGCATCCCCAAGACCACACCGCCCGAACACGTCGGCGCCCTGGTCGCCCAGGTCCAGGCCTGGCGGGGCTAGGGCGCGGCCGCCCGCGCCACGGCCTCGGCGACCTTGATGCCGTCGATGGCGGCCGAGAGGATGCCGCCGGCATAGCCCGCGCCTTCGCCGGCCGGGAACAGGCCGCGCAGGGTCAGGCTCTGGAAGTCGGCGTCGCGGGTGATGCGGATCGGCGAGGACGTCCGCGTCTCCACCCCGGTCAGCACCGCGTCGGGATCGTCGTAGCGCGGGATCTTGCGGCCGAAGACCGGCAAAGCCTCGCGCATGGCCGCGCTCACATAGTCGGGCATCAGGGCCGCGAGGTCGGTGGGCCGGACCCCGGGCTTGTAGCTCGGGACCACCTCGCCCAGCGCGGTGGAGGCCCGGCCGGCCAGGAAGTCCCCCACCCGCTGCCCCGGGGCGGAATAGTCGCCGCCGCCGGCGACGAAGGCCGCGCTCTCAAGGGTCCGCTGCAGCTCGATCCCGGCCAGGGGATGGTCGCTCCCGTAGTCGGCCGGCGAGATCCCCACCACGAAGCCGGAATTGGCGTTCCGCTCGTTGCGCGAGTACTGGCTCATGCCGTTGGTGACCACCCGGCCGGGCTCCGACGCCGCGGCCACCACCGTGCCGCCGGGGCACATGCAGAAGCTGTAGACCGTCCGCCCGTTGGCGCAGTGGTGCGACAGGGAATAGGCCGCCGCCCCCAGGTCCGGATGCCCCGCGCAGGGCCCGAACATCGCCTTGTCGATCCAGGACTGCGGATGCTCGATACGGAAGCCGATGGAGAAGGGCTTGGCCTCGATGAAGACGCCGCGGGCATGCAGCGCCTCGAAGGTGTCCCGCGACGAATGCCCCACCGCCAGCACCACCTGCTCGGCGGCGATCACCTCGCCGCCCTTCAGGCGCAGGCCCGCCAGGCGCCGGACGCCGTCCGCGCCCGTCTCGATCTCCAGGTCGGTCACCTGGCAGCCGAACCGGTATTCCCCGCCGAGCGCCTCGATCTTGGCCCGCATCGACTCCACCATGGTCACCAGGCGGAAGGTGCCGATGTGCGGATGGGCCTCGGTGAGGATCTCGGCCGGCGCCCCGGCCTGCACGAACTCGGTCAGCACCTTGCGGCCCAGGAAGCGCGGGTCCTTGACCTGGCTGTAGAGCTTGCCGTCGGAGAAGGTGCCCGCCCCGCCCTCGCCGAACTGGACGTTGGATTCGGGGTCCAGCTCGCCCCGCCGCCAGAGGCCCCAGGTGTCCTTCGTCCGTTCACGGACGGCCTTGCCGCGATCCAGGATGATGGGGTTGAACCCCATCTCCGCCAGGATCAGCCCGGCGAACAGGCCGCAGGGCCCCGCCCCGATCACCACCGGCCGTGGGCCGCCGCCGGCCGGCGCGTTGGCCACCGGCTTGTAGGCGGTGTCCGGCGTGGCCCGCAGGTGTGGGTCCCCGGCCATCCGCGCCAGCACGGCGGCCTCGTCCTTCACCTCGACGTCGACGATATAGACCTTGAGGATCGCCGCCTTCTTGCGCGCGTCATGCGCCCGCTTCCAGACCGACCAGCTCAGCAGCTCCTCGGCGCCCACCCCCAGGCGCGCGAGGATCGCCGCCGGCAGGGCGTCCGGTTCATGGTCCAGGGGCAGCTTGAGTTCCGAGATCCGCAACATGGCGGTTCTCTAGCGGTTCTGGGCCGTCGGCGCACCGTCAACAAGTGTCATCCCGGAAACGCGAAGCGTTGTCCGGGACCCAGACGCGCGGGGCCCTCAGGAGAAATCGGTGTCTATGGGTCCCGGTCTTCCGCGTGCCGCGGAAACCGGGATGACACCCGAGAGAGCTAGTCCTCGAACCCCACGAACACGGTGGCCTCTTCCACCGCCTTGCGTTCGGACACCACCGCATTGGCCGGGAAGTCCTCGTCGGGCCAGCCCAGCGCGACGCTCTTCATGATCACCTGGTCGTCGGCGATGCCGGCGTGCTCGCGCACCACCGGCGACTGCATGATCCCCTGGCTGTTGATCACCGCCCCGAGGCCCCGCGACCAGGCGGCGTTGACCAGGGCCGTGGTCACCGCGCCGCAGTCGAAGGGGGTGTCGTCGCTGCCGTCCAGCACCTTGTCATAGGTGACGATGATGCAGACCGGGGCGTCGAACTGGCGGAAGCCGCGCAGCACCCAGTCCTGGCGCATCTCCTTGTCCTCGCGGGCGATCCCCATGGCGGAGAACAGCTGCTTGGCCACCACCACCTGGCGGTCGCGGTGCGGCCCGGCGAAGGGCTGGCCCTGGCGGAATTCGCGCGACTGCGGCACGCCCGCCACCATCCGCTCGGTGTTGCCCGCGCGGATCCTGTCCAGGGGCTCGCCGGTGATGACATAGAAGTTCCACGGCTGGGTGTTCATCGACGACGGCGCCCGCATGGCCAGCGCGATGATCTCCTCGATCAGCTTGCGCGGCACCGGATCGGGCTTGTAGCCGCGGATGCTCCGGCGACCGAGGATAACGTCGTCAAACTTCATGGAGGGGTCCCTGGAGAGCGTTGCGCGGGCGGCCGACCGCCCTGCCCGCAGTCTAAGGGCGCCGCCGACACAATTCCAAACCCCACGCCCACCGGAACGTGACCGCAAAACTGACGCCCCCGTCACGATAGGTCTTGTCGAACGCCGTTCAAGCGGCGACTTGTGGGGACAACGGGTCTTCAAAGACCTGGCCCAAGCGAGGAACGCCCCCATGAGCCAGAGCGCCACCCAGGACGCCCCCAAGGCCGACGCCCACCGCGCCGAGGTCTACGCCCAGCCCATCGAGAGCCTGAACGTGGCCCAGTCGGCGCTCTTCCAGGCCGACGCCATGTGGCCCTATTTCGAGCGCCTGCGGGCCGAGGACCCCGTCCACTGGACCCCGGCCAGCGACTTCGAGCCCCACTGGGCCGTCACCCGCTACAACGACATCATGGCGGTCGACACCAATCACGAGGTCTTCTCCTCGGCGCAAGGAATCAGCCTGGGCCCCAGCGAGGAGATGATCGCCAAGCTGGTGGCCAGCGGCGCCCAGATGACCGGCGGCCCCTTCGGCGGCCCCACCGGCGGGCCCACCATGTTCATCGCCATGGACCCGCCCAAGCACGACGAGCAGCGCAAGACCGTCAGCCCGGCGGTCTCGCCGCACAACCTGAAGATCATGGAGCCCCTGATCCGCGAGCGCGCCGGCCTGATCCTCGACAACCTGCCGATCGGCGAGGCCTTCGACTGGGTCGACAAGGTGTCCATGGAGCTCACGGCCATGACGCTCGCCACCCTGTTCGGCATGCCGCAGGAAGATCGCCGCAAGCTGACCCGCTGGTCGGACACGGTGATGTCGCGTCCCGGCGACGGCGTCGTCGATTCCTGGGAGGAGAAGCGCGCCGAGATGGCCGCCTATGCCGGCTACTTCCTGAACCTGTGGGCGGAGCGGAAGGCTGAGCCCATCGAGGGCGACATGGTCTCCATGCTGGCCCACGGCGAGGCCACCAAGGACATGAACCAGTTCGAGTACCTCGGGAATATCATCCTGCTGACCATCGGCGGCAACGACACCACCCGCAACACCATCTCCGGTTCGCTCTACGCCCTCAACAAGTTCCCCGACCAGTTCGCCAAGCTGCGCGCCAATCCCGACCTCATCCCCTCCATGGTGTCGGAGACCATCCGCTGGCAGACCCCGCTCGCCCACATGAAGCGGGTGGCGACCCAGGACTATGAGCTGGGCGGCAAGACCATCAGGAAGGGCGACAATGTCGTCATGTGGTACGTCTCGGGCAACCGCGACGACACGGTGATCGCCAACCCCAACGCCTACATCATCGACCGCGAACGTCCCCGCCAGCACCTCTCCTTCGGCTTCGGCGTCCACCGCTGCGTCGGCAACCGCCTGGCCGAGCTGCAGCTGAAGATCATCTGGGAGGAGATCCTCAAGCGCTTCCCCGAGATCCAGGTGCTGGAGGAGCCGCAGCGCGTCCCCTCCACCTTCGTCAAGGGCTACAAGTCCATGCAGGTGATGATCCCCCGCAAGCTCTAGGGGGGCTCGCCCTCAGGACCGTCATCCTCGGGCTCGTCCCGAGGATGACGGCCGGGGAATGCCAAATCTCCCTGCCCCCCGCGGGCCCGCGGGTGCTAAGCCTCGCCGGCCCTGCCGCGGAGATCGTCAATGGAAGGCCCCACGTCCCACTTCTACGTCTCGCAGCGGCTGCGGCTGCACTATGTCGACTGGGGCAATGAGGGGGCGCCGCCTCTGGTCCTGGTGCATGGCGGCCGCGACCACTGCCGCAACTGGGACTGGGTCGCCCAGCGCCTGCGCGACCGCTACCACGTCATCGCCCCGGACCTGCGCGGCCACGGCGACAGCGAATGGGCGGTGGGGGGCGGCTACGACCAGCCCGCCTATCTCTACGACCTGGCCCAGATCATCCATCAGAAGGGCATGGCGCCGACGACGATCATCTCCCACTCCCTGGGGGCCGGGATCGCGCTGAACTACAGCGGCGCCTTCCCCGAAAGCGTGAGCAAGATCGTCGCCATCGAGGGCCTGGGCCCCTCGCCGGCCATGATGGCCGAGCAGGCCAAGCGCACGGTGGAGGAGCGCCTGCGCGCCTGGGTCGACGACCGGCGCAAGAACTCCGGCCGCACCCCGCGTCGCTACGCCAGCCTCGAAGAGGCCGTGGCCCGCATGGCCCAGCAGAACCCCCACCTGTCGCCCGAACAGGCCCGCCACCTCACCCTCTACGGCGTCAACCAGAACGAGGACGGCACCTATAGCTGGAAGTTCGACAACCACACCGGCGGCGGCGGCGTCGGCGGCCTCTCCCACGCCGACCAGCACCGTCTGTGGAGCCAGATCACCGCCCCGGTCCTGCTGGTGCGCGGGGCGGAGTCCTGGGCCTCGGACCCCGTGGTCGACGGGCGGATCAAGCACTTCAAGAACGCCCGCCTGGTGAACTTCGAAGGCGCCGGCCACTGGGTCCACCACGACCGCCTCGACGCCTTCATGGCGGAGGTGGAGACCTTCCTGGCGGAATAGGGCGGCGGGCTCCCGTGTGGGGCAAACTCCCCTTGCGGCCCGCGCGCCGCTCATGGAACCACAACCCCGTCATCCCGGACGGCCGCAAGGCCGATCCGGGACCCAGGGGCCGAGCGCGCCGCCCCTGGGTCCCGGCTCTCCGCTTCGCTGCGGCCGGGATGACGATGTGGGATGAGGCCTTCGCCCTCCTCAGGCCACCCCCAACCTCCCGCGCTCCCCGCCCTGCGGCTCGGGAGCCTCCAGGCCCAGGGCGTCGGCCATGTCCTCGGCCTCGAAGAACGGCCGGATCTCGATCTCGCTGCGGCCCGGCATGGGGTTGGGGCTGCGCCGGGCCCAGGCCACGGCCTCGTCCATGTCCTTGACCTCCCAGATCGAGAAGCCGGCCACCAGCTCCTTGGTCTCGACGAAGGGCCCGTCGAGAACCGTCCGGGCGGCGCCGTCGAAGACGATCCGCTTGGCCGCGCCGGAATTCTTCAGACCGGCCCCGGCCACCAGGACGCCGGCCGCCACCAGCTCCTCGGTGAACCGCTCCATCGCCTCGAACGCCTCCATCGTGGGAGGCGCGCCGGCCTCGCTCGCCTGCGTGGCCTTCGCCAACACCATCACCCGCATGACCTGTCTCCCTGCCCGCCCCGTCGGCGGCTCATCGGAACGACGAACGAGCCCGGCGGAAATCGACATCGCGCGGCGATCTTGCACGCGCCCGTCCTCAAGTCCCCGATCCTGGTGACAGCGCACGCCAGCGCCATGACGCCGCGAGGGGTTTGCGAGCCCCCGCCGTTTCCGCTTGAGTGCGCTGTCACCGTCATTCGCAGGAGGCATGGCCGTGCTGGACCACTTTGGAATCAAGTGCCACCGCCCCGAGATCACCCTGCC
Source organism: Phenylobacterium sp. GW821-FHT12F10 (assembly GCF_058806695.1). Classification (NCBI taxonomy): domain Bacteria; kingdom Pseudomonadati; phylum Pseudomonadota; class Alphaproteobacteria; order Caulobacterales; family Caulobacteraceae; genus Phenylobacterium; species Phenylobacterium sp. GW821-FHT12F10. The sequence goes on along the minus strand of NZ_JBXAPY010000003.1, from coordinate 610,745 downwards.
CTTCTATGAGCAGTGCCTGGCGCCGCTGGGGGTGGTGGTCGTCCGGCGGCACCCGGATCTGAACGCCATGACCCTCAAGCGCCCGGACATGCCCACCCGCCTCTGGATCGGCGAAGGCGACGCCGACTGGAAGGCCCAGGCCGGGCAGCCGAGGTTCCACTACGCCTTCCGCGCCGACGCGCCGGCGGCGGTGGACGCCTTCCATGACGCCGGGATGCGTCTGGGCGCCCGGGACAACGGCCCGCCCGGCTATCGCCGCCCCACCAGCTATGAGGCCTTCCTCTTCGACCCCGAGGGCAACAACATCGAGGCGATCTGGCAGACCGAGCGGCCGTTCTAGGCCCCGCCTCTACCGTGGCTCCGGCTCCATCCGGCAGCTGGTTTCGCAGTCGCACGACCTGCGCGACGCCATTCTGCGGCCAAGCCAGAGCGCCAGCAGCAGCACCGCCCCGAACGCCGGCAGGCCCACGCACAGGATCTGATCCCAGGTCAGGCCGAAGAGCCGGCCGCCGCCCACCATTCCGGCCAGGCCCGCGCCGGCCAGCAGGGGCGCGATCAGCGGCGCGCAGCAGGCGCCGCAGGCGGCCGCCAGGCCGAGAATTCCCCAACGCAGCTTCATCGCAATCTCCATGAAAAGCTTCACAGGCCCCGTGCTACCTCTTCAAGCGACTTGAGGATCAAGGGGACTTTCATGGCGATGACGATTGGCCAGGCCGCGGTCCGCTCCGGCTGCTCGACCCCGACCATCCGCTACTATGAGGACATCGGGCTGCTGCGCCCGGTCGACCGGACCCCCAACGGCCGCCGCAGCTACGGCTGGCCGCAGGTCCAGCGCCTCACCCTCATTCGGCGCGCGCGCGATCTCGGGCTCCCGATCGGCGAGGTGCGCCAGCTGCTGGGCATCTTTGACGGCGACCAGTCGGCCTGCGGCGACGCCCGCGATCTTCTCCAGACCCACGTGGCCGAGGTGCGGCGCCGGCGCGTCGAACTCGAGCAGCTGGAGGCGACGCTCACCCGCATGGCGTCCCGCTGCGACGGCGCCTGCGCCGCCAACCCCGCCGAGCCCTGCACCGTCTTCGAGGACCTCGCGGCCCTGCCGGCGGCGGCCGGATGAGCTGGTCGGCGGGGCCGCCGATTACGGTCACACTGTCGGAAATAGGTCGCCCGCGCCGGCCCTAGCCTTTGATCAGTCGGCCGAACTGCCGACGCGCGTGGTCGGCGCCCACCAGGTCGCGGCGGTCGTGGACGATGATGTCCTCCTTCACCCGCTTGGGTTCGAGGCCGGCCATGTGACGGTAGACGCACATGGAGATGGCCAGGGGCAGCGAGCCGGCCAGGCCGAACAGCAGACCCGTGACGCCGGCGATCAGCACTAGCAGCAAGGGCGCGAGCAGGCCGGCGATCAGGTAGGCTATGTAGGACTGCTTATCCAAGGCCTTCAGGATCAGGTGGGCCAGCAGCACGGCCACGCTGAACGGGATCGGCGCGACCAGCCCCATGATCGCGATCACCTGCAGCTGGGACGCCACGGCCAGGCCCAGCATTTCCGACACCGGCATCGCGCCGCCGTGCTGCAGCCGGGCGGTCATCTCGCCTGCGGCGCCGATCACCAGCTGCGCCAGGCCGAAGGCCCCGGCGGAGACCAGCGAGGCCACGAACACCACCGGCAGGGCGGTGCGCACCTGTAGCGGCCCGTTGAAATATTCCGCCGCCCCGGTGTCGACCAGGGCGCCGTCTTCCGACACCGCGCCGGACCCCTCGGCCCCGCGCGAGGCCAGCACCCGCGACAGCCGGGCCGGATCGTCGCCCTCGGCCTCCAGCCCGGCCCGGTAGTGGAAGAGGAATCCCATGATCGCGCCCACCACCAGCAGGAAGGCCAGGAAGACGCTGAGCATCCCGCCGGTCATCATCATCCGCCAGGCGGATGGCGGCGTCTGGCCGCCGACGGCGATCAGAACGGCGAGCGCGCCCGCCCCCGCATAGGCCCAGCGCCCGCCGATCCTCGCCCGCCGAAGTCCGAAGTGCAGCGGCAGGAAGACGGCCAGATAGACCAGGACGCCGCGCAAGCCGAGCAGGACCTGGGCGTCCAGCGTGGCCGGCGCCGCGGCGGGCGTCGCGCCGCTCAACGTCACCAGGGACAGGACCGCCGACAACACCGCCGCCGCGGTCACCGCGCTCGCTGTGGTCCGTACTCTCATGGTGGTCTCCTGCCCGGGCAACTCTACGGCAGGTTTTGCAGATGCGCGATAATTCCCCCTTAAGTGGCATGGTAAACGATCCGCTCACCGGCTGGGGATCGGCTCCGACCGGTAACGGCGGACGTGTTTCGTGCAGCGTCGCCGCATCTAGGCCGGAGCAAACAGACCTTAAGCCTCTGCACCCCAGGATAGCGGAAATGGAGGAGCGCCCAGCATGAACCTAGTCCGTTTCGCTTGCGCCGCCGCGGCGCTCTCGCTGCTCGGCGCCTGCGGCCAAGGCAAGCTGAGCAGCGCTGACGAAGAGGACGTCTCTTGCCTTCTTGCCGATATCGCCGGGTTTTCGAGCGCTCAGAAGGCAGGGGACGAACGTCTATCCTTGGCGTTCACGCAGTCCGCCCTCTATCGCGTGGGCAAGCTGCAGGGGCGGCACGGAGACGATTGGACCGCGACCATCGACAAGCTCGATCCGAAGATCATGCAGCTGTCCGTGGCCGAAAAGGTTCGAGCCTGCAGGAAGACGGCGGATTTCCGCACCCTGTTCAGCGACCCAAAGCTCCTGCAGGCCCTCAAGCGATTGGCCCCGGAGACGGCGGGGAGAGCCGCTCAATAGATCTACGGTAGTGGGGCATACGGTGACGGGAGCACCAATCCCGACGACGGTAGATCGGTTGGCCGTGGGCGCGATCTTCAGAAGCTGAGCGTGTCGCATTCGAGATTGCGGTGACAGTGCACTCAATCGCCCTTGGCTTGGACCCGCGTTTGCCCTGGGCGAGCGACCGGCCTGACCGGGCTTCGAGCCCCGGCAGGAAGGGCGCTCTCACGACAATTGTGGCGCGACGCCTGGTGGCCCTAGACGCGTCGCCACAACTGTGGGACGCGGACTGCATAACAACCTTGGCTTTGAAAGCGGATGGGCATGCAGGCTTGGCGTTTGTGTTTGGGCGTGGCGCTTCTTGCGCTTGTCGGTTGCGCCTCGGCGCCAGTTTTGGAAGACGCGATGGCGCCGGGGGCGTACAGCGCGGTCGCGGCCCTCCAATTCAACAAGGGCTACACCTCCCGCCCCATGGTCACCGGAACGCAAAGCTACTTCGTATCGACGACGCCCCGGTGCGAAGATTTGAAGGTCGCCGCCAACCTACTCTGGACCTCGGCCGACGGCCCTGTGCGCCAAGTGGCGGCGAACCAGCCAATCACCATCATGGCGGCCACGCTCTACTATGTGAACGCAGGCTATATGCAGCTGAGCCATCCGAGCTGCCAACGTCGGGCGACCTTTACCCCTTTGGCCGGCCACCAATACGCCGTCGTCTCTCACGCGCCCATGGGCGAGGAGTGCGATCTCGAAGTGCTGGATCAGTCAACCAACAGGCCGCCCGCGGACCTGGCGGTTGAAGATGGAGCAACTTGCCTGCGGGTCTACCAGCGTGAACTCGCGTTGCGAAAAGAGCGGTAGGGGAAGCCCATCTCATGTGGAAAGCCCGCATCATCGTCGCGTTGGGTTTCGCGCTGACCTGCAGCGCCGCCCAAGCTCAGCGGGTCGGCCAGCGTCTCGTCATCCAGCCACCGACGAGGTCCTTAGATGGCCCGCAGGTCGCACGTCCTGACGAGCCTCTCCTGGTTCAAACCGCCAGATCCGAGCAGCATGCTAGGCTGCTGGCGCCTGTTCGCGCGACGATCAGGCGCGCAATGACGGCCAACCAGGTCGATCTCCCGGAGGGCGCCATTCTGCATGGCGCATCGAGCGACGGTGCGATCTTCTGCTCGCCGCTAAAGGCCAATCAGGGAGCTTGCCTGGAGGACACCGACAACGACGGACGCTTCGACGTCGTCTACGACGCCACGATGGACGTTCTGTATTGGAACTACTTGGCCTTCCATACGGATGGAAATGTATCGCCAGGTGTGTTCAGCAGACCCCAGCGACTGGCCTCGCCGGTTCCCTACGTCCTGGCCGACGTCGGGCAAGCCCTCATCGCGCCAGTCGAAGTCTTTCTTTGGTCCAACCACAGACCCGGAGCGCCCGGCCGTTCGACGAAGGCCGAACTTCAAGTCTATCTCGGGACGCCCAAGGCCCGCGCCATGCGCGCAAGTTCAGGCTCGTTCCGACTTGAGGCTTCGACCGGTGGCGAGGCGTCAGTTGTCGGCGCCGAGGTTGAAATTCTCGGCTTCGACGCCGATGGCGCCGTCCAGTACAGGGTACGACGCCCCATTCCTCCGGGGCCGGATCAGCTCTCGGTAGCTCCGCCCTGAGCGGACAGGAATCACGCCGACAAGTGCCTTCGGGGCTACGCTGGCACGATTCGTCACCGTGCAGCCAATCACCCTGCCGCCGCAATCACGCGCGGGTCGGTGAGCCGCTCGTCTCCCGCCCCCCTACCCCGCGATCGCCGCCGCGTCCCGGTCGCCGGTGCGGATTCTCAGCGCCTGTTCCAGGTCCAGCACGAAGACCTTGCCGTCGCCGATCTTGCCGGTGTTGGCGGTGCGGGCGACGGCCTCGATGACGGCGTCGGCGATGTCGTCGGGGACGGCGATCTCCAGCTTCACCTTGGGCAGCAGCTTCACCTCGTACTCGGCGCCGCGATAGACCTCGGTCTTGCCCCGCTGGCGGCCATAGCCGCGCACCTCGGTGACCGTCAGGCCCGAGGCGCCCGCCTCGGTGACGGCCTCGAGCACCGCGTCGAGGCGGCTGGGCTTGATGATCGCGACGATCATTTTCATGGGCGGACCTCCGGATGGGCCGTCGAGCGGCCGCGTGAAGCTCCAAGCTAGGGCGATCCGCCGCCGGCTCCAAGGGGTGGGCTAGTCGGTTCCGCCAGGCGCCCGCGAAACAGGCGCCCGCCCCGCCGGCAGGGGATTGAGCGCCGGGCGGGCCACCCGCACCCGGGCCCGCGCCGCGCGGGGCTTGACCGCGAAGGTCTGCTTCACCGCCTCCATCAGCACCAGGCCGGCGAAGCCCGGCCACAGCCGCGAGCCCGCCTGCTCGAAGCCCTCGGCCCAGCCGGCCAGCCAGGTGACGGGGGGGACATAGAGGGCCCGCGTCCAGCCGGAGGGCTCCAGCTCGGCCTCCCGCAGCAGCTCGGCCAGCTGGCTCCGCGTATAGGGCCGGCCGTGACCGAAGGGCGTGGCCTCGGCGTTGGCCCACAGGCCGTTGCGGGCCGCCACCACCAGGATCACCCGCCCCGAGGGCGACAGCACCCGCCAGACCTCGCGCAGCAGGGCCACCGGATCGGGGCTCTCCTCGATGGCGTGGACCGCCAGGATGCGGTCGAACAGGGCGTTCTGGAACGGCAGGCTGTCCTCGGCGGTCAGGGCCGCCAGGTTGCGCGGGCCGGCGGGCCACAGCTCCACCCCCTGCTGGGCCGGCATGGCCGCCACCACCCGCCGCGCGGCGGGCGCGAGCGGCCCCAGGAACGGGGTGGCGTAGCCCAGGCCCAGGATGTCCAGGCCCCGGCCGTCGCCCCAGGTCTCCAGCACCTTGCGCGCCGTCATCTCGCGGGCCGCGGCCCCCAGCTTGGAGGCGTAGAACTGTCGGAGCTCGAGGACGTCGCGGCGCATGGGTTGGAACTTAAGGGCGTGCTCGACTTATCGCGACCCCCAACCTAAATCGGCAGGGTCCAACCCGGAGGAAGCCCATGTCGGTCACCATCCACCAGTTCCCCTGCCTGTCGGACAATTACGGCTTCCTGGTGCGCGACGACGCCAGCGGCCTGGCGGCCTGCATCGACACCCCCGACGCCGAGGCGATCCTGGGCGAGCTTTCCAAGCTGGGCTGGAAGCTCGACCTGATCCTCAACACCCACTGGCACCCCGATCACGCCGGCGGCAACGCGGCGATCAAGGCGGCCACCGGCTGCACCGTCGTCGGCCCCGCCGAGGTGGAGCGCCTGTCCCCCGTCGACCGCCAGGTGGCGGGTGGCGACGTGGTGAAGCTGGGGGAGACGACGTTCGAGGTGATCGAGTCCGGCGGCCATACCCTCGGCCACATCGCCTATTTCGACGCCGCCGACCGCGTGGCCTTCGTCGGCGACACCCTGTTCGCGCTCGGCTGCGGCCGGCTGTTCGAGGGCACGGCCGAGCAGATGTGGGCCAGCCTGGCGCGGCTCACCGCCCTGCCCGACGACACCGCCGTCTACTGCGCCCACGAATATACCGCCTCCAACGCCCGCTTCGCCCTGTCGGTGGATGACGACCCGGCGCTCGCGGCCCGCGCGGCGGCGATCTTCGCGGCCCGGGAGCGGGGCGAGTGGACCGTCCCCACCACCATCGGCCTGGAGAAGGCGACCAACCCCTTCCTGCGCGCCCCGGTGCTGAAGCCCGGCCTGCCGCCCCACGAGGCCTTCGCCGCGGTGCGGGCGGCCAAGGACAGTTTCAAGGGCTGAGCGGGGTTCGTCGGGACCTCGACGGTCACCTGTCGGTCTTGGTCGGCCGGCCCGACCCCTTGCGGATCAGGGGTTCGTCGGCGCCTGGAGGCCTCTGAAGGGCGCTCTCATCCCTCCGCGGCCACCGACACGTCAGCGGCTGCCGGCCGCGGCCATGATGCGGTCGGAGGACGGGCGCCCGGCCAGGCCGTCGCCAGGCGTGATGGTGATGTGCATGACCCCCTGGTGCACGCTCGCCCCGGGCTTGCGGCCCTCCACCAGGGCGACCTTGTTGAACCGGTTGATGAGGCTCAGCCCGCCCGGCTTCTTGGACATCCGGATCACCGCCTCCGAGGCCACCAGGGCGGCGTCGGCCACCAGGGCCGAGGAGGCCGGCGAGGCGTCGGCCTCGAAGGGGATCAGACGCCGCGCGGCCCGCGTCGCCCGGGCGCTGGCCTGGGCCAGCCGCTCCAGCAGGGCCTGGGGGCCGAGCGCCGGCAGCCGCAGGGCCGGTCCGCCCCCGGCCAGGGCCGCCGCCGTGCCGCCGGGCCGGTCCTCGGTGAACAAGGTCAGGCCCCCCAGCCGGGTGGCCCGCAGCACCGGTTCGCCCAGGTCGTTCTTGTAGATGATGTCGCCCCGCGGCGCCGGCTGGGGCTTGAGCGCCCAGACCTCGGGGCTGTCCTGGAACTTCAGCAGCGGCCGGTTCTGGCTGCGGTCGAGGACGAAGACGTCGCCCTCCTGGCTGACATAGCGGGCGATGGGCGGGGAGGTGTTGCGACCCGGCGCCATCTGGCGCTCGCCGAACAGGTTCTCCCGCAGGTTCTCGGGGCCCGCCCAGGCCGGGCTTGCGAGTCCGGCCAGCCCCGCCGCGGCCAGGGCCGCGACGAAGGCGAGCTTGCAAGCCTGCGCCGGTCGTTCGCTTATCATCAGACGCAAGGTGATGCTGGAGGACTGGGGCGCTTTTTGGACGCCAATAGGCCTACGCTCAAGCTCCCACCGCCTTGTTCGTCTGCGCCAGTCCTTTTTCCCACAAGGGAATCGACCCTAGCCGGCCATGTACTGGCCGCCGTTCAGCGACAGGGTGGAGCCGGTGACGTAGCCGGCGTGCTCCCCGGCCAGGAAGGCCACCATGTCGGCGATCTCGTGCCCGTGGCCCAGGCGGCCCACGGGGATCTGGGCGATGATCGAGGCCAGCACGTTCTCCGGCACGGCCTGCACCATCTCGGTGTCGATATAGCCGGGCGCGATGCAGTTGACCGTCACCCCCTTGCGGGCGTTCTCCAGGGCCAGCGCCTTGGTGAAGCCGATCACCCCGGCCTTGGCGGCGGAGTAGTTGGTCTGGCCCATCTGGCCCTTCTGGCCGTTGATCGACGAGATGTTGATGATCCGGCCCCACTCGCGCTCGCGCATGCCCTCGATGACGTGGCGGGTCATGTTGAAGACGCTATCCATATTGACCCGGATGACCTCGGACCACTGTTCGGGCTTCATCTTGTGGAAGACGCCGTCACGGGTGATGCCGGCGTTGTTGACCAGGACGTCGATGGGGCCGAGTTCGGCCATCACCGCGTTCACCGCCCGCTCGCAGTCCTCGAAGTTCCCGACATTGCCCTTCACCACCATGACGCCCAGCTCCTTGGCGCAGGCGGCGGCGGCCTCCTCGTTCCCGGAATAGCCGGCGGCGACCTTCATCCCGTCGGCCTTCAGGCGCTCGCAGATCGCCCGGCCGATGCCCCGGGTCCCGCCCGTGACAAATACGACTCTCGCCATTCCCGTCTCTCCCTAAGAACCTGTTCCCGCGCCGGTTGCTCCGGCGCTGGGCCTTGCCGCGGCTAGACTTGCTCGACGCACATGGCCACGCCCATCCCGCCGCCGACGCACAACGTCGCCAGGCCCTTCTTGGCTCCGGAACGCTTCATCTCGTGCAGCAGGGTGGTCAGGATGCGGGCGCCCGAGGCGCCGATCGGGTGGCCGATGGCGATGGCGCCGCCGTTGACGTTCACCTTGGCCGGGTCGAGGCCGAGGTCGCGCACCACGCAGATCGACTGGGCGGCGAAGGCCTCGTTGGACTCGATGAGGTCGAGGTCGCCCACCGACCAGCCGGCCTTTTCCAGGGCCTTGCGGCTGGCGGGGATCGGGCCGGTGCCCATGATCTCAGGGTCGACGCCGGCGCTGGCCCAGGAGGCGATGCGGGCCAGCGGCTTGAGGCCGCGCTTCTTGGCTTCGTCGGCGCTCATCAGCACCAGGGCCGCGGCGCCGTCATTGAGGCCCGAGGCGTTGGCCGCGGTGACCGAGCCTTCCTTGTTGAAGGCCGGGCGCAGGCCCGAGACGCTGTCGAGGGTGGCGCCGTGGCGGATGTATTCGTCCTGGTCGACGACGGTGTCGCCCTTGCGGCCCTTGATGGTGACGGGCGCGATCTCGCCCGCAAACTTGCCGGCCTTCTGGGCGGCCTCGGCCTTGTTCTGGCTGGCGACGGCGAACTCGTCCTGTTCGGCCCGGGTGATCTGCCAGCGCGAGGCGATGTTCTCGGCGGTCTGGCCCATGTGGTAGCCGTGGAAGGCGTCCAGCAGGCCGTCCTTGATCATGGTGTCGACGAAGGTGGTGTCGCCCATCTTCGTGCCGGTGCGCAGCTGCGAGGCGTGGGGCGACTGACTCATGCTCTCCTGGCCGCCGGCGATGACGATGCCGGCCGAGCCGTCGGCGATCTGCTGGGCGCCCAGCGCCACGGCGCGGAGGCCCGAGCCGCACAGCTGGTTGAGGCTCCAGGCCGGGCTCTCCTGCGGGATGCCGGCGTTGATGGAGGCCTGGCGGGCCGGGCCCTGGCCGGCGCCGGCCTGCAGCACCTGGCCCATGATCACCTCCTCCACGTCGGCGGCGGTGATGCCCGCGCGCTCGATGGCGGCCTGGATGGCGATCTTGCCGAGTTCATGCGCCGGAAGGGCGGAGAGCGCCCCATTGAACGATCCGACCGGGGTGCGGGCGGCCGAGACGATGACGACGTCGGACATGGCGGGCTCCTTCAAGCGCGTGAGCCCCTATCTATCGAGAACCGCTCCGGATTGAGCAAGAGGGTGAAATCGTTCGCCTTCCACCGGAGCGCGCTTTGCGAACGCGCTCGCATCCGCGATACTGCGCCGCAAGATAGGAGCGCGCCGCGGGGGGCGGGCTCAAAGAAGGATCTGGGATGGCGGACGCTCAGGGCAATACCGGCAAGTCCAACGAAGACCGCGTGGTCATCAAGAAGTACGCGAACCGGCGGCTCTACAACACCGCGTCGAGTTCCTATGTGACGCTTGAGCACCTGTCCGACATGGTCAAACAGGGCGTCCACTTCGTGGTCTATGACGCCAAGACCAACGAGGACATCACCCGTTCGGTCCTGACCCAGATCATCGTCGAGGAAGAAGGACGCGAGGGGCAGAACCTCTTGCCGATCCAGTTCCTGCGGCAGCTGATCGGCTTCTACGGCAACTCCATGCAGGCCTTCCTGCCGTCCTATCTGGAGCTCTCGCTGTCGACCTTCGCCGAGCAGCAGGAGCGGATGCGCTCGCAGTTCTCCACCCTGGGCCAGGGCGCCGGGATCGGGGTCTACGACGACCAGATCCGCCAGAACCTGGCCCTGTTCGACCGGGCCATGAAGATGTTCTCGCCCTTCGCCTACACCCGCACCGAGGAGCCGCCGCCCGCGCCCCGGGCCCCCGAAGCCGCCCCCAGCCCGGCCGCCGACGAGGCCCTGACCGAGATGAAGCGGCGGATGGAGGAGATGCAGGCCCAGATCGAGAAGCTGATCTCCAAGACCTAGGCGTCATTTTTTAACGAACGGGGGGCCAGGATCGGCAGCCATGACCTCGCCGATCGACCCCATTCGCAGAGCCGCCCAGGCCCGCCGGGCCCATCGCTCCCGCGTGGACGACTCCGAAAGGCTGCACGACACCGACGACCGCAGCTTGCCGGCCATCGTCTCCGGCGAGACCGTGCGCCCCGCCCCCGACCACGCCGCCGAGGGCGCCAGCGTGTTCAGCGCCCAGCTGATGGGCCAGGACGGCCAGAAGCGCGGCCTGCGCGGCGGCGTCGAGACCCTGGGGGCGGCAAGAAACGCCTATGGCCGCACCGAATGGTCCGGCAAGGCCGACCGCCGGGCCCGAAAGGGTTCGGCCACCAAGACCGAGATCTAGCGCCTCAGCCGGGCGAGCTCGGCCTCCAGGGCCGCCACCCGCCGCTCCAGGGCCGCGATACGCGCCTCCGCTCCGCCGCCGGGGACCGGGGTGGAGACCCCGGCATGCCGCGCGATCTCGGCCGGGGCGACCCCGAGGACCTCGGCGAACACCCCCACCTCCTGCGCCGATAGCTCCCGCTGATCCTTGAAGACGAGGGCCAGGTCGGCCTCGCTCATGGCGGCGGCGGCGGCCATCACCGTACGCGACAGGCCGCGCTCGGCGAGCCGGGCGTCGAACCAGGCGTGATCGAAGAACAGGGCCATTCAGCCGCGCCCGCTCTGGCGCCGGTCTTGCTTGAACCTTTGGGTAACCATCCCGACGGGGCGCCCCATGATCGCTTTCATCCGCATGTTCGACGTCGCCGTCGTGGCCCTGATCTTCACGGCCCTCACCTAGGGCTGGAGCGTCAGACGCCGTCTGGCGTGAAGTCGATATCCCGGCGGGCCGAGACGATGGTGACGATGAAGCCGGCGAGCACGTCGAGCAGCACCATGATCGTCAGCAGGAAGAAGGTGGAGGTGGCGAAGGCCGGCGCCAGCAGGAACTCCACCAGGCAGACGATGAACAGGATCATCGACAGCGAGTGATTGATGATGGCGATCCGCCGGCTGGTGGTGGACTTCAGCAGCTCGATGAACAGCACCACCAGGGCCGCGGCCAGCAGCAGGTCGCCCAGGCTCACCGGCCAGTCGGCCCGCGAGGTCATGTGGATGGTGAACAGCTGCTCGCTCATCCGCGTCCCGGCGTCGAGGGCGGAGAAACCCCCGGTCAGGGTGAGCGCGATCAGGTTGTAGACCAGCACCGGCAGGACCAGCAGCGGAAACGCGGCGAACATCGCAGAAGCCCCCTTCGCCGGTGAAGCTCCGGCGACGCCAAGGGTTAACCGCTTTGCCGCGGGCCGCAAAGACGCTTCACCGCCAGGTTGCCTGCACTAGACCTCGTCGGCGCCGCCGGGGTTGCGGGCGCGGGTCTGCAGCCACATCACCCCCAACAGGTCCGAGGCCGAGGCCATCAGCCGGCCGAAATTGGTGTATTTCGACGCCCCGGTCTGGCGGTGACGATGGTTCACCGGCCGGAAGTCCACCCGGTAGCCCTCCCGCAGCATCAGGGCCGGGATGTAGCGGTGGATGTGATCGAAATAGGGAAGCCGCAGGAAGGCCTCGCGGCGGAAGGCCTTCAGACCGCAGCCGGTGTCGTTGGCGGTGTCCTTCAGCAGGCGCTTGCGGACCCCGTTGCCGAACTTCGACGCGATCTTCTTGGCCTGGCTGTCCTGGCGCTTGACCCGCTCGCCCCCCACCAGGGCGAGGTCGGGCGGCCCCGCCAGCAGGGCGTCCACCAGCATGGGGCCGTCGGCCGGGTCGTTCTGTCCGTCCCCGTCCAGGGTGACGATGACGTCGCCGCGGGCGGCTAGGATGCCGGTGCGGATCGCCCGGCTCTGTCCCGAATTGGCGCGGTGGGCCAGGACCCGAAGCTGCGGGATCTCGGTCTTCAGGGCCGTGAGGGCCGCGATGGTGCCGTCCCGCGAGCGGTCGTCGACGAAGATCATTTCGTAGTCGCGGCCCTTGAAGGCCGCGGCGATCTCGCGGGCCAGGGCGGGCGCGGCGCCCTCCTCGTCGAAGACGGGAACCACCACGGAAATGTCGGGCGCTGAGGCTGCGGATCTGGCCATGACCTCTCCATACCGGAAAAGTCGGCGCCTGAAAGGATCGTGCTATCAAGCGGCCATGACTCTGGACGGCTATATCGAACGTTGGAGCCGGGGATGGCGCGGGCCGGCCCTGGCCGCCCTGATCGCCCTGCTGGCGGGCCTGCCCGGCGTCTTCGCCGTGCCGCCCCTGGATCGCGACGAATCACGCTTCGCCCAGGCGACGGCCCAGATGCTGGAGACCGGCGACTTCGTGGTCATCCGCTTCCAGGACGAGCCGCGCTTCAAGAAGCCCGTGGGGATCTACTGGCTGCAGGCGGGCTCGGTGGCCCTGCTGTCGCAGGCCGAGGCGCGGGATATCTGGGCCTACCGCATTCCCTCCCTGCTGGGGGCCATGCTGGCGGCGGCGGCCTGCGCCTGGGGGGCGGCGGCCTTCTTCGGCGGGCCCACCGGCCTGCTGGCGGGCGCGGCCCTGGCCTCGACCTTCCTGCTGTCGTCGGAGGCCTTCATCGCCAAGACCGACGCGGTGCTGTGCGGAACCACCACCCTGGCCGTCGCGGCCCTGGCGCGGATCTACGCCGCCAGCCGGGATGGGCCGCCATCGGGGCGGCTGACCCGGCTGCTGTTCTGGCTGGGCCTGTCGGGGGCGACCCTGGTGAAGGGCCCGGTGGGCCTGATGGTGGTGGCCCTGACCGCCGTCACCCTGTGGATCGCCGACCGCAAGGCCCCCTGGGCCAAGAGTCTGGGCTGGAGCTGGGGCCTGATCCTGTTCGCGGCCGTCATCGGGCCCTGGGCCTGGGCGGTGACGGTGGCCACCGACGGCGGCTTCTGGAGCGCGGCCCTGGTGGGGGACCTGGCCCCCAAGCTGGCCGGCGGCCAGGAGAGCCACGGCGCCCTGCCCGGCTATCACACCCTGGCCACCCCCCTGCTGTTCTTCCCCGTCACCCTGCTGCTGCCGGCGGCCCTGGTCCACGGCTGGCGCAACCGCGCCGAGCCCGGGGTGCGATTCGCCCTGGCCTGGCTGATCCCGGCCTTCCTGGTCTTCGAGCTGACCCCCACCAAGCTGGTCCACTACACCCTGCCCACCTATGGCGCCCTGGCCTGGCTGGCGGCCGCGGCCCTTCGCGAGCCCCTGGGCGACCGCGTGCGCTGGATCGGGGCGGCCCTGTCGGGGGGGGTGGGCGTGCTGCTGGCGGGCGGGGTCGGCTATCTGATGGCCGAGTACGGCGATACGAGCGACATCCCCATGGCCCTGATCGCCGGCGCCCTGATGGCGGCGGCGGGCCTGGCGGGAGCCTATATGCTGCTGCGGGGGCGCGCCGGAACCGCCCTGGTGACCGCCGGCGCCCTGGGGATCGCAGCCCACGCGGCGCTGGCCGCGGGCCTGGCGCCCCGGCTGGAGCCCCTGTGGCTGTCGCAACGCACGGAGCAAGCCTTGGCCCAGGCCCGCCTTCTGCCCCGCCAGGGGATCGCCCCGGCCCCGGTGGCCGTCGCCGGCTACGCCGAACCCAGCCTGGTCTTCGCCCTTGGCACCCCCACCGACCTGGGGGGCCCCGACCAGGCCGCCGAGGCCCTGGCCGACAACCGGCCCGCCGTGGTGGAGGGCCGCGAGCAGAAGGCCTTCGAGGCGGCCCTGAAGGCGCGGGGCCTGAAGCCGCGGGAGATCGGCGAGATCCGCGGCCTGGACTATTCCAACGGCGACGAGACGAGCTTACGCATCTACGCCCCGCCCCCACCCCAACCGGAGACCGCGCCATGAGCCGGTTCATCGAGATCGTCGAGGTCGGGCCCCGCGACGGCCTGCAGAACGAGAAGGCCCTGCTGGATGTCCCGCAGAAGCTGGACTTCATCGCCCGGCTGGAGGCGGCCGGCGCCCGACGCATGGAGACCGTCTCCTTCGTCAATCCCAAGCGCGTGCCGCAGATGGCCGGCGCCGAGGAGGTGATGGAGGCCCTGCCCGCCCAGGCGGGGCGCTCGCGCATCGGCCTGGTGCTGAACATGAAGGGCTGGGAGCGGGCGGTGGCCGCGTCCTGCGACGAGGCCAATGTGGTGGTCTGCGCCACCGACGGCTTCGGCATCCGCAACCAGGGCGCCTCGACCGCCGAGCAGATGGCCGCCCTGGCCGCCATCGCCGCCCGCCGCGACGCCGAGGGCGGGCCGCCCATCAGCGCCACCTTCTCCGTGGCCTTCGGCTGCCCCTTCGACGGGGAGGTCGGCCAGGATCAGGTGGTGGCGCTGGCCCGCGAGGCCGCGTGCCTGAACATCGCCGAGATCGCGCTCGCCGACACCATCGGGGTGGCCGATCCGTGGACCGTGCGCGCCCGGGTCGAGGCGGTGAAGAAGGTGATCGGCGACACCAAGCTGCGCCTGCACTTCCACGACACCCGCAACACCGGCCTGGCCAACGCCTATGCCGGGGTCGAGGCCGGGGTCGATATCCTGGACGCCAGCTGCGGCGGCCTGGGGGGCTGCCCCTTCGCCCCCGACGCCACGGGAAACATCGGCACCGAGGACCTGGTCTACATGCTGGAGCGCGCGGGGTTTTCGACCGGCTACGACCTGCCCGGCCTGATCAGCACGGCCAGGTGGGTGTCGGATTTGCTGGGCAAGCCGCCCACCTCGTCGGTGGCGCGGGCGGGGCTGTTTCCGGCCTAGACCCTACCGCTCACCCCGGCGAAGGCCGGGGCCCAGGTCCCAGGTCGCGGCCTGAGCCAGGAAGTCTGAATACGGCGGATGTATCCGGCTCCCGGCCTTCGCCGGGATGAGCGGATAGTGGGATTGGCTCTAGGTGGCTCGGCCGCGCACCCGCCACATCATCGGGCGGGCGACGGCGGTGCAGACGATGACCGGCGAGAGCAGCCAGGCCAGCAGGGTCTCCGAGAGGTTCTCGGCCCGCTTGCGGAAGTAGCGGGCCAGGCCCACGCCCTTGTGGAACTCCACCTTGATGGGGCTGGCGTGGCTGGTGTGCCCGAGGTGGACGACCTCGGCCTTCGGCTGGAAGAGCACGGTCCCGCCCGCCCGGCGCACGCGCCAGCAGAGGTCCACGTCCTCGACGTGCAGGAAATAGCCCTCGTCGAACCCCTGGACCGCGTCGAAGTCTTCCCGGCGCATGGCGAAGCAGGCGCCGGAGATGGTGGGGATGGCGGCCACGCAGTCGGGGGCCGCGTCGTTCTCCCAGTGGACCTCGTAGCGGCGCCAGGCCGGCACGTGCCGGGCCAGGTGGCTGAGGCTCATCAGGGCGCTGATGGGGGTGATATCGCCGCGGCGCGCGCCGCGCTGCTCGGTGCGGTCGGTGTTCAGCACCCGGCCGCCGACGATGCAGGGCGCCGGCCGGCCCTCGATGGCGCGGACCAGCTCGGTGATGCAGCTCGGCTGCAGGAAGGCGTCGGGATTGAGGAAGACGATGACGTCGCCCTTGGCGGCCTTGGCGCCGAGATTCGCGCCTCGGGCGAATCCGACATTGCCCTGGCCGTTGATCAGCACCACCCGGCGGTCGCGATCGGCGACGCCGTCCAGGCGCGCCGCCTCCGTCCGGGTCGAACCGTTGTCGACGATGACGAACTCATCGACCATGGGATCGGCCAGGACGCAGGCGATGCTCTCCTCGAGCGCCGCACCGGTCATGTAGACAACCATCACCACCGACACCTTGCGGCGCGGCCTTACGAAATCAGGCGTTGGCGCGGGTTCGTAGGCGACGATCGGTGCGGCGATGCCGTTCATCCAGCCTCCCTGGCCCCGACCGATTCGCGAGGCGAAGCAGCGGCCGCGCCCGTGGTGCGACGGGCAACATCGGGCGCTAGAGCTTCCATGGCAAGCGTCTTCGCGGCCTGAGCGAGCGAAAGGATTTCCTGCCCATCCGATCCAAACCGCCGCAGCGCCACCTTGCCCTCCTCGGCTTCCCGCCGGCCGACCACGGCGATCACCGGGGCCTTGGCGAGACTGTGCTCCCGAATCTTGTAGTTGATCTTCTCGTTGCGAAGATCGGTTTCAACCCGCAGGCCCGCCGCGCGCAATTCTTCGGCGACCCGCATCCCATAATCATCGGCGTCGGACGTAATTGTGGCGACCACCACCTGGGTCGGCGCCAGCCACAGGGGGAAGGCCCCGGCGTGGTTCTCGATCAGGATGCCGAGGAACCGCTCCACCGCCCCGAACACCGCCCGGTGCAGGACCACCGGCCGCTGCTTGGAGCCGTCCTCGGCCGTGTACTCGGCGTCCAGGCGCTCGGGCAGGACGAAGTCCAGCTGCAGCGTGCCGCACTGCCAGGTCCGGCCGATGGCGTCGCGCAGGTGGAACTCGAGCTTGGGGCCGTAGAAGGCGCCCTCGCCCGGCAGGCGGTCGATCTTGATGTTCACCGCCTGGCGGGCGGCGCGGTCGAGCTTGTCCTCGGCGATATCCCAGACCTCGTCGGAGCCAGCGCGCAGCTCCGGCCGCAGGGCCAGCTTGACGCTGTCGAGATGAACGCCGAAGTCGGAATAGACCGAGTTCAGCAGGCGGACGAACTTGGTCGTCTCCTCCTCGATCTGGTCCTCGCGGCAGAAGATGTGGGCGTCGTCCTGGGTGAAGGCCCGCAGGCGCATGATGCCGTGCAGGGCGCCCGAGGGCTCATAGCGGTGGCAGGCCCCGAACTCGGCCAGCCGCAGGGGAAGGTCCCGATAGCTCTTTTGGCCGACGTTGAAGATCTGGATGTGCCCCGGACAGTTCATTGGTTTAACGGCCAGCTCCTCGCCTTCCGGCGTTTCGCAGACGAACATGTTGGCGCCGAACTTCTCCCAGTGGCCGGAGCGGTCCCAGAGGCCGCGGTCCATGATCTGGGGCGTCTTGACCTCCTGGTAGCCCTCGGCGTCCAGCCGGCGGCGGATATAGTTCTCCACCGTGCGGAACAGGGTCCAGCCCTTGGGGTGCCAGAAGATCATGCCCTTGGCCTCTTCCTGCAGGTGGAAGAGATCCATGGCCCGGCCGATCTTGCGGTGGTCGCGCTTCTCGGCTTCCTCGATGCGCGTGAGGTGGGCCTCGAGGTCGGCCTCGCTGGCCCAGGCCGTCCCATAGATGCGCTGGAGCTGGGCGTTGCGGTGGTCGCCGCGCCAGTAGGCGCCGGCCAGCTTGGTCAGCTTGAAGGCCTTGCCCACGTGCTTGGTCGACGGCAGGTGCGGGCCCAGGCAGAGGTCCTTCCAGGCGCCCTGGCGATAGACGCTGATGGGCTCGCTCTCGGGCAGGTCGGAGATGATCTCGGCCTTGTAGGCCTCGCCGATCGCCGTGAAGTGCGCGATGGCCTCGGCGCGGTCCCACTCCTCGCGAACGATCTTCTCGTCGCGGTCGACGATCTCCCTCATCCGCTGCTCGATCTTGGCCAGGTCGTCCAGGCTGAAGGGCGTGTCGCGGGCGAAGTCGTAATAGAAGCCGTCCTCGATGGCCGGCCCGATCGTCACCTGGGTGCCGGGGAACAGCTCCTGCACCGCCTCGGCCATCACGTGGCTGGCGTCGTGACGAATGGTGTCGAGGGCCTCGGGCGCGTCGCGCGTCAGGATCTCGAACACCCCGCCCGAGGGCAGGGCGCGGTCCAGGTCGTAGAGCTTGCCGTCCAGCTTGATGAGGACGGCGCGCTTCTCCAGGGACTTGGCGATGGAGGCGGCGACGTCACGCCCCGTGGCGCCGTCTTCGTACTGGCGCTGGGAGCCGTCGGGGAAAATCAGGTCGATCATGTTTCACACGTCCATTTCCGGGCGGAGCCCTCGGGCTTCCCGCGCGGCGGGGGCGGCGGGTCATATCCCGAACCGCCCAGGGGATGACAGCGGCAGAGCCTGCGGGCCGCGAGCCAGGAGCCGCGCCACGGGCCTTGCCCGATCAGGACCTCCGCGGCGTATTCCGAACAGGTCGGAAGAAACCGGCATTGGCGCCCGATCAACGGCGATAACGTCAGCTTGTAGGCGCGGAGCGCGCCTCTGACGCAGGTTTCGTAAAAGGTCATGCCGGGACGCGAGCGCCTTGCAAATCAACCGCAGCGATTACGCCGACGGTTGGTGGCGATCAAGCCGCGCCGGCGCGGCTAGTTCGAGCGCTGGCCTGGCGGACGGCGTCGGTCGCGGCCTCGAACGCCAGCAGCGTCGAGGTGTGGCGGGCCGGGTAATCCTTCACGGGCGCGAGCATCTCTAGGTCCGAAAATCGTCCAACCGGCGCAGGCGCGCCGTCCTTCAACATAGCACGGAACTGATCCCGGGCCATCTCGATCTCCGCCAGCGTCGCCCCCACCACGTGGGCGCCCAGCACCGCGGCCGAGGCCTGGCCGAGCGCGCAGGCCTTCACGTCCTGGGCGAACTGGCCGACCCGGTCGCCGTCCATGACCACGTCGACGGTGACCTTGCTGCCGCAGAGCTTGGAGACCTTCTCCGAGGTGCCCTCGGGCGCGGGCAGCCGCCCGGCGTGCGGCATGTTGGCCGCCAGCTTCAGGAGCTTGGCCGAGTAGAGGTCGTCGATCATGGGGCTGATGTAGGCTTTCCGCCCTGGGCGCGCCACCTGGCCTCGGCGCGGTCCTTCAGGGCCAGGCCCAGGGCCTCGAAGCCGCGGTACATCTTGCGGCCCATGCGCCGGGCCACATAGCGCCCCAGCAGGCCGCCGACGATCTCGCCATTGGCGAAGACGCAGCTCTCCTCCGACAGCTCGTCGATCTCCAGGTAGCGCACCGTCCGCACCAGGCCCCCGGCCATGGTCAGCTTCCAGTGCAACAGGGAGTCCGGCGTCCAGTCGGTGACCACCGGACGGATGGTCTCGGGCGCCTCGTCGGGCAGCTGCAGGGTGAGCGTCAGGGTCCCCCCGATGGCGATCTTGCCCACGGCCTTGGTGTAGAGCGGATTCCACTCTGCCCAGGCGTCGAGGTCGGCCAGGACCTCCCAGATCACCCGGGCCGGGGCCTGGACCCCAATCCGGTGCTCGATCTTCTCGCCAGACGGGCCGCCGCCCCCGCCGCCGCGCTTGAAGGTCAGGCCGGCGGCGGCGGTGAAGTGCTTGGGTTGGTTGTAGCCCGGCATCAGCCCTGTTCCTTGATCCGCCAGGTCGCCCCCGTCGGATTATCCATGACCTCGATGTTCAACGCCGTCAGCTCGCCACGGATGCGGTCGGCCGCGGCCCAGTCCTTGGCGGCGCGGGCGGCGACCCGGTCGGCGATCAGGCCGTCGACCTTCTCCCGCAGCTCGTCGCTGACGCCCGCCTGGAACCAGTATTCCGGGTCGGAGAACAGGAAGCCCATCAGGTTGGCCGAGGCCAGCAGCTCGCCCTTGGCGTAGGCGCGATCCTCGCCGCGGGCGGTCTCCAGGGCCGTGGCCATGGCGAACAGCTCGGCCATGGCGGCCGGGGTGTTGAGGTCGTCCTCCAGGGCCGCCAGGAAGGCGACGGACGGGCCGGTGGCCTGCGCCTTCACCTCGCTGGAGCGGCGCAGGGCGCCGTAGAGCCGGTCCAGGGCCTTCTTGGACTGCTCGATCAGATCGCCCGTCCAGTCGAGCGGCGCGCGATAGTGACCCACCAGCAGGGCCCAGCGGAGGGCCTCGCCGGGCGCCTGTTCGATCAGCTCGTGCACCAGGGCGACGTTGCCGACGCTCTTGGACATCTTCTCGGCGCCCATGTTCAGGAAGCCGTTGTGCAGCCAGTAGCGGGCGTACTCGGTGGGGGCGTCATGGTCGTGGCCGGCGCAGAGGCCCTGGGCCATCTCGTTCTCATGGTGGGGGAACAGCAGGTCGATGCCGCCGCCATGGATGTCGATGGGCAGGCCCAGGCTCTGCTCGATCATGGCCGAGCACTCGATGTGCCAGCCGGGGCGGCCGGGGCCCCAGGGGCTGTCCCAGACCGGCTCGTTCGCCTTCGACGGCTTCCACAGCACGAAGTCGGCGGGGTGCTGCTTGTAGGGGGCCACGTCGACCCGGGCGCCGGCGATCATGTCCTCCATCGGATGGCCCGAGAGCTTGCCGTAGTCGGAATAGGCCTGGGTGTTGAAGAGGACGTGGCCCTCGGCGGCGTAGGCGGCGTTGTTGTGAACCAGGCGGCCGATCATGGCGATGATGGCGTCCATGGTCTGGGTGGCGCGCGGCTGGTGGGTCGGCCGCAGGGCGCCCAGAACCGACATGTCGGCGTTGTAGATGTCCAGATAGCGTTCGGTGATGACGTCGATGGAGACGCCTTCCTCGGCGGCCTTCTTGTTGATCTTGTCGTCCACGTCGGTGACGTTGGCGGCGTAGATCACGCTGTCGGCGCCGTAGGTGTGGCGCAGCAGGCGGAACAGGACGTCGAAGGCCACCACCGGCCGGGCGTTGCCGATATGGGCGTAATTATAGACCGTTGGACCGCAGACATACATCGTCACCCGCCTGGGATCGCGCGGGACGAAGGGCCGCTTTGTACGGGCCATGGTGTCGTAGAGGCTCAAGGTCATAGGGTCTGACGCTGCGTAACAGTTGCCGGGAAAGGCTTGCGCCCCATATACAGACGGGGCGTACGGGAAGCCACGGTCTCGCATCCGGAAAGCTTCGCCTTACGTATAAGGGTGGCCACGCGTCTTTTCCGGAGCCTTCGCTCCGGCGCAACTCAGCCCTGGAAAGAACCGATCTCACATGGACGCAGTCACTCGCGACCGAACCCTCGTCGGCACGCCCGGCGTTGATCTTGAAGCCGTGAAGCGCCCGACGCGCGAAGAGGCGATGGAGGCTGTCCGCACCCTCATCGCCTGGGCCGGCGACGACCCGAGGCGTGAAGGCGTGATCGACACCCCCAAGCGGGTGGTCGACGCCTATGGCGAATGGTTCGAAGGCTACAGCCTCGATCCGGCCAAGGAACTCTCGCGCACCTTCGAAGACGTGCAGGGCTATGACGACATCGTCATGCTGCGCGAGATCGAGGTGGAGAGCCACTGCGAGCACCACATGGCGCCGTTCCTGGGCAAGGCCTATGTCGCCTACATGCCCACCAACCGCGTCGTCGGCATCTCCAAGCTGGCCAAGGTGGTCGAGATCTTCGCCCGCCGTCTCCAGACCCAGGAGACCATGACCCAGCAGATCGCCGACGCCATCACCGACAGCCTGCGCCCGGCCGGCGTCGCCGTCCTGATCGACGCCGCGCACCAGTGCATGACCACCCGCGGCGTCCACCACCGCCACGTGACGACGATCACCACCCAGTTCACCGGCGTCTTCAAGACCGACGCCACCCTGCGTCAGCGGTTCCTGGACTTCGTCAACCGCTAGTCCAGCAGGGATGTTCGAGGCGCATCGCTCTCCACCGGCCGCGGCCGGTGGACGAGCGTGACCAGGACAAAGCTGAGCATCATCAGCAGATACCAGGATCCGAGTTTGGCCAGGCCGACCGGACGCCACTGCGCGGCCTGCTGTGGATAGGTCCAGGTCGCGGTGAAGGTGCCGATGTTCTCGGCGAACCAGATGAAGATCGCCACCAGGAAGAAGCCCAGCAGCATGGGCATGGAGCGCGGCTTCAGGTCCGGCGTGAACTGGAAGCTCCGCCCTCCGAACAGCACCACCGACAGGACGAACAGGCCCCAGCGGATATCGATCGTATAGTGGTGGGTGAAGAAGTTGGCGTAGCTGAGGATCGCCAGCAGCCACGGCCCCCACAGCGGCGGGTAGGTCTCGAACCGGATGTCGAACAGCCGCCAGGCCCGGGCGATATAGCTGCCGATGGCGGCGTACATGAAACCCGAGAACAGCGGCACGCCCGCGATCCTGAGGATCGATGGCTCGGGATAGATCCACGATCCGTGGCTGGTCTTGAAGATCTCCATGATGGTGCCCACCACGTGGAAGATGCCGATCACCAGGGCTTCGTCCCAGCGCTCCAACTTCGTCGCCAGCAGCAGGGCCTGCAGTCCAAGCGCCGCGACCACCAGGAAGTCATAACGGGACAGGGCGGCGTCGGACGGCCACCAGAAATGGCTGCCGATCAGCAGGGCCACCATCGCCCCGCCATACAGGCAGGCCCAGGCCTGCTTCAGGCCAAACAGCAGGAACTCGTAGGCGAAGGCGTTGAGCCTGGACCGCGCCGCCCAGGGGCGGATGGCGGCGTCCATGGCCGCCACCCGGCCCTTGATCCAGTCCTTCAGACTCATGCGGCGAAGCTAGCGCGGCGGGCATGATCGGCGCCATATGCGCGGATGGCCAAGCCGACCTTCCCCACCGCGACGTCCAAAGAGATCCTCGAGCGCGGCGACCTGCTCGCTCCGAGATTCGATTCCGCCGGCCTGATCCCGGCCATCGCCACCCACGCCGAGACCGGCGAGGTGCTGATGCTGGCCTACATGAACGCCGAGGCGCTTGAGCGGACGCTCGCCACCGGCGAGGCCCACTACTTCAGCCGATCCCGCAATGAGCTCTGGCACAAGGGCGCCACCAGCGGGCAGATCCAGCTGGTGGAGGAGGTCCGCATCGACTGCGACCAGGACGCCATCCTGCTGAAGGTCACCCCCGAGGGCGACGGCGGCGCCTGCCACACCGGCTTCCGCACCTGCTTCTACCGGGTGGTGGAGAACGGCAAGCTCAAGGAACGGCTGCCGTGACCGTCGTCCAGGCCCTGCTGGCCTTCACGGTGGCGGCGGGCCTGCTGACCCTGACGCCGGGCCTGGACACCGCACTCATCCTGCGCACCGCCGCGGTGGAGGGACCCAAGCGCGCCGTCCTGGCCATGGTGGGGATTCTCGCCGGCTGCTTCGTCTGGGGCGGGCTGGTGGCCCTTGGCCTCGGCGCCGTCCTCCAGGCCTCGGCGATCGCCTTCGCCATCCTGAAGTGGGCGGGCGCCGCCTATCTGGTCTGGCTGGGGATCGGCCTCATCCTGCGGCCCCGCGACAGCTTCGAGGTCACCGACGCGCCGGCCATGAAGGGCTCCGACACCGCCTGGATGCGGCGGGGCTTCCTGTCCAACATGCTGAACCCGAAGATGGGCGTCTTCTACGTGTCCTTCCTGCCGCAGTTCCTGCCGCAGGGCGTCGCGGCCGCGCCCTTCATGCTGCTGCTCACCGGCATCCACGTCCTGTTGGGGGTTGTCTGGCTGGGCCTGCTGATCGCCGCCACCCAGCCGATCGCGCGCGTGCTCAAGCGCGCCGCCGTCGTCCGCTGGCTCGACCGGCTGACCGGCGGGGTGTTCGTGGCCTTCGGCCTGCGCCTGGCCCTGGACCGCCGCTAGGCCTCGACCGGCGCCGACAGGCCTCCGGCTTCGGGAGTCACCCGATAGGTCTTCAGCACCCGCGTCTCATAGGTCGGCTCGGTGATGTTGGAGACCGCCATCAGATCGGCCCTGGCCTCGGCGGGGGTCAGGGTCAGCAGGACGAAGCCCTTGGCGCTCTGGTGATTGTAGACCACCTCCCGGTTGGCGCTGGCGAACACCTCCCCGATCGGGAAGGCGGTGAGCAGGTCGCCGCCGCCGGGGCTGGTGATCCCCGTGGCGCCGAACTCGACCCCGGCCCGGGCGCCGCCCTGGTCGAACAGCTCATTGACCCAGAAGGCGTGGCTGTCGCCGGACAGCACGATGGCGCGGGCCTGGGCCGCCCGAATCGCCGTGTAGAGCCGCTCGCGGTCGGCGGGATAGCCGTCCCACATGTCCAGGCCGTAGGGCAGGCCCATCCTGGAGAACTCCTCCAGGCGGGCCACGCGCTTGCGGGCGGCGTCCGACGAGGCGGCCAGGGCCTTGGCGAAGGCGGCCTCGCCCATCTCCTTGCGGGGGCTGGGGATGTTCAGGCGGCCCATCACCACCTCGTTGCCCAGCACCTGCCAGGTGCGGCCGGCCGCCACGGAGGCCTTCAACTCCGACGCCAGCCAGGCCTCCTGATCCTCCCCCATCATCCGGCGATAGGGGTCGGCCAGCTTCTTGCGGAAGGCCGGCAGGTCGGGCTTGCCGTTCAGGCCGTTGAGGTCCTGGTCGTAGGTGAGCTGCTTGTCGCGCGCGGTCAGCCGGGTCTCCAGCATCATCAGGCTGGCCAGGTCGCCGAAGTGGAAGGTGCGGTTGATGGCGAAACCGCCGCCCTCCGGCTCGCGGATCGGCATCCACTCGTAATAGGCCTTGATGGCCGTGGCCTTGCGCTCGTTCCAGGGGCCCTCGTCGATGGGGGTGTGGTTCTGGGCGCCGCCGGCGAAGCTGTCATTGGCGGTCTCGTGGTCATCCCAGACCACGATCCATGGGGCGCGGGCGTGGGCGGCCTGGAGCTGGACGTCGGACTTGTACTGGGCGTGGCGGGTCCGGTAGTCGGCCAGGGTGACGATCTCGTGGTTGGGCTCGTGGGCCCGATGCCAGGCCACCTTGCTGTCCATGCCGTAGGAGCCGGGACCGCCATACTCGTAGATGTAGTCGCCCAGGTGGATCACCGCGTCGACGCGGGGCAGGGCCGAGATGGCGCTGTAGGCATGGAAGTAGCCGTTGGGGTGCAGGGAGCACGAGGCCACGGCCAGCACCACCTGCGCGGTCTCGCCCACCGGCAGGGTGCGGGCCCAGCCGGGCGGGGAAACGACGCCGTTGGCTTCGAACTCGTAGCTGTACTCCGTCCCCGGCTTCAGGCCGCCGACATCGACCTTCACCGTGAAGTCGCGCGCCGCGCTGGTGACGCCCTCGCCGGTGAGGGTCTTCACCCGTCGGAAGCGGCGGGGCTTGCCGGTGGGGGTGATCCGCCACCGATAGGCGATCTCGCCGGCGTTGGCCTGGGCCGGGGTGATGCGGGTCCAGAGGATGATCCGGTCGGCCAGGGGATCGCCCGAGGCCACCCCATGCTTGAAGGCCACGGCGCCCGAATAGCGGGCCGGCGCCTGGGCCAGCACCGGTGTCGCCATGCCAAGGCCCAGAAAGGCCAGGGCCGCCCGTCGATTGATGGTCATCCTACTTCCCCGCTCGCGCGTTGTCGTTCGCCCATGCCATAGAGCAGGGAGTTACGACAGGAGCATGAGATGTCCAGCGAAGGCCTTCACGTCCCGCGCGAGAAGCTGTCCAAGAAGACCTTGAACATGCACTACGCCATCACCTCCCTCATCGAGGAGCTGGAGGCGGTGGACTGGTACCGGCAGCGCGCCGACGACTGCGACGACCCCGAGCTGAAGGCCATCCTGCTGCACAACGCCCACGAGGAGATCGAGCACGCCTCGATGGCGCTCGAGTGGATCCGCCGCAACGACGAGCAGTTCGCCGAGCAGCTGAAGGAGTTCCTGTTCTCCAAGGGCTCCATCACGGGCCACGAGGAAGAGTCGAGCGAGAAGAGCGGCCTGTAGGACCAGAAGGCGCCGCGGCGTGATCATCCCCGACGACGACGACGCGCCGCCCGGGGAGGTGGTCGCCCTGACCCTCACCGCCGAGGATGCGGGCGGACGGCTGGACAAGACCCTGGCCGAGCGCCTGCCCGACCTGTCGCGGGCCCGCATCCAGGCCCTGATGGCCCAGGGCCTGGTCAGCCGCGGCGGCGCGGTGCTGACCGACACCTCCGCCAAGGCCCAGGCCGGCGACTACGAACTGCTGATCCCGCCCCCGGAGGCCGCCGAGCCGCAGGCCGAGGCGATCCCGCTGACCGTGCTCTACGAGGACGCCCACCTGATCGTGGTGGACAAGCCGCCGGGCATGGCCGTCCACCCGGCGCCGGGCACCCCCAACGGCACCCTGGTCAACGCCCTGCTGGCCCATTGCGGCGCCTCGCTGTCGGGCATCGGCGGTGTGGCGCGGCCCGGCATCGTCCACCGCATCGACAAGGAGACCTCGGGCGTCGTGGTGGTGGCCAAGACCGACGCCGCCCATCAGGGGCTCTCGGCCCTGTTCGCCGCCCACGACATCGACCGGGTCTATGTGGCCCTGGTGCGCGGCGCGCCGTCGCCGGCCCGGGGAACCATCACCACCCAGATCGGCCGCTCCTCCAGCGACCGCAAGAAGATGGCGGTGCTGAAATCGGGCGGCCGGGAGGCTGTCACCCACTACGCCGTCACCGCGGTCTACGGCCCCCAGAAGAAGCCCCTGGCCGCCAAGCTGGAATGCCGGCTGGAAACCGGCCGCACCCACCAGATCCGCGTCCACATGGCCGCCAAGGGCAGCCCCTGCCTGGGGGATCCGGTCTATGGCTCCGGGCCGCCGGCGCCGGCGGTGCGCGAGGCGATGGCGAAGGCCGGCCTGACCCGCCAGGCCCTGCACGCCGCGGTGCTGGGTTTCGTCCATCCGGTGACCGGGGAGACCCTGCGGTTCGAGAGCGCCCCACCCCGCGACATGGCCACGCTGGAAGCTTTGCTCTCAGCCCTGTGAGAAAGCTTGCGGCCCCGGCGCCTTGAAGGCGCCAAGGTCCAGGGATAGAAATACCTGAGTTGAGCAGTCGGACTTACAGGTCGTTCTCCCAACGCCCTTCCGCAGTCGAAACCCGATACCTATCTCATGGGTTGAGGGGGCGGACGGACGCGCGCGCGCTGAGCGCGCTGCGACCCAGATGTCCGGGAAATAGGGGATAAGTCCATGGCCACGAACGCGCTGTCCGTGATGTCGCCTGATGGCGGCCTGAGCCGGTATCTCACCGAGATCCGGAAATTTCCGATGCTGGCCAAGGATGAGGAATTCATGCTGGCCAAGCGCTGGAAGGAACATGAAGACCCCGAGGCCGCCCATCGGATGGTGACCTCGCACCTGCGTCTCGTGGCCAAGATCGCCATGGGCTATCGCGGCTACGGCCTGCCGATCGGGGAAGTGATCTCCGAGGGCAATGTCGGCCTGATGCAGGCGGTCAAGAAGTTCGAGCCCGACAAGGGCTTCCGCCTGGCGACCTACGCCATGTGGTGGATCCGCGCCTCGATCCAGGAATACATCCTGCGCACCTGGAGCCAGGTGAAGATGGGCACGACGGCGGCGCAGAAGAAGCTGTTCTTCAACCTGCGCAAGGCCAAGAGCCAGATCAGCGCCTTCCAGGACGGGGACCTGCACCCCGACCAGGTCAGCCAGATCGCCACCAAGCTGGGCGTGCTGGACGAGGAAGTGATCTCGATGAACCGCCGGCTGTCGGGCCCCGACGCCTCGCTGAACGCGCCCATGCGCGCCGACGGAGAGAGCGAGTGGCAGGACTGGCTGGAGGACACCAACGCGGTCAGCCAGGAGACCCAGGTCGCCGAGAGCCAGGAGCACACCCTGCGCATGGGGCTGCTGGGGGAGGCGATGACCGAACTCACCGACCGCGAGCGTCACATCCTGACCGAGCGCCGGCTGAAGGACGATCCCTCCACCCTGGAGGAGCTGGCCGCCGAGTACGGCGTCAGCCGCGAGCGCGTGCGTCAGATCGAGGTGCGCGCCTTCGAGAAGCTGCAGAAGTCGATGAAGGCCGCCGCCGAGGCGCGGAACCTGATCGACGCCTGACCCCCTTGGCCTTCTCCCCACCGGGAGGAGGCCGCCTCTTTCCTAGATGGCCACGGCGTCGCGGGGCGGCGCCTTGCGCGCCGGCTCGTCGGCCGGCAGGAAGGCCAGCAGCGGCGCGGCCTGGGCCGACACCTCGTGCGGGATCAGCACCCCGCGCTCGGTCGCGGAAGTCAGGTAGCGCTGGAAGTCGGTCACGCAGGTGACCAGCTTGATGTCCGACACCGCCACGGCCGCGCGCTGCAGCTCGGCCACCTGGGCCTGCATGGAGCGCAGGGCCTGGCGCGGATCGCTCTCGATGGCGGTCAGGGCCGAGCGCAGGATCTTCAGGGCCTGGAGGATGCGCGCGGCGTCCGGCGTCGACTTGAGGTCGGAGCGGCGCTTGAGCTTGCCCTTGTAGTCCCCCGAATTGAACCGCCGGCGGTCGGGGCCGATATAGTCCACCGCCTCCACCCAGTCGCGCGGCCGCATGGTGACCGCCTCCAGGCGGCGCAGCAGGTCCTTGGCGGTGTAGGGCTTGCGCAGGAATTCATGCACACCGGCGTCGCGGGCCCCCAGGATGGCGCCCGCCGTGGCGGTGGCGGTGACCATGATGATCGGCGCCTGGCGGCAGTTGAAGTCCCCGCGCCGGATGCGGCGGGCGAAGTCGATGCCGTCGACATTGTCCCCCGACAGCTCCACGAAGATCAGCTGCGGATTGACCTGCTCGGCGGCCATTAGGCCGCGCTTGTTGTTGGGGGCGTTCCAGATCTGGCCCGCGGAGATGTTTCGCACCAGGTCGGCGAGCAGGCGCGCGCTGGCCGGCGCCGGATCGACGATCAGCACCCTCTGCAGCATGGGAACCATGCGCTGGATCAGCTTGTGCTCTTCGTTGAACACCTGGCAGGCGGACTCCCCGGGACGACTGGAGCCCAATCTGGGGGACGTCGGTAAAGATCGCCTTGACGTCGCCGCCCCCCGGCGTGGCCTCAAGCCGCGCCTGAAGACCCCGCCCCTCAGTCCTGGAAGGGGTCGCGCACCATGATGGTGTCGTCCCGTTGCGGGCTGGTGGAGACCATGGCCGCGGGCGCCCCGATCAGCTCCTCCACCCGGCGCACATACTTCACGGCGTTGGCCGGCAGATCCTTCCAGGAGGTGGCTCCCGCGGTGCTCTCGCTCCAGCCCTCCATCTCCTCGTAGATCGGGACCAGGGCCGACTGGGCCTTCAGGCCGGCGGGCAGGTAGTCGAAGGTCTTGTCGCCGAGCTTGTAGCCGACGCAGATCTTCAGCTTGGGCAGGCCGTCCAGGATATCGAGCTTGGTGAGCGCGATGCCGTCGATGCCGTTGAGCGCCACCGACTGGCGGACCAGCACGGCGTCGAACCAGCCGCAGCGGCGCGGCCGCCCGGTGACGACGCCGAACTCCTTGCCCACGGTCCCCAGGTGCTGGCCGATCTCGTCGAACAGCTCGGTGGGGAACGGCCCCTCGCCGACCCGGGTGGTGTAGGCCTTGACGATCCCCAGGACATAGCCCGGCCCCTTGGGCCCCAGGCCGGACCCGGCCGCGGCCTGACCCGCCACGGTGTTGGAGGAGGTGACATAGGGATAGGTGCCGTGATCGACGTCCAGCAGGGCGCCCTGGGCGCCTTCGAACAGCACTCGCTTGCCCGACTTCACCACCTGGTCCAGCAGCCGCCAGGCGGGTTGGGCGAAGGGCAGGATCTTGGGCGCGATCTCCTCCAGCGCCGCCAGCAGCTCGGCGCCGTCATATTCCGGCAGGCCCAGGCCGCGGCGCAGCGGCGTGTGGTGGGCCAGCAGGCGGTCGATCTTGGCCTCCAGGGCGTCCCGGTCGGCCAGGTCGCCGACCCGGATGGCCCGGCGGCCGACCTTGTCCTCGTAGGCCGGGCCGATGCCGCGGCCGGTGGTGCCGATCTTGTTGGTCGCCGCGGCCTCGCGCGCCTGATCCAGGTCGCGGTGCAGGGGCAGGATCAGGGCGGCGTTATCGGCCAGGACCAACAGGTCGGGGGTGATCTTGATCCCCTGGGCGCCGATCTTGGCGATCTCCTCCAGCAGGTGCCAGGGATCGACGACGACGCCGTTGCCGATCACCGAGAGCTTGCCCTGCACCACCCCCGAGGGGAGCAGGGAGAGCTTGTAGACCTGGTTGCCCACCACCAGGGTGTGGCCGGCGTTGTGGCCGCCCTGGAAGCGCACGACCACGTCGGCGCGATTGGACAGCCAGTCCACCAGCTTGCCCTTGCCTTCGTCGCCCCACTGGGCCCCGATCACGGTCACATTGGCCATGCAGATACGATCTCCCGGCCTGCCGAGGCGATCCAACCACGCCCTTCGACAGGCTCTCGGCGGGTGGACTTGATCGATTTTAGGAACCCAGACCGGGCCTCGCGGGCGCCAGGGTCGTGTTCGTCGGGTGTAGAGCATCCGGGCGCCCCCGCCGTCAAGTTGGCGGCGGACAAATCGGCGCTTCGCAGGGCCGAGCCCTTGGGTCTATGAGGCGGTCATGACCCTGCCCCGCTTCCATCTCGCCTTCCCCGTCCGCGACCTGGCCGAGGCCCGCGCCTTCTATGGCGGCCTGCTGGGCTGCCCGGAGGGCCGCTCCAGCTCCGACTGGATCGATTTCGACTTCTACGGCCACCAGATCGTGGCGCATCTCTCGCCGGACGAGGTCGGCCACCGGGCCACCAGCGCCGTCGACGGCGAGAACGTGCCCGTGCGCCACTTCGGGGCCATCCTGACCCTGCCCCAATGGGAGGCGATGGCCGCCCGGCTGAAGGCCGCGGGCACGCAGTTCGTCATCGAGCCGCAGATCCGCTTCAAGGGCCAGCCGGGGGAGCAGGCCACCCTGTTCTTCCTCGACCCCTCCGGCAACGCGCTGGAGTTCAAGGCCTTCGCCGACGACGCCATGGTGTTCGCCAAGTGAGCGTCATCCTGGCCGACATCCAGGCCGCCGCGGCGCGGCTGAAGGGCCACGCGGTGGAGACGCCGCTCATCGAGAGCCCGGCCCTGAACGACCGCCTGGGCCATCGGGTGCTGATCAAGCCCGAGACCCTGCAGCGGGTCGGCGCCTTCAAGTTCCGCGGCGCCTATAACCGCCTGGTGCAGCTCACCGCCGCCCAGAAGGCCTCCGGCGTCGTGGCCTTCTCCTCAGGCAATCACGCCCAGGGCGTGGCGCTCGCCGCCCGCCTGCTGGGGATCCCGGCCCTGATCGTCATGCCCGCCGACGCCCCGGCCGTGAAGGTGGAGGCCACCCGCGGCTATGGGGCGGAGATCCGGCTCTATGACCGCCTGACCGAGGACCGCGTGGCCATCGCCGCGGAGATCGCCGCCCAACGCGGCGCCGTGGTGGTCCCGGCCTTCGACGATCTCGACATCATCGCCGGCCAGGGCACGGTGGGCCTGGAGATGGTGGCCCAGGCGAAGGCCCTGGGGGTGAGCTTCGACGTGGTGATCTGCCCGGTCGGCGGCGGCGGCCTGATGGCCGGCCTGTCGACGGCGGTGAAGGCGCTCTCCCCCGCCACCGCCGTCGTCGGGGTCGAGCCCCAGGGGTTCGACGACACCCTGCGCTCCCTGCAGGCCGGGTCGCGCCAGAGCCTGAAGCCCACCACCCGCTCCCTGTGCGACGCCCTGGAATCCCCGGCCCCCGGCGAGCTCACCTTCCCGGTTCTGCAGAAGACGGTGGCCGACATCGCCGTGGTCAGCGACGCCGAGGTGGCCGCCGCCGTGCGCTACGCTTTCTCGACCCTGAAGCTGGTGGTGGAGCCCGGCGGCGCGGTCGGGCTGGCGGCCCTGCTGGCCGGCAAGGTGAGGCATCTCGGCGACCAGGGCGCGGGCCTAGTGCTCTCGGGCGGCAACGTCGATCCGACCCTCTTCGCCGAGATCCTGGCGGGGGGCTGACGCCGCCTCTCGGCAAGTGTCCCCGTTCTGGTGCGGTCTTTTGACCCGCGACGGAAGGCTGCGGTTTAATAGGTTGTTGACCCGTCAACGGTGAAGTTTGTTCCGATGTGTCGCAGCCCGCAGTTGCGCGCAGAGGCGGATGGACTGCTTGGACCAGGTCGATCACATGCGCGCCGATGCGCGCCCGGTCAGACGGGTCGGCTGGAGGGTGCTCTGCACCCACCTCAACGATCTCCCGGCGACCTGGAAACTGACCCTGGCCTTCGCCGTGGTGCTCAGCGCCATCATCGCCATGGGCGCGGCCCTGGTGGTCAACCTCGATGTCGTCAAGCGGGCGCAGGCGGCCGACAGCCACGCTCAGCAGGTCTTCGCCGTCGCCAATGACGCACGCTCGGCCCTGACGCGGCAGGAAGACTCCCTGCGCGGCTACATTATCTCGGGCGACCCCTACTACGCGCGGCGCATCGCGACGGTCCATCGCCCGGCCTTCCTGGCGCGCATGGCCGAGCTCGAGCGCCTGGGACGCTCCGACCCGGCGCTCAGCGGCAAGCTGACCCAGGCGCGGGCGGCCTATGAACTCTGGGACGAGTGGGCGGTCGCCCGGGCCCTCGAACTGGCCGCCGCGCGTCGGACGCGCTCCCTGGCCGCGGAGATGGTGGGGCCCACCAACCCCGCCGACGACCTGATCGCCCCGGCCGAGACGGCCCTCGACGCCATTCAGGCCGACAGCCGGCGGGCCCTGGCGCTGAGCGGCGCGCGCAAGGACCATGCGATGCGCGCCATGACCACGGCCCTGGCCCTGGGCGTGCTGTTCGCCGCCCTGATCGCCGCGGTGATGGGCCTGGCGCTGAGGCGAAGCATGGTCCGTCCGATCCTGGCCCTGACCACGGTGATGCGCCGCCTGGCCGACGGCGACCACGCCATCCAGATTCCCGAGGTGGCCCGCCGCGACGAGATCGGCCGGATGGCCGGGGCGGTGGTCACGTTCCGCGACGCCGCGGTGGAGAAGGCGCGGCTGGAGGCCGAGGCCGAGGTGCGCCGGCAAGAGGCCCACGCCCTGGCCCTGCAGGCCCAGGCGGCCAACCACGCCAAGTCCGAATTCCTGGCCACCATGGCCCACGAGCTGCGCACGCCCCTCAACGGCGTGCTGGGCCTGGTGGACGTCATGGGCAGGACCGAGCTGACGCCGGCGCAGCAGGCGCACCTGGCCACCATCGGCGCTTCGGGCCGCGCCCTGGTCAGCGTGGTCAACGACGTCCTGGACATCTCCCGGATCGAGGCCGGGAGCCTGGAGATCCTGTCGGAACCCTTCGACATGGACCGGCTGACCGACGACCTGACCTCGATCTACGCCGCCATGGCCGCCGACAAGGGGCTGACCTTCGAACTGACCTTCGATCCCGCGGTCCGCGGCTGGCGGCTCGGGGACGCCGCGCGCCTGCGCCAGATCGCCGGCAACCTGATCTCCAACGGCCTGAAGTTCACCCAGGCCGGTTCGGTGCATGTCGCCTTCACCCAGCGGGACGACCAGGTCGTCCTGGAGGTGACCGACACCGGCATTGGCGTCGCGGCCCACCAGCAGGCCGCCATGTTCGACCGCTTCGTCCAGGCCGACGGCTCCTCCACCCGGCGCTTCGGCGGCGCCGGACTGGGCCTGGCGATCTGCCGGGAGCTGTCGGACCTGATGGGCGGGACCATCGGCTTCACCAGCGAACTGGGGGTGGGCTCACGCTTCACCCTCCAGGTTCCCCTGCCCGCCTGCGCCGCCCCGGCCGAACCGGAGGCCGCCGAGCCGATGGACGACAAGCTGCGCATCCTGGTGGTGGACGACAACGCCACCAACCGCCTGGTGCTCTGCGCCCTGCTGGATCAGCTGGGCCTCGCCGCCGAGTGCGTGGTCAACGGCGTGGAGGCCGTGGCGGCCTGGGAGGCCAACGCCTGGGACGCCATCCTGATGGACATCCACATGCCGGAGATGGACGGGGTGGCGGCCACCTCCAACATCCGCCGGCGGGAAGCGGAGCTGGGCCGCGACAAGACCCCGATCATCGCGGTCACCGCCAGCGTGCAGCCCGACGAGACCCGCGGCTACCTGTCGGCCGGCATGGACGACTGCGTGCCCAAGCCCATCGACACCCGCGCCCTGGTGACCGCGCTCCAGGGCGTGCTGGTCGCCTAGACTGGATCGTCCGGCGCCACGGTGAGCTGGCGGTAGATGTCGGCGAACGGCGCCGTCACGAAGATGTAGAAGCCGGCGACGATCAACGAAGCCACGGCCATCACGCCGACATAGGCCGCCGCGAACTGAGGCGCCCAGGTTTCCGCGCCCTGAGCCATCTTGGCCGTCATGGCCTGGGCGATCGCGTCGGCATGGCCCGACACGCCCACCCCGATGGCGATGGCGATCAGGATCACCGCCAGGGCGATCGCCAGCTCGACGCCGATGATGATCGCCACCAGGGCCAGTTGAACGCCGAAGATCTTCCAGCCGTGGCCCCGGGTCAGGGCCCAGGATTCCAGGAGCCGGAAGCGGCCGTCGGCGAAGGCCATCGGATAGGCCAGGGACAGGCGGATGACGCACCAGCCCCCCAGGATGGCCGCCACCAGGATCAGGCCGAAGGTGGCCAGGCCCGTGGCGCCGGAGTCCGGACCCGCCGCCATGCGGACTCCCATGACCAGGATGAAGATGACCAGGGCCGCGGCGATCATCGCCACGATCAGCAGGAAGATGGCGGTCACGGAGGTGAGGAACATGGCGCCCTCCCGCCGGCCCAGGCGCAGGTAGCCGAAGCCGCGGTCCTGAGGCCGCAGGATCGCCCGATATATGGCGCCGTAGATCACCAGCATGCCCGCGACGCTGAAGGGAAAGGCCAGCAGCTGGTAGGGCAGCATATGGGCCTGCATCTGCGCCATTTCCGGGACTTCGCCGGCCTTGCCCCCGGTCAGGGCCGCCTTGGACGCCGCATCCAGGGCGGTGATCAGCTCAGGCCAGACCGCCCAGTAGGCCGCCAGCTGCGGCAGCACCCCGCTCAGCAGGTAGACCGCGGCCAGGGACAGGAGCAGCCGGGGCTCTCGCCGCATCAGGCCAAGACCGGAAAACAGCGCCCTGCGCCCCGACAACCTGACCATCGTCCGCCCCCTTCAACTTCCCCGAGCGGAGCTTAGGCCCGCCCAGGTGAAGTTGAAAAGCCTAGAGCCGATCCTCGGGGGCCGCGACCGCCGGGGCCTCGCGGGGGGTCACCAGCTTGGCCAGGCGCGGCCGCAGCCACATCTCGAAGTCGTCGATCATCTCGTAGACCACCGGCACCAGGACCAGGGACAGCAGGGTCGAGGTGATCAGGCCTCCGATCACCGCCACGGCCATGGGCTGACGGAACTCCGCGCCCTTTTCCAGGGCGAAGGCCGTGGGCAGCATGCCCGCGGCCATGGCCATGGTGGTCATGACGATCGGCCGGGCCCGCTCGCGGCAGGCCTCCAGGATGGCGTCGCGCTGGGGCATGCCGTCGCGCTCGCGCTCGATGGCGTACTCCACCAGCAGGATGGAGTTCTTCGCCGCCAGGCCCATCAGCATCAGGAAGCCGATCAGGGACGGGATCGAGAGCGACAGGTTGAACACCAGCAGGCCGAAGAAGGCCCCGCCCACCGCCAGCGGCAGGGCCGAGAGGATCACCACCGGCTTGAAGAAGCTGCGGAACAGCAGGACCAGAACGCCGAAGATCATGGCCACCCCGGCGAACACCGCCATGCCGAAGGAGCCGAACAGCTCCTGCTGGGCCTCCAGTTGGCCGGTCTCGGCGGGGGCGACCCCGGCCGGCAGGTGCTTCATGATCGGCAGGGCCCGGACCCGCTTGTAGGCGTCCCCGAGCTCGGCGCCGTTCAGCTCGGCCTGGATGGTCAGCTGGCGCTTGCGGTTCAGGCGCTCGATCTTGGCGGGGCCCGCCTGGAAGCTGACATCGGCCACCGCGTCCAGGGTGGTGGTCCCCCCGGTGACGGTGGGGATGCGCAGGGCCTTGATCCGCTCCAGGTCGCCCCGGGCGTTGGCGGGCATGCGGATGCGGATCGGGATGCGCCGCTCGCCGGAGGTCAGCTTGGCCACATTGGCGTCGATGTCGCCGACCGTGGCGACGCGGGCCACCTGGGCGATGGTGTCCACCGAGACGCCGAGGCGGGCGGCCTCGTCGGCGCGCGGACGCACGATCAGCTCGGGCCCGATCGGGGGCGCCGAGGCGTGCGGATCGGCGATGATGTCGATGGTCCGCATCTGCTTTTCCAGCTCCAGCGAGGCGGCCGTGAGCGCCGCTGGATCGTTGGAGGCCAGGATGGCCTGGAGGCCGGCGCCGCCCTGGAAGTCTAGGAAGGTGATGCGGGCGTCCGGCACTTCGCGCAGGGCCTGGCGGGTCTGGGCCTTGAGCTCATCGCCGGTTATGGAGCGCTTCTCGTCCAGCAGGACGGTGACGGTGCCGTTGCGCAGGTCGCTGCCGCCCCCGCCGCCGCCGAAGCCCGGGCCGCCGCCGCTGGCGGTGGAGCCCACCTGGGCGAAGACGCCGCGGACGCCGGGGCGGCCCACGAAGATGGCGCTGACCCGCTGGGCGACGTCCTCCATGGCCTCGACCGTCGCGCCGGGCGGGCCCTGCAGGTCGACATAGATGTAGTCGGGGTCACCGGCCGGCTGGAAACCCTGGGGCAGCATGGGCACCAGGAACAGGGAGCCGACGAACATCACTCCGCCCAGGATGCAGGCCACGATCCGGTGGTCCAGCGCCCATTCTAGGGCGTTGCGGTAGAAGCCCTCGAAGGGCTTGCGCGCCGTCGGATGGGCCGTGGGCTTCAGCAGATAGGCGGCCATCAGCGGCGTCAGCAATCGTGCGACCACCAGGGAGAACAGCACCGCCACCGAGACGGTGAGGCCGAACTCCCGGAAGAACTGGCCGGCCATGCCCTTCATGAAGCTCACCGGGGTGAACACCACCACGATGGCCATGGTGGTGGCCACCACCGCCAGGCCGATGGCGTCGGCCCCCTGCAGGGCCGCCTGGAAGGGCCGCATGCCCTGGGCCACCCGTTTCTCGATGTTCTCGATCTCGACGATGGCGTCGTCCACCAGGATCCCCACCACCAGGGTCAGGGCCAGCAGGGTCACCACGTTCAGGGAGAAGCCGAACAGCTTCATGAAGAAGAAGGTCGGGATCAGCGAGATCGGCATGGCGAAGGCGGTGATCATGGTCGAGCGCCAGTCGCGCAGGAACAGGAACACCACCAGGGCCGCCAGGATCATGCCCTCCAGCAGCACGTGCTGGGTGGCGCGGAAGCTGGCCCGGGTCTCGTCCACCGAGGAGAAGATGCGGGTGAACTTCACCCCCGGATGGGCCTTCTCCATCTTGGCGACCGCCTTGATCACCGCGTCGTCGACGCCGACGTCGCTGGAGTCGCGGGTCTTCATCACCTGGAAGCCCACCACCGGCGCGCCGTTGAAGCGGGCGAAGCCGCGCACCTCGCTGGAGCCGTCGCCGACCTCGGCCACGTCGGTGAGCTTCACATAGCGCCCGCCGCCGGTGGGGATGGTCAGCTCGCGCAGGGCGTTGAGGGTGTTGACCGCCCCCAGGATGCGCAGGGTCTGCTCGCGCCCGCCGACCGAGACCCGGCCGCCGGGGGCGTCGATGTCGAAGCCGCGCAGGGCGTTGTTCACCTGCGGCGCGGTCAGCCCCCGGGCCGCCATGCGGTCGGGGTCGATGAGGACGTTGATCTCGCGGTTCACCCCGCCCACGCGGGAGATCTGGGAGACTCCCTTCTCGGTCTGTAGCTCGCGGGCGATGGTGTCGTCGACGAACCAAGACAGGTCGGCGTCCGACATGGCCGGCGCGGCCACCGCATAGGTCAGGATGGGCTGGCTATCGAGCTCCACCCGGGTGACCGTGGGCTCGTCGATCTCGCGCGGCAGGATGGCCCGGGTCTGGTCCATGCGGGAGCGGACCTCGTCGGTCTTCTTCTGCAGGTCCTCGCCCAGCTCGAACTCCACATTGGTGGAGGAGACCCCGAGGCTCACCGTCGAATAGATGTTCTTGACGTTGGAGATGCCGGCGATGGCGTCCTCCACCGGCCGGGTGATCTGCGTCTCCATTTCGCCGGGCGCGGCCCCCGACTGGGTCACGGTGATCGAGACCATCGGGAACTGGACGTTGGGGAACTGCTTCACCGGCAGCCCGCCGTAGGAGATCATCCCGGCCAGGACCAGGGCGATGAACAACACCGCCACCGGGACCGGATTGCGGATCGCCCAGGAGGAGATCTGGAAGCGGCCTCCGGAGTCGTGATCGTGCGGCGCGGGACTCATTTCTTGACGCTCGCGGGCTTGGCGACCGGAGCCGCGCCCTCGACCGGGCGCACCACGTCACCGTCCAGCAGGAAGGCCGCGGCGTTCAGCACCACGCGGGAGCCGGCCGGGGGCCCCTTGATCAGCGACACCAGGCCCGAGCCGCGCGGCCCGGTGGTCACGGCCACCCGCTTCACGCGGTTGTCGGCGCCCACCACCATCACGCTGGCGCCGTCGGCGTCGTAGCGCACGGCGGTCTCCGGCACGGCCAGGCTCTGGCCCACGGCGTCGGCGAACAGGGCCCGGCCGTAGCCGCCGGAGCGGATGTCGGCGCGGACCGGCAGGCGGACGCGCACCGTCCCGAGCTTGCTCTGGGCGTTCACCTGGGGCGAGACCAGCCGGACATAGCCCTCGGCGCTGGAGCCGGTGGCGAGCACCACGCTGGCGCGCTGGCCGGGGCGGACCCGGGCCAGGTCCTCTTCGGAAAGCTCGGCCAACAGCTCCACCTCGCCGCCCTGGGCGATGCGGAACCAGGGGGTCGAGCCCCCGGCCGACAGGTCGCCGGGGCGCACGTTGCGCTCCAGCACCAGGCCGGAGACCGGCGCGGTGACGGCGAGCTTGCCGGCCCGGGTGCGGGCGTCCTTGTAGGCCGCGGCCTGGGCGTTGGCGGTGGCCCGCGCGGCGCGGGCCTGGAAGCGGCGCTGATCGAGCTGCTCCTGGGAGAGCACGCCCTGTCCGTCGAGGCCCTTCACCCGGGCGGCCTGGGCCTCGGCCTGCTCGGCCTGGATGGCGCTCTGGGCGGCCAGCGCCCCCTGCTGCTCCACCTGGGCGGCGATCAGGGCGCCGTCCAGCTGGACCAGGGTCTGTCCGGCGCGGACGTACTGGCCGGCGTCGGCCAGCACCCGGGCGACCCGGTAACCGGTGACCTCGGGCAGGACGGCGGCCTCCTCGCGGGGCGTGAGCACGCCGGAGGCGGTGAGGGAGCCGATGATGGCCCTGGGCTCGACCTTGACCACCCGCACGGCGCGGGCGCGCTGGGCGTCGGTCTCCTTGACCGCGGGCTTCTTGCCGCAGGCCGACAGGGACAGCGCCGCCATCAGGGCGAGCGTGAGGATTTGGGGCGTTCTCGTCACGTCTAGCGTGCCTCTTGCTTTGCGAGCGCCGGGGTGGCGGGCCAGCCGCCTCCCAGGGCCTTGTAGGTCTGGACGGCGCGGCGCAGGGCCTGGACCTGGGCGCTGGTCAGGGCCGACCGCGTCGCGCGCCAGGACTGCTCGGCGCCGAGCGCCGTCTGAAGGTCGTCGATGCCGGCGGCGTAGCGCACGCGGCTGGCCTCGTAGGCCCGCTCGGCGCGCCGCTCCCCGTCGGTGAGCAGGTCGACCCGGCGGCGATCGGACTCCAGCCGCGTCAGGGCGCTGTCGGCCTCGCCATAGGCGGTCTGCACCGCCTTCTCATAGGCGATGACCGCCTGCTCGGTGCGGGCGTCCTGGGCCTTGAGGTCCTGCAGCAGCTTGGGGATCGACAGGATCGGCTGGGTCAGGCCGGCCCCGATCGACCAGTTGCGGGTCGAGGACTCGTAGCCCGGCTGTTCGGTCTTGGAGAGGCCGATGCCCGGGGTCAGGGTGAAGGTCGGGAAGAAGGCGAGCTTGGCGTAGGTCAGGCGGCCGGCGGCCGAGCGGACCCCGGCCTCGGCTTGGCGCACGTCGGGGCGCCGAGCCAGCAGCTGACCGGGCACCGTGGCCGGGACCGGCGGAATCTCGCCGACGCTGGCGGGGGTGGGAACGCTGGCCAGGGGATCGATCCCGCGGCCCACCAGCACCAGCAGGGTGCGGCGGGTGGCCTTCAGCTCGGCCTCCAGGCTGGCGGCCTGGCCCTCGGCCTGGGCCAGGTCCCCGGCCACCCGGTCGGCGTCGGAGGAGGAGCCCAGGCCGCGCTCGGCCTTGGTGTTGGCCACGCGCTGCAGCGCTTGCTGGATGCGGGCGGTCTCGCGGGCGTCCTCGAGCTGGATGGCCTGGCCGCGGGCCTGGAAATAGGTGTCGGCGATATTGGCCGCCAGGCTGGCGCGGGCGCCTTCGTAGCTGGCCTCGGCGGCGTTGGTGTCCCCGCGGGCGGCCTTGGCCACCGCGAAGATCCGTCCGAACAGGTCGACCTCCCAGCTGACGTTCAGGCTGGCGCTGGAGGTGGTGCTCTCCCCGTTGGTGGAGAACCCCGGAATATTGACCACCGTCCCGGAGGTCTGGGTGGTGTGGGTCTCCTTGGTGGAGCCCGCGGCGTTGCCCTGGGGCAGGAAGGCGATCAGCGCGTTGGAGGAGGTGGCGCGGGCCTCGGTCAGCCGGGCGGCGGCCGAGCGGGAATCCGGCGCGGCCACCAGGGCCTGCTCGATCAGGTTGGTCAGCACCGGGTCGTTGAACTGGGTCCACCAGCGGTCGAGGGCCGCGGCGTCGATCGACGCCTGGGCGGGCTGGGGCGCCTCGAAGGCGGCGGGCAGGGCGATGTCGGGCTTGCGCGCCGAGGCGCATGCGGCAAGCGTCAGACAGGCCAGTCCGGCTACGAATGTGGCGGGGCGCATGATCTCTGTCGTTGTCAGACCGCGAATCGCCGCCGAGTGTATCGGCTTTGGGGAGGCGCGACGCGGTTAGCTGAAGCTCCCTTGATCATAGCAAGCCGACCGGCGGATTGCAGCGGCGTTACAAACCGCCTGCGCGCGCGGCGGTGCGGCGCGCGGGTCACACTCATTCCGGGTTGGATCGTTCAAGATTGAACCATCCCGCGCCGGACGACATTCGGCCCGCCCCCTGGCCCAACACGCTCTAGCGCCCGGGCCTGGGGCTCGTTAGGGTCGGGGCAAATCTGGTCCTTGCTTGAGTGTATTCATGAAACAATTCCTCCTGGCCGGCGCATGCGCGTGGGCGGTTCTGGCCCTGGGCGCGCCCGCCGGCGCCGCCGACATCGACCCGGCCAAGATCGCCGACCACGTCAAGGTCCTGGCCTCCGACGCCTTCGAGGGCCGCGGCCCCGCCACCGCCGGCGAGGTGAAGACGGTCCAGTACCTCACCGACCAGTTCAAGGCTGCGGGCCTGCAGCCCGGCGGCGACCTGCAGAAGGACGGCGCTCGAGCCTGGACCCAGGACGTGCCGCTGGCCCAGTTCGACAACAAGGACCCGATCAAGGTCAGCGTCACCGTCAACGGCCAGGTCCAGACCTGGGCCCAGGGCGAGCAGATCGCCATCCGCGCGCCCCAGACCGGGGTCGACCACGTGAGCGTGAAAGACGCTCCGGTGGTCTTCGTCGGCTATGGCGTCAAGGCGCCCGAGCGCAACTGGGACGACTTCAAGGGCGTGGACCTGAAGGGTAAGATCGCGCTCGTCCTGGTCAACGACCCCGACTTCGAGACCGGCCAGGGCGACTTCGGCGGCAAGGCCATGACCTATTACGGCCGCTGGACCTACAAGTACGAGGAGGCCGCCCGCCAGGGCGCCATCGGCTTCATCGTCATCCACGAGACCGCCCCGGCCTCCTACGGCTGGAACACGGTGAAGAACTCCAACACCAACACCGTCTTCGACATCATCCGCGCCGACCCCACCAAGGCCCACGCCCCCATCGAGGCCTGGATCCAGCGCGATCCGGCCGTGGAGCTCTTCAAGGCCTCGGGCCTGGATTTCGAGGCTCTGAAGAAGCAGGCCCAGACCCGCGACTTCAAGCCGGTGACCCTGAAGGGCGTGACCTTCTCCACCGACATCGCCGTGGACGCCAAGAAGATCGTGTCGAAGAACGTGGCGGGCGTCCTGCCAGGGACCAAGCACCCCGAGGACAAGGTGATCTACACCGCCCACTGGGACCACCTGGGGGTCGGCCTGCCCGACGCCAAGGGCGACCGAATCTATAACGGCGCCCTGGACAACGCCTCGGGGACCTCGGTCCTGATCGAGATGGCCCGGGCGGCCGCGGCCCAGCCGCGCACCGAGCGCTCGATGCTGTTCCTGGCGGTCACCGCCGAGGAGAAGGGCCTGCTGGGGTCGGAATACTACGCCGCCAACCCGCTCTATCCGCTCGCCACCACCGTGGCCGACATCAACATGGACGGCGCGTCGGTCAACGGCCCGTCGCGGGACTTCGGCACCTCGGGCGACGCGCCGCTCACCCTGCAGGACGACCTGATCGAGGTCGCCAAGGGCTACCACATGACCTACAGCCCCGACCCGCGTCCGGGCGCCGGCAGCTTCTTCCGCTCCGACCACTTCTCCTTCGCCAAGCGCGGTGTGCCGGCCATCTCCTTCGGGGGCGGCCAGGACCTGGTGAACGGCGGCAAGGCCCGCGGCGAGGCCCTGCAGAAGGCCTACACCACCGACAAGTACCACCAGCCGGCCGACGAGTATTCCCCCGACTGGGACCTGACCGGCGCGGCCCAGAACGCCGAGATGCTGCTGGACCTGGGGACCAGGCTCGCCAATTCCCGCGAGTGGCCGGAATGGAAGGCCGGGTCGGAGTTCAAGGCCGAGCGGGACAAGACCGCCTCGGCGCGCAAGTAGGAGAGCGGGCGGCATGGCGAAGGCAGGCGTCATCCGCGCCGGCATCGGGGGCTGGACCTTCGAGCCGTGGCGCGGGGTCTTCTATCCCGACGGCCTCAAGCAGGCCGACGAGCTCGCCTACGCCAGCCGCCACCTCACCACCATCGAGATCAACTCCACCTACTATTCCTCCCAGAAGCCCGAGACCTTCGCCAAGTGGAAGGCGGCCACCCCCGAGGGCTTCGTCTTCTCCGTCAAGGCCTCGCGGTTCTGCACCAACCGCAAGATCCTGGCCCAGTCGGGGGAGTCGATCGGCAAGTTCCTGAACCAGGGGATCGTCGAGCTGGGGGACCGGCTGGGGCCGATCCTGTGGCAGTTCATGCCCAACAAGGCG
The DNA here is from genome assembly GCF_058806695.1 of Phenylobacterium sp. GW821-FHT12F10. Classification (NCBI taxonomy): domain Bacteria; kingdom Pseudomonadati; phylum Pseudomonadota; class Alphaproteobacteria; order Caulobacterales; family Caulobacteraceae; genus Phenylobacterium; species Phenylobacterium sp. GW821-FHT12F10. The sequence continues at coordinate 567,880 of NZ_JBXAPY010000003.1, read as the reverse complement.
TTCGACCCCGCCGACTTCGAGGCCTTCCTCGACCTGCTGCCCAGGACTCAGGACGGCCTGAAGCTGCGGCACGTGGTGGAGGTTCGCAACGCCAGCTTCCTCGACGTGGCCTTCATCGCCATGTGCCGCCATCGCAACGTCGCCATCTGCGTGTCGGAGAACGACCGCTATCCGATGATCCCCGACGTCACCGCCGACTTCGTCTACGCTCGCCTGATTGACGGCTCCGACGACATCGAGACCGGCTATCCGCCGGAGGGCCTTGACCTCTGGGCCCGCCGGTTTGGCCAGTACGCCCAGGGCCGCTGCCCCGACGATTTGACGCCGGTGGACCGCACCGCCCCCGCCGAGCAGCCGGCAGACGTGTTCAGCTACTTCATCCACGAGGGGAAGGTCCGGGCGCCGGCGGCGGCCATGGCGCTCATCAGCCGTGTGAACCGCTAGACCGCGGCGACCCGCCCAGGTTGCGACAATCCGTCGCACGACGTTATCTCAGGCCCCGCGGCCGGGGTGTCGCCCATAACAAAACACCTCCGGCCCACGGGGCCGGAGGTGTGATTTGCAGAAATGATAATTCTTGAAGCTGCGGTCTAGCCGCCGCCCGGGAAGCGCATCGGGACCTTAACGACCCCGGTCTTCGAACCCATGGGCAGCGCTTCGGCGACGCAGAGCGCAGCCTTGTCGAACCCCTTGTTGGGTTGGGTGTTATCCAGCACCTTGCAGCCCGAAAGCTTGCCGGCGTCAGCGGTGCATTCCAGCATGACCATGGCCGCGTCCCGCGTATTAGCGTTCTTCGTCAGGCAACGGCCCATGCTGTCCTCGAAGCTCCCGGCAGACGCCGAACCGGCGACGGCCAGAGCCAGGGCGCAACCGCCCAAGATCTTGATGATATTTTTCATGCCCCACTCCTTTCTAGATTTGGACAAGTGGAGGTTGAAGCATTCAGGTTAAGAGAGTCTGATCCGGGCCACCCGATTTGTGGTTAATCAGCAGTAAAGACCGAGATCACATTTTCGAGTCTCTATAGTGAGACGCCCGACCCTCAAATCGCCCCCAACTCATTTCGGTGACGTTTGGTTAGCAACCTCGCGGCATGGTGACCGCGTCGCTAACCGTGTTTACGGGGGATTTCAGAGTGAAGCGCTTCAGGCTCGTGGATACGCCGCTGATCATCAAGATCGGCTTCGCGCCCGCATTCGCACTCGTCATGCTGGCCTGCCTGGCCACCGGAGCCATCATCCTGCAGCGCGGCCAGGCGGCTGAACTGCGGCAGGTCGTCCAGGTGGACATGCCCAACAGTCTGCGCATGCAGAAGGTCTCCGAACGGATCACCGCCGTTCACGGCCAGCTCTACTTCCTGCTGACCCACCAGGCCGCCTCCATCGAGGTCGAGAAGATCGACGCCGACTCCAAGGCCATGCTCGCCGAGATCGACTCCATCAAGAAGGAGGTCGAGACCGCCCGCAAGACCGCCCCGGCCGATCAGAAGAAATCCTATGACGAACTGATCAAGGCGCTCGGCAACACTCGCGACGCCCTCGACGTCATCTGCGCCATGATCACCGCCGACTTCGGCACGGCCGCCGGCTTCGCCGCCCCGTTCGAAGAAGAATACGGCAAGATGAGCGCCACGCTCCACAAGATCGTGGACGCCGGCCAGGCGGTCACCGACAAGAGCGCCGCCGAGAGCGGTGAGCGCGCCAAGGCCGCCCAGACCATGACCATGGTCGGCGCCCTGGCCACCCTGCTGATCGCCGGCGCCCTGGCCGTCAGCCTGACCCTGACCCTGCGCCGCGACGTCAAGAAGATCGCCACCGCCACCGAGGCCCTGTCGCGCGGCGACAACAGCATCAATCTCGACGCCCTGGCCCGCAAGGACGAGCTCGGCGCCATCGTCTCCTCCCTGACGGTCTTCCGCGACAACCAACTCCACCTGGAGAAGCTGCGCCAGGAGAGCGAGACCGCGGAGGCCTCCGCCGAGGCCGCCCGCCGCCAGAACGCCGAAGCCGCCGCGGCCATCGCCGAGGAACAGGCCAATGTGGTCACCAACCTGGCCCGCGCCCTGGACGCCCTGGCCTCGGGCGACCTGACCTACCGCGTCGAGACCGAGTTCCCCGGCGACTACCGCAAGCTCCGCGACGACTTCAACGCCGCCGTGGCCAAGCTGGAAGAGGCCATGACGGCCATCGCCGGCGCCACCGCCTCCATCCAGTCCGGGGCCGGCGAGATCAGCCACTCGGCCGACGACCTGTCGCGCCGCACCGAGCACCAGGCCGCGACCCTGGAAGAGACCGCCGCGGCCCTCGACCAGATCACCGCCACCGTCAACAAGACCTCCGAGGGCGCCACCCACGGCCGCGAGGCCACCGCCTCGGCCAAGACCGACGCCGAACAGTCCGGCGAGATCGTCCGCAAGGCGGTCGTGGCGATGAACTCGATCCAGGAAGGCTCCAACAAGATCAGCCAGATCATCGGCGTGGTCGACGAGATCGCCTTCCAGACCAACCTTCTGGCCCTGAACGCCGGGGTGGAAGCCGCCCGCGCCGGGGAGTCCGGCAAGGGCTTCGCCGTCGTCGCCTCCGAAGTCCGGGCCCTGGCCCAGCGCTCGGCCGAAGCGGCCAAGGAGATCAAGGCGCTCATCTCGGCCTCGACCCAGCAGGTCGCCGAGGGCGTGGGCCTGGTGGACGAGACCGGCAAGGCCCTGGAGCGCATCGTGCGTCAGGTCGGCGAGATCTCCACCGTGGTCGGCGAGATCGCCGCTTCGGCCAAGGAAGAGGCGCTCGGCCTCGGCCAGGTGAACACCGCCGTCAACCAGATGGACCAGGTCACCCAGCAGAACGCGGCCATGGTGGAGGAATCCACCGCCGCCAGCCGCGTCCTGGCCGACGAGGCCGAGGAGCTGGCCCGCCTGGTGGGCCGCTTCCGGGTCTCCGGCGGGGCTGCGGTCGCCAGCCGCGCGCCCGAACGTCACCAAGCCGCCCCGGCGCGTCACGCCCCGGCCCCGCGGTCCCAGGCCCAGTACGCCCCGGCCACCCGCGGGAACACCGCCCTCGCCCAACAGCCCCAGGCCGAGGACGACAGCTGGGAAGAGTTCTAGAAGCTTCCGACTTCCAAAGGGGCGTCTGAAGGGGGACCGCTTTAGGGCGGTCCCCCTTTTCATTTGACCGACCCGGCGTCAGCGGCGCGCACTTCCTCCAATCATAAGGAGGAGCGCCGCCATGGCCGAACTGACCCAAGACGACCTGATGTTCCGGCCGGGCCTGATGAAAGGCGAGCGGATCCTGATCACCGGCGGCGGCACCGGCCTGGGCAAGGTGATGGCCGAGGCCTGCCTGATCCTGGGGGCCGAGGTCTATATCTGCGGCCGCCGCGGCGGGGTGGTGGAGGCCGCGGCCAAGGACCTGATGGCCGCCCACGGCGGCAAGGTCGTGGGCATCGCCTGCGACATCCGCGTGCCCGAGGCGATCACCGACATGATGGACCAGATCTGGGCCGACGGCGGGGCGCTCACCGGCCTGGTCAACAACGCCGCGGGCAACTTCATCAGCCGCACCCAGGACCTGTCGCCGCGCGGCTTCGACGCCATCGCCAACATCGTCTTCCGCGGCTCCTTCTTCGTCACCCTGGACGCCGGCAAGCGCTGGATCGCCGAGGGAAAGAAGGCCTCGGTGGTCTCCATCCTCACCACCTGGATCTGGAACGGCGGCCCCTTCACCGTGCCCTCGGCCATGTCCAAGGCCGGCCTGGCCACCATGAGCCAGTCCCTGGCGGTGGAGTGGGGACCCTACGGCATCCGCTTCAACAATATCGCCCCGGGCCCCTTCCCCACCGAAGGCATGAGCGCCCGCCTCAATCCGGGCGAGGCGCGCGACGACGGCCAGGCCAGCCGCACCGGCAACCCCATGGGCCGGGTCGGCGAGATGCGGGAGCTGGCCAATCTGGCGGTCTATCTGCTGCATCCCCTGTCGGCCTATGTGAACGGCCAGACCATCGCCATCGACGGCGCCGCCTGGCAGGCCTCGGGGGGCAACTTCTCGGGCCTGCGGGCCTGGACCGACGATCAGTGGGCCGCCGCCAAGGAGTCCATCCAGGCCACGAACGCCAAGGACCGGGCCGCCCGAACGGTCTGATCATGGTTAACGCGGTCTTAAGATCGCGCTGCGAGGGTGGGGCATGCGCAAAGCCCTCCCCCTCGTGGCGCTGATCCTCGTCCTGGCCGCGCCCGCCCTGGCCGCGCCCGCCCTGCGCGGGTCGCAGTCGGCCGACCCGCCGGCGCCCGTCGGCGCGAGCGCGCCGCAGACCCCCGCCGTCGACCTCGCCCCCCAGCTCCCCATTCCCCTGCGCACCCTGGCCGAGACGCCCGTGGCCGGCGAGGCCGGCCAGTGCCGCCTGACCTGCGCCCAGTCCTATTATTTCTGCCTGGCCAGCGACGGGGCCGAAGACTGCGCCCCCACCTGGGGACAGTGCCGCGCCAAGTGCGACGCCCCCAGCCCGGTTGCGAGCGCCGTTCCCGGCTGACATCGTGGCCGCCGACCCCCTCGGAGCCCACGCCATGAAGCCCCTGTTCGCCGCCGCCGCCCTCATGGCCCTCGCCGCCTGCGGCCCCAAGGCGGCCCAGCAGGCCAAGCCGGCGGCCGCCCCCATCGCCTGCGCCGGCCTGCCCGCCTACGCCCCGGTCTATCCGGGCGCCAAGGTCACCCTCTGCACCCAGGGCGATTCGACTCCCGGCAAGATCGGCGGGGCGGTGGGCTTCACCAGCCCCGACGCTCCCGACACCATCGTCGCCCTCTACAAGGACGGCGCGGCGGCCGCCGGCCTGCGCCCGGGCCTGGACCTGGACCAGGGCGGATCGAAGGTGTTCTCGGCCCAGGACGGGGACCGCACGGTGCGCATCCAGGCCCTGCCGGAGGCGGGCGGCGGCTCCACCGCCATCCTCACCTGGGGCGCGGCCAAGCCCGGCTGACCGCCCGCAACGCGTGGCGGTTGGCGAGGCGGGCTTCGAGTGTCTAGTATGACACCCGTCACGATTTGATTTCAGGAATAGATGTCCCAGGTCGCTTATCTACCGGTCGGCAAACGCGAACAGACCAAGGTCCAGAATCGCCAGGCCATTCTCGACGCCGCGCGCGAGGTGTTCGGGGAGTTGGGTTACGAGGCCTGCACGGTGCGCGACATCATCCGGCGCACCGGCCTCGCGGCCGGCACCTTCTACAACTATTACCGCTCCAAGGATGAGGTCTATGTCGCCCTCTCCGACGAGGGGGCCCGGCGCTTCACCCCGCTGCTGAAGGCCCAGCGGGCCCAGTCGGCCGACTGGTCGAGCTTCGTCCGCGCCGCCATCGAGGCCTATTTCGGTTTCCTGGCCGACGAGCACAAAAGCTGGCTGGCGCGGCGCCCGGTGGACGAGCCCATTCCCCACGTGCACGGCGAGACCCCGGAAATGACCGCGGTGTTCAACGAGGTGCGCCAGGCCATCGTCGACGAGATCGCCCGCGGCGGCGCCCCCGGCGCCGACCCGGACTATCTGGCCGCCGCCTGCATCGCCATCGCCCGCGAGGTCGGCGAGAAGATGGTCGCCCGCCGCCCCATCGACACCAAGGCCGCCGCCGACTTCGTGGTCGCGCTCATCGAGGGGGGCGTGAAGGGCCTGCCCAAGTCTCCGGTCTAGGATGGCCAGCGTCTCAGCCCAGCGGTTCATGGTCCGCACCCTGCTTTCCCTGCCCGCCCCCATCCTGCGCCTGCTGTCGGGCGGCGGCGTGGTCTATCGCGGCGGGCGCACCCTCGATCCGCGCCTGCAGTTCCTGGCCGCCGGCGCCGCCCGCGCCCCATCCATGACCACCCTCAGCCCCGAGGAGGCCCGGCGGGCCAACACGCAGGGCCTGGCCGCCCTCGGCGGTCCCCCCGAGCCCGGGGTGCGCACCGAGAGCGTCAGCATTCCCAACGGCGCGGAGTCCATCCCCGCCCGCGCCTACCGCCCCGAGAACCAGGACCCCGCCGCGCCCCTGATGGTCTTCGCCCACTTCGGCGGCGGTGTGATCGGCGACCTGGAGACCTGCGACACCTTCTGCGGGATCCTGGCCAGGATCGCCCGCTGCCCGGTGCTGTCGGTGGCGTATCGCCTGGCGCCGGAGCACCGCTTCCCCGCCGGGCTGGAGGACGTGCTGGCCGCCTATCGCTGGGGCCGCGACAACGCCGCCCGCTTCGGGGCGCCGGCCGGCCGCGCGGCCATCGGCGGCGACTCCATGGGGGGCAACTTCGCCGCCATCGTCGCCCAGGAGCTCAAGCGCGCCGGGGAGGCCCAGCCCGACCTGCAGCTACTGATCTATCCCTGCACCGATGTGGCCAGCGAGACCGCGTCCATGACCACCTATGCCGAGGCCTTCCCCCTCAGCCGGGCGATGATGGACTGGTTCATGGGCCACTATATGGGCCCCGAGGCCGATCCCGCCGATCCACGCCTCTCGCCCGTGCGCGCGCCCGACCTCTCGGGCCTGGCGCCGGCCGTGGTGGTGACCGCCGGCTTCGATCCCCTGGTGGACCAGGGCGAGGCCTACGCCAAACGGCTGAAGGACGCCGGGGTCCCCACCGTCTATCGCTGCTATGACAGCCTGGCCCATGGCTTCACCGCCTTCACCGGGGCCGTCCCCTGCGCCGACACCGCCTGCCGCGAGATCGCCGGCCTGGTGCGCGAGGGCTTCGAAGGGCGGATCCACTGATGCGCGCCCTGGTGGTCGAGGCCCTGGCCGCCGACTATGGCGGCTGCGTGCTCAAGGAGATCCCGACCCCGGACCCCGGTCCGGGCGAGGTGCGCATCCGGGTGAAGGCGGCCGCCGTCAACTTCCCCGACCTGCTGCAGACCCGCGGCGAGTACCAGCACAAGCCGGCCCTGCCCTTCATCCCCGGCATGGAGATCGCCGGCGAGGTCGAGGCCCTGGGGGAGGGCGTCACCCAGTGGAAGCTCGGCGACGCCGTGGTCGGCGGCGCCCGCATCGGCGGCTTCTCGGAATATGCGGTCACCCCGGCCGCCGCCCTGCGGCCCAAGCCCGCCAACCTCTCCTTCAGCCAGGCCGCCGGCTACGCCACCGCCTATCTGACCGCCTATGTCTCCCTCGTCCGCCGCGCCCAGGTGGAGCCGGGCGAGTGGGTGCTGGTGCACGGCGCCGCCGGCGGGGTGGGCCTGGCCGCCGTAGACCTGGCCAAGCATCTCGGCTGCAAGGTGATCGCCGCCTCGGCCTCCGACGACAAGCTGGCCATCGTGGCGAAGGAATATGCCCCCGACGCCACGGTGAACGTCACCGGCGGCTTCCGCGAGAAGGTCAAGGAGATCACCGGCGGCCGCGGGGCCGACGTGATCTACGACCCCGTGGGCGGCGACGTCTTCGACGAGAGCGTCCGCTGCATCGCCTTCAACGGCCGCATCCTCTCCATCGGCTTCACCTCCGGCCGCCTGCCGGTGCTGCCGGTCAACATGGCCCTGATCAAGGGCTTCTCGGTCATGGGCGTGCGGGCCGGCGAATATGGCCGCCAGTTCCCCGAGAAGGGCCGCGAGAACATCGCCGCAGTCTGGGCGCTGGCCAATGAGGGCAAGGTCCATCCCCGCGTCGACCACGAATATCCCTTGTCGGAATGGCGCGAGGCCTTCGAAAGCCTCGCCAACCGCAAGGTGGTGGGCAAGACCATCGTGCGGCCGGACCTCTAGGCGCGTGGCCGCGCCCGAGGACTATGCCGACTTTCGACAGGCCGCCTGGCGGGAGCTGGAGGCGAAGAACGCCCGCATCTATGGCGACTTCAGACTCAGCCACTGGCCCCGCTACGACTACGACCTCAAGGCCGGGACCCTCACCTTTTCGGACGCCACCGGGCCCAAGGTGGTGGCGACGATCCAGATCGCGGGCAGTGTCTCGCTCCAGGCCGACGACTGGCTGTGGGCCTGGGCCAATCCCCATTGGCCCGACGGGGTCTGCGAGGACGCGCTGGCCACCCGCCGCCATGGGGAAGAGCATGGGATCCTGGAGCTTGTCGAACAGCATGCGCGGGCCGCCAACACCATGCAGCTGGCCTGGGAGCTGACCGCGGTCGCGGTCCGCCTCACCGGCGCCATGGGCGCCTATCGCGCCCCCGACGCCAACACGCCCATCTTCCTGCTCATCAAGGATATCGCCTTCGCGGGCTAGGGGACGGGGAAGCCGGTCAGGTCCCAGGTGGCCTTGGAGCTGTTCGGCAGCACCACGATGGCGTCGTGGGCGAAGATGTAGTCCCGCAGGGCCCCCTGCTGGTCGACGGGAACCTGGCCCGCGAAGGCCCGCGACCAGGGGTGCAGGGGCCGCAGGTCGACCACCACCGGCTGTTTGGGCGGGCCGTCGGGGAACAGGGCCTTCATCCATTCCCCCTCCTCGGTGACGTCGGAATTGTATCCGCCCACGGGGACCACCACGATCCCGTAGGCCTCGGCGCCGTTGGAGATGGCCAGCTCGTGGGCGAAATTGCCGAGGGTGAAGGCGCCGCCGGGGCTGCGGCCGCGATACATGTGCCAGCTTCCGAACTTGAACATCACCTTGGGCGGGGCGCCGGCGCGGGCCACCTGGCGGTAGTGGTCCATGAAGGCGCGCTTGAAGAGGGCCTCGCGCTCGGTGTTGTTGTAGAGCCCCACCCGCTCCCCGGCCATGGCGCGGCGATTGTAGGAATAGATCTCCGCCGAGGTGACGATCCCGGTCAGCAGGACGTCGGCCCGCGAGCCCGGCTTGGCGGCGAAGGCGGCCTTCAGGGCGGTCAGCCGCGGCAGGGTGGTGGGATCGTCGTGGATGAAGCCGCCGGGGCTGGTCCGACTCTCCTTGGTCCGCGCATCCTCCAGCAGGGCCTGGGCGGTCGCCCGGACCGCGGCGTTGGGCGCCAGGGCGACCAGCTCCTCCAGGTAGCGGATCGAGCCCTGGGCCTGCTCCAGGCCCCAGACCGAGGGGTCCCCCGGGCGGGCGGAGGCGGTGGCCTGGGCCAGGAAGCCCAGGTCCTGGTCCGAGGAGAAGCCGAGATGGGTCGGATGGCTGCGGGAGAAGGCGGCGATCTTCTTCACGTCGCCCCGATAGGCGGGGCTGTTGAGGTCGGCGATCGCCAGCGGGTCCTGCTCCACCGCCAGGTAGCGGAAGCCCAGATCCTGCCGCAGCCGGCCATAGAGGGCGCCGGCGAAGATCGGGACCTCGTGGTCGTGGTGGCTCTCCCCCAGCAGCACGAACTGCGCCCTGGCCATCTGGCGCATCAGGAAGTCGGCGCCCGGTCCGGCCAGCCTGCCGCCCGCATAGGTGAAGGGCCGGGTGTTGGCCGCCAGCAGGGCGCGGGTGTCCACCGGCGCCGGTATCTGGGCGGCCGCGGCGCTCGCCAGGCCCAGGGCCGCTAGGATCGACAACAGGATGCGCATCGGATGTTCCCCCTCAGGACGGGCGAACTATGCCGGGCGACACGCGCCTCACAACTTACAACGCGGCAATGTCGCGGCCCCTTGGGCCCGGGCCCATTCGGCGCCATCTTCCGCCCATGACCATCGGTAGCGAAGACGAACTCGACAAACTGCGGGCGGCCGGAAACCTCGTGGCCCGCACGCTGGCGGCCATGGGCGCGGCCCTGGAGCCCGGCGTCACCACCCGCGAGCTGGACCAGCTCGGCCGGGCCATGCTGGAGCGCGAGGGCGCGCGATCGGCCCCGGAGGTCACCTACGACTTCCCCGGCGCCACCTGCATCTCGGTGGGCCCGGCCTGCGCCCACGGCATCCCCGACGACACGGTCATCAAGGCCGGCGACCTGGTGAACATCGACGTCTCGGCCGAGATCGACGGCTTCTTCGGCGACACCGGCGCCAGCTTCGCCGTGCCTCCCATCGCCCCCAGGATCGAGCGCCTGTGCCGCGACGGCCGCCGCGCCATGTGGACTGGCATCCGCTCGGTGAAGCCCGGCGCCAAGCTCAACGAGATCGGCCGGTCCATCGAGGGCTTCGCCCGCAAGAACGGCTACAGCCTGGTGCGCAACCTGGCCTCGCACGGGGTCGGCCGCTCCCTGCACGATGAGCCGGGCGACATCCCCACCTGGTACGAGCCCCGCGATGAGCGCCGCATCTCCGAGGGCCTGGTCTTCACCATCGAGCCCTTCCTCTCCCTCGGCGCGGACTGGGTCGAGGAGCTGGCGGACGGCTGGACCCTGCGCCCCGCCGGCGGCCAGCCCACCGTGCAGTACGAACACACCCTGGTGGCCACCTCGCGGGGGCCGGTGATCCTGACGCTGGCGTGAGCATCCGCTGGGGCGCGCTCCTGGCGCTGATGGCGCTGCTCGGCGGCTGCGCGACCTTGCGCCTGGCCCCCTCGCCGGGCCCACGGTCCCTGGCCCGCGCCTATCCCGACCAGGTCTGGGGCGTGCGGGACGGCCAGCTCATCATGGCCGACGGGACGCGCTTCCCGATCTCCGGGGGCGGATCGGTCAAAACCACCGAACAGGCCCTCGACCGGGCCGACATCGCCGACATGTTCGCGGAGCCCTACCGGCGCGGGCCTCAGCGAAAGCCGCCGAGGGGTGATCCGGGCCGGGCGCGCTACGAGCCTCTGTTCCTGAAGATGTACGGGGACTGCGCCAGCGGACATTCCAGGCCCATATGCGCCGGGTCCCCTGGATGCCGATGTCGGCCCAGGGCGGCTCGGTCAACGTCACCACCGTCAACGGCGTCGACCGCGCCCTGGAGGCCGTGGTGGCCGATCTGGAGAAGCTGCCGCCGGAGATGACCCGGTACCTGGTCCCCACCGCCGGCGCCTACAACTGCCGCGTCGTCGCCGGGACCGCCCGGCGCAGCATGCACGCCTACGGCGCGGCCATCGACATCTCCACGGCCTGGGCCGACTATTGGCTGTGGAAGGGCGGCGAGGACGCGGTCTGGGCCAATCGCATCCCGCCGCAGATCGTCGCCGTCTTCGAGCGCCACGGCTTCATCTGGGGCGGCCGATGGCGGCATTTCGACACCATGCACTTCGAGTACCGCCCGGAGCTCCTACCCCGCCGCAGACCCTAGTTTTCGCCGGCCACCAGGGCGAGATCGGCGGTCAGGGCGATCCGCTGCAGTTCGCGCCCGTCGATGTCCAGGCGCGCCACCCCGTCGGGACCGGAAAACAGCACCAGGTCGGCCCGCGGGCCGCGATAGAGGGTCCCGTCGTGCGGCGGGAATTCCGAATGGACGGGTCCGGCGGCCACGAACCCCAGGGCCGCCAGGTTCCCCGCCGCCGCCGGCAGATCCTGCGCCCCCACCCAGACCCTGCGCAGCCGCGTGCCTGCGTCCGGCGGGCTGTCGGGTGGATAGAGGGGGCCGGAGAAGTCCGGCAGCCGCCAGGGGGCTGGGTCGTCGGCATATTCGATGGCCGAGATCTGGGTCAGCAGGCCTTGGCCCCGGCGGAACATCAGCATCGACCAGGGCTGGTCCTGGGCCGGGTCGGTGATCGGCTCGCGCCGGTGACTGCGGAAGGCCCAGCCCTTGGCCGCGGCCAGGGACTCCAGGTCGGCGAGCGGTCCTTGCAGGATCAGGGCGGCCGGGGTGGCGCTCTCTCCGAAGATGTCCAGGAAGGGTCCGTTGGCGAACCGCACCCCCACCGAGCCCTGCGGGTCCCCCGCGCGGTAGCCCGCCAGCAGCGGCCGCCCGGACAGGGCGACGACCTTGGCCGCCAGCCCGTCACGGTCCAACGCGCGGATCACCACATGATCGATCCTAAACCTTTGACCGCTAACGGTTGACATCGCCTGCCCCACCCCTTATTCCCCGCCGCTCGATTTCGACCCGGAGCCAGTCCCGTGAAACGCACTTTCCAGCCCTCCCGTCTCGTGCGCGCACGCCGGCACGGCTGGCGTTCGCGCATGGCCACCAAGAACGGCCAGAAGGTGATCGCCCGTCGGCGCGCCAAGGGTCGTAAGCGCCTGACCGCCTAATACCAGGGTCTTGGGGCGTCCGCATGACGGACCCCGTCTTTCCCATCGAACATCTGAAGATCCGGCCTGATTTCCTGGCCGCGGCCAAGGCGCCCTCGTGCGCCCGCGGCGCCGTGGTGCTGCAGGCCCGTCATCGGGCCGACGATCGCCCCCTCGTCCGGATCGGTTTCACCGCCACCCGCAAGGTCGGCGGCGCGGTGGTTCGCAACCGCGCCAAGCGCCGGATGCGCGAGGCCGCCCGAGCCTTGGTCCCGGTCCTGGGCAAGCCCGGCTTCGACTATGTCTTCATCGCCCGGGGCGGCGCGCCGACGCGCCCCTGGGCGCGTTTGCTTGACGATGTGAAAAGCGCGCTGATAAGCCTCGGCGCCGATAGCGACACCCGCGCGCCCGACCGCGCTCCTCCCCCTTCCGTTTGAGCGCGCGCCCCTCATGCAAGACAACTCAAACCGCAACACGATCATCTTCGTGGTCTCGGCGATGGCGCTGCTGCTGGCCTACCAGTTCCTGGTCATGGGCCCGCGCGCCAAGCAGCGGGAGGCCGAGCTGGCCCGCAACCCGCCGGCCGCCAGCGCCCAGGTCCAGGCCCAGAACCTCACCAAGGCTCCGCCCACCGCCGCCGAGGCCCTGGTTTCCCGCAATGTCGCCGCCGCCGCCAGCCCGCGGGTGCGCATCGAGACCCCGGCGCTCTCGGGCTCGATCTCCCTGCGCGGCGCCCGCCTGGATGACCTCTATCTGAAGCAGTACCGCGAGACGGTGGCCAAGGACTCCCCGCCGGTGGAGCTGCTGCGCCCCGAGGGCGCCCAGCACGCCCAGTTCGCCGAGTTCGGCTGGGCCGGCGCCAATGTGCCCGGCCTGCCCACCGCCGACACCGTCTGGACCCAGACCCAGGGCGCGACCCTGGCGCCCGGCGCCCCGATCACGCTGTCCACCACCAACGGCGCGGGCCTGACCTTCACCCGGCAGATCTCGGTGGACGACCGCTTCATGTTCACCATCGCCGACACCGTGGCCAACACCGGGACGGCGGCGGTGACCCTCGCCCCCTACGGCTCGGTGCAGCGCCAGGGCCTGCCCGCCGACATCGGCAAGAACTCCATCGTCCACGAGGGCGCGGTGGGCTGGCTGGGCAATGAGCTGCGGCTGATCAAGTTCAAGAAGTGGTCCAAGGACGGCGGCGCCTCCTATCCCACCACCGGCGGCTGGGCCGGCATCACCGACAAGTACTGGCTGGCGGCCCTGATCCCGGCCCAGACCGAGGCGGTCCAGAGCCAGTTCCGCGTCACCAAGAGCGGCGGCTTCGACATCTTCGAGGCCAACTATGTGGGCGCCGCCCGCGTCATCGCGCCCGGCCGCCAGGTCACCGAGACCCAGCGCTTCTTCGGCGGCGCCAAGACCGTGCCGGTCCTGAAGGCCTACGAGACCAATCTCGGCGTGCCGCGCTTCGACCAGGCCGTCGACTGGGGCATGTTCTGGTTCTTCACCCGGCCGCTGTTCCAGTTCCTGGAGTTCATCCACGGCCACGTCGGCAACTTCGGCATCGCCATCCTGCTGCTCACCGTGGCGGTGAAGGTGGTCTTCTTCCCGCTCGCCAACAAGAGCTACGAGTCGATCACCAAGATGAAGAAGGTGCAGCCCCAGATCGAGGCGCTGCGCGCGAAATACAAGGACGACGCCACCAAGCAGCAGACCGAGCTGATGGCCCTCTATCAGAAGGAGAAGATCAACCCGGTCACCGGTTGCCTTCCCATGCTGCTGCAGATCCCGGTCTTCTACGCCCTGTACAAGGTGCTGACGGTCACCATCGAGATGCGGCACGCCCCCTTCTTCGGCTGGATCCAGGACCTCTCGGCCCGCGACCCCTCCACCGTGTGGAACCTGTTCGGTCTGATCCCGTGGAACCCGGCCAGCCTGCCCATGGTCGGCGGCCTGCTGGACACCACCCTGCACATCGGCGCGCTCGCCCTCTGCTACGGCGTGACCATGTGGCTCACCACCTCGATGAACCCGCCGGCCGGCGACCCCGTCCAGCAGAAGATCTTCCAGTTCATGCCGATCATCTTCACGTTCATCATGGCCCCCTTCGCCGTGGGCCTGCTGATCTACTGGACCTGGTCCAACATCCTGACCATCATCCAGCAGTACATCATCATGCGGCGCTTCAAGGTGGATAACCCCATCGACAGCCTGATCGCCAAGATCACCGGCAAGCCCAGGCTCCAAGAGTGAACACCGACGGGACCTTCGACGAGGCCGAGATCGAGGCCGCGCGCGTCCTCTTCGCGCGCCAGGCCACCTTCCTGATGGGAGCCGTCTCGGTGGACGGCCTGCCGCCGTCGGACATGCCCGAGGTCGCCTTCGCCGGCCGCTCCAATGTCGGCAAGTCCTCGCTGATCAACGCCCTGGTGGGCCACAAGAAGCTGGCCCGGGCCTCCAACGAGCCCGGCCGCACCCGCGAGGTGAACTTCTTCGTCCTGGACGACGCCATCCGCCTGGTGGACCTGCCGGGCTATGGCTGGGCCCGCGCCTCCAAGATCACGACGAAGAAGTTCCAGAACCTCGGCCGCGACTATCTGCGCGGCCGGGCCAACCTGAAGCGCGCCTATCTGCTGATCGACGCCCGGCACGGCCTCAAGGAGGTCGACATCGAGCCGATGGACGCCTTCGACAAGGCCGCGGTCTCCTACCAGATCATCCTCACCAAGGCCGACAAGATGAAGCCCGCCGAGGTCGCCGCCCTGGTGGAGCGCACCCAGAAGGCCATCGCCAAGCGCCCCGCGGCCTTCCCCCGCGTCCTGGCCACCTCCTCCGAGAAGGGCACGGGCATCCCCGAGCTGCGCGCCGAGGTGGCCGCCGCCTGCGAGGTCCTGCCCCTCACCGAGCCCTCCGCCGTCACCGATTAGGCGCCGCGGCCCGACACGGCCTAAGACCGGAGGCGAACCTTCGCCATAGCTTCCGGAGACCGAACTTGGCCGCTCCCGAGACCGCGCCCCGGCGCAACCCCGCCGCCCTGATGATGACCGTGCGCCGCTGGCACACCTATCTGGGGGTCTTCATCGCCCCCAGCATCCTGTTCTTCGCCGTGACCGGCGCCCTGCAGCTCTTCGCCCTGCACGAGGCCCACGGCGCCTATCAGCCCGCCGCCGTCATCGAGAAGCTGGGGGAGCTGCACAAGAACCAGCGCTTCGCCGCCAAACCCAAGCGCCCGCCCCCCGCCGCCAGCGCCGCCAAGCCCGAGGCCGCCAGGGCGCCCGAGCCGGAAAAGGCCAAGCCCCTTGCGGTCCAGGCCTTGAAGTGGCTGTTCCTGCTGGTCTCGGCGGGCCTGGTGACCTCCACGGTCCTGGGCCTGTGGATGGCGCTGATCTCCACCCGCCGCCGGGGCCTGATCCGCGGCCTGCTGGCGGCCGGCCTGGTGATCCCGGTCCTGCTGGTGGTCCTGCAGGGCTGAGCCCCCTTCCCGCCGCCCGCGCCGTCCGACTCCGTCGGGTTCCGGACAAGCGGAGCCGTTCGGCCAATCGTGCGTTCTTGCCAGGTCGGTACCTGGGGAATTGTCGCATGAACAAGGTCGTCACCGCGCCGGACAGCACGGACCCGTCGGGCCCGCATCCGCGCCTGTCCAATCGCCTGCTGGCCGCCCTGTCCCTGCGGGACTTCGCGGTCCTGGAGCCGCACCTGGAGCTCGTCGCCCTGCCCCGCGGGCGGGTGCTGTTCGAGCCCGGCGACGATGTGGGCACCACCTATTTCCCCTGCCGCCAGACCATGGCCTCCCTGCTGATCGTCACCCGTGACGGGCGCGAGGTGGAGGCGGCCACCATCGGCCGGGAGGGCGCCGTCGGCGGTATCGTCAGCGAGGGCCACAAGCCCGCCTTTGGCCGCGCCGTGGTGCAGGTGGCCGGCTCGGCCTACGCCATCTCCACCAGCCACCTGGAGGCCGCCAAGCTCGGCTCGGCCCGGTTCGGCGACCTCTTCTCCCGCTACGCCGACGCCCTGCTCGCCCAGATGATGCAGTCGGTGGCCTGCAACGCCCTGCACACGGTGGAGGAGCGCTGCTGCCGCTGGCTGCTGGCCACCCACGACCGGGCCGGCGACAAGATCATCCACCTGACCCAGGAATCCCTGGCCGAGATGCTGGGGGTCCAGCGCACCACGGTCTCGGCCGTCACCGCCCAGCTGGCCGCCCGCGGCCTGCTCAAGACCCACCGCGGCCGGGTGGAGATCCTCGACCGCGCCGGCCTCGAGAAGGCCTCCTGCGAATGCTACGAAGCCGTCGAGCACCACTTCGCCACGGTCCTGCCCGAGGTGGCGCTGTAGGGACGCCGATGGTCAGGGCGCCTTCACCACGTCCCCGCCCTTCATCACGAAGGCCGGGTGCTCCAGGACGGTGACGTCCTTCAGGGGATCGCCGGTCACGCCCACGAGGTCGCCATAGGCGCCCACCTTCACCTGGCCGACGTCCTTCTCCTGGCCGAGCGCCTGGGCGGCGGTGACCGTGGCCGACTGGATGGCCTGCAGCGGGGTCGCGCCATAGCGCACCATCACCGCGAACTGCTTGGCGTTGTCGCCGTGCGGGTAGACCCCGGCGTCGGTGGAATAGATCATCTTCACCCCGGCCTTCAGGGCCTTGGCGTAGTTCTGCCGCTGGATCTCGCCGATATCGCGGTCCTTGCGCAGGTTATCCTCCAGCACGCCGTTCTTCTTGCCCTCGGCCTGGGTGTAGTCGGTGTTGTAGATGTCCATGCCGAAGTAGGTCCCCTTCTGCAGGGCCAGCTTGATCCCCTCGTCGTCCACCAGGCTGACATGCTCGATGGTGTCGACGCCGGCCAGGATCGAGGCCTTGATCCCCGGCGCCCCGTGGGCGTGGGCGGCCACCTTCAGACCGGCCATGTGGGCCTCGTCGACGATGGCCTTGATCTCCTCCAGGGTCAGCTGCTGGGCGCCCGGCTCGTCCCCGTGGGAGAAGACCCCGCCGGTGGCGCAGATCTTGATCACCTGGGCGCCGTACTTCTTCAGCTTGCGCACCATGCGGCGGCCCTCGTCGGGGCTGTCGATCACCGCCTCGGCCACCTGGTTCATCGAGGGCGGGAAGAAGGTGGAGTCGCAGTGGCCGCCGGTGGCGCCGATGGCGTAGGTGGCGGTGATGATGCGCGGTCCCACCACCAGCCCGTCGTCGATCGCCTCGCGCAGGCCGACATCGTCATAGAAGTCGGCGCCCACATTGCGGATCGTGGTGAAGCCGGCGTCGAGGGTGTCCTTGGCGTAGCGGGTCGAGGCCACCGCCCAGTAGGCGTCGGACTTCTCCAGATAGTTGTAGCCCCCGAACAGCGGCGACGAGGTGATGTGGGTGTGCATGTCGATCAGGCCCGGCAGCAGGGTCACCCCGGGCAGGTTCACCGCCTGCGCCCCGGCCGGGGTCGCGTCCCCCTGCTTGCCGACCGCGGTGATGCGGCCGTCGGTGATGATCACCAGGGGCTTTTCGGTGACCTTGCCGGTGGCCACGTCCACCAAGCGCTCGGCGCTGACCGCCACGGTCTTGGCCTGGGCGCCGGTGGCGAAGAGGACGGCCGCGCAGGCGAACAGGGCGGAGAAGCGCATGGGGGGATACCTTCGGGGGTTGGACTCGGACGGTGACGCTAGCACGAAGCCGCGCCCCGTCGAGCCGCCGCGAAGGTGACAGGGGCGCCCTTGTCCGCTAATCGACCCCTCCGAGCCGACGGAGTGCGTAGCGACGTGACCGAGACCCCCGAAGAGCAAGGCTGGGCCACCGCCAAGACGCTGGCCGAGGCCCTGCCCTATATCCAGCGCTACGATCGCGAGACCGTGGTGATCAAGTACGGCGGCCACGCCATGGGCCAGGAGTCGGTGGCCCGCCTGTTCGCCGCCGACGCCGTGCTGCTGAAGCTGCTGGGCCTGCACCCCGTCGTGGTGCATGGCGGCGGCCCGCAGATCTCCCGCATGCTGGACAAGGCCGGGGTCAAGTCGACCTTCGTCGACGGCCTGCGGGTGACCGACGAGGCCACCATGGAGGTCGCCGAGATGGTGCTGTCGGGCGCCATCAACAAGGAGATCGCCAACTGGATCACCCTGGCCGGCGCCGAGGCCGACGTGCGCGGCGTGGGCCTGTCGGGCAAGGACGCCCGACTGATCACCGTCAAGAAGGTGGAGCGCACCAAAAAGGACCCCGGCAGCCAGATCGAACAGGCCGTCGACCTGGGCTTCGTGGGCGAGCCGACCCGCATCGACCCCCAGCTCATCCAGGGCCTGATCTCCGCCGACCACGACTACATCCCGGTGATCGCCCCGATCGGCGTCTCCGAGGAGGGTCAGACCTTCAACATCAACGCCGACACCGTGGCCGGCGCCCTGGCCGGGGCGCTGAAGGCCAAGCGCATGCTGCTGCTCACCGACGTCACCGGCGTCCTGGGCGCCGACGGCGAGCTGATCCGCGAGATGAGCGTGGCGCAGGCCCGCGACGCCATCGCCACCGGCGTGGCCTCGGGCGGCATGATCCCCAAGCTGGAGACCGCCATCGCCGCGGTGGAGTCCGGGGTCGAGGCGGTGGTCATCCTGGACGGCCGGCGGCCCCACGCCATGCTGGTGGAGCTGTTCACCGAGCACGGGTCGGGCACCCTCATCACCCGATGAGCCCCGACCTCTCCCACATCGACACCTGGCTGTTTGACCTCGACAACACCCTCTACCCGGAGGAGTCGGGGTTCATGGGCCAGGTCGAGGGGCGCATGACCGACTTCGTGGCCAAGGTCACCGGCCTGCCGCGGGACGAGGCCTACGCCCTGCAGAAGAAGTACCTAGCCGACCATGGCCTGACCCTGCGCGGCCTGATGCTGAACCACGGGGTCGACCCCGCCGACTTCCACGCCCTGTTCCACGACCTGTCCCTGGACCTGCTGGCCCACGACGCCGACCTGCTTGCCGCTCTGGAGCGCCTGCCCGGACGCCGCCTGATCTTCACCAACGCCGACGACAGGCACGCCGAGCGGGTCCTGGCCCATCTGGGCCTGGACCACCTGTTCGACGACGTCTTCCACATCCACTCCTTCGGCTTCACCCCCAAGCCCGATCCTCTCGGCTTCCAGCGGATGATCGACGCCCATGGCCTGGATCCCGCCGCCACCAGCTTCTTCGAGGACTCCGAGCGCAACCTGAAGCCCGCCTTCGACCTGGGCATGACCACCGTCCTGGTGGGCCCGCGCGCGGCGACCTCCACCGCCCCCTTCGTCCAACACCGCACCGCCAAGCTCGCACCCTTCCTCGGGGCTGCGCGTCTGAAGGAACCCACCTGATGTCCCAAGACCTGAAGTCCGTGATCGAAGCCGCCTGGGAGGCCCGCGACGGGGTCAACACCGCCACCAAGGGCCAGGTCCGCGAGGCCGTCGAGGAGACCCTCAACCAGCTCGACGCCGGAACCCTGCGCGTCGCCAGCCGCGGCGACGACGGCGTCTGGACCACCCACCAGTGGGCCAAGCAGGCGATCCTGCTGTCCTTCCGACTCAGCGCCAACCAGCTGATCGACGCCGACGCGCCGCATCCCTACTGGGACAAGATACCCCTGAAGTTCACCGGCTGGGACGCCGCCCGCTTCGAGGCCGCCGGCTTCCGCGCCGTCCCCGGCTGCATCGTCCGCCGCGGCGCCTATATCGCCAAGGGCGCGATCCTGACGCCCTCCTTCGTCAACATCGGCGCCTATGTCGACGAGGGGACCATGGTGGACACCTGGGCCACGGTCGGCTCCTGCGCCCAGATCGGCAAGAACGTCCACCTCTCCGGCGGCGCGGGCATCGGCGGGGTGCTGGAGCCCCTGCAGGCCAACCCCACCATCATCGAGGACGATTGCTTCATCGGCGCCCGCTCCGAGGTCGCCGAGGGCGTCATCGTCCGCAAGGGCAGCGTGCTGTCCATGGGCACCTTCATCACCTCCACCACCCGCATCGTCGACCGCAAGACCGGCGAGGTCTTCCAGGGCGAGGTGCCCCCCTATTCGGTGATCATGCCGGGCTCCATGCCCAGCCCCTTCGGCGAGAGTCTGCCGTCCATCAACTGCGCGGTGATCGTCAAGACCGTGGACGAACGCACCCGCTCCAAGACCTCGATCAACGAGCTGCTCCGCGACTAAGGCCCTCATCGAGCCGCCAGCCATCAGCCCAGGGCGCCCGCGCCCTGGGCTTTTTCATGCCCGCCGCACAGGAACGTGACCGTCCTCCACAGCTCAAACCCCATTTTGGGTGCAAGCCACCTTCTCGCCTTAAAGGCGAATATATAGATTAGATAACAGCAAAGGAGGTTGTGCCGAACTAAATCGGCCCCATCTCCGATGTATCTGGCCGACACATGAAAAGTTAACAATTTACGAAGACCGGATTCTAGAGATGGATTACCTGGTTAACATACGTTAACTCTACTGAGAGGCCAATTCGATGCTTAGTGTGTCTCATGACGATCGGAAGGCTTCGGCCGAGACGGACACGGCCCAGCCTCTCGTGAACGGCGAACCCGCCTCCTGGGGCGAGCCCTATCCGGGCTATCTCGACCAGGATGTGTCGCGCTTCTTCTACCGCTGGGGCGGCCATCTCTCGGCCACCCTGATCCGGGTCCGCGGCCGTTTCGACGGCGACCTGGATCAGTACCTGCTCTACCTGATCTTCCTGCTGTCGGAGCTCTCGGACTCCCTGTCGGCCACCCCGCCGCGCACCTTCGCGCGCCGCCGCGGCCTCAATGCCCTCAGCCTGTCCGACATCACCCAGATCCCCCGCGAGACCGCGCGGCGCAAGCTTCTGGCCCTGGCCGACCAGGGCTATCTGGTGCGCGACGACGACGGCCTGTTCATGCTGGGCGAGCGGTACGGCCTGGATCAGTTCTTCGCCGACCTGCGGCCGCTGTTCTGGGACGCCGTGCGTCCCGACGCCGACCGCTAGAGCCTGACAGGGTCGCCGGTCCAGGCGTCCGTCACGCTCCACCCAAGAGGGCGGCCCCGGGCGAAGGCCTGTGGCGGCGTCGCCCGGCCGGCCGCGCGCCCGGCCTCGGATCGCCACAATTTCCCCAATATGGGGATATATGACGACCGCACCTTAAAGTCGAATCGTAAGATAAATGACGGTTGTGCGACGCCGACTTTCTGGTATCGGAGCCGGATAGGTCGCACCTGGGGTTGTCCTCCAAGCTCACCCTTGAGCATTCGATACTATTGAATCACAAGTTTTATCGTTTACACACCGTTAACTCTGACCACGGATCTCCCAATGCTGCCGGCCCGCCTCCACGCCGACCCAGACAACACCAGCGGAGATCCCGACAACGCCGGCCGCGCCGCCGCGGGCGCGGAGCCCTATCCCGGCTATCTGGACCAGGACGTCTCGCGCTTCTTCTATCGGTGGGGCGGCCATCTGTCCTTGAGCCTGGTGCGCGCGCGCAGCCGGTTCGACGGCGACCTGGACCAGTACCTGCTCTACCTGATCTTCCTGCTGGCGGACCTTTCGGAGTCCATGAGCCAGGCCGCCCAGCCCCGCAGGATCTCCAGCCGCCCGCGCGGACTCAATGCGCTCAGCCTGGCCGACATCACCCGCATCCCGCGGGAGAGCGCGCGGCGCAAGCTGCTGGCCCTGGCCGAGCGGGGCTATCTGGTGCGGGACGAGGAGGGTCTGTTTGTCCTGGGAGACCAGTACGGCCTCGACCAGTTCTTCGGCGACCTGCGGCCGCTGTTCTGGGACCGACCGGAGACCGGGCGGTCGGACGCCCGGCGCGATCCCCCCCGGCCCGACGTGGCCGCATAGGGCGCGACGGACGCCTGAACCGGTCGCCGCTTCAGGCGCCCATCCGGCTCCAGGCCTGGGAGACCGGGCCGCCTCACCGGCCTCAGGAGTCCAGGTCGTCCATCCACCGCCACAGGTCGCGGATCGCCAGGGCGCGCATGGCCGCGTCGTCCGACTGCAGGGGCGGCAGCCCGGCCCGCTCGAGGCAGTCGGCCAGGGTCAGGGGCTCCCCGCGGGAGAGCCGGATGCCCCGCCGCCGGGCCACGGTCTGGAACCGGCGCCAGGCGCAGTCGACGCTGGCGGCCTGGGCCACCGCCACATAGGGCAGCAAGCCGCCCTGCAGCACCCGGTGGAAGGCCACCAGGGTGGCGCCGCCGCACAGGCGGCTCATCAGGTACTCGAAGGCCTCGGCGTCCAGGGGCTCCATGGTCAGGTCCTCGGCCGGCTGGCCGGCGATCATGGTCACCGGGCTGGCCGAGCGGGCCAGCGCGCTGAGCACCACCGTCCCCCGGTCGTCGACGAAGGCGTACTGCATGACGTGCTGGTGTCCGTCGGCGCAGATCGACCGGATCGCGAAGTACAGATGGCTGGTGGCCGACAGTTGTCGCACCGCGCCTTCACGCCGTTTCCCGAAATGTGGCCGCTCGGCCATCACACATCCTTCCCGGTTGGGCGCATCGTCAGTCATCGGGCGTGATTGACGTCCGGAATTTGAATCAAACCACGACCTGAGCATTGCTGTTCTCCTCAATTGAATTGGGAGTTTCTTCCTTCATGCTCCAAACGTCGATGCAGTTGCTTCCCACTACGGGATGGAATACAGAAATTAACCAGCCCGTTTCGGGCAGGAGGCCTTGACACCCCCGCGCCGACGCCATTGCCCGCCGGCGCGCGGGCCGCTACCAGCAGGGCCATGCTCGATCCCGTCGCCCTGACCCAGGACCTGATCCGCCGCCCCTCCGTGACCCCGGCCGACGCCGGCGCCATGGAGATCGTCCAGCAGACCCTGGAGGGCCTGGGCTTTTCCTGCCGCCGGATGAAGTTCGGCGAGATCGAGAACCTCTACGCCCGCTACGGGACCGCCCGGCCCAACCTCTGCTTCGCCGGCCACACCGACGTGGTGCCGGTGGGCGACGCCGCCGCCTGGAGCTCCGAGGCCTTCGCCGCCGAGATCGTCGACGACGTCCTGATCGGCCGCGGCGCGGTGGACATGAAGAGCGCCGTGGCCGCCTTCGCCGCCGCCGCCGCCAAGGCCATCGCGGCGGGCGAGGTCAAGGGCTCCCTCTCCTTCCTGATCACCGGGGACGAGGAGGGGATCGCCACCCACGGCACCAAGATGGTGGTGGAGGCGCTCAGGGCGCAGGGCGAGATCATCGACCACTGCGTGGTGGGCGAGCCCACCAGCGCCGAGACCTTCGGGGACATGATCAAGATCGGCCGCCGCGGCTCGATCAATGTCGACATCGTGGTGGAGGGCGTCCAGGGCCACGTGGCCTATCCGCACCGCGCCGCCAACCCCATTCCCGTCCTCATCGCCCTGCTGAACCGCCTGACGGAGCACGAGCTGGACACCGGTTTCCTGGGCTTCCAGCCGTCGAACCTGGAGGTCACCACGGTGGATGTCGGCAACGCCGCCACCAATGTGATCCCGGCGGTGGCGAGGGGCCGCCTCAACATCCGCTTCAACCCCAACCACACCGGCCAGGCCCTGGCCGACTGGATCGAGGGCGAGGCCCGCGAGGCCCTGGCCGGCTTCCAGGGCAATATCGTGGTGACGCCCTCCATCAGCGGCGAGGCCTTCCTCACCGAGCCCGGCCCCTTCACCGACGTGGTGGCCGCCGCCGTGGCCGACATCACCGGCAAGGGCCCGGAACTCTCCACCACCGGCGGCACCTCGGACGCCCGCTTCATCCGCGCCCTGTGCCCGGTCGTGGAACTGGGCCTGGTGGGCAAGACCATGCACTCGGTGGACGAGCGCGCGCCGGTCGCCGAGATCCGCCAGCTGCAGGCGGTCTATGAACGCCTGATCGCCCGCTACTTCGAGGCCTTCAAGGGCTAGTTTCCGCCCTCCCCTTCATGGGGAGCGGCAGGCCACGATAGCGGCCGGCGTGGGGGCGTGTGGCCCGCATTCCCCACCCGTCCGGCGTTCGGCCGTCCACCCTCCCCATGAAGGGGAGGGAGAAGCTCAGTACCGCACCGACACCAGATACAGCCCGTCGGCTGGCGCCACCGGCCCGCAGGCCGTGCGGTCCTTCGCCTCCAGGGCGGCCTTCACGTCGGCCGCCGTCCAGCGGCCGATCCCCACCTCGGCCAGCGTCCCGGTCATGGAGCGGACCTGGCGGTGCAGGAAGGAGCGGGAGGCGAACTCCAGCACCACCTCGGCGCCCTCCCGACGGACCGTGGCCAGGTCCATGGTCTTCATCGGCGACTTGGCCTGGCAGGCCAGGTCCCGGAAGGTGGTGAAGTCGTGATGGCCCACCAGGATCTGGGCGGCCTCATGCATGGCCTGGGCGTCCAGGGGCTTCTTGACGTGCCAGACCCGGCCCCGGTCGAGGGCCGGCGGGCTTTCGCGGTTGAGGATGCGGTAGAGATAGCGCCGCTCGACGGCCGAGAACCGCGCGTGCCAGTCGCCCACCGCAATCTCGCAGTCCAGCACCGAGATCGGCTCGGGCATGAGATGGGCGTTGATGGCGTTGCGCACGGTCGCCGCCGGCCAGGCCTTCTCCAGGTCGATATGGATCACCTGTCCCAGGGCGTGGACGCCGGTGTCGGTGCGGCCGGCGGCGTTGACCCGCGCGTCCTCGCCGCAGAAGGCCTGGGCGGCCCGCTCGATCGCGCCCTGCACCGTCGGCAGGCTGGCCTGGGCCTGGAAGCCCTTATAGGGCCGGCCGTCATATTCGATGGTCATCCGGTAGCGCGGCATCAGAGGGCGCTCGTTCCCGCCGCCACCGGGAAGCCCCGCAGGAAGACCTCGGCGTCCTGGGGCCCCTTGCCCTCCCGCTGCACCCGCAGCAGGCGCACCGCCCCTTCGCCGCAGGCCACCAGCAGCCGGTCGTCCAGCACCTGGCCGGGCGGCCCCTCGCCGTCCTCCACCTGGGACAGCAGGGCCTTCACCCGCACCGGCCCCTTGTCGGTGGCCAGTTCGAACCAGGCGCCCGGGAAGGGCGACAGGCCGCGGATCTTGCGATCGATCTCGGCGGCGGGCTTGGTCCAGCGCAGCCGGGCCTCCTTGGGCCGGATCTTCTTGGCGTAGGTCAGGCCCTCTTCGGCCTGCGGCGTCGCCACGGCCGTCCCCGCCTCGACCGCCGCCAGGGTGCGCGTCAGCAGGTCGGCGCCCACCGCCGCCAGCCGGTCGTGCAGGGTCCCGGCGGTCTCCAGGGCGTCGATGCGCACGGTCTCGGAGGCCAGGACCGGGCCTTCGTCCAGGCCCTCGGTCATCTGCATGACCTCCACCCCCGTGACCTTGTCGCCGGCCATGATCGCCCGCTGGATGGGGGCCGCGCCGCGCCAGCGGGGCAGCAGGGAGGCGTGCAGGTTGAAGGCGCCCAGCCGCGGCGCCTCCAGCACCTCGCGGGGCAGGATCTGGCCAAAGGCCACCACCACCGCGGCGTCCAGCTTCAGGTCGGCGAAGGCGGCGATCTCGGCGGGATCGCGCATGGACACGGGCGTCCGCACCGGGATGCCGTGCTCAAGGGCGTAGGCGTGGGCCGGCGAGGGCTTCAGGTCCTGGCCGCGCCCGCGCGGGGCCGGCGGCTGGGAGTAGACCGCCGCGATCTCGTGGCCGGCCTCCACCAGGGCCGCCAGACAGGCGACGGCGAAGTCGGGGGTTCCAAGGAAGGCCAGGCGCATGGCGGGGGTTTAGCGGCGCGCGGGGCGATAGGGAACCGGCCTCAAGCGTGACCGTTACCCGCACGCCTCATTCGGAGAAAAGTTCCATGCGCCACGCCATCGTTATCTCGCTCGCCGTCGCGGGCCTCGCGCTCACCGCCTGCTCCAAGTCCGAACAGGCCCAGACCGGCGAGCACGCCAAGGCCGCCGCCGCCAAGATCGGCGAGGCCACCAAGGAGGTCGCCACCAGTCCGGAGATGAAGGACCTGGGCGCCGACGTGAAGGAAGGCGCGGTCGAGGCCGGCGCCGTGGCCAAGGACGCGCTCACCACCGCCGGCGCGGAACTCAAGGCCGGGGCGGCCAAGGCCGGCGACAAGGCTCAGGACGCCGCCGCCACCGCCGACGCCAAGATCGACAAGGCCGCCGCCGACGCCAAGAAATAGGGGCCCGGGCGTGGCGGGCCGTCCGCCACGCGCCCGGCCTAGCCGGCCAGCCGGTCGGGCCGCCGCTCGGCCACCGTCTCGGCGGCCAGGATCAGGCCCAGATAGGTGATCCCGTAGAAGATCCGCACGGTCCGCCCCAGGGCCGGGGTCAGCACCCAGGTCCCGTCGGCGCCGCCCTTGGTCATCCAGCCGGCGGCCTCGATGTCCCGCAGGACGCTCAGGACATGGCTGCGCGACACCTCGTAGCGCCGGGCCAGGGCGGCCACCGAGACCTCCACCTCCCCCTGCGGCGGATAGGCGCCCCCACGGTCGGCGCGCGTCATCAGGTCAAACAGGATCAGCAGCCCGGCCGAGCGGATGGAGAGCGCGTTGAAGGGGGCGATGTCCGAGTTGGGGGCGGCGGCGGCCTGCATCGACTGCTCGCCCATCACCGCCATGAAGGCGCCGAAGGTCGCCGGGTCGTCGAGATCGTCCAGCAGGGTCTGGACGCCGGGCTCCAGCCCCGCCACCGCTTCCAGTTCGATCCGCAGCCGATCCCGGAACGCCATGGCCATGGCCGCGGTGGGCTTGTAGGGCCGCGGCAGTCCGTTGGGCGCCTCGCCCCGGGTCACGTAGCCGATGAGCTGCAGCCTGAGCAGGACGGCGGTGGCGGTGCCGGCGCTGAGGATGCCGCTCTTGCCCGACAGCTCCCGCAGGCGGCGGTGGGTCAGCCCCCCGCTGGCGTCCAGGTAGAGCGCCACCACCCCCAGGAGGAAGCGGCTGACGTCCTTGACGTTGCGGTGCAGGGTCGGGGCGGCCTCGTAATAGTCCACGGCGCCGCGCACGGAGCGGCGCATGGCCTCCTCCAGCTCGGGCCGGGCCAGCATCGCCCCCAGGGCGTCGTACGGGAAGCTGCGGCCTTGGAACTCGTCGTCGGTCATGATCGCCGCAGGGTGCTCACTCAGAATGGGTAACGCGGCGGGCGCCGTACCAGAAAACGCCATCCCCCCGTGTTAGGCTCCCTGCTATCGGGATGCGAGGCCCGGTGCGCTTACCGGTCCGCGTTGGCGACCGACGAATCCGCGGCCCTGAAAAGGATATTCGGGATTGTCGGGACCGGGCCCCGGGGGGGGTCTGGTCGGGGCGACAGGTTCACGTCCAGAACCTGATCGTCCCCTCCCGCGCGGGCGGGCCTCTCACGACGCTTTCGGCTTCGGATCAATTCATCCGAATTGGGCAGGCTCTAGGCGGCCCGGACCTGTTTCTTCACCTTGGCCACCGCCCGGTCGCGCTTCAGGCGCGAGAGGTAGTCGATGAACAGCACGCCCTTCAGGTGGTCCATCTCGTGCTGGATGCAGACGGCGTAGAGGCCCTCGGCGTCCTCCACCACTTCCTGGCCCTGGTAGTTGAGGTACTTCAGCTTCACCCGGGCCGGCCGCTCCACCTCGTCATAGATGTCGGGCACCGACAGGCAGCCCTCCTCGTAGGGAGCGGTGTCCTCGGAGGCCCACAGGATCTCCGGGTTCACGAAATACTGCGGCTGCGGCGGCTCCTCGGGGCGCGCCAGGTCCATGACGATCACCTGCTTGGGCACGCCGATCTGGATCGCCGCCAGGCCGATGCCGGGCGCGGCGTACATCGTCTCCAGCATGTCGTCCATCAGGGCGCGCAGAGCGTCGTCCACCACCTCGACGGGGGTGGAGACCTGTTTCAGCACGGGGTCGGGGACGACGAGGATTTCGCGGAGAGCCATGGGATTTCAGGTAGGTCAGCGGCCCTTGAGCGTCAAGACGGCGGGCGGCGCGTCCTCAGGCTCCAGGGCCAGCTTGGTCAGGGGCCGCACGCCGGTCTCCACCGGGCCAAGCTCGGGCATCTCGCGGCCTTCATGGTCCACCTTCAGGTCCTCGAAGCGCCGGGCCTGGGTCATCACCTGGGTCTCCAGGGAGCCGACGAAGGAGTTGTAGCGCCCGACGGCGGCCTCCAGGGCCTTGCCCACCGAGGCCGCGTGGCCGCCCATCACCGACAGGCGCTTGTAGAGCTCGCGCCCCAGCTTGGAGATCTCCTGGGCGTTGGCCGCCTGCTCCTCCACCCGCCAGCCGTAGACCACCGCCTTGCACAGGGCGAACAGGGTGGTGGGGGTCACCACCAGCACCCGCTTGTCCATGGCCTCGGTCATCAGCTCCGGCGCCCGTTCCAGGGCCGCGGCCAGGAAGCTGTCGCCGGGGATGAACATGGCCACGAAGTCCGGCGAGCCCTGGTTGAACTGGTCCCAGTAGGTCTTGGCCGACAGGCCGATCATGTGGGCCCGCACGCTCTGGGCGTGGCGGACATAGCAGGCCTCGCGGATCGCCTCGTCGGTGGCGTCCTGGGCGTCGAGGAAGGCGTTCAGCGAGCACTTGGCGTCGATGACGAACACCGCCCCGCCGGGCAGGCGCACGGTGACGTCGGGCCGCCGGCGGCCCTCCTCGGTGTCGGTGGAGGTCTGTTCGTCGAAGTCGTAGCGGTTGTGCAGGCCCGCAGCCTCCAGGACGTTGCGCAGGGTCTGCTCGCCCCAGCGCCCCTGGACCCCGGCCCCCCGGCGCAGGGCGGCCGACAGCTTGCGCGCCTCTTCCTGCGTCGCCGTCGAGGCCAGCAGCAACTGGCTGATCTGGGCCTTCAGGCCGCCGGTCTCCTCGGCGCGGGTCTTCTCGACGGCCACCACCTGTTCCTGGAACTTGGCCAGGCTCTCGGCCACCGGCTTGAGCTGGGCCTCCAGGCGCGCCTGGGCCAGTTGCTCACGGTTCTGGAAGGTCTCGTCGGCCCGCTTGAGCACCTGTTCGGCGATGGCGTTGGCGGCCTCGGCCTGGATGATGGCGGCGTTGCGGCCCCCCTGCTCCTCGATCAGCTTCAGCCGCGAGGCCGAATCCTGCAGGTCCCAGGCGCGCGCCTCGGCCCGATTGGCCCGGCCGCGCTCCATCAGGGCCCAGGTGAAGCCGATGGCGGCGGCCACGAGGGCGACGACGAGCAGGATCAGGAGCGAGTTCATGCTCCGTTCTTAGCCGGAGTCGGCGAGAATCGCCAGGAGGGCCGGGACGCAGAGGGCCGAGTTGTCGGCGGCCATCTGCGCCATCTCCAGATAGCTCAGATGGCTCTCCGCCCCGGCCAGGTCCGACAAGGTGCGGATCACATAGAGCGGCCGGCCCCAGGCCAGCGCCACCTGGTCCACCGCCCCGGACTCCATGTCGATGGCGTCGGCGGCGAAGGCGGCGTGCAGCTCGTCCCGCGTCACCGCGCAATTTAGGAAATAGTCGGCGGTGATCACCCCGCCCAGCGCGATGGGATGGCCAAGCCTCCCCGCCACCGCGTCCCGCAGCCTGGCGAGATCGGCCGCCACCTTGGACGCGACCGGGGTCAGGGCCGTCAGCCGCGGCGCCCCGATGGGCATCTCCCCCGACCGCGTGGGGGTGAAGGCGCCCTCGAAGACATGGCCGTAGTCGTGGATGTCCAGGCGTTCGGCCAGCAGCACCGAGCCGACCCCCAGGGCCGGATTCAGCCCGCCCGCGACGCCGGCGAAGATCAGGGTGTCGGCATGGAACACCGCCAGCAGCAGGGTGGCGGCCGCCGCCGCATTGACCTTGCCCATTCCGGCCAGGGCGAGCGCGAAGGCCTGCCCCTGGCGCTCGCCGGTCCAGACCTGGGTCGGGCCATAGGTCACCGGCTGCGAGGTGACGCCGAGCCGCCCCTGCAGGGCCGCCAACTCCTCGGGGGTCGCGCAAAGGATTCCGTACATGGGCGCCTCGTTCATCGGCCTGCCGCCGTGCTACCAGATTCCCGGGAGGGGGACGCCATGATCACCACCGAGCGCACGATCCTGCGGCCCTGGCGCGACGAGGACATCGACGCCTTCGCCAACCTGCTGGGCGACCCCGAGGTCCAGGCCGACGCCGGCGGGCCCGTGGACCGCGACGCCGCCGCGGCCAAGATGGCCCGCTACCGCGACGCCTATGACCGCCTGGGCTACAGCCGCTGGGTGGTGACCGATCATGCGGGGGACTTCCTCGGCTATGTCGGCATCATGCCCATCGACGCCTGGCATCCCCGCGCGCCGAATGTGGAGGTGGGCTGGCGCCTGGTCCGCCGCGCCTGGGGCGCCGGCATCGCCACCGAGGCCGCCCGCGCCAGCCTCGCCGACGGTTTTTCCCGCTGCGGGTTCGAGGAGGTGCTCAGCTACACCGAGGCGACCAACCACCGCTCCCAGGCGGTGATGCGCAAGCTGGGCCTCGACCGCGACGAGAGCCGCGACTTCACCAGCACCTATGACGGCCACAGCTGGTCGGGTTTAGTCTGGGTGGCGCGGCGGCCCTAGGCCGGCCGCCTCGCGCGCATCGCCTGGGCGATCGTCCCGTCGTCGAGCCAGTCCAGTTCGCCCCCCACCGGGACGCCGCGGGCCAGCATGGTCACCGAGACGTGGGCGTTGGAGAGGCGCTCGGCCAGGTAGTGGGCCGTGGTCTGGCCGTCCACCGTGGCCGGCAGGGCCAGGATCACCTCGGTCACCCCCTCCTCCATGGCCCGGGTCACCAGGGAATTGACCCTCAGAGCCTCGGGGCCCACCCCGTCCAGGGCTGAGAGCAGGCCCCCCAGCACGTGGTAGCGGCCGCGGAAGGCGCTGGCCCGCTCCATGGCCCAGAGCGCGCCGACCTCCTCCACCACGCAGACCAGGGTCGGGTCCCGCGAGCGGTCGGAACAGATGGCGCAGGGGTCCTGGGTGTCCAGCGAGCCGCAGACGCCGCAGGTCTTCACCCGCTCGGCGGCCACCGCCAGGGCCTCGGCCAGGGGCTGCAGCAGCTGCTCGCGCCGCTTGAGCAGGGCCAGCGCCGCGCGCCGGGCCGAGCGCGGGCCCAGGCCCGGCAGCTTCGACAGCAGCGCGATCAGGCGCTCGATTTCAGGTCCGGCGGAGGCGGCCAACTTGGCTCCTGGCGAGGCGGGGGCGATTCAAGGGATTGTCGGTACGTCCTATGTA
The DNA here is from genome assembly GCF_058806695.1 of Phenylobacterium sp. GW821-FHT12F10. Taxonomy (NCBI): domain Bacteria; kingdom Pseudomonadati; phylum Pseudomonadota; class Alphaproteobacteria; order Caulobacterales; family Caulobacteraceae; genus Phenylobacterium; species Phenylobacterium sp. GW821-FHT12F10. The sequence goes on along the minus strand of NZ_JBXAPY010000003.1, from coordinate 536,924 downwards.
GATGTCGAGGGGAGCCCGCGCCATGACCACGCCCGACCTTCCCGTCGTCGAGGGCGCCCTGCTGGCCCTGGTCTCCGGCTCGGCGGTGGCCGAGCTGCAGGACCTGCTGGAGCGGTGCGAGGACTTCGAGGTCCTGGTCACCGGCCACCCGCCAGATCCCCACGCCGCGGCCGACCTGCTGACCGAGGTCCCGCCGGACCACCCCTTGCGCGACAAGTTCGTCATCGGGGTCTGGACCGACCAGGGCCTGACCGCCGCGATCGACCTGCTGCGGGACTTCCCCCAGCCCCACGTCTGGTATCTGGGCCTGCTGCTGGTGGCGCCCGAGGCCCGCGGCCAGGGCCTGGGAAAGGCCATCGCCGCGGCGCTGAAGACCTGGATCCGCGGCCACGGCGGCCGCGCCATCCGCCTGGTGGTGCAGGATCAGAACCCCGCCGCCCTGCGCTTCTGGACGCAGATGGGCTTCATCCAGATCGGGACCGCCACCCAGGAGCTCCTGGACCGGACGAACCAGGTCGCCCGGCTGGAGCTGAAGCTCTAGAACTTCGGCATGCCCGGCAGGCCCATGCCGGCCAGGGGTCCGGCGGCGTCGCGCATGAGCTGGGCCTGTTCGGCGTCCAGCTTGCGCTTGGCGTCGGCGTGGGCGGCCACCACCAGGTCGGAGATCACCTCGCCCTCGCCGGGCGCCAGCAGGCTCTCGTCCAGCTCCACCGAGGCCAGTTCGCCCGAGCCCTTCAGCACGACCTTCACCATGCCGCCGCCGGACGTGCCCTCGATGGACAACTGCGCCAGGCGCTCCTGCGCCTCGGCCAGCTTCTGCTGCATGGCCTGGGCCTGTTTCATCAGGCCGCCCAAATCCTTCATCGAACCCTCACTCGGTCGCTCATCTGACTAGTCCTCGTCCTCTTCCGGCGGCGCGTCGGCCGGCGAGGCCTCCGGGGTCGGCAGGTTGCGGATGCTGACGATCTCGGCGCCCGGGAAGCTCTCCATCACCGACAGGATGAAGGGGTCCTGCTCGATCTGGGCGCGGATCTCGCGCTCCTCGCGCTTCTGGCGCTCCCACTGGCTCTCGGCCCCGCCGCCGCCCTGGGCGGCGATCAGCCAGGGTTGGCCGGTCCATTCCCTCAGGCGCCCGATCAGGCGCTGGGCCAGGTTGGCCGGGGCGCCGGGGGCCGGCTCGAACTCGATGGCCCCGGGGCGGAAGCTGACCGGGCGCACATAGCGCTCCACGTCCAGCCGCAGGGAGATGTCGCGCTTCTTCTCGATCAGGGCGATGACGTCGGCGAAGGACTGCAGCACCGGCGGCGCCTCGGCCGCCTGGGGCTCGGGCGCCAGGACGCGGGCCTGGGCCGTGACGCTTCCGCCGCCGCCCTGGCTGGATCCGCCGCCACCACCGCCGCCGGAAGGTCCGGGCGCGCCACCGACGGGATCGCCGGTCTGCAGCCGCCGCAGGGCCTCCTCGGGGCCGGGCAGATCCGCGGCGTAGGCCAGGCGGATCAGGGCCATGTCCACCGCCGCGGCCGGGTCGGGGCTGCGCCGCACCTCGTCATGGGCCCTAAGCAGCATCTGCCACATGCGCGACAGGGTGCCGGCCGAGACCGAGGCGCCGATGGCCGCCAGCCGCCCGGCCTGCTCGCGGGGCATGATCAGGGCGTGGACCCCGATGGCCTTGGCCACCGAGGCGGCGTGGGCGTGCTCCAGCAAGTCGATCATCACCTGGCCCGGATCGGCGCCGTAGCCGTAGAGGGTGCGGAAGGTCTCGATGGCGGGGCCGGGCTCGCCCCGCATGGTCTGTTCGAAGAGCGTGATGGTCTGGGCCCGGTCGGCCAGGCCCAGCATGTCGCGGATCAGGGTGGCCGGCACCGTCTGGCCGGGCTCGCCCTGGACGATGGCCTGGTCCAGCATGGACTGGGCGTCGCGCACCGAACCCTCGGCGGCGCGGGCGATCAGCAGCATCCCCTCGGCGTCGACCCGGACCCCCTCGGCCTCGGTGATCATCTCCAGGTTCTTGACGATGACGTCGGGCTCCACCCGGCGCAGGTCGAACCTCTGGCAGCGCGAGAGGATGGTCACCGGCACCTTGCGGATCTCGGTGGTGGCGAAGATGAACTTCACGTGCGGCGGCGGCTCTTCCAGGGTCTTCAACAGGGCGTTGAAGGACGAGGTGGAGAGCATGTGCACTTCGTCGATGATGTAGACCTTGTAGCGCGCCTCGACGGGGGCGTAGCGCACCCCGTCCAGCAGCTCGCGCATATCCTCGACCTTGGTGCGGCTGGCGGCGTCGAGCTCGAGCACGTCCATGTGCCGGCCTTCGATGATCGCCTTGCAGTGGCGGCCCTCGACGTGGAGATCCAGGGTCGGTTCGTGGACGGTGTCGGTCTCGTAGTTGAGCGCGCGGGCCAGCAGGCGGGCGGTGGTGGTCTTGCCCACCCCGCGCACCCCGGTCAGCATGAAGGCGTGGGCGATCCGGCCGGTGGAGAAGGCGTTCTTCAGCGTCCGCACCATGGCCTCCTGGCCATAGAGGTCGTCGAAGGTGCGGGGCCGGTACTTCCGGGCGATGACGGTGTAGGCGGCAGAGGCCTCGTGCGGAGGCGCTACCGCTGCGGGCGGCGGCGCGCCGAACATGTCCGCCGTGTCGGGGTCCCGCTCGGGAAGCTCGGGATCGGGCGAGAGATCTTCGTCGGCCATGCGCCCCGCGCCTCGAGAGCGCACTGATTCTGAAAGCTAGGGTGGAGACCGAACGACGACCCGGAGCGAAACTCGTTGCGGCTGCTTCCTTCCGGACCTGACCGGGTTGGCGAGGCGTCCGCCCGTCGCCGATCTCCACCCCCTATATCGCGACCTTGAGGCTCGCGCGCAAGCTTGGGCGACGCTAAGAGAGCTTTCATGGCTCTTTCTTCCTTCCAGAACACCTTCGCCGGAAACCCCCTGAACCGCGCCAGCGAGCGCCGGAAGGACGACGACTGGCTAAACGAGCGGCTGAAGTCCGACGAGTCCCTCGGTCTCGCCATCTGGAACGGCAAGCCCCTGGTGGAGACCAGCAAGGACGGCGGCGTTCAGATCGCCTACCTGCCGGCCAAGATGGTGGCCGAGATGGCCGGCGGCGCCGAGCGCCTGCTGTTCATGGGCCTGTGGAAGGAGACCGCGGTCTTCGCCCTCGACATCGAGGGCGGCGCCGATCCCTGCGACGGCCCCCTGGCGGGCCTGGGCCGCTTCGAGGACCTGCGTGCGCTCGCCACCCGCCTGCCCCACACCGACGCCGCCATCCTGGCCACCGCCAAGCAGATGTTCGAATGGCGCCGCCGCCACAAGCACTGCGCCAACTGCGGCGAGCCCTCCATGGTGGCCGAGGGCGGCTGGAAGCGCGCCTGCCCGGCCTGCAACGCCGAGCACTTCCCCCGCACCGACCCGGTGGTGATCATGCTGGCCGTGCACGGCGAGCGCTGCATGCTGGGCCGACAGGAAGTCTGGCCCAAGGGCATGTTCTCTTCCCTGGCCGGCTTCCTGGAGCCCGGCGAGACCATCGAGGAGGCCTGCGCCCGCGAACTGCACGAGGAGGCGGGCCTGAAGACCGCCTCGGTCGTCTACCACTCCACCCAGCCCTGGCCCTATCCGTCCTCCCTGATGATCGGCCTGATCGCCCAGGTGGAGGACGACGACGCCACCCCCGACCAGACCGAGCTCTCGGAAGTCCGCTGGTTCACCAAGGAGGAGGCCCGCCTGCTCCTGGCCGGCAAGCTGGAGAACACCTTCGCCCCCGGCCCCATGGCCATAGCCCACCAGCTCATCAAGGCCTGGGCGGAGAGCTGACGACTGCTGCCACGCTGCTGTCAGCAGAACAGGTCTAGGGTCTCTCCATCACGGAGGAACACCCATGTCGGACAAGATCGTCTTCTACACCAACCCCATGTCCCGGGGCCGCATCATCCGCTGGATGCTGGAGGAGGTGGGTCAGCCCTATGAGACCGTGCTGATGGAGTTTCCGGCCCTGAAGGCGCCGGACTTCCTGGCGATCAATCCCATGGGCAAGGTGCCCACGATCAAGCACGGCGACACCGTGGTCACCGAGGCCGCCGCCATCTGCGCCTATCTGGCCGACGCCTTCCCGCAGGCGAACCTTGCGCCGCCGCACGGCGACCGTCACCGCGGCGACTATTACCGCTGGCTGTTCTTCGCCGCCGGGCCGTTGGAGAGCGCCGTCACCGTCAAGAACCTCGGCTTCGAGGTGCCGTCCGAGCGCCGCATGATGGCCGGCTGGGGCTGTCTGACTGACGTCCTGGACACCCTGGAGAAGGCCGTCACCGGTCGCGACTACGTGGCCGGCGACCACTTCACCGTCGCCGACCTCTATCTGGGCGCCCACCTGGGCTGGGGCCTGCAGATGGGCTCCATCGAGGCGCGGCCCGCCTTCGCGGCCTATGCCGAGCGCATGGCCGCGCGCCCCGCCGCCGTCCGCGCCCGCGAGATCGACGACGGACTGATCGCCGCGGCGGCCTAGGAACCTCTTCTCCTCTCCCCATTCATGGGGAGAGGGTAGGGTGAGGGGCGCGCAGCAGGGCTGCGCGTTGCTGACGTGGTGAGTTTCCGGACCTCGGAAAGAGCCCTCACCCTACCGTCTCCCACAAGTGGGAGAGGAGAAGAGCGCCCTACCGCCGCAGCGTCAGGATGACCTCGACGTCCTCGGCCCGGCGGTTGCGGACCTCCATCCGGGCCTGGCCGAGCGCATTTGACAGGTCCTTGACGAACTCGGCCAGCGGCCCGCCGTGCAGGCCGCGCACCCGGATCATGTAGGGGGGCGGAAGCTCGCTCATGCCGTTGGCCCAGATCATCGAGTCCACGAAGGATTCAATGCTGTTCCCATGCCCCGGCAGGGCGCGGATCTCGCTCTTCAGGTCCTCGCAGAAGGCCTTGATGCTGGGATAGGCCGCCCCGTCCATCTCGATGGTGCGCATCAGACGTGGGCCCGGAAGGGATCGGCGGGATAGACCCCCAGGATCTCGAAGCGCTCGGAGAAGAACTGCAGCTCCTCGAAGGCCAGCGCCAGGCTGCGGTCCTCGGGCCGGCCGTCCACCTCGGCGTAGAAGAAGGTCGCCGTGAAGGCGCCGTTCTCCATGTAGCTCTCCAGCTTGGTCATGTTCACCCCATTGGTGGCGAACCCCCCCATGGCCTTGTAGAGGGCCGCGGGCATGTTGCGCACCCGGAAGACGAAGCTGGTGATGCAGGGGCTGGTGAAGGGCGGCGCCGGCGGATGGGGATCGGCGGTCATCACCAGGAAGCGGGTGGTGTTGTTGTGGGTGTCCTCGACGTCGCGGGCCAGGATCTCCAGGCCGTAGAGCTGGGCGGCGAGCGCCGGGGCGATGGCGGCCTTGGCGGGGTCGGGCTTCTCGGCCAGCAGCTTGGCCGACAGCGCGGTGTCCCCCACCGGCTCGGCCCGCAGCTTCAGGCGGCGCACCACCTGGCGGCATTGGGCGAGCGCGATGGGCATGGAGGACACCGTCTTCAGGTCCTCCAGCTTCACCCCGGGATTGGCCATCAGCTGGAAGTGGATCGGCTTGAACCGCTCGCCGATGATCTTCAGGCCCGAGTTGGGCAGCAGGTGGTGCACATCGGCCACCCGCCCGGCGATGGAGTTCTCCACCGGGATCATGCCCAGCTGGCAGTCGCCGGTCTTGATGGCCTCGAAGGCCTCCTCGAAGGTCGGGTGGGCCACCGGCTCCATATCCGGGAAGGCCGCCAGGCACGCCTCGTGGCTGTTGGCCCCCAGCTCGCCCTGGAAGGCGATCCGTCCCTTGGTCATGACTTGTCCCTAAGCTGGCGAGCAAAGGCCCGCGCCCGCTCCAGATCGGCGGGGTTGTCCACCGAGATGGGCGCGGAGTCGACCACCGTCGCCCAGATGGTGAGCCCCAGCTCCATGGCCCGCAGCTGCTCCAGCTTCTCGCGCCGCTCAAGCGGCGAGGGCGGGGCCTTGGTGAAGGCCTCCAGGGCCGCCCGGCGATAGGCGTAGATCCCGTGGTGATGCCAGACCGGCCCGTCCCCATAGAGGGTCGAGCGGGTGAAGTAGAGCGCCCGGCCGGTCTTGCCGTCCGCCGCCATGGCCAGCACCGCCTTAACCATGTCGGGATTGGTGCGGACCTCCGGCGAGGACTCCTTCTCCACGATGGTGGCGATGTCGCAGGAGGGCTGGTCCTCCAGCAGCGCCGCGCAGGCGGCGATGTCGGCCGGCGCCACGAAGGGCATGTCGCCCTGCAGGTTGATCACCACGTCGTGGGCGCCCTGCGGATCCAGTTCCGCCAGGGCCGCCACCAGGCGGTCGGAGCCCGAGGGCAGGTCGGGATCGGTGAGCACCGCCCGCCCGCCGGCCGCCGTCACCGCCTCGACGATCGCCGAATCACCCGCGGCCACGGCTACCGGACCGAGGTTGGCGGCCTGGGCCTGGCGCAGAACCCGCACGATCATGGGCACGCCCTCGATATCGGCGAGGGGCTTGTTGGGCAGGCGGGTGGCCGCAAGACGCGCGGGAATAAGGACGATCGGGTTCATAGTATCCTGGAGCAACCAACTGGCCGGTTGCGCCAGCGCCGGTAGCGTGTAAGAGACGCGGGCGCAATAAGGGGCGGGGATTCCCGCGCTTCCGCCGGTCTTCGGACCGGCCGATTAGAGGGCCGATTTCAAGACGATGAGCGACCTTACGTTCAACAAAGTCGCCGGCGCCGTGCTGGCGACGGGTCTGGCCATTGTCGGCCTTCGCGAACTTTCCAACGGCATCTTCTCGACCGAAAAGGCCGAGAAGCCTGGCTACGCCATCGAAGTGGCGGCCGAAGCCGGCCCCGGCGGCCCGGCCGTCGAGGCCCCGATCGACTGGGGGACGGTCCTGCCGACCGCCGACGTCGCCGCGGGCGAGGCGGTCTTCGCCAAGTGCAAGTCCTGCCACACCATCGATCAGGGCGGCGCCAACGGCACCGGCCCGAACCAGTGGGGCATCGTCGGCCGCAAGCCCGGCAGCCATGCCGGCTTCGCCTATTCGGCCGCCATGGTCGAGTACGGCGCCAAGAACCCGGTCTGGGACTTCGAGCGCCTGTCGGAGTTCATCAAGAACCCCGCCAAGGACGTGCCCGGCACCAAGATGGGCTTCGTCGGCCTGAAGAAGCCGGAAGACCGCATCAACCTGCTGGCCTACCTGCACACCAAGGGCGCCACCATCCCGTTCCCGGCCCCGAACCCGGCGGCCGCCGCGGCGCCCGCCGCCCCGGCCGAAGGCGCCGCGGCCACGGCTGCGACCCCCACCGCCACCGGCTCGACGGCCACGCCGCCCGCCACCGCCGGCGGCCCCGCCGGCCAAGCCCCCACCACGGGCGCGGCCGCGGCTCCGACCGCCACCAAGTAGGACGCCGCCTCGCCCCCTCGGGGGCAGGACCGGACGACAGGGCCCTCCGCCTCGCGGGGGGTCTTTTCGTATGGGCGCGTCAAGACCCGCTCATCCCGGCGAAGGCCGGGACCCAGGTCATAGGTCACGGCCTGAGCCAGCAATCCTGAATTCAGCAGATGGATTTGGGTCCCGGCCTTGGCCGGGGTGAGCGGTTGAACATCAGCCCCAGAGCCGCCGATAGGCCGTCGGCTGGCCCGTGCTGGTGGCCGCGATCCGCGCCACCGCCTCGGCCAGCGGCTCGACGGCCACGGCCATGTGGTGGGCGTTGGCGTGCAGGATGGTGGCCGGGTCCAGCAGGATCGCCACGTGACCGCGCCAGAACACCAGGTCGCCTCTCAAGAGGGCTTCGGCTCGCACGGCCTGTCCCATGAGCGCCTGCTGGTCGGTGTCCCGCGGGCAGGCCCGGCCGCAGGCCAGCAGGGCCTGCTGCACCAGGCCCGAGCAGTCCAGTCCCAGGCTCTCGCGCCCGCCCCACAGATAGGGCGCGCCGAGATAGCGCTGCGCCACCGCCACGAAGTCGGTCTCGAAGACCCCGATGGGCGACAGGTGCTCCTCGACGAACCAGCCGGACCCGGCGGCCTTGGCGAACCGGCCCTCCCGGGCCTCCACCGCCACCAGGGCGCCCAGGCAATAGGGGCCAAGCGCCCGGCTCTTGATGCTGGGATCCTTGAAGGCGTAGGTGCGGATCGCCGCCACCCGGTGGGTCGGGGCTGGCGCCAGGGGGGCGAGGTCGGCGCGGGCCACATAGCCCACATAGCCGTCGCGGGGCGCCTGGCCCCAGCAGAAGCCGGCCCTCTCCTCCAGCACCTCGAAGGTCTCGCCGAACAGCACCTGATCCACCTGCTCGGCGTCCCCGTCCGGCGCGGCGCGCAGGGCGGCGGCGGGCGCGGCCGCCGTCATCGGGGTCGGATCGGCATAGGTGCCGGCCGCCGCCAGCCCTTCCAGGGACCGGGCGGCCAGGTCGGGACGGGCCAGGGTGTTACGTGGGTCGCGGCTCACGCAAACCGCGTCCGGATCATCTGGTAGAGCGCCCGGATGGCCTGCGCCTCCGCGCCCGCCGTCCAGCCCGGCCGGTTGCGCGGGTTCCAGGCGAAGATGTCGAAGTGCGCCCAGGCGCCGGCCGGCGCGAACCGCTGCAGGAAGAGGGCGGCGGTCACCGAGCCCGCCTGGGCCCAGCCGTCGGGATCGTTCTTGATGTCGGCCACGTCGCTGTCCAGGGCGTCGACATAGCCCTTCCACAGCGGCATCCGCCACATGGGGTCGGACACCTGGTTCATCGCCGCCTCGATCTGGCCGGCCAGTTCCTCGTCGTCGGTATAGAAGGGCGGCAGTTGCGGGCCCAGCGCGGCGCGCGCCGCCCCGGTCAGGGTGGCGAGATCCAGGGTCAGGGCCGGCTCCAGCTCGCAGGCGCGGGTGAGGGCGTCGGCCAGGATCAGGCGGCCCTCGGCGTCGGTGTTGCCCACCTCGATGGTCAGGCCCTTGCGGCTGTCCAGGATGTCCCCAGGCCGCATGGCGTCGCCGCTGATGGCGTTCTCCGCCACCGGGACCAGGATCGACAGCCGCACCGGCAGCCGGGCGGCCATGATCATCCGCCCCAGCGCCAGGACGTGAGCGGCGCCCCCCATGTCCTTCTTCATCTGACGCATGCCGGCCGAGGGCTTGATGTCCAGGCCGCCGGTGTCGAAGACGACGCCCTTGCCCACCAGGCAGACCAGGGGCTTGCCCGCCTCCCCCCAGCTCATCTCGATCATGCGCGGCGCGCGGGCCTCGACGGCGGCGCGGCCCACGGCGTGGACGGCGGGATAGTTGGCCTCCAGCAGCCCCTCCCCGGTCACCACGGTGATGGCGGCGCCGTACTGCTCGGCGATCTCCCGGGCGATGGTCTCCAGCTGCAGGGGGCCCAGGTCGTTGGCCGGCGTATTGACCATGTCGCGGGCCAGGGCGCAGGCGTGGGCGATGGAGTTGACCTCGGCGACGTCGGCGCCCTGCGCCACCAGGCGCGGCCGGTCATGGGTCTTCTTCTGCTTGTAACGGTCGAATTTGTAGCTGCCTAAGGCGAAGGCGAGCGCGATCTGGTCGGGGCTGATCCCGGCCGGGGTCGTGGCCATGGCGTAGTCCGCGGTGGGCAGCTTGGCCGGCAGGCCGCGGAACACCATCGGATCGGCGGGGCTGGACCCCAGGCCGAACAGCGCCGCCGCGATCGTCCCCTCCGCGCCGGGCAGGACCAGGACCTGGCCAGCCTTGGCCTTGAACTCGGAGAGCTCGGCATAGGCCCTGGCGAAGGCGCCCTGCCCCGCCAGGAACCCCTCCAGCTCGCCGTCGTACAGGGCGTGCACCGGGACGGTGGCGCGCTCGGAGGTCGCAAGGATCACTTCGGTCATGGATCGGCCCTGACGCGGGCGCCAGGGCCCGCTTTATGCTTAACGCTTCCTTTAAGCGGCTGGGGGATGGTGTCGAGGATCATCCCGGAGCCTGTCTGTCCATGTGTCGCATGTCGGCGCTCGCCGCAACCGCCCTGGCCCTCAGCCTCGCTGCCGCCCTGCCGGCCGCCGCCGCCGCCAAGCCCGCGGAGGTCAAGGCCGCGCCGGCCCCCGCAGCGCCCCAGCGCGCCACGGCCGAGGAACGCGGCCTGGCCGCCCGCCTCGATCCCCTGGCGCGCGCCGCCTTCTGGGGCCGGGAGACCGACATCGATCCCCGCGACGCCGAGGCCGGGGTGAACCTCGCCCAGGCCCTGCGCGCCATGGGCAAGTACGACGACGCCGCCCAGGCCGCCCAGCGGGTCCTGGTGATCGATCCCAAGAACGTCGAGGCCCTGCTGGAGGTCGCCCGCGCCAAGGTCGGCTCGGGCCAGGGCTTCTACGGCATCGAGCCCGCCCGCCAGGCCCAGGTCCTGGCCCCGCGCGACTGGCGTCCCCCCTCCCTGCTCGGCGTGGCCTATGAGCAGGCCGGCCGCCCGGAGGAGGCCCTGGAGGCCCACCGCCAGGCCGCGGCCCTGGCCCCGGACAACCCCGCCGTCCTGTGCAATCTGGCCCTGTTCTACGCCAGCCACGGGGACGCGCCCCAGGCCGAGACCCTGCTGCGCACCGCCGCCGCCAAGCCCGGCGCCCCCATGGCGGTGCGTCAGAACCTGGCCCTGGTGCTGGGCCTGCAGGGTCGCTTCGACGAGGCCGAGAAGCTGGTGCGCCAGGACCTGCCGCCCGAGGCGGTGGCCAACAACATGGCCTTCCTGCGCGCCGTGGCGCCCAACCCGGCCGGACCGCCCCGTTCCTGGGACTCCGTCCGCACCGCCCAGTAGGCTCTAGGTCGGCTCCGCCGCGGCCCGCGCGCCGCCGAGCCGGAAGCCGGAGACTTCCCAGGCCCGCATGGCGTTACGCGCCGGGCGCTCCACCAGGTGGTGCAGGACCATGGCCGCCGGGATCACGCCCGCGAACATCGCCGTCCAGACCGGCCAGGGCAGCGGCCCCTCGTCCAGGCCCAGGCCCGCGCGGGCGACGCGGGTGAAGACCAGCTCCCACGGGATGCAGATCATGTAGACCGAGAAGCTCACCTCGCCGAGATAGACCCCCAGCGACGAGCCCATGATCTTCGAGCCCGTGCTGGCCATGCTGGCGAGCGCCAGGATCAGGCCGCCGAACAGCAGCACCATCAGGAAGTCCGGCAGCTCGAAGCCCGCCCCGCCGGCGATGGCGATCAGCAGGCCCGCGGCCAGGCCCTTGGCGCCGGCCTGGGAGGTCACCACCCGGTTGCGCCACAGCAGGTAGACGGCGCAGCCGAAGGCGAAGCAGGGCACGATCCGCAGCGCCCCCCAGGCCGTGGTGGCCTCGGTGAGGGGATAGCCGGAGATCAGCGGGAAGATCAGGTTCAGCGCCGCCACCAGCAGGCCGGCCAGCAGGGTCGCCAGCCACGGCTTGGCCCGCAGGGGCCAGAAGGCCAGGGCGAAGGCCGGGAAGGTGACATAGGCGAACCACTCGGCGGAGATCGACCAGGAGGGATGGTTCCAGCCCCCGTCGGGCGCCAGGCCCCAGGCCTGCAGCAGCAGCACCTGGGCCGGCAGCGAACTCCAGACCACCACATTGTCCCCGGCCGAGAAGCCGGCCGCCGAGGCCGCGGCGATCAGGGCCGCCAGGCCCCCGAGGGTCGCCAGGTGGACGGGATAGATCCGCGCCAGCCGCGCCCACAGGAAGCTGCCATAGGAGAACCGCTTTTCCCCGAAGCTCTGCAGATAGACGTGGCAGAGGATGAAGCCCGAGAGGACGAAGAACAGCTCCACCCCCAGATAGCCCTTCTCCACCGCGTTGGGTCGCGCGCCCGCCGCCAGCTGCGGCCAGTAGTGGTAGAGCACCACCCAGGCCGCGGCGAAGATGCGCAGGGTCGTGAGCGGCTTGAGGTTCTCGGGACGCGGCATGGCCCCATCCTGCGGCCAAACGCCTCAAGGACGGGTAAACGTCCCCTCCCCTAGCCCGGCAGGCCCTCGCGGCCGCGGAAGTCCTGGGCCTCGGCCTGTCGCGCCCGGCCCGCCCCCGCCAGCAGGTCGGCCCGCCGGGTCACCGCGCTCAGCCGCCGCGACAGCTCGTCGGCCAGGGTCTGCAGGGCGGCGTCGTCGGCCTCGGCCGGCACGTGGAAGGGCCCCTCCCACACCGTCGCCCCGCGCCCGAACGGCCAGGCGAAGGTCAGCCGGTCCCAGGTGTCGAGGGTGATGGCGTGGGCCGCCGACACCCCCATCAGGTAGATCGGCGCCCCGGTCCGCCGGGCGATCTGCAGGGACCCGAGCGCGATCACCTCGCCGGGTCCCCGGGGACCGTCGGGGGTCACCACCAGCACCCCGCCGCCCTTCACCCAGGCCACCGCCTCGCGGAAGGCCGCCACGATGGCCCGGGCCTTGGCCGCGTCGCCCTTGCGGGCCGAGGAGGTGCGGATGGCGGGGAAGCGGGCGCGGGCGAGCGCGCGGGCGATGAACTCGCCGTCGCCGGAGGGGGAGACCATGCAGCGCAGGCCCTCGCGCCGCCACCAGATCTGGGCCAGGCCCAGGCAGAGCGGAATGCGGCCGTGCCAGAAGAGGGCTATGGCCGGCTGGCCGGCGACCAGGGCCGGGGCGATCCGCTCCAGCCCCTCGTGCCGCCAGCGGGTGGTGCGCCGCACCAGCGCCAGGTTCAGCCAGAGCGCCCAGCCGAGGACGGCCTGGACGCTCGGTTTACGCAACAGCTTCTTCACGCGGTCGGCCGCCCCAAAGCCCCCCGCCGTGGCGGGTCACGGGCGGGCGGGAACCTCTGAAACGCGGGATTTAGGCGGGGGTTTCCGGGTTTTCAACAGGACCGGGCGCGCAGGCCTAGTGCTGGGCGACCATGTCCTGGACCTTGATCACCGCCGGACCCAGGATGACGATGAACAGCACCGGCAGGAAGAACAGGATCATCGGCACGGTCAGCTTGGCCGGCAGCTGGGCGGCCTTCTTCTCGGCGAAGGCCAGGCGCATGTCGCGGTTCTCCTTGGCCATCACCCGCAGGGCCGCGCCCAGCGGCGTGCCGTAGCGCTCGGCCTGGATCATGGCCGTGGTCACCGAGCGGATGCCGGGATGGTTGGTCCGCATGGCCAGGCCCTCATAGGCCATCCGCCGCTCGGGCAGGTAGGAGATCTCCGCGGTCAGCAGGGTCAGCTCCTCGGCCAGCTCGATGGAGGTGCCGCCGATCTCCTGGCTGACCTTCTGGATCGCCGCCTCGATGGACATCCCCGATTCCACGCAGATCAGCAGCAGGTCGAGGCTGTCGGGGAAGGCGCCGACGATGCTCTCCCGGCGCTTCTGGGCCACGTTGCTGATGTAGATGTTGGGGGCGTAGTAGCCCAGCGTCAGGCCCACCACGCAGCAGACCACCCGGTTCATCGGGCTCAGGCCGAAGTCGTTGACCAGGAACAGGTAGAGGGCCGCCGACAGGGCGAAGGCGAAGGGCAGGACGAAGCGGAAGAAGTAGAAGGTGGAGACCGGCTTGGGACCGCGGAACCCGGCCTGGGCCAGCTTCTCCACCACCTTGGGGTCCTCCAGCAGCCGCGAGAGCTGCAGGCGGTCCACGACCTTCTTGTACATCCCCTCGTCGGCGTGGCGCAGGGTGCCGCCGCCGTTGCTCTTCACCGCCAGGGCCTCGCGGGACTTGCGCCTCAGCTCCTCGCGCCGGGAGGAGACCGACTTCAGCCGGGTCTCCAGGGTCGACTTGTTGATCATCGGCATGGCGATCGAGACGATGGTCGCAAAGCAGACCAGGGCCACGAAGGCCGAGAGCAGGTTGTCGGGATTGGTGAGGGCGGCGAGCAGGTTCATGGCCGCTAGATCTTGAAGTTGATCATCTTGCGCATCGTGAAGATGCCCAGCGCCATCCAGAACGCACCCACCGCCAGCATCATGTGGCCGCGGGGATCGTCGAACATCGGCTTCATATAGGCCGGGCTGGTGACGCTGATCAGGGCCACCACGCCGGGCGGCAGCGAGCCGATGATGATGGCCGAGGCCACCGCCTCGCCGGACATGGCCTTGATCTTCTCGCGCATCAGCTTGCGCGCCCGGATCACGCTGGAGAGGTTGCCCAGCGCCTCGGCCAGGTTGCCCCCGGTCTTGGCCTGGATGGCCAGCACGATGGCGAAGAACCGCACCTCCGGGGTCGGCATGCGGGCGTACATCTTGTCCAGGGCCTGGTCGACCGAGACCCCCATGCCGATGGCCTCCACCAGCCGCTTGAACTCGCCGGCCAGGGGCTCCTGGGTCTCCTGGCCGATCACGCGCAGGCTGTCATGCACCGGCAGGCCCGAGCGGATGCCGCGGGTGATGATGTCCATGGCGTCGGGAAAGGCCTCGGTGAACTTCTTGGTGCGCCGGGCCCCCAGGAAGCTCAGCACCCAGCGCGGCGCGCCGAAGCCGGCGGCGAAGCCCAGGCCCAGGCCGATCAGCGGCTTCTGGCCCAGCAGCATGGCCAGCGCCATCACCACCAGCCCGACGATGCCGCAGATGATCCAGAAGCCGCGGACATTGTCCGCCAGCCCGGCCTGCTGCAGCTTGGCGGCCACCGTCAGGGTGGCCTTCTTCTGTTGTTTCTCCTGCTCGCGCAGGGTCTTGAGGATCTGGCGGCGACGCTGGTCCTGGGCGGTCACGGCCGGCCGCCGGCCGCCGCGCTGGGCCGGGGCGTCGCGGCCGCCGACGATGGCCTGGGCCCGCTTCAGGGTCCGCGCCTGGCCGGTCCCCGGACCCGACAGCGCCAGGCCCAGGCCCGCGATCACCAGGAAGCCCAGCAGGGCGGCCATGGCGGTGATGAGGGTCGCGCCCATCCCTATTCCGACGCGTCGAGGGCTTCGGCCAGCTCGCGCTCCAGCCCGTAATAGCGGGCGCGGTCCCAGAACCGCGGCCGGGCGATGCCGGTGGAGCGGTGGCGGCCCACCACATTGCCGTCGGCGTCCTCGCCGGTGATCTCGTAGACGAACAGGTCCTGGGTGATGATCACGTCGCCCTCCAGCCCCACCACCTCGGTGATGTGGGTGATGCGGCGCGAGCCGTCCCGCAGGCGGGCGGCCTGGACGATGACGTCCACCGAGCCGACGATCATCTCGCGGATGGTGCGCGAGGGCAGACCGTAGCCCCCCATGGTGATCATCGATTCCACCCGGCTGATGGCCTCGCGGGGCGAGTTGGCGTGCAGGGTGCCCATGGAGCCGTCGTGGCCGGTGTTCATGGCCTGCAGCAGGTCGAAGGCCTCCGGGCCACGGACTTCGCCGACGATGATCCGCTCCGGCCGCATCCGCAGGCAGTTCTTCACCAGGTCGCGCATGGTGATCTGGCCCTGGCCCTCGAGGTTGGGGGGCCGGGTCTCCAGCCGCACCACGTGGGGCTGCTGCAGCTGCAGTTCGGCCGCGTCCTCGCAGGTCACCACCCGCTCGGTGGGGTCGATGAAGGCCGTGAGCGTGTTGAGCAGGGTGGTCTTGCCCGAGCCGGTGCCGCCCGAGATGATCAGGTTGCAGCGGCAGGCGCCGATCACGCCCAGAACCCGCGCCCCCTCGGGGCTGATGGACTGATAGTCCACCAGGTTCTTCATGGTCAGCTTGTCTTTCTTGAACTTCCGGATCGTCAGGGTCGGCCCGTCCAGCGACAGCGGCGGGGCGATGACGTTGACCCGGGAGCCGTCCGGCAGGCGGGCGTCGCAGATGGGGCTGCTTTCATCGACGCGGCGGCCGACCTGGCTGACGATCCGCTGGCAGATGTTCATCAGCTGGGCGTTGTCGCGGAACCGGACATTGGTGAGCTGCACCTTGCCGGCCACTTCGATGAACACCCGGCCGGCGCCGTTGACCATGATGTCGGCGATGTCGTCGCGGGCCAGCAGCGGCTCCAGCGGCCCGTAGCCCAGGACGTCGTTGATGATGTCCTGGACGAGCATGTCCTGCTCGGCCACCGACATCGACACGTTCTTGATCGCCACCAGCTCGGCGACGATGTCGCGGATCTCCTCCCCGGCCTGCTTGACGTCCAGCTGGGCGAGCTGGGCCAGGTCGATGGTGTTGATCAGGGCGTTGAAGATCGTGGTCTTGGTGGCGTGGTAGTAGTCGGTCTGCTCGCGCACCACCTGGGTGGCCGGGGCGGGGCCCTGCGCGGCGCGCAGCTGTTCGAAGGCCAGCGTCGCCTTGGGGCCGGCCGTGGGCTGGCCCCCCGCCCGCTGCATCTCCGGGGCGCCCTTGACCGGGGCGACGGAGGGGGCCGGCGCCGTGGCCGGATCGATCCTCTGGGGACGGGTGGCGATCGCCACGCCCTCGGCCGCGGCCGGAGGCGGGGCCTTGCGGGCCGCGGAGGCATCGCCGTCGGTGGGACGCTTGCCGAACATCTACTTGCGCTTGAACAGACTGCCGAACAGGGAGGTCTTCTGCACCGGCGGCGGGTCGCGGCGGGCGATCTGCTGGGCCAGGAAGTCCAGGCCCTCGGCGGACCGCGACCTGGGGGCCACCTCGCTCAGCATCTGGCCGTTGTTGGCCGCCTGGCCGAACAGCTTGGGATCGAAGGGCAGGCTCAGCGACGGGGTCAGGCCGAGCGCCTCGCCGAAGTCCTTCACCGGGATCTCCGGGCGGCCGGGCACGCCCACCTGGTTCAGCACCAGGCGCGGCGGGGCGTCGTTGGGTCGGGCCCGGCGCACCAGGTCGATCATGTTCTTGGCGTTGCGCAGGGAGGCCAGGTCCGGGGTCGCCACGATCACCAGGTCGTCGGAGGACAGCAGGATCTTGCGGGTCCAGGCGGTCCACAGGTGGGGCAGGTCCAGCACCACGAAGGGGGCGGCCGAGCGGATCTTCTGGGTGACCTCCTCATAGGCCTCAGGGCCGATGTCGTAGTCGGTGTCCAGGGTGGCCGGGGCGGCGAACAGCGACAGCCGCTCGGTGCAGCGGGCCATCATCCGGTCCATCAGCACCGGGTCCAGGCGGTCGGGCTGGCTCAGCGCGTCCGCCACCCCCTGCAAGGGGTCCTGGTTGAAGTCGAGGCCGGCGGTGCCGAAGGCCAGGTCCAGGTCCACCAGCACCGCGCCGGTGTGCAGGCGCTCGGTGATGGAATAGGCCACGTTGTGGGCCACGGTGGAGGCGCCGGCCCCGCCCTTGGCGCCGCAGAAGGCGATCTGGCGGCCGACGAAGGGGGCGGACGGGTCGGCGTAGAGGCTGGTGACCGTGCGCACCACCTGCAGCGGGTTCAGCGGCGGGACCAGGTACTCGCTGACCCCGCGGCGCATCAGCTCGCGATAGAGGGCGATGTCGTTGGCCGCCCCGATCACCACCACCTTGGTGCCGGGGTCGCAGACCTCGGCCAGCTGGTCGAGCTGGGCGATCAGCTGGGGCGCGGGATCCAGACTCTCCACCATCACCAGGGAGGGGGTGGGCTGGTTCTGATAGGTCTCGAAGGCGCCGGTCAGACCGCCCATCCGCACCACCACGGCGGCGCGCTCCATGCGGCGGTCGGCGGCGGCCCGCTCCACCAAGTCGGCGGTCTCGGGCTGGGCGCAGAAGACGTGGATGGTGATGCGCGGCAGGGTGTGTTCGCCCAGCGCCGCCTCCGCCCCGGCGATCATCTCGTGGACGGGATTGGGGACCTGGGGGCGCGGCGGATCGGGCTGGTGCAGATCGTCGGCCAGGGCGTCGCCGCGCGGGTCGCGCGCGTCGGGCTCGCGGGCCGGGGGGAAGTCGGCGAAGGGATCGGCGGCCGAGCCGGCGGGCGCCATCGGCGTCTCGCGCCAGGCGTCGCTGGACGGCGAGGTGAACTCGTCGTCGGCCTCGAACTCCAGATCGAAGGGATCGGCCTGCGGCTTCATGCGCGGAAGGTCCCGGTCATGGGGCCACCGAGGAGATGGCGCCCTTGGCCTGCTTGTCCTCGGCCGAGGAGGTGTTCTCGCCCTTGCGGTACTTCTCCAGCACGTTGAGGCGGCGCTGGGCGTCGGAGGGGCCCATCTCGGCCGGGCGCACCAGGTCGGCCGGATTGGCGATCTGGGCGGCCATGTTGGCGGTCACCGCGCAGCCGAAATTGGGCTGCACCTCGTTGTTGGCCGAGTGGGCGATGTTGGTCCATTCCCGGCCGCAGCGCGGCAGGGTCACCTGATAGCGGGTGTAGCCGACCCGCACCGGGGCCCCGGCCTCGGCGGCGGCGTCGTAGCCGGCCGTACGGATCATCGCCTCGGCGACCCCGTGGGCCTGCAGGAAGCTGCGCACGGCCTCCCCCGAGCGGTAGGCGAAGCCGGAGTCGGCGCCGCCGGCC
This sequence comes from Phenylobacterium sp. GW821-FHT12F10, assembly GCF_058806695.1. Lineage (NCBI taxonomy): Bacteria > Pseudomonadati > Pseudomonadota > Alphaproteobacteria > Caulobacterales > Caulobacteraceae > Phenylobacterium > Phenylobacterium sp. GW821-FHT12F10. The sequence goes on along the minus strand of NZ_JBXAPY010000003.1, from coordinate 518,742 downwards.
GGGACCTGGACGGTGATGGCGCCGCCGGTGGCGGCCTCGCGCCAGCTGTCCACGAGGTCCAGCAGGGCGGTGGCCTGGTTGGGGGACAGGCCCTGGGGGTGGATCGCCAGCGCGATCTCCTCCTCCACGCCGGTGGCGGTGGCGGCGAAGTGCTCGGTGGGGGTGCGGGCGTCGGCGATGCGGTCGGGGACGTTGGGACTGGCGCAAGCGCCCAGGCTGAACGCCAGGGCCGCCAGGGACAGGGAGGATTTCAGCAGCATGTTCATTCGATCACGTAGCCGTACGGCCCCTGGTAGGCGCGGCCCGCCTGGGCCTCGGGCTTGGCCTTGTAGGCCTTGGTCAGCTGGCCCAGCAGCAGGGTCGAGGCGTCATTGGCCACCTTCATCCCGTCCACCGGGGTCTGCATCCGGTCGGGGCTGGTGGGGGTGACGATATAGGGGGTGACGATCACCACCAGCTCGGTCTCGCCGCTCAGATAGTCGCGGCTCCGGAACAGCGAGCCCAGCACCGGCAGGGTGGTCATGCCGGGCAGGCCGTCGAGGTTCTGCTTGGTCTTCTCCTGCAGCAGGCCGGCGATCATCATCGAGCCGCCCGAGGACATCTCCACGCTGGTCTCGGCGCGGCGAACATTGAGGGCCGGGATGGTCAGGGCGGTGCCGGTCGACGCGCTGGTGACGCTGAAGGAGCCCTGGCTGGTGAGCTCGGACACCTCGGTGGAGATCTTCAGGGCGATGCGGCCGGAGGACATCACCACCGGGGTGAAGCCCAGGCCCACGCCGAAGGGCTTGAACTCGATGGTGATCTTGCCGGTGTCGTCCTGGGCCACGGGCACCGGGTACTCGCCGCCCGCCAGGAACTTGGCCGACTCGCCCGACACCGCCGTCAGGTTCGGCTCGGCCAGCATGCGCACCAGGCCCACCCGCTCGAAGGCCTTCAGGGTGCTCTCGGCCTGGTTCAGGCCGGGGTCGCCGGCCGTCGTCTTGTTCACCGACAGCGGGTCGTTGCGGTCGACGAAGTCGAAGTTCTGGCGCGGATACTCGGTGTGATAGGTGCCGGTGTTGGAGTCATAGACCTGGGTCGGCACAACGACGCTGCGGTTCACCACCGGCTGCTGGGTGGTGTTGAGCTTGTAGCCGGTGGAGATGCCCCCCAGCAGGGCGCCGTTGACCGCGAAGCTGGCCGCCGTGCCCAGCAGGTACTGCGGCTCGCCCAGCTGGTTCATCACCGCGCTGAGGTTGAAGCCCAGCTGCTTGATGACGTTGCGCTGCATCTCGACGATGCGCACCTTCAGCATCACCTGGTCCTTGCCGGCGATGGTCATCATGTTGAGGACCTGCTCGGGCTTGTCCACCGAGGCGCGGGCGATCTGCATGGCCTTGTCGGCGTCGCCCAGATTGGCCACCTGGCCCGACAGGATGACGCTGGAATTGATGCCGTCCACCTGCACCCGCGCGCCGGGCAGGATGCGGTTGATGGTCTGGGCGATGGCCGAGGTGTCCTGGTCGACGCGGATGTCGAGGGACAGGATCCGGCGGCCGGTGCCGTCGAAGAACACCGCGTCGGTCTGGCCCGCCTTCATCCCCAGGATGAAGATGCGGCGCGGCGAGCGCAGCACCGCGTCGGCCACGCCGGGCTTGGTCACCAGCACGTCGCGGGCGTCCACCGGCAGTTCGATGATCGCCGACTTGCCCATGGGCAGGGACAGGGCCTGGGTCGCGCCGCCCAGGGCGTTGAGGTCCACGCGGACCACCGCCGAGCCGGTGACCAGTCCGGACTGGCCCTGGGCCAGGGCGCCGGTGGCCGCGGCGAGGCCGGCGGCGAGGCCGAGAAGGAGGCTGGCGAGACGGGTCATTTGACGAGCACCTCGCTGGCGGCGCCGCCGCGGAAGACGCGCAGGCCGGGGTTGGTCCCGCGGCGGGCGACGCCGCGCGAGGCCGAGCCGCCGAGATCGGCGTAGGAGCGAAGGGCCAGTTGCATCTCGCCCTGGGCCTTGCCGCGGGCCAGCACCTCCATGTCGGAGGCCGGAACCTCCAGCACGGCCACGGCGCCGACGATGGTGCGGGCGTCCTTCTCGGGATCGGTCTTCTGGTCGATGGCCAGGACGCGCAGGTTGCGCATCAGGGTCTCGGTGATGAAGGCGCGGCCGTCGGGCGCCTGGCGGCTCTGCAGCACGTCGACCCGGTCGCCCGGCAGGATGAAGCCGCCGGCGGCGGTCTCGGCGTTGATGGGCACGCTCATGGCCCGCATGCCCGGCGCCAGCACCACGGCCATGTAGCCGCTCTGGCCGCCGCGCACGACCTTGCGGGCCACCACCGGTTCGCCCTTCAGCATGGCCTCCTTGACGATGGAGCCGTCGAAGGCGGCCATCGGGCCCTGGGACATCATGGCGTTGGTGGTCTGGGCGGCCTTCTGGGCGACCTGGGCCGCGCCCTGGACGGGCGCGGCGGGCGCCGCGCCGTCGGTGACGAATTGGGGGTTGAGGGCCTCGACGGGCCAGGGCTGCCAGCTCATGTCGGTGGCCGAGAGGCGGGCGCCCACCGGCAGGTCGCGGCTGGCCACCAGGACATTGGCCATGGGCTTGGCGGGCGCGGCGGCCACGGCGACCGGCGCCGGCGGCTTCTTCGGGGCCACCATGCCGCGCACGAGGAACGCCAGCACAATGGCGACGATCGCGGCGACGGCGAAGATGGCGATGCGGACGGCGCCCATGAACGACTACTCGAGGCTCCCGCGTGAGCAGGTGGCTGGCCGGCGGCCCCGCGATCCGCGAGTGGCGCGCACGATTCGAAACTCCCGACCTTCTGCCGGCGCCTCGCTTTTGGGGCCCGCATGGTTAACGCGGGCTAAAGGAATGGCTTCAGAAAAGCCCGGGGAAGGCCAGCGCCAGGGTCGAGGCCGGGAAGGCGGCGAGCGCGCCGGCCGCGATCGCCACGCCATAAGGGACATTCTCCCCCGGGGTGGCCAGGCGGCCGACCCAGGCCGGGCCGCTCTGGACATAAGGCCGCACCCACATCGAGCGCAGGGCCAGCAGGGCCAGCGCCAGGGCGCCGCCGGCCACGCCGGTCACCAGCAGGTAGGTGGCGGCCGCCGGCCAGCCGAGCCAGAGGCCGGCCGCGGCGAACAGCTTGGCGTCGCCGCCGCCGATCCAGCCCAGGGAGAACATCACCATGCCCATGACCAGGGCGATGAGGCCGACCCCGGCGTGCAGGCCGATGGCGCCGGCGTCCACCCCCAGCGCCAGGGCGGCGGGGAAGAAGGCCAGGATCAGGGCGCCGGAGATCCAGTTGGGAATGGTGTAGCTCACCGCGTCGCGCAGGGCGCCGACGATCACCAGGGCGGGGAAGATGCAGAGCAGGGCGGCCTGCAGGATCGGGAGCATGGGCGGAACCATCGGAAGCGGCGTGCGGGGCGATCCTGGCGCCATCGGATGAACGGAGGGTTTCAGACAGCGAAAGGGCCGCGGCGCTTTCGCACCGCGGCCCCCGCAATGTTTCGGAGCGAGGCCGCTTATTGCGGCATCGCGGTCCCGATCTTGGTGAAGGTGCCGGCGATCTTGCCCGACAGGGTGTTCATCGCGGTGATGAGCACGACGGCGATCAGAGCCGCGATCAGGCCATACTCGATGGCCGTGGCGCCGGATTCATCCTTCAGGAAGCGGGTGACGAACTTGGACATGGTGGTCTCCTTGAGTTTGCGAACCAGTTGGTGAGTGAGGGATCAAGTCACCGACTTGCTCGCCCCGAATTGCAGGATCAATTTCGCCCACCGCGCTTAATGCTGAGTAAACACGGAAGTATTCGCCGAGAACTTTCTATGGTTTACTTTCGTTTACTGTGAACATCGGTTAACCATGCGCCCGGAATCGGCCCGGAATCGGGGTTTTTGCATAATGATTCTCGCGCGCGCGTGAGTCGGTCTTTTGTTCAGCGTTTCTTGACCATTCGGGGCCAGGTTCGGATCAAGTTTTTTTCGGGTCCCCCATGCGCCGTCCCCTGCTCGCCGCCCTCCTCGCCGTCCTGAGCGCCTTCATCGGCGTCTCGACCGCCGCCGCGGCGGGCGCGATCTGGGCCCCGATCGACCAGGGCGTCCGCATCAACCTGCCGGCCGGGGCCCGGGACGTGATGATCGGCAACCCGGCCATCGCCGACATCAATGTGGTCGACAGCCGCACCGCGGTGGTCCAGGGCCGCGCCTATGGCGTCACCAACCTCATCGTGGTGGACGCCCGCGGCCGCACGATCCTCGACCGCCAGGTGACGGTCTCGGCGCCGGACGTGAACCGCATCTCCGTCTATCGCGGCCCCAGCGGCGGCAACGATGTGCCCCACGTCGACAACTACGCCTGCGCCGGCCGCTGCGAGCGCACCCCGATGCCGGGCGAGACCGAGATCGAGTACAACCGCTACAGCATCGGCTTCAACGCCTACGCCATGCGCGCGGCCGAGGCCCGCCGGGCCATGGGCGGCGCGGCGCCCAGCCCCTAAACCTTCGATTCAGCAGACTTGGCTATGCTGGCGCCTCGATCGCCCTTCGAGGACGCCATGCGCCGCCGCCTTCTCCGCCTCTCCGACCGGCTGACGCGGTTCTCGCGCGCCACCCGCGGCGCCACGGCGGTCGAGTTCGCCATCGTCGCCCTGCCCTTCTGCGCCCTGATGTTCGGCATCATCGAGCTGGGCCTGGTGTTCATGGTCTCGGTGACCCTGCAGAACGCCACCGACAACGCCGCCCGCCAGATCCGCACCGGCCAGTTCCAGACCAGCGGCTCCAACGCCAAGGGCGACTTCAAGACCCTGGTCTGCAACCGCATGTCCTGGCTGCAGAGCTCCTGCGGCAGCAAGCTCACCGTGGCCGTCGAGACCTTCGCCAACTTCACCGCCGCCAGCGGCTCCAGCCCCACGGCCGGCACGGCCTTCACCCAGGCCGCGGCCGACGCCACCTGCTTCTCCACCGGCGCCCCCGGCGACATCGTCCTGGTGCGCTCCTACTACCAGTGGGACGTCTTCACCCCGCTGCTGAACGCCGCCCTGGTGAACATGGGGACCGGCTCGGGCAAGCGGCTGATCTCCACCGTCGCCACCTTCCGCAACGAGCCCTATTCCTCGCAGACTCCGGTGGGCGCCAAATGTTCCTGAGAAACCTGATCGGCGACCGCCGCGGCGCCGCCGCCGTCGAGTTCGCCTTCGTCGCCCCGGTGATGATCCTGATCTATTACGGCATGGCCGAGCTGACCCAGGGCATGATGGCCGACCGCCGGGCCAGCCACGTGGCCTCGGCCATCGGCGACCTGGTGGCCCAGGACACCGACATCACCTCCACCGAGATGACCGACATCTTCAATGTCGGAAAGGCGATCGTCGCCCCCTTCCCGTCCTCGGCCCTCTCCATGCGGGTCACCAGCATCCGCAAGGACGCCGGCGGCGTCGCCCAGGTCATGTGGTCGAAGGGCTATGGGAGCATGGGCGCGGCCACCTCGGCGCCCACCCTGCCCGCCGGCCTGGTGGCGGCCAATGAGAGCGTGATCCTGGCCGAGGCCAGCTACGTCTACACCTCCCCGGTGCAGAAGGCCCTGCCGGCCCCCATGACCTTCAGCCAGAAATATTACCTCAAGCCCCGCAAGACCAGCCAGGTGACCTTCACGCCCTAGCCCACGGCGCGGGCGATCTCCGCTGTCAGGTCCGAGCCCGGCAGGGGCTGTCCGTCCAGGCTGGCGGCGGCCCGCACGCCGATCAGGCTGTTGGTGAGGAACACCGCCTGCGCCGCCCGCAGGACCTCGACGCGCGCCGCCACCTCGATCACCGGAACCGCCGCCATCACCTGGCGGCGCACGATCCCGTCCAGCACCCCGCAGGCCAGGGCCGGGGTGAAGACCTCGCCGCCGCTCACCCAGAACAGGTTGGCCGCCGCCGCGCAGGCCGCCTCTCCAGCCCCGTTCAGCATCACCGCCTCGTCAGCGCCCGCCGCCAGGGCCTCGCGCCGGGCCAGCACATTGTCGAGATAGGACAGGGTCTTCAGCCGCGAGGCCGGCGAGCCGGCGTTGCGCGCCACCGTGCTCACCCTCAGCCGCAAGGGCGTCGTCGGAACCGTTGAGGCCGCCGCGGTGGCCAGCAGCCGGGGCGACGGGCCGGCGGGCCGCTCCAGCCCGCGCCCGCCCGACCCCGCCGTATAGGTCAGCCGCACCGCCGCCCGCCCCCGCGACAGCCCGGCCTCGGCGAGCGCCCGGGCCATCAGCGCCTCGGCCTCGTCCGGGTCCGGCGCCGGCAGGCCCAGCACCAGGCAGCCCGCCGCCATCCGGTCCAGGTGGGCCGCCGCCGCCACCAGCCGCCCGTCCGTCGCCAGCAGGGTCTCGAACAGCCCGTCCCCCAGCAGCAGGCCGCGATCGTCCAGGGGGATCATGCGCCGGCCTCCATCGCGCGGACCAGGGCCGCGATCTTGGCTTCGGTCTCCCGCCGCTCGGCGCGCGGATCGCTGTCGGCGACGATGCCGGCCCCGGCGCGGGCCTCGACCCGCCAGCCGTCGCCGTCCTGCACGCAGGCCGCCGTGCGGATCAGCACGCTGGAATCGAAGGCCCCGTCGGCCCCGGCCCAGAACAGCGAGCCGCAATAGGGGCCGCGCGGCGTCTCCAGGCCGGCGATCACCTTCATGGCCTGGACCTTGGGCGCCCCGGTGATGGAGCCCGGCGGGAAGGCCGCCCTCAGCAGGTCGATCGCCGTCCGCCCCGCCGCCAGCCGCCCGCTCACCGTCGAGACCAGGTGGTGCACATTGGCGAAGGTCTCCGGCGCGCACAGGCTGGGAACCTTCACGCTGCCCGGCGCGCAGACCCGGGCCAGGTCGTTGCGCATCAGGTCCACGATCATCAGGTTCTCGGCCCGGTCCTTCAGGCTGGCCGCCAGCTCGGCCACCAGGTCCGCGTCCTGCGCCGGCGTGGCGCCGCGCGGCCGGGTGCCCTTGATCGGCCGGGTCTCGGCGGCGCCGCCCGCCGCCACGGCGATGAAGCGCTCGGGCGAGTTGGACACCACCGCCCGCCCGGCCAGCCGCAGATAGGCCGCGAAGGGCGCCGCGCTCTGCCCGGCCAGCCGCGCCAGCAGATCGAAGGGCGTCGCCCCCGCCGCCAGCCGCCCGGTCCAGGCCCGCGCCACATTGGCCTGGAAGATCTCGCCCGCCTGGATGCGGCCCACCACCTCGGCGACGGCGGCCTCATAGGCCTCGCCGTCCGAGGCCGTCAGCCCCGCTGTCAGCGCCCCCCGCGTCGCGGGCCTGGGCAGGTCCTGCAGCCAGCCCATCGCCTCGAAGGCGGCCTGCTCGCTGTCGGCCTCGTCGAAGCCGCGGCCGATGGCCACCACCTGACGGTCCTGGTGGTCGAAGGCCAGCACGCTGGCATAGAGCCCCACCGCCAGGTCGGGCCAGTCGGGGTCGCGCCCCAGGCCGAGCGTCTCCACCCGGTCCCCCAGCTCGTAGGAGGCCAGCCCCGCCAGCCCCCCCTGGAAGGGCGGCCCGCCCCGGGCCGTCTCACCGGGCGGGCCGAGCAGCTCGGAAAGCGCCGCGAAGGGGTCGCGGGGATCGCCGACCGACAGGGTCAGGACCGCCTCGGGCCGCCGCGCCAGATAGGACCACCGCGCCCGCGGCCCCTCGCCGCCGGACAGGAAGCCGATCGCCCACGGCTCGCCGGCGAAGGCCGACAGCACCTGGAGCGGCTCGCGCCAGGAGGTCCGAAGCTGGGCTGCGACGCGCATGGGCCGGGCCTTAGCGCCCGGCGGGGTCGAAGGGAAGGTGTGGGTGAGCTTGGCGCCCTCGCTTGGAATGGAATTCGAGTCCCTGCGGCGGAGAGACCCCCTCACCCTACCCTCTCCCCCAGGGGGGAGAGGCGAAAATCAACGGCGGATCTCCAGCTGCCGCCCCTCTCCCCCTGTGCGGGGGAGAGGGCAGGGTGAGGGGGCCGTCCAACAGCGCAAGCCTAGGCCACCCCCCGGTCCCCACCCTTGACGAACAGCAGCCCCACGAACCCCACCAGGAGCAGCAGGGCGATGGCCGCGAAGCCCCCCTGCTGGGTCTTGAACACCTGGGTCCCGAGATTGACCAGGAACGACCCCAGCCACACCGTCGCCGTCCCCGACAGCGCATAGACCCCGAAGAAGGTCCCGGTCTGCTCGGGCGGGGTCAGCCGGGTCAGCAGGGTGCGGCTCGACGCGTACTGGGCGGTGACGAAGATGGCGTTGGAGAAGCCGATCAGGATGTAGACCACCTGCGGCCAGGTCCCGAACATCCCCTCCCACAGCCGCACGGAGGGATCGAAGGTCCACAGATAGAGGATGCGGTCCGGCGCCATCCCCAGCAGGGCGACGATGCCGATCAGCGACATGCCGATCTCGATCTGCACCGCCCGCTTGGGCCCGAACCCGGCGTCCAGCCAGCGGCCGACAAAGCCCCCAAGCACCGCCAGCACGCTGAGGATGATCCCCAGCATCAGCAGCTCCAGCGCCCCCCACTTCATCACCCCGGCCGAATAGATGCCGAAGTAGATCAGGAGAGCGGTCATGCCGTCGTAGTAGAACATGCGCGAGGCCAGGTAGATCGCCGCCTCCCGGTAGCCGCCCATCGCCTTGATCATCCGCCAGAGCTCGCTGGCCCCGCTGGAGAAGGCCTTCAGGGCCGGGATGGAGCTGCGCGGCGCGTCCGGCGTGAACAGGAACAGCGGGATGGCCCCGATCGCGAACATCACCGCGGCGATCGGCGCCACGATCCGCTCGTGCTCGTGCATCACCACGTCGAGGCCGAACAGCGGCTTGGCTGGCACGAATCCCCAGTCCACGTGGCCCGGCAGGGCGAAGGCCCAGGCGCAGAAGATCAGCGCGCTCACCGAGCCGAGATTGCCCAGAGCGAGCGCCAGGCCCGAGGCCTTGTGCGCCCCCTCCAGCCCCGCGGCCCGCACCAGCAGCGAATTGTGCAGCACCTCCGAATAGGAGAACAGCACCCCGATCAGCAGCGACAGCGCCATGACGGCGGTGACCGACAGGCCCGACCCGTCCGGCTTGCCCCACCACAGGGCGAAGATGGCCGGGACCATGGTCATCACCACCAGGGCCAGCCAGCCCTTGCGCCGCCCCAGCTTGTCGATGGAGGCGCCCAGGAACGGCGCCGTGGCCATGACGATCCAGCCCGCGTACTGGCTCCAGGAGGAGATGATCTGCTGGCCCCGCACCGGGTCGCCCACCATGGTCGAGGACACATAGGGCATGAAGACATAGATGGTGATCAGCACCACATAGGGGTTCCGCGCCCCCTCGAAGACCGCCCAGGCGGCCCCGCCCTTGCTCAGCGGCGCGTCCCCGCCGACCCCGGCGACCGCCGGCGGATCGAGAATGGCCGAGGCCCCGTGCGTCTCACTCACCAGCGTCCTCCCAGTCCGCTCTATCGGCGGCTGGCTCCGAGGTTAGCCCCTTGGTCGGCGTTGTAGAGTCGAAACTGCGGCCCCCGCGCCCCGCGGCGGCGAGGACCCCCTCACCCCAACCTCTCCCCCAAGGGGGAGAGGCGGACTCCAGGGCAGGTTTCCAGCGACCACCTCCTCTCCCCCTCTTGCGGTTGAGAGGCAGGGTGAGGGGGCCGATGAGCCGCGATGCGCCGAGGACGGCGGCCCCAACGTCACCCTCGTCGCCGCGTGACTCGCGCCCCCAGGCTGCTACCGTCGCCCATCCCTGAACCGAAAGACCGCCCTCATGACCCTTCCCCGCCGGGCCGCCCTCGCCGCCGCGCTCGCCCTGGCCGCCGGCCCCGCCCTGGCCCAGCCGTCGCCGGCCATCGTGCGCCAGATGCCCGCCGCCCAGATCGCGCCGCAGATCGTCCGCGGCGTGGTCAAGGTCGCCAAGGTCGACGCCCTGGTGCTGAAGACCAAGGAGGGCAAGGAGGTCACCGTGAACCTGGCGCCCAACTGGACCGTCTCGGTGATGAAGCCCATCACCGTCGCCGCCATCCAGCCCGGCAGCTTCATCGGCACCGCCGAGATGCCCCAGAAGGACGGCCGCGGGAAATCCCTCGAGGTCCACATCTTCCCGCCCGGGGTGAAGATGGGCGAGGGCCACTACGCCTGGGACCTGAAGAAGGGCTCGATGATGACCAACGGCACGGTGGGCAAGGTGGTGGCCAGCAAGAACGGCCAGGAGCTGGACGTCACCTATTCCTACGGCACCCGCCACATCGTGGTGCCCAAGAACGTCCCCATCGTCCAGATCACCCCGGGCGACCGGACCATGATCAAGGCCGGAACCGCCGTCTTCCTGGTCGCCCAGTCGAGCGCCAAGGGCCTCGTCACCAACGCCATCTCCACCGGCGAAAAGGGCAAGGCGCCACCGATGTAGGAGCGCGTAGAGGCTGACGCCGGCTCAGGCTTCCGTCACGCCCAAACTCCAGGGACTGGAGGGCCCCGCGCCGCGGAGCCCTCCGTCGGGCCCTAGAGCCGCAGCAGGAAGCTCACCATCAGCTGGTGCGCCGAATAGTTCTGGTCGCGCCACAGATAGTCGTAGCCGCCGCCCACCGACCAGGCGCCGGGGCTCTTATAGGTGAAGCCCGCCCCGACATTGAAGGTGTCGGGATCGGCCTTCAGGCCGCTGATGGTGAAGGCCGGGCCGCCGCTCTCGAAGGCCGAGGTGTTGGTCATCATCTCCTCGCTCAGCGAATGCAGCCACTTGCCGTGGACCTCGGGTCGGAAGACCCGCGAGTTGGAGAGCGGAATGTCGCGCGAGACCTTCACCCCCAGGCCCGTCTGCAGGAAGTCGTACTGCTGGGCGGCGACCTTCAGGTTGAGCGCGGGATCGCCGGTCTCGGTATAGGCCTCGGTCCGCAGGTCGGTGTACTGCAGCGTCGCATAGGGGGTGACCACCGTCCGCCCGTCGCCGAGGGCCAGGTGATAGCCCGTCGTCCCGAAGGCGGTGAACTGGCTGCCGCTGTAGTCGGCGACCGCCGTGCTGTCGACGCCGGTGAAGGCCACGTGGCGGAAGCCCGAATAGTTGTCGAAGCCATAGGCGATGGAGCCATTCACGAACCAGGGCCCCGGGGCGTAACCGACATAGGCGGTCGCTTGGTAGGAGCTGATGTTCCCGTGGCTGCGGGCCGGATTGACCCCGGCGTCGCCGTTGTTGCCGTCGATGGACGACAGCGCATAGCGCAGGCCCAGGCCCGCCCGTGCGTTCTCGCCGATCGGCGCGTCATAGGCGGCCATGGCCCCGGCGATGCGGGACTCGTTGCCCTCATAGCCGGCCACGTCGCCCTGGCGGTCGGAGCTGAAGGGGGACCGCTCGTAGCCGAAACCGGTCATCCAGAGGTGCGGGCGGCGGTCGTCGTCGACCTGGCAGGCCGAGGCGTCGGCGGCGCGGCGGATTTGCCGGTCGCGCATCTGGCTGTCCTGGGCGCAGGACTGCTGACCCTCGAGGTGGGAGGCCCACAGGTCCTGGAACCGCTGGGTGGCGCGGAAGGCCACCTGGGGCGAGGCCAGGTTGGCGGTCCCCGGACCGAGCTGGGCCAGGGCCGCGGCGATGGCCGGGGCGTTGGGCAGCAGGGTGATGGCCGTCAGGATCCCCACATTGGTCGGGGTCACCGGCAGGGCGTCGATCACCGGGGCGATGACGATGGGCAGGGCCGGGTTGACCGCCGGCGGCACGGGAACCACCGGCACGCCGGGGACCACGGGGGGCGTCACCACCGGGGCGACCACGTCCACCAGGGGGATCTGGGTGGTGGTGATCCGCACCAGGCCCGCCGTGGTGGGCTGGGCGGAGAAGGCGTAGCGCAGGGTGTTGCTGGTGGCCGTCACCGTGCTGCCGGTGGTGCCGCTGGTGGCGTCGACGATGTTGAAGCTGGTGCCGTTGGCGATCGGTCCGGTGACCGTCACCAGCACCTTCAGGCCGTCGCCGATGGTGGCCGCGCCCACCGGCACGATCTTGCCGTAGAGCGAGGGGCTGAAGATGGTGGTGTTGATGGTGCCCGCCACCGGAATGGCGAAGGCGCCGGCCACGTTCAGGGTGTTGGTGTCGAGGGTGTAGGTCCCGGCCTTCACCTGGCCGGTGATCAGGGCGTTGCCGCCGGTGACGCGGACCAGCTTCAGACCGCTGGCCGCCCCGACCGCCCCGTCGAAGATGCTGCCGTTGTTGAGGGTCAGGGTGCCGGTATTGGCGCCGGCGGTGTTGGTCAGGGCCGCCTTGACGGTCTGGCCGGACCCCACGTTCAGGAAGCCGTCGCCGGCGAAGTCCAGGGTGGAGCCGGTGTTGCTGGTGAAGCCGCGGTTGAAATTGACCGTGCCGGCGCCCGTCACCGTGAAGGTGGTGGCGTAGACCGGACCGTTGAAGGTCACCGTATTGCCGTTCGCGCCCGCGGCGATGTTGAGGAAGGTCGTGCCCGTCGAACCGACGAAGCCGGTGACGGTCGAGCTGTTGTTGAAGCGGATATTGGCCGTGTTGGCCGCCGAGCTGGTGATGGCGCCGCCGGCGTCATTGCTGGTGTTGATGTCCTGGTTTCCCACCGTCAGGGTCCCCGGCCCCTGGGTGTCGACCCCGCTCACCACGCCCACCGGACTGACCACGCCGGGCAGCACCACCACCTCGCGCGCCACGGCCATCGTCGAAAGGGCCGCGAGCGCCAGGCTCAGCGGCGGAATCAGGAACATGTTTTTCATGGCGGGCCCCTCCAGGGGCCGTAGGCAGTCTGCGATGAGGTCTTGCCGCTGGGTGGCGCGGGCCGCCTGAAAAGCACCGCCGGAGCCTCGCCGCTCGCCGAAAGGCGGAAACGTGGCGCTCCCTAAGCGCCCCGTGACGGGGTCAGTTCCATGGCGTCCTTCCGGCACACGTCGCGACCTGGAACATAACACGAACATGCGCTAAGCTTCCTCCTCTCCCCCTCTTGCGGGGGAGAGGCAGGGTGAGGGGGCCGATGAGCCGCAATGCGCCGACAGCCAGGGCCCGGGAGCTCCGCGCCACTCAGACGCGCGCCGAGGCCAGACTCTGGCGGTCGCTGCGCAACCGTCGCCTCGGCGGCTGGAAGTGGCGCCGCCAGGTCCCGGTAGGCCGCTACATCACCGACTTCTGCTGCCTAGACGCCCAACTGATCGTCGAACTCGACGGCGGCCAGCACTCCGAAGCCGTCGCCTATGACGCCCGCCGCACGGCCTACCTCGAAAGCCAGGGCTTCCGGGTGCTCCGCTTCTGGAACTTCGAGATTTTCGAACGCAGCGCCGACATCTGCGACGCCATCCTGAGTCACTGCGGCGGAGAGACCCCCTCACCCTGCCCTCTCCCCCAAGGGGGAGAGGAGGAGTCGACCGGAACACCCTCTCCCCCTCTAGCAGGGAAGAGGGCAGGGTGAGGGGGCCGCCCAGCCGCTGAGATCTATCCCAGCGTCGCCTCCGCCGCGGCCACAGCCGCCGCGCCGTCGGCCTTGAACCCTTGCGCGTTCAACGCCTCACACAGGGCCGTCAGGCAGACCCGCACGTGCCAGGGGGTGGCCGAGGCGCCCATCAGGCCGATGCGCCAGATCTTGCCCTTCAGGGGGCCGAGACCCGCCCCCAGCTCCAGGTCCCACTTGGCCAGGACATGGGCGCGCACGGCGGCCTCGTCGACGCCCTCGGGCACGATCACGGCGTTGAGCTGCGGCAGGCGGTGGGCGGGGTCCACCAGGAATTTCAGGCCGGCGGCCTCGATGCCGGCGGCCAGCGCCTCATGGGATCGCGCGTGGCGCACCAGGACAGCCTGCTGGCCCTCCTCGAACAGGGCCACCAGGCTTTCATGCAGGCCATAGAGCGCATTGATCGGCGCCGTGTGGTGATAGGTCCGGCCGCCCTCGCCGCCCCAGTAGGCCATCAGCAGATTGAAATCCAAGAGCCAGTTGCGGACCTTGGTCTTGCGCCCGGTGATCGCCGTCTGGGCCCGCGGCGACAGGCAGATGGGCGACAGGCCGGGCGGCGCCGAGAGGCACTTCTGGGTGCCGGAATAGATCACGTCGGCGTCCCAGGCCGCCGCATCCACCACGATGCCCCCCAGGGAGGTGACGCAGTCCACCACCGACAGGGCGCCGTACTTGCGGGCCAGCGCGCAGAGGGCGGCGGCGTCGCTGCGGGCGCCGGTGGAGGTCTCGGCGTGGACGAAGGCCAGCACCTTCACCGGGCCCCCGGCCATGGCGGCCTCCACCTTGGCCGGATCGACGGGCTGACCCCACTCGAACTCCACCTTGATCACCTCGGCGCCGGCCCGGTCGGCCATGTCGGCCATGCGGCCGCCGAAGGCCCCGTTGATGGCGATCACCGCCCGGTCGCCGGGCTCCAGCAGGTTCATGATCGCCGCCTCCATCCCGGCGGTGCCGGGCGCCGGCAGGGGCACGCAGGCGTAGCCGTCCGCGTTGAACAGGCGCGACAGCCCCGCCTTGATCTCCTCCATCAGGTCCTGGAAGGCCGGGTCCAGGTGACCGATGGTGGGCCGCGCGCAGGCCGCCAGCACGCGGGGGCTGACGTCGGAGGGGCCAGGCCCCATCAGGATGCGGCGCGGCGGCTGGAAGCTCTGCATGAGATGTCCCCGAACAAGATGGCGCGGGACGATTACGGCGCGAGGGGCGTGAGCGCAATGCCGCCCCACCCGCTCATCCCGGCGAAGGCCGGGACCCAGATTCATCACGCGCCTGTCGATCAGGATCACTGTTCGTGTGGTTCGTGAGGTTCGAAGACAGTCTGATGGGCCTCACCGGCGGCGCGGCTTCAAGAGTTGGAACCACGAACCCACGAACCACACGAACCTTGGATCAAAGCCCAAGGCTTGGGTTGGATCTGGGCCCCGGCCTTCGCCGGGGTGAGCGGGACTTGGGTCACCGCAGGATCCGCGCCTCGATCCTCGCCCGCAGCTTGGCGTCCACCTCCAGCACCTGCTCCAGATACTGGTCGAGGCCGCCGTGGCTGGCCTCGATCGCCGCCAGGCCATGGTCGAGATAGTCCGGGTGCACGCTGGCCGCCTGGCGCAGGCCGTCGTCGTCCACCAGCTTGCCGGTCAGGTCGAGGATGTAGGTGCGCAGGAAGTCCATGCGCGCGGCCATCCGCGCCTCGTTGTTGGTGGCCAGGTAGTCGGCGAGCGTGTCGTCGCGGTGGACGCCTGCGATGTGGTGGGTCAGGGCGCAGATCAGGCCGGTGCGGTCCTTGCCCGCCGCGCAGTGCACCACCAGGGCGCCGTCGGTCTCGGCGATGGCCCGGAAATAGCGGCGGAACAGGTCGACGTGGCGCGGGGCGTGGGGCGCCTCACGGTAGAACCCAAGACTGTCCTGTCGGAACCACTCGGCGTCCACCCGCTCGGCGGCGGCGATGCCCTCGGCCCAGTCGGTCTCCACGCCCTCGATGTCGTTCTCGATCACCTGGCCCGAAAAGCCCGGCCAGCGGCGCGACGGCTCCCGGTCGCGCTCCCGGCGGCGGCGCAGGTCGACGATGGTGGTGATCCCCAGCTCGGCCATCTTCGCCAGGTCGGCGTCGGTGGCCTGGCCGTGATTGGCCGAGCGGTAGAGGACGCCGGGCTTCAGGCCCCGCCCGCAGGCGGTGTCGTAGCCGCCGAAGTCGCGGAAGTTCTCGATGCCCTCGAAGGCGATGTGTCGCGTCATGCCGATCCTCTAACGCCGCGCGCCTGCGGAAGGCAATCTTGAGCGGCGCCGATCAATCTTCACCCGTTGACCGGGCGGCGCTGGACTGCGGGCGCAGAAGGAGTCCGTCATGCCCAGACGCCCCTGGTTCGCGCCCAAGGTCCTCGGATACGGCGCCGGCTGGCCGATCGCCTGGCAGGGCTGGGCCGTGCTGGCGGGGTTCTTCGCGGGCCTGACGCTTTGCCTGGCCTACCTGCACGGTCCCGCCCGGCCCCTGGCCATCGCCGCCCTGGTCTGCCTCCTGGTGGTGATCTGCGCCAGGACCACCGACGGCGGCTGGCGCTGGCGGCCCTAGTCCTCGGCGGGGATCTCGTCCGGATCGAGCCCCATGGCCCGCACCCGCGCCGTCCAGCGTTCCATCGCCGTGTCGTGATAGTCGAAGATGCAGGGAGAACAGCCGCGCCGGCAGCACTCCATCGGGTCGGGCGTCTTGGGCCGCTTGGGCACGGGGATTTCGTCGGTCATCATCGGTCAGATGTTGGCGCATGTCGGTCGGTTGGCGGGCCGGAAATCCTTATCAGGCAAGGCCTCGCGGCCAAATGCCGACAAACCCGTTTTCCTCCATCCACGACCACCGACATGTTCAGCGGAACGGCGGCTCGTCGAAGCTCCGCAGCTTGCGCGAATGCAGCCTCGGACCCTCGTCGCGGAGCAGGGCCATGGTGGCGATGCCGATCTGCAGGTGCTGGCCGATGGCCCGCTCATAGAAGGCGTTGGCCTGGCCGGGCAGCTTGATCTCCCCGTGCAGCGGCTTGTCGGAGACGCACAGCAGGGTCCCGTAGGGCACCCGGAACCTATACCCTTGCGCGGCTATGGTGGCGCTCTCCATGTCGATGGCCACGGCCCGGGACTGGTTGAACCGCAGGGCGCTGACCGAGAACCGGAGCTCCCAGTTGCGGTCGTCGGTGGTGACCACGGTCCCGGTCCGCAGCCGCTTCTTCAGCACCTCCCCGGTCTCCCCGGTGACCTGCTCGGCGGCCTTGCCCAGCGCCACCTGGACCTCTGCGATGGGGGGGATGGGGATGGCCGGCGGCAGGACGTCGTCCAGCACGTGGTCGTCCCGCAGATAGGCGTGGGCCAGGACATAGTCGCCGATGGTCTGGGAGCCCCTCAAGCCCCCGCAGTGGCCGATCATCAGCCAGGCCTGGGGCCGCAGCACCGCCAGGTGGTCGGTGATGGTCTTGGCGTTGGAGGGACCGACCCCGATGTTCACCAGGGTGATCCCGGCCCGCCCCTCGGCCATCAGGTGGTAGGCCGGCATCTGATGGCGCCGCCAGGGCCCGTCGGCGATCTGCTGCTCGGGGTTCTCGCTCTGCGCGGTCACCATCACCCGGCCCGAGGCCGACAGCGCCGTGAACGGCCCGCCCGGAACCTTCAGCTGCTCGCAGCCCCAGCGGACGAACTCGTCCACATAGCGGTGGTAGTTGGTGAACAGGATGTACTGCTGCACGTGCTCGGCCGGCGCCCCGGTGTAGTGGGTCAGGCGGGCGAGCGAGAAGTCGGTCCTCAGGCCGTCGAACAGGGCCAGGGGCCGGGCGTCCTCCAGGGCCGGGCTCCAGAAGCCGTCGGCGATCTCGTCGCCGATCTGGGAGAGCTCGGTGGTGGGGAAATGCCGGGCGATGTCGGCTGAGCCGATGTCGGCCATGGCGATGTCCACGGCCCCGTCCAGCACATAGGGGAAGGGCATCTCCTGGGTGGAGCGGCCGACGCTGATCTCCACCTTGAAGTCGGTCAGCAGCAGGGTGATCTGCTCGATCAGGTAGTCGCCGAACAGGTCGGGCCGGGTCACCGTCACCGCGTACTTGCCGGGCGCCGACAGCCGGGCGTAGGCGCGGCTGAGCCGGGGGAAGCTCTGGCCCGGCGGCCAGGTCAGGCGCAGTTCGGGATAGACGAAGGCCCCGTCGGCGCGGACCGCGGGGTCGGGCGGCGGACCGCCGGCCAGGAAGATCTTCAGGGCGTCGCGCAGGGCGTCCACGCTCTGCTGGTATTCGGCGTTCAGCTTCGCGACGATTGCGGCCGCCTCGGTGTCAGGGTTCATGATCCAACCTAGCGCAGCCCGGCCAAGGTTTCGAGACACCGCACGCGCCGGTATGGACGCGGGCCCCCATCCCGGCGACAAAGGTCGGCTATCGGTCCTTCGCAAGGGTTTGCCATGAATCGCCTGTTCACCGCCTTCATCGTCGGCGCGATGGTCCTGGGCGTCGCCGTCGGCTGGGCCGTGAACCAGTACGCCAGCCCCGATCAGGCCAAGGCGGTGGCCGACAACCTGTCCATCATCACCGACGTCTTCCTGCGGCTGATCAAGATGATCATCGCCCCCCTGGTCTTCTCGACCCTGGTGGCGGGCATCGCCCACATGGAGGACGCCGCCACCATCGGCCGGGTCGGCGTCAAGGCGCTGGGCTGGTTCATCACCGCCTCGATCGTCTCCCTGACCATCGGCCTGGTCATGTCCCACCTGCTGCATCCGGGCTCGGGCCTGGCCCTGCCCAATCCAGACCTGGCGGCCGGCGCGGCGGTGGACATGTCGAAGTTCACCCTGCGGGAGTTCGTCACCCACCTGGTGCCCAAGTCCATCGTCGAGGCCATGGCCAACAACGAGATCCTGCAGATCGTCATCTTCTCGGTCTTCGTCGGCACCGCCGTGGCGGCCATCGACGACCGCGCCCCGGCCGTCCTGGCCCTGGTGGAGCAGATCGCGGCCATCATGCTGAAGGTCACCGGCTATGTGATGAAGACCGCGCCCCTGGCCATCTTCGCCGCGCTCGCCGCCACCATCGCCGTCCAGGGCCTGGACATCCTGGCCACCTACGCCGAGTTCGTCGGCGGCTTCTACCTGTCTCTGGGCATCCTCTGGGCCCTGCTGATCGGGGTGCTGGTGCTGATCGTCGGCCCCCGCGGCCTGAAGCTGGTGGCCGGCATCCGCCAGCCCGCCCTGCTGGCCTTCTCCACCGCCTCGTCGGAGGCCGCCTATCCGCGCACCCTGGAGGAGCTGCAGAAGTGGGGGGTGTCGCGCAAGGTGGCCAGCTTCGTCCTGCCGCTGGGCTACTCGTTCAATCTGGACGGGTCGATGATGTACTGCACCTTCGCCACCCTGTTCATCGCCCAGGCCTATGGGGTCGACCTCTCCATCGGCCAGCAGATCACTATGCTGGCCCTGCTGATGGTGACCTCCAAGGGCATGGCCGGCGTGCCGCGGGCCTCCCTGGTGGTGATCGCCGCCACCCTGGCCTATTTCAAGCTGCCGGAGGCCGGCCTGATCCTGATCCTGGCTGTCGACCACCTGCTGGACATGGGCCGCTCGGCCACCAACGTGGTGGGCAATTCCGTGGCCGCCGCCGTGGTCGCCAAGTGGGAACGCCAGATCGAGAACCCCGAGGCTGAACCCCGAGCCGCCTAAGCTTGGCCGTTAACGGTCGATTCCGGCCTCGTCGGCCAATATCTCCCCGAAATGAGGATAGCGGGGGACGAGATGTCGGAGGCCAGGGCGCACACACGCCAGTTCGGAGGCGCCCGCCTGGCGCGCCTTGAGGCCGAGACCCTGCTGGCCGCCAAGACCGAGGACCTGCGCCGCGCCACCGAGGAATTCGAGCGCCTGAGCGCCGCCCTGGCGCGACGGGTGGACGAGCTGGAGGCCGAGCGGGCCCTCACCCTGCACCTGGCCCGCACCGACGGCCTGACCGGCCTGCTCAACCGCGGCGCCTTCACCTCGGCCCTGATCGAACGGCTGGAGGACGCCCAGGCGTCGGGGGGCCGGGTTGCCCTCTTCGTCATCGACCTGGACCACTTCAAGCACCTCAACGACACCCTGGGGCACCACGCCGGGGACCTGCTGCTCAACGAGATGGGCACGCGCCTGCGCGGCCAGGCCCGCCATGGCGACCTGGTGGCCCGCCTGGGGGGCGACGAGTTCGCCCTGATCACCGCCGACCCCGATGTGGCGGCGCGCGCCGAGCAACTCACCACCGCCCTGGCCCAGGCCTACTGGATCTACGGCCGCACCGTCGCCCCCAGCGCCTCGGTGGGCGTCGCGGTCTTCCCCGACAACGCGGTGGACGCCACCGACCTGCAACGCTTCGCTGACATGGCCCTCTACCGCGCCAAGGCCGGGGGCGGACGCCGGTTCTCGATCTTCGACCGCGACCTGCGGGAGGCCAGCGACCGGCGCAACAGCCTGGAGGGCGACCTGCGCCGCGCCATTCCCGAGGGCCAGATCGTCCCCTGGTTCCAGCCGGTGGTGGACGCCCAGGACAGCCGCATCGTCGGCGTCGAGGTGCTGGCCCGCTGGAACCATCCCGAACAGGGCCTGCTGCTGCCCGGCGTGTTCGTGCCGCTCGCCGAGGAGCTGGGCCTGATCGGCCAGATGGACGCCGCGGTGTTCGCCGCCGCCTGCCAGCGCGCGGCCCCCTGGGTGGCGCAGGGCCTGATCGACACCGTCTCCTGCAACGTCTCCCCCCGCGAACTGCTGGACCCGGCCTTCTCCCGCGACCTGATCCGCCGCCTGCGGGCCACCGACCTGCCGGCCACGGCGCTCACCGTCGAGATCACCGAGACCTTCCTGGTGGACGACCTGGACCTGGCGCGGCGCCATATCGAGCGGCTGGCGGCCTGTGGGGTGCGCGTGGCCCTGGACGACTTCGGCACCGGCTATTCCAACCTGCGCGCCCTGATGCAGCTGCCGATCCACACGGTGAAGCTGGATCAGTCCCTGATCGGCGACGTGGGCCGCGATCCCCGGGTCTCCAAGCTGGTGCGCTCCATGCTGCAGGCCGCCACCTCCCTGGACTGCCGGATCGTCGCCGAGGGCGTCGAGGACGAGGGCCAGGCCCTGTTCCTGCGCGCCGCCGGCTGCGACCGCCTGCAGGGCTACCTGTTCGCCCGACCCATGCCGGCCGAACAGGTCGAGGCCCGCCTGCTGGAGAGCGCCGCGGCGCGGGTTCCGTTGGGGCCCGCGGTCACCCCCATTCCCCTGCGCAACGCGAGATAGCTTGGCGGGGCGGGGCGCGATCCCCATATCCGTGCCGACCTTTCAGGCCGCCATAGGACCCATGCGCAACCACCTTCGAACCTTCATGCTGCTCGCGGCCCTGACCGCGCTCTTCGTCGGCGTCGGCTATCTGATCGCCGGGCCCAGCGGGATGGCCATCGCCTTCCTGATGGCGGTGACGATGAACGCCATCAGCTACTGGAACGCCGACAAGATCGTGCTGCGGATGTACGGCGCGACGGAGGTGGACGAGAGCCACCCCGATCGCCTGATCGCCAACTTCGCCGCCGACGTCCACGAGCTGTCCGACCGCGCCGGCCTGCCGCGCCCGAAGGTCTATCTGATCAATTCCGAGCAACCCAACGCCTTCGCCACCGGACGCGACCCGGAGCACGCCGCCGTGGCCGCGAACCTGGGTTTGCTGCGCATGCTGGACCGCCGCGAGATCCGCGGGGTGATGGCCCATGAGCTGGCCCACGTGAAGAACCGCGACACGCTCACCATGACGGTGACGGCCACCATCGCCGGGGCCATCTCGGCCCTCGCCAACTTCGCCTTCTTCTTCGGTGGAAACGACCGCGACCGGCCCGGCGGCGTGATCGGGACCATCGCGCTCGCCATCCTCGCCCCCATGGCCGCGGCCCTGGTGCAGATGGCCATCAGCCGCCACCGTGAATACGGCGCAGACGCGGGCGGAGCGGAGATCAGCGGCGATCCGCAGGCGCTCGCCTCGGCCCTGCAGAAGATCGAGGCCTATGCCCGCGGCGGGATGATCAACCACCAGGCCGAGCGCAATCCGGCCACCAGCCACATGTTCATCATCAACCCGCTGTCGGGCCAGGGAGCGGACAACCTGTTCTCCACCCACCCGGCGACCCAGAACCGGGTGGCGGCCCTGATGAAGCTGGCCGAGGGCGGCGGGGCCGCCGTCAGCGGTCCGCGCCGGGCGGGCACGGCGGTTCCGGTGACCCCGGCCGCGCGCGGGCCCTGGAGCTAGCCCTTCACCTCGGTGATGGGCCGGTCATGGCCGTCCACCTGTTCCTCATGCCACTTGCCGTCCGAGGTCTCGAAGGAGATGGCCGCGTCGGTGCCGGGGACCTTCTGCTCGCGGGCCACGCGGACGGCGGCGGCGCGGGCGGCGTCGTGGCTGGGGAAGGTCTCCGAATAGACCCCGTCGGACCGATAGGCCCAGCCGCCGTCATGCTGGACGATCTCGTAGACAACCTTGCTCATGACCCGCTCCGATGGATTGATCCCGCCGCCTGAACGGCCAAGGTGGCAAGGTCGATCCATAGGGGGAGAAGCGCAAGCCATGGCTGACGAGACCCACGATCCCCAGACACTGGCCTTCTATGACCGGGAAGCCGCGGCCTATGCCGGGCGTCGGCTGCCCAAGGCCTCGAAGGGGCTGTCGGACTTCCTGGCCGCCCTGCCGGCCGGCGCCCAGGTCCTCGACCTCGGCTGCGGCGGCGGTCAGGACAGCGAGGTGATGCTGGCCCAGGGGTTCGAGGTGACGCCCCTGGACGGATCGGCGGGCCTCGCCCGGATCGCCCAGTCCCGGTTGGGGCGACCGGTGCGCGTGGGGTTGTTCGAGGATCTCGAGGACGTGGACGCCTTCGACGGCGTCTGGGCCAACGCTTCCCTGCTGCATGTGCCCACACAGGCCTTGCCGCTGGTGCTGGGCCGGGTGCGCCGCGCCCTGAAGCCGGGCGGTCTCTTCCAGGCCAGTTACAAGGCCGGAGACGGCGGAGGCCGCGACACCCTGGGACGCTATTTCAACTTCCCGTCGGAGGCCGAGCTGCGGGCCGCCTATGGTCAGGCGGGGTCCTGGACGGACCTTACGATCCGCCAGACCACCGGCCACAGCTATGAGCAGGAGGCGCGGACCTGGCTGCACGTCACCGTGGTCAGGCCCGCCTGAGACCTATTCGGCGGGCACGTTCTCGCTGCGGCGCGACAAGGACCGGTCGAACTCGGCCCAGACGCCGGCCTCCCCGTGCCATTGGCCCTTGGTGGCGGCCTTGGAATATTCGGTGGAGCGGGCCTCGAAGAAGTTGGCGTGCTCGACCCCCGACAGCATGGACTGCAGCCAGGGCAGAGGATTTTCCTTCACCCCGCCGAACACTTCGGGCAGGTGCAGCTGGCGCAGGCGCCAGTCGGCGATGAAGCGGATATAGGCCTTGATGTCGTCAGGCGTCATGCCCTGGACCTCGCCGGCCGAGAAGGCCAGGTCGATGAACTTGTCCTCCAGGCCCACCACCGTCTTGCAGCAGTCGATGATGTCGTCGGCCACGCTCTTGGTGACCACGCCGGTCTCGGCGTTGAAGGCGTGGTAGAGCTTGATGATGCCCTCGCAGTGCAGGCTCTCGTCGCG
Source organism: Phenylobacterium sp. GW821-FHT12F10 (assembly GCF_058806695.1). Classification (NCBI taxonomy): domain Bacteria; kingdom Pseudomonadati; phylum Pseudomonadota; class Alphaproteobacteria; order Caulobacterales; family Caulobacteraceae; genus Phenylobacterium; species Phenylobacterium sp. GW821-FHT12F10. The sequence goes on along the minus strand of NZ_JBXAPY010000003.1, from coordinate 495,733 downwards.
CACCGACCAGGAGACGATCTGGCCCATGCCCTTCATCTTGTTGTGGCGCGGGAAGTTCATCAGCATGGCGAAGCTGGCGAACAGCTGCAGGCCCTCGGTGAAGCCGCCGAACATGGCCAAGGTGCGGGCGATGTCGGCGTTGGTGTCGACCCCGAACTTCTGCATGTAGTCGTGCTTGTCGCGCATCTCCTGGTAATCCAGGAAGGCGGTGAACTCGCTGTCGGGCATGCCGATGGTTTCGAGCAGCAGGGCGTAGGCCGCGATGTGGATCGTCTCCATGTTGGAGAAGGCCGACATCATCATCTTCACTTCGGTCGGTTTGAAGACGCGGGAATAGCGCTCCATGTAGTTGTCGTTCACCTCGACGTCCGACTGGGTGAAGAAGCGGAAGATCTGGGTGAGCAGGTTGCGCTCGCGGTCGTTGAGCTTGGTCGCCCAGTCCTTGCAGTCCTCGCCGAGCGGGACCTCCTCGGGCATCCAGTGGACCTGCTGCTGCTTCTTCCAGAACTCGTAGGCCCACGGATAGCGGAAGGGCTTGTAGGCGTAGGACGGGGTGAGCAGGCCGGGCAGGGCGATTTTCGAGGCGGTCACGGGCGGACTTTCCAGCAAGGCGGAATCGACGAACGACGCGTTAGCGGGTTAACTTTAGCCATCGATCCACGACAACATCTAGCGGCGAGTTAACGCAGGCCCCCAAGATGTTGTGAATTGCATGGGGACGGACCAATGGCCGCAGCTCTGACCCTCTATGGCGCGCGGGGCTCCGGGGCGGTTCCCGTCGAGGCGGCCCTGACCCTGCTGGATATCCCCTACGCCCTGATCGACGCCTACACCTGGGACCATGACGACCCGGCCAGCGGCGACCAGGTGCTGAAGGCCAATCCCATGCGCCAGGTTCCCGCCCTGGTGCTGGCCTCCGGCGAGGTGATCAGCGAGAGCGCGGCGATCCTGATCTGGCTGGCCGAGACCCATCCGAAGGCGGGGCTGGCGCCGGCGCCGGGGGATCCGAGGCGCGCCCAGTTCCTGCGCTGGATGAGCTTCGTCTCCTCGGCCATCTATTCGCTCTACTGGGTCAAGGACGACCCATCGCGCCTCGTCCCCGATCCGGCCGGTCACGCCGCCCTGGAGACCCGCGTGCTGGACCGCATCGCCGACTGCTGGGGGATGATGGAGCGCCAGGTCACGCCCGGCCGCTATATCCTGGGCGACGACCTCACCGTGCTGGACCTCTATGTCGCCGCCGTCTCGCGGTTCCGGCCGCGCCGGAAGCGGTTCTACGAGGTGGCGCCGAGGATGGGCGAGGTGATGCGCCGGGTGGACGACGACCCGCGCCTGCACACCCTGTGGGCCGAGCGCATGGGCTTCCACGAGGGGTGGGAAGGCTAGATCTAGTGGCGGGGTTTGATGGAGAGCGAGAAGGCGACCATCGAGTCGTCCTTGGTCTCCTGGCCCCAGACCATGTGCTGGCCCTTCACCTCGCGGTGAATGTAGCCGAGCGAGGTCTGCATGGCGCCCTTGCGCCAGCCGACGCCGAGCTGGGCGTCGCCGATCAGGGCGCTGGAGGGGTCCGTGGACCAGCCCGCGCCGTTCCAGTCGCCGTTGTTGCGCTGCATGTTGAGGCCCACGGCCCGGCCGCTGGCGGCGGCGAACAGGTACCAGCGGCCTTCATTGCCGAAGGCCGCCCCGTCGCGGACGCCCAGGGCGCCCAGCCGCGACTTCAGGCCGTCGGAGGCCTTCTGGCCCAGGGTGAGCATGGCGCCGGCCTCGGCCGAACCGCCGGCGTTGGACATGCCCAGGCCCGCGTGGGGCGTCAGCGAGACGTCGTAGCGATCGGTGGCGAAGCTGACCGCGTCGGGCCAGTTGCGGGTGAGCGCGATCTCGTAGGCCTGGGCCTCGAACTCGGCGCGGTCGAAATTGACCGGCAGGCCGCCGGGCGCGCGGACGGTCCCGCCCACCGAGAGCCTGAGGGAATCGATGGCCACGCCGTGGTCGCCCAGCAGGACCTGGCTGTTGTCCCAGCGAACCGGACCGACGCCAAGGTTGTAGGTTTCCCGGTCCAGCAGATGGGCGATGGGATCGTCGTCCCGGGGCGAATAGGCCTTGGGATCGAAGGCCGCGTTCATCAGCTGAGCGGCGCCGGATTCGAAGGTGAGGGGCGTCGACTGCGCCGCGGCGCCCGTCGCCGCGCACATCCCGGTAATGCCCAAGGCGGTGGCCAGCCCAGCCATCGACCTCATGAGGCGATCTCCCCTTGCCGCGTCGTCTGGCGAGCGGCCCGACGACATCCTTCCACGCCCTGAGAAGGACGCAACGGGAAATTCGGTTCCCGTGCTTAACCGCCGCACCCCTCGCGGTTGGAGATTTTCCTGCAAGATCAGCGACGCGGCTTGATTGAAATGGTCAAGGCCACCATCGAATCGTCGCGGTGGTCCCAGCCCATCAGGGTCTGGGCGGCCTTCACCTTGCGCCGCATCCAGGCCAGCGAGGCCTGCACCGAGCCCTTGCGCCAGCCGACCCCGGCCTGGACGTCGCTGACCAGGGCGCTGGCGGCGTCGGTGGAGAGGCCGCGGTTGGACCAGTCGCCGTTGCTTCGCTGGACGTTGAGGCCCACGGCCCGGCCGCTGGCGGCGGCGAACAGATACCAGCGGCCGCGGTCGCCGAACCGCGCGCCGTCGCTGACCCCCAGGCGGTTCGCCAGGCCCTCGGCCTTCCGGCGCAGGCGGACCATGGCCCCGGCCTCGGCCTCGCCACCGGCGTTGGAGATGCCGACCCCGGCGTGGGGGGTCAGGTCCAGGTCGTACGGGCCGGCGTCCACCGCCACCAGGGCCGGCCAGCCACGGGTGTAGCTGACCTCATAGGCCTCGGTGTCGGCCGAGACCGCCTGGCCCGGGCGCGGCGGCAGGGCGCCCGGCGTGCGGGCGATCTGGCCGATGGAGACCCGCACCGCGTCCACGGCGTGGGCCGCGGGCCGGGCTATGGCCATCTCGCTCACCCTCCAGCGGGCCACCCCCTCGCCGGGGACGTAGGTCTCGGTGGCGAAGGCGGTGGGCGCATCCAGGGGTGTGCCGGTCACGGCCGGCTGGCGGAAATCGGGCTCGATCCCCGCCTCCGCCGCCGCGCCGCCGGCGAACTCGGGGGTGGGGGGCCGCACGAAGTCGGCCGCGGCCGTCGCGGCGGGGACGAAGACCGCCGCCTTCAGGCTGCTCCACTCCTGCTGGAAGACCCGGTCGCCCGGGGAGGTCTGGACCGCGGGCGCGGGGAAGACGGCGGCGCCGACCGCGGCCGTGGTGGCCGCGCATCCGAGCGTCAAAGCCGTCGCCGCGAGCAGTCGCATAGCCACTCCGAAGGACCCGCGCCGTTAGGTCGATTAACCTTGTAACGCAGGCCGGGCGACTTGGCGGCTGGGTTCTACTGGCAGGCGAGGCACTCGTCGTAGTCGGTCTTCTCGCTGGGGCCCTGGTCCATCATCACCAGGCCCTCGCCGCCGGCGTGGGCCGCGCGCTGCACCGACTTGGAGCGCAGGTAGTAGAGCGACTTGCAGCCCCGCTCCCAGGCCTGCCAGTGCAGCATGTGCAGGTCCCATTTGTCGACGTCGCCCGCCAGGAAGATGTTCACCGACTGGGACTGGCAGATGTCGGGCGTCCGGTCGGCGGCCAGTTCCACCACCCACCGCTGGTCCAGCTCGAAGGCGGTCTTGTAGACGTCCTTCTCGTCGTCGGTGAGGAAGTCCAGGTGCTGGACCGACCCCTCGTTCTCCAGGATCGTGTCCCAGACCGCCGCGGTGTTCTGGCCCTTCTCCTCGAGCAGGCGCTCCAGATAGGGGTTCTTGACCGCGAAGGTCCCCGACAGGGTCTTGTGGCTGTAGATGTTGGCCGGGATCGGCTCGATGCCGGCGCTGGTGCCGCCGCAGATGATCGAGATCGAGGCGGTCGGCGCGATGGCCAGCTTGTGGCTGAAGCGTTCCATGACGCCCATGTCGGCGGCGTCCGGGCAGGGGCCGCGCTCGGCGGCCAGGGTCCGGGAGGCCGCGTCGCATTGGCGGCGCAGGTGCTTGAAGAGGCGCATGTTCCAGGACTTGGCCAGCGCGCTCTCGAAGGGCACGTTCTGGGCCTGCAGGAACGAGTGGAAGCCCATCAGGCCCAGGCCCACCGACCGCTCGCGGATCGCGGCGTAGACGGCGTTCTTCATCTCCGGCGGGGCGCGGGTGATGAAGTCCTGCAGGACGTTGTCGAGGAAGCGCATGACGTCCTCGATGAAGGTCGGGTGGTCCCGCCACTCCATGAACTTCTCGGCGTTGACCGAGGAGAGGCAGCAGACGGCGGTGCGCTCGGCGCCCAGGTGGTCGGGGCCGGTGTGCAGCATGATCTCCGAGCACAGGTTCGACTGCCGGACCTTGAGGCCCAGGTCGCGCTGATGCTGCGGCATGGAGCGGTTCACGGTGTCGGAGAAGATCAGGTAGGGCTCGCCGGTCTGCAGGCGGATCTCGAGGATCTTCTGCCACAGGGTGCGGGCGTCGACCTCCTTGACCACGTCGCCGGTCTTGGGCGAGCGCAGGCCGAACATCTCCCCGTCGCGGACGGCCTCCATGAAGGCGTCGCTGATGGAGATGCCGTGGTGCAGGTTCAGGGACTTGCGGTTGAAGTCGCCCGAGGGTTTGCGGATCTCGAGGAACTCCTCGATCTCGGGGTGGTGGATGTCCAGATAGACCGCCGCCGAGCCGCGGCGCAGGGAGCCCTGGCTGATGGCCAGGGTCAGGCTGTCCATCACGCGGATGAAGGGGATGATGCCGCTGGTCTGGCCCGCGCCCTTCACCTTCTCGCCGATGGAGCGCACGCCGCCCCAATAGGTGCCGATGCCGCCGCCGTTGGAGGCCAGCGCCACGTTCTCGTTCCAGACGCTCTGGATGCCGTCGAGCGAATCGCCGACCGCGTTCAGGAAGCAGGAGATCGGCAGGCCGCGATCGGCGCCGCCGTTGGACAGCACGGGGGTGGCCGGCATGAACCAAAGGTTGGAGATGTAGTCGTAGACCCGCTGGGCGTGGTCGGCGTCATCGGCATAGGCCGTGGCGACCCGGGCGAACATGTCCTGATAGGACTCGCCCTGCAGCAGGTAGCGGTCCTCCAGGGTGGTCTTGCCGAAGTCGGTCAGCAGGGCGTCCCGCGACCGGTCGACCACGACCTTGCGGACCAGCTGCAGCTGCGGTCGATCGGCCCGTTCCGGGGCCGCCGTGTTGGCTTCCGAAACCGTCCGCAATGCCGCTTCGCTACTGCTCATGACCCAAAATCCATAACTATCAGGCGCTTCCGTCTAGAACCGCCCCAACGCGGCAAGCCCTACATCTAGTGGTCGCCCAACCCCAGATACGCATCATATGGGGGCATGAAGCCTAATGACTCGTCAACGGGGGGAATGGACGCGTCCCCAGGCTTTTTCGTTAACCAGGTCTTAACGTGGCGCTCCGGGGGTTGATCGACAAGGCTTTCCGGAGCGTCCGGCAGGCGCCGCTCACGACAGTGTGACAAAACATCTCGCCCACCGCGCGGGCAGTTTCACCTTGCGTCCCCGGGGGCCCCGCCCTATCCCCACGGCGTCACTGGGGAGTAGCCGCCTGCGGTTCCAGCAGGGGGCGCGTCAACAGACTTGTGCGGGGCCGAGAGGTCCCAAGCATGGCGCGTCCGGCATCAAGCTTGGCGAGACCTTTGGCTTTCGTGCGCTGATCTTTTGCGGGGTCGGCGGCGCGGAAAGCCATTGGTATGCGCCTGACCCCGCCCGGACGCTCGACTCATGGAAGCCTTCCTCGTCTCCGCCGGCCTCGTGGCCATCGCCGAAATCGGCGACAAGACCATGCTGCTGGCCATCCTGCTGGCCGCGCGGTTCCGCAAGCCGGTCCCGATCCTGCTGGGGATCTTCTTCGCCACCATCGCCAACCACGCCCTGGCCGCCTCCATCGGCTCGGTGGCCGGCGCCTTCTTCGACGGGCCCTGGATGAAGTGGGTCCTGGGCCTGGCCTTCATCGCCTTCGCCGGCTGGGCGCTGATTCCCGACACCTTCGAGGACAAGGACGCGCCCCGCGAGCGGGCCGGGTCCTCGGTCTTCTGGACCACCCTGGTGGCCTTCTTCTTCGTGGAGATGGGCGACAAGACCCAGGTGGCCACCGTCGCGCTGGGCGCGCGCTTCCACGAGGTGGCCCTGGTGGCGGCGGGCACCACGGTGGGCATGATGCTGGCCAACACTCCGGCGGTGTTCCTCGGCGACGCGGCCGCCACCAAGCTGCCGCTCACGGCCATCCGCTGGGCCGCGGCGGCCTCCTTCGCGGCCATCGGCCTGTGGATCCTGATCTGGGGCTAGCCCTTCACCAGGGGCCAGAACAGGGCGATCAGCGGCGTGCCGGCCGCCAGCACCAGCAGGGTCAGCGGCGCCCCCAGCCGGGGGTAGTCGCTGAACCTGTAGCCCCCCGGCCCCATCACCAGGGTGTTGCACTGGTGGCCGATGGGGGTGAGGAAGTCGCAGGCCGCGCCCACCGCGACGGCCATCAGGAAGGGGTCGGGATTGAGCCCCAGCTTGAGGGCCAGGGCCGCCCCCACCGGGGCCACGATCAGCACGGTGGCGGCGTTGTTCAGGAACGGCGTAGCGGCCATGGCCACGGCCATGATGGCCGCCAGAGCCAGCATGGGCGCCTGACCCCGGAAAATCGCCGAGAGCCAGCTGCCGATCAGGTCGGCCCCGCCGGTGGTCTGGATCGCCTCCGACACCGGGATCAGGGCCGCGATCAGCACCAGGACCGGACCGTCCAGGGCGGAATAGGCCTCCCGCATGCGGATCGAGCCGATGGCGATCATCACCACGGCGGCCCCGAAGAAGGCGATGGCAACAGGAACCACCTGGAAGGCCACCAGGACCATGGCGGCGCCCAGGATGACCGCCGGGGCCAGGGCGTGCCGGATGCCGCCCAGGCGCACCTCCCGCTCGGCCAGCGGCAGGAGACCCAGAGCGGTGAGGGCGGCCGGCAGGGTCCGCTCCCCGCCCTGCAGGACGATGACGTCGCCGCGCCGCAGGCGCACGCGGTTCAGGTGCTGGCTGAGGCGGAAGCCCGAGCGGCTGACCGCCAGCAGGTTGACGCCATGCTGGCCGTGCAGGTCGAAGCGCTGGGCGGTCTCGCCGATCAGCCCGGACTCCGCGCCCACCACAGCCTCGATGACCCGCACCTCCTCGGTGGGCTCCTCCATGGAGAGCGGCTTGTCGGCCCGGGTCAGGCGCAGCTTGGCCCGGGTGATCAGGTCGTCCAGACCCTGGGGATCGCCCTCCAGCAGCAGGGTGTCGCCGGGCAGGACCTTGGTGTTGGGGTGGGGCTGGGACTTGCGCTTGCCGCCCCGGAGCAGGGCCATGACCCGCACCTCCTGGTGCGCCATCGCGTGCAGGTCCAGGATGCGGTTCTTCTCGAAGGTCCAGTCCTCCGGGACCTGGACCTCGGTGAAATAGGCGTTGGCCGCCAGGGCCGCGTCGATGCCGGTGGCCGGGGTGCGGCCCTTGGGAAGCATCTTGTAGGCGAAGGACAGGAACAGCACGCCCATGGCCGCCAGGGCCAGGCCGACGGGGGCGTAGTCGTACATGCCGAAGGGCTTGCCCAGGATCTGCTCGCGCACCTGGGAGACGATGATGTTGGGCGCCGTGCCCACCAGGGTCACCAGGCCCCCCAGCAGGGCGCCGAAGGACATGGGCATCAACAGGCGGCCCGGAGAGGTCCCGGTCCGCCGCGCCACCTGCAGGGCCACCGGCATCATGATGGCCAGGGCGCCGACGTTCTTGGTGGCCGTCGACAGCAGGGTGACCGCCGCCGTCAGCACCGGGACCTGGCTGCGCTCGGTCTTGAGGCGCGGCAGCAAGGGGCGCAGCAGGGCCTCGATGATGCCGGAGCGGGCGAAGGCGGCGCTCACCACCAGGGCGCTCGCGATGATGACGGTGATGTCGTTGGAGAAGCCGTCGAAGGCGCTCTTGGCCGGCACCACCCCCAGCAGCACCCCGGCCAGCAGCGAGACCAGGGCGATCAGGTCGTAGCGGAACCGCCCCCAGATGAAGGCGCCGATGGTGACGGCGATCAGGCCGAAGGCCAGCGCCTGTTGGTGTGTCATGCCTTACCCCGCGCCCAATGGCTTGGGCGGGGAACGCGCGTCAGGGGTTGAGGTTCAGGAGGGCGGGGTCGCCGCCCTGGGCGGCGATGTTGACGCTCACCGCGCGCTCCACCGCGTAGCGCAGCAGGGCGTGCGGCCCGCCCGCCTTGGGTCCGGTGCCGGAAAGGCCCTCGCCCCCGAAGGGCTGGACCCCCACCACGGCGCCGATCATCGAGCGGTTCACATAGGCGTTGCCCGCCGGGACCGCGGCCCGGACCTGGTCGGCGAAGCCCTCGATGCGGCTGTGGATTCCCAGGGTCAGGCCATAGCCGGCCGCGGCCAGGGGACCGGCCGCCTCGTCCAGCCGGGCCGCGTCGTAGCGGACCACGTGCAGGATCGGGCCGAACACCTCCTTCTGCAGGAAGGCCGAGGACGGGATCTCCGCCAGGGTGGGGGCGAAGAAATGGCCGCCGGCCGGTTCGGCTGTCCGACGGATCACCTTGGCCTCGGTGTTCAGCCGCGCCAGGTGGGCGTTGAGGGCGGCCCGCGCGTCGGCGTCGATCACCGGGCCGATGTCGGTGCGCGGATCGGCCGGGTCGCCCAGCACCAGGGCGTCCATGGCCCCGGCCAGACCCTCGATCAGCAGGTCGGCGGTCTCCCGCGGCGCGAACAGGATGCGCAGGGCCGAGCAGCGCTGGCCCGCCGAGCCGAAGGCCGAGGCGATGACGTCGTCGATCACCTGCTCGCGCAGGGCGGTGGTGTCGACGAACATGGCGTTGAGGCCGCCGGTCTCGGCGATGAAGGGGACGATGGGCCCGGGTCGGGCCGCCAGGGTGCGGTTGATGGCCCAGGCGGTGTCGGTGCCGCCGGTGAAGGCCACGCCGGCGCAGGCCGGGTGGGCGGTGAGGGCGCCGCCCACGCTCGCGCCGTCGCCCGGCAGCAGGTGCAGCACCTCGACCGGCAAGCCGGCCTTGTGGAAAAGCCGCACGGCCTCGGCGGCGATCAGCGGAGTCTGCTCGGCCGGCTTGGCCAGGACCGCGTTGCCGGCGGCCAGGGCCGCGGCGATCTGGCCGCTGAAGATGGCCAGCGGGAAGTTCCAGGGGCTGATGCAGACGAAGACCCCGCGGCCGTGCAGGGAGAGCTGGTTCACCTCCCCCACCGGCCCCTTGAGGGTCTCGGGCCCCGCGAACTGGCGCTCGGCCAGGTGGGCGTAGTAGCGGCAGAAGTCGGCGGCCTCGCGGACCTCGGCGGCGCCGTCGCCATAGGTCTTGCCGGCCTCGGCGACGCAGACGGCGATCAGCCGGTCGCGGTGGGCCTCCAGGGCCTCTGCCATGGCGCGCAGCACCTTGGCCCGGCCGTGGCCGCCGCGGGCGTCCCAGGCGGGCTGGGCGGCCTTGGCGGCGGCGAAGGCGGCCTCGATGTCGGCCTCGCCCGCGCTCCAGGCCTGGCCGATCACCCGCTCGAGGTCGCTGGGGGATGTGCGCGCGGCGCTGGCTCCCGTCCCGGTCTCGCGGCCGGCGATGATCGGCCGGCCGGTGAGGAAGTCGAGCCCCGCCACGGCGGCGCTGAGCCGATCGCGGTCGGCGGCGATGGACAGGTCCACCCCGGTGGAGTTCCTGCGGGCCGAGCCATAGAGGTCGACCGGCAGCGGAATGCGCGGGTGCGGCGCACCGCCGGCGGCCTCCACCGTGGCGATGGGGTCGCCCACCACCGCCGAGACCGGGGTCTTCTCGTCCAGCAGGGCGTGGACGAAGGAGGTGTTGGCGCCGTTCTCCAGCAGGCGGCGCACCAGATAGGGCAGCAGGTCCTCGTGGCCGCCGACCGGGGCGTAGACCCGCAGCTTCAGCGGGCCGTAGCGCTCCACGGCGCCGGCATAGAGGGCCTCCCCCATGCCATGCAGGCGCTGGTACTCGGGCTCGACCCCGGCCCGACGCGCCATCTGGCGCACGGCGGCCAGGGTATGGGCGTTGTGGGTGGCGAACTGCGGATAGAGGGCCGGCGCCGCGGCCAGCAGGGCCCGGGCGCAGGCCAGGTACGAGACGTCGGTCGCGGCCTTGGTGGTGTAGACGGGATAGCCCGGCAGGCCGCCCACCTGGGCGCGCTTGATCTCGGAATCCCAATAGGCGCCCTTCACCAGCCGCACCATCAGCCGGCGTCCGGTGGCGCGCGCGATGTCGGCCACCGCCTCGATCGTCCGGGGACTGCGCTTCTGATAGGCCTGCACCGCCAGGCCCAGGCCCTTCCAGGTCCCCAGCTCCGGCTCGGCGGCGAGGCGCTCGAGGAGCTTGAGGGAGAGGACCAGCCGATCGGCCTCCTCGGCGTCGAGGGTCAGGTTGATGTTGGCGTCGGCGGCGATCCGGGCCAGGCGCAGGATGCGCGGATAGAGGTCGGACCAGACCCTGTCCTCCTGGCGGGCCTCGTAGCGCGGCGACAGGGCCGAGAGCTTCACCGAGACGCCGTGGCCAGCCTCCGGCCCCTGGCCCTTGGCCTTGGATCCCACCGTGGTCAGGGCGTCGGCATAGGCCTTCTCGTAGCGATCGGCGTCGGCGGCGGTGCGCGCGCCCTCCCCCAGCATGTCGAAGGAGCAGACGAATCCGTCCGCCCCCGCACGCTTGATGGCCTGCTCGATGGTCCGCCCCAGGACGAACTGCTCGCCCATGATCCGCACCGCCGCGCCCACGGCCTGGCGGATCACCGGCTCGCCCAGGCGGCCGGCCAGCCGGCGGATGAAGCCCGGCAGGTCGGCGCGCGCCTCCTCGTCGGGGTCGATCAGCTTGCCGGTGAGCATCAGGCTCCAGGTCGAGGCGTTCACCAGCAGGCTGTCGGAACGGCCCAGGTGGCTGGCCCAGTCGGCCGAGGCGATCTTCTCGGCGATCAGCCGGTCGCGGGTCCCTTCGTCGGGGGTGCGCAGCAGGGCCTCGGCCAGGCACATCAGGGCCAGGCCCTCGCGGGTCGACAGGGAGAACTCCTGCAGGAAGCTCTCCACCACCCCCTGCTTGGCCGCGCCCTTGCGCGCGAAGCGGACCAGGGCCTCGGCCTCCTGGCGCACCTCCTCGCGGTCCTCCGGCGACAGGGGCCGACTGGCGAGAAGGGCCGACACGGCCTCACGCTCGTCTGAAAATTTATCCCGGTCGAGATGGTCCCAAGACATGTCCGGCCCTCAAGTTCGGGCGGAAAATGCGAAATTGTTGCGGAAAACACAAGGCGGACGCGAAGACTTGACCGCGACAAGGCCGTGGACGGGGACGCGCCGGCCGGGGCGGCCGATGGCCCATAGCAAAAGGGCCCGGTCTTGCGACCGGGCCCCTCGCTTAGTTCGGCGAACCGCCGAGATCGATATCTTAGAAGTTGATGTCGATCGTCGAACGGCGGTTCAGCGGTTCCTTCACGCCGTCGCCGGTCGGAACGGCGAGTTGCGTTTCGCCCTTCCAGTCGACTTGCAGCGAGCCGGCGCCGACGCCTTGACCGACGAGCGCGTCAGCCACGGCCTTGGCCCGACGTTCCGACAGGCGGACGTTGTAGGCCGGCGAACCGGAGGAGTCGGTGTGACCGACGACCACCACGCGGGTGGCGTGGCCGGCGTTGGCGTAGTTCGCGGCTTCCGAAACCACCGTCTGGGCTTCCGGCGTCAGGACGTACTGGTCGAACGGGAAGTAGACGATGAATTGCTTGGCCTCATACGCCGGCGGGGGCGGAGGAGGCGGGGGCGGGGGAGGCGGCGGGGGCGGGGGCGGCGGGGGCGGCGGGGGCGGCGGCGGCGAAGCGAAGGAGTAACGCAGGCCGAGGGTCACCGATTGGTCGCGGTATTCGCCGCTGAAGACGCCGGGTTGCAGCGCGTTCGAACCGGTCGACGCGAAGTCGAGGTCCGAGCCGCCGAGCCAACGATAGGTCAGGTCGACGTTCAGCTTGTCAGTCGCCTGCCAGGCCAGACCGGCGATGAGTTGATAGGCGAGCGCCGTATCGTCGTCGTCGATGGTCAGGTTCTGGATGGCGGGGTTCGCCGCAGTGATCGCGCCGGTCACGCTGGAGAACTGGCCGACGGTCTTCAGCGAGACGTGGTTGATACCCACGCCAGCGCCGACGAAGGGATTGATGGTCGCGCCGGGGGCGAAGTCATAGAGCACGTTGCCCATGACGGTCCACGACTCGATCTCGCCGGTCGGGGCGCCGCAGGTCGGGGCGCCGGCGGTGCGCAGCACGCCCGGGGTGCAGAGACCCAGGATCGAGTTGCCCGTGCCGCCGCGGACCGACTTGATGTCGCCCGGACGGTAGCCGCCTTCGAGTTCAACGCGCCAGTTGTCGTTCAGCTGATAGCCGAGACGAGCAAAGCCGGCCCAATCCTTTTCCTGGTCGAACGTCCAGGAATAGGGCTTGGCGTTCGCGGCGTTGTTGGACGAGTCGGCTTCAATGCCTTCCGGCCAGTGGTAGCCAAGGTCGACGGCGCCGTACCAGCCTTCTTGAGCGGAAGCACCGGACGCGGCGAACACCGCAGCCAGGGCGGCTCCCGCCAGGAGTTTGAATTTCATATCAGAGCCCTCTCATTGCCCTCTGCTGCGGCCATATGACCCAGCACCTTTATAACAAGGCCGAAGCGCGGCGAAAGTGTCGCCGAAGCCACACCGACCGCCAATCTGCCCGACCCGCGAACTAGACGCCAGGACGCTACACAATAAACCCCTCAGCGATCAACTTCGGGACGGAAGACAGAGTCCTCCTTCGAGCCACTTTCAGCGTGCCTGGCGGACGCCGGAGTGTCGAATCTTGACGTTGAACTTGGCCGCGACGAATCAAACCGCCACCTCGGGCGCCCCGCGCCCATCGCCCAGTTCCACGGTTATCTTGTAAACCCGCCGGAAGGTCGCAGGCCCGTCCGGACGGCGAAACAGCGTCTGTCTCGATCATTCCGAACCGCTCGCGCGACATCCCCTGCCCCTCTTACCACTGGCGCGCCCCTGTCGCACCGACCCCGAGAACGTCGGCTCCCATATTTGGTTCCCGACAATTTTTACGAGGCCATCTCCAGGCGAAGATGGGGCGGCTGTGTCTCTTTAAGACCGCACTGTGACGCACTTTGTTCAAGATGAACAACATGTTCGCCCAACCGTGGAATATCGGCGCAGGGCGGCGGCCCGACTCACGCCTCTGCGTTGCGCCGATAACGGCGCACGCGGCCGCCCAGGGCCTCGGGCCGGTTGAGGGACTTGCGGAACTCATCGCGACGCTCGTGGATGGAGGCGATGATCAGGCCCATGGGCACGCCGATTTCCACCAGCACGGCCTCGGAGAGCTGGAGGGAGGCCTCGACGGTCTCCGGCACGGCGTCGGTGGCGCCCAGCTCATAGAGTCTCTGGGCCTGCCGGGCGTCCCGCGCGCGGGCCACGATGGTGAGATCGGGCCGCATCTGGCGGGCGGTGGCGACGATGGTCTCCACCCCGTCGGGGGCGTCCATGGTCACCACCAGGGAGGGCGCGGTCTCCAGGCCGCAGCGCCGCAGGAATTCCGGGCGCGAGGCGTCGCCGAAGAAGATTGATTCGCCGGCGCGGCGGGCGGCCTCCACGAGGCGCGGATCCCGCTCGGCGGCGACCCAGGGAATGTCGTGGCGGCTGAGCATGTCGCCCACCAGCCGTCCGACCCGGCCGTAGCCCACCACCAGGACCCGGGGCTTCTCCCCGTCGGCCGGCGCCGGCGGTTCGGCCGCCAAGCCCTCCCCGGACACCTTGCGCCCGCCCAGCTTCAGCCCCAGGGCCGCCAGCAGCGGGATGCACATCATCGACAGTGTGGAGGAGACCAGCACCGTCTGGCCGATCGCGCGGTCGACGATGCCGTCCCCCATGGCCGCCGACAGGATGACGAAGGCGAACTCGCCGCCGCCGGCCAGCAGCAGGCCGGCCTCGATCGCCGGCGGCGACTTCAGGCCGAACAGCCGCGCCAGGCCGTAGACCACCGAGGCGTTCAGCAGGATCAGGCCGAGCGCCATGCCCAGCACCAGCAGGGGCTGGGCCGCGAGGATCGAGAGATCGAGGCCGATGCCCACCGAGAGGAAGAACAGGCCCAGCAGCAGGCCCTTGAAGGGTTCGATGGTGACCTCGACCTCGTGGCGGTACTCGGTCTCGGCCAGCAGCAGGCCGGCGATGAAGGCGCCGAGCGCCATGGACAGGCCCGTGAGCGCGCTCACCAGCCCCGCCCCGATCACCACCAGCAGGCAGGCGGCCATGAACAGCTCTTCGCTCTTGGCGCGCGCCACCGACTTCAGCATGGGGCGCAGCAGCAGCCGGCCGAACACCACCAGCCCCAGAACCCCCAGAACCGCCGGCGCGAAGGCCAACAGCAGCTTGGGCGAGAAGGCCTGATCGCCGCCGCCCCGGCCCAGGATGGCCAGGGTGATCAGGATCGGGGCCACCGCCAGGTCCTGGAACAGCAGCACCGAGAAGGTGGCGCGCCCGGCGGTCGAGTGCTGGCGCTTCTGCTCGGTCAGGATCGGCATGACCACGGCGGTGGAGGACAGCGCCAGGGCCGCGCCGATGGCCATGGCCGCGATCGGGTCGACTCCGAAGAAGATGGCGACGCCGGCGATGGCGGCGATGCAGAGCCCCACCTGCAGGGCGCCCATGCCGAACACGAAGCGGCGCATCAGCCGCAGGCGCTCCCAGGAGAGCTCCAGCCCGATCATGAACAGCAGGAAGACCACGCCGAACTCGGCGAGTTGGGCGACCTCCTGCGGGTTGTCGATGGTGAAGTAGCCGACCCAGGGAAGGCTGTCGCTGAGCGCCCCCAGGCCGTAGGGGCCGAGCACCACCCCGGCGCCGAGGAAGCCGAGGATGGGGCTGATCCGCCAACGGCGGAACAGAGGCACGATCACGCCGGCGGTGGCGAGAAAGAGTATGACGTCTTTGTATTCGCCGGGCGAAACGTGGCCTTCCATGCGCTCTCCTTGTGGATGAGCGTGACTATGCCCGTCGGAAGGGGCCTTGCGGAACCCGCGTTCACGGCCTTATGACCGGCGCCATGCAGATGGGCGCGGATCGAGGCAGGTCGCGGGGGCGTACGCCCCTGGCCGTCCTGTTCGCGGTCGCCGCCCTGCTGATCCAGGCCCTCCTGCCCGCCGCCGCCCTGGCCGCGGAGTCGACGGGCGGCGTCCGCATCGAGCTCTGCACCCCGGAAGGCGCCAAGACCGTGGTCATCGACCACGACGGCAAGGCCCAGAAGGGCTTCGCCGGCCTGCCCTGCCACGACTGCCTGGGCGCCACCCTGGCGGTGACGGCGACGCCGGAACTGTCTGTCGTCCCGATCGCCTATGTGGCCGAACGCATCGTCCAGGCCCCGACCGTCGAAGTCGTCCTGCGCGGCGCCCGCGCCCCGCCCCGCCCCTTCGGCCAAGGCCCTCCCAGCCACACTCTCTGACCCTTCACCACGCGCCGGTCCCTGCGTCCGCGCGCGTCCTGACGTCCTTGAGTCTGGAATCTCCACATGCCTTCGTCTTCACGCGCCACGCTGCGCGCCGTCCTGCTCGCCGCCGGGGCCCTGGCCGCCCCGGCCCTCGCCCTGGCCGAGGAACAGCCCACCACCGTCGACAGCGTCGTCGTCACCGCCGCCCGCAACCCCGAGGACCCGCCCGTCGTCGCCCAGGCCCGGGCGCGCCTGTCCGAAACCCCCGGCGCGGTCGCGGTGGTCTCGGCCGAATCCTACGCCAGCCGCTACGCCCCCGGCCTCGCCGACCTGTTGCGGGACGTGCCCGGGGTCTACGCCCAGAAGAAATGGGGCGGCGACACCCGGCTCTCGATCCGCGGCTCGGGGATCGGCAATTCCACCCACAACCGCGGAACCCTGCTCGCCCAGGACGGCGTGCCCTTCAACGAGGCCGACGGCTTTGGCGACTTCCAGCTGATCGACCCGTCGATCGCCCGCTACACCGAGGTCTACAAGGGCGGCAACGCCCTGCGGTTCGGCGGCGCCCTGCTGGGCGGGGCCATCAACCTGGTGACCCCCACCGGCCGCGACGCCGGGGCCGATAACCTGCTCCGTGTGGAAGGCGGGTCCTATGGGACCCTGCGCGGCCACGCCGAGGCGGCGCGGGTTCGGGGCGACTGGGATGTCTTCGGGGCGGTCACCGCCCAGCAGGCCGAGGGCTGGCGCGCCCAGAGCGCCGGCCAGGAACAGCATGCCAGCCTGAACATCGGCCGCCGCTTCGGCGGCGAGCAGGAAATCCGCCTGCTGATCCACGGCGGCTATGTCCACCAGGAGATTCCCGGTTCGGTGACCCTGGCCCAGGCCCTGAACAGTCCGCAGGCGGCCAATCCCGCCAACCGCGCTCTCAACTACCAGCGCGACATGGGCTCGGTGCGCGGCGCCCTGCAGACCCGCTGGCGGCTGACGCCGTCGACGGTGTTCGAGGGCGGGGTCTATGCGACCTGGAAGGACCTGGACCACCCCATCTTCCAGGTGATCGACCAGGAGAGCCGCAACTGGGGCGCCTTCGGCCGCTTCGACTGGGAGGGAGAACTGGCCGGTCGCCGCGCCGACGCCTTCTACGGAGTCTCGTTCCGCTCGGGCGACCTGGACGCCAACCAGTGGGTCAACCGGGCCGGCTCCCACGGCGCCCAGACCGCCAAGAGCCGCCAGAACGCCCGGGCCCTGGATGTCTTCGCCGAGGGCCGGGTCTTCGTGACCGACCAGGTCGCCCTGGTGGCCGGCGGCGCCTATGGCCGCGCCGAGCGGGACTATCAGAGCTTCAGGCTGCCGGGCGTGGCCGCCAGCTTCGACCTGACCGCCGGCAAGGACGACGACTGGTTCGCTCCGCGCATCGGCCTGCTCTGGCAGGATGAGGCCGGCGCCCAGGTCTACGCCAACCTGACCCGCTCGGTGGAGCCGCCCAACTTCAGCGCCCTGTCGCCCATGGTCGGCGGCTTCACGCCTCTGAGACCGCAGGACGCCTGGACCGGCGAGATCGGAACCCGCGGACGCCGGGGGCCGCTCATCTGGGACCTGGCCCTCTACCGCGCCCAGCTCCAGCACGAGCTGCTCACCTATACGGTCAACGCCGCCCAGGGGATTCCGGCCGCCACCTTCAACGCCGACAGGACGATCCATCAGGGCCTGGAGGCCGGCCTCGACTGGACGATTGTCCAGGGCCTGCGGCTGCGGCAGACCTACGCCTGGTCGGACTTCCGGTTCGAGGGCGACATCCAGTACGGCGACCACCGCCTCCCCGTCGTGCCCGAGCACCTCTACCGGGCTGAGCTCCGCTACGCGCATCCCTCCGGCTGGTTCGTGGCGCCCTCCGTCGAGTGGTCGCTCAAGGACACCGTCGTCGACTATCAGAACACCCTGAGATCGCCGGCCTACGCCGTCGCAAACCTCGGCGCCGGCTGGAAGCTGGCAGGGGGCCTCAGCCTGTTCCTCGACGCCCGCAACCTGTTCGACAGGCGCTACGTCTCCAACTTCGGCGCCATCACCGACGCCCGCCTGGTTTCGCAGGCCGTCTTCTTCCCCGGCGAGGGCCGGTCCGTCTTCGGAGGCCTGACATGGCGCTACTGAAATCCGCCGTCCTGGCCGCCGGACTTGGCCTGACGGCGTCCCCGGCCCTGGCCCATGTCGGCGCCGACCCCGGCCAGGCTCCGGCCGGCGCCTACCAGACCGTGAGCTTCCGGGTCGGGCACGGCTGCGGCGCGGCGGCCACCACGGCCCTGCGCATCGAGACGCCCGAAGGTCTCGCCAGCGCCCGGCCCCAGCCCAAGCCGGGCTGGACGCTGAGCATCGAGAAGATCGGCGACCGGCCCACGGCCTTCACCTGGCGCGGCGAGCTGCCGGCCGACCAGTTCGACACCTTCGCCATCCTGGTGAAGCTGTCGGCCGCGGCGGGGGTCCTCTATTTCCCCACCGTCCAGACCTGCGGGACCCAGGAGTCCCAATGGACCCAGATCCCCGACCCGGGCGAACCGCCCGGTGACCTCTCCCATCCGGCCCCGGCGCTCCGTGTCGCGCCCGCCGAACAGCCCTGAACCTGATAGAGTGGATTCCATGCGAAACCTGATCCTCGGCCTGAGCGCCGCCGTCCTGATCTCCGCCCCGGCCCAGGCCGCCACCTACCGCCTCGGCGGGCTCGAGGTCGGCCAGCCCTGGAGCCGGCCCGCCGCCGCCGGAACCAACGGCGCGGGCTATATGACCCTCACCAACCGGGGCGCCGCCCCCGACACCCTGACCGCCATCGAAAGCCCCGCGGCCCGGCTCGTGGAGATGCACAGGACCTCCATGGACGGCGGCGTCATGAGGATGCAGCGCCTCGACAGCGTCCTGCTGCCGCCCGGCAAGGCCATCACCTTCGCCCCGGCCGGGTACCACATCATGCTGATCGGCCTGGCCAAGGCGCAGAAGGCCGGCGACGCCGTCCCCGCCACCCTGGTCTTTTCCAGCGGCGCGCGGCTGAAGATCGAGTTCGCCGTGGGCGCCGGCCCGGCGGGCGGCGCCCCGGCCATGGGCGCCATGCCGATGGATCATATGAACCACTAAAACGACCGTTCGGTCGGCGTTGACAGCAGCGCCGACCGAACGTTTATGCGCTCCATATTTTAAGTATGGAGGATTGCCCGTGGAGGTTTGGAATTACGCCAACCTGTGGGAGTCGGTGGCCTCGGCCATCCCCAACCGCCCCGCCCTTATTCATGGTGAGCGCGTCATCACCTGGCGCGACTTCGATCGGCGCGCCAATGCGCTCGCCCAGCACTTCATCGACTCCGGCCTGACCCATCAGTCGAAGGTGGCCGCCTATCTCTACAATGCGCCGGAATACATCGAGACCTATTTCGCGGCCTTCAAGGGCGGCTTCGTCCCCTTCAACACCAACTACCGGTACGGCGGCGACGAGCTGACCTACCTGTTCGACAACGCCGACGCCGAGGCCGTGGTGTTCCACGCCTCCTTCGCCGAGATGGCCGACAAGGTGCGCGGCCGCCTGCCCAAGGTGAAGACCTGGGTCGCGGTTCCGGAGCCAGGCTGCGAGATCCCCGACTGGGCGGTCAATTACGACGAGATCGTCGCCAAGGGCGCCGACCACGTCGAGGCCCCCTGGGGCCGGTCCGCCGACGACCTGCTGCTGATGTACACCGGCGGCACCACCGGCATGCCCAAGGGCGTGATGTGGCGCCAGGAAGACCTGTTCAAGGGTCTGGGCGGCGGCGCCAACCTGCTGCTGGGCCTGCCCCCCATGGAACGGGTGGCCGAGGCCGGCGAGCGCGCCAAGGCCGTCGAGGCCTCCGGGGAACAGCCCATCACCATCCCGGTCGCCCCGCTGATGCACGCCACCGGCCAGTTCATCGGCTTCGGCCAGCTGGTCTCCGGCGGCGCGGTGGCCACCCTGCCCTCGCGCCGCTTCAACCCCGCCGAGCTGTTCGACGAGGTCCAGCGCCTGGGCGTCTCGGGCCTAATCATCGTGGGGCCGGCCTTCGCCGCCCCCATGCTGGAGACCCTGGAGGCCAACCCCGGCAAGTGGCCGATGCCCAGCCTGAAGCGCATCATCTCCTCGGGCGCCATGTGGGGGGCGGAGAACAAGCAGGGCCTGCTCAAGCACCTGCCCCACATCATGCTGATGGACAGCCTCGGCTCCTCCGAGGCCCTGGGCCTGGCCTCGTCGGTCTCCGGCGGCGGCGCGGCGGCCGGCACGGCCAAGTTCACCACCGGCCCCAATGCGGCGGTGTTCACCGAGGACGGCGAGCGGGTCCTGCCCGGCTCCGGCGTCCGCGGCCTGGTGGCGGTCGGCGGCTTCACGCCGAGCGGCTACTACAAGGACCCGGAAAAGTCGGCCAAGACCTTCCGCACCTTCGAGGGCAAGCGCTGGAGCGTGCCCGGCGACTGGGCGACGGTGGAGGCCGACGGCTCCATCACCCTGCTGGGCCGCGGCTCCCAGGTGATCAACACCGGAGGTGAGAAGGTCTTCCCCGAGGAAGTGGAAGAGGCCCTCAAGCGCTTCCCCGGCGTGCGTGACGCCGCGGTGGTGGGGGTGCCCGACCCGCGCTTCGGCGAGCGGATCTGCGCGGTGGTGGAGGTGATCGGCAAGGCTGAGCCGACCTTGGCCGAACTGGCCGCCCACGTGCGAAGCCACCTGGCCGACTACAAGGCCCCCCGCGAGCTGGTCCTGGCGCCCGTCGGCCGGGCGCCGAACGGCAAGCTGGACTACAAGGCCCTCAAGGCGCTGGCCCTGGCCAAGCTTGGCGTCACCACCTGAACGTAACCAAAATGTAACGAGCCAGGGCGGGCGCGACCGGGGCATGGTCGCGCCCAAACCCTTTCCGAGGCTTTGAACACCCCATGAAGACCTTCTGGCTCGCCGCCTGCGCGGCGTCCGCCCTGGCGCTCGGCGCCGTTCCCGCCCTGGCCGCGGACACCACCGACCTGGCCAAGGCCCCGCGCATGGGCCCCTGGGGCTTCGACAGCGCCGGCCGCGACCTGAGCGTCAGCCCCCGCGACGACCTCTATATGTACGCCAACGGGACCTATCTGAAGCAGATGGAGATCCCGGCGGACCGCTCCCGCTACGGCTCCTTCGACAAGCTCAACGAGCTGTCGGTCAACCGCATGCGGGCGGTGCTGGAGAAGGCCTCGGCCAACCCGGCCGCCGCCGGCGACGAGGCCAGGATCGGCGCCCTCTATCGCAGCTTCATGGACGAGGCCGCCGTCAACGCCCTGGGCGCCAAGCCGATGGCCGCCGACCTGGCGGAGATCTCCAAGTCCAACACCCTGAGCGACGTCGCCCGCCTGATGGGCAAGTCGCAGATGATGTTCGGCGGCTCGGTGTTCGGGGCCTATCCCGGCGACGACGCCAAGGACCCCGAACACTATGTGGTCACCCTGATCCAGGGCGGCCTCGGCCTCCCCGACCGGGACTACTATCTCGACCCCAAGTTCGCGCCGCAGAAGGCCGCCTACGAGGCCTATGTCGCCAAGCTGCTGACCCTGTCGGGCTGGACCGATCCGGCGGCCAACGCCAAGGCGATCGTCGAGTTCGAGACCGAGATCGCCAAGGTCTCCTGGACCCGGGCCGAGCGTCGCGACGACGACAAGACCTACAACCCCTTCGCGGTGAAGGACCTGGCGGCCTATGCGCCGGGCTTCGACTGGACCGCCTTCATGGCCGGCGCCGGCCTGGCCGGCGTGCAGAAGGTCGTGGTGGCCGAGAACACCGCCTTCCCGAAGATCGCGGCGCTGTACGCCAAGACCCCGCTGAACACCCTGAAGGCCTGGCAGGCCTTCCACCTCGCCGACCAGGCCGCGCCCTATCTCTCCAAGGACTTCGACCAGGCCAATTACGAGTTCCGCAACAAGACCCTGTCGGGCCAGCCCGTGCAGGCCGACCGCTGGAAACGGGGCGTGACCCTGGTGGACAGCCAGATCGGCGAGGCCCTGGGCAAGCTCTATGTCGACGCCTACTTCCCGCCCGAGAGCAAGGCCAAGATGGACGCCCTGGTGGCCGACATCAAAGGCGCCATGAAGGGCCGGATCGAGAAGCTCACCTGGATGAGCCCGCCCACCAAGGCCAAGGCCCTGGAGAAGCTCGCC
Source organism: Phenylobacterium sp. GW821-FHT12F10 (assembly GCF_058806695.1). NCBI lineage: Bacteria > Pseudomonadati > Pseudomonadota > Alphaproteobacteria > Caulobacterales > Caulobacteraceae > Phenylobacterium > Phenylobacterium sp. GW821-FHT12F10. The sequence goes on along the minus strand of NZ_JBXAPY010000003.1, from coordinate 474,077 downwards.
AAGTTCAGCGTGATGATCGCCTATCCGGAAACCTGGCGGGACTATTCGGCCCTGACCATCAAGGACGGCGACCTCTACGGCAATGTCGCGCGGGCCACCGCCTTTGAGTGGAACCGCACCGTCAACCGCCTGGGTGAGAAGGTCGACAAGAAGGAATGGGGCATGACGCCCCCGACCATCAACGCCTACTACTCCCCCACCAAGAACGGCATCGTCTTCCCGGCCGCCATCCTGCAGCCGCCCTTCTTCGATCCCGACGGCGACCCGGCCATCAACTACGGCGGCATCGGCGGGGTGATCGGGCACGAGATCACCCACGGCTTCGACGACCAGGGCCGCAAGTCCGACGGCGACGGCCGGCTCACCGACTGGTGGACCGCCGAGGACGCCGCCAAGTTCGACGCCCAGGCCAAGAAGTACGGCGCGCAATACGCCGCGGTGGAGGTCCTGCCGGGCGCCCACATCAATCCCGAACTGACCATGGGGGAGAACATCGCCGACCTGGGCGGAGTGCTGCTGGCGCTGGACGCCTACCACGCGTCCCTGAAGGGCAAGCCGGCTCCGGTGATCGACGGCCTGACCGGCGACCAGCGGGTGTTCCTGGGCTGGGCCCAGGTCTGGCGCTCCAAGTCCCGCGAGGACCGCACCCGCCAGCGGCTGGTCTCCGACCCCCACTCCCCCGAGCAGTACCGCGCCGACATCCCGGTGCGGAACGTGGACGCCTTCTACAAGGCCTTCGGCGTGAAGTCGGGCGACAAGATGTACGTGGCCCCGGAAAACCGCGTCCGCATCTGGTGACGATCAGGAGGGTTGGGGCCCGGGGAATCGGGCTTCAACTTTTTTGACTCATGTGTCAAAATTTGTGTCGGACAAAAATTTGGCCCGCTGCGGGGGATAATCGCAGCGGGCCTTATTTTGAGCCGTAGCTCTTATTGAGCGGGCGTTTCCTCCCCGAAACGCCGGAGACTGTCGAACTAGTGTCGCCATGTCTCTCGCAGGACTGAGAAAACGGCAATTTCTCGCCCGAGTCAATGCGTTGAAATCCGCCGGGCGGCTTAATTTCGATCAGATTTTCGCGATCCCGTGGATTCAACCGCCAGACGGCGTTGTTTTTGACTCAAGAGTCAATTCTTGACGCGTTGAGCGAGAGTCTCGAACGCGACACAACTTGTCTCAAACACGAAGTCGGGCCGCGAGGCGGTGACCGGGCCTCGTCCGCGCGCGGTGAGCAGGGTCGAGATCGCCGCGATGCGGTCGACGGGGACCAGCAGGCCGTGCGGCCGCCGCGAGGCGCCGGCGGCCACCAGCTCGTCGATCAAGGCGTCTTCCTTGTCGCCGGCCGGCCAGACAAGGGTGGCGCTCTCATGGGCCGTGGCCCGGGCCTCGATGACCCGCAGCAGGTGTTCGGCCACCGCCAGCTGATCGTCGGACCAGGTGGCGCGAAGGGAGGCGGCGAGCTGGGCCTGGCTCTTCAGGATCACCCCGTCGGCGAGGATCTTCAGGCCGTTGGCCAGCAGGGTGGCGCCGGTGGTGGTGATGTCGACGATCAGCTCGGCGGCCCCGGCCGCCGGAGCCCCCTCGGTGGCGCCGCCGGACTCGGTGATCCGGTAGTCGGCCACCCCGTGGCGGGCGAAGAAGGTCCGCGTCTGCACCAGGTACTTGGTGGCCACCCGCATGCGCCGGCCCGTACGGGCCAGGACATCGTGGGCCACCTCCTCCAGGTCGGCCATGGTGTCGACGTCGAGCCAGCTCTTGGGCACGGCCACCACCAGGTCGGCGCGGCCGAAGCCCAGGGCCCGCAGCAGCAGGGCGCGGCTGTCCAGGTCCCCGCCGCGTTCGCGCAACAGGTCCTCGCCGGTGATTCCCAGGTGGACCTCGCCGGCGTCCAGGGCCTCGGCGATGTCGCCGGCCGACAGCAGGCGCACCTGGGCGCCGGCCAGGCCCTTGATCTCGGCCATGTAGCCCCGCGCCCCGCCGCTCACCGACAGCTTCAGCCCGCAGTCGGTCAGCCAGGCCTCGACCTGCTCCTTCAGACGGCCCTTGGAGGGCACCGCGATGATCAGGGGACCGCTCATGCCTCGCCTCCCGCAAAGGCGCGCCAGGGGCGGACCATGCAGCCCACCGCCCGCGCGCCGGCCGGTCCGCCCAGGCGGGCGGGCAGGCCGTCATAGCGCCCGCCCACGGCCACCGGCCGGTCGGCGCCAAGCGCCGTGGAGCGGACCTCGAAGGTCAGGCCGTCATAATATTCGAAGGCGTGGCCGAGCGCGGTGGCCAGCATCAGTCCGCCGGCCGGCGCGCCGGCCTGGACCAGGAGGGCCAGCCGCGTCTCCCATTCGGCCAGGGCCGCGGCGAAGGGGCCGGCCTTGGGTCCGGCGATGTCGCGCAGGGCCGCGAGGGCCGCGGCCGGCGTGTCGGCCACGGCCAGGAAACGGCGCAGGCTGTCGGCCTGCTTCAAGGTGAGCGCCGGGGCGGTTACCGCCTCGGCCCGGCGGATCAGGCGTTGGGCGATCTCGGCGGGGCCGCGGCCCCCCACGGGCTCGATCCCGGCCAGGGCCCAGACCTCCTCCAGCAGGATCGCGGCCTGGTCCGGCGAGCGGCTGGCCAGCAGATCGGCCAGGGCGCTGCTCTCCACCGCCCGCGGCTCGGCGCCGGCGCGGGCCAGTTCGGCCTGCAGCAGACGGGGCCGCGAGGCCGCGCGCTTCAGGCGGGCGGCCAGGGACGGGGCCAGGTCCAGGCTGTCGACGAAGGCGGCGAACAGGGCGATGTCCCCCAGCCAGAGCAGCAGGTCGTCGCGGCCCCCGGCCAGGGCCGAGCGCCAGGCGAGCGCAGCGATCTCGGCGTCGGCCTCCAGGGTCGGCACGCCGGGCGCGTCGAAGCGCTCCAGTCCGATCTGCACGAACTCCTCGGGCCGGTCGGGATGGTCGGGCGAAGCGCGGAAGGCCTTGCCCTCATAGTAATAGCGGCCCGACGCCGCGCCGGCGTCCAGGTGCAGGCGGGTCACCGGCACGGTGAAGTCGGGCCTCAGGCAGGACTCCTGCCCTCCCTCGGCCTGGACCACGAACAGCCGCGCGCGCATGGCCTCGCCCGCCAGCTCCAGCAGCAGGCCCAGCGGCTGCAGGATCGGGGCGTCGACGCTCGATGCGCCGTCGCTCAGGGGCGCGCGGATGGCGGCCAGGGCCTCGGTGGGAACCCGCGGTTCGGCCCTCATTTCGGCGCGTCCAGAATGCGGCGCAGGGCCGGGATCAGCTCGGCGCGCGGGATGGTCTGCTGGCCGGGCCGCTGCTCGCGCCACTCGGCGTTGTCGGTGACCGCGGCGGAGAGTTCGCGGCCGAGGTCCAGGTCCTTGATCGTCACCGTGCCGGCGGCGATCTCGTCGCCCCCCAGCATGATGGCGGCCGGCGCCATCCGGCGGTCGGCGTACTTCATCTGCGGCCGCATGCCCGAGCTGCCGAGATAGACCTCCGCGGCGATGCCGGCGGCGCGCAGCTCCCCCACCACGCCGTAATAGGCGGGCATGTCCTCGCTGTTGAAGGCGATGACCACGACAGGGCCGCGCACGTCGCCGCCCAGGTCCCGCCCCGCCGCCCGCAGGGCCGAGGCCAGGCGCGAGACCCCGAAGGAGAAGCCGGTGGCCGGGACCTGTTCCCCGGTGAAGCGGGCCACCAGGTCGTCATAGCGCCCGCCGCCGCCCACCGAGCCGAACCGCACCGGGGCGCCGGTCTCGTCCTTGGTGGCCAGCAGCAGCTCGGCCTCGAAGACCGGGCCGGTATAGTATTCCAGTCCCCGCACGATGGACGGGTCGAACATCGCCCGGTCGGGGGCGACTCCCATGCCGATCAGCGCCTTGTCGATCCGCGACAGCTCCTCCAGGCCCGCGTCGCCCTCCGGCGAGCCGCCGATGACATTGGCGATACGGTCGAGGGTCTCGGAGCGGCCCTCGGCCCCGGCGGCGGTGAAGGCCAGCACGGCCTCGGCGGCCGCGGTTCCCAGGCCAGCCCCCTTGGTGAAGGCGCCGGACTCGTCCTTGCGGCCCTCCCCCAGCAGCAGGCGCACGCCTTCGGCGCCCAGGCGGTCGAGCTTGTCCACGGCGCGCAGCACTGCCAGCTTCTGGCCCTCGGTGGTGACGCCGGCGGTGGCCAGCAGGCCGTTCAAAAGCTTGCGGTTGTTGATCTTGATGACATAGGCGCCGGCCGGCAGGCCCGCGGCCGTCAGGCCGTCGGCGGCCATGGCGATGATCTCGGCGTCGGCCTCGGGGCGGGCCGAGCCCACCGTGTCGGCGTCGCACTGGGTGAACTCGCGGAAGCGGCCGGGACCGGGCTTCTCGTTGCGCCAGACCGTCCCGAAGGCGTAGCGGCGGAAGGGCTTGGGCAGGGTCTCCCAATTCTGGGCGACGAACCGGGCGAGCGGCGCGGTCAGGTCGTAGCGCAGGGCCATCCACTGCTCGTCGTCGTCCTGAAGGGCGAAGACCCCCTCATTGGGGCGGTCGGCGTCCGGCAGGAACTTCCCCAGCGCGTCGGCATATTCCAGGGCCCCGGTGTCGAAGGCCTCGAAACCGTAGCGTTCATAGACCTCGGAAACCTTGGCCAGGATCTGGCGCTCGGCGGTGAGGTCCCGCGCGCGGCGGTCGTTGAAGCCGCGCGGCGCGCGGGCTTCCGGACGTGTCGGGTCATTCGTCATGGCGCGCGCTTAAGCGATGGCGGCGCGCGCGGCAAGGCGCGGGCGCAGGCGTTGCGGCAAAGGGGCGGAGAATTCCATCGTCGGTATCCCTGAAAGCTGGGGTTCGACGGATGGCGCCTGGCGGTCTCGCTCAAGCCCCATCCGCGTCTGCGGGGGGCTCGGCGCCGGGGAATTTAGGCCAAACGCCCCCGGCCGAGCCCGCCGTGGCGGGTCGCATGGTGGTGGCCGTGGTGGAGCGCGGTGGCGGTCATTGCGGGCGGGCCTATAGCGCGGCCGATGGAGGATGGCGAGTCCCCTCGCCAGATGAGAGCCGCTTGCAAAGATATATCGTCTGTGTTTCGATATATCTCGATAGCAACGACGAGCCTCCCCATGACCGACACCTTCACCGCCACCCGCCCCCTTCGCCCCCCCATGCCGCTCTGGCCCCTCACCGTGGTCGAGGCGCGCGACCTGACCCCGCACATGCGCCGCATCACCTTTTCCGCCGAGGACCTGACCGGGTTCGAGCACCGCCCAGGCCAGGACCTGGTGCTGATGATGACCGGCGACGACGGCCAGCCGGGGCGCCGCCACTACACGATCCGCTCGGCCGACAGGGCGGCGAACCGGCTGGACATCGACTTCGTCCTGCACGGCCACGGCGGCCCCGCCGAGCGCTGGGCCCTGGCCGCCAAGCCTGGCGACCGGCTGGAGGCGCGGGGCCCGCGCGGCCACACCATGATCGCCCCGGCCGCCGACTGGCATGTCTTCGTCGGCGACGAAACCTGCCTGCCGGGGATCTTCGCTATGATCGAGAGCCTGCCGGCGGGGGCCAAGGCCTTCGCCTTCCTCGAGGTCGCCGAGAAGGCCGACCAGCAGGCTCTGGACGCCGCCTGCGACGTCGAGCTGGAATGGCTGGTGCGCGGCGGCCCCGCCGTCCCCGGCAGTCCGCGCCTGATCGACCGCCTGGCCCTCTTCGCGCCGCGCCCCGGCCGCGGCCACGCCTATGTCATCGGCGAGACCAGCACCGTGCGGGCCCAGCGCCAGGGCCTGCTGGCCCGCGGCTTCGCCAAGGACCAGATCAGCGCCGAGGGCTACTGGCGCCCCGGCCGCCAGGGCGGCCACGACCACATCCGCGACGAGGGCTGAGTCGGCTCAGTCGGCCTGGGCCATGCCGCTGAGGTCGGGGGTCTTGTAGTCCATGCCGGCCAGGGCCGGGCTGGCGGCGGCGGCGTCGAAGGCGGCCATCAGACCCGCGAACCGCGCCTCCACGAAGGGCCGCATGTCCGGGTGGGTGAAGATGTAGCGCTCGCCGGCCTGCACCGCCTCCAGCACCCGACGGCCGACCCGCTCGGGGTCGATGCCGCTGTCCACCAGGGAGGCGGCGGCCACCGGACTGTCCACCGGCCCGCCGAACTGGGCCTGGCGGGTGCGACCCGACTGGTTGATCTTGGTCTTCACGAAGCCGGGGCAGAGCACGGCGACATTGATGTTCTCCGGCGCCAGTTGGCCCGCCCAGCCCTCCGACATGGCCACCACCGCGAACTTGGTGGCGCTGTAGGGCTCCATGCCGGGCGGGGAGATCATCCCGGCCATGGAGGCGGTGTTGACGAAGGTCCCACCCTCGCCGTGCGAACGGATCAGCGGCAGGAAGGTCTCCATGCCGTAGACCACCCCCATCAGGTTCACCGCCAGGACCCAGTCCCAGTCGGAGTGGCGCACCTGATCGATGGGCCCGCCGGCGCCGACCCCGGCGTTGTTGCAGACCACGTGCACCTTGCCGAAGGTCTCGATGGTCTTGGCCGCGGCGGCCTCCACGGCGTTGCGGATGGCCACGTCGCAGAGCACGCCGCTGGCGCGGATCTGGCGCTCCTCCAGGTCCTTCACGGCGGCGGCCAGGGGCGCCTCCTCGATGTCGGCCAGCATGACGTTCATGCCCGCCTCGCCGAAGGCGTGGGCCATGGCCAGGCCAAGGCCGCTGGCGCCGCCGGTGATGAAAGCGGTCTTGCCGGTCAGGTCGCGCATGGGAGTTCCTTCAGAGATCTAGCGTTTGAGCCGCGCGACGAGATCGGCGGTGGAGGGATCATGGACGCCGGGCGCGCCACCTTCCAGTTCGGCGAGGATGCGGGTGGCCAGAGTCTTGCCCAGTTCCACCCCCCACTGGTCGAAGCTGTTGATCCCCCAGAGCACGCCCTCGACGAAGACCTTGTGCTCATGCAGGGCGATCAGGGCGCCCAGGGCCTCCGGCGTCAGGGCCTGCATCAGGATGAAGCTGGAGGGGCGGTCGCCTAGGAAGGTCCGCTGGGGGGCCAGGACGTCCATCTCGGCCGCCGGCAGGCCCTGGGCGGCGAGCTCCTCGCGCACATCGGCCTCGCTGCGGCCCACCATTAGAGCCTCGGCCTGGGCGATGACGTTGGCCAGCAGGATGGTGTGGTTGGCCGGTTCACCCTCCGAGCTCGTGGCCACCGCCACGAAGTCCACCGGGATCACGTCGGTCCCCTGGTGCAGCATCTGGAAGAAGGCGTGCTGGCCATTGGTGCCGGCGTCGCCGAACACCGAGGCCGCCGTGGCGTGGGCCACCGGCCTGCCCTGGGCGTCCGTCCGCTTGCCGTTGGATTCCATCTCCAGCTGCTGCAGGAAGCTGGGGAACAGGCGCAGCCGCGCCGCATAGGGGATCACCGCGCGGAGCGGCCGGTCCAGGCCGTCGCGGTTGAAGACGTGAGCGAGCGCCAGCAGCACCGGGGCGTTGAGCATCAGCGGCGTGCGCTTGAAATGCGCGTCCATGGCCGCGCCGCCCGCCAGCAGGCGCTCGAAGACGTCGTAGCCCAGGCCGATGGCGCAGGAGAGCCCCACCGCCGACCAGATCGAATAGCGGCCCCCGACCCAGTCCCAGAAGGCGAAGACCTGGTCGGCCGGGACGCCGAAGGCCCGGGCCGTGTGCGGCGCGGCCGACACCGCCACCAGATGGGCGTCGCCCGCGGAGCCCAGCGCTGCGCGCAGCCAGGCGCGGACCACCTGCGCATTGGCCAGGGTCTCGTCGGTCGTGAAGGACTTGGAGACCACCACCACCAGGGTCTGCGCGGGATCGAGGCCGGCCAGGGCCAGGGCCGTCTCCGACGGGTCCACATTGGCGGCGAAGCGGAGCTCGATGTCCGGATTCAACGGCCGCAGGGCCTCCCAGACCAGCCGGGGCCCGAGGTCCGAGCCGCCGATGCCGATATGGACGATGGCCTTGAAGGGCTTGCCGGTCGCGCCCGTCCTGGCGCCGGAGCGCACGGCCTCGGCGAAGGCGCGCATGGCGCCGCGGATGGTCTCGACCTCGCGGGACACCGGGACCCCGTCGGCCTTGAAGTCCGAACCGTCGGGCGCCCGCAGGGCCATGTGCAGGGCCGCCCGGCCCTCGGAGCCGTTGACCCGTTCTCCCGCCCACAGGCGGTTGCGGGCGGCCTCCACGTCGCAGGCCCTGGCCAGGGTCAGGGCGGTGTCGAGATCCCCCAGGGACCAGGGCTGCTTGGAAAGGTCGATCCGCAGGCCGGCGGCCTCCACCACCATCTTCTCCATCCGCTCGGGCTCGATGGCGAACAGGCCCGCGATCGGGTCGCGGGCGGCGACGGCGGCGTTCTTCAGGTTGGTCCAGGCGGCGTCACGGGTCGTCATCAAGCTGGCCTTCAAGTCGCGCGGTAGGATCGCGTTTACCATGTTGCGGCTAGGTGGAGCGCACAGTCCCCTGTCTTAGTTCGCGCAACGAGGATCGTCATGTCCTGCGACGCCGCCGCTTCCCTCGCCTTCCTCTGGCTCGCCGCCACCGGCCCGGTCTCGCCCGGCGCGGGCCTCAGCACGCCGCCCTCGGCCGTGGCGACCGAGCCGCTCTTCGCCGATATCGTCAAGCGCGCCGGCGCCCTGAAGGCCCAGGTGGACGGCGTGCGGGCCGGCAAGGCCCTGCCCCCCACCTTCAAGACCGAGATCGGCGAGTTGGCCGCCCTGGACATGCAGGGCCACCTGCTGCTGGCTCAGCGCGGCACCGACGGCGATCTGAAGTGCATCCTGCGCGGCATCTCCCAGGACCTGCCCCTGAAGCTCGACGCCGTCACCGCCGCCGCGACCCCCAAGGACCGCGACCTGGCCCTGCGCGACATGGCCTATCTGCTGAACGACAATGTCGAGGTCATCACCGCCCCGCCGAGCGCGCCGGTCTAGCTGGCCTTCGCCTTGTCCAGGGCCTTGGCCACCAGGGCCGGGGTGAGGAACTGGGGCAGGATCTTCGGCTCGGGGTCCGTCACCCCATAGACGAGATAGAGCGGCACCCCGGCCCGGCCGTGGCGGGCCAGTTCGGCGGCGATCACCGCGTCCTTCCGCGTCCAATCGGCCTTCAGATAGACCGCGCCGGTGCGGGCGAAGGCCTCGGCGGCCTCGGCCGTGCCGAAGGCCACCTTCTCATTGACCTGGCAGGTGACGCACCAGGCGGCGGTGAAGTTGACGAAGACCGGCTTGCCCGCCGCGCGCGCCGCCGCCACCGCCTCGGGGCTGTAGACTCCGGCCGGGATGGTCCCCGGCTCGGGCGCCGCCTCGGCGCTGGCGGCGGCCGCGGCGGGCGCGGCGTAGGCCGGAACCAGCACCAGGACGAAGGCGCCGATGGCCAGCAGAGCCCCGACGCCGGCCAGGACCAGGGGCTTGCCGCCCTGCGCCTGCCGGCGTTGCGCCAGGCCCAGGATCCAGGCGGCCAGGGCCAGGACCACGGCGGCCGCCAGGATGCGGGCCAGGCCCATCTCGCCGGCCTGGACGGTCAGCACCCAGACCAGCCAGGCCGCGGCCCCGTACATCGGGAAGGCCATCAGCTTCTTGAAGGTCTCCATCCAGGGACCGGGCTTGGGCAGCCGGGTCAGCAGGGCGGGCGCGAAGGCCGCCAGGGTGAAGGGGGCGGCGAAGCCGAGGCCCAGGCCCAGGAAGACCGCCAGGGCCACCGGCTCGCTCTGGGTCAGGGCCCAGCCCAGGGCCGGGCCCATGAAGGGCGCCGTGCAGGGGGCGGCCACCACGACGGCGAGCGCCCCGGTGAAGAAGGCGCCGGCCAGGCCGCGCCGGGAGGCCAGGCCCGTGCCGACCCCCTGCAGGGAGGTCCCGACCTCGAACAGGCCCGACAGGTTCAGGGCCACGGCCAACATCAGCAGGGCCAGGCCCGCCACCACCACCGGCGACTGCAACTGGAAGCCCCAGCCCACCGCCGAGCCGCCGGCCCGGATGGCGATCAGCACGCCGGCCAGGCTCAGGAAGGTGGCGAGCACGCCGGCCAGGAAGGCCAGGCCCTGGGCCCGGGCCGCGGCGTGCTCATGCCCATGCCCGGCCAGGGAGGTGGCCTTCATGGCCAGGATCGGGAAGACGCAGGGCATCAGGTTGAGCACCAGCCCCCCCAACAGGGCGTAGACGAAGGCGAGCGCCAGGCCGAGGCCCGCCCCGGGGGCGGCCGCGCTCGGCCTGGCCGGCGGCGCGCCGAGGCCCGAGCTGCCCGGCGGGGGCGGACCCTCGGCGGCGGTCAGCTCATAGGCCTGGCCGCCCAGGCTCAACACCCCGTCGAGGGCCTTGGGCGCGGTCCCCTTGGTGAAGTCGTAGCCGGGGGTCAGGACCAGAGTCAGGCCCTCGGCGCCGCGCTCGATGCCCTGGGGCTTGGCGTGGTCGATGACCGTGGACTTGAAGGGATAGAAATAGGCGTCGGCCAGGTCCGCGCGCGTCAGGGGCGCGCCGGTGACGGCGAGGCTGAGGCCGCCTGCGGTGCGGGCGAAGGTCGCCGTCAGGCCGGCCGGCTTGGGCGCCGCGTCCAGGGCCTTGGCGACGGCCGCCCCCCACCTGGGGTCGGGTTGCGGCGCGGCGGCCACCACCGGCAGGTCCAGGGTCAGGATCGCGTCCTCCGGGACGCAGATCTCCTCGCAGACCAGGAAGGACGCGGCGGCCTTGAGGGTGATGGTCTCGCCGGGCCGGGCGGACTTCGGCGCTGTGATGGCCACCGGCAGCAGCACCTCGCCCTGGTAGCCGTAGTTCATCAGCGGGCCGGTGGGCTGGCGGGTCGGGGGCGCCCAGACGATCTCGCCGGCGGTCCAGCCGGCCGGCAGGGTCCAGTTGATCTGTGTCGCCTCGCCGGAGTCCCCGGAGTTGCGCCAATAGGTGTGCCAGCCCTTCTGGATCTTCTGGCGCAGGGCGACATAGGTGGTTCCGCCCGGCGTGACGCCGGCGTCGCGGGCCACCAGCTCGGCCTCGATGTGCCCGGTCTGGACCGGCGCGGCCTGGGCCGGAAGGGCGAAAGCCGCCGCCATCGCCAGGGCGGCCAGAACTCTCGCCATCAAACGCGTCATGCCGTTGTCCCAAACTGCGCCCAAGGCCGCTATATGGCGTGCGGAGGCCGATCCGCAAAGCGCTCGACTTGTCATCGCCGCGCTCCATCATCGACGAATCAGTTCGGCCAGAGCCGCAGGAGAGTTACGTGCCCGCCCCCTTCGACGAGATCGAGATCGGTCAGGTGGTCTATCTCGGCGAGGTGCGTGTGGACGCCCGCGCCCTGGAGTCCTTCATCGCCGCCTTCGCCCCCGGCTGGCCGGCCGAGCGCGGCGCCCCCGACGCCATGGTCTTCGCCATCTGGACCCGGCTGGACGCCGCCGCGGTGATCAACTGGCCCCAGACCAAGCGCCTGGGGGTCGACGCCCTGCGCTGGGCGCGCAATCCGCCGGCCGGCGAGACCCTGCGCGGCCGCATGACGGTGATGGGCAAGGACCCGGTGGGCGACGGCAAGGGCATCATCATCGCCCAGCACGACCTGCTGGACGAGGCCGGGCGGCTGGTCTTCTCCTGCCTGACCCGCAGCGTCTTCGCCCGCTGACGGAGCGTGACAGCCTGAACTGGGAACCGGTTCAGGCGCCTGTCACGCGACAAACCAAGACGCCCTAAAAGAAAACGGCGGGCCCCTTCGAGCCCGCCGCGTCGCAAGTCTCGTTAGGATCGGATCAGGCGTTGGCCGCCAGGGCCGCCTGGTTGGCGCGGAACATCGCCAGGGCGACCAGCCGGTCCCAGCCCACCAGGGACACCAGGTGGGCGTAGATCTGGCCGAGCGCGCCATTGTCCCGCAGCTCCGCCAGCTTGGCCGGCGACAGGGCGTTGAGCTTGTCCTCCGAGACCCCGAAGTACTCGGCGATCTTCTGGGGCTCGCCGGGCGTGCCGTCTTCGTTCATCGGGGTGTGGTTGGCGGTCTTCAGTTCGAAGAGGTCGTTGTCCTTCAGGATCTGGATGAAGCCCTGGGTGCGCTGACGCTCGACCTCGTAGTCGTTGCAGAACTGGATGCAGCTCTTGGTGTAGTCGGTCGGCTCGCCCTTCTCGTCGAAGAAGGCCATGTCGCCGCCCTCGACGATGAACTCGGCGGCGCGGTCGATGCAGAGCACCATCTGCTGGGCCTTGTCGTCATTGGCGAAGACGAAGGGATAGCGGCGGATATAGGCCGGGATGTAGACGCCGGACTCGAACATGCCGTTGTCCTGGACGAACATGTTGTCCCCGGCGTTCAGGCCCATGACGGCCAGAGGCATCTTGTCGTCACCGACGAAGATGATCGGGCCCGAGACGGCGGCCAGGGGGAATTCGGTGACGGTGAGCGGGATCGCGTGGCCGGCCTTGGCGAAGCCGAAGGGGCCGTCGATGCGCTTGACGCCGAGGGTCTTGTGGAGGTCGGGGGTCAGCGGTTCCGGCTTGGAATAGAACAGAACGTTGCCGGTGATCTGGCCGCCCGTGCCGGGCTGAGTGTCGGTCGCCATGAAATGCCTTCGATGTCCTGGGCGCGAAAGAAAGGTGCGAGCGGGTTTTCAAATGACCCGTCTTCGCAGGGTCCGCGCTTCTACCCGATCGGACGGAGGGCGGCAAATGCGCTCGCTCACCGCTTGCTTAGCCCAGGCTGAACCGCTTCAATCCGCCGATTAGAAACGGACCGCTTAGCGGAGGAAATATTTTCAATGGCGATCTTTTATCCCGACATTCTTGACCAGAAGTCCCCGGCCCGCGAATTCACCTATCGCGACAAGGACGTGATGCTCTACGCGCTCGGCGTCGGCATGGGTCAGGACCCCATGAACGAGGACGAGCTGGCCTTCGTCTACGAGAAGAACCTGAAGGTCATCCCCACCGCCGCCACCGTGCTGGCCGCCATGTCGCGGGCCGCCGGCGGCCCCGCCCCAGCCATGCCGGCCGGCCACCGCCCCAGCCAGATCAACTTCCTGATGGTCGTCCACGGCGAGCAGAAGGTCGAGCTCCACAAGCCCCTGCCCACCACCGGCACCTTCACCGCCGAGGGCCGCACCGTCGGCGCCTATGACAAGGGCGAGGGCAAGGGGGCGGTGATCGTCAACGAGACCGTCTGGAAGGACGACAAGGGCGAGAAGGTCGCCACCCTGACCGGCTCCACCTTCGCCCGCGGCGACGGCGGCTTCGGCGGCCCGTCGGAGGGCGCCCCGGAACCCCACGTGGTCCCCACGCGCAAGGCCGACCTGTCGGTGGACTTCACCACCCGCGAGGACCAGGCCCTGCTCTACCGCCTGAACGGCGACCGCAACCCGCTGCACTCCGACCCCGACGTCGCCAAGCGCGCCGGCTTCCAGCGGCCGATCCTGCACGGGCTGTGCACCTACGGCATCACCTGCCGCGCCGTGCTGCAGGCCATCACCGGCTTCGACCCCGACCAGATCCTCAGCCACCAGGCCCGCTTCTCGGCTCCGGTGATCCCGGGCGACACCATCACGGTGGACCTCTGGAAGGACGGCAAGAACATCTCCTTCGAGGCCCGCGTGAAGGAGCGCGGCGCCACGGTGATCAAGAACGGCCTGACCGTCCTGCGCGCCTAAAGACCTCCGCGGAGCGGTTCCCCCCACGGGGGAACCGCTCTAAAGAAGGCCTATGATCCAAGGACTTCGCCCCCTCGCGGTCGCGGCCGCCACCCTGTCGCTGGCCGCCTGCGCCATGCTCCCGCAGCTCTCCGGCAAGGCGCCGGAGGACGCCTCGCTGAACTCGGCCGCCGGCCCCATCCCCACCAAGCTGACCGGCTACCTGACCACCGGCGACCTCGACGGCGCGGCCCTGCTGGGCCCGCCGCCGGCCGACGGCAGCCTGCGCGGCCAGGCCGACCGCGCCCAGTACAACGAGACCCGGTCCATGGCCGGCTCGGCCCGCTGGACCCAGGCCATCCAGGACAACGACATCTGGGCCGGCGGGGCCCTGCGGAGCTACGCCTGCGCGGCGGGCAAGGCCATCGGGCCCCAGCCGACCCCGGCCCTCTACCGCCTGCTGCACCGGGTGGAGCTGGACGTGCGCACCATCGGCAAGCCGGCCAAGGACCACTATGGCCGCCTGCGGCCGATGATCGGCGACAGCCAGCAGATCTGCGTGCCGCGCGAGGACTGGATGAAGACCAACGCCTCCTACCCCTCGGGCCACGCCATGGTGGGCTGGTCCTGGGGGCTGATCCTGGCGGAGCTGGAGCCGGCCAAGGCCGACGGCCTGATGGCGGCGGGCAAGGCGGTGGGGGACAGCCGGGTGATCTGCGGGGTCCACTTCCAGAGCGACATCGAGGCCGGGCGGACCCTGGCCTCGGCCATGGTGGCGCGGCTGCACGGGGACCCGGAATTCCAGAGGGACCTGGCCGCGGCGCGCCGGGAGCTGGCCAAGGCGCCGGCGATGAGCTGCCCCGGCTGACCATATGTCGGCCGTCACGGATGGAGGATTCGGGCTTATCCGCGCAGACGCCTCCACCCTTTAGCCCGCAAGGGTTTGGCGGCCGGCAGACCGACCAACACGTGCCGACAGGTGGCCGTCAGGCGGGCCGCGGGTCCACCAGCGCGCCGTAGAGATCGGTGCGGCGGTCGCGGAAGAAGCCCCAGGCGGCGCGGTGGGCGGCCAGGAAGTCCAGGTCGAAGCTGGCGCTCAGCACCCCCTCCTCCTGGCGGCCGAGGGCGGCCACCAGGTCGCCGCGATGGTCGGCGATGAAGGACGAGCCGTAGAAGGCCTGGCCGCCGTTCGGATAGTTGTCCCACGGCTCGAAGCCGATGCGGTTGGCGCCCACCACCGGGATGACGTTGGAGACCGCGTGGCCCTGCATGGCGCGCCGCCAGGGGGCGGCGGTGTCGAGGGTGTCGTCGTGCGGCTCGCTGCCGATGGCGGTGGGATAGAGCAGCACCTCGGCGCCCATCAGGGTCATGGCGCGGGCCGCCTCCGGGTACCACTGGTCCCAGCAGATCCCCGTGCCGACGCGGCCGAAGCGGGTGTCCCAGACCTTGAAGCCGGTGTCGCCGGGGCGGAAATAGTACTTCTCCTGATAGCCCGGCCCGTCGGGGATGTGGCTCTTGCGATAGACCCCCATCAGCGACCCGTCGGCGTCCACCATCACCAGGCTGTTGAAGTAGTGGGGGCCCTCCCGCTCGAAGATGGAGATGGGCAGGACCACGCCGAGTTCGGCGGCCAGCGGCGCGAGCGCTGTGACGCAGGGATGCTCGCGCCAGGGATGGGCCTGGGCGAACCACTGCTCCTCCTGGGTGACGCAGAAATAGGGACCCTGGAACAGCTCCGAGGGCAGGATCACCTGGGCGCCCTGGTCGGCGGCCTGACGGATCAGGTCGGCGGTCTTGGCGATATTGGCCTCCAGGTCCATCCCATAGGATGTCTGCAGGGCGGCGACGGTCAGGGTGCGGGCCATCAGGCGGGCTCCTGCTGGGTGATGCAGTGGAAGGAACCGCCGCCGGTGAGGATGGCGTCCGAAGGCAGGCCGATGATCTCACGGCCCGGGAAGACGCTGGCGAGCGCCTCCAGGGCCAGTTCGGCGGCGCGCTTGTCGCCGTCATAGGTGGGCATGACCACCGCCCCGTTGGCGATGATGAAGTTCATGTGGCTGGCGGGCGCGGCCCCGCCCTCGTGGCTCTCGATCCAGCCCGGCGAGGGGACGCGGACCACCTTGAGCTTGCGGCCCTCGGCGTCGGTCATGGCGGCCAGGTCGCGGGCGCAGGCGTCATAGGCGTAGACGTTCACATCGCCCCGGCCCCAGGCCACCGGGCAGACCACGACGCCCGGCGCCACGAAGCGGGCGAGGTTGTCGACATGGCCGTCGGTGTGGTCGTTGGCGAGGCCGTCGCCGAGCCACAGCACCTTGCGGGCGCCGAGCGATCGGGCGAGCTCGACCTCGGCGGCCTGCGCCGTCCAGCCGGGGTTGCGGTTGGGATTGAGCAGGCACTGGCCGGTGGTGAGGATGGTGCCCGCGCCATCATGGTCCAGGGAGCCGCCCTCCAGGATGATCTCCTGCTGGATCAGCGGCGCGCCGCTGGCCGTGGCGATCTGGGCGGCCACGGTGTCGTCGCCCTCCATCTCGTACTTGCCGCCCCAGCCGTTGAAGCGGAAGCCGCGCGCCTCGTCGCCCGCCGGGCCCTTGGCGAAGATCGGCCCGGTGTCGCGCAGCCAGATGTCGCCGAACACGCCGGCCACGATCTCGACGCCCGGCACGTCGCCCAACAGACGCCGCGCGGCGGCCTCGCCCTGCGGCGAGCCGGTCATCAGGCGCACGCGCTCCCGGCCCGGGCCGGCCAGGGCGCGGGCCAGCGCCCCCACCTGGGCCTGGGCCAGGGCCAGGTCTTCGGCCCAGAGCTCCTCATGGCTGGGGAAGCCCAGCCACATGGCCTTGTGGGGCGCCCATTCGGCGGGAACGAGAACAGTCATCGGCGGCCCTGAAGCTGGCGCGTGACGGTCGCCAAAACCGGTATCCACTTTTGGCTGTCACGCGCTGTGTTGGACGCGCGAAATGGGCGGTGCAGCGCACGGCGTCAAGCGGCGCTGAAGAGAGAGCGCGGCGTTCCCAGCTTCCCCCACGCATGTGGGGGACGTGCCGCAAGGCTTGGCGCAGCCAAGACGCGTGACGATGGGGGTGAGAGTCTGACAGGCCGCGCGTTTCAGATACGCACCCCCATCGACCCTCCAGCCAAGAGGCTGTCGGGCCACTTCCCCCACCTGCGTGGGGGAAGCTGGGGCGCGAAAGGCCCTCCGGTTCTCCCTACCCCGGTCCCGCGCCCACGGCGGCGGGCAGGTCGGTGGAGGCCTGGCCGAAGACGTAGCGCCAGCCCTGGGGCGTGCGGACATAGGTGTCGCTGAACCAGAGGCGGCGGTCGAAGGCGCGGCTGCCGCGGACGCCCTTCAGCCACAGGCGGGCGGTGACGATGGCGGTGTCGGGGCCGTAGAGGCGGACGGTCTGGGTGCCGGGGTCCTCCACCTGATGTTCGAAGGCGACCTCGCGCGTCCGCGCCAGGGCCAGCAGGTCCTCGCCGGTATGGACCCCGCCGTCGCCGGTGATGAGGATCATCTGCGGGTGGAGGATCCGGGCCATGGCGGCGGCGTCGTTGCGCTCCACGGCGGCCTGGTAGGCGGTGTCGAGGGCGGCGACGGCGGCGCGGTCCTGGTCGGGGGCGGCGCGGGCCGGGGCCGCGCCCAGGGCCAGCAGGGCGCACAGGGGGTAGAGGGCGGATTTCATGGGGCTTCCTATCGTCGAGCTTGATAGGGGCCGACCTAGCCCGGCCGCGCCGGGCGCGGCTTGCACTATCCTGCCAAACTTCCCCGGGCGATCGCCGAGGGCGCGGCGCCATAGCGGCGGGCGAAGCTGCGGCTGAAGTGGGACAGGTTGTTGAAGCCGCAGGCGTAGCAGGTCTCGGTGACGCTGGCGCCCTGGCCCAGCATCCGGCGGGCGGCCCTCAGGCGGGCCTTGAGCAGGTAGCGGTGGGGCGGGACCCCGGCCAGTTCGGTGAAGACCCGGCTGAAGTGGAACAGGCTCATCCCCACCGAGCGGGCCAGGTCGGAGACGCTGAAGGGCTCGGCGAACTGCGCGTCCAGGCGGTCGCGGACATGGTGCACCCGCTCGGCGTACCAGGCGAAGCTCCGCTCGGTGTAGAGCGGGCCGGGTTCGGCTCCCGGGGCCTCGCGGAAGATCTCGGTGGCGCAGTATTCGGCGAACATGGGCGCGCCCGCCTCCACGGCCCGGGCCAGGCCCCAGCGCAGGTAGCGCAGGCGGTTGCTGGCGCGCAGCACCGGGCGGCCGGCCGCCGCCCAGCTGCCGGCGCGGTCGAAGCCGTCGTCATTGGCCGCCTGGTAGACGATGGACAGGCAGGTGTCGGAAAACCCCGTCCCCTGGAAGGCCGAGCGGAAGGCCATGCCCGGATGGCTGAGCATCACGTCGCCGGGCTCGACCCGCCAGCGCCCCTCGCCGATCTCCAGGTCGAAGGTCCCCTCCTCCACGAAGCTGGCGCGGTAGGCGTCGGAGACGGCGCAGAAGGGCTGGTCCTCGTGTTCGACCGGGTGGTCGAACCGATAGACGGTGAGCTCCGGCGAGCTCCACAGGGGGGTGATCCGCGCCATGCGGAGCTTAGCCTAGGAAGCCGGGCGAGGATTGTCGAGGTGGGGCGCTCGGCGCCCCTCTCCCGCCTGCGGGCGAGGGGTGGGGCTGAGAGACTCAGCCGCAACGAAAAAGGGCGGCCCGGGAGGGCCGCCCTTTCCGCGAAGGCGATGTCGCCGCGAGGCTTAGAACTCGTAGCGCAGGCCGACCTGGATGGCCCAGAGCGACTTGCCGCCGGTGTCGAGGTTCCGGGACGTACTGGTCGTCTGGAAGCTCGAGTAACGGTAGCGGTTGCAGGCGAAGGGGTTGGGCGAGCTGGCCGTGACGGCCACGCCAGAGGCGTCGGCGCAGGAGACGCTGATCACCCGGTCGGTGTCGAGATACTCGTCGACGATGCCCCACTTGTCGTTGATCAGGTTGAGCAGGTTCTGGACGTCGAAGGTCAGCCGGAACTTGTGGCCCTGGATCGGCGACGGGATTTCCTGCGAGAGCTGCAGGTCCACCTGGGTGATGTCGTGGTTGGTGAAGGACCCCTTCTCCTGGATGGCGTCCTCGGTCATGCCGAACTGGGAGACCGCCTTCAGGAAGTTGTCGCGGGTGGCGACGCTGTCGAAGGTGACCAGACCGACGTCGAGGTCGGTCGGGCTCGACACTTCGCCGGTGATCTTCGGCACGTAGAGCAGGAAGTTGCCCCGGTTGACGCCGAACACCGGGCTGCGGCCGGAGGTGGCGTCCGACATCACGAAGGAGGTCGGGCGGCCCGAGCGGCGTTCGCCGAAGAGGGTCACGCGGGTCTCGTTGTCGCCGAAGAACTTGTGGGCGTAGGAGACGTCCAGCTTGAAGGAATGGTCGATGGAGTCGAAGGACGTGCCGTAGGCCGCGCCGTTCGGATCATCGCCGGAGATGCCGCCGTAGAGCGAGCTCTGGGTCGACGAGAAGCGCAGCGAGGAGCTGCGGTCCTTGATGTCGGAGTGGCTGTAGCTGCCGCGGACGTCCAGGCCGAAGTCGAAGGACTTGCTGGCCGAGACCGCCACGGTGAAGCCCTTGCCGGCGTCGTCGTTGAACACCACCAGGTCGCGGTTGGACGAGCCCGGGTTCTGCGAGGTGACGTTGAAGGCCGCGCGCTGGGCCGCCGTGGCCGTCGTGCTGGCGCCGATGGCGTCGTAGCGGATGCGACCGTCCGGGGTGCGGGCGATGGCGCCGTTGACGATCAGCGGCTGGGCCCGGGTGTCGCGGATCAGGATGCCGTCGCGGGTCTTGGAGCCCACCAGGTCGAGGCCCAGGCGGATGCCGTACCACGGGGTGTCCCAGTTGGCCGAGAGGAAGGCCTTCCAGTCCGAGGGCAGCTGGTAGTTCGGCGAGAGCGCCGAGACCTCGGCGAGCGGTGAGGCGACGCTACCGCCTTGGAAGGCGATGACCGCCGCCGGGATGTCATAGCCGAAGCGCGGATCGGTCCGCAGGCCGTTGAGGGCCGCAGCGCCGATCGCCGGGGTGAAGCCCGGGGTGCCCGAGATGTCCTGGAAACCGGTGGCGGTGCGCTGGATGGTGATCCCCGAGGTGGAGATGCCGTTGCCGTTGCCGAAGGAGTTGGCGATCAGCACGTCCGGCACGCCGCCCGAGAACAGGCCGCCGCCGCCGCTGATCTTGATGGATTGGGTCGGCTTCCAGTCGAAGCTGACGCGCGGCATCATGATCCCGCGGCCGTCATAGGTGGCCTGGTTGGTGAAGCCGTTCCGGGCCGCGAAGGACGGGTTCAGGATGGGGGTGGAGTCCATCTGGAACCAGTCGTAGCGGAAGCCCGCCGTGATGTTCAGGTCCGGGGTCACCGCCAGGGCGTCCTGCAGGTACAGGCTGTGCACCTTGTAATCGAGGATCGCCGCCGAGGACTCGGTGGTCTTGCCGCCGACGGAGTCGGTGTAGCGCAGCTGGCCGGCCGTGCCGTTCTGGAAGTCGGCGATGGAGTCGAAGTAGTAGATGCCGTCCGAACCGGGGACGAACAGGTTGTTGATGTTCTGCTTTTTGAGCTGGTAGCCGAACTTGATCAGGTTATCGCCGAGGGAATATTCGCCCTTGGCCTGGATCTGGAAGGTCTCGGTGGCCAGGGAGTTGGCCTGGCGGAATTCGTCCGGGCCGAAGCGGACCACCGAGGTGGAGCCGCAGCTCGTCAGGTTGTCGCCGCCCGAATTGATGCTGGTGGGCGAGGTGCAGACGCTGATGTCGGCGAATTCCTGACCCGACTTCGGCAGCTGGCGACGCTCGTAGTCGCGGTAGGTCAGGCGGATCTGGGTGTGGAAGTTGTCGGTCCAGTCGGAGTTCAGTTCGCCGACATAGGAGTAGTCTTCTTCACCGGTGAGGTACCAGTGGGAGTCCAGGCCGGCCGTGGTGCGGGTCAGGTCGGTGCGCGAGGTCAGCTCCGAGAGCGCGTAGCGCGCGGTCAGGCTGAGGCGCTGACGGTCGGTGATGTTCCAGTCCAGCTTGGCGGCGTACTTCTCGTCGATCACCGGCTTGGTGCGGGCGATCGAGCCCACGTCGAACTTCGTGGCGTACTGGGTGTTGAAGATGTTGGTGACGTTGTCGATCGTCGCCTGGGTGACGCCGTTGATGTCGTTCTGGAAGCCCTGGCCGGTGGGGCCGGTGGAGGTCAGGTCCGAGGACTCATAGCGCTCGTAGGAGATCGCGAAGAAGACCTTGTCCTTCCAGATCGGGCCCGAGAGGAAGGCGCCGTAGTTGGTCTGGCTGACGGTGTTCTTCACCGGGGCACCGCGGATCGAGTCGCCGACCATGCCGTCGTTCAGGTAGTTGGTGAACAGCGAGCCGTGGAAGTCGTTGCCGCCGGCCTTGAGCACCACGTCCAGGGCGCCGCCCTGGAAGTCGCCGTTCTCCACGTCGGTGGGGACCGCGTCGATGGTGAACTGCTCGACGGCGTCCAGCACGACCGGGCCGCGCTTGGTGGGGGTGCCGCCGGTGTTGAGGCCGTAGTTGTCGACCGCGGTGGCGCCGTCGATGGTGATGCGGTTCTGGCGCGGGTTGGAGCCGGCGATGGAGATGCCGCCGTCGCCGCGGGTGTTCTGGCTGACCAGGGCCGAACGGCGGGCCAGGTCGCGGACGTCGCGGGTGATGGAGACGACGCTTTCGACGGCGGTCTCGTCCAGCACGGTCTTGCGGCCGGTGTTGTTGGCGGTGACGTCCCGCGAGGCGGTGACGACGAATTCGTCCACCAGGTCCTGGGCGTTGAGGTTGACGTCCAGGCGCTGGTTGGAGCCGACCACCAGGTTCACGCCGGTGAGGCTCTTGGCCTCATAGCCGGGCGCGGTGAAGGTCAGGGTGTAGGGGCCGCCGGGACGCAGGCCGCGGGCGTCGAAGCTGCCGTCGGCGGCGGTGGCGGTCTGCGACCGGGTGCCCGAGGGGGTGTGGACGATGGCGACGCTGGCGCCGCGCACGGGCGCGCCGCTCTGGTCCACGATCGTGCCGCCCACCGCCGAGGTGGTTTCCTGCGCGTAGACCGCGCTGGACATGGCGCACACGAGTACGCTCAGGGCCGCGCCACCGGCGAGGCGTTTCATCGAAGTCATCTGGAAGATCCCCTATCCATCGTGCCGTGCGGGGATCGCTTGCCCAGCCCCCTCCGGCGTCTGGCCCACGCTATAGCGCTAAAATTATGTTGATGGGTGACGCTTTTGTTACGGCGGCATCAAGCCGCGCGAGTGCTGCGCGAAAGACACGCATGCGGCTTTACAGGGCGCCTGCGCCGCGCCACCGTCCGCCGCCAAAAGAGGGATGTTCCGCTTGGCCGATAACGCTTTGTCCGCTCACGGCGCCGGCGCCCAATGGAGAGGCGCCCTGCTGCTGGCGCTCGGCCTGACGGCGGCGCGCCTAGTGGCCCTCTTCGTCACCCCCCTGGAGCTCTATCCGGACGAGGCCCAGTACTGGCTTTGGTCGCGGACCCTGGACTGGGGCTATTATTCCAAGCCGCCGATGATCGCCTGGACCATCTGGACCACCACGGCGATCGGCGGAAACGGCGAGGCCTGGGTGCGGCTGGCCGCCCCGCTCTATCACCTGGGGGCGACGCTGGCGGTTTTCGGGATCGGCCGCCGGCTCTACGGGCCCGCCGTCGGCTTCGCCGCGGCCGCCCTCTACGCCCTGATGCCCGGGGTGCAGATCTCGGCCCTGGCCATGGCCACCGACGCCATCCTGCTCTTCTATCTGAGCCTGGCCCTGCTGGCCTATGTGGAGCTGCCGCATGCGGAGGGCCGCCGCCGGCTCGCGATCGCCGCCGGGTTCGGGGCGGCGGTGGGCCTGGCCTTCCTGTCCAAGTACGCGGCGGTCTACGCCCTGATCGGGCTTGGCCTGCACCTGGCCATCAGCCGGGAGGCGCGGGCGGTCTGGAGCTGGCGGACGGCCGGCGTGGCGCTCGCCGCCTTCCTGCTGATCCTGGCGCCCAACCTGGCCTGGAACGCCGCCCACGGATTCTCCACCGTGCAGCATACCGCCGCCAACGCCGCCTGGGGCGGGCGCAAGCTGTTCAACCCGGAGGAGCTGGGGGCCTTCGTCGGCTCCCAGTTCGGGGTGTTCGGGCCGATCCCCTTCGCGGTGCTGATCGGGGGCGGCCTGCTGCTGGCGGTCCGCAGGCGGCTGACGCCGGCCGACCTCACCCTGCTGTGCTTCTCCATCCCGCCGCTGCTGATCGTCACCTTCCAGGCCTTCATCAGCCGGGCCAACGCCAACTGGTCCGGGGCGGGCTATGTGGCCGGCGCGGTGCTGGCAGCCGCCTGGCTGCTGCGCTGGCGGGCCAAGGGGTGGCTGATCGCGGCGGTGGCCAGCCAGGCGGTGATCGCCGCCCTGTTCCTGGCCTGCGTGGTGAGCCCGCCCCTGGCCGAGAAGATCGGCGCGGCCAACGCCTTCAAGCGGGCCAAGGGCTGGGAGCAGACGGTGCGCGGCATCACCGAGCGGGCGGCGATGGAGCCGGGCCTGACCGCGGTGGTGGTGGACGACCGCTTCCTGTTCAACGCCAGCGCCTATTACGGGCGGGCCTTCTTCGGCGCCGTCAACGCCCCGCCCCTGAAGATGTGGGTGCGCGAGGCCCATCCGCAGAACCAGGCCGAGACCACCGATCCCCTGACGCCGGCCACCGGCGCCCACGTCCTGGCCGCCAGCCTGGACCTGGTCTATCGCGACGAGATGGCCCAGGACTTCAAGGCCGTCTCGGCCCGCGAGATCCGCAGCGTGATGCTGGACAGGAAGCGCAAGCGGCGCACCGAGCTGTTCCTCGGCGACGGCTTCGCCCCCCTGCCCCGCGACCCGGTGACGGGTCAGCCGCCGGCGCCGAAGGTGGCGGGCGCGAAGTAGCCGCTAGCCGCGCCCCCACACCGCCTTCAGCGCCGCGTCGCGGCCGCAGCCGATGCGGTAGCGGGCGTAGGCCATGGGGTTCTTCCTGGCATAGTCCTGGTGGTAGCCCTCGCCAACGTGGAAGGGGCCGGCGGGCAGGATCTTGGTGGCCACCGGCTTGCCCAGCTCCTTGGCCACCTGGGCCTTGATGGCCTCGGCGGCGGCGCGCTCGGCGGGGTCGGCCACGAACACCGCCGTGCGGTAGGAGGGGCCCTGGTCGCAGATCTGGCCGTCCGGGTCGGTGGGATCGATGTGGTGGAAGAAGTTGGCCACCAGCAGGGAGTAGCTGGTCTGGCTCGGGTCATAGGTGACCTTGATGGCCTCCAGGTGGCCCTCGTGGTCCTCGTAGGTGGGGTTGGCCGAGGCGCCGCCGGCATAGCCCACCACCACGTCCTTCACCCCCTTGGCGTGCTCGATGTCGTGCTCGGCCGACCAGAAGCAGCCGCCGGCGAAGACGGCGGTCCTGAGCGCGCCGGCCGCCGGGGCCGATCCGGCCAGCAGGAGGACCGCGGCGCTGACGGCGGCGAAGAGGGGCTTGTTCATGGCTCTACCTTGGTTGTCCTGGAAAGACATACGCAAGGGCGGGCCCGGAGGTTTCACCCGGCCAGGGCCACCTCGAACTTGGCCTGGGTCTTGGCGGTGATCTCGTCGAGGGTGACGCCGTCGGCGAGCGCCGTCAGCGTCAGGGGCGACTTGCCGCGGGCGATGTCGAAGACCCCCAGGTCGGTGATCAGCAGGTCCACCACACGCGCGCCGGTGAGCGGCAGGGTGCAGGCGGTGAGCAGCTTCGGCGCGCCGGACTTCTCCACATGGTCCATGACCACCACGACGCGCTTGACGCCGGCCACCAGGTCCATGGCCCCGCCCATGCCCTTCACCACCTTGCCCGGCACCATCCAGTTGGCCAGGTCGCCCGTTTCCGACACCTGCATGCCCCCCAGGATGGAGAGCGCGATGTGGCCGCCACGGATCATGGCGAAGCTGTCGGCCGAGGAGAAGTAGGAGCTCTCCGGCAGCTCGGTGATGGTCTGCTTGCCGGCGTTGATCAGGTCGGCGTCCTCCTCCCCCTCATAGGGGAAGGGGCCCATGCCCAGCATGCCGTTCTCGCTCTGCAGGGTGACGGTCATGCCGGCGGGGATGTAGTTGGCCACCAGGGTCGGGATGCCGATGCCGAGGTTCACATAGAAGCCGTCGCGCAGTTCCTGGGCGGCGCGGGCCGCCATCTGTTCGCGGGTCCAGGCCATCAGACTTCCTCTCCGGCGCCGGCGCCCTGCTCGGCGCGCGGCCGGGTGGTGACGCGCTCGATGCGCTTTTCGTACGTCGCGCCGGCGACGATCGAGTCGACGAAGATGCCCGGCGTGTGGATGTTGTCCTTGTCGAGCCCGCCCACCGGAACCAGCTGCTCGACCTCGGCGACGGTGACGCGGCCGGCGGTGGCCATCATCGGATTGAAGTTCCGCGCCGTCTTCCGGTAGATCAGGTTGCCCGCCGCGTCGCCCTTCCAGGCCTTGACGATGGCCAGGTCCGCGGTGAGGCCGCGCTCCATGACGTAGAGCTCGCCGTCGAACTCGCGGACCTCCTTGCCCTCCGCCACCAGGGTGCCGACCCCGGTCTTGGTGAAGAAGGCCGGGATGCCGGCGCCGCCGGCGCGGATGCGTTCGGCCAGCGTGCCCTGGGGGTTGAACTCCAGCTCCAGCTCGCCGGAGAGGTAGAGCTTCTCGAACAGCTTGTTCTCGCCCACATAGGAGGAGACCATCTTCTTGATCTGGCCGCTCTCCAGCAGGATCCCCAGGCCGAAGCCGTCGATCCCGCAGTTGTTGGAGATGACGGTCAGGCCCTTGGTCCCGCTCTCGCGGATCGCCGCGATCAGGTTTTCCGGGATGCCGCAGAGGCCGAAGCCCCCGGCCATGATGGTCATGCCGTCGAACAGGCGGCCCGCCAGGGCCTCGACAGCGGATTTCTGTGTCTTGTCAGCCATGAACGCCCATTACGCCGCACTGCAACATTTGGGAACCGGGCAATCAGATTTCGCGTGCACAAATCCGAGAACGCCGGTCCATAGTTCGGGCATGTCTCACCAATCCCCCGGGGCCGGCCGATGAACGGCCAGGGCCTGCTGATCCAGGCGCTGGTCTATCTGACCGCCGGCGTGGTCTCGGTGCCGATCGCCAAGCGGATCGGCCTGGGCTCGGTGCTGGGTTACCTGATCGCCGGCGTCATCGTCGGCCCCTTCCTGCTGAACCTGGTGGGCGAGCCCACCGACGTGATGAAGTTCGCCGAGTTCGGGGTGGTGATCCTGCTGTTCCTGATCGGGCTGGAGGTGCGCCCGGCGCTGCTGTGGAAGATGCGCACGGCGATCTTCGGCCTGGGGGGCGGCCAGCTGGCGCTCACCACCGGGGTGATCGCGCTGGCCGGCCTGGCGCTGGGCCTGGACTGGCGCACGGCGACGGCCGCCGGCGTGGTGCTGGCCCTGTCGTCCACCGCCATCGTGCTGGCCAATCTGGAGGAGAAGGGCCTGCGCCAGGGGACCGTCGGCGAGGCGGTGTTCGGGGTGCTGCTGTTCCAGGATCTGGCGGTGATCCCGCTGTTCGCCCTGCTGCCCCTGCTGGCCATGGGGGCGCCGGTCCATGGGGCCGCCGAGGCCGCCGGCCACGGCGCGAGCCTGCTGGACACCCTTGGCCTGCCCGGCTGGGCCAAGGCGCTGGCCATCCTGGGCGCGGTGGCCGCGGTGATCGGCGGCGGGCGCTACCTGGTGCGGCCGGTGTTCCGCTTCATCGCCGCGGCCCGCCTGCGGGAGATCTTCACGGCCTCGGCCCTGCTGCTGGTGGTGGCGGTCGCCGCCCTGATGCAGACCGTGGGCCTGTCCCCGGCGCTCGGTGCCTTCCTGGCCGGGGTGGTGCTGGCAGAGAGCGAGTTCCGGCGCGAGCTGGAGACCGACATCGAGCCGTTCCGCGGCCTGCTGCTGGGCCTGTTCTTCATCACGGTGGGGGCGGGGCTGGACTTCTCGGTGATCGCCCGCCAGCCCGTGGCCCTGCTGGGCCTGGTGCTGGGGATGATGATCCTCAAGGCGCTGGCCATGTTCGGGGTCGGCCGGGTGTTCCGCATGGCGCGGCGGGAGGCGGCCACCACGGCAGTGTCCCTGGCCCAGGGCGGAGAATTCGCCTTCGTGCTGCTGGGCTTCACGGTGGCGGCCGGGGTCATCGATCCGGACCTCTCCAAGCTGTTGTCGGCGGTGGTGGCGCTGTCCATGGCCTTCACGCCCCTGGCCTTCCTGGCCTACGAGAAGCTGGTGCTGAGCCGCGGCGACGGGCCCGGCGACGAGCCGGAGGCCATCCCCTTCGACGAGGGCGATCCGGAGGTGATCGTCGCGGGCTTCGGGCGCTTCGGCCAGATCGCCGCCCGCCTGCTGATCGCCAACGACTTCAATGTGGTGACCCTGGATTCCAGCATCGAGCAGATCGAGCTGCTGCGGGCCTTCGGCCGCAAGGTCCACTATGGCGACGCCAGCCGCATCGACCTCCTGCGCACCGCGGGCGCGGCCAAGGCCAAGCTGCTGATCGTGGCCATCGACGACAAGGACAAGGCCGTCGAGCTGGTGGAGGCGGCCAAGGCGGCCTTCCCCAACCTGGCCATCATGTCGCGCGCCTGGGACCGCCGCCACGCCTATGACCTGCTGGCCCACGGCGCCGACGACGTGGAGCGCGAGAGCTTCGAGGGGAGTCTCGCCATGGGCAAGCGCGCCCTGCTGCGGCTGGGCTTCACCGAGCGGCGCGCGGTGGCCGCCGCCGTCGCCTTCCGCAAGCTGGACCGCCAGCTGTTCGAGAAGCTGGCGCCGGCCTATGGCCAGGAGGAGAACTACGTCCTGGCCAGCCGCGACTCCACCGAGACGATGGAGCGGCTGCTGAACGCCGAGATGCGGCGGGCGGCGGAGGAGGACGGCGAGGACGACCTCGCCAGACGGGTGGAGAAGGATCGCCAGCCGGTGTAAGGGGCGGGTCATGACCAAGACCGCCATCCAACCCGTCTCCTTCCAGGGCTTCAGCCGCGACTTCGCCGGCTTCTCCCAGGCGCTCGGCGACAGCTTCGCCCGCTACGGCTTCGCGGTGATCGCCGACCACGGCCTGCCCCAGGCCGACATCACCCGCGCGCTGGACGCCACCAAGGCCTTCTTCGCCCTGCCCGACGAGGTGAAGACGCGCTACGTGGTGGGGACCGGCGGCCAGCGCGGCTACACCCCCTTCGGCATCGAGACGGCCAAGGACGCCGAACACTTCGACCTGAAGGAGTTCTGGCACATGGGGCGCGACCTGCCCCCGGGCCATCCCTACCTGGAGCTGATGCCGGAGAACGTCTGGCCGGTGGAGGTCCCCACCTTCGTCTCCGACGTGGCCTGGCTCTACGACGCCCTCGACGAGTTGGGGGTCCAGGTGCTGGAGGCCATCGCCACCTATCTGAAGCTGGACCGGCATTTCTTCGACGCCACCGTCAATGACGGCAATTCGATCCTGCGCCTGCTGCACTATCCCCCCGTGCCCAAGGACGGCCCCAATATCCGGGCCGGGGCGCACGAGGACATCAATGTCATCACCCTGCTGCTCGGCGCGGAGGAGGCTGGGCTGGAGGTGCTGGACCGCGACGGCCAGTGGCTGGCGATCAATCCGCCGGCGGGCTCGGTGGTGGTCAATATCGGCGACATGCTGCAGCGGCTGACCAACCACCGCCTGCCGTCCACGACGCACCGGGTGGTGAACCCCGCGCCCGAACGCCGGGGCTTCCCGCGCTATTCGACGCCCTTCTTCCTGCACTTCAATCCGGACTACCAGATCAAGACCCTGGCCTCCTGCGTGGACGGCGAGCACCCCGACCGCTACCCGACCCCGATCACCGCCGATGAGTTCCTCAAGGAGCGGCTGCGCGAGATCAAGCTGCTGTAGATTCCCCTGTCCCGCTTGCGGGAGAGGGCAGGGAGAGGGCTCTTTCGGCTCCTCCGCGGTCGCTTCGGGGGCCGAGACGCGCAGCCCTGCTGCGCGCCCCCTCACCCCTCCTCTCCCCCTGAGGGGGGCGAGGAGGAAGCCTCTCCGGCGGCCACACTCAGGGTAGAAATCGGTTTTTGACGGTCACGGAGATTTAACCCCGCGCGCCCATCGTTCCCCCCACTGATCGGGGGAGACGTCATGGCCAAGAAGGACGGGGCTTTGCTTAGCGAAGCTGAACGTCCGGCCGCCGAGGGCGGGCTGGATCTAGCGGAACTGAAACCGACCTTCGCGCGGATCGCGCGCCTGGCCCGCGCCTACGCCAGGTTGCCGAACAGCGATGTGGTGCTGCTGGACGAGGCCCGGGCCCAGACCTGGCACGCCAGCGCCCCCGACGGCTGGCGCAGCGCCGTCCCCAACGAAAGCTCCCTCACCACCCTGGCGCTGAAGTCCGACGGCGTGATGTGGGTCTGCGACGCGCGCGAGGACCCGCGCCTGGCGTCGCATCCCGGCGTCGTCGGCGAGCTCGGCATCCGCTTCTGCGCCGGAGCCCCGATCCGGATGCCGGATGGCCGCGGCGTCGGCGCGGTCTGGGTTTCCGACACCGCCCCACGCGCCTACGACCCGGAGCTGGTGGAGTACCTGACCGACCTGGCCGCCCTGGCCGCGGACGAATGGGCCCGCCACACCGCCCGCCAGGACCTGGCCCGCGCCGCCGGCGAGGTGGCCGCGGCCCGCTACATGATCTCCGCCTTCGTCCAGGCCGCCCCGGTGGCCCTGTGCATGACCGACAAGGAGATGCGCGTCATCCAGGCCAGCCCCCGCTGGCGGGCCGAGCGCCAGAGCGACGACGTGGTGGGTCAGAGCCTCTACGAGGCCTATCCCGACACCCAGCGCTGGGCGCCGGTCTACAACCGCTGCCTCAAGGGCCAGCAGGTGCAGCACGAGCGGGTGCCGGTGAACCTGCCCGACGGCCGCCACCTGTGGGCGCGGGTGGAGATCAATCCCTGGCGGGAGGCCGACGGCGAGATCGGCGGCCTGCTGATCATGTCGGTGGACATGACCCGCACCGCCGACGCCCTGGAGGAGGCCAAGCGCAACGAGGAGCGCCTGAAGCTGGCCCTGGAGATCGGCGAGCTGCGGATGTGGGAGATGGACTGGAAGCGCCGGGAGCTGACCGGCGCCGGCTACCAGTCCCCCACCCCTGGGGTCGAGGTCGGCGCCACCTATGAGGAGATGAACGCCGACATCTGGCGGTCCATCCACCCGGCCGACCGGCCCGAGGCCATGCGCGCCTGGGACGAGTACATGGAGGGCGGGGCCCCCTTCCGGCAGGTCTACCGCATCCCCCAGACCGAGGGGCCGCACCAGTGGCACTACTCGGCCTGCGAGGCGATCCGCGACGAGCGCGGGCGGGTGGTCAGGGTGCTGGGGGTGCTGCGCAACATCGACAAGGAGAAGCGCGGCGAACTGGAGCTGGTGAAGGCCAAGGAGGAGGCCGAGACGGCCAACCGGGCCAAGAGCGAGTTCCTGGCCAATATGAGCCACGAGATCCGCACCCCGCTGAACGGGGTGATGGGCATTGCCGGGGCCCTGGCCAAGACCCCGCTGACCTCCGGCCAGGCCGAGATGGTCAACCTGATCGAGACCTCGGCCCAGACCCTGGAGGCCCTGCTCACCGACATCCTGGACCTGGCCCGCATCGAGGCCGGCCGGCTGGAGATCCGCCCCGAGCCCTTCGACCTGACCACCTCGGTGAACGCCTGCGCCTCGCTGTTCCAGGCCAGCGCCGACGCCAAGGACCTGAAGCTGACCGTCGAGGTCGATCCCTACGCCCAGGGCGCCTATGACGGCGACGCCCCGCGCATCCGCCAGATCCTGAGCAACCTGCTGGGCAATGCGGTGAAGTTCACCAGCGCCGGCGAGGTGAAGCTGTCGGTGCGGGCGCGGCGCGACGAGACCTCCACCCACCTGTGCTTCGACGTCTCCGACACCGGCATCGGCTTCGACGAGGAGACCCGGCAGCGGCTGTTCGGCCGCTTCCAGCAGGCCGACGGCTCCATCACCCGGCGGTTTGGCGGAACCGGCCTGGGCCTGGCCATCTCCCGCTCCCTGGCCGAGGCCATGGGCGGCGGCCTGTCGGCGGTCTCCCGTCCCGGCGAGGGCTCGACCTTCACCCTGGAGCTGGAGCTGCCGCGCCGCCACGGGGCGGTGGACCTGTGGGGCGAGCACGAGGCCGACGCCGAGGCCGAGGCCGACCTGCAGACGATGCGGGTGCTGCTGGCCGAGGACCACCCCACCAATCGCCGGGTCGTGGAGCTGATCCTGGGCGCCGCCGGGGTCGACCTGACCTGCGTCGAGAACGGCGCCGAGGCGGTGGACGAGGCCGCGCGCTCCAGCTTCGACCTGATCCTGAT
This sequence comes from Phenylobacterium sp. GW821-FHT12F10, assembly GCF_058806695.1. Lineage (NCBI taxonomy): Bacteria > Pseudomonadati > Pseudomonadota > Alphaproteobacteria > Caulobacterales > Caulobacteraceae > Phenylobacterium > Phenylobacterium sp. GW821-FHT12F10. Next base: position 443,259 of record NZ_JBXAPY010000003.1, on the reverse strand, counting down.
GGACATGCAGATGCCGGTGATGGACGGCCTGACCGCCATCCGCGCCATCCGCCGCCGGGAGTGCCGCGAGAAGGCCCGTCCGACCCCGATCTACACCCTGACCGCCAACGCCATGCCCGAGCACGCCCAGGCCTCCGCCGACGCCGGCGCCGACGGCCACGTCACCAAGCCCATCACCGCCGACGGCCTGCTGCGCGTGGTGGAACAGGTCTGGACGGAGAAGGTCGGGGACGGGGCGGCGGCGGAAGAGGACCAGAGGGCGTTGCGGGCCTAGGCCCCCGCCCCTCAGGCCAGTTCCCGCGCCGCATAGGCCCGCATCGCCGCCACGAGGTACTCGGTGAGCCCCGGGGCGCGGCCCTCGTAGCGGGCGCGGAAGTCGGGATTGTCCTGGTAGATGAGGGCCAGGTTCTCATAGGCCGTGCGGTCGGGGACGCGGTTCCAGGAGCGGCCGATCCAGGCGTGGTGACCGGCCACCAGGGCGCCCACCGTCCCGCTGTCGGCGGGCAGGCCGCCGGCCAGAGCCTGGGCCATCTTCGCCTCGAAGGCGTCGGCCTCCGCCACCAGGCCGTCGAATTGGCCCTGGCTCAGCGCGTGCAGGCGCGCCTTGGAATCCTCGATTTCGGTTTGCACGCCCGGGCCGAACCGGTCGGTCAGCCAGGCCTCGTGCTGCGCCTGCTTTTCCGGCGGGAAGCCGCGGAAGGTGGTCTTGTCGTTCATGGTGGCCTTGCCTTCGATGGCGGCGAGGGTCTGGTCGAGGGTGCGGACGAGCTGGCGGTAGCGCCGGACCTGTTCCAGCAGGGCCACGCGGTGCGCCCGGAGGGCGGCCGCCTGGTCGAAGCCGGGGTCGTCCAGGATCTGGCCGATGGCCTCCAGTCGGAAGCCCAGCTCCCGGTGGAAGAGGATCTGCTGCAGGCGCAGCAGCTCGGCCTGGCCATAGTAGCGATAGCCGTTCTCGCCCACGTGACCGGGCTTCAGCAGCCCGATCTCGTCATAGTGGCGCAGGGCCCGGACGGAGACGCCCGAGAGCCTGGCCACTTCGCTGACGGTGTAGACGCTCATCAGATCCACGCCTTGTTGCGGAAGGCCCCTTATCTGGGGGCTCACGCAGGGTGAGGGTCAACACCCGCGAAACCAGGAAGTCTGGAACGCGTTGAAGTCCGACACCAACGGGAGGGTCCCATGGAGCTGCACCGCGGCCGACTGATCGATCACCTGCACTTGCGGGCCCGCGACCTGGAGGCCTCCAAGCGCTTCTACCGCGCCGTGCTGGCGGTGATCGGCGTGCCGGTCCAGGAGAGCCCCGACCACCTGGCCGCCGACGAGTTGTGGATCGATGTCGGCGAGACCCCCACCCGCGTGCACCTGGCCTTCCAGACGCCCGACCGAGCCATGGTGGACCGGTTCTACGAGGCGGCCCTGGCGGCGGGTGGGCGGGACAACGGCGCGCCGGGCGAGCGGGACTACCACCCCGGCTACTACGCCTGTTTCGTCCTCGACCCCGACGGCAACAATATCGAGGCGGTGAACCACGGGCCGGCGACGCGGTCGGCGCCCAGCGTGGTGCTCCAGGCCTGACCGGGAGGCTCTAGGCGGCCACGCAGCGCCGGTCGACGGCCAGGGCGCGGTTGATGGCGTCCACCAGGCGCTCGGCCTTGATCGGCTTTTCCACCACACCATCCATGCCTTCGGCCAGGTAGCCCTCGGCGTCCCAGGGGTCGGCGTTGGCGGTGAGGGCCAGGATCGGCACCGCCCCGGCCGGCCCGGCCAGGGCGCGGATGCGGCGGGTGGCGGCGACCCCGTCGAGATTGGGCATGCGGATGTCCATCAGCACCAGGTCGAAGCGGCCGCTGGCGGCGGCGGCCACCGCCTGGAGGCCGTCCTCGACGCTTTCGCTGCTGGCGCCGAACATCTCGCACAGGGTCTCCACCACCAGCCGGTTGGTGGCGTTGTCGTCGGCGATCAGGATGTGCAGGCCGCCAGCGGCCGCCTCGGCCTCGATCGGCGCGGGGGCGTCGCCGGGCGCCGGCAGGTCGAAGAGCGGGAACGAGAACTGCAACCGGGTCCCGCCGGCCGGATTGCGCGCCGCGCCGATGGTTCCGCCCATCTGCTCGACGAGCTGGCGGCAGATGGAGAGGCCAAGGCCCGCCCCGCCCTGCTTGAGGCCGACCTCGGTCTGGGAGAAGGGCTGGAAGATGGCGGCCAGCCGGTCCTCCGGGACGCCGACCCCGGTGTCGGAGACCTCGCCCTCGATCTGGAGATGGATGTCCTCGCGGCGGACCCGCAGCGCCACCTCGACCCCGCCGGTCTCGGTGAACTTCAGGGCGTTGCCGATCAGGTTGTTGAACACCTGCTTGATGCGGATCTCGTCCCCCAGGGCCCACTGGTCGGGGGGACCGTCATAGGCGACGGTCAGGGTCAGGCCCTTCAGCTCCGCGCGCGCCCCCCAGAGGGTCGCCAGGTCGTCGGTGAGGCGCGCCAGCGCGAAGCTGTCCTCGTTCAGGTCCAGGCGGCCGGCGTCGGCCCGCGACAGGTCCAGCGCGTCGGTCAGCAGGCGCAGCAGGGTCTCGCCGGAGTCCTGGATGCCGCGCACATAGGCGATGAGGTCGGGCTGGGCGAGCTTGCGCGCCAGGATGTCGGCGATGGCCAGGACGCCGTTCAGCGGGGTGCGGATCTCGTGGCTCATCACCGCCAGGAACTGGGACTTGGCCGACAGGGCCGCCTGGGCCTCGAGCCGGGCGCGGTCCATGGCGCCGGCCAGGGCCTCCATCTCCTCGGCGTGGGCCTGGTTGGCGGCGTTGGTGGCCTGCAGCAGGCAGAGCGCGCTGCCCACCCCGGCGTAGCGGCCGCCCTGGGTGACGATGAAGCCGCGCAGCAGCTCCGATGGCCGGTCCACCAGGGCCTCGCCGCAGAAGGCCGCCACGTCGACGTCGCCCTCCACCACCAGGGGTTCGGCGTTCATCAGCAGGGAGACCGGGCGGCGCGCATAGAGGGCGCGGCCGTACTGGGCGGCCATGGCCAGGAAGAAGGCGGTGCGCTCCACCAGGCCCACCGGCCGCCCCTGGGCGTCCACCACCGCGATGGCCAGGGCGTCGGGCTCGGCCTGGAACCGCTCATAGACCAGGGCGCCGGGGGTGTCGGGGGGGATGGGGACGCAATTCTGGGCGAGGTCGAGGAGGACGCCGGACATGCAAGGCCTCGGTACTGGGGGGTGCGCCAGTCCTAGGGGCCGCGAACTAACGGGAGGTGAATCCCGAGCGGGATGTACTTCATCTCGACTTGGATCGACGTCGCATGACTGTCATGAAGATGTCATATTCGGACTTGTTTAAGTAAACACAGGCATAGAAAGGGCGAAAAGTCCGCGCTGACTCAGAACCAGGTCAGGTCGGTGCGCCGCCCGTTCAGGATCACCCCGCGCAGGCGGCCGCGGCCGTCCTGCCCGGCCGAGATCACCGCGAAGGCCGTGGCGGGGTCGCCGGGGCGCCGGGCGCTGAGCGCCTTGTCGATGGCCTCGGCCTCGGCCTGGTCGGTGTGGAAGCGCTTGACGCCGAGGTCCAGCCTGACCACGGCCGGCCGGCCCACGATCTCGGTGGAGGGCGGCGAGCAACCCACCTGGCCCCGCAGGGCGACGGGCCCGTGCCGCAGGGCCGCGGCCCGGGTGACGCCGCCGCCGGTGACCCGATCGCCGGCCGGGCCGGGGCTCAGGGCGATCCAGCCCATCTTGCCCCAGGGGACGAGGTCCGGCGGGCAGGGCTCGCCCGGCGGCTGGGTCTGGACGAGCTGCAGGGCGACATAGTGGCCGGTCAGCAGGTCGCGCGGGTCCACGGCCTCCATGGCCAGCGTCACCTCGCGGCCGGCGGCGCGGGCGCGGTCCTCGCGGATCACCAGGGCGACCAGGGCGGCGGCCAGCAGCAGGCAGGCGCCGAGGATCCGAAGCGGCAGGGCGCGGCTCATGACTTGGCCCTCCGGCGCAGAAGCCAGCCGGCGGCCAGCACCACCAGGGCGCAGGCCCCGAACACGCCGGCGGCGGTGAGCAGGCCCAGGCCCAGGTCGAACAGGATCACGCAGCCGGCGGCGGCCAGGGAGAGGATCCCCGCCGCGGTGATCGCCCCCTGGCGGTCAAGCAGGCCCAGCGCGATCACCCCGCCCGACAGCACCAGCCAGACGCCGCGATGGGCCAGGCGGGCCAGGTCGTGATCGCCGATCCCGGCGCTGGCGAAATAGATCAGGGCGCTCCAGACCGCCCAGCCGTAGACGATGGCGGCCAGGCCGTCGCCACGGCCCGCGCGCCAGCGCATGGCCGCGGCCAGGGCCGCGAAGCCGGCCGCCGCCGCCAGGCATTCCAGCTGCCGGTCGCCCCGTTCGTCGATGAGCATGACCAGCAGGACGGCGAGGGGCAGGGCGATGGCCGCGGCGTGGGCCATGGGCCGGGAACGCCAGACCCAGGCCAGGACCATCCCCAGGGGCGCGGCGTAGGCCAGCCAGGGGGTCGGGTGCTCGCCGACGTCGAAGAGCTGGGGCGACAGGTCCCCCAGGGCCAGCAGCAGCAGGGCCGCGACCCCGGCTCCGGCGGAGCGCCCGGCCACCGCCAGCAGCGCCGCCGCTAGGCCCGCGCCCCGCAGGGCGGTCTGGGGATCGCCGGCGATGTCGAATATCTGGCCGGTCAGGCCGATGGCCGCGGCATAGATCAGGGCCGCCACCAGCAGCAGGGTGTCGCGCAGGACGGGGCGCTCGCCGCGCGCGGCCCAGGCCGCGCCCGCCCCGACCCCGAGGAAGAGCACCAGGATCATCACGAAGCGCGCCAGGCGGGGAATGACGCCCCAGTTGGCCGCGACGAAGGCGATGACCGCCACGCCCAGCAGCAGCCCGCCCACCGCCGCCAGGGCGGTGGAGGCGTCCAGCCGGCGGCTGTCGGCGACGCTGTCGAGGATCGGTTGGCGTGAGGCGGCCGGCGTCAGACCCTGGGAGATCCAGCGGTCCAGGTCGCGCTCGAGCCGAGCCTTGTAGCTCGCCATTCGGATCACCCCCGCCGTTCCCGGCCGCCAACCTCGCTCAAGACGCCCCACCCCGCAAGCGGTGACGCTTGATGGCTCAGTCCGCGGCGGACGGGTCCGGGAGCAGGCGCAGGAAGAAGACCCGCGCGGCGCCGTAGTCGCGGGCGTCCAGGACCTCGAAGCCGGGGGCGTCGAAGGCCGGTTCGCCGGCGCCGCGCTCGAAGACGATCAGGGCCCCGGGGGCCAGCCAGCCGCCGGCCTTGAGCTTGGCCAGCGCGATCTCCCCCAGGCCCTTGGCGTAGGGCGGGTCGAGGAAGGCGAGATCGAAGGCCGGGCCGTCCGCGCCCGGACGGAGGCCCAGGTCGGTGGCGTCGCGCCGGTGGACGCGGGTGCGGCCGAACAGGCCCAGGGCGTCGACGTTCTCCCGGATGGCGCCGCGGGCGGCCTCGTCGGTCTCCACGAACAGGCAGAAGGCCGCGCCCCGCGACAGGGCCTCGAACCCCAGCGCCCCGGAGCCGGCGAACAGGTCGATGACCCTCAGGTCCCGCGGGGCCCGGCCCCAGGCGGCGTGCTCCAGGATGTTGAACACCGCCTGGCGGGCGCGGTCGGAGGTGGGGCGGGTGGCCTGGCCTTCGGGGGTGACCAGGGTCTTGCCGCGGAAGTCGCCGGAAACGATGCGCATGGAAACCGGCCTCCCGGGCGGATTAGGGTGTCGGCCAAGGACGCCGCAAAGCAAAGGGAGGCCGTTGATGACTTTCGTCACCGTGGAACGCAAGGGCGGTTGCGCCGTGATCACCTACGCCAATCCAACCTTCGGCACGATGACCGCGGCGGGGGCGCGGGAGATGTACGCCGCGGTGAAGGCGGCCAGCGAGGACGCCGACGTCCGCTCCATCGTGCTCACCGGGGGCGTGCCGGGAATCTTCGTGCGCCACTACGACGTCGGCGAGCTGTCGGCCGCCAGCGACGCCACGGCGGGCGACGCCCCGCCGCGGCCTGCCCCCAGCGCCCCGCCGGCGCCCGGCTTCCTGGAGATGACCGACCTGCTGGCCGCGGCGCCCAAGCCGGTGGTCGCCGCCATCAACGGCCTGTGCATGGGGGGCGGGTTCGAGATGGCGCTCGCCTGCGACCTGCGCATCGCCGGAACCGACGTCACCGCCATCGGCCTGCCGGAGACCCGGATCGGCATCTTCCCCGGCGGCGGCGGCACCCAGCGCCTGCCGCGGGTGATCGGCGAGGCCAAGGCGGTGGAGATGATCCTGCGCGGCCTGGTGGTGGACGCCGCCGAGGCCCTGCGCATCGGCCTGGTGCACGAACTGGCCGCCGACCCCCTGGCCCGCGCCCTGGAGATGGCGGCGGAATGGGACGGGCGCGGCGCCGAGGGCCTGGCCCACGCCAAGCGGCTCACCCGCGCCGCTTTGGACCGCCCTCTGGCCCAGGGCCTGGCGGACGAGCGGTCGAGCTTCGCGGCCGTGATGGCGACGGCTTCGGCCCGCGCGGGCCTGAAGGCCGCCCGGGCGCCGACGAAGATCCAGGACGCTTAGGCTCGGCCTCGGCGCGGAACTTGGCGTCGCGGGCGGCGGCCTCGGGGCCCTTGAAGCGGTCGGGACGCCGGGCGTCGGCCTTGGGGCCCCGCGCCGGCCGGGCCTCGGCCGCGGCGGCGTTGGGCCGGGGACCGTGGGGACGCGGCGCGTCGGGGCGGGGGCCGCGATCGGAACGCGGCGCCTCGGTCCGGGGGCCGTCGCGGCCAGGGGCGGACGGTCGCTGGGCGGCGAGGCGTGCCAGGGATCGGGGAGCCTTGGTGCGCGGCGCCTCGGCGCGCGGGGCCGCAGGAGGCGGAGCCGCCGGACGCGGGGCCTCCATCCGGGGGCCGTCGCGGCGGGGCGCACGGAGCTCGACCGGCGCGCGGGGGGCGACGGGGCCCCCCTGCGAGCGGGGCGCGCGCGGTGGAATGGCGGTGGGGCGGACCTGGCCCTCCGGCGCGGCGGGCTTGGCCTTGGCCTTGCGCTTGGGGTGCGGGCTGGGGGCGATCTTGGGCTTGGCCCAGCCGGCCTTGTAGACCGCCTTGGCCTTGGGCATGCCGTCGTCGGGACCGGCGCCGGCGCCCGGCGCGGTGCGGCCCCGGCGCGGGACGTCGCCGCCGGCGCGGGTGGCGATGGGCTTGGAGAACTGGGCCCGGTCGGCGGTGGGCAGGTTTCCCGGCGGGATATGGTCGGCGAACTGCTCGCGGATCACGCGGGGCCCCACCTCCTCGAGCTCGCCCACACCCAGGGTCCCGAGCGCCAGGGGGCCATAGGACATGCGGATCAGGCGGTTGACCGTCAGGCCGAGCGCCTCCAGCACGCGGCGGACCTCGCGGTTCTTGCCCTCGGCCAGGGTGACGGTGATCCAGACGTTGGCGCCCTGGGGACCTTCCTTGGCCTTGTCGAGATGGGCCTCGATGGGGCCGTAGCTGACGCCCTCGACGGTGACGCCGTTCTTCAGGCTGTCGAGCTTTTCCTGGGTGACGCGGCCCCGGGCGCGGGCCCGGTAGCGGCGCACGATGGCGCTGGCCGGCAGCTCCAGGGCGCGCGCCAACTCCCCGTCATTGGTGAGCAGCAGCAGGCCCTCGGAGTTGAGGTCGAGACGGCCCACCGAGATCAGGCGCGGCAGGGTCTTGGGCAGGGCGTCGAACACCGTCGGGCGGCCCTGCGGATCCTTGTGGCTGGTCACCAGGCCGACGGGCTTGTGATAGCGGAACAGGCGGGCGGGCTCGGCGGCCTGGACCAGGGCGCCGTCGACGGTGAGCACGTCGTCGGGCTCGACCTTGGTGGCCGGGGTCGTCACCTGCACGCCGTTGACGAAGACGCGGCCGGCCTCGATCAGCCGCTCGACCTCGCGGCGCGAGGCGACGCCGGCCCGCGCCATGGCCTTGGCGATGCGTTCGCCGCCTTGACCTTGGGGGCCGTCCTGGGTGTCTTGGGGATCGTGGACCATGATTTTCGCACCATGCGCATCGCGCTCGAAGCGGCGCAAGCCGCAGCCGACGCCGGCGAGACCCCGGTGGGCGCCGTGGTGGTGGATCCGGCCACCGGCGAGGTGATCGCCACCGGCGCCAACCAGCCCATCGGCGCCCACGATCCCACCGCCCACGCCGAGATCGTGGCCCTGCGGGCGGCGGCGGAAAAGCGCGGCAACTACCGGCTCACGGGGCTCACCCTGGTGGTGACCCTGGAGCCCTGCGCTATGTGCGCCGGGGCCATCAGCCACGCCCGCATCGGCCGGGTGGTGTTCGGCGCCGAGGATCCCAAGGGCGGGGCGGTGGTCCACGGCCCCCGGTTCTTCGAGCAGGCGACCTGCCACTGGCGGCCCACCGTGACCGGCGGGGTGCTGGCCGAGGAGAGCTCGGCGATGCTGAAGGGCTTTTTCCGGGCGCGGCGGAAAAAAGGTGAGACGACATGATCCTGGCCCTGCTGGCCGCCGCCGTGGTCGCCGCGCCGGCCGACCTGACCTGGATGACCGGGTCCTGGCGCCACGAGGCCGAAGGCGTCGTCACGCGGGAGACCTGGCTGGCGCCCGAGGGCGGCGCGCTCACCGGCGCGGCCCAGACCAATGCGCCGGGCAAGCCGGCTCGCAGCGAGTTCATGACCATCACCGTCGGACCGTCGGGCCTGACCTTCACCGCCTATGTGGACGGCCAGCTCCCGACCCCCTTCGTGGCCGTGCCCAGCGATCCCGGCAGCGCGGTGTTCGAGAACAAGGGCCACGATTTCCCGCAGCGGGTCATGTACCGCCGCTGCGGCGAGAAGCTGTGCGCGGGGATCGAGGGGACCGTCGGCGGCCAGATGCGCCGCGAGCACTGGACGTATGAGCGGGTGCGCTGAAGCAAGATCCTCCCCCAGCGCGCAGCGCGATGTGGGGGAGGTGGCGCGGACCGCAGGTCCGGGTCGGAGGGGGATCGCCGTAGGCGACCCCGAGCTCAGCAAACGAGAGTCAAAGTCCCCCTCAGGCGCTTCGCGCCAGCTCCCCCAGGAGGGGAGCATCTTCGTTATCACCCCCGGAACAGGTCCAGGAAGGCCGCGAGGTCGGCGGGGCTTCCCTTCTCCAGCTTGAGTTTGCCGGAGGTGAGCGCAGCCTGCATCGCCGCCGGCGAGGCCATGGCGGCGACGAGATCGGCCTTCGAGCCCGAGAGCGCCACGGCCGCGTCCGGGGCGACGCCCGGGGCGGTCTCGGCGACGCCGGTGCGGACCCGGATGGTCCAGTCGCCGTCGGGGCCGAGCTTCAGGGCCAGGCTTGCGTGACTCTGGGCGGCCTTCTCGGCGTTCAGGCGCACCGGGAAGGTGGCGACGATGGCGCTGGCGGGCAGGCCCTGGGCCTGGGCGCCGCCCTGGCGGGCGCCGATGATGGTCTTCCAGTTCGGGGCCTTGCCCGACAGTTCGGCGGCCTGTTCGAGATAGTAGTTGCGGCCGTTGGGGGAGACGCTGTCGAAGCCGAGCTGGCGCAACGACTTGGCCTCCAGGGCGTCGGCCTGGGCTTTCAGTGACGGATCGGCGCGGCCGACATAGGCGGCCAGCTCCGCCGACCACTTCCACCGGCCCGCCGCATAGGCCGCCTCGGCCTTGGCCAGGGCGGCGGCGGGGCCGCCGGCCAGGTCGGTGATCTCCTGGGCGCGGAGGTCCGGGGCGTCCCTGGAGAGCTCGGCGGCGTCGCCGCTGAACCAGCCCATATAGCCAGCGAAGATCGAGCGCACCGACCACTCCACCGTGCCGTAGTGCTCGAACAGGAAGGGGTTGGCGGCCAGGCGGGCCGGCAGCTTCACCTTCTCGACGATCTCGTCGGGGGTCAGGCCCTGGTTCATCCAGCGGACAGTCTGGTCGTGGGTGAAGGCGATGGCGTCCCGGTAGTCGGTGAGCGTCGCGGCGATCGCCTCGGCGCCGACGATGGGCCGGGTGTGGGAGGGCACGAGCACCTGGGCGTGCAGGGCGCGCATGCGGTCGAGGGACGCCACCCACTGGACCGGGTCGCGGTAGCTGGTGCCGCGGATCGTGTAGAGGTTGGGGAAGGCCTTGTAGATGTTGTCGCCGGGGAACAGCACGCGGCGCTCCGGCATCCAGACGAACAGCTGGTCCTCGGTCTCGCCGGGCGCATGCTGCAGGACGAACTGTTCGCCGCCGAGCTTGATGGACAGTGTCTGGTCGAAGGTCAGGTTGGGGGTGAGGAAGCCCCCCGCCCCGCCGCCGGAAAAGGCCGAGAGGAACGGCCCGATGCCGACGCTGACGAAACCATCCGGCGTCCCCTTGGGCAGGAAGACCCCGTACATGCGCGCCGCCCGAGCGGCGATGGAGGGGGCGGCCACGCCGTTCCACTTGGCGGCCTCCCGCAGCAGGGTCGCCTGGGCGATGACCTTGCCGCCCTTGGCCAGCGGGAAGGCCGAGGCCCCGCTGATGTGGTCGTTGTGGTTGTGGGTGTAGATGATGGCCACGACCGGCTTGCCGCCGGCGCGGGGCGCGAACTCCGCCCAGACCTTCCGGGCCTCGTCGAGGCTGTCGGTGGTGTCGATGATCACCACCCCGCTCCGGCCCACCACCATGATCGAATTGGCGATGCCGTAGCCGACGGCGGAGAAGACGCCCGGCGCGGGCTCATAGACCTTGGCCGGCGCGAACTCGGCGGTGTGGGCGGCGAGCGACGGCGCGATACGGGCGGCGGGCTCGTCGGCCAGGGCGGCGGTGGCCAGGAGGCTGAACGCCGCGGCGCAGAATGCTCGGATCATGTCGCGTCCCCCCAGGACAGGCTTTGCGCCAAGAACGCCAAGCGCCCGGCGCCGGTCAATGCTTGTCAGGCGCCCGGCGCGGTTCGATGATGGGCGAAAATTTAGTCATAGGGAGAACGACCATGGGACTTCTGGATGGGAAGGTGGCGATTGTCACGGGCGCGGGCGGCGGTCTGGGCGAGGCCTACGCCAAGCTGTTCGCCAAGGAGGGCGCCAGCGTCGTCGTGAACGACCTGGGGGGCAGCCGCGACGGCTCCGGATCGGGCACCAGCGCCGCGGCGCAGAAGGTGGTGGACGAGATCATCGCCGCCGGCGGCAAGGCCGTGGCCAACGCCGACGACGTCTCCACCATGGAAGGCGGCGAGAACATCGCCAAGACCGCGCTGGATAACTTCGGCCAGATCGACATCCTGGTCTGCAACGCCGGCATCCTGCGCGACAAGACCTTCGCCAACACCTCCGAGGCCGATTGGGACCTGGTGGTGAAGGTGCACCTGAAGGGCACCTATTGCTGCACCATGCCCGTGTGGAAGTGGATGAAGGACAACGGCAAGCCCGGGGTCATCGTCATGACCAGCTCCACCTCGGGCCTCTACGGCAATTTCGGCCAGTCCAATTACGGGGCGGCCAAGGCCGGGATCTACGGCTTCATGCGCGTGCTCTCCATCGAGGGGCGCAAGTACGGCATCCGGGTCATGGCGCTCGCGCCCGGCGCCTTCACCCGCATGACCTCGGACCTGCCCGGCCGCCAGGGCAAGGAGCCCGATCCCATGAGCCTGCCCGAGAACATCGCACCGGGCGTGCTCTACATGGTCTCCGACCTCGCCGCCGACCATACGGGCAAGGTGCTGGGGGTCTCCTCGCGGGGCGTGCGCGAGATCAAGATGCTGCAGACCGACGGCTTCAATCCGGGCAAGCCCTACACCGCCCAGGACGTGGCCAAGCACGCCGCCGAGGTGTTCTTCCCCGAGGCGCAGGAACGCACGGCGGCCAGCGCCTAACAGCTTCCCCCACTTGTGGGGGAAGTGGGCCGACAGCCTCTTGGCTGGAGGGTCGATGGGGGTGCGTGTCTGAAGCGCAGTGCGTTGGAGATTCTCACCCCCATCGTCACGCGTCTTGGCTGCGCCAAGCCTTGTGACACTTCCCCCACATGCGTGGGGGAAGCTGGTTAGGCCTCGAACCCCGCCAGCCGGGCGTCCAAGCCGTCACGGATAGCTGGCCATTCGTCCTTCAGCACCGAGAAGATGCAGGTGTCCCGCACCCGGCCGGTCCAGGTGACGCGATCCTGGCGCAGGATGCCTTCGAACTGCGCCCCCAGCTTGAGGACGGCGGCGCGGGAGCGGGCGTTGATGGCGTCGACGCGGAACACCACGCGCCGGGCGCCGTCGCCGAAGGCCTGGCCCATCATCAGCCGCTTGGCCGCCGGATTCACCGCCCCGCCGCGATAGTCGGGGTGGTAGTAGGTGCCGCCGATCTCCAGGCTGGCGTTGGGCAGGTCGTAGGAGGAGTAGCAGGTGATGCCGATGCAGCGGCCGTCCGCCATCACCGCCCAGTGGATGGACTTGCCCGCGGCCAGGTCGGTCTTCATCCGCGCCCAGACGGGGTCGAAGTGCTCGCCGGCCATGGAATAGGGATAGAGGTCGGTCCAGACCGCCGGGTCGGCGTTGCAGGCGGCCCGCAGGTCCTCCTTGTGCCCCTCGGTGAAGGGCTCCAGCCGCACGAAGCGGTTCTCCATCACCCGGGTCGGATCGACTTTCATGCACCCCTCGCAAACAGGATCGCGGCCTGGACCAGGTACATCGCCGCGATGGCGGTGAAAATCCACCGCCGCCAGGCGCGGAAACCCTGGTCGGTGAGCCGGTCCAGCAACCGGGCCCCCAGGCTGACGCCGACGACCGCCAGGGCGCAGGCCGTCACCAGCAGCCACGGCGGGGTGAAGCCGCCGCCGCCGGCCATCAGGATCGCCCCGCCATAGAACAGCACCTTGGACAGGTGGCTGAACATCTGCAGGGCCGCCTTGGTGGAGAGGACCTGGTGGCGGGTGAGCACGCTGCGCACCAGGAACATGTCGTTGAGGGGGCCGGAGATGCCCGAGGTGAGCGCCAGGCCGGTGGAAGCGATCCCCGCCAGCACGGCGTGGGATGGCCGGGCGGCGTCGAGGGGAATGTAGCGCTCCGGCAGCCAGACCAGGATCGGCAGCAGGCCCAGGCCCAGATAGACCACCGCCTTGGACGGCGCGTAGGAGACGAGCGTGAAGGCGCCCATCGTGGCCACGGCGCCGAGGGCGTAGAAGCCCGCCACCTTCCAGACGATATGCCGGACGTGCAGCACGATCCGCGAGGCGTTGGACGCCATCTGCACCAGGCCGTGGATGGCGAGCGCCGCGGGAACCGGGAGCAGGGCGGTGAGCACCCCCATCAGGATCATGCCCCCGGCCATGCCGAAGACGCCCGAAAGGGTGGCGGTGGCCAGGACCGCCGCCAGGATCAGGGCCGCCAGGCCTGGGGTCATCGGCCGCCCAGGAAGAGCTGGCCGGCCTGGACCAGGTACAGGATCCCCACCGCCGTCACGATCAGCCGGGTGTAGCGCTTGAAGTTGACGTCGGTGAGCCGGTCCAGGATGCGCCCCCCCGCCGCCGTGCCCAGCATGGAGAGCGGGACGGCCAGAGCGAACAGCCACAGCGGCGGCATGGCGGCGCCGTCATGGGTGCGCAGCATCAGCCCGCCATAGACGATGATCTTGGCCAGGTGGGCGAAGACCTGGGTGGCGGCCTTGGTGGCGACGATGACGTGGCGGGTCAGGGCGGTGCGGACGAAGAAGATGTCCAGCAAGGGCCCCGCCACCCCGGCCGTCAGGTTGACGCCGGTGACCATGATCCCCGACAGCAGGGCCTGGCCCGGACGGGCCGCGTCCAGCTTGATCCAGTCCTGCGGCAGCCAGAGCAGGGCCGGCAGCAGGCCCATGAACAGGAAGAGGAAGGGTTTGGAGGGCGCGATGGCGATCAGCGAGACCACGACGCCGGCGATCAGTGAGCCCAGGGCGTAGATCGCCACGATCCGCCAACTGACGTGCCGGCGATGCAGGATCGCCCGCCAGCCGTTGGCGACCAGTTGCAGCAGGCCGTGGGTGACGAAGGCCGCCGAGACGGGAAGGACCAGGGCCAGGCCTCCCATCAGGACCAGGCCGCCGGCCATGCCGAACACGCCCGACAGGGTGGCCGTCACGAAGGCCAGAACAAGGATGAAGAGGGCTGCGAGAGCGCTCATGGGGTCGTCCTCCGGTTGCGCCGGCTTCGTCGAGGGGGACACAGGCCCCCTCCGATCGCCGGACAGCTGCGCATCGTGCGCGGAATGTGCGGGTCCGCCCGCTCACCCTCCGGAGGAAGGCGCTGTGCTCGAACCGGCGCCGGTCGCGGCGCGGGGAGGCCAGGGATCACGCGACGGCGGATCGACCCGGCGGCTCGGGGAGCAGGGTCGCCATACACCCGAACAAGCGGGGCCGTCGAGAGGGGCGAGTTCCTCCCCCAGGCCGTTTCGGGGGAGGGGGAATAGGAAAGGCGTGGGACCTGCCCGACTTCCATTCAATCAAGCGTTGTTGAACGCCGTCCGCTCAATTGACGGCGCCGGGGTCGGGGTGGCGGGTCTAGGAGTCGGGCCTGGACGGGGGCCGCAGGGGCCGCCGCAGCCGTCGGAGTCAGGACATGCCGACCCTCACCACCCGCGACCGCACCGAGATCTTCTACAAGGACTGGGGCGCCGGCCAGCCCCTGGTCTTCCATCACGGCTGGCCGCTGAGCGCTGACGACTGGGACGCGCAGATGCTGTTCTTCCTGGCGCAGGGCTACCGGGTGATCGCCCACGACCGGCGGGGCCACGGCCGCTCCAGCCAGACCGACAGCGGCAACGAGATGGACACCTACGCCGCCGACGTGGCCGAGCTGGCGGCCCACCTGGACCTCAAGGGGGCGGTCCATATCGGGCACTCCACCGGCGGCGGCGAGGTGGCCCGCTATGTGGCCAGGTACGGCGGCGGCGGGCGGGTGGCCAAGGCGGTGCTGATCGGGGCGGTGCCGCCGATCATGCTGAAGACCGAGGCCAATCCGGAGGGCCTGCCCATCGAGGTGTTCGACGGGTTCCGCTCCGCCCTGGCGGCCAATCGGGCGCAGTTCTACCGTGACGTCCCGAGCGGGCCCTTCTACGGCTTCAATCGGCCCGGCGCGAAGGTGTCGGAGGGCGCCATCGACAACTGGTGGCGCCAGGGGATGATGGGCGGCGCCAAGGCCCATCACGACTGCATCAAGGCCTTCTCGGAGACCGACTTCACCGAGGACCTGAAGGCCATCGCGGTCCCGGTCCTGGTGATGCACGGCGAGGACGACCAGATCGTGCCCATCGCCGACGCGGCCCTGAAGGCGATCAAGCTGCTGAAGGCGGGGACCCTGAAGACCTACCCGGGCCTGCCCCACGGCATGTGCACGACCCATGCGGAGATCATCAACCCGGACCTGCTGGCCTTCATCAAGGGCTAGGCGAGAACAGGCGGGGGCCGAAGCCCCCGCCTTGACGTCCTAGTTCCGCCAGACGGCGGCCGACGTCGCGTCGGCCGGCATCTCGCGGTATTGGCGCAGCTCGTTGCGGCCCACCACCATGTGGTGGACTTCATCGGGGCCGTCGGCGATCCGCAGGGTCCGCGTCGAGGTGTACATGCGGGCCAGGGGGGTGTGCTGCGAGACGCCGAGGGCGCCGTGCATCTGGATGGCTTCGTCGATGATCTCGCAGACCCGCTCGGGGATCATGGCCTTGACCATGTGGATCCAGATGCGGGCTTCCTGGTTGCCCAGGACGTCCATGGCCTTGGCGGCCTTGAGCACCATCAGGCGCATGGCCTCGATGTCGATGCGGGCGCGGCTGATCTTCTCGATGTTGCCGCCGAGCTGGACGAGGGGCTTGCCGAAGGCCTCGCGGGACAGACCGCGGGTGACCATCAGGTCCAGGGCCTTCTCGGCCTGGCCGATGGCGCGCATGCAGTGGTGGATGCGGCCGGGGCCGAGGCGCAGCTGGCTGATCTCGAAGCCGCGGCCCTCGCCCAGCAGCATGTTCGACGCCGGCACGCGGACGTTGTCGAAGATGATGTGCATATGGCCGTGCGGCGCGTCGGGATCGCCGAACACGTTCATGGGGCCGACGATCTTCACGCCGGGCGCGTCGGTGGGGACCAGGATCTGCGACTGGCGCAGGTTGGGCGGGCCGTCGGGGCTGGTCTGGACCATGGTGATCATGATCTTGCAGCGCGGGTCGCCGGCGCCGGAGATGTAGTGCTTCTCGCCGTTGATGACGTACTCGTCGCCCACCAGGGTGGCGCGGGTGTTGACGTTCTTGGCGTCCGACGAGGCGGCGTTCACCTCGGTCATGGCGAAGGCCGAGCGGATCTCGCCGCGCAGCAGGGGCTCCAGCCACTTCTTCTTCTGCTCAGGGGTGCCGACGCGTTCCAGGACCTCCATGTTGCCGGTGTCCGGCGCGGCGCAGTTCATGGTCTCGGACGCCATGGGGTTCTTGCCCAGCTCGACGGCGATATAGGCGTAGTCGAGGTTGGACAGGCCCTCGCCGGTCTCGGCGTTGGGCAGGAAGAAGTTCCACAGGCCCTCGGCCTTGGCCTTGTCCTTGGCCTTTTCCAGGCATTCCAGCTGGCCGGGCGCGTAGCTCCAGATGTCGGCCTTGCCCTCGCCGAGGCGGTGGAACTCCACGCTCATCGGCTGGACGGTCTCGGCGATGAAGCGCTTCACGTGCTCCAGCAGCGGCAGGGCCTTGGCCGACATCCGCAGGTCGTTGAGGTCGTCCATCGGGTTCAGCTTGAAGCTGGATTGGGCCTTGTCCTTGGTCTCGCTCATCTTTGTCACTCCCACGGTGTTCTGGTTGGCGGCCCCGTTGCGCGAGACCCATGGATGTCGCGCGGCCTGTTCGCCGCGCTGAAGCCTAGACCGATAGCTTTGGCCCATCGCGGGCCGCAAATCAAACAAGCGTTTTAATACGCTCGTGCTTTCCCGGACCGTGGCGGGAGGCTCAGCTGGGCATGGCCGGGTTGGCCCCGTGGCAGACGGCCTCGATGTTGTGGCCGTCGGGATCGAGGACGAAGGCGCCGTAATAGCTGGGATGGTAGTGGGGGCGCAGGCCCGGCGGGCCGTTGTCGCGGGCCCCCGCGGCGATGGCCGCGGCGTAGAAGGCGTCCACCGTGGCGGTGTCGGGGGCGCTGAAGGCCACGTGGCAATAGCCCGAGGTCTCCCCCAGGCCGATCCAGAAGAAGGGCCGGCTGTCGCCATAGCCCGAGCCCACGTCCATGGTGAACACCCGGGTCAGGCCCAGCGGCTTGAGGGCCGCGTCGTAGAAGGCCTGGGACCGGGCGTGGTCGACCACCCTCAGGCTCACATGATCCAGCATGACTGCGTCTCCCGTTGCGCCGGAGAACGCTAGGCCCTGGAGGGGCCTTGGCAAGCCCCGCGCCGCGCGCGGGGCCGCCGAAGGGACTATTTGGCGGGCAGCTGGTCGGCGCCGGCGCAGGCGGCGGTCACCAGGGCCTTGTCGTCGGCGCTCGCGGCCTTGGCGGGTTTGCCGGTGCGCCAGGTGTCGGCGATCGCCAGGGGCTTGGACGGCGAATAGGAGCCGATGATCATCAGGGCCTTGGCCTTGCAGTCGATGGCCACCACGCTGCCGACCCCGTCGGCGGCGCCCGGGGCCGAGGGCCCGACGCGGGGGCTGGCGCCCACCTTGCCGATGGCTTGCTGGATCACGACCATGCCGCTGGCGGTGTCGCGGTAGGAATAGTCGGTGTCATAGGACCACTGGAGACCCTTTTCGCTCACGGCGCTGTAGGGCTTCCAGGTTTCGGCTGCGGCGGGCAGGGCCACGGCCGCGATGGACAGGGCCGACAGGGCGGCGAGCGCGAGGCGCATGGATGATCTCCTGGGACTTTAGGTTTCTTCCCTCGCCAAGACCCTTAGCGGGACGCCGCCGCGCGGGCCAAGCGGATTCGCCGCAAGGGCTGTTTCCGGCCCGGCCAAGCTTGACTCCGGGGCCCCGCGACCCTACGTCCCGCCCGTCGTTAGCACTCAGGGGCTGCGGCTGCTAACGCTCGGCCCCTCGTTGCGACGCAATCCATTCAACCGTCCCGAACGGAGAGAAAAAGACATGGCGTTTCGTCCCCTGGGAGACCGCGTGCTGATCAAGCGCGTCGAAGAAGAAGAGAAGACCAAGGGCGGGATCATCATCCCCGACACCGCCAAGGAAAAGCCGCAGGAAGGCGAAGTCGTCGCCGTCGGCCCCGGCGCCCGTGACGACAACGGCAAGATCCAGCCCCTGGACGTGAAGCCGGGCGACAAGATCCTGTTCGGCAAGTGGTCGGGCACCGAAGTGAAGATCGACGGTCAGGACCTCCTGATCATGAAGGAAAGCGACGTTCTGGGCGTGGTCGAATAACCACCTCCTCCGCTCTCCTCCCTCCCACAACACACTGAAAGAGCTGAACGAACATGGCCGCTAAAGACGTCTATTTCGCTTCCGACGCGCGCGACCGCATGCTGCGCGGCGTCAACATCCTGGCCAACGCCGTGAAGGTGACCCTGGGTCCCAAGGGCCGCAACGTGGTCATCGAGAAGTCCTTCGGCGCCCCGCGCTCCACCAAGGACGGCGTCTCGGTCGCCAAGGAAATCGAACTGGCTGACCGCTTCGAGAACCTCGGCGCCCAGCTGATCCGCGAAGTCGCCTCCAAGACCAACGACAAGGCCGGCGACGGCACCACCACCGCCACCGTGCTGGCCCAGGCCATCGTCGTCGAGGGCCTGAAGTCGGTCGCCGCCGGCATGAACCCGATGGACCTGAAGCGCGGCGTCGACAAGGCCGTCACCAAGGTCCTGGCCGAGATCAAGGCCTCCTCCAAGAAGGTGACCACCAACGCCGAGATCGCCCAGGTCGGCACCATCTCCGCCAACGGCGACACCGAAGTCGGCGAGATGATCGCCAAGGCGATGGCCAAGGTCGGCAACGAAGGCGTCATCACGGTTGAAGAAGCCAAGACCGCCGAGACCGAACTCGACGTCGTCGAAGGCATGCAGTTCGACCGCGGCTACCTGTCGCCCTACTTCATCACCAACGCCGACAAGATGGAGGTCGAACTCGAAGAGCCTCTGATCCTGCTCTACGAGAAGAAGCTGACCTCGCTGCAGCCCCTGCTTCCGGTCCTGGAAGCCGTGGTCCAGTCGGGCCGTCCCCTGCTGATCATCGCCGAGGACGTCGAGGGCGAAGCCCTGGCCACCCTGGTGGTGAACAAGCTGCGCGGCGGTCTCCGCGTCGCCGCCGTCAAGGCGCCGGGCTTCGGCGATCGCCGCAAGGCCATGCTGGAAGACATCGCCATCCTGACCGGCGGTGAGCTGATCAGCGAAGACCTGGGCATCAAGCTCGAGAACGTCGGCCTCGAAATGCTCGGCAAGGCCAAGAAGGTCTCGATCACCAAGGACGACACCACCATCGTCGACGGCATCGGCGCCAAGGACGCGATCGAAGGCCGCATCGGCCAGATCAAGCGCCAGATCGAAGACACCACGAGCGACTACGACAAGGAAAAGCTGCAGGAACGTCTGGCCAAGCTGGCCGGCGGCGTCGCGGTCATCCGCGTCGGCGGCTCGACGGAAGTCGAAGTGAAGGAAAAGAAGGACCGCGTCGACGACGCCCTCAACGCGACCCGCGCGGCCGTGGAAGAAGGCATCGTCCCCGGCGGCGGCGTCGCCCTGCTGAAGGCCTCCAAGGCTCTGGACGGCTTCAAGGGTGACAACGACGACCAGGAAGCCGGCGTCGCCATCGTGCGCCGCGCCCTGCAGGCCCCGATCCGTCAGATCGCCGAAAACGCCGGCGTCGAAGGCTCGATCGTGGTCGGCAAGGTCATGGAGAACACCTCCCCGACCTTCGGCTTCAACGCCCAGACCGAAGAATATGTGGACATGGTCGCGGCCGGCGTCATCGACCCGGCCAAGGTGGTCCGCACCGCCCTGCAGGACGCGGCCTCGGTCGCCGGCCTGCTGATCACCACCGAAGCCGCCATCGTCGAGGCCCCGAAGAAGGGCGGCCAAGGCGGCGGCGACATGGGTGGCGGCATGGGCGGCATGGGCGGCATGGACTTCTAAGTCCGAGCCCCTCAAGCGCTTAAGATCGAGGGCGGGGCCGCGAGGCTCCGCCCTTTTTCGTGGCCGCTATTCGGCGCGCCTGAGCCTCTGCAGCAGGGGGCTCAGCTCGCCCTTCAGGTCATAGACCCCGACGTCCTTGACCATCTGGGGCGTGGCCCAGTCCGGCCAGGGCTCGATCACCTCGATCTCGCGGAAGGCGGTGGTGAGCGCGCCTGGCGACTTGGCCTTGATGAAGGCCCACTCGACGCCGAGCTCGCCCTTGTGACGGATCAGGAAGGTGGCCACGGCTCAGTCGCCCCGGCCGTCGCCGAGCGCCATCTGGCCGACCCAGCTCACCAGGCCGGTGACGATGGCCGCCAGGATCCCGGGGACCAGGCCCGCCACCGTGAAGCCCGGCAGCAGCAGGGCCACCAACCCGATCATGGCGGCGTTCACCACCAGCAGGAACAGGCCGAGCGTCAGGATGGTGAGCGGCAGGGTCAGCAGGAAGACGATGGGCCGGACGATGGCGTTGACCACCCCCAGCAGCAGGGCGGCCAGCAGCAGGTCCGGCCATCCCGCATAGGAGACGCCCGGCACCACCGAGGCGGCGAGCCAGAGGCCGAGCGCGGCGATCAGCACGCGGGCGAGAAAACGGGGCATGGGGAGAACTCCGGCCTTGAGGACGTGGCCCAGGATGGCCCGGTGCGCCGCCCCGGCCAAGCCCCGCCCTCAGATTGCAGGGAGGTTGCAGGCCCGGGCTTAGTTCGGCCCCACGAGCTTGGCCCTTTGGCGCCTCCAGAATTTCGGGATCCGCCATGCCTCGCCGCCTGCCCCTGATGATCGCCTTGAGCCTCACAGCCCTGCCCGCCGCCGCCCAGCCGGGGCCGCCGCCCGAGGCGATGGGCCGCCTGTTCATCAGCCCCGCCGGAGAGCCCTTCCGCGGCGGCGGCGGCCTGGAGGCCTGGTTCGCCCGGGCCGACACCGACCATGACGGCGCCCTGACCCTGGCCGAGTTCCGCGCCGACGCCATGGCCTTCTTCAAGGTGCTGGACGCCAACGCCGACGGCCGCATCGACGGATTCGAGAACAGCGCCTACGAGACCCGGATCGCCCCGGAGATCACCCGCATGAGCTTCCCCGGCGAGGGCGGCGGCCCGCCCGGCGGCCGCCGGGGCCCGCCGCCAGGCATGGAGCGCGAGGCCAGCCGCATTCCCCGCGGCGGCGGACCGCGCGGGGCCAGCCCCCGCGAGGGCGCCGGACGCTACGGCCTGCTGAACGAGCCCCAGCCGGTGCGCGGCGCCGACGCCGACCTGGACTGGAAGGTCACCGCCGAGGAGTGGGCCAAGGCGGCGGGCAAGCGCTTCGCCATCCTCGACCCCGACGGCGACGGCCGGCTCACCCTGGCCACCCTGCCGCGGCCGCCGGCGGGGCCGCGGCCGCGCTGAGCCGAAACTGACGGTGACGCCCAAAAACGAAGACTTCACCATTGCGTGGCAGGGTGAGGGCTGCACATTCCGGGCGCCAGGGGGGCTGCGAATGAACGGCCTTCACCTGCTGAACGACGAACTCGACCGCGTCGCGGCCGAGGCCCGCGCCACCATCCTGGCGCGCCTGGTCATGTCGACCATCAGCGCCGGCCTGCTGGGCCTGAATCTCGGCCTGGCCACGGCCCTGGTCTGGAGCGCCGCCCTCTTCGCCGGCGAGGCCTGGACCTGGTTCGCCAGCCGCGCGCCCGCCGCCGGCCGGCCCAACAGCCTGCCCGCCCGCCTGTCCTATGTCGGCACCATGGTGTTCGTCAGCGCCGTCTGGTCGACCGCCGCGGTGTTCTACTGGCGCACCGGGTCCCAGGCCCTGCAGCTGGTGGCCGTGGCCGTGTTCTCCAGCCAGTTGATCCACGCCCAGTGCTTCGCCTTCCGGTCCAAGCTGGCCCTGGTCATCCTTGGGGGCATACCGGCCGCGACCCTGCTCTTCCTGGTGACCTTCGACGGCGGCTTCCACGGCATCCCCCTGCTGACCCTGGCGGTGAGCGCGGTCCTGGCGGTGGTCTATGTGTTCAACAGCGCCGTCCTCAACCTGCGGGCCGCCCAGGCCCTGGAGACCGCCCAGCGCGAGGCGGTGGAGGCCAGCCAGGCCAAGTCGGCCTTCCTGGCCATGATGAGCCACGAGCTGCGCACCCCGATGAACGGGGTGCTGGGCATGGCCCACGCCCTGAAGCAGACCCGCCTGGACGACCGCCAGGCGGGCCAGGTGGAGATGCTGATCCGCTCCGGCGACGGTCTGATGGCCATCCTCAACGACATCCTAGACGTCTCCAAGATCGAGGCGGGCAAGCTGGAGCTGGAGACGATCGCCTTCGATCTCACCGAGGTCGGCGCCCGGGTCTGCGACCTGTGGCGGGAGGTGGCCAATGCGCGCGGCCTGCAGCTCACCTACGAGGTGGCGCCCGGCGCGCCGCGCTGGCTGGCCGGCGACCCCAACCGCATCCGCCAGATCATGCTGAACCTGGTGTCCAACGCGCTGAAGTTCACCGAGGCCGGCGAGGTGCGCCTGTCGATCCGGCCGCAGATCGCCGCCCAGGGCGGCGCGCGCTTCGAGATCGCGGTCTCCGACACCGGGATCGGCATCTCGCCGGACCAGCAGACCCGCCTGTTCCGGTCCTTCGCCCAGGCCGAGGCGGCCACCTCGCGCCGGTTCGGCGGCACGGGCCTGGGCCTGGCCATCTGCAAGCAGCTCACCGACCTGATGGGCGGCGCCATCGCCGTGGAGAGCGAGCCGGGCCGCGGCTCGATCTTCCGCGTCCTGCTGGAGCTGCCCGTCGCGGAGGCCCTGGACCTGGCCGAGCCGGAGGCGCCCGGCGGCGGCCTGACCGGAGTGCGCATCCTGGTGGCGGAGGACAACCCCATCAACCAGGCCGTGGCCCGCGCCATCCTGGAGGCCGTGGGCGCGCGCCTGGAGACCGCCAATGACGGGGTCGAGGCCCTGGACATGCTCCGCGAGCAGGCCTTCGACCTGGTGCTGATGGATGTTCACATGCCGCGGATGACGGGGATCGAGGCCCTGCGCCGCATCCGCGCCGGCGAGGCCGGCCCCGCCGACATCCCGGTGATCGCGCTCACCGCCGACGCCATGCCCGGCGAGGACGCCAAGCTGTGGGCCCATGGCTTCGACGGGGTCCAGCCCAAGCCGATCCAGCCCATGGCCCTGATCGCCGCCATCCTGGCGGCCTGCGCCCCGCGGGACGAGGCCGCACGGACCGAGGTCGCCTGAGCCCTACGCGGCGGCCACCGCGTCCAGGACCGGCACCGTCTCCGATAGCCGGCCGCCGATGCGGATAGGTTCGACCCGCAGGGCCAGGCCCGTGGCGTCGTCGGTCTCCACGAACACCCCGCAGACCGTGGCCGGGCCCTCGGCGGGCTTGTAGCGGCCGCCCGAGATGCGGGTGGTGAAGCGCCGCAGGGGCTCTTCCTTCTGGTTGCCGATGACGCTGTCATAGTCGGCGCAGGCGCCGGCGTCGGTCTGATAGGCGGTGCCGCCGTTGAGGATCTGGCAGTCGGCGGTCGGCACGTGGGTGTGGGTGCCCACCACCAGGCTGGCGCGGCCATCGCAGAAGTGGCCCATGGCCATCTTCTCGCTGGTGATCTCGGCGTGCATGTCCACCACCACGGCGTCCACGGCCATGCCGAGCGGGCAGGCCTCCAGCTCGCGATCCACGGCGGCGAAGGGATCGTCCAGGCTGTCCATGTGGATGCGGCCCAGCACGTTGATCACCAGGATGCGCTTGCCGGTGTCGGTCTCGAACATCTGGGAGCCGCGGCCGGGCGTGTCGGCGAACAGCGGATAGTTCACCGGGCGGATCAGGCGCGGTTCGCGCACGATATAGGTCAGGGCCTCCTTCTGGTCGAAGGAGTGGTTGCCCAGCGTCAGGCAGTCGGCCCCGGCGTCGAACAGCTCGCGGGCCGTGTTCTCGGTGATGCCGAAGCCCGCCGCGGCGTTCTCGGCGTTGATGATCACGAATTCGAGGCCCAGCCGGCGGCGCAGGCCGGGCAGGTGATCGGCGATCCCGTCGCGGCCGGCGCGGCCCACGACATCCCCGAAGAAAGCAAAACGCATTGAAAGTCCTTAGGTCGTCTTCAGCTCTCTATAGCCGGTTTCGGTGAGGATGGCGTCCAGCCTCTGATCGTGGGGCTCGGCGGGGACCTGCTCCACCTCCTGGCCGGCATAGGCCAGGCCCAGGACGAAGACCGGCTTGGCCGCCCGCAGGGCTTCCAGGGTGCGGTCGAAATGGCCGCCCCCTTGGCCGAGCCGGCCGCCGGCGCGGTCGAAGGCCAGCAACGGGGTGATCACCAGGTCGGGGTGCAGGCCGGGGGCCGACGGCGGCGGCGCCGGAACCCCCACGGCGTCGGGCGCCAGGGCGTCGCGGGAATCCCAGGCGCGGAAGGCCAGCGGCGCATCGGGGCTGAGCGCCACCGGCAGGGCCAGCATGGCGCCGGTGGCCGCCAGGCGGCGGATCAACGGGCTGGGATCGAGCTCCGAGCCCAGGGCGTGATAGCCGCTGAACACCGCGAACGCCGGCAGGCGCTCCAGGGGCAGCAGGGCCGCGGCGCGCTCGGCGGCGCCCGGGGCGGCGATCGCCAGGGCCTTGCGCAGGACGCGCATGCGGCCGCGCAGGTCGGTCTTGGAGGAGATATCGCTCACCCGGGTCCTGTAGGGGCGGAGGGGTGGCGGCGCCGCGAGAGCCGTGAAGGACGGTTAAAACCCCCTCGGACCTGGTATACCAGGTGGGCGCCATATGCCCGGGCCCACGAGCCCGGACAGGGACAGCTCCCGTAGAGAGAATTAAGGTCTCTGGGATTTGTTGCCTTCGACGAGATCCGCAGCAGACCCGCCGGGACCTAAGGTAGGCCTCCGGCGGTCACTTCTCAAGCGGCGCCTCTATTTTGAGAGCCGCAGGTTGTCGATCGAGCCGGCGATGGCGTCGAAGGCGGCGCTGAGCTGGGAGACGTCCTGGACGTCGTAGAACTTGTCCGGCGTCGAGGCGCAGGTCTGAAGCAGGCTCGAGGAGCCGCTCGTGACCTCCACCCTGACCGTGTAGACCGTGATGTCCTTGCCCTTGATGTTGGTGCAAAGCGCGGCCAGGCGGTCGTCCATCTTGTCGCCACGGGTCGTGGTGTTGCCGCTGAAGATCCCCAGGATGCCCTGCCAGATATAGCCGAGCGCGCTGTAGTAGGACTTGTTGTTCTCCGAGCTGGAGCTCGGGTCACCCATGGTGTTCTCGCCGTCGGTCATCAGGATGATGATCTTGCGCAGATGCTGGGTGTTGTAGGCCGAACCGTCGGCCAGGGGCGCGTTCGGCGACAACGCGTGCCACCCCCACACCATCCCGGCCGGAATGTTCGTGTCGCCAACCGCCGACATGTTGTCGATGGCCGTCTTGATGGTGGTGGTGTTGGAGGTCAGGCGGATGATCGGCTGCAGGCTGCAGCCCATGTTCGGACCGTAGGAGTAGCCGGTCTGCCAGGTCCCGCTCTTGGGGGTGTTGGTGTACTTGGCCGAATTCTTCTCGCGGACGTCCCAGGACCCGGAGCTGCCGTCGTCGATATAGTCGTTCACATAGCCCCGGTAGCCGTCGTTGTAGTCGGGCTCGTCGGGCCAGAAATAGGGCACGAACATCGTGGCCGGGGTCGCCGTGGTCGGGGCGGTTTCCTGGATGTCATAGGGTTGGCGGCGAGTCTCCACGCAGCCAGCCCAGGACTGGCCCATCTGCTTGAGCAGCTTGAAGCGGTCGGTCTGGGTGTTGAAGGTGTCGTAGCCCGCGGCGACGTGGGCCTTGCCCTCGGGGTCGATCCAGCTGGGAATGCCCGCGCCGGTGTGGGTGCTGGTGTTGTAGGCCGAGACGCTGGTGGTGTCCTGCACCCGCACGGTCATGGAGAAGGGCACCAGGGCGATGCGCAGTGGGGTCGGATCGGTGCTGCGGGCCGCGGCGGCCGACAGCTTGTCCACGAGGCTCTTGGCGGCGGACTTCAGGGTGGTGAGCTTGGTGCCGGCCATCGAACCGGTGTTGTCGAGGACCAGCGCGATCTCCAGCTTGTCCAGCGAGCGCACCACCTCGGAATTGGCCTTCACCGTGCCGTGGGTGAAGAGGCCCGGCGCCAGGGCCGGCGGGCTGACCTCGGCGTAGCCGACGACCTTCTCGCCCACGAGGGTGAAGTTGGAGGCCACCAGGGTCGAGCCGGCCGGCAGCACCAGGTTGGCGGCGAGGGCCGCGTCGCCCACGGCGTCCACGGCGGCGCTGGTGGTGCCGGTGGAGCGGGCGGCGAACAGGGAGGCGGCGTCCAGGGCGTCCTGCAGATTGTTGCGCTGGGTGGAGGCCAGGTAGATGTCGAACAGGCCCAGGGACAGCGGGGCCAGCAGGACCAGCGAAATGGCGAAGAACACCGCCGCGGCGCCGTTCTCGTCCCGGGCCCCGGCCAGCAGGCGACGCGCGAGCCTGGCCCGCAGGCCGGTCGGCCGGTTGATCTCGTCTTGTCGTTTCACGCGCACGGCACGCCCCCGATCGCAGGAATTGGGGGGACTGTCGCAGATCAGCGTAAACGAAAGAGGCGCCCCGCAGGGTAAACGGCGCCGCAAGGATTCGCCCCTCGCGGCGCCGCCCCTGGGATCAGCCTACCAGCCGCAGTGCTCGCCCTTGTTCTGGGCGATCAGCCAGGTGTTGAGGGGCTTGAAGTACTCCGTCACCGCGCTGGCGTCGGTGCGGGTCTCGCCGGAATAGACCTTCAGGGTGTCCTGCCAGGGCTGGGACTGGCCGAGGGCCAGCATGGCGTTCAGCTTCTCGCCGACATCCTTGCGGCCATAGAGGGAGCAGCGGTGCAGCGGCCCCTTCCAGCCCATCTGCTTGCAGGCCGCGCGCTGGAACTGGAACTCGTAATTGAAGGCCAGGAAGTAGCGCATGTAGGGGACGCTGGCGGCGATATGGTACTTGGCCGCCGGGTCGAAGGCGTCGGCCGGACGCGGGCCGGGCGGGGCCAGGCCCTGGTACTGGTTGCGCAGCTTCCACCAGGCCTCGTTGTAGTGGGCCGCGTCCACCTTTCCCGAGAACACCTGCCAGCGCCATTTGTCGATCATCAGGCCGAAGGGCAGGAAGGCGATCTTGTCGAGGGCCATCTTCAGCAGGAAGGGGATGTCCTCCTCGGCGCCGGGGGCCTTATCCAGCAGGCCGATCTGGGTCAGGTAGGTCGGCGTCAGGGCCGACAGGCCGGCCAGGTCGCCCACCGCCTCGTGGAAGCCGTCATTGGCCGAGCCCTTGAACAGGAAGGGCTGATCCGAATAGGCCCGCTGGTAGTAGTTGTGACCGAGCTCGTGGTGGACGGTGTAGAAGTCCTCGGCGTTGACCTTCAGGCAGGCCTTGATGCGGATGTCGTCGCGGTCGTTCAGGTCCCAGGCCGAGGCGTGGCAGGTGACCTCGCGGTCCCGGGGCCGCTCGAGCATGGAGCGCTCCCAGAAGGTCTTGGGCAGGGGCGCGAAGCCCAGGGACGAATAGAAGGCCTCGCCGGTCTGGGTCATCTTCACCGGCGTGTAGCCGTGCTTCACCAGCAGCTCGTCGAGATTGTAGCTGGAGGCGGCGGTCTTCGGGGCCACCACGTCGTAGATGTTGCCCCAGGACTGGGCCCACATGTTGCCGGTCAGGTCGGCGCGGATCGGACCGGTGCGGGGCTGGACCGCGTCGCCGTACTTGTCGTTCAGCCGGGCCCGCACATAGCAGTGCAGGTTGCGGTAGAAGGGCTCCACCTGGGTCCACAGCCGATCGGTCTCGGCGGCGAAGGCGTCGGGGTCCATGTCGTAGTTGGAGCGCCACAGGGCGCCGGTGTCGGCGAATCCCAGGCCCTTGGCGCCCTCGTTGGTGAGGGTCACGGCCTTGGCGTAGTCGGCCTTCATCGGCGGGGCGATGGAGTGCCAGCCCTCCCAGACGGCCTTCAGCTCGGCCGGGTCGCGGCTCTTGGCCAGGATGTCCTCGGCGTCGTTCAGGGTCAGGGTCTTGCCCTGATAGGTGAACTTGCCGGTGGAATAGGTGGAATCCAGCCGCGACTGCAGGGCCGCCAGCTCGGCCGCCGCGCCGGGACGGTCCGGCGCCGGGGTCACCAGATAGAGCTTCAGCAGCTTCAGCTTGCGGGCGGTGACCGGATCGACGGCCACCCCGTCATAGCGGGCCGCCTGCTTGGCGTAGCCGGTGGCCAGCGTGTTCTGCTCGGCCGTCGCCTTGGCCTCCAGCCACTGGGTGTCCTCGGTGATGTAGGTGGCCCGCACCCAGGAGGACTTGGCGGCGTATTCGTTGAAGGCGGCCAGGTCGGCCTCGGCCTTGTCGACGAAGGCCTTGGCCTCGGCCGGAGTCGGTTTGGCCCCTTGGGCCGCGGCCGGCCCGAAGGCCAGCAGGGCGACGGCCGTGGCCGCCAGAAGTTGGGATCGCATGCGAGGGAGGTCCTTGCGCGGAGGTGGGATGCGACGCGCGTGCGCCGCCATGACCGCGAAGGAACGACCCCAAACGGGCGTCGTCAAGAACTAGAGCACGTCAGGCGGAAGTGGATACCGGTTCCGCCGCCCGACGCGGTCTAATCATTTGAAATCTAGACCCTTCCTGCCGTTTCAAATGAGTCCATCTGAAACAGTGAGGGTCTAGGGGCGCATCTCCGAGGCGGCGCGGCGGATGGTGTCCTCCACGGCGGCCTGGGCGTCGGACTGGCTGAGGTCGAGGCCGGTGGCGACGGTCTCGCCATCCTCGTCATAGACAGACCAGGACCAACCGCGCTCCGCATGGGCGAGGGAGTAGGCGAACGGTTGGTCAGTCATGGGCGGCCTCGCGTTGTGCGTTGCAGCAATACTGCTTTATGACGACTCCAACGCGCCTTCCTGTCAAGCGGTTGCGCATGGGATGCACCGCAGCGTGAAGGTCCGCTGGCGGAGGATAGGTCTGCCATGGCGCGGCCATTGCAACCTTGACCGTGGTCAAGTCGGCGGGGGCGGCTTGGCGGGGCTTTGTAAATTCGGGGTCGAATGGGCCGCGCGGCCGGCCTTCGCATTGACGCTGGCGCGGCTTTGCCCTCCCCTCTTTCGGCGAAGACTGATCACCGGGGGAGGGGGCCATGGCTCCGAGCGACGAGACGCCGATCGAGGGCGCGCCTGAGCCCATGCCCCGGCCTGAGGCGGACCCCACGCCGCCCGCGCCGTCCCTGCGCGATCGCCTGAAGGGCTGGGCCGACCGGGCGCGGACCAGCCGCGTGCCGGGTCTGCTGGCCGCCGGCCTGCTGGTGGCGAGCTTCGGCGGCGGCTTCATCGCCGCCAAGGGGATGGAGGGCCTGTCCCTGTTCGGCGCCGGCAAGGCCGGCCCCGCCGCCAAGCTGGAGCCGGGCGCGCAGGGCTGGTCCCTGTTCGGCAAGCCCCGGGGCGCCAACGCCCCGCGCCGCGGCGTCCCCAAGCCCGAGGGCTTCGCGGTCTGGCGCTCGCGCATCGACACCTCCAAGCCCGAGCCCATGGCCTGCGTCGAGCTGACCCGGCCGCTGGACCCGGCCAAGTCCTATGCCGACTACGTGCTGGTGGCGCCCGACATGGGGGGCAGCCCGGCCGTCTCGGTGAAGGGCTCGGAGCTCTGCGTCGCCGGGGTCGGCTTCACCGACCGCCGGATCACCCTGCTGAAGGGCCTGCCGGCCCGGGGCGGCGAGGTCCTGGCGGCCAATTCCGACGTCGACTTCACCTTCGGCGAGAAGCCCCCCTATGTCGGCTTCGCCGGAGAGGGCGTGATCCTGCCGCGCGAGGACGCCGACGGCATCGGCATCGAGACCGTCAATGTGAGCCGCCTCTATGTGGAGGTCTGGCGCGTGGTGGACCGCAATCTGGTGCGCAAGTCGATCAGCGCCCCCGATCCCACCGCCGAGGGCCAGTATTCCGACGACTACGGCTCCGACAGCCCCGACGACGAGGGCCGCATCGTCTGGAAGGGCGAGGTGGCGGTGAACGTCCAGGCCGCCGGCGACCGCACCACCACCGTCTTCCCCCTGGGCGCCGTGCTCAAGGACATGAAGCCGGGGGGCTATGTCATCAAGGCCCGCGACGCCTCCGGCGGCCGGGCGATCAAGGGCGACGACGGCGAGAGCCTCGACCCCAATCCGCCGGCCCAGGCCCGCCGCTGGGTGATGTTCACCGACATGGCGCTCTCGGCCTATGACGGTTCCGAGGCCCTGGACGTGGTGGTCCGCTCCCTGAAGACCGCCAAGACCCTGCCCGGCGTGAAGGTGACCCTGGTCGCGCGCAACGGCGAGGACCTGGCCGTCGCCAACGCCGACGCCTCGGGCCGCGTCCACTTCGACCACGCCCTGCTGGAGGGCGAGGGGCCCGCCGACGCCAAGATGGTGATGGCCTATGGCCAGGCCGGCGACCTGGCGGTGCTGGACCTCGACCGCGCCCCCGTCGACCTGTCCAAGCAGGGCATCGGCGGCCGCACCTCCGAGCCGGGCGAGAGCGCCACCGCCGGCCGGACGGCGTCCACAGCCGTCGACGCCTACATCTATGGCGACCGCGGCATCTATCGCCCCGGCGAGACCGTCCATCTGAACGCCCTGCTCCGCGACCGCGAGGTCAAGGCGGTGAAGGACCGCAAGGGCGCCATCGTCATCCGCCGGCCGTCTGGGGTGGAGTTCAAGCGCTACGCCTTCGACGGCGCACCGCAGGGCGCGGTGGGCGCCGACGTGGCGCTGCCCAAGAGCGCGCCGCGCGGCCGCTGGAGCGCCAAGGTCGAGATCGACGGCCTGGACAAGCCGGCCGGGTCCCTCAGCTTCTCGGTGGAGGACTTCGCCCCGCAACGCCTGGCGGTGACCACCGTCGGCCAGGAGTCCGCGCCCCTGAAGGCCGCCGAGGTGCGCAATGTGGAGATCTCCGCCCGCTTCCTGTATGGCGCGGCCGGCGCCGGCCTGCAGGTGCAGGGCGAGGCCCGGCTGAAGGTCGACCCCAATCCCTTCCCGCAGTTCGAGGGCTATGCCTGGGGCGACCAGGTCAGCCCCTTCGAGGAGAAGTATCTCGAGCTTGGCCAGACCGTCACCGACGGCGAGGGCCGGGCGGTGCTGAAACTGTCGGCCGCCGAGGCGGGGGACACGCCCCAGCCCCTGGCCGCCGTCATGACCGCCAGCGTCTTCGAGCCGGGCGGTCGCCCGGTGCGCGAGGGCCTGAACCTGAAGGTCCGCACCAAGGCCCTCTATCTGGGGGTCAAGGTCGACCAGGGCGACACCGGCGGCAGTGGCGACCCCACCATCGCCATGAACGTCATCGCCGCCGACGCGGCCGGCAGGCGCATCGCCGCGACCGGCGTGGCCTACAGCCTGATCGCCGAGAACTGGGACTATGACTGGTTCCAGCAGGACGGCCGCTGGCAATGGCGCCGGACAAGCCGCGACGTGGTGGTGCAGAAGGGGGCGCTGAACATCGCCACCGCCGCGCCCGCCCGCATCGCGCGGCGCCTGGGCTGGGGCGACTATCGCCTGGAGCTCACCGGGCCCGGCGGCGCGAAAAGCGTCATCCGCTTCGCCTCGGGCTGGGGCGCCCCGGCCAAGGACGTGGAGGCCCCCGACTTCGTGCGCGTCAGCGCCGGGACCAAGGCCTACGCCCAGGGCGACACCGTCGAGATCACCCTGAAGCCCCCCTATGCCGGGGAGGCCCAGATCGCGGTGGCCACCGACCGGCTGATCGACTTCAAGACCGTCACCGTCGGCAAGGACGGCGCCACCGTGCGCCTGAAGACCAACGGCGCCTGGGGCGGCGGGGCCTATGTGCTGGTGAGCGTGGTGCAGCCCCGCGATCCGGTGTCCGCCCCCAAGCCGCGCCGGGCGCTCGGGCTGGTCTATGTCCCCCTCGACCCCAAGGACCGCAAGCTGACCGTGGAGCTCAACACCCCGGTCAAGGTGGACTCCAAGGCCATGCTCAGCGTGCCCATCGCCATCAAGGGCGCCGGGTTCGGCGGCCGGGCCCACGTGACCCTGGCGGCGGTGGACGAGGGCATCCTGCGGCTGACCAAGTTCGACAGCCCCGATCCGGTGAAGTGGTACTTCGGCAAGAAGGCGCTCACCCTGGACTATCGCGACGACTATGGCCGCCTGCTGGACCCCAACCTCGGGGCCCCGGCCAACGTCAACTTCGGCGGCGACGAGATCGGCGGCGAGGGCCTGACGGTCACCCCGATCAAGACTGTCGCCCTGTGGTCAGGCGTGGTGGAGACCGGCCTGGACGGCAAGGCGGTGATCAAGTTCCCGGCCCCCGACTTCAACGGCGAGCTGCGGCTGATGGCCGTGGCCTGGACCGACACCGCCGTGGGTTCGGCCTCCAAGCCGCTCACCGTGCGCGAGCCGGTGGTGGCCGACCTGGCCCTGCCGCGCTTCCTGGCGCCCGGGGACAGGGCCTTCGCGACCCTGGAGCTGCACAATCTGGAGGGCAAGGTCGGGGAATATATCGCCGAGCTCACCTCCCAGGGGGGCGTCCTCGCGCCCTTCAAGAAGGCCTATCAGCTGGCGCTCGGCCAACGGGTCGCCGAGCGGATTCCCTTCGACGCTCCCACCCGCGCCGGCATCGGCAAGGTCGGGTTCACGGTCTCGGGCCCCGGCTTCACGACGGCGCGGGACTATCCGATCCAGACCCGGCTGGGCTGGAGCCCGATCACCCGGACCACCATCGAGCTGCAACGCCCCGGCGCCAGCTACACCCCGACGGCCGGCCTGCTCTCCGGCCTGGCGGCGGGGGATGCGACGATGCAGGTCAGCTACTCGCCGTTCCGCGGCTTCGACCCCGGCCCGATCGCCGTGGCCCTGTCGCGCTATCCCTATGGCTGCACCGAGCAGACCATCTCGGCGGCCTATCCCCTGCTCTACGCCCAGGAGGTCAGCAGCGATCCCAAGGTGAAACGGTCCTCGGCGGCGCTCGCCGGCGCCGTCGGCCGGCTGCTGGACCGCCAGACCCTCGACGGGGCCTTCGGCCTCTGGCGGGTGGGCGACGGGGAGGCCGACGCCTGGCTGGGCGCCTACGCCACCGACTTCCTGATCGAGGCCCAGAGGGCGGGCGTGCCCGTGCCGCAACAGGCCGTCGACCGGGCGCTGTCGGCCATGCGCCAGATCTCCCAGCCCACCGGCTGGGTCTCCATCTCCTACCGCACGGAATATCCCGAGTGGTGGGCGGGCTCGCCCGAGGCCTCCAAGAAGGCCACGGCCACCATGCGCTCCAGAGCCTCCGCCTACGCCCTCTACGTCCTGGCCAAGGGCGGGCGCGGCGACCTCGGCCGCCTGCGCTGGTGGCATGACGTGCAGATGAAGTCCGAGAGCTCGCCGCTGGCCAAGGCCCAGGTGGGGGCGGGGCTGGCCCTGATGGGCGACCACGCCCGGGCCCGCTCGGCCCTGCGCCAGGCCATCGCCAGCCTCGGCTACCGCGAGGAGAGCGACTGGTACCAGAGCCCCTTGAGGGACCTGGCGGGCGTCATCGCGCTCGCCTACGAGGCCGGGGAAAGCGGCATGGCGCGCGGCCTGCAAGGGCGGCTCGAGAACGCCGTGAAGGACCCCGACAGCCTCAACACCCAGGAGCAGGCCCGCCTGCTGCAGGCCGCCCACTTCATGTTGAAGGCGGCCGGCCCGATCAAGGTGACGGCCACCGGCGCCATCCCGCTCAATCCGGCGGGCGGGGCGCCGCGCTGGGCGGTGGGCAAGCTGGCCAGCGCCAGCTTCCTCAACGGCGGCAATGCGCTCTGGCGGACGGTGACGGTGACCGGCACGCCGATCAGCGCCCCGCCGGCCAGCGAGAGCGGCATCAGCCTGTCCAAGCGGCTGGTGGGCTTCACCGGCGGCGCGGTGGATGCCCGCAACCTGCATCAGGGCGACCGGGTGATCGTGGTGGTGTCCGGCCGCTCCAGCCAGGCGCGCACCATGGCCCTGGTCATCGACGATCCCCTGCCCGCGGGCTTCGAGATCGAGACGGTGCTGGGCCCCGACGACGCCCAAAACGGCCCGTTCCGGTTCCTGGGCAAGCTGTCGGCCGCCGACGTGCAGGAGAGCCGCGACGACCGCTATGTCGCGGCCATGGACCTGGCGGGCAAGGACAGCTTCGCCTTCGCCTATGTGGCCCGCGCGGTGACCGCCGGCGACTTCCTGCTCCCCGGCGCCCAGGCCCGCGATATGTACCGTCCGGCGCTGAACGCCCGGACGGCGGCGGATCGGACCACCATCACGCCGGGGCCGTAGTGACGCGGATCGGTAGCGTACCCCTTCTCTCCTCGTGGGAGAGGGGGGCCGTCCGGAGGACGGTCGGGTGAGGGGCCGCCTCGACGCGCTGCTTGCAGGGATTCGGAAAGGTCCGGGCGACGCGGCTCTACAGAGCCGCCTTCCCCCACAAGGGGAGAAGGCGGCCGTGCGGCGCATCACCCTGGCGGTCATCGCCCTGCTGGGGGTGGAGACGGCGGTCTTCGCCGCCGACGCCCTGGCGCCGCCGGACCTGTCGCGGGCGCGGCGATCCTCCCCGGTGGCGCTCGACCATCGCGGGGCCTGGTTGCGGGCCTTGCCGGTGGAGGATGGACGCTGGCGGATCCGGGCCGACCTGACCCGGACCGACAGGACGTTCCAGCGCCGCCTGGTGGCCGTCGAGGACGCGCGGTTCTGGGTCCACCCCGGCGTCGACCCCCTGGCGGTGGTCCGGGCGGCGGGGTCGGCCCTGGTCCATGGCCGGGCCACCTCCGGCGCCTCGACGCTCACCATGCAGACCGCCCGCCTGCTGGAGCCCCGGCCCCGGACCCTCGGCGCCAAGCTGATCGAGATGATCCGCGCCGTGCAGATCGAGGCGCGGCTCTCCAAGCGCGAGATCCTGGCCCTCTATCTCACCCTGGCGCCCTATGGCGGCAATCTCGAAGGCGTGCGGGCCGCCAGCCTTTCCTATTTCGGCCATGAGCCGGAGACCCTGACCGACAGCGAGCAGGCCCTGCTGATCGCCCTGCCCCAGTCGCCGGAGGCCCGGCGCCCCGACCGGCGGCCGGAGGCGGCGCGGGCCGCGCGGCGCGCGGTGCTGGACAAGATGGTCCGGGCCCGGCGCCTTACCGAGGTGGAGGCCAGCGAGGCCGAGGGCGATCCCCTGCCCGGCCGCGCCCGCTTCCCCGCCATGGCCTGGCATGTGGCGGGGCAGCTGGCCCGCGCGGCGCCGGCCTCCCAGGCCTCGGTGGTGACCACCATCGATGCGGGCCTGCAGTCGCGGCTGGAGCCGCTCGCCGCCGCGGCCGCCCGCGCCCAGGGGCCGGAGGACACTGCCGCCATCCTGGTGGTGGAGATCGAAAGCCGCGCCGTGCGCGCCGCCGTCGGCTCGGGCGGCCTGGACCGTCCCGGCGGCTGGATCGACATGACCCGGGCCATCCGCTCGCCGGGCTCGTCCCTGAAACCCTTCATCTACGGCTTCGCCTTCGACGATGGGATCGCGGCGCCCGACACCCAGATCGACGACGCCCCGCGCCGCTTCGCCGACTACCAGCCGGAGAACTTCGACCGGGTGTTCCACGGCAAGGTCACCGCCCGCGAAGCCCTGTCGCACTCCCTGAACGTGCCCGCCGTCGAGCTGCTGGAGAAGGTGGGGCCGGCCTCCTTCGAGGCGCGGCTGGCGGCGGTGGACGTGACCCTGGTGCGGCCGCGCCGGCAGCTCCGCACGCCGGGCCTGGCCATCGCGCTCGGCGGGGTGGGGATCAGCCTGCGGGACCTGGCGGTGCTCTATGCGGCCCTGGGGGACGGGGGGACCGCCAAGCCGCTGGCCTGGACCGAGGCCGAGGCGAAGAAGCGCCCGCGCCAGGGGGGCGAGCGGCTGATGCGGCGTGCCGCCGCCACCCAGGTGCTGGACATCCTGCGCGAGACCCCGCCGCCGGCCGGCTCCAGCCCCGCGGCGCTCACCAAGGGCCGGCCGCTGATGGCCTTCAAGACCGGCACCTCCTACGGCTTCCGCGACGCTGTGGCGGCCGGCGTCGTCGGCAAGTACGTGATCCTGGTCTGGACCGGCCGGGCCGACGGGGGCGCGCGCGGCGGCCTGACCGGGCGCGACGCGGCGCTCCCCTTGCTGTTCGACGTCGCCGACCTGCTGGACGCGCCGGCCGCCGCCCCGCGCCCCATCGCGCCCCGGTCCGCGCCCGAGGCCCTGCAGCGGCTGGAGACGGTGTCGGAGGGACCGCGCCTGATCTTCCCGCCGGACGGCTCGGCCGTGCAGGTGGAGAGTTTCGGCCCCAAGTCGCGGGGCCTGGTCCTGGCCGCCGGCGGCCAGGGCCTGTCCTGGTATGTCGACGGCGACCCCCTCGACCGCGATCCCGTCTCCGGCCGCGTGGTCTGGCGCCCCAAGGGCCCGGGTTTCTACCGCCTGATGGTCATCGACGGCGAGGGGCGGAAGGTGACCGCCCGGGTCCGGGTGCGGGGGAACTGATCTCCCAACCGCCCATCCCGGCGAAGGCCGGGATAAGCGGACTTAGCTAGGCCGGAACCGCGTCCGGCTGATTCTCGGGCAGGGCGGCGATGAAGGCCGGATGCTCGCGCGCCCGGGCGCCGACCGCCTGGATGGACGGCCAGGCGTCCAGCTCCACCTTGTAGCGGGCGGCGGAATAGATCTGCGGGATCAGGCAGCAGTCGGCGATGGTGGGGGTGTCGCCGAAGCAGAAACCCGCGCCGTACTTGGCGATCATCGGCTCCAGGGTGTTGAAGCCGTCGACGATCCAGCGCTCGGTCCACTTGGCGCGGCGCGGGGCGGCGACGTCCATGGCCTCGAGCGCCCGCTGCACCCGCATGTTGTTCAGCGGGTGGATGTCGCAGGCGATGATCCCGGCCATGGCCCGGACCCGGGCGCGATCGAGGGCGCCCTTGGGCAGCAGGGCGGGCTCGGGGTGGGTCTCGTCGAGATATTCCAGGATCGCCAGGCTCTGGGTCAGGACGTCGGTCCCGTCGCCGAGGTCCAGGGTCGGCACCAGGCGCTGGATATTCACCGCCCGATAGGCCGGCTTGTGCTGGGCGCCGGCCACCAGGTCGACGGCCTCATAGGCGTAGTCGAGGCCCTTGAGCGCCAGGCCGATGCGGACGCGATAGGGGGCGGTGGCCCGCCACTGGGAATAGAGGGTCAGGCTCATCTCAGCCCACCGTGAAGCTGAGCTGGCCGACGCCCTCGACTTCGCCCGAGATCTTGTCGCCGGCGACGATGGCGGCGACGCCCTCAGGCGTGCCGGTGAAGATCAGGTCGCCGGGCGCAAGGGTCCAGAGCTTGGAGGCTTCGGCGATAATCTCGGCGACGTTCCAGATCATGTCGGCGACGACGCCCTCCTGGCGGACCGTTCCGTTCACGGAGATGGCGATGCGGCCCTGCGGCGCGGGGCCGGTCCAGGGCTTGATGGCCGAGATCGGGGCCGAGGCGTCGAAGGCCTTG
The DNA here is from genome assembly GCF_058806695.1 of Phenylobacterium sp. GW821-FHT12F10. NCBI lineage: Bacteria > Pseudomonadati > Pseudomonadota > Alphaproteobacteria > Caulobacterales > Caulobacteraceae > Phenylobacterium > Phenylobacterium sp. GW821-FHT12F10. The sequence goes on along the minus strand of NZ_JBXAPY010000003.1, from coordinate 405,920 downwards.
CCGGCCTCCCAGGGCTGGCCCTTGTCCTTGGCGGCGTTCTGCAGGTCCCGGCGGGTGAGGTCGACGCCCACCGCGTAGCCGTAGACCAGGTCCAGGGCGGCCTCGACGGGGACGTTGGCGCCGCCGCCCTTCAGGGCCACCACCAGCTCGATCTCGTGGTGCAGGTTGGCGGTGCGGGGCGGATAGGGGACCGCACCGCCGGGGGGAACGACAGCGTCGGCGGGCTTGGCGAAAAAGAAGGGGGGATCGCGGTCGTCGCCCCCCATCTCGCGGCGGTGGGCGGCGTAGTTGCGGCCCACGCAATAGACGCGGCGGACGGGGAAGAGGGCGCTCGAGCCCTCGACGGGGACGCAGGCCTGGGCCGGCGGAGCAAGGACGTAATCGGTCATGGAGCCGCCTTACGCCCGCGCTGTCTGGAAGGGAACCCCGCCCTTCGCGCCGGGGCGCGGAGGACGGGGCGCAGCGGCGGCTACTTCAGGGAACCGCGCAGGGCCTTGGCCATGTCGTAGTGCTTCTGCACCGCCGGGGCGGTGGCCGCGGCGAAGGCCTTGATGGCCGGGACGTCGCCGTCCTCGGCGTAGCGCTGCATCAGGTTGAGCGCCGACTGGTGGGCGTCGACCTGGTTGTCCATGTAGTTCTTGTCGAAGTCCTTGGCGTCGACCTTGCTCAGGTCGTCGATCTTGGCCTGCAGGTCGGCCGGCAGGGTCGCCGGCGGGGTGAGGGTCTGGCCGGAATCGGCGATGGCCTTCTTCAGGTCGGCGGTGGTCTTCGTATGGGCGGTGATCATCTCGCCGGCGAACTTCTTCACCTCGGCGTTGGTGGCGCGCTTCTGGGCGACCTTGGCCAGCTCCACCTCGAACATGTCGCTGGCGGCGGCCTTGGGCACGAAGTCGACGGCCGTGGCCTCGTTGGCGGGGGTGGGCACCGTGGCCGCCGGGTTGGCGTCCGGGGTCATGGCCTGTTCGGCCGGGGTGGCGGCGCCTTCGGTCTCGGCCTTCTTGCCGCAGGCGGCGAGGGAGAGGGCGGCGACACAAGCGCCCGCGATCAGCAGATGACGGCTCATGGGGAACTCCTAGGCATTGACAGACAGAGGGCCGGGCGGGTCCAAACGACCGGCTCGCGTCCTTCAAACTCACGGACGCGTGATCTGTTCCGGGGAGCCCGCCATGACCGACACCGCCGCCCAAGGTCCGTTGAAGGACCTCGTGGTCATCGAGATCGGCACCCTGATCGCGGGCCCCTTCGCCGGCCAGATCCTGGGGGATTTCGGGGCTCGGGTGATCAAGATCGAGGACCCCAGGGTGGGCGACCCCATGCGCCAGTGGGGCCGCAGCCTGCCCCAGGGCCTGTCGCCCTGGTGGCCGGTGATCGGGCGCAACAAGCAGTCGGTGGGGCTGGACCTGCGCACCCCGGAGGGCCGGGAGATCGCCAAGACCCTGATCGCCAAGGCCGACATCCTGATCGAGAACTTCCGCCCCGGGACGATGGAGAAATGGGGCATGGGCTATGAGGCCCTGTCGGCCACAAACCCCGGCCTCATCATGGCCAGGGTCTCCGGCTTCGGCCAAACCGGCCCCTACGCCAGCCGCGCCGGCTACGGCCTGATCGGCGAGGCCATGGGCGGCCTGCGCCACGTCACCGGCGAGCCCGACCGGCCCCCGGCGCGGGCCGGCATCTCCATCGGCGACAGCCTGACGGCCATGCACGCGGTGATGGGGATCACCATGGCCCTGCACCACCGGGCCAATACCGGCCGCGGCCAGATGCTGGACGTCGCCCTCTATGAGAGCGTGCTGGCGGTGATGGAGAACCTGGTCACCGAGTACGACCTCACCGGCTATGTCCGCGAGCGCTCCGGCTCCATCCTGCCGGGCATCGCGCCCTCCAACGTCTATCCCTGCGCCGAGGGCGAGATGATCCTGATCGGCGGCAATGGCGACACCGTCTTCGCCCGGCTGGCCGAGACCATGGGGCGGCCGGACCTGGCCAAGGACCCGAAGTTCGTCGACCACGCCTCACGCGGGGTGAACCAGGCCGAGCTGGACGCCATCATCGCCGACTGGACCAAGGACTTCGCGCTGGATGACCTGTTGGCCCTGCTGGAGGCCGACGGCATCCCCTCGGGCCGGGTCTTCCGCGCGCCGGACATGCTGGAGAACGAACAGTTCAAGGCCCGCGACACCATCGTGGAGACCGACCATCCGGTGTTCGGCAAGATCAAGATGCAGAACGCCTTCCCCAAGATGTCGGAGACGCCGGGCAAGGTCCGCTGGCCGGGCCCGACCCTGGGCCAGCACACCGACGAGGTGCTGACCGGCCTGGCGGGCCTGAGCGCCGACAGGGTGGCGGAGCTGCGGGCCAAGGGCATAGTCTAGAGGTCTCACGCCGGAGGCCTGGCCATGACCGACATTCCCGAGGATGCCTGGAAGCACACCGGGGTCCGCGTGGTCCCCGGCGACCAGCTCGACACCAACACCCCCCAGACCCCGGGCATGGACCGCGCCGCGGCCATCAACTTCGCCCGCGTCGGCGCCCGCAAGCTCTGGGCCGGCACCGTGCACATCCACGCCGACGCCAAGACCGGCGCCCACCACCACGGGCCCCTGGAGAGCGTCATCTATGTGCTGAAGGGCCGAGCCCGCATGCGCTGGGGCGAGAAGCTGGAATTCACCGCCGAGGCCGGGCCCGGCGACTTCATCTATGTGCCGCCCTATGTGCCGCACCAGGAGATCAACGCCTCGGCCGACGAGACCCTGGAGTGCCTGCTGGTGCGCAGCGACAGCGAGGCGGTGGTGGTGAACCTGGACATCGAGCCGGTGGAGCGACCCGAGGGCGTGGCCTGGGTCGACCCGATCCACAGGGCGCCGGGCTAACCCTCCGCCGAATACCGCTCCACCAGCTTCACCAGGGCGTCCTCCAGGCCGGGATCGGCCAGGACCGGCGAGCCCTCCAGCACCGCGGCGCGGATCACCCCGATCACCGCCCGGCTGATGACATAGCGGTCCAGGCGGTCGCCGGGATGGCGCTCGATCAGCCGGTTGGTTGTCCTCTCCTCGGCGGGGATGAGGTCGGTCTCCAGCATGGCCCGGAGACAGGCCCGCCGCGTCACCGGGCGGTCGGCCATGATGGCGATCTGGGTGCGGATCGCCAGGCGGGCGCTGGACACCCCGTCCGGACCGGCCGCCGCGATCAGGGTCTCCCGCACCCTGGCGTTCTCGGCGAGCGCCATGGCCACCAGGATCGACCGCTTGTCGGCATGGTACTGGTAGAGAGTCCCGATGCTGATCCCCGCCCGCTCGGCGATGGCGTTGGTGGTGAGCGCCGCCTCCCCCTGGCCCTCCAGAATCTGAGCCGTGGCCTCGAAGATGGCCGCCTGGGTGGCGAGCGCCCGGGCCTGCCTGGGTTGCCGGCGTTGGGGTTGCGCCATGGGCCTGAGGTCTCCGCCAAAACGCGAGTAGCTGAATCTGAGCTTAGCTCGGATTGTCTGCGCCTCAACAGGGGAGGTTTCTGGAATGACCTGGGCGACCGAGCGACTGGACGCGTTGAAGGCGGGCGACGCCAATGTGCCCCCGGTGGTGACCACCCTGAGGCTGGGGACTCTCGACGACTGGGGGCCCGGCTGGGTGCGCAAGGTCTGGAACCCGGAGCCGGAGATCCTCAACCGTGACGGCTCGATGTTCGGCGGGCACCTGGCGGCCCTGGCCGACCAGATCATGGCCTTCGCCGCCCTGACGGTGATCCCCGAGGAGAACTACTTCCGGACCATCAATCTGCAGATGACCTTCGCCAAGGTGGGCCGCGCCCATCCGCTGACCATCGAGGGGCGGGTGACGGCGACAACCCGCCAGCTCATCAATGTGGAGGCTGACTTCCGCCGCGACGACGGCGCCCTGATCGCCCGGGCCGCCGCCCAGCAGATCCTGACGCCGAAGGTCGCCGGCTGACAGGGGCGGGCGCGGTCTCTAGGCTGGACCGATCATCAAGGAGCCCCGATGCCCACCGCCCACGTGAACGGCCTGGATATCTATTACGAGCAGGCCGGGTCGGGCCCGCCCCTGCTGTTCATCTCCGGCACCGGCGGGGACCTGCGCAACAAGCCCAACCAGTTCGACGGCCCCTTCCCTAAGGCCTTCGACATGGTCTCCTACGACCAGCGGGGCCTGGGGCGATCGGACAAGCCCGACCTGGCCTATACGATGGCCGACTACGCCGACGACGCCGCGGCCCTGATGGGCGCGCTGGGCCTGGAGAAGGCCCATGTCATCGGGGTCTCCTTCGGGGGCATGGTGGCCCAGGAGCTGGTGCTGCGGCATCCGGGCCGCGTCGACCGCCTGGTCCTGGCCTGCACCTCGCCGGGCGGGGCCGGCGGCGCCTCCTTCCCCTTCCACGAGATCGAGCACCTGAAGGGCGAGGCCCGCGCCAAGCATCTGATGCCGATCTCCGACACCCGCCGGGACGCGGCCTGGGCGGCGGCCAATCCCGAACTCTACGCCCAGTTCGTGGCCATGGGGGCCAGCGACCCCTTCGAGGGCGAGCCCGGCCGGGAGATGGGGGCGCGGCGGCAACTGGAGGCCCGCGCCCATCACGACACCTGGGATCGGCTGGACCAGATTACCGCCCCGACCCTGATCGCGGCGGGCCGCTATGACGGCATCGCCCTGCCCGCGACCCAGGAGAACCTGGCCAGCCGCATCAGGGGCTCGACCCTTCGGTTCTTCGAGGGTGGCCACCTGTTCATGATCCAGGATCGCACCGCCACGGCGGCGATGATCGCCTTCCTGAAGGGCGAGCCCGTCTAGCTCGCCAGCAGGGCGGAGACCGCGGCCGCCACCTGGGTGACGTCGTAGGGCTTGCGGATGATGGGGGCGTCGAAGCCCAGGGGCGCCCCGGCGGAGTCGCCGTAGCCGGTGGCGAAGACGAAGGGGATGCCGCGGGCGGCCAGGGCCTCGGCCACCGGGGTCACCGACAGGCCGTTGAGATTGGCGTCCAGCACCGCGGCGTCGATATGGCCGTCCAGCAGGGCCATGGCCTCGGCCAGCTCATAGGCCGGGCCCACCACCTCGGCGCCGGCCTCCGACAGCCCGGTCTCCAGCTCCAGGGCCAGCAGCACCGCGTCCTCGACGATCAGCACACGGGAGCCGCGCAGATTGGTGGGGCCGCGCGCCGTGGGCGTGGTCTCGAACACCCGCATCACCGGCGCCTCGGGCACGGTGTCGGGGCGATCGACGATGGTCTGCGGGCCGGCGGTGATCCGCACCCGGACCCCGCCGGCGCGGAATTCCGGCTCCACATGGCCGTTCAGCTCGCGGCCGGTGACCTGGGCCAGCAGGGTCGAGCCGAACCCGTTGCGGGCCGGAGGGGAGACCGGCGGCCCGCCGCTCTCGCTCCAGATCAGCTCGAAGCCGCCGCCCGCGAGCGTCGTCCAGCGCAGGTCGACCCGGCCGGTCTCGGTCGACAGGGCGCCGAACTTCACCGCATTGGTGGCCAGTTCGTGCAGGGCGAGCGACAGGGCGTTGGCCGCCCGCGGGGTCAGGAAGAGTTCGGGCCCTTCCCAGCGGGTCTGGCCAGGCGCCAGGCCCCCCAGCTCGGCGGCCGCCAGGTGGGCGATGGCCGCGCCGCGCCAGCGGGCGGCGGTGAGCAGCTCGTTGGCCGCCCCCATGGACTTCAGCCGCCCGGCGAAGTTGGAAAGGAAGCTTTCCAGGGAGGTGGTGCGCTTGGCGGTCTGGTAGGCCAGCACCTGGACCGCGGCGAGCACGTTCTTCACCCGGTGGTCCAGCTCGGCCATCAGGGTGCGGCGCTGATCTTCCTCGACCCGGCTCTCGCTGATGTTCTGGATGACGCCGCAGATGGCGGTGGGCTGGCCCTTGTCGTCCACCACCTGGATGCCGGCGGCGCGGATCCAGATGATCTCGCCGTTCGGCCCCGGCTTCAGGCGGTATTCGGCCTCATAGCGACCCTCGTGGCGCAGCCCTTCCTCGATGGTCCGCCTCAGGGCTTCGCTATCGTCGGGATGGACCAGGGCCTGGAGATCCTCGGCGCCGGCCACGGGAGTCTCGCCGGCGGGCAGGCCGGTGATGGCGGCCATGCGGTCACTGACGATGAACACGCCGCGGACCATGTCCCACTCGAACTCGCCCAGCCTCGCGGCCTGCAGCGCCAGGTCCAGACGCTTGCGATCCAGGTTCAGGCCGGTGGCCTTGGCGCTCATGCCGGCGATCATAGATCGGGGTTCGCGCCGAAGCGACAGGAACCGTGGGTTGAGTCATCGTTTCCATGACTCATTTTGTGCCGGCGCTCCGGCTTTGCGCCGGCCCGGAACCGGCCTAAGATACGCCGCGTTGAGGCCGTGCTGCCCGCGCCCGCAAGTCCTGCGGGGGCTACCCCATTTTCTGGAGATCCTGAATGCCCGCGAACGCCGTCGACCGCACCGCCCAGGAAGCCAAGGCGGCCGCCGCCTCGGTGGCCGAAGCCGCGACCCAGCTCGCCAGCCAGGCCGAACGGACCTTCTCGGAGGCCTCCAAGCGCTTTGAAAAGGTCGTGGCCGAGGGCCTCGAACAGGTCCGCGCCCAGAGCCGCACCTATGCCGACAACGCCGGCGAGCACCTCGACGAAGCCCAGCGCTATGTCGTCGAGCGGGTCCGCGAACGTCCGCTGATGGCGGCCGGCACGGCGCTCGGCGTCGGCCTGTTGGTCGGCCTCCTGCTCGCCAGCGGCCGCAACCGTTGATCCTGAAGAAGGCGCTGCTCTACGTTTCGGCCGTCTCCGCGCTCGCCGCGGCGGCGGCCGTCTGCGTGGTCGCGCTGGCGTTCGCCCTCTACGCCGCCGTGCTGCCGATGGCCGGGCCCGCCTGGGCCGCCGTCGCGGTGGCCGGGGCCGCGGCCCTGCTCATGGGGCTCTGCGCCCTGGTCCTGCTGATAAAGGCCCATCCGCCCAAGTTCGGCAAGCAGCCCGAAGAGCGCGACATCCTCACCAAGATGATCGACCTGGCCCGGGAGAAGCCGATCGTGGCGGCCAGCGCCATCCTCGCCGCCGGCGCGGTGGCCCTGCGCAACCCCAAGATCGTGGCCACCCTGCTGGCCACGGCCATGGCGACCCGCTCGGCGGGCGGACCCGCCTCGAAGAAGAAATAACGAACCCGAGGCGGGTTCGAGGGTTTGGAAGGGGACTGGCGCTCGCGCCGCCCCTCCAGACCCGGAATCCCGCCATGTTCGAACTCCCGCCCCTGCCCTATGACCACGCGGCCCTGGAGCCGGTCATCTCGCGCGCCACGATGCACCTGCATCACGACAAGCATCACCAGAAGTACGTCGACACCACCAACGAGCTGTTGGCCAAGGCCGGCCGCGCGCCGGCCAGCCTGGAGGAGGTGGTCCGTGAAGCCGCCGGCGACCCGGCGTCCGCCAAGCTGTTCAACAACGCCGCCCAGGCCTGGAATCACACCTTCTTCTGGACCGCCATGAGCGCGCGCCGCCAGGCGCCCGAGGGCGTCCTGGCCCAGGCGATCACCCGGGACTTCGGCGGACTGGACGCCTTGAAGACGGCCTTCGTGACCGAAGGGAACGGTCACTTCGGCTCGGGCTGGGTTTGGCTGGCGGCCGAGGGCGAGACGCTCAAGGTGCTCTCCACCCACGACGCGGCCGACCTTCTGATCCAGGGCGGCCTCACCCCCCTGCTGGTCTGCGACCTCTGGGAGCACGCCTACTATCTGGACCACAAGAACGACCGCGAAGGCTTCCTGAAGGCGTGGTTCGACGCCCTGCCCGACTGGAGCTTCGCCGCGAGCCAGTACGCCGCGGCCCGCGGCGAGGGCAAGGCCTGGGCCCATCCGGCGCCCGACACCGGGGCGGGTGGAACGGCTGCGCTTGGCGCACGTTCGAACTAGGTACGCAAACACCTATGGAGCTTCACCCATGCTGAGCTGGGCCCTGACCTTCCTGGTGGTCGCCTTGATCGCCGGCCTCCTCGGCTTCACCTCCATCGCGGGCGCCGCGATGGGTGTCGCCAAGATTCTGTTCTTCGTCTTCCTGGTGCTGTTCGTGGTCAGCCTCGTCATGCACCTCGTCCGCGGGCGAAGCGTCTAGCCACGCCCCGCGACGACGTCGAAAAGCGCGCCTCCGACCTGGTCGGGGGCGCGTTTCGCGTTTTGGGGTTAGAGCCCGACAGCCGGAAGTGGATACCGGCTCCGTCGGAACGGTCAGGGTCTAGCGCCGCGCCAGCGACCAGGTGCGGGAGGGCTCGAACTTCGATCCGGTCCAGGCCAGGGCCTGGACATGCATCTCCGTGGCGTCGGTCTCGATGAGGTTGAAGCCCGGCGGCACGCCCCGCTCGCGCACCGACAGCGTGCCGGCCCCGGCCGCATAGGTATGGCCGTCGCCATAGCCGTAGGGCCAGGTGAAGGGGGCGTGGATGTGTCCGCTCAGCACCAGGTCGACCCCGGCTTCGGCGAAGGCCTGGGCCGCGGCCTCGCCGCGCCAGACCTTGCCGGTCATCGGCCCGCCGATCATCTCGGTGAGGGGGTGGTGGCAGACCACGATCCGCAGGGCGTCGGCGGGCGCCTGGGCGAACCAGGCCAGGGCCTCGGCCACCTGGTTCTGCGAGATCTGGCCCTTGGACCAGTTGGCCCGGGGCTGCACCCCACGGGCGGTGTTGATCCCATAGACCGCCAGGCCCGGGGCCAGGTGGGTCTGGAATCGGGCCCGGCCGATGGCCCGCTCATAGCGGGCGAAGGGGGTGAACAGGCGGTCGTACCAGGCCAGGTAGGGGGCGTCGTGATTGCCCGGCGTCACCAGGCGCGGCTCAGGCAGGTGCTTCAGCCAGGCGGCGGCGGAGACGAACTCCTGGGTCTCGCCAAAGCGGGTCAGGTCGCCGGACACCACCACCAGGTCCAGAGGCTCGGCCGCCAGCCAGGCCGAGGCCGCGGCCACCGCCTGCGGGTTCTCGCCGCCGAAATGGATGTCCGACAGATGGGCGATGCGCATCAGGAGCCGGCCTGGGCGATCGTCTTGGCCAGGGTTTCCCGCGGCTGCGGGGCGGCCTTGCGCGGCGGGGCGAAGACGCGGGCCACCTCGTTCTTCCACACCACCTGGACATTGGCGCTGAGCCGGGCCGGCTCGCCGTCCAGGACGGCGGGCACCCCGCTGGAGGCCCAGACGCGGGCGCGGCGGCAGGCGATCGCCTCCACCGAGGGATCGTCGCGCCAGTTCCCCATGACACTGTGCAGGCCCAGGCGCAGGGCCTCGGCGACCCCTGCCGGATCTAGGGCCGCGGCCTCCAGGCACTGGGCGTCGTCGTCGAGGGCCCGCGAGGCGATCGGGCACATGAAGCTCATGGCCTCGGCCTTGCCGCGGGGGCCGCCGTCGAGGCTGTAGCGCAGGCGGCCGGAGAAGGCGCGGCGCCAGGCCCGCCGGGCGCGGTGGAAGGCGATCAGCGGACGGCCCTCGCGCACCGCCTCGCGGGCGGGCGCCAGCAGGGCGGCCGAGCCGAGGATGGCGGCCACCAGGAACATCCGCCCCTCCACCTCGCCGCCGCCGATCACCCGCTCCTCGCCGTGCTCCAGGGTGTCGCGCAGGGCGGCTTTCCAGTCGGTGGTTCCGTAGATGGCCTTGGGCAGCATGTTCATGGTGCCGCCGGGCAGGGGGGCGATCAGGGGCCCCTTCACGCCGCACAGCTCGGCGGCGGCCCGGGCGGTGCCGTCCCCGGCCAGGATCACCAGCAGGTCCGGTCCCCGGTCGATGGCCGCCTTCAGGCAGCCGGTGACGTCGCCGTTCTCGGGCACGCAGACATTCGCCCGATCGCCAAACTCGGCCAGGATGGCGCGCGCCTCGTCAGGCGCGGCCGGCCCGACACTGCCCGAGGCGGTGTTGGCGATCAGCTCTATGGTTCGAATCTTCCCCCCCACGAGACGCTCAGCTCTCGGTGTCGGGGCTGGTCTTGGACTTCAGGCTGGCGCCGGCGTCCTTCAGGGCCGCGCCGGCGTCGTCGGCGGCGTTCAGCACCACCGGCTCGGCGCGATTGGCCGCCACCGCCAGGCCCTGGTCCACCAGGTCGCCGCTGCGGGCGAAGGAGCCTTCCTTGGCCGCCAGGGCCAGGACCACCCCGCCGACCATGGCCGCGGCCACCGTCAGGGTCATCATGATGGGATGGCGCTTGCGGGCCTTGCGTTCGTCGCGGCGGCCGCGCTCATAGGCGGCGCGGGCCTCGTGGTCGGCCTCGGCCACGGTCTCGACCTCGTTCGAACGATGGATGGGACGTTTCCACAGCATGGTCGCAATCTCCGGTCGTTTCCTTGGACTCAACGAAACGGTAGAGGCTGTCGAGGGTTCCGGTGGCGGCGGACGGCGAACGGGAAGCTTCGCCGCGCGTTGCGCAACATGGAGGGCGGTCGCGGCGATGGGCTGCGGCGGCGTCCTCCTCCTGAGGGGTATGGGCTGATGGCGACTGTACGTGGACTTGGCGCGGCTGTTCTGGTGCTGGCTCTGATGGGGTCGGGGTGCACGACCCTGACCAACGCCCGCGACCGGATCGTCAAGCGTGAGGCGACCTGCCCGGACATGACCGTCCAGATCTATTTCGAGCCCGACTCCGCCGAGGTCACCGACGAGGGCCGCGCGGTGATCCGGGCCGCCGCCGACCAGGCCAAGGCCTGCAAGGTCGACGGGGTGACCGTCCTGGGCCTGGCCGACGCCAAGGGCGCGCCGGGCGCCAATATGGAGCTGTCCAAGCGCCGCGCCGCCGCGGTCAGCCAGGCGCTCATCACCACCGGCCTGCCGGCCGCCGAGCTCGACCTGAAGGCCGTGGGCCAGGCCGGATCGGTCACCTCCGACGGCGACACCCGTCCCCTGCGCCGACGCGCCGACCTGGTGCTGAAGCTCTCCGCCCCGCGCCGGTAGAGGCCTGGCCGGCCGACGGCGCGCCGGTCGGCCGGAACGCGCAAAAGAAGAGGCGGGCCCGGGAGGCCCGCCTTGATAGTCTGTGCACATCGAGAATGGGGGTGCGGAGGCGGCAGACCGGCATATGCGCCGGTCTCAAGTCGGGGGGGGCGTCGCCGCCTCCGCAAATATCAAACTCGCGCCCGAATCCTTTGTTCCCGTTCCGCGCGAGTTTTTTCGAAAATTATTTCGCCTCCAGATCGACGGCCGGCATCGAGTCGAACTCCGCCTTGCTGAGGGGAATGACGTAGCGCTCGCCCTCGGGCTTCAACGCCTTGTAGGGCAGGCTGCGGGGTCCGGCGGCGCGCGCGCCCTTGGGCTGGACGAGCACCTGGACGGGGCGGCCGTCGGCGCCGGTGATCACCTTGGCGATGGTCCCCAGCACCGCGCCGTCGGCGGCGCGCACCTCGCGGCCCTCGAGGACCGGCGCGGGCTGCGCCAGGGCGAGGCCGGCGAAGGTCAGGGTCAGGCCGACGGCGAGACCGGCGGCGATAAGGTGTCGGGACTTGATCATGGCGCTCATCAGATAGGAGACCGGTGGCCTCATTGCGACCCATCCTGGGCCCCCGGGCCTGAACGGGCGATGAGCGGGAACAGCAGCAGGTTTTCGGCGTTTGCCAAGATGCGGGCGTCCGGCTCGCGCTGAAATCGGGGGTTCCCATGATCCGCGGCTATCAAGCCTCACATGGCGGTCTGGTCCTGTTCACCGCGCCCACCGAGCGCCAACGCCAGTCGCGCCGCCGCGGCGCGGCCCTGGCCGTCATCCTGGGAATCGCCTTCGCCGGCGGCCTGATCGGACAGCTCAGCAGCGCCCACGACGCCGGCCGGCCCACGCCCCCCGGCCCGTTCAGCTATTTCCCGAATTAGTAGAGGAGCCGATCCATGGCCGTCCTGAGCCGCAATTCCGCCCATCCCGTTCTCAACGCCACCCGCGCCCGTCAGGGCCGCCTGGGCCGCCACGTGTTCTGGGTGCTGCTGGTCTCCACAGCCCTGGCCGCCATGGCCCTGTTCGGCGCCTGGACCTGGCAGGCCGACGACCTGGCCTCCACCGAGGTCAACAACGCCAAGCAGCCCGCCGACGCCCAGGCCTTCGACATGGGCGCGCCGGCCCCGGCCACCCAGCAGACCTCGCCCACCCCCGCGCGCTGAGGCTCGGGCTCCGCGCCAAAGCAAGACGGCCGCCCCATCGGGCGGCCGTTTTCATGAGCGAGATCCTCGGGCTGTCGCCGGCTAGAGCACCGACTGGCCGCGCACCGCGCGGATGACGAAGCTCGCCACCAGCAGGACGAGGAAGATCACGAACAGCACCTTGGCCACGGTGGCGGCGAGACCCGCCAGCCCCACGAAGCCCAGGAGACCCGCCACGATGGCGAGGATGGCGAAGGTCAAGGCCCAGCCCAGCATGCGGTCAACTCCGTCGCAGGAACACCGCGCCGCCCGACGCGGCGCCTGAAACGACAACGCCGGCGCGAGGCCGGCGTTCCGCTTCGGTCGGGGTCCGAAGATCTAGGCCGCCTGGCGGGCGTTCCTGGGGTGGAAGAACAGCGCCTGGCCGATCGCCGCCTTCACCGTTTCCGGCTGGAAGGGCTTGGTGATCAGGAAGGTGGGTTCGGGACGCTCGCCGGTCAGCAGCCGCTCGGGGAAGGCGGTGATGAAGATCACCGGCACGTCGTAGCGGGCCAGGATGTCCTTGACCGCGTCGATGCCGGAGGAGCCGTCGGCCAACTGGATGTCGGCCAGGACCAGGCCCGGCACCTTGCGGTTCACCGCGTCCACCGCCTCGGTGCGGGTGGCGGCGATGTCGACCACGGTGTGGCCCAGCTCGGTCACCAGGGCCTCGATGTCGGCGGCGATCACCGGCTCGTCCTCGATGATCAGGACGTCGGTGGCCAGCTCGGCGTCGATCTCGGCCTGGGCCTCGCTGATGAGGGTCTCCACCTCGGAGAAGTCGGCGCCCAGGATCTGGGCGGCCTCCGAGGGGGTGAAGCCCTCCAGGGCGGTGAGCAGGAAGGCCTGCCGCGACCGCGGAGCGATGCGCATCAGGCGGCCGCTGGCGTCGTCGCCGCCGCCGTCCCGGGGCTCAAGCTTGGCGCCGGTGGTGAGCCAGATGGCGTGGAAGACGTGATAGAGCGCCACGCGGGGGGTGAGGTTGGCCTCCAGCACCCGTTCGCCCGCGGCCAGGGCCTCCAGGGCGACGCGGACATAGTGGTCGCCCGTGGTCTGGTCGCCGGTGAGGGCGCGGGCGTAGCGGCGCACATAAGGCAGGTGCGGCGCCAGTCGGGCTAGAAGACTCAAGGTGATACCCTCCCCGTTCGAGAAACACGCGACCGCATCGGGAAACACCCGACAGCGCTCATCTATAACGCCGGAAACGTCGCTGTGGGGAACCGGTTCCCTTGGGCGGGCGTTTTCTCCATTCTAGACCATGGGGTTCAGGCGCGGCGTCCTGAAATGGACAAAGGCGCGTTCAGATCCGTGATCTGAGAAGGGCGCGAGCGGCGGAAACGCGGCGGCGGGGCGCTCATAAAGGGGGTTGATCATGGGAACCGGAATCGGAGCGGGGCGTTGACGGGCGACGATGACCATTCGAGGGGGCAAGCCCCGCGCAAGCGGAGCGCCGAGGACATGATCGAACAAACACCCAATGAGGAGCGCCGCAAGACATCGGCGGCTCTCGACGAGGCCAGACTCCGGCAACAGGCGATCGGGGTGCGTCTGCGACAGATGTTCGACGAGGTGGTCAACGAACCGGTCCCCGACGAATTCCTCGACATCCTGCGCAAGGCCGACAAGCGTTCCTCGGAGAAGGGCTGATGTCGGAGGCTGCATCCAAGCATGCCGACCGCGATCCCGCCGACGACGAGGCGTTCAAGCGCGAACTGGTCAAGCTGATCCCGCACCTTCGGGCCTTCGCCCGTACCCTGGCCGGGGAGCCGGCCGGCGCCGACGACCTGGCGCAGGACGCCATGATGAAGGCCTGGGACGCCCGGGCCAGCTTCCAGATGGGCACCAACATGAAGGCCTGGACCTTCATGATCCTGCGCAATCAGTTCTATTCCGAGAAGCGCCGCTCCTGGCGCCAGAGCCAGCTCGACCAGGAGGCGGCCGAACGCACCCTGGTGGCGGTGGACGATCCCGAGGCGCCGGTCGCCCTGGACGAATTGCGGATGTCCCTGGCCATGCTGCCGGCCGAACAGCGCGAGGCGCTGGTCCTGGTGGGCGCCGGCGGCTTCGCCTACGAGGAGGCCGCCGAAATCTGCAATTGCGCGGTGGGCACCGTGAAGAGTCGGGTCAGCCGGGCGCGCCGCGCCCTGCACGCCATCCTCGACGACGGGAGCTATGAGCGCGATGGTGGGGCGGCAGGCGACGCCATGCGCTCCATCCTCGCGGACGCGGAGCGGCTCTCAAGCGCCCGCTAGGCGACGGGCGTAACATGAACACCTCCCCCTGGGGCTCTTTGTCGACGATCCGGGTGCGCCTGACCGCCGCCCTGGCGGCCGCCCTGCTGCCTGTCCTGATCCTGGGCGCCATCCAGTCCTCCATGGCCTTCCGCCGCGAGGGCGAGATCGTGCGCCAGAACCTGGCCGCCGCCGCCGACCGCAGCGCGGCCACGGCGCGGGCCCGGATGGAGGCCGCCGACATCCTGCTGGAGACCCTGGCGCCGGCCTCGGTCGGCTTCCAGTGCGCCCAGCGCCTGGCCGAGGTGACCCGGCGCATTCCCGGCTACGCCAACCTGATCCGTTTCGACCGCCGCGGCCGGGTGGCCTGCGCGGCCGGCGACGTGCCCGTCGACACCCTGCGCGGCGAGCGTCCCTGGTTCAAACAGCTGCAGACCGGCGACAACCTGGTGGTCACCCGCGACCCCGGGGCGGTCTACGCCCGGGAGCCCGCCCTGCTGGCGGCCGTGCGCGCCACCGATCCGCGGGTCGGCTTCGACGGCGCCCTGGTGGCGGTGATCACCCTGCGGAGCCTGGCGCCGCGCCTGGCCGACCGCTCCCTGCCCGACGAGGCCGAGGTCGCCCTGGCCGACAAGCAGGGCCACTACATGAACTTCACCGACGGCCAGGCCTTCCCCGACCTGCCGCCGGCCTGGCGGACCCGGGCCGACGCCAAGGGCTCGGTGGTCTGGTACGCCAAGGACCGCCGCGGCGACCGCCGGGTCTATTCCGCCGCCCCCCTGGTGGGGGACGACCTCTATGTGATCCTCTCGGCCAAGAGCCAGGGCCTGTTCTCCTGGGCGCGGCTCAATCCCCTTACCGGCCTGCTGTTCCCGATCCTGGCCTTCGTCCTGGCCCTGCTGGCGGTGCTGGTGGTGACCGAGCGGGTGGTGATCCGCTGGATCGCCTATCTGCAGCGGATCGCGGCTCTCTACGCCCGCGGCCGGCTCAGCGTGCGTCCGATCCAGGCCGAACAGGCCCCGCCGGAGATCCGCGACCTGGCCGACACCCTGGAGCAGATGGCCGACGCCATCGTCGGGCGCGACGCCACCCTGCGCGACAACCTGGCCCAGAAGGACGCGCTGATGCGCGAGATCCATCACCGGGTGAAGAACAACCTGCAGGTCATCTCCTCCCTGCTGAACATGCAGCAGCGGGCCCTGAGCGACCCGGCGGCCCGGGCGGCCATGTCCGACACCCGCCAGCGGATCACCGCGCTCGCCCTGATCTACCGCGCGCTCTACCAGGGCCCCGACCTGAAGAAGGTCGACCTGCGGCCCTTCCTGGAGGAGCTCACCGCCCAACTGGTGGCCGCCGACTCCCTGCACGGCGCCCCGGTGCGCACCGAGCTGCACGTCGACGCCCTGGTGATCGACCCCGACCGCCTGGCGCCCCTGGCCCTGTTCACCGTCGAGGCCATCACCAACGCCCAGAAGCACGCCTTCGCCGGCCGCGGGGGCACCCTGACCGTCACCTTCTCGGTGGACGGTGAGGAGGCCAAGCTGGAAATCAGCGACGACGGGGCCTCCAGCAACGAGGTGCTCACCGCCTCCGGGGTGGGCCGCACCCTGATGACCGCCTTCGCCCGTCAGCTGCGCGGCCGCAGCGAACTTGTGCGCAATGAATCGGGGGGCGTGACCGTCCGTCTCGTCTTCCCGACGCCCGGCGTGGAAAATACAGTCAAGCCTGAGCCCCAGGAAGGGAACCAGGCGGCGGCCTGACCGTTCGTCTCCCGCAAGTTCAACAATCCCCCGGGGAGACTAAACCCAATGCGTAAGATCGCTCTGCTGGCCGTCGTGGCCGCCACCTTCGCCATTTCCGCCTGCAACACCCTGTCGGGCGCCGGCCGCGACGTCTCGGCCGCCGGTTCGGCCGTGACCTCCACCGCCGAAGACGCCAAGCACTAAGCTTCGACCCCTTACCGGGTTCGGAAGCCCCGCCGCAGCTCGTGCGGCGGGGTTTTTCGTGGGCGTCAGTCGCCGCCGAACCAGACGAAGACCCGGTTCAGCCTCTGGCCCATGGCCGCCAGGGTCCCGGTCAGCACCGGCTCCTCCGCCCCGCCCGCCCGGACGCGCGCCAGGGCCTTGGCGTCGAGCTGGCCCTCGAAGCTGACTTCGCCCAACATCGCGTCCTCCCCGTAGAAGCTGAGCTGGTCGGCGGTGACACGATAGGCCTTTGGCAGAACCCGGCGGCTGACCTCGTGATAGGGCTGGCCGAGTTCGTTCTCCCGCTCGGGGCTGGTGACGTCGTCGAACTCCAGCATCATCGGGGCGTAGTTGGGCGAGACCCTCTGGCCCTTCTCATAGCTGGCGAACTCCTCGGCGGTCCCCAGGTGCAGCTCCCGTAGCTTGAAGTTCCCGAACTGCACCGGCGCCTTGGCGAAGTAGTAGCCGAACAGGTCCTGGCCGGGCTGGTGGAAGAAGCCGGTGAGGTGCGCGGCCGGCGCCGGCGTGGCAGGCGGTCCCGGCGGCGGCACGGGGGCCGTCGGCTGTCCGGGGGAGACCGGCGCGGAGGCCTCCTGACTCGGCTTGTTGCATGAAGTCAGCGCCAGGCCGGCGGCGAGCACGGCGGCGGTTGCGGACAGTCGGCGCATCGGATCCCCCCAGGATTGGTCAGGGCGATCCTAGACCGTTGTGGCTCCGCCTGTCAGGCGGCGGCGCGAAAGGAAGGGTTCCGGGCGTAGAGACCCGGCCGGCCGCTCACCGGCTGGAAGGCCTCCGACAGGCCCGTGGCGGTCTCGCCCAGGCCCAGGAACAGGAAGCCGTCGGGGCTGAGCGCCCGGGCCAGGTTCTCCAGCAGGCGGGCGCGCATGGGCTCCACCAGGGCGTTCAGCACATAGCGACAGAAGATGACGTCGAAGCGCCCGGCCGCCGAGAGGTCGGCCACCAGGTTGATGCGCCGCCAGCGGACCATCTGGCGGATGCGCGGGCTGAGCGCCCACATCTCCTCGGCCTTCTCGAAGTGGCGCACCAGCTGGCGGATCGGCAGGCCGCGCTGGATCTCGAACTGGGTGTAGAGGCCGCTCTGGGCCTTCTCCAGGGCGCGCTCCGACAGGTCCGACGCGAACAGCTCCAGCCTGGCGCCCGGGATCAGGGCCCGCTGGTCGTCGATGGTCATGGCCAGGGAATAGACCTCCTGGCCCGAGCCGCAGGCCGCGCTCCAGATGCGGATCGGCTCGCCGTCGCGCAGCCGCGCCAGGGTGGGCAGGATCTCGTCGCGGAACAGGTTGAAGGGGGTGCGGTCGCGGAAGAAGGCGGTCTCGCTGGAGGCCATGGACTCCACGATGGCCCAGGCCAGGCGATCCTCGCGCTTGGCGCGCAGGGTCGCGATCATCTCGTCGATGGAGCCGAAGTTCTCGCGGCGGGCCACGGGACCCAGCCGGCTCTCCAGCAGGTAGTCCTTGGCGGGGTCGACGTGCAGGCCGGCTCGCGCGCCGCAGAGCTGGACGACGAGATCCTTGTCCTCGGGCCTCATGCCAGTCCGACCTCGGCGAACTTCGAGGCGATGATGTCTCCGTCGAAGGGCTTCATGATGTACTCGTCGGCGCCGCAGTCCAGCGCCTCGCGGATACGTTCGACGTCGTTCTCGACGGTGCAGAACACCACGGTGGGCTTGTCCCCGCCCGGCTCCACCCGCAGGTGGCGCAGGAACTCGATCCCCGTCATCACCGGCATGTTCCAGTCCAGCAGGATCGCGTCGGGCATGGCCGCGCGGCACCAGGCGAGCGCCTCCATCCCGTCGGACGCCTCGGCGATCTCGAAGCCGATGTCCTCCAGGATTCTGCGGGCGACCTTGCGGATCACCCGGCTGTCGTCAACGACGAGGCAGGTCTTCAACGGGGCACTCCAACCGTAGGCGAATCTTCTCGCGCGCGGTTGGTTAAGGAGGCGTGTTAACCGGGCGGAAATTCACATTCGCGCGCGACTTGGCCGCAGTCCGGATCAGGCCGGGATGCTGGCGGCGAAGGTGACCTTTTCCTCGCCCACGTCGGCGAAGATCCGCCCGCCGGCGTCGGTCATGAACAGGTGCACGTAATAGGCCTGGACCCAGTGGCCGTGCAGCCCCTCGCCCATGGCCTCGCCCCGCAGGCCGTCCAGAACCTCGGCCCGCAGCCGGGCGCGGGGACCGACCGCCTCGACGGCGATGACGACGAAGGCGCCTTCCTCCACCGCGCGGATCTTGGCCACGCCGCCGGTGGGCAGGGCGGCGCCGGCCATCTGGGCCAGGTTCAGGATGGCGCGGGCCGCCGGCTTGTTGAGGGAGGCCGGCTCCACCTGCCAGTCCAGCTCGGCGCGCATGTGGGCGAAGATCCCCTGGGCCAGCTTGGCCAGCTCCCGGGCGTCGAAGGTCTCGGCTGTGGCCGAGGCGCCGAAGGCCACGCGGGTGAAGGACAGCAGGTCGGCCAGCTTGCGGGCGCTGGCCGAGATCAGGCTCATGGCGTCCTCGCGCATGTCCTGGGCGCTGGGATCCTCCAGCAGGTCGAGGCCCGAGACGATGGCGCTGGCCGGGCTGATGAAGTCGTGACACATGCGCGCGGCCAGATAGGCGGCCACCTCGGCGGTGCGCGGCACGGCCTTGGCGGGCGGCTCGGCGGGGGCCTGCGGCTCGGGAGTCTGTTCGGGCTCGGTCATAAGGCCCTGAACTTGGCCTGATTTGGCGCTTTGGCAAACCGCATCGGGCGTCTAGGTACCTCGCCTATGAGCGGTTCCGATCCCTTTCTCGAGCCTGGCGTCATCGTGCGCCACCCGGGCCAGGACGACTGGGGCCCGGGTCAGGTGCAGTCAGTCGCGGGGCGTAAGGTGACGGTGAACTTCCAAGAGGCCGGCAAACAGGTGATCGACACCTCGGTGGTGACCCTGGCCTTCGTGGCCGAGGATCCCCGCGGCCGCCGGGGCGCGGCGCGATGAGCGACTTCGACAACGAGATCGGGCCCCTGCTGGCCGACATCGTCGAGGAGGCCGGCCGCCTGGTCCTGCCGCTTTGGAAGTCGGGCCTGACCGTCCATTCCAAGGCCGACGACAGCCCGGTGACCGAGGCCGACCGCCGCGGCGAGCTGCTGATCCTGGAGCGGCTGGAGACCCATTTCCCGGGGGTCCACGTGATCTCCGAGGAGGACGCCAGCGAGTTCGGCACGCCGGAGGCCATCGGCCACCGCTTCTTCCTGGTGGACCCGGTGGACGGCACCAAGGCCTTCGTGCGCGGCGATCCCAACTTCACGGTCAATATCGCCCTCATCGAGGGCCGGCGCCCGGTGGCCGGCGCCGTCTGCGCCCCGGCCAGCGGCGAGACCTGGTACACCCAGGGCGGCCAGGCGATGAAGCGGGTCGTGGGCGAGGCCGGCGCGCCGATCCAGGCGCGGGCCTGGCCGCAGGGCAAGGCCGTGGCCCTGGTGAGCCACACCATGAAGGAAGAGACCATCCAGGCCCTGGCCGACAAGTACGGCTTCGACCATCCCCAGGCGATGGATTCCTCCATCAAGTTCTGCCGCATCGCCGAGGGCTCGGCCGACGTCTATCCGCGGCACGGACCGACCATGGAGTGGGACATCGCCGCGGGCCACGCGGTGCTGGAGGCCGCCGGCGGCAGCGTCCTGACCCCCGAGGGCGAGGCCTTCGTCTACGGCAAGGCTGACGAGAAGTTCCGCAACGGCTGGTTCGTGGCGCGGGGCCGCTAGGGCGCCGCGTCGCCGGCTAGATGGCCTTGCGGCTGTTCCAGTCGATCAGCGAGGACTCGATGGGCGAGGCCGCGTGGGTGCGGCCATAGGCCTTGGCCGCGCCACCGGCGCCGGCCACCATGTAGGTCGCGAAGCCCACGAAGAAGGCGAAGGCCGCCAACCAGACGAAGGGCCGGAGCAGTTCGAACGGGTTGGACTCGGTCCGGGTAAGCGACATGGGCGATCCCTTAGTCTAAGCGCCTGACACGGGAACAACCGACCGCCGCGATGGTTGCGACGCTCTGTGCACAGACTCCCATGATTCGCGCAGGGGGCGAGCCGGCGGACTGTCGCAGGCGGCATTAGATGATAATGGCTCGCATTATACTTGCGATTGAAAGCCGTTCGCAGTAGCTGGACCCTCGGCCGACAGGCTTTCGAAGGGGATCCCATGACCGCATCTCTGTCCGGCCGCCTGCGCCGGCTCTGGCTGGACGTCCACCTGTGGATCGGCGTCGGCCTGCTGGTGGCGATCATCCCCCTGAGCCTGTCGGGCGCGATCCTGGTCTGGCACGACGCCCTAGACCGGGCGACCCACGGCGAGCGCTACGCCGTCAGCGGACCCCAGGTCGCCCTGCCGCCGGCCGCCTATGCGCAGAGCGCTCAGGCCGCCTTCGGCCGCGAAGCCCGCCTCACCCAGATCCGCTTCCCGGAAAAGGCCGGCGATCCCGTGGTGGCCGTCGGCCGCATGGAGGGCCCGCCCGGCCCCGGCGGCCGGCCCCGCAGCCTGAACCTCTGGATCGACCCGCCGACCGCCAAGGTCCTGGCCAAGGCCGAGGTGGCCAGGGGCTTTTCCATGACCATGCACCGGCTGCACGGCACCCTGTTCATCCCCGAGATCGGCCGCAAGGTGGTGGGCTGGATCGGCTGGGCGATGTTCGTCTCCTGCGTCAGCGGCCTCTGGCTCTGGTGGCCGCGCAACGGCGCGCTCCTCAAGGCCCTGCGCTGGCGGCGCGGGCCCTCGACCCTGTTCAACCTGCACCACATGGTGGGCTTCTGGATCTGCCTGCCCCTGGCGGTCCTGTCCCTGACCGGGGTCTATATCTCCTTCCCCCAGACCAGCCGCGCCCTGTTCGGCGTCGCCCCCCCGCCGCAGGCGCAGGGCGCCCAGGGCGGCGGTCAGCGCGCCGGCGGCGGGGGCCGTTTCGCTCCCCCGATCGCCCAGCCCCGCCTCACCTTCGAGGCGGCGACCGCCAAGGCCCTGGCCGCGGCGCCCGGCGCGACCCTGGCCGGGGTGAGCGTCCCCACCCAGGGCAAGGCGCCGGCCTGGAAGGTCCAGGTGCGCAAGCCCGGCGTGAAGGAGCCCGCCACCCTGGCCGTGGACGACGCCACCGGCCAGACCAGGGCCGACCGCGGCGGGCCGGGCGGCGGTGGCCCCGACCCCCTGTCGCGCTGGATGCGCCGCATCCACGACGGCGCCGACATGGGGATCGTCTGGCAGACCATCATCGTCCTGGGCGGGATCGCCCCGGTGGTGCTGTCGATCACCGGCCTGGTGATGTGGCTGCGCCGCCGCGCCCGCCGGCGGGCGATGCATCGGCGGATGGCCGAGGCCTAGGCCGGCCTTAGTTGCGAATAATTCTCATTGCTAAGCTGCGAGGCGCATTCTAGGAATGCCTCGCAATCGCAGATGGCGCCCGGGGGGCGTCGCGTACGGACGGGTAGTCATGCAAAGAGTTCGAAACGGGGTTTCCGCACGCGCCAAGCGCGCCCTGACCTGCGCGGCGGTGGCCGGGGCGGCGGGGCTGTCCCTGGGAGGCGTGGCCCAGGCCGCCGACGACGGCGCCATGACCACCGCCGACGACGGCGGCGCCACTGTCTCCACCCTGGATGTGCAGGGCCGCCGCAAGGCCCTCGACAACGTCAAGCTGACCGCCGAGCCGCTGAACCATCCGCAGACCGTCACCGTGGTGCCGCGCGGGGTGATCGAGGCCCAGAACCTGCTGTCCCTGCGCGACATCCTCTCGACGGTGCCGGGCATCACCTTCGGGGCCGGCGAGGGCGGCGGCGGGTTCGGCGACAGCATCAACCTGCGGGGCTATTCGGCCAACAACGACCTGACCATCGACGGGGTCCGAGACAGCGCCCAGTACAGCCGGTCGGACCCCTTCAACCTCGAGCAGATCGAGGTCACCAACGGCGCCAACTCGGTCTATTCCGGCGCGGGTTCGGTGGGCGGGACCATCAATATCGTCAGCAAGCGCCCGAACGCGCGCGACACCACCACCGTCACCGGCGCGGTGGGGACCGACACCTATTACCGGGCCACCCTGGACGCCAACCACAAGATCTCAGACAGCGTCGCGGTGCGCTTGAACCTGATGGCGCACGGCAATGACGCGCCGGGCCGCGACGTGGAGAGCTTCGAGCGCTGGGGGATCGCGCCCTCGATCGTCATCGGCCTGGACGGCCCGACCCAGTTCACCGCCCTGTATTTCCACCAGGAAGACAAGAACACGCCGCAGTACGGCGTGCCTTTCTACAACGGCCGCCCGGTCCCCGGTGTCGATCCGTCGAACTACTACGGCTATTCCAACATCGACACCCAGGAGCAGACGGTCGACATCCTCACCGGGATCATCGACCACGACTTCGGCGACGGCCTGACCCTGCGCAACCTGACCCGGGCCCAGAAGGTCACCCAGCTCACCATCGTCGATCCGCCCCAGGGGGTCTACTGCCTGGCCAATGGCCAGAAGCCGGTCGCCTGGAGCCAGTCGACCACCGCCACCAACCTCACCGGCTACACCGCCTGCCTGGCCACCGATCCGGCGCCCGGCTTCTATCAGCCCAGCGGCCCCCGGGGGACCTATCGCGACAGCGAAAACACCCTGCTCTACAACCAGACCGACCTCAGCTGGACCGGCGAACTTGCGGGGCTTCGCCACGACCTCGTGGCGGGCGTGGCCCTGCTGTCGGAGACCTTCAAGCTCAAGAACGGCAACGTTCTGCGCAACGCGAACGGCACGGCGGTGGTCCTGCCGCCGATGAGCATCGCCGACCCCAACACGGTCTATGCCGGACCCTACAACGTGATCCAGGGCGGGGGCGCCGCGCCGTCGGGCACGCCGCTCGCCTTCCCCGCCGGGGCGCAGGACGGTGAGCGCCGCAACCAGGCGGTCTACCTGTTCGACAACGTCACCATAACCGACCGCTGGTCGGTGAACTTCGGCCTGCGCTACGAGCACAACGAAGGCGAGAACGTCTCGGGCTACTACACCTCGGCCGGCTACCTGCCCAATCCGTCGGGGGGCACGGCCCCGGGACCGGCCTCGGCCGGCGCGCCGGGCGGCGTCTTCTCCGGCAGTGGCCCCATCTTCCGCAGCGACGAAAACCTGCTGACCTACCGGCTCGGCGTGGTCTTCAAGCCGACGCCGAACTCCAGCCTCTATATCGCCTACGGCAATTCCCAGACCCCGTCCCAGGCGACGGTGAACGGCTCGGGCGCCTGCTCGCTGGCCACCTGCACCGTTGATCCGGAGGAGGCCGAGAACCTCGAGGTGGGGGGCAAGCTCGACATCGACGGCCGCCTCTCCCTCACCGCCGCCCTCTTCCGCAACGACCGCACCAACTACAAGGTGGCCTCTGGCGACCCCACCGTGCCCGACCAGCAGCTGGACGGCGCGGCCCGGGTGACCGGCGTGGCCCTCGGCGCCTCGGGCAGGATCACCGACGCCTGGTCGATCTTCGCCAACTACACCTACCTGGACTCCGAGGTGCTGCAGGGTGTGTCGCGGTTCTCCGCCGCCGCCGGCCTGGACTTCACCAAGGGCGACCCGCTCACCAACGTGCCCGACCACGCCTTCAGCCTGTTCACCACCTACGACCTGCCCCGCGATATCCAGGTCGGCTACGGCGTGACCTATCAGGGCGAGTACTTCCTGACCCAGCACGGCCAGATCACCGGATCCACCCCGCCGGCCCGGACCACCATCCCCCTGGTGACCTCGGAGGCCTATTGGGTGCATCGCGCCACCATCGCCTGGACCCCCAGGCCCGGCCTGGAGCTGCGGCTCAACCTCAACAACCTGCTGGACGAGGTCTACTACACCCGCGGCCGCAACAACGGCTGGGCCACCCCGGGCGATCGCCGCAGCGCCACCGCCAGCCTCAGCTACCGGTTCTGATCCTCCCCCTGAACCGGTAGGCCTCGCGCCCCGCCCCTCGCGGGCGGGGCGCGCCTTCGTCTAGGATCGTCCGATGCTCCTGCAAATCCCCGGTCTGCTGAACCCCGCCGAGCTGGCCCAGGTCCGCGCCCTCATCGACGCCGGCGACTGGGCCGACGGCAACGCCACCTCCGGCGCCCAGTCGGCCCTGGCCAAGGACAATCTCCAGCTGGCCGAGGGCTCCGCCGCCGCCCGCGAGGCCGGGGTGCTGATCCGCGAGGCCCTGACCCGCAACCCGCTCTTCATGTCTGCGGCCCTGCCCCACACGGTCTATCCGCCGCTGTTCAACCGCTATGGCGGCGGCCAGGCCTTCGGCGACCACATCGACAACGCCCTGCGCTTCCATCGCGACACCGGGGTGCGCATCCGCACCGACCTCTCGGCCACCCTCTTCCTGACCGATCCCGAGGCCTATGACGGCGGCGAACTGGTGATCGAGGACACCTTCGGCGCCCACGAGGTGAAGCTGCCGGCCGGCGACCTGATCCTCTATCCCGCCTCCAGCCTGCACCGGGTTGAGCCCGTCACCCGCGGCGCGCGGGTGGGCAGCTTCTTCTGGATCCAGAGCCTGGTGCGCCAGGACGCCCAACGGGCCCTGCTGTTCGACATGGACCTGGCCATCCAGCGGGTGGCGGAGCGGAGCGGCCTGGGTGACCCGGCCGTGGTCTCCCTCACCGGCGCCTATCACAACCTGCTGCGGATGTGGTCGGAGCTGTAGATCGCCCTTGCCTCCCCGGCCTGCGGACATGAGGGTCGGAAAAAAGCAGGGAGCGGCGTTCATGACCTACCAGGCCATCACCTATGAGACCCGCGGCCATGTGGGGATCGTCACCCTCAACCGGCCCGAGAAGCTGAACGCCATCAATGGCGAGCTGCGCGAGGACACCCACGCCGCCTTCGCCGCCGCCCGGGAGGACGACGATGTCCGGGTGGTGATCCTCACCGGCGCCGGGCGGGGCTTCTGCTCGGGCGCCGATCTCACCGGCCAGGTCCCGCCCCCCTCCACCGCCCAGAACGACCGGCTGGACGAGTTCGCCTGGGTGGGGCGCTGGGCCAAGCTGTTCCACGATTTCGACAAGCCGGTGATCGGGGCGATCAACGGGGTCTGCGCCGGGGCCGGCATGAGCGCGGCCCTGGCCTGCGACATCCGCATCGGCTCCGAGCACGCCCGCTTCAAGACCACCTTCGTCGAGCGCAGCCTGTCGCCGGACTCCGGGATGAGCTTCTTCCTGCCGCGCATCGTCGGCTATGCGGCCGCGGCCGACCTGATCCTCACCAGCCGCATGGTCCTGGCCGAGGAGGCGAAATCGCTCGGTCTGCTCAACCGCCTGGTCCCCCACGCCGAGCTGTTGGACGCCGCCCTGGCCTACGCCGAGGAGATCGTCCGCTGGCCGCCCCTGGCGGTGCGCACCGCCAAGCGGGTGCTGCAGACCAACTTCGAGACCGACCTCGACACCGCGGTGAAATACGAGTCCGTCGGCCTGTCCTTCGCCCGCCGCGCGGTCAACGACGTCAAGGAGTCCCGCGCCGCCTTCCTGGAGAAGCGCCAAGGCGTCTACACAGGGACCTGACTTAGCGTCATAAGGCGGCGCACAGCACGCAAGGAAACCGTCATGGCCCTGGACACCGCCGCCCCCTCGAAGACCTTCGACTGGGAAGATCCGTTGGACATGAAGTCCCGCCTCTCCGAGGAGGAGACCATGGTCTGGGACGCGGCGCGGTCCTACGCCCGCGAGAAGCTGTTGCCCCGGGTGGTCTCGGCCTATGCCGAGGAGCGGTTCGACCGCGAGATCATGACCGAGATGGGGGCCCTGGGCTTCCTCGGCCCGACGCTGCCCGAGGAGTACGGCGGCGCCGGCGTGAACCACGTGGCCTATGGCCTGATCGCCCGCGAGATCGAGGCCATCGATAGCGGCTATCGGTCGGCCATGAGCGTGCAGTCGTCGCTGGTCATGTACCCGATCTACGCCTTCGGCTCCGAGGAACAGAAGCGCAAGTACCTGCCCGGCATGGCCAAGGGCGAGATCATCGGCTGTTTCGGCCTCACCGAGGCCGACGGCGGCTCCGACCCCGCCTCCATGCGCACCGTGGCCCGCAAGGCGCCCGGCGGCTACGTCCTGTCGGGATCGAAGATGTGGATCAGCAACTCGCCGATCTGCGACGTCGCCCTGGTCTGGGCCAAGCTTGACGGGGTGATCCGCGGCTTCCTGGTGGACCGCGGCTCGGAGGGCTTCGAGACGCCCAAGATCCTCAACAAGCTGTCCCTGCGCGCCTCCATCACGGGCGAGATCGCGCTGGCCGACGTGTTCGTGCCGGAAAACCAGATGCTGCCGGGGGTCTCGGGCCTGCGGGGGCCGTTCTCCTGCCTCAACAAGGCCCGTTACGGCATCGCCTGGGGGGCCATGGGGGCGGCCGAGTTCTGCCTGCACGCCAGCCGCGACTACACCAAGACCCGTCAGGTGTTCGGCAAGCCCCTGGCCGCGCGCCAGCTGGTGCAGAAGAAGCTGGCCGACATGCAGACCGAGATCGCCCTCGGTTTCGAGGGCGCGCTCGCCCTGGGCCGCCTGCTGGACCAGGGCGCCTGGGTGCCCGAGGCCATCAGCCTGATGAAGCGCAACAACTGCGGCAAGGCGCTCGCCATCGCCCGCGAGGCGCGCGACATCCACGGCGGCAACGGGATTTCCGGCGAGTACCACGTGATGCGGCACGCCGCGAACCTGGAGACCGTCAACACCTATGAAGGCGCCCACGACGTCCACGCCCTGATCCTGGGCCGGGCGATCACCGGCGAGAACGCCTTCTAGCCCAGACAGAAGGAGGCCCAGGGCGGAGATCCGCGCCTGGGCCGAGTTCGCGTTCCCTTGGGAGGAAAGGCTGGAACGTTTCCCGCCTGACTTGGATCAAGTCAGGCGATCAGGAAGAGCGACCAAGTCAAGAATCCAGAGCCCCGTTTCGATTCATCCGAAACGGGAACAGCTCTAGGACTCCAACTCCTTGACCTCGCCGGAGCCGGAGACGTTCTTTTCCAGCTTGAGGGGCCGGGTCTTCAGCTCCACCTCGCCCGAGCCCGAGATGTCGAGCTTGGCGCTGGCGCGGGGCGCGATGGCGGCCTCCGCCGCGCCGGAGATGTCCACCTCGGCGCTTTCGGCGTCGAGACCGGCCAGATCGGCCTCCCCGGCCCCGGTCATGTGGAGCTTCAGGGCCCGGGTCCTGCCGTGGCCGGTGACCTTGGCCATTCCCCAGGTGCTGATCTCCAGGCTGTCCTGGTCGTAGCCCTCCAGGGTCAGGCGATCGACGCCCTTCAGCTCGAAGCGGGTGACCTTGGGCGCCGTCATGACGATCCGCAGCCGCTCGCCGGTGTTGTTCACCCCGTCGCTCAGCCGGCCGCCCGAGAGGGCCAGGGTGTCGATGGCGCGCTTGGGCCCGGTGACCGTCAGCTTGCCGGGGCCCTCCGACCCTTGGGTGAAGGTGACCTCGCCGGGGACGTCCAGGATCAGGGCCGAGGCGCCGTCCCAGGCGATCTCGCGGGTGGTCGAGGCCCACTCCGGGTCGTCCCGGTGGGAATTGCGCCAGTCGGAATGGCGGCGGCCGTGTTCGTCCCAGCCGATGTTCCAGTCGTGGTCGGACCAGTGGTCCCAACCCTGGGCGGCGATGTCCCGGCCCCCGAGGGCGGCGGCGCCGCCGAGGGTGACGACCGCGGTGAGGAACCCGACCACGGCGATGATGACGAGAAGGCGGATCATGGGCGGGGCCTTCAGGCTTGAGGTTCGATGGCCGGCTTCAGCAGCCGGTAGTGGAGGCGCCCGTACCAGACGAGCACATTGACGAAGCCGACGGTCACCAGGCAGAGCACCGCCCCGATGGAGACGGCGGCCGCCATCAGGCCGATCCCGGCCAGCAGGGCCGCGGCCACCCCGCCAGGGGGGTCCAGGAACGGGCCGGCGGCGAAGACGAAGCCGCCGGAGCCGAACACCGCGATCACCGCGACGAACAGGCCCAGCAGGGTGCCGGCGATGGAGAGCACGATGGGCAGCAGGATCAGCAGGTCGATGGCCCCCAGACCCAGCACCGCGAAGATGGCCGAGGCCGCCGCCGACGGATTGCGCTCGGACTCCCAGCGCTTCAGGCCCGCCTCGGCCCGCAGCTCGCGGGCCAGGCGGCCGGGATCGCCCAGGGCCTGGGCCACCTCGGCCTCGGTGCGGCCGGCGGCCTCACCCTCGGCGAAGTGGGTCTCGTAGTCGGCGACGATCTCGGCGACGGCGGCGGCCGGCAGGCCCGAGAGCCCCAGGCGCAGCCGGTCGAGGAAGGCCTGACGGGTCATTGGGCCTCTCCCAGGATGGCGTTCACGGCCCGGGAAAAGGATCCCCAGGCCAGCTTCTGACCGGTGAAGCTGGTCTTGCCCGCTTCGGTCAGGCGGTAATATTTGCGCGGCGGGCCCGACGAGGACTCCACCAGGTAGGTGTCCACCAGCCCATCGGCCTGCATCCGCCGCATCAGCGGATAGATGGTGCCTTCCCCCATATCGATCCCCTCGGCCAAACGGCTGGCGATCTCGTAGGCGTAGTTGTCGCCCCGCGAGAGGAGCGCGAGCACGCACAGCTCGAGCACCCCCTTCTTCAGCTGAACTTCAACGGCTTCCGCCACGGGATCTGCCTCCACACCCGCGATCACATATCGCCAGGTACTGCTTCATACAAGGTAGTGGGCGTCGCACGATAGTGAACTTTCCGTAAGGCGGGATATCGTTTGCCTCACAAACAAATATCGCCGGAGGAAACGGCCTTGAAGATCATCCCGCTCGCCCTGGCGCTCGCCCTCTCGGCGGCCCTGGCCCAGGCCCAGACTCCCGCCGCGACGACCCGTCCGGATATCCTGCGCGTGCCCGACGACGCCCCGCCGCAGCACGCCCCGGCCCTGGGCCCCTATGCGGTGACCGTCGAGACCGACGCCAGCCTGCCCACCCACACCATCTACCGGCCCATCGACCTGGCCGCCGTGAAGGGCAAGCTGCCCATCGTCGCCTGGGGCAACGGCGCCTGCGCCAACTCCAGCGAGCGGTTCATCCCCTTCCTCACCAAGATCGCCAGCCACGGCTTCCTGGTGGTGGCCATCGGACCGAAGGACGCCCCGCCCCTGGTCCTGAACGCGGCCCCCGGCCAGGGCGCGCCCATCGCCGCGCCGAAGACCACCGCCCACCAGCTGATCGACGCCATCGACTGGGCCCAGGCCCAGAACGCCAAGGCCGGTCCCTACAAGGGCCGCATCGACACAGGGGCGGTGGCGGTGATGGGCCAGTCCTGCGGCGGCCTGCAGGCCATCGAGGCCTCCTCCGATCCGCGGGTGAAGACCACCGTGGTCTGGAACTCCGGGGTCATCGTCGACCAGACCGGCCTGCCCAAGCTCTCCAACGCCACCAAGGACAGCCTGAAGGCCTACCACGCCCCGGTCGCCTACTTCATCGGCGGCCCGGTGGACGTGGCCTATCCCAACGCCAAGGACGACTTCGCCAGGATCACCACCGTCCCGGTCTTCATGGGCAATCTCAACGTCGGCCACGGCGGCACCTATCGGCACGTCAATGGCGGCTGGTTCGGCGAGGTGGGGGAGGCCTGGCTGGCCTGGCGGCTGAAGGGCGACAAGGCGGCCGGCAAGATGTTCGCCGGCCCCAAGTGCGGCCTCTGCGTCGCCCCGGAGTGGAAGATCGAGAAGAAGAACATGGACTAGCCGCCACCTCCGGCGGTTGAGGGCGCTTCAACTTTCGCGATCAACCCGCGTTCTTCGAACGTTGCGTTTACGCTTGGCGCTTAAGCAAGGACCCCGAAGACGGGGGAGTTTCCATGCCGGCAGAGCGTGCGACCAACACGCCGACGGAACACGGACCGATGGTCGAATGGCTGTTCGCCAACAGCCAGGAGCTCCTGCTCGTCATCGGCCCGGACACCCGCTTCAAGCTGGTGAACCCCGCCTGGACCGCCGCCACCGGCTGGACCTCCGAGGACATTGTCGGCCGCTATCCCGCCGACTTCCTGCATCCCGACGACCTGGCGGACTTCGCCAAGTTCGCCGAGAGCCTGATCAAGACCCGCACGGGCCAGAACCTCGCCCGGATGCGGATGAAGGACGGCGCCTATCGCTGGTTCGAGGGGCGCAGCCAGCTCACCGATGACGGCCACATCATCGGGGTGCTGCGCGACGCCACCCGCGAGCGCGAGCGGGAGGCCGAGCTCGAGGACGCGCGGCGCACCCGCCTGCTGCTGTCGGAATCGGCCGGGGTGGGCACCTGGACCTTCGAGCCGCTGACCGGCCGCATCGACTGGTCCGACGACATCCGCGCCATCACCGGCTACGGGCCCGACGAGGTGGCCACCATCGCCGACTTCGAGGCGATCCTGCACCCCGACGAGCGCGAGGCGGTGCGCGAAGCCTTCAACCGCGGCGTCTTCCAGGGCCAACCCCAGACCTTCGAACAGCGGATGCGCAACAAGGACGGCCGCTGGTCGACCTGGCGCACCACCTTCCACTGCGTGCCCCGGCGACGGGGCTATTCGGCCCTCAAGGGGATGTCCCAGGACATCACGGAACTGGCCGCGGCCCGCGACATGGCGCTCGCCGCCGAGCGTCAGATCCGCCAGCTCGTCGAGAGCGCCCCCTTCGCCGTGGCCATGTTCGACCGCGACCTGCGCTATCTGATGATCAGCAACCAGTGGCGGCACGCCTTCAGCCTGGGCCATCGCGACCATGTGGGCCTGAGGCTGGAGGACGTCTTCCCCACCATCCCCAAGAAGTTCATCGCCGCCCAGAAGCGCGCCCTGGCCGGGGAGGTCGTTTCCAGCAAGGAGGACCGCTTCACCGACAGCCAGGGCAACCGCCACTGGGTGCGCTGGGAGGCCCGGCCCTGGCTCAACGCCCAGGGCGAGATCGGCGGCATGCTGGCCTATGTGGACGACATCTCGGCGGTGTCGCGGGCCCGCCGCGAGGCCCAGACCAATGCGCGCCGCCTGAAGGTGGCCCTCGCGGCCGCCGACGCCGGGGTCTACGAGATCGACCACGTCAACAAGACCTTCTGGGCCAGCCCGGAATTCAAGAAGCTGATCGGCCGCTCGTCCCGCAGCTATCGGGACGCCCAGAAGCTCCACTTTCCCAAGTTCCATCCGGACGACATGGCCGGCGTCCGCCAGGCCTTCCTGGATATCAACGCCAACCGCCGCAGGTCGGGGGAGGCCTTCGAGGCCCGCATCGTCACCCCCTCGGGGGAGGCGCGCTGGATGCGGGTCTTCCACCACCTCAAGCGCGACGCCAAGGGCCGCTGGATCAAGGGCGTCGGCCTGGTTCACGACTTCGACCAGCGCAAGCGCCAGGAGCTGGCCCTGATCGAGGCCCAGGAGGCCGCCGAGGCCGGGGCCGAGGCCAAGGCCGCCTTCCTGGCCAATATGAGCCACGAGATCCGCACCCCCATGAACGGGGTGATGGGGGTGCTCCACCTGCTGAAGACCGAGAGTCTGTCGGAGGAGGGCCGCGCCATGCTGGAGGAAGCGCTGTCCTGCGGCCAGATGCTGGCCGAACTCCTCAACGACGTCATCGACTTCTCCAAGATCGAGGCCGGCGCCCTGGTCCTGTCCGAGGAGTCCATCGATCCCGCCGCCCTGGTCCAGGGGGTCACCCGCCTGCTGCGGCCCCAGGCCGAGGCCAAGGGCCTGGACCTGAACCTGGAGGGGCTGGCCGACATCGGCTGGGTGCGCACCGATCCGGTGCGCCTGCGCCAGGCCCTGTTCAACCTGGTGGGCAATGCGGTGAAGTTCACCCTGGCCGGCTCGGTCACCGTCCGCGCCGCCCTGCATCACCGGCCCGAAGGTCGCGTCCTGCGCTTCGAGATCATCGACACCGGGGTCGGCATTCCGGCCCAGGCCCAGGACCGCATCTTCCAGCGCTTCGACCAGGGCGACGCCTCCACCACCCGCCGGTTCGGCGGCTCGGGCCTGGGCCTGGCCATCACCCAGAAGCTCGCCCAGATGATGGGCGGGGCCGTGGGCTTCACCTCGGTGGAGGGCGAGGGTTCGACCTTCTGGCTGGAGGTGGCCGCCCCCAGCGCCGAGCCGGTGGCCCCCATGGCCGACGCCGGTGGCGCGGTCCTGGAGGGCCTGCGCATCCTGGTGGTGGAGGACAACTCCACCAACCGCATGATCGCCACCAAGCTGCTGGAGAACCTCGGCGCCAGCGTCGAGACCGCCGCCGACGGCCTGCTGGGGGTGGAGGCCGCCGCCCGCGGAGTCTTCGACCTGATCCTGATGGACGTCCAGATGCCGGGCATCGACGGCCTGGAGGCCAGCCGCCGCATCCGCGCCCTGGGGGGCTCCGTCGCCCAGACCCCCATCGTGGCGCTGACCGCCAATGTCCTGTCCCACCAGCGCCAGGCCTATCTGGAGGCCGGAATGGACGGGGTGGTGGGCAAGCCCATCTCGCCTTCGGCCCTGCTCAGCGAGATCGCCCGGCTGAGCGCGCCGGCGGCCGACGAGGCGGTAGCCTAAAGTCCCGCCCTTCCACCCCGGCGCCGGCCAATGCTAGACCTTGGCCCACAAGAGCTCGGGGGAGAGACGTATGGCGGACGCCGTTGTTGGACAGGTGAAGGAGCCGAAGGAAGCTTCGCTGCGGACGGTGGTGGCCGCCTCGGCGGCCGGGACCACCTTCGAATGGTATGACTTCTTCGTCTTCGGCAGCCTGACCCAGGTCATCTCCAAGACCTTCTTCTCCGGTCTCCCCGACACCGCCGGCTATATCGCCGCGCTCGCCCTGTTCGGCGCCGGCTTCGCCTTCCGCCCCCTGGGCGCCCTGGTCTTCGGCCGCATCGGCGACCGGGTGGGGCGCAAGGGCGCCTTCCTGTTCACCGTGGTGTTGATGGGCGGGGCCACCGTGGCCATCGGCCTGCTGCCCTCCTACGCCCAGGCCGGCCTGCTGTCGCCTGCCCTGCTGGTGCTGATGCGGATCCTGCAGGGCTTCGCGCTGGGCGGGGAATATGGCGGGGCGGCCATCTATGTGGCCGAGCACGCGCCCCCCGGCGCCCGGGGCCGCTCGACGAGCTGGGTGCAGACCTCGGCCGCCTTCGGCCTGTTCGCCGCCCTGCTGGTGATCCTGGCCACCCGCCTGGTGGTGGGCCGCATCGCCGGGCCCGAGGCCTTCGACGCCTGGGGCTGGCGCATCCCGTTCCTGTTCTCGGCGGGCCTGCTGGCGGTCTCCATCTTCATGCGCCTGAAGCTCTCGGAGAGCCCGGCCTTCGCCAAGATGAAGGAGGAGGGCGAGGTGGCCAAGGCGCCCTTCACCGAGGCCTTCGGCACCTGGAAGAACCTGAAGATCGTCATCCTGGCCCTGGTGGCCATCATGTTCGCCCAGGGCGCGGTCTGGTACACGGCCTTCTTCTACACCCAGACCTTCCTGGACAAGTTCCTCAAGGTCCCGCCTGAGACCATCAACCTGCTGATGATGGCCGCCACCGCCGTCAGCGCCATCTTCTACGTCGTCTTCGGCTGGCTGTCGGACAAGGTGGGGCGCAAACCGGTGATGCTGTTTGGCATGACCCTGATGCTGATCGCCTACTTCCCCGGCTTCCACATGCTGGCCAAGACCGCCAACCCGGCGCTCGCCGAGGCCGAGGCCCGCACCCCCATCGTGGTGGTGGCCGACCCGGCCGAATGCTCCCTGCAGTTCGACCCCGTGGGCAAGGCGGCCTTCACCTCCTCCTGCGACATCGCCAAGAGCACCCTGGCCAACGCCGGGGTCTCCTACGACAACCGCAAGGCCGCGCCCGGCGCCAAGGCCCAGGTGAAGATCGGCGAGACGGTGATCGAATCGGGCTCCATCGCCGGCCTGCCCAAGGACGCCGCCAAGGCCGCGAAGACCGAGATCGAGGGCCGCATCAAGGGCGGACTGAAGGCCGCCGGCTATCCGGAGAAGGCCGACCCGGCGCGGATGAACCTGCCCGGCGTGTTCGGGGTGCTGATGGTCTTCGTCATCGCCGCCACGGCCCTGTTCGGGCCCATCGCCGCGACCCTGGTGGAGCTGTTCCCCACCCGGATCCGCTACACCGCCATGTCCCTGCCCTACCATATCGGCACCGGCTGGGTCGGGGGCTTCGTCCCCTTCACCGCCTTCGCCATCGTGGCGGCGGTGGGCAACATCTATTCCGGCCTCTGGTACCCCTTCGCCTTCACCGCGATCTCGGTGGTCACCTGCCTGCTGTTCCTGCCCGAGACCCACAAGCGGTCCCTGCACGACTAGGAAACCTCCCTCCCCTCTATGGGGAGGGTGGACGGCGGAACGCCGGACGGGTGGGGAATAGCGGCCCGTACGCCCCACCCCGATCGCTACGCGATCTGCCCTCCCCATGAAGGGGAGGGAGGGCGCTAGCCCAAAGTCCTGACCGCCTGATCGAACTGCGGCGTCTCCATGCCCGCCAGGGCGGCGTTCAACCGCGCCTTGCCGTAGGTGACCTGGCCGTCCCAACCCTCCAGGACATAGGTCCCGGCGCCCAGGCCCTGGTGGATTTCCGCCAGGTCCGGCGCCGCCAGCCCGCCCGGCGCCGCGACGCGCGGACGCTGGGCCGCCACCGCGTTGAGCATGATCAGGCCGTAGAACAGGTGGTTCACCTGCCGCATGACCTCCAGCCGCGCCCGCTGCCGCGCGTCCGGCGCCTGGCCGAGATAGGTCGCCAGCAACAGTTCGGCCTCCGCCGGGCCCGTCGTCAGGAAGTTGGCCAGGGTCGCCAGGTCCACATAGCGATCGGCCAGGAAGGACGACTCCCAGTCGACGAACCACAGGCGTCGGCCGTCATAGAGGACGTTGCGCGGATTGAGGTCGTTGTGGCTGGAGACCAGGTCGGCCGGGTCGGTGCGATAGGCGCCCTTCAGCTCCGACCACCGGGCGAAGAGGGGCGCGGTGGCGGCGGCCTGCAGCAGGCCGGTGGCGCGGTGATCGCCGATGATCGCCTCCATGCCCTCCATGTAGTCCACCAGGGGCGGGAAGGCCGGGGTCTGGTGCAGCGCGCGCAGGGTCTGGGCCGCCTCGATGATCAGCTCGGCCCGCGTCCCCGGGAAGTCCTGGCTCAGCGACCGCTCGACGATGAACTCCATGATCGCCACCCCGTCGGCGGCGTCGGCGTAGCGGACCCGCGGAGCGATCGCCGCGTCGGCGGCGATGCGCATGCAGGCGTACCAGCGGTCTGGATCGCGGAAGGCGTCGCGGGCCCCCTCGATCCGCAGCAGGTAGGCGATGCCGCCCACCCGGATCCGGTAGATCTGCGCGCCTGACAGGCCGCCGCTCAGGGCGACGATCCCGTCCAGCTCCGTCGTGCCGAAAGCGGCGCTCAGGGCGCGGTCGACGGCGGGGCGCTTGGTCTCGGGGATCGGCATGGCTCGGCTCCGGGTGAGCGCGACCTTTTACCCGGATATAATCAGCAGTCAATATTACCCGGATAAATACCTAGGGCGCGCCCCGCGAGGCCCGGCTGGCCATCCGGCCCACGGCGTCGGAGACCAGCACCGCCCCCACGGCGATCGCCGCGGCCACCAGGCAGAGCGCCCCGGCGCGGGCCTCGTCGCCCGGGGACTGGGTCGCGCCATAGATGGCGGCGGGCAGGGTCAGGGTCTCGCCGGGGATGGCGGCCACGAAGGTGATGGTGGCCCCGAACTCCCCCAGGGCCTTGGCGAAGCCGAGGATGGCCCCGGCCGCGATTCCGGGCAGGGCCAGAGGCAGGGTGATCCGGAAGAAGCGCACCAGGGGCCGGGCGCCCAGGGTGCGAGCCACCTCGTCCACCTCCCGATCCAGGGCCTCGATGGCCAGGCGCATGGGCCGCACCATCAGGGGAAAGGCCATCACCCCGGCCGCCAGGGCCGCCCCGGTCCAGTCGAAGGCGAAGACGATCCCCACCTTCTCCAGCAGGGCGCCGATAGCGCCGCGCCGGCCAAACAGCAGCAGCAGGACATAGCCGGTGGCCACCGGCGGCAGGACCAGGGGCAGGGTCACCAGACCGTCCAGCAGCACGCGGACCGGGTAGCGACCCCGGGCCTGGGCCATGGCGGTCAGCAGGGCCAGCGGCAGGCCGAAGGCGGTGGCCGCCAGGGCCACCTTCAGCGACAGGGCCACGGCGGCCCAGTCCTCCGGGGTCAGGGCGCTCACGACGCCGAGGCCAGGATCTCGACGGTGATTCCCGCTGCGGCCAGGGCCTGCGCCTCCGCCGCCGGCGGGGCCTGGACCACCAGCCGCACCACCCGGCGTCCGTCGCGGGCCAGGTCGATGAGGGCCTGTGGCGTCGCGGCGGCCGGGGCCAGGCGATCGGCGTCGCGGCG
This sequence comes from Phenylobacterium sp. GW821-FHT12F10, assembly GCF_058806695.1. Classification (NCBI taxonomy): domain Bacteria; kingdom Pseudomonadati; phylum Pseudomonadota; class Alphaproteobacteria; order Caulobacterales; family Caulobacteraceae; genus Phenylobacterium; species Phenylobacterium sp. GW821-FHT12F10. The sequence continues at coordinate 369,341 of NZ_JBXAPY010000003.1, read as the reverse complement.
GGCCATCGACAGGATGTCGGGGTCGGCGCCCTCATCGGCGGCCAGGACGTCGGCGGCGGCCAGGGCCCGGCTGGCCCTCAGGGTCAGCAGGTCGGCGGGGCCGCGCCCGGCCACGAACTGCACCTTGCCGGCGGCCTTGGGGCCCTTGGCGATGGCGGCGCGGAAAAGCGTCTGGGCCTGCTCCATGTCGCCGGCCTGGGCGGCCTGGGCCACCGCCCCCGACAGGGTCTCGCGCAGGAAGGCGCGGCGGGCGTGCAGCTCGGGGAACTTGGCCCGGACGTCGTCCTGGAACTTGCGGAACAGGGCCGCCACCCGGCCGGTCCCCTCGGGCACCCGCTGCTCGATGTCGTTACGCAGCATGGTGGCCAGCATGGGGGAGGCCCCCCCGGTGCCGATGGCGGCCACCACCTCGCCCCGGTCGATCACCGCGGGCGTGGTGAAGTCGCAGAGCTCGGGACGGTCGGTGACATTGACCAGGGCGCGGGCCACCCGGGCGGCGGCGGCGGCGGCCTTGGCGAAGGCTTCGTCCTCGCCGTCGATGAACACCAGCCGGGCGCCGGTATAGCTGCCGGGCAGGAAGGCGTCGGGCCCCTCCACCCGCACCAGCACCGCCGGCGAGGAGGCCAGCAGCCGCAGCTTGGCCTCGGCGGCCTCGCCGGAGCCGGCGATCACCACCTTGACGCCGGCCAGGGGGAAATAGGCGGGGAAGGCGTCCACCTAGCCGGTTCTGCAGTTCCGGTAGGGCCCGGCCGGCGCCCCGTCCAGGTCGGCGCTCGCCCCCCTGGTCGTCAGGGTCACGCCGCCGGCCGAGAAGATCGGATCGCCGCGCTTCTTCTTCACCTGGCGCAGGGTGGTGGTCTTGCCGCCGGCGGTCACCCGCACGATGCGGCCGTCCAGGGCGTAGGCCGCGACGAACCGCTTCCCGGCCCCGCAGCTATAGGTCATGGGCGCGTCGCTGGCGTCCTCGGGCGCGACGGTGGCGCAGCCGGCGAGCGCCAGGCCGGCGGCCAGGCCGATCCAGGGCGCGAGCCTCATTTCAGCCCCTTCAGATAGCCGATCACCGCGGCGCGGTCGGCGGGGACGGCCAGGCCGGTCATCATCTTCGTGCCCGGGGCGAACTTGGCGGGCGCCGCCAGATAGGCGTCGAGATTGGCGTCGGTCCAGGTCTGGGCGCCCTTGGCGGTCAGGCCCGCGGAGTACTTGTAGTCGGACAGGCCGGCGATCTTGCGGCCGGCCACCCCGATCAGGCTGGGACCCATGGGGCCGCTCTTGGCGGCGTGGCAGGTCTTGCACTGGAGCATGAAGGTCTTGGCGCCGTCGGCGGCCAGGGCCGGCGAGGCCGACAGACCCGCCAGGGCCAGGAGCACGGGAAACAGGCGTCTCATCAAATCCCTCCGGGAACCTCGTCCCCTTCACTAGCGCGTCGCGCGCGGCCCGGCCACGACGGCGCACATTTACCGCGAGGACTAAACGACGTTAAGATGATTGTTGAATCTCACCCGGAGAGGGATCTGCCCATGGCCATGACACTCGATGTGAACGGCAAGCCCCTGGCGGTGAAGGCCGCGCCCGACACCCCCCTGCTGTGGGTGCTGCGCGACGAACTGCACCTGACCGGCACGAAGTACGGCTGCGGGATCGCCCAGTGCGGCGCCTGCACCGTGCTGGCCGACGGTCAGCCGATCCGGGCCTGCTCGGTTCCCATCGAGGGCCTGGCCGGGGTGAAGATCACCACCATCGAGAGCCTGGGCGGAACCCATCCCCTGCAGCAGGCCTGGGTGAAGAACGACGTCCCGCAGTGCGGCTACTGCCAGTCGGGCCAGATCATGAGCGCCGCGGCCCTGCTGGCCGCCAAGCCCAACCCCACCGACGCCGACATCGACGCGGCCATGGACGGCAACATCTGCCGCTGCGGCACCTATCAGCGGATCCGCGCGGCCATCAAGGAAGCCGCCGGCATGGCCCCCGCCGCCGCCGCGACCCCCGCCGCCCCGGCCAAGGTCTAGGAGAGCGTCCGATGAACAAGATCCTCTCCCCCCGCGAAACCCTCGGCGCCACCCGTCGCGACCTCGTGGTCGGCGCGACCCTGGTTGGCGGCGCCCTGCTGGTGGGCTGCTCGCCCGGCGACCTGCTCAGCGTCGGCGCCAAGGAGGACTTCGGCGCCTTCGGGCCCTTCATCAAGATCGGCGCCGACGGCGCGGTGACGGTGATCTCCAAGCACATCGAATTCGGCCAGGGCAACCATGCGGGCCTGGCGGCCATCGTCGCCGAGGAGCTGGACGCCGACTGGACCAAGGTCACGGTCGAGCAGGCCCCGGCCATCGCCAAGGTCTACGCCAACACCGGCATGGGCGTGCAGGGCACCGGCGGATCCTCGGCGATCTCCAATTCCTGGATGCAGCTGCGCCAGGCCGGCGCCGGCGCCAAGGCCATGTTCGTCGAGGCCGCCGCCAACAAATGGAACGCCCCGGTCGGCGAGATCACCGTCAAGGACAGCGTGGTCAGCCACGCCAAGTCCGGCAAGTCGGCGACCTTCGCGCAGCTGCTGCCGGAGGCCGGCAAGGTCACGCCCCCCAAGGCCCCGACCCTGAAGGATCCCAAGACCTTCACCCTGATCGGAACCGACCGGGTGCGGCGCAAGGACAGCCTGGCCAAGAGCACCGGCGCCGCCCGCTTCACCCAGGATGTCCAGATGCCGGACATGCTGGTGGCCATGGTCGCCCACGCGCCGCGCTTCGGCGCCAAGGTGGCCAGCTTCGACGCCGCCGAGGCCAAGAAGGTCCCCGGCGTGGTGGAGGTCTACCAGATCCCCACCGGGGTGGCGGTGGTGGCCGACAACACCTGGGCCGCCCGCAAGGGCCGCGAGGCCCTGAAGGTGACCTGGGACGAGAGCGGGGCCGAGAAGGTCAGCTCCGACAAGCTGGCCGCCAACTATCGCCAGTGGGCCGCGGGCAAGGGAACCCTGCCCGAGAAGACCCCCTGGCAGGCCTTCGAGACCAAGGGCGACGCCGCCAAGAAGGTCGAGGGAACGATCTTCGAGACCACCTATGACTTCCCCTTCCTGGCCCACGCGGCCATGGAGCCGATGAACTGCGTGGCCCAGGTGGGCGTCGGCAAGGCCAAGCTGACCTTCGGTTCGCAGATCCCCACCGTCGACCAGCTCAACACCGCCAAGATCGTCGGCATGCTGCCCGGCGCGGTGGAGATCGAGACCCTGTTCGCCGGCGGCTCCTTCGGGCGCCGCGCCAACTTCCAGTCGGACTACGCCGCCGAGTGCGTCGAGATCGCCAAGAAGGTCGGCAAGATGCGGCCGGTGAAGCTGGTCTGGACCCGCGAGGACGACATGGCGGCGGGCTATTTCCGCCCCCTGACCCACCACGCCCTGAGGATCACCCTGGACAAGGAGGGCTATCCGCTGGCCTGGCGCCACCGGATCGTCACCCAGACCCTGATGAAGGGCTCGCCGATCCCCGCCAAGGGTCTCGACGAGACCACCGTCGAGGGCGCCAAGGGCTCGCCCTATCTGAAGGCCACCCCGGTGGTGGACGCCCAGGCCCTGTTGCCCGATCTCGGGGTGCCGGTGCTCTGGTGGCGTTCGGTGGGGGCGACTCACACCGCCTTCGTCATGGAGCACACCATCGACCAGCTGGCCCGCAAGGCCGGCAAGGACCCGGTGGCCTATCGCCGGGCGCTCTATGAGAAGGCCGGCGCGACCCGCCACCTGGCCGTGCTGAACCTGGCCGCCGAGAAGGCCGGCTGGGACCAGCCGGCGCCGGCCGGCTGGAGCCGCGGCATCGCCGTGCACGAGAGCTTCGGGACCCTGGTGGCCCAGGTGGCCGAGGTGAAGCTGGTGGACGGCCAGCCCAAGGTCGGCCGGGTGGTCACCGCCGTGGAGTGCGGCACCCCCATCTCCCCCGACCAGATCGCCGCCCAGATGGAGGGCGGCATCTGCTACGGCCTGTCGGCGGCCCTCTACGGCAAGGTGACCCTGAAGGACGGGGTGGTGGAACAGACCAACTTCGACACCTACCGGGTGCTGCGCAACTCCGAGGCCCCGACGGTGGAGACCCATATCGTCCCCTCCGGAAACGCCCCCTCGGGCACCGGCGAGCCGGGCACCCCGGTGATCGCCCCCGCGGTCGCCAACGCCCTGCTGGCCCTCAACGGCCAGGCGACGACGAGCCTGCCCTTCGTGAAGGCCTAGCACATCGCCGGGATGACGGATTTCAACCCCGCTCATCCCGGCGAAGGCCGGGACCCAGATCACATCGGCCGAATTCCGGAATCCTGGCTCGGGCTGTGACCCACGACCTGGATCCGGCCTTGGCCGGGACGCGCGGAGAGTTAGCGGGTCGAGCCCGACAGATCGGCCGGCTGGTCGACGTCGAACAACACCCCGTCGTCGGGCGCCTCCACCAGGGCCAGCCGGTCGCCCAGCCCCTGGAGCACCGCACGGGCGCCGGCGTCGCCGGTCAGGGTCAGGAGCTGTGGGATAAGCGCCGCCCCCAGCACCGCGGGGTGGCCGCGCTTGCCGCCGAAGGTCGCCGCCGCGGCCGGGGCCCCGTCCCGCACGGCCTGGGCCAGGGGCTCCAGGACCGAGAGCGTAATCCGCGGCATGTCCCCCAGGAAGACGAACACCCCCTCGGTGTCGGCCGGCAGGGCGGCGGCCCCGCGCCGCAGGGAGGCGCCCATGCCCTCGGCGTGGTCGACCGCATGGACGATGCGCAGGCGCGCCCCCTGTCCCGTCGCCTTGGCGTGGGCGACGGCCACGGCCGCCACCCGGCTGGGATCGGCGCCGGTCACCACCGTGACGGTTCGTACGGGGGCGGCGAAGGCCGCGCGCAGGGCGCCCTCCAGCAGCACCCCGCCGCCATAGGGCGCCAGCAGCTTGCCGCCGCCGAACCGGGTCCCCGACCCGGCCGCCAGGACGATCGCTTCAAATCCGCCCACCCCTGTCACGACCGGTTCTTCCCCTCTATGTTAGGCGCAGCATGACGCCCTATGACGACGCCTCGCCGCAAGCGACTTCGAGACCGGCCCTGATCGACGGCTTCGGCCGCACCGTGACCTATCTGCGGGTCTCGGTGACCGACCGCTGCGACCTGCGCTGCGTCTACTGCATGTCCGAGCACATGACCTTCCTGCCCAAGGCCCAGGTGCTCACCCTGGAGGAGCTGGACCGGCTCGCCACGGCCTTCGTCGACCTTGGGGTGCGCAAGCTGCGCATCACCGGCGGTGAGCCCCTGGTGCGCAAGGGGGTCATGGGCCTGATCGAGAACCTGTCGCGGCACCTGAAGACCGGGGCGCTGGACGAGCTGACCCTGACCACCAACGGCACCCGTCTCGCCGAATTCGCCCCCGACCTGGCGAGGTTCGGCGTGCGGCGGATCAATGTCTCGATGGACACCCTGAAGCCGGACCTGTTCCGCACCCTGACCCGCGGCGGCGATCTGGCCAAGGTGATCGGCGGGATCGACGCCGCCCTGGCCGCCGGGATCGCGGTGAAGATCAACGCCGTGGCCCTGAAGGACGACAACGCCGCCGAGCTGCCCGACCTGATCGCCTGGGCCCACGCCCGGGGCTGCGACGCCACCCTGATCGAGGCCATGCCGCTGGGCGAGATCGAGTTCGACCGCACCGACCAGTTCCTGTCCCTCAAGGACGTCCGCCGCGAGCTGGAAAGCTTCTGGACCCTGGAGGACAGCGACCACGTCACCGGCGGGCCGGCGCACTATGTGCGGGTCAAGGAGACCGGTGGCCGCCTGGGCTTCATCACCCCGCTGAGCCACAATTTCTGCGAGGCCTGCAACCGGGTCCGCCTGACCTGCACCGGCACCCTGCACACCTGCCTGGGCCGCGAGGACGCCAGCGACCTGCGCGCCGTGATCCGCGCCGGCGCCGACGCCAAGGGGCTGGAGGAGGCCATCCGCCTGGCCATCGACGCCAAGCCCCAGGGCCACGACTTCCAGATCGTGCGGTCCGGCGCCCCGGCCGTCGCCCGCCACATGTCGACGACGGGAGGCTAGGGTGGCCAAGGTCCTGCTGTTCGGGCGCCTGAGCGACATCGCCGGCTGGCGCGAGCGCAGCCTCGATCCCCCGCCCGCCACCCTCTCGGCCCTGCGCGCCCAGCTCTGCGCCGAGGACGAGGGCCTCGCCGAGGCCCTGGCCGCCCCCGGCGTCCAGGTGGCCCTGGACCAGACCCTGGTGCGCGGCGATGCGGCCCTGACCGCCCGCTCGGAGGTCGCCTTCCTGCCGGCCATGAGCGGCGGATGATCACCCTCACCGACCAGCCCTTCGAGCCCGGCGCCCTGCTCACCGAATTCAGCAAGGGCCGCACCGAGACCGGCGCGGTGGCGACCTTCACGGGCCTCGCCCGCGCCGAGCAGGGCTCGACGAACATCCTGGAGCTGGAGGCCTATCCGGGCTTCACCGAGGCCGAGATCGGCCGCATCGCCGAGGGGGCGCGCCGGCGCTTTTCCCTCGACGACCTCCAGATCGTCCATCGCATCGGCAAGATCGCGCCCGGCGAGGCTATCGTCTTCGTGGCCACCGCGTCCAGCCACCGCCGCGAGGCCTTCGAGGCCTGCGATTTCCTGATGGACTACTTGAAGAGCCGGGCTCCCTTCTGGAAGAAGGAGACCGGTCCCGACGGCCAGGCGCGTTGGATCGAGCCCCGGCCGCAGGACCTCGCCGACATCACCCGCTGGGAGACCCCATGAACGCCTCGACCCTCAGCCCCGGCGGCCGCATCGACGAGAAGCTGACCCTCGTCCCGGTCCGCGTCGCCGTCCTGACCATCTCCGACACCCGCGACGAGGAGAGCGACACCTCCGGCCACGTCCTGGCCGAACGCATCACCGGCGCCGGCCACCAGCTGGCCGACAAGACCATCGTCAAGGACGACGTCGACCAGATCCGCATGCAGGTGAAGGCCTGGGTGGCGTCGGGGACCGTCGACGCCATCATCACCACCGGCGGCACCGGCATCACCGGCCGCGACGTGACGCCCGAGGCCGTCGAACCCCTGTTCGACAAGAAGCTCGACGGCTTCTCGGTGGTCTTCCACATGGTGAGCTACCAGTCGGTGGGCCTGTCGACCCTGCAGAGCCGGGCCACGGCCGGCCTGGTGGGCGGGGTCTTCGTCTTCTGCCTGCCGGGCTCCAACGGCGCGGTGCGCGACGGCTGGGACAAGGTGATCGCCCCCCAGCTCGACAGCCGCCACGGCCCCTGCAACATGGTCGAACTCATGCCGCGCCTGCTGGAGACATGACCGGCCTGACCCACATCGACGAGACCGGCCGCGCCAACATGGTCGACGTCTCCGACAAGGCCGTCACCACCCGGGAGGCCCTGGCCGAGGGCTTCGTGCGCATGAGCCCGGCGACCCTGGCGCTCGCCCTCTCCGGCGACGCCAAGAAGGGCGACGTGCGGAGCACCGCCGAGATCGCCGGCATCATGGCCGCCAAGAAGACGTCCGACCTGATCCCGCTCTGCCATCCCCTGGCGCTCTCCAAGGTCGAGGTCCGGGTCGAGCCCGGCGAGGGTGGCCTGGCCGTCACCGCGCGGGTCCGCACCACCGGCCAGACCGGGGTGGAGATGGAAGCCCTGACCGCCGTCTCGGTGGCCTGCCTAACCGTCTACGACATGCTCAAGGCCGCCGATAAGGCCATGACCATCGAGGGCGTGCGCCTGATGAAGAAGTCGGGCGGCAAGTCCGGCGACTGGACGCGCCCGTGAAGCTGCTCTCGGTGGAGGCCGCCCGCGCCGCCATGGTGGCCGAGGCGCAGGTCCTGCCCGCCGAGACCATCCCCCTGTCCGCCGCCGTGGGCCGGGTGTTGGCGCAGGGCGTGGCCGCCGTCCGCGCCCAGCCCCCCTTCACCAATTCCGCCATGGATGGTTGGGCCGTCCGCGCCGCCGACACCCCGGGGTCCCTGGACATCGTCGGCGAGAGCGCCGCGGGGCACGGCTATGAGGGCGTGCTGGCCCCCGGCCAGGCGATCCGCATCTTCACCGGCGCGGCCCTGCCCGAGGGCGCCGACAGCGTGGTGATCCAGGAGAACGCCGCCCGCGCGGGCGACCAGGTCACGGTTCCCAAGGCCGCCCTCGGCGACAACATCCGCGACGCCGGCAAGGACTTCCAGGCCGGCGACGTCCTGCTGACGGCGGGGACCCGCATCGATCCCTGGCGGCTGTCCCTGGCCGCCTCCGCCGGCCGCGCCGAGCTCAGTGTCCGCCGCAAGCTCCGCATCGCCATCCTGTCGACCGGCGAGGAGATCGTCGAGGCGCCGGCGACGCCGGGACCCTTCCAGATCTACGATTCCGGCTCGCCGGCCCTGCAGGCGATGTGCGAGGCCTGGGGCGCGCAGGCCAGCAAGCTCAGCGGCGTCCGCGACCAGCTCGATGCCGTGATCGAGGCCATGCGCAGGGCCGAGGCCGACCTCATCGTCACAGTGGGTGGCGCCTCGGTGGGCGACCACGACCTGGTCCGCACCGCCGCCGAGGCCCTGGGGATCGCCTACCGGGTGGAGAGCGTGGCGGTTCGCCCCGGCAAGCCCACCTTCTTCGGGGTCCTGGCCGATGGCCGCCGCCTGCTGGGCCTGCCCGGCAACCCGGCCTCGGCCTTTGTCTGCGCCGAGCTGTTCCTGAAACCCCTGATCGCCGCCTATGGCGGCGCGCCGCACCAGCCCCGCATGGCCAGCGCCCGGCTAGCCGAGCCCCTCGGCGCCAACGGGCCCCGCGAACACTGGATGCGCGCCAAGCTCACCTATGAGGCGGGCGGCATCACCGTCCGCCCCTACCGCGACCAGGACTCCTCCCTGATCACCGTCTTCGCCGCCGCCGACGCTCTGCTGGTCCGCCCCCCCGGCGCCCCGGCCTCGGCCGCCGGCGACCTCGTCGAGGTGCTGCGGCTGGACCGGGGCTAGGCCCTCAGCGATTCCACCTCGTCCCAGCTCAGCTCGCGCCCGGGGAAGGCCACGGCCTGGAAGGGCCAGTCGGCCTGCAACCAGGATTTGAACACCTGGAAGAGCGGCCGGTCGAGGGCCGCCGCATGGCTGGTGCGGATCCAGCAGAAGGCCTCCGCATCGTAGCCCGCCAGCGTGGTGGGCTCGATATAGGCGCAGCCCAGGCAGATGGATTCGTCGGGCGCCATCACCGTGTAGGCGAAGGACCGGCGGATCCTGAACTCCTTGTGGTGCCAGCCCAGGTCGATGAGGTCGTCCTCGAAGCTCAGCCCCTCCGGCCAGCGGGTCTGACGCGCGAACACCGTCCGCAGCTCGGCCACGCTGGTCATCACCGCGTCGTAGTCCTTGACCACGTCGCCGATCCGCAGGGGCCGCAGGATGAAGTCCGGGGTCTCCAGGCGCTGGGGAACCTCGAAGTCGGCGGGGACCAGCGGGGGCATGGGAGGGATCTCTCAGGGAATTCGCCCCGCGATCCTGCGGCAGGCGCCTCGCCGCGCCAAGCCGCCCGGCCCTGCCGCCGCGGCCTGGCCGCGACCTGCCCGAAAATCCGTCGCCTATGGCGGCGACATCGCCCCGCCGTGGGTCTCGATCATCCCGCGGAAGTGCTGGGTGGTGGCGTAGCACTCGCAGGCGCGCGCCTCGAGGCCGGCCCGGTCCCGGATCTGGATCACGCCCCGGGTATAGTCGATCAGGCCGTCGGCCTTCAGCACGCTGGCCACCTGGGAGACGGTCGAGCGCTGCACCCCCAGCATGGCGGCCAGGAAGTCCTGCTTCAGGGGCAGGCTCGGCCCGCCGCCGGTGCGGTCCTGGCATTCCAGCAGCCACCAGGCCAGGCGCTGCTCGTGGGAATGGTGGGTCTGGCAGGCCAGGGTCTGGCGCGCCTCGGCCAGGCTCAGCTCCACATGGGCGCCGACGGTCCGCCGCAGGGAGGCGCTGGCGTCATAGGCGGCGATATAGGCCTCGGCCGGGACGCGCAGGGCCAGGAGGTCCACCTGCACCAGGGCGCGGGAGAAGATCACCCCGGCGCCCGCCGCCTCCAGGAAGCCGACGCCGCCCTCATTGCCCACCACGGCGGTCTCCACCGCCACCCCCGAGAGCATCACCGACAACAGGGAGATCAGCCCCTCCTCCGGGAAGTAGACCCAGTCGATGGGCGCCTCGGGCTCGTAGAGCACCGTCCCAGCCTTGAAGGTCATGGCCCGCATCGACCTCGACAGCACGTCGTAGTCGGCCGGTTCCAGGGAGAGCAGGAGGCGGTTTCCGGTCTGCATCAGGATATCCATGAGCCGCGAGGACCGCGGACCTCAGTGAGGTGTGGAATTCCCTGTGAGGCGAGGCGACGCGAGCGGCCTCACACACACTAAGTCAGAAGCTGACATTATAAGCAAATACTATTTCATAATATGAATAGACTCGTCTTTCTTATGTAATTGTTGAACATAAACTCGGTTTTTCAGGCGATTAGAAGTGGAATGGAGTTATTGATGCACGCAAGGGAATTGCCGAGGCTCCGTGATATTCATCAATCGAGTTCTTTCCGCGCTTCCCAAGGCCGACTTGACGGCCTTGATCCCCGACATGGTCGAGGCGACTTGGGGGCCGGGGGAAGTACTGTACGAGTCGGGCGGTCCGGTGACCGAGGCGCACTTCCCCAGCAGCGCCGCCCTGTCGGTGGTCAAGGTCATGGACGACGGGACCTGCGTCGAGTGCGCCACCGTCGGCTCGGAGAGCGCGGTGGGATTGCTGCCCGTCCTCAGCGGCGGGGTGTCCTCCAACCGCACCTTCGTGCAGCTGGCGGGGTCGGGAATCTCCATCCCCGCCGCCGCCCTGCGCGGCCGCGCCCGGCAGAGTCCGGCCCTGGTGGACCTGCTGCTGCGCTTCGCCCAGGTGACCCTGGCCCAGGAAGAACAGTCGGTGGCCTGCAACGCCCTGCATGAGACCGAGCCGCGCCTGGCGCGCTGGATCTTGCAGAGCCAGGACCGGCTGAACGCCCGCGTCCTGCCGCTCACCCAGGACTATCTGGCGGTGATGCTGGGGGTGCAGCGCACCACGGTGGGCGCGGCCGCCAGCCGGCTGAAGGCCGAGGGCCTGATCCGCTACAGCCGCGGCCAGCTGGAGGTGCTCGATCGCCCCGGCCTCGAGCGGCGCTCCTGCGAGTGCTACGGCGCGGTCCGCGACCTGCAGGCCCGGTTGCTGGCCCCCGACGAGTCCGGCGACGATCCGGGAGTCCCCTGATGCTCAGCCCAGACGAAATGAACCTCCGGGCCAAGGCCCTGATCGTGAAGTCGGCGGCGGACGGCGTGTCCGGCGCCCCCTATCGCCAGCTGGCCCTGGAATGGCGGCTGCTGGCGGTTCAGAGCATCTTCCTGGACGCCATGCTCGCCGCCGCGTCCGCCGCGCGAGAAGACTGACGCCGTCCTAGAACTGCTCCTGATCGGCGGGCTTGATCTGCTTGGGCCGGGCGGCGCTCCAGGCGCTCTCCCGGTCGCGCTTGGAGACCGGTTCGCGGGGCGTCTCCGGCGCCCGGGCGTGGCGCAGGGCCATGATCTCGCCGATCACCGACACCGCCACCTCCCAGGGGGCCTTGCCGCCGATGTCCAGGCCGATGGGGGCGTGGACCCGGGCCAGGACGCTGTCTGGAACCCCCGCGGCCCGCAGGGGCGCCAGCCGCTCGGGCAGGCGCTTGCGGGCGCCCAGCAGACCCACATAGCCGGCGGCCGATGGCAGGGCCGCGGCGAGCGCCGTACGGTCGATCTCCAGGCTGTGGGTGGCGATGGCGATGGCGGTCCAGGCGTCGGTCCCGACGGCGGCCAGGGCCGCCTCCGGCTCGGAGCGCAGATAGGCGATACCGGCGATGGGCGGACCCGCCTCCGGCCCCTTGGGGCGGACCAGCGTGGTCTCGAAGCCGCTCTGGGCGCCGAGCTGGCTGATGGCCAGCGCCGTGGGGTCGGAGCCGAACACCACCAGGCGCGGCGTCGGGTCGTAGTGGCGGACGATGGCGCCGTCCCAGGCCGCCTGGGTGTCGGGGTCCACGCAGAGGCGGCGGATCCCGTCGCTGATCCACACCGCCGGGCGGCGCTCGGCCCGGGCGGCCAGCAGTTCGGCCAGGGCCGGGTCGCCCACCGGCACGCGCTCCAGGAAGATCTCGATCCGCGCCCCGCACAGCAGCTGGATGTCGGGCCAGGGGCTGCCCTCGCCATAGACCAGGCGGCGCGGCGTCCCGTCCTCCAGGCAGGCGGCGGCGTGATCGGCGATATCGCTCTCCACGCAGCCGCCGGAAAAATAACCCGCGACGATCGCCTCGGCGAACACCATCTGGGTTCCCACCGGGCGCGGACCGCCGCCCTCGACGGCCACCAGGGTGGCCAGGGCGAGGGGCAGATTCCGTTGCGCCGCAAGGGCCAGGGCGGGGCGGACGTCCTCGGCCATGCCGAACAGCGGCCACTCGGGCAGGGGTTCTCTCATCCCGCTCAGTTTAACCCCCCAGAAAGGTTCCAGACACCGGTTCTTTAGGCCTTGCCCCCTAAATGGGGGCTCATCAGGTCCGCAACCAGCGTTGTTCATGACTTCTCCGCTTTCCAAGCTCGGTCTCGGCTCCGGCCAGTTCGCCCTCGACCAGGCGACCGTGCGCGGGCGCCCGCCTCAGGCCGAGGTGCGCGACATCCTGGACATCGCCGCCCGGACCCAGCTGGCGGTCTTCGACGTGGCCGGCCGTTCGCCCCAGGTGGAGGACGCGCTCGGGACCATCATGCCCCGGCCCAACCCCTTCCGGATCTCCATCTCCACCGTCCGCGCCGACCGCGGCCCCGACTTCGTGGAGGCCGAGGCCCGCGCCACCCTGCGCCGCCTGGGCGTGGAGACCGCCGACGCCATCCTGGTGCCGTCGGCCGCCGACCTGTTCGGCCCCCACGGCCTGGCCCTCTGGGACCGGCTGAAGGCCCTGAAGGACCAGGGGCTGACCCGCAAGATCGGCGTCTCGGTCTTCGCCTCCGACGATCCCCTGGGGGTGGCCCGCCGCTTCCGTCCCGACATCATCCAGGCCCCGGCCTCCCTGCTCGACCAGCGCCTTCTGATCGACGGGACGCTGGCGGCCCTCACCGGCATCGGCATCGAGGTGCACCTGCGCTCGATCTTCCTGTCGGGCCTGCTGTTCCTGCCCGCCGACCGGGCCCCCAACCACCTGAAGGAAGCCGCCAGCCGGATTTCCCGGGCCCGCCGGCTGATCGCCGAGGGCCGGTCCGATCCGCTGCAGGCGGCGCTTGGCTTCGCCCTGTCCCGCCCCGAAGCCGCCGCCGTCCTGGTGGGCGTCACCACCGCCGCCGAGCTGAACGCGGTGATCGCCGCGGCCTCCAGCCCGCCGCCGGACCTCGACTGGGACGACATGGCGATCGACGACCCGGTCGCCCTCGACCCCCGCGCCTGGAGGGCCGCCTAGCGCCCCCCACGGCCTGGCTCAAAAGGAGCCCGCGCCATGATCCTCGCCATCCTGCAAGCCCGGATGACCTCGCCCCGACTGCCCGGCAAGGCCATGGCCCCCCTGCGGGGAGAACCCATGATCCTGCGGCAGGTGGAACGCATCCGTCAGGCCCGCTGCCTGTCCAAGCTGATCGTCGCCACCAGCGACGAGGCCGTCGACGATCCCATGGCCAGCTTCCTGGTGGCCCGCGGCCAGACCGTGTTCCGCGGCGCCTCTGAGAACCTCAGCCGCCGCTTCATGCGCTGCGTGGAGGCCGCCGGCCCGGTCAGCCACGTGGTCCGCATCAAGGGCGACTGCCCCTTCGTCGACCCCGGCCTCATCGACGAGACCGTGCGCCTGGCCCTGGCCTCGGGCGCCGCCTATGTCTCCAACCGCGTGAAGCGCACCTTCCCCCTGGGGCTGGAGGTGGAGGTGGTCACCGCCCAGGCGCTGGCCCAGACCGCCCACGAGGCCGACGAGGCCACGGCGGCCGGAACCTCGCCGCTCGCCCAGATCCGCGCCCGCCCCGAGCGCTACCCCCAGGCCCACTGCCGGGCCCGCCGCGACTGGTCCCACCTCGACTGGCGGGTCAAGACCCCGGCCGACATGGCCTTCGCCAACGGGGTCTACGCCGCCCTGCACGCCGACGACCCGGCCTTCGGGATGGAGGACGTGCTGAGCCTGGTGGGCGGCCGCCAGGACCTGGCCCGCTGGGCGGCCTAGCGCCTACCCCCAAGTATCAAACTCTGAGTGTCATCCCGGTTTCCGCGTAGCGGAAGACCGGGACCCAGACGCACCGATTCCTCCGGCACGCCCCGCGCATATGGGTCCCGGACAAGCGCTGCGCGCTTTCCGGGATGACACCTTTGATGGGCGCCGTGCGGCGTCTAGGCCCACGCCCCGTACGGATCGCTGAAGGGCTTGGCGAGCGCCTGCGCCACCGCCGGGTGGGTGATCTGGCCCTTGAGCACGTTCAGACCCTTGGCCAGGTGCCGGTTGGCCGCCAGGGCCTCGAGCCCCTGATCGGCCAGGGCCAGGCCGAAGGGCAGGGTCGCGTGGCCCAGGGCCTCCGAGGAGGTGCGCGGCGCGGCGCCCGGCATATTGGCCACGCAATAGTGCACCACCCCGTCGATCGTGTAGGTCGGATGGACGTGGGTCGTCGGCTTGGAGGTTTCGAAACAGCCGCCCTGGTCGATGGAGACGTCCACCAGCACCGAGCCCGGCTTCATCCGCGACAGGTGCTCGCGGCGCACCAGGGTCGGGGCCGCGGCCCCGGCGGTGAGCACGGCGCCGATCACCACGTCGGCCTTCAGCACCTCCTCCTCAACCGCGTCCAGGGTCGAGTAGCGGGTGAGGATGCGGCCCAGGAACATGTCGTCCAGCACCCGCATGCGCGGGATGGAGCGCTCCACCACCACCACCTCGGCGCCGAGACCGGCGGCCATGCGCGCGGCGTTCATGCCCACGACGCCGCCGCCCAGCACGCAGATCCGCGCCGGGGGCACCCCTGGCACGCCCGAGAGCAGCAGGCCCATGCCGCCATTGTGCTTGAGCAGGGTCTCGCCGGCCGAGAAGACCGCGATCCGGCCCGCCACCTCCGACATCGGCGCCAGCAGCGGCAGGCCCCCATTGGCGTCCGTCACCGTCTCATAGGCGATGGCCGCCGCGCCCGACGCCAGCAGGCCCTCGGTCTGGACCGGGTCGGGCGCCAGGTGCAGGTAGGTGAAGAGGATGTGCTGGGGGGTGAGCCTGGCCCACTCCACGGCCTGGGGCTCCTTGACCTTGATGATCAGCTGGCTGCCGGCGAAGACCGCCTCGGCGTCGGGCGCGATCCTCGCCCCGGCCCGGACATAGGCCTCGTCGGCATAGCCGGCGCCCTGGCCGGCGCCGGTCTCCACCAGCACCTCGTGGCCATGGACGACATATTCCCGGACGGCGGTGGGCGTCAGGCCCACCCGGTACTCGTCCGCCTTGATCTCGCGAGGCACGCCAACGCGCATATCAATCTCCCTTTTGCGAATTTGTTTCGCTTGAGGGAGGAGTTGAGGGTTTAGTTTTGTTCCGTCAACCCAGAACGCAGCTGGCCATCCCCTCGCGGCGGACGGTTCCGGCGGCCTTGCCGATGCGGCCCGAGCGGCGCTTCACATAGGGCCCGGGCTTGGCGGCGCGCCATTTCAGCGGGCTGGGCAGGATGGCCGCCAGCCGGGCGGCCTGGGCGTTGGTGAGCTTGTCGGCGCCGACGCCGAAGTTCTTCAGGGAGGCGGCCTCGGCGCCATAGACCCCCGGACCCCATTCGACGCTGTTGAGATAGACCTCCATGATCCGCCGCTTGCCCCACAGGGCCTCGATCAGGACCGTGAAATAGGCCTCCAAGCCTTTGCGCGCATAGGAGCGGTCGGGCCACAGGAAGATGTTCTTGGCGGTCTGCTGGCTGATGGTGGAGCCGCCGCGCACCCGCTTGGAGCGCTCGTTGTGGGCCAGGGCCTTCTCCATGGCGGCGAAGTCGAAGCCGCGATGGCTGCAGAACTTGGCGTCCTCGGCGGCGATCACCGCGCGCACCAGGGTGGGCGAGATCTCGTCCAGGGGCCGCCAATGGCGCTCGAAGCCGCGGCCCTCGATGGCGCGCTCCACCATCAGATAGGTGATGGGGGGCGGAATCACCCGGTAGGCGGCGGTCACCAGGATCGGGCCGATCAGACCGAACACCAGGAACAGCACCACCAGGACCCGGCCCACGCGGCGCCAGAGCGGCCGCCGCCGGGTGGGGTCCTGGGGAATCTCAAGGGGCGGGGCGTCGCCGCGGTCGTCGGCCCTGGCCTCGGGCGCCTGGAGCGAGAGGTCGTCCCAGGACTTGGCCAGGCCCTCCCAGCCGCTGTCGGTCTGGGGATTGAGCCGGAGGCCCTCGTCCTTGTCGGAAGACGCGTTGGTGTCGCTCAAAGTCGAGAACCCTTGCCTTGACCTAAGGGGCCAGTGCTAGCGATGCGACGCAACCGGTCAAGCCGCCGCACCTGAGGAGAGGTCATGAACGTCACGCAGGCCGTCGCCCGGCGAATCTCCATCCGCGCCTTCAAGCCCGAGGCGCCCTCGGGCGCGGTGGTGCGCGAGATCCTGGAGGCCGCCGCCCGCGCCCCCTCCGGCGGCAACCTGCAGCCCTGGCGGGTCTACGCCCTGGCGGGCCAGCCCCTGGCCGACCTGAAGGCCAAGGTGGCGGCCAATCCCTTCGGCGAGACCCCGGAATACGACGTCTATCCCCCGAACCTGTGGGACCCCTTCCGCACGCGCAGGTTCCAGAACGGCGAAGACCTCTACGCCGCCATCGGCATCCCGCGGGAGGACAAGCCCGCCCGCCTGCGGCAGCTGGCCAAGAACGGCGAGTTCTTCGGCGCCCCGGTGGGCCTGTTCTTCTGCCTCGACCGCAAGCTGGGCCCGCCCCAGTGGTCGGACCTGGGCATGTACATGCAGACGGTGATGCTGCTGGCGGTCGAGCGGGGCCTGGACACCTGCGCCCAGGAATACTGGGCCCGCTATCCCCAGACGGTCGCCCAGGCCGTGGGCCTGCCCGAGGACCACATGCTGTTCTCCGGCATGGCGCTCGGCTGGCGCGACGAGAGCGCGCCCATCAACACCCTGCGCTCGGCGCGCGATCCCTTCGAGGTCTGGGGGGAGCTGAAGGGCTTCGAGTAGGGCCGCCGTTACGCCACCTCGAACACCCCGGCCCCGCCTTCCTCGTCCCCCCAGGCGATCCGCTTGCCGTCCGGGGTCATGGCGAGCGCCGAGATCGGCGGGCCCTTCTCGGCCTTCAGCATGTCGATCCTCTGGTCGGTGAGGTCGCAGACCCAGACCCGGCCGTCGTCGAGGCCGGCGGCCACGCGGTTGCCCACCGGGGTGGCGGCGACGCGGTTGACCATGGCCGATTCGTCGAAGCCGATCTCGGCGGCCTGCTTGCCCAGGGGCCCGGCCGAGCCGGAGAACGGCCAGATCACCGCCCCGTTGGCGCCCGAGGTGGCCAGCATCTGGCCCTTGTAGAGGAAGGCCAGGCTCTTCACCTTGGCCGGATAGCCGCCCATCTTCAGGTTCTTCTCGTCGGCCACCCGCCAGCCGTGCAGCTGGTTCTCCTGCATCGAGCTCATCAGGAACTTGCCGTCCGGGCTCCAGGCCAGGGCCACGTGGCTGCCCGCCCACTTCAGCACCATCGGCTTCTGCTCGGCGATGCGGGCGTACCAGAGCCAGGCGCCGTTATAGGTGGCCGTGGCGATCCGCCGCCCCTTGGGGTCGAAGGCGACATCGGCCACCGACTTTTCGTGGACGAAGACCCGCGAGAAGGCCGGATCGGTAGAGTCGCGGACGTGCAGCTCCTTGCCGGCGGCGAAGGCGATCAGCTTGGAGTCCGGGCTGGCGGCCACCGATTCGATCCAGCGGCCGGGAACCTTGGCGATCTCGCTCACGGTCTCGCCCCGCGACCAGGCCACGACCCCGTCGTCGCCGCCGGTGATCACGCCCTCGCCGCTGGGATGGGCGCAGGCCGACAGGGCCACGCCCTTGTGGGCCTGGGCGGTGGCCCCGTCCTCGAATCGGACCGTGCCGTCGCCAAGCGCGAAACAGGCCCGGCCGTTGCGGTCGAAGAGGGCGGCGGTGACATAGGCGTCGAAGGAGAAGGTCATGCCCGCGTCTTAGACGCCTAACACCGGTCTTGGCGAGGCGCCGCCTGCCCGGAAATTTCGCCTTTGGGGGGAGGCTGGCGGGCAGGCCCCCGACTTGGCCGGCCGCGGGAGCCGGTTCGGGCTTTACAATCCCGATTTGATTGGCGAAGGGTGTCCGGACTGTAGACGGGCGCCACGTGTTGCGCGCCCCTAGGGAAGGAATTGCATATGGGTGCGAAGCTGGGCGGCGGGGGCGGCGGCAAGTTCGACCTCGGCCAAAACAGCGAGATCAACGTCACGCCCTTCGTGGACGTGATGCTGGTGCTCCTCATTATCTTCATGGTGTCGATCCCCGCCGCCACGGTGTCGATCAAGCTCGACCTGCCGCCGGCGATCCCGCCGCCCCCGGGCACGAAGGTCGAAGAGCCGACCCTGATCAACATCCAGGAAGCCGGCCTCTATATCGGCGACCAGCCCACCACCCTCGACACCCTGCCGGCCGACCTGGCCCGCAAGCTGAACAAGCCCAATCCGACGGAAGAGCGCGTCTATATCCGCGCCGACCGCACGGTGCGCTACGGCGAGTTCATGTCGGTGATGAACACCCTGCAGGGCAACGGCTACTTCCAGGTCGCCCTGATCAACGAAGAGCTCTAGGCCCTTCGAACCCGATACGGAAAAGCCCGCCCAGGGAAACCCGGGCGGGCTTTTTCGTTTCTGCTCCCTCCCCTTCATGGGGAGGGTGGACGGCGGAACGCCGGACGGGTGGGGAATGCAGACCGCACGCTCCCACCCCGGCCGCTGTCGCGGCCTGCCCCTCCCCATGAAGGGGAGGGAGATTCCTTCCTAAGCCGCGCAGGCCTCGAAGCCGGCCTTCAGGGCCGCCTCGTCGAGGTTGCGGCCGATGAAGACCATGCGGCTGAAGCGGTCCTCCTCGGGTTTCCAGTCGCGCTGGAAGTCGCCCTCCAGGATCATGTGCACCGCCTGGAACACCAGCCGGCGCTCCTCGCCGGCCACGTCCAGTATGCCCTTGGCCCGCAGGATGTCGGGGCCCTGGTCGGCCAGCAGCTGGTTGAGCCAGTTGGTGACCCGCACCCCATGGATCGGCTTGCGCAGGGTCAGCGAGATTCCACGGATACCGGCCGCGGCCGCATGGTCCTCGTGCGGATGATCGTGGCCGTGATCGTGGTGAGAATGGTCGTGATCGTGATGATGGTCGTGATCATGGTCGCAGTCCTCGTCGTGCACATGGCCTTCTTCGCCGTGCGCGGGGTTCAGGAACTCGGGCGAAATGTCGGTGATGCGGGCCAGGTCGAAGCCGCCGCGGCCGAGGATGGCCTCGAGCGGCACGTTGGAGCGCTGGGCCCGGTGGATGGGGGCCAGCGGATTGATCCGGCGGATGACGGCCTCCACGGCCTTCAGTTCCTCCGGGGTCACCAGGTCGGTCTTGTTGAGCACGATCTGGTCGGCGAAGGCGATCTGCTCGACGGCCTCCTTGGAGTCGGCCAGGCGCAGGGGCAGGTGCTTGGCGTCCACCACGGTGGTGACGCTGTCGAGCTGGGTCTTGGCCTTGACGTCGTCGTCCACGAAGAAGGTCTGGGCCACCGGGCCGGGATCGGCCAGGCCCGTGGTTTCCACGATGATGGCGTCGAAGCCGCCCTTGCGCTTCATCAAGCCCGAGAGCACCCGGATCAGGTCGCCGCGCACCGTGCAGCAGACGCAGCCGTTGTTCATCTCGAACACTTCCTCGTCGGCGCCGACGATCAGTTCGTTGTCGATGCCCACCTCGCCGAACTCGTTGACGATCACGGCGTAGCGCTTGCCGTGGTCCTCGGTGAGGATGCGGTTGAGCAGGGTGGTCTTGCCGGCGCCGAGATAGCCGGTGAGGACGGTGACGGGGGTCTTGGCGTTCATGACGCTCATCTAGTCATTGTCGGGGCCCGATGGAACAGGCTGCGGCGTTCGATCGCTTGACCTGGGTCAGGTGTTATAGAATAACATTTCTCCAACCGCCGCCCGCCCTCTCTTTATATAGGTGACCGTGACCGCCGCCGAACCCCGCGCTCAGGAGCCGATGGACGCCTTCCGGGGCGACCGGATCTATCTGGGCGCCGACCACGCCCGCAACGAGCGGCGCACCTGGATCGTGGCGGCCATCTGCCTGGCGACCCTGGCGGCCCAGATCACCGGCGGCCTGCTCTTCCACTCCATGGCCCTGGTGGCCAACGGGCTGCACATGGCCGCCCACGTGGCCGCCCTGCTGGTGGCGGCCATCGCCTACGCCGTCGCCCGCACCTATTCCGCCGATCCCCGCTTCGCCTTCGGCACGGGGAAGCTGGGCTACCTGGCCGGCTTCGCCAACGCCGCGGTGCTCGGCGTCACCGCCCTGCTGATCGCCCTCGAAAGCGTCGGCCGGCTGCTGGCCCCGGAGGCGGTTGAGTATGACGGCGCCCTGGTGCTGGCCGGGGCGGCGCTCGCCATCAACCTGGTCTGCGTCTGGCTGCTGAAGCCCCCCCTCGCCCACGCCCACGACCGGGACGGCGACCTCAACCTCTCGGCCGCCCACCTGCACCTGGCCGGCGACGCGGTGATTTCCGCCCTGGCCATCGTGGGCCTGGCCGCCGGCCGCTATCTCGGCTGGGGCTGGACCGACCCCGTGGCCGCCCTGGTGGGGGCGGGCCTGCTGGCCCACTTCGCCTGGCGCCTGCTCAGCCGCACCGGCGCGGTCCTGCTGGACGTCAATCCCAGCCCCGAACTGACCGCCGAGATCCGCGGCCGGCTGGAGGGGGCGGGCGAGCGCGTGCTGGACCTGCACCTCTGGCGCCTGGGGCCCGGCCACCACGCGGCCATCATCGTCATCGCCACGGCCACCCCGCAGGCGCCCCAGGCCTATCGCGCCCGCCTGGCGGGCCTGGCGGGCCTCAGTCACGTAACTGTGGAGGTCCGCGACCACACGGCCGCTTGACCGAAGCGGGCGGATCGGCGTTTTCAAGGTCTGATGAATCAAGGGCTTGAGCAGTTGCGGGCTTGGACGCGACGCTCCGTGGAGGGGGCGGCGGACCTCGGCGTCGACCTGCTGGTCGCCACCCTGCGCGGCTGGACGGCCCTGGAGGACGCCACCGCCGACCTGCCCCGGCTCAGCCGGAGCTTCGTCGCCGACGCCACGACCTTCTGCGCCGCCCGCTGGCGGCCGGCCTCGGCCCTGGCGGTGATCGCCGGGCTCAGCATCCTGGGCGGCGTCTATGTCGCCACCGGAACCCCGCCCAAGGCCGCCAAGCCCACCATCCTGGCCGCCGGAGCCCCCGCCCCCCGGCCCCATCTCAAGCCGCGTCCGCCCCCCGGCCCGCCGCCGCCCGCCCTGCAGAAGCGCCTGGACGACCTGGCCGCCGGCTACCGCGAGAAGGTGGGCATCGCGGTGGCCGACTGCAGCGAGGGCTGGATGGCCCAGGTGGCCGGCGACGACGCCTTCCCCCAGCAGAGCGTCTCCAAGCTCTGGGTGGCCATGACCGCCATGGACGCCCAGGACCAGGGCAAGCTCAGCCTGGACCAGGCGGTGATCCTCGGACCCCAGGACCGCAGCGTCTTCTTCCAGCCCATCTCCCACAAGATCGGCGCCACCGGCTACGCCACCACCCTGCGCGACCTGGTGCGCCGGGCCCTGATCGAGAGCGACAACGCCGCCAACGACAAGCTGCTGCAGCAGGTGGGCGGGGTGGACGCCGTGGCCGACATGCTGGCCCGCAAGAACCTCACCGGCATCCGCATGGGCGCCGACGAGAAGAACCTGCAGGCCAAGATCGCCGGTCTCACCTGGAGCCCGGAGCTGGGGATCGGCGGCAATTTCAAGGAGGCCCGCTCGCGCCTGCCCGACGCCGTGCGCGACGCGGCCATGGACGCCTATCTGGACAATCCCCTGGACGGCGCCACCCCGGCGGGCCTGGCCCAGGCCCTGGTGGTGCTCAAGCGCGGCGAGCTGCTGTCGCCGGAGGCCACCGAGACCTTCCTCTCCACCATGTCGGAGGCCCGCACCGGCCCGCGGCGGCTGAAGGGCGGCCTGCCGGCCGGCTGGACCATCGCCCACAAGACCGGCACCGGCCAGGACTGGCGGGGCGGCTCCATCGGCATCAACGACGTCGCCGTCCTCACCGCCCCCGACGGCCGCTCCTATGCGGTGGTGGTCCTGATGAAGCGCACCACCAAGCCGGTGGGCGCCCGCCTGGCCTTCATGCAGCAGGTCTCCAAGGCCGTGGTGAGCAACTGGGAGAGCGAGCGCGCCAACGACCGGCGGACCCTGGCGAGCCTGCGCCCGGGCGAGTCGTCCGGAGGCCACTGAATCCGCAGCGCCTTCCGTTGACTTGGCGGGGGTCGTCTGTATAAGTCCGCGCCTTCGCACGCGGGGCTCCCCACGGGCGTGATCCTTTTTTGCTAAAGTCTCAAGGCGCGAACGATGTACGCGGTGATCAAAACCGGCGGTAAGCAGTACCGGGTTCAGGCGGGCGACCTTCTCGTCGTCGAAAAGCTTGAAGGTGAGCCGGGCGCCAACGTGGCCTTCGGCGACGTCCTGATGCTCGGCGATGGCGAGACCATCACCCTGGGCGCCCCGATCGTGGAAGGCGCCAGCGTGAGCGCCACCCTGATCGAGACCCGCAAGGGCCTGAAGGTGAAGATCTTCAAGAAGCGCCGTCGTCAGGGCTATCGCCGCACCCGCGGCCATCGCCAGCACGAGAGCGTCCTGCGCGTCACCTCGGTGGCCGGCGCCGGCAAGACCGAGAACTGGGACGGCGTGGTGGACATGACCACCAAGGCGGTCCTCAACGCCCGCGCCCGGAACCTGAAGCTGGAAGAGGCCGCGACCGCCAAGGCCGCCCTCGCCGGCGAAAAGGCCGCCGCCCCCGCCGCCAAGAAGGCCGCCGCGCCGAAGGCTGCTGCTGCTCCGAAGGCCGCCGCGCCCAAGGCTGAAGCCGCCGCCAAGAAGCCCGCCGCGCCGAAGAAGGCCGCCGCCAAGAAGCCCGACGCCGAATAAGCGCCGGATCAAGACAAGTTTAGGAGACCACAATGGCTCACAAGAAATCTGGCGGTTCTTCCCGCAACGGCCGCGACTCGGCCGGCCGTCGTCTCGGCGTCAAGAAGTTCGGCGGCGAATCCGTCGTCGGCGGCAACATCATCATCCGTCAGCGCGGCACCAAGTTCTTCGCCGGCGTGAACGTCGGCATGGGCCGTGACCATACCCTCTTCGCCACCGCCGACGGCGCGGTGCAGTTCGTCACCAAGCGCGACGACCGCACCTACGTGAACGTGGTGGCCGCCGAGGCCAACGCCAGCTAGGGCGAACCCACCTTCTCCGGGTCCGCCAGACGATCAGTCAGGCGGACCGGACAGAATCCCGAAAAGCGGGAGTCCGGAACGCCGGGCTCCCGCTTTTTCTGTTTCAGGGGTCCCGTCAGAGGACCCGGGAGGTTCAAGATGTGCTCCATCCAGATCGAACCCGTCATCGAGACGCAACGCCTGCGGCTGCGCAGGCCCCGCCTCGCCGACGCGCCCCGCGTGGCCAAGCTGCTCAACGACCGGGAGCTGGCCCGCATGACCCCGTCCATCCCCCATCCCTACGGGCTGGAGGACGCCGAGGCCTGCCTTTCCCAGGCGAGCGACGCCGATCCCCAGGCCCTGGCCATGTTCGTCATCGACCATCCCGAGCAGGGGCCGATCGGGCAGCTGGGCTTCGCCAGCGAGAACGGGCGCACCGAGATGGGCTGCTGGATCGGCCGGCCCTTCTGGGGCTGCGGCTTCGCCACCGAGGCCGCCAAGGGGGCCCTGGTCTGGGCCCACAAGGACTGGAAGCGGCGCTACGTCCTGGCGCGCCACTTCTCCGACAACCCGGCCTCGGCCTCGGTGCTCTGCAAGAGCGGCTTCCTCTACACCGGGGAGGTCAAGCTCTCCCCCTCCGCCGCCCGCGGCGAGGCCGTCCCCGCGCGGATGATGGTCTGGCTGGCGTGAGTTTGCGGCGCTCGCGTGCTATGGCGGGCGCCGCACTTCACTTGGATACGAAGATTGACCGCCGCCGCCACCGTCAAAGCGCCCCTGGACGCCCTGCTCGCAGGGCGGCCCTTGGCGTGGCGCGTGGGGGCTGTGCTGGCGGGAAGCTGGCTGCTGGCCGCGTCCTCCTGGGCCGAGGTCCCGATGGTCCCCGTGCCCATGACCCTGCAGACCTACGCCCTGCTGGTCATCGCCGGATTGTCGGGGCCCAGGCTGGCTCTTGAGATCGTCTTCGTCTGGCTGGCCCAGGCGGCCATGGGCCTGCCGCTGCTGGCGGACGGGGCGAGCGGCCTTGCCCCCTTCGTCGGCCCCACCGCCGGCTACCTCGTGGGCTTCGCGATCGCGGCGGGCCTGGTGGGCTGGCGGGCCGCGCGGCCCGGCGGGCGGGGCTGGGGGAACCTCACCCTGAGCTTCCTGGCCGCCCACGCCCTCATCCTGCTGCTGGGCTTCGCCTGGCTGTCCGTCGGCCTGGGGGCCGAGGCCGCCTTCGCCGGCGGCGTGGCGCCCTTCCTTGCGGGCGCGCTTTTGAAAACCATATTGGCGGTCGCGACCGTGAAACTCGCGGGCGATCGGATCCTGACGACATGAAGTTCCTCGACCAGTGCAAGGTCTATGTCCGCTCCGGCAACGGAGGCGGCGGCGCCGTGTCCTTCCGGCGGGAGAAGTACATCGAGTACGGCGGCCCCGACGGCGGCGACGGCGGCCGCGGCGGCGACGTCTGGATCGAGGCCCAGGACGGCCTCAACACCCTGATCGACTTCCGCTACAGCCAGCACTTCAAGGCCGAGACCGGCACCCACGGCATGGGCCGCAACCGCCACGGGGCGGCCGGCGCCGACATCGTCATGAAGGTCCCCGTCGGCACCCAGGTGCTGGCCGAGGACAAGGAGACCCTGATCGTCGACCTGGACACGCCCGGCCAGCGCTTCCTGCTGGCCAAGGGCGGCAACGGCGGTTGGGGCAATGACCGCTTCAAGAGTTCCATCAACCAGGCGCCCTATCACGCCAATCCCGGCCAGGAGGGCGAGGAGCTCTGGATCTGGCTGCGGCTGAAGCTGATCGCCGACGTCGGCCTGGTGGGCCTGCCCAACGCCGGCAAGTCCACCTTCCTGGCCGCCGCCAGCGCCGCCAAGCCGAAGATCGCCGACTATCCCTTCACCACCATCCATCCCAATCTCGGCATCGTCGACCTCTCCCCCAACGAGCGCTTCGTCCTGGCCGACATCCCCGGCCTGATCGAGGGCGCCTCGGAGGGCGCGGGCCTCGGCGTCCGCTTCCTGGGCCACGTGGAGCGCACCGCCGTCCTGATCCACCTGGTGGACGCCACCCAGACCGACGTCGTCGAGGCCTGGACCACCGTGCGCCACGAGCTGGAGGCCTATGGCGAGGAGCTCGGCGACAAGACCGAGATCCTGGCGCTGAACAAGATCGACGCCCTGGACGAGAGCACCGTGGAGATGCAGCGCGAGGCCCTGTCCGAGGCCGCCGGCGTGCCGGTCCGCCTGGTCTCGGCGGTCTCCGGCAAGGGGGTCGTCGAGATCCTGCGCGAGGCCTACGCCCTGGTGCGCGACCGCAAGGTCGCCGCCGCGGTCGGCAAGGGCGGCGAGGACGAAGTGGGCTGGAAGCCGTGAGCGGGATCGAGCGGGCCCGCCGGGTCGTCGTCAAGGTCGGCTCGGCCCTGCTGGTGGGCGAGGGCGGAACCGCCGACAGCCTGTGGCTGGCCGCCTTCGCCGCCGACGTGGCCCGTATGCGGGCCCGGGGCCAGCAGGTGCTGGTGGTCTCCTCCGGCGCCGTGGCGCTCGGCCGCCGCCGGCTGATGCTGGCCAAGCGGTCGCTGACCCTGCCCGAGAAGCAGGCCGCCGCCGCCGCCGGCCAGTCGGCCCTGATGCGGGCCTGGGAAGAGGCCCTCGAGCCCCACGACATCGCCGCCGCCCAGGTGCTGCTGACCCGCGACGACACCGAGGTCCGCCACCGCTGGCTCAATGCGCGCGCCACCGTCGAGACCCTGCTGGACCTGGGGGTGGTGCCGGTCGTCAACGAGAACGACACCGTGGTCACCGAGGAGATCCGCTACGGCGACAACGACCGCCTGGCCGCCCGGGTGGCCCAGATGATCGGCGCCGACGTCCTGGTGCTGCTGTCGGACATCGACGGCCTCTACACCGCCGATCCCCGCCGCGATCCGAGCGCCAAGCATCTCGCCCGCATCACCCACCTGACCCCCGAGATCGAGGCCATGGCCGGGGGCGCCAACGCCAGCGCCGGGGTCGGCACCGGGGGCATGGCCACCAAGATCGCCGCGGCCCGCATGGCCCAGTCGGCCGGCTGCGCCACCGTCATCACCCTGGGCCGCCGTCCCTCGCCCCTGGCCGCCCTCGAGGCCGGCGAACCGGCCACCGTCATCGAACCCGCCCTGAGCGCCAAGGCCGCCTACAAGGCCTGGATCTCCGGGACCCTGGCCCCGGCCGGGACCCTGGTGGTGGACTCCGGCGCCGCCCGGGCGCTCTCCACCGGCAAGAGCCTTCTGGCCGCCGGCCTGCGGGACGTCGAGGGCCGGTTCGAGAAGGGCGAGGCGGTCATCGTCCGCGACCAGGCCGGCCGGGAGATCGGCCGCGGCCTGACCCGCTACGACAGCGCCGATGCGCTCGCCATCCTGGGCCTGAAGTCCGACGCCATCGAGGCCGCCCTGGGCTACACCTCCGGCCCGGTGATCCACGCCGACGACCTGGCCCTGGGCCACGCCCCGGCCGAGGCGACCGCCGACTAGGCTCAGGTTCAATTGCCGCCTCTGCCAAAGGTGCTTACTAAGGCTCATCCTGAGCATATGGGAGGCGACGTGGACGACGGGGCGGCGACAGGCAGGGCGGAGGCGGCGACAGGCCGGCTGACCGCGCTCGCGCCGGGCATGGCCATCCCCTATGGCGGCGACCGCGTGGCCTATGTCTCCGAGACCCTCGCCCAGGCCTTCCGCCCCGGCGACCGGCTGGTGGTGGTGCAGGATAGCGGCGACCTGCTGCACGTGCCGGCCGCCGTCCAGGCCATCGCCGAGGCCGCCGTCGGCCGCGCCGCGACCGCCTTCCAGCAGATGGGCGCCGTCGGCGACGCGGCCATCACCGCCTTCTTCGAGGCCTTCGCCGCCAACCTCGCCGACGACACGATCTGGGCCGCCATCGCCCAGGCCAACGCCGCCGACGTCGCCCGCGCCCAGGCCCGCGGCCGCTCCACCACCCGCCTGGCCGTCAGCCCCGGCCTGCGGGCCGACATGATCGCGGGCCTCCAGGCCTGGCGCGACGCGCCTGCCGCCCGCGGCCGGGTGCTGGAGACCGTCGCCCATGAGGGCTGGAGCGTCGAGCAGGTCATGGCGCCGCTCGGTGTCGTGGGCTTCGTCTTCGAGGGCCGCCCCAATGTCTTCGCCGACGCCACCGGCGTCCTGCGCACCGGCAACACCGTGGTCTTCCGCATCGGCTCCGACGCGCTCGGCACCGCGCGCGCCATCGTCGAGCACGCCCTGGATCCGGCGCTGGCCGCCGCCGGCCTGCCCAAGGGCGCCGCGGCCCTGGTGGACAACGCCGAGCATGCCGCCGGTTGGGCCATGTTCTCCGATCCCCGCCTGGCCCTGGCCGTGGCCCGCGGCTCCGGCCCCGCCGTGGCCCAGCTCGGCGCCATCGCCCGCCAGGCCGGAACCCCGGTCAGCCTGCACGGCACGGGGGGCGCCTGGATGGTGGCCGGCCCCGCCGCCGACCCCGCCCGCTTCGAGGCGGCCGCCTACCACTCCCTGGACCGCAAGGTCTGCAACACCCTCAACGTCTGCGCCATCGTCCGGGAGCGGGCGGGCGAGCTGGTCCCGGTCTTCCTGCGCGCCCTGGAGGCCGCCGGCCAGCGCCGCCGCGGCGCCAAGCTGCACGTGGCGGAGGGCTCGGAAGCCTACATCCCCGCCGCCTGGCGCGAGGCCCGGGTCACCGTCGCCCGCGCCCAGGGCGACCGCGAGGAGCCCCTGGTGGAGCCGCTTCCCCTGGCCGACCTCGGCCGCGAGTGGGAATGGGAGGAAACCCCGGAGGTCACCCTCCTGGTGGTGGACAGCGTCGAGGAGGCCGTGGACCTCTTCAACCGCCACAGCCCCCGCTTCGCCGCCAGCCTGATCTCCGAGGACGCCGAGGCCCAGGACCGCTTCTACGCCGCCATCGACGCCCCCTTCACCGGGGACGGCTTCACCCGCTGGGTGGACGGCCAGTACGCCCTGAACCGCCCCGAGCTCGGCCTCTCCAACTGGGAGCATGGCCGCCTGTTCGCCCGCGGCGGGGTCCTGGCCGGGGACGGGGTCTTCACCGTCCGCGCCCGGGTCCGCCAGACCGACCTCAACCTCGACCGCAACCCCGACACGGGCAAGCGGTTTTGATCCGGAACAGAGACCATGTGGTTCGCGGGACCCGCCCGGCGCGTCCCTGAGGCCGGCCGCCCCGCCACCCTGCGCCTGGGCTTCACGCTCACGCGCGGGATGCGGGTCGGACTCTATGGGGGCTCGTTCAATCCGGTCCACCAGGGCCACGCCCACGTGGCCGAGACCGCCCGCAAGCGGCTGAAGCTGGACCGGGTGATCTGGCTGGTCTCACCACAGAATCCGCTGAAGTCCTCGCACGAGACCGCCAGCCTCGCCGAGCGCATGGCCGGCGTGCGCAGGGTGGCCCGCGGCCGGGCCATGATCGTCTCCGACGCCGAGACCGCCATCGGCTCGACCTACACCATCGACACCCTGCGGGTGCTCAAGGCCCGCTTCCCCGGCGTGAAGTTCGTCTGGATCATGGGGGCCGACAGCCTGGCCAGCTTCCATCGCTGGCGCGGCTGGACCCAGATCATGGGCGGGGCGCCGGTGGCGGTGGTCTCGCGACCCTGGATCTCGCTGAAAAGCCGCTTCTCGCCGGCCGCCCGCCGGTTCGCCCACGCCCGCCGTCCCGCCAGCCAGGCGCCGATCCTGGCCGGGACCAAGCCGCCCCGCTGGGTCTTCCTCACCGGGCCCCTGAACTTCCTCTCCTCCACCGCCCTGCGCGAGCGGATGGGCGGCTCAAGATCGTGATGACACGCGGGACTGCCCCTGCCCCCGCAATCATGATATGAGGCCTTTTAGCGAGGCAAAAAAGGAGCTACCCCGCTGAGCCCTGACCCTGCGCCCAGAGCGCACGAGACCCCGGTTTCCGCCGAGGTTTCCACCGATCCCCAGAGTCGCATCAGCGCTTTGGAAGACCTTATCCTGGCCCGTCTCGACGACGACAAAGCCCAGGATGTCGTGTTCATCGACCTGAAGGGTAAGAGCGCCGTGGCCGACGGATTGATCGTCGCCTCCGGCCGTTCGCATCGTCATGTCGGCGCCATGGCCGACCATCTGCTGCGCGCCCTCAAGGACGAGGGCTACGGCAAGGTGCGCGTGGAAGGCATGCCCCACTGCGACTGGGTGCTGATCGACACCGGCGACGTGATCATCCACCTGTTCCGTCCCGAGGTCCGGTCCTTCTACAACATCGAGAAGATCTGGTCGGTGGACTCGGCCCACATCGCCTTCACTTGAAGCTGACGATCCTGGCGGTCGGGCGTCTGGCCCGTTCCCCCGAGGTCGAGCTGGTGAAGCTCTATGTGGACCGCGCCACCGCGGCCGGCCGCGCGCTCGGCCTCGGCCCCGTCGAGGTCGTCGAGATCGAGGCCAGGAAGCCCGGCAAGGCCGCCGAGGCCGAGGTCCTGCGGCCGCACCTGGCCGACGCCCACGTCATCGCCTGCGACGAGCGGGGAACCGCGCGCGCCTCGCGGGACTTCGCCGCCGAGATCGCCAAGCTGCGCGACCAGGGGGTTCGGCGGCTGGTCTTCCTGATCGGCGGCGCCGACGGCCTGGACCCCGCCCTGGTCGCCCAGGCCAACGGAAAGCTGGCCTTCGGGCCGCAGACCTGGCCCCATGCCCTGGCCCGCGCCATGCTGGCCGAACAGGTCTACCGGGCGGTCACCATCCTGGCCGGCGGCCCCTATCATCGCG
The DNA here is from genome assembly GCF_058806695.1 of Phenylobacterium sp. GW821-FHT12F10. Taxonomy (NCBI): domain Bacteria; kingdom Pseudomonadati; phylum Pseudomonadota; class Alphaproteobacteria; order Caulobacterales; family Caulobacteraceae; genus Phenylobacterium; species Phenylobacterium sp. GW821-FHT12F10. The sequence continues at coordinate 339,233 of NZ_JBXAPY010000003.1, read as the reverse complement.
ATTGAACCCTCCTTGCCGATCCTTCGTCCCGCCCTCGTCCTCGGCGCCCTGGCCAGCCTCGCGGCCGGGGTCGTGGCCGTGGCGGCGGTGAGCGAGCGGGCCAAGCTCGAAAGCCTCAACGTCCGCGAGACCGTGCTCACCGCCGAGCAGGGCCGCAACCGCAACCGCCTGGCCCGCCTGCTCACCGTCCTGGAGCAGCTGCGACGCGATCCGCCGCCGGCCCTGCTGGTGAGCCCCGACGACGCCGTCGCCGCCGTCCGCGCCGCCATCCTGGTCAAGGCCATCACCCCGGAGCTGCAGCGCCGCGCCACCCTCTATGCGGTGGAGGCCGGGGAGATCGCCCGCCAGCGCCGCCTGGCCGCCGTGGCCAGCGAGGCCCTGTTCACCGCCGACAGCCAGCTGGCCGAGGCGCGCATGATCCAGCCCCCCGGCGCGCGGGCGGCCCTGCCCGAGCCCGAGGACGGCGAGGTCACCCCGCCCAAACAGCTGCTGATGCCCGCCCAGGGTCCGGTCAGCCGGCGCTTCGGCCAGGTCCTGCCGGGCGGCGGCCGCGCCAACGGCCTGACCATCCAGGCGTCCTCCGGGGCGAAAGTGGCGGCGCCCGACGCCGGACTTGTCCAATATGTGGGCCCCGTAAAGGGTTGGGGTGTCATCTTGATCTTAAGATTGGCCGGTGGATACCATCTGGTGTTGGCTGGTCTGGACCGGGCGAACGTCAGCGTCGGACAATCCGTCGCGGCGGGCGCGCCTGTCGGATGGATGGCGGATGGGCGACAATCGCCCGCTGAACTCTATCTGGAGGTCCGGGAACGCGGCGCGCCGGTGAATCCGGGGCGCTGGCTAAGGGACACGACCGGCCTGAGACCGGCTGTCGGATAAGAGACGACTTCGAACTGGTGGGTTCGGGTGGGGACGTGAAGCGGTTAAGCGGCTCAATTCCGCCGCAAGGGAGCCCTAGGGCCAATCTATGCGCAAGTATCTGTTGATCGGTGTTTCGGCCTTCGTCCTCGGGGCGGGCTCCATGGCCTATGTGAGCCAGCAGGCCCTGGCCTCGGCCCAGCCGCGGGCCAAGACCTACAAGATGCTCGAACTGTTCGGCGACGTGCTGGACACCGTTGAGCGGCAGTACGTCACCGAGGTCGACGACAAGAAGCTCATCGAGGCGGCCATCGACGGCATGCTGACCTCGCTGGACCCCCACTCCGGCTACCTCAATCCCGAGAGCTTCGACGACATGCGCGATCAGACGCGCGGGGAGTACGGCGGCCTGGGCATCGAGGTCACCAGCGAGGACGGCGTGGTCAAGGTGATCTCGCCCATGGACGGCACCCCGGCCTTCAAGGCGGGCGTCAAGGCCGGCGACTTCATCACCGCCGTCAACGGCGAGAGCGTGCTGGGCCTGTCGGTCAATGACGCGGTCAAGCAGATGCGCGGCAAGCCGGGCGAGGCGGTCACCCTGACCATCGCCCGCGAGAAGACCGACCCCTTCGACGTCAAGCTGATCCGCGAGGTCATCAAGCCCAAGTCCGCCACCGCCAAGCTCGAGGGCGACTACGGCTACCTGCGGGTCTCGGCCTTCAACGAGAAGACCACCGACGAGGCCGAGGCCGCCATCGCCGACCTGCGGGCCAAGAACCCCAAGATGAAGGGTCTGATCCTCGACCTGCGCAACAATCCCGGCGGCCTGCTCGACCAGGCGGTCGGCATCTCCGACCTGTTCCTGGACGGCGGCGAGATCGTCTCCCAGCGCGGCCGCGATCCGCGCGACGTCGAGCGCTACAACGCCCGTCCGGGCGACGCCACGGGCGGCCTGCCGGTGGTGGTGCTGATCAATTCCGGCTCGGCCTCGGCCGCCGAGATCGTCGCCGGCGCCCTGCAGGACCGCAAGCGCGCGGAACTGGTGGGCCTCACCAGCTTCGGCAAGGGCTCGGTCCAGACCGTGATCCCCCTGCGCGGCGGCATGGACGGGGCGCTCAAGCTCACCACGGCCCGCTACTACACCCCGGCCGGCCGCTCCATCCAGAAGACCGGCATCCAGCCGGACCTGGAAGTGGCCGAGACCCGCGACGAGGCCCAGGCCATCGCCAACCGCGCCTTCCAGTTCAGCGAGGCCTCCTTCCGCAATGCGCTGAACGCCGAGGAGGGCAAGACCCGGGTCGGCGCCCACGAGCCGGCCGAGGCGCCGCCGGAGGCCTTCAACACCACCACCGGCGACTTCCAGCTCGCCCGGGCCAAGGACGTCCTGCGCTACGGCTCGGTGGCCGCCACCCCCAAGCTGCCCAAGCCCACCGCCAAGATGGCCGAGGTGGTCTCCAAGCTGCCCAAGCTCGAGCCCAAGCCCGTCGCCAAATAGGCGGCCTGCGACCCCGCGCCATGCTGCGGCGCGGGGGAAAGTAGCCGTTCATTAACCATGATCGCGCAGGCTCCCCCCTGGAGCCTTGTGTGGTCAGACCTATGTTTTCCAAGAAAAAGCTCGTGACTGTCGCCGCCGCGCCCGCCCCCGGGGGCGGCGTGCCGGAGATCTTCGCCAAGGCCCTGGCCAACCCCTATGTCGGCGCCGGCGGCGCGGCCTTCCTGTTCATGACCGCCGTCCTGGTCCTCATCGCCCTGATGGGCGATCCCAAGGCGGGGACCCCGGTGGTCCGCATCAGCCTGGCCAAGGTGGCCGCCATGGCCGCGCCCCCCGGCTGGCGCGAGGCCCTGATCGCCGACCATCCCGGCGGCGCGACCCTCAGCACCGACATCTTCCGGCTCTCGGCCACCCCCATCGGCCCCGAGGGCGCCCTCGGCGGCCAGGCGGTGATCACCCTGCCCGGCGGCCAGGCCTTCCACGCCGCCGATCCCCTGCCCGCGGCCCCCATCGCCGGCCTCACCGCCCAGGGCTCCGGCGGCCTGCTGCCGATCATCGCCCCCAACGGCCGCACCCCGGCCGAGGCCTATGCCCGGCCCTTCACCAGCAACGGCCGACCCAAGGTGGCCCTGGTGATCGGCGGCCTGGGCCTCAACGCGACGGCCACCCGCCAGGCCATCGAGACCCTGCCGCCGGAGATCACGCTCTCCTTCGTGCCCTATTCCGACGGCCTGCAGGGCTGGATCGACCTGGCCCGCGCCAACGGCCACGAGGTGCTGCTGGAGGCGCCCATGGAGCCGGTGGACTATCCCGACAACGATCCGGGCCCCTACACCCTGATGGCCCAGGCCCAGGGCCAGGAGACGGTGAAGAAGCTGGAATGGCTGCTCAGCCGCGCCACCGGCTATTTCGGGGTCACCAACTATCTCGGCTCCCGCTTCGTGGGCTCCGACACCGCCATGGGGGCCTTCACCGGCGCCCTGCGCGGCCGCGGCCTGGCCTTCATCGACGACGGCTCGGCGGCCAAGCGCGGCGGCGGCCTGCCCCGGGCCTCGGCCGACCGCATCGTCGACGACCAGCTCTCCGTGGAGGCCATCGACCAGCAGCTCCTGTCCCTGGAAGCCGGCGCCCTGCAGCACGGCCAGGCCCTCGGATCGGGATTCGCCTACCCTGTGACGTTGAACCAGGTGGCGCAGTGGGCGCAATCGGTGGAGTCTAGGGGTTACCAGTTGGCGCCGGCCTCGGCGCTGACCACCCGCAGGTGACCGCGAGCCGATGAACGATCTGACCGCCTATCGTCCCAATGTCGGGGTGGTGCTGTTCCACCCCGACGGCCGCGTCTGGCTGGGGCGGCGGGTCAATACGCCGGAGCCCTACAACTGGCAGTTCCCGCAAGGCGGCGTCGACGCCGGGGAGGACCTCTACGAGGCCGCCAGGCGCGAGCTGGCCGAGGAGACCGGGGTGGTCACCACCACCCTGCTCGGCCGCACCGACGGCTGGATGGCCTACGATTTTCCCCCCGGCCACAGCGGCAGCAAGATCGCCAAGGGCTGGAAGGGCCAGCGTCAGGTCTGGTTCGCCCTGCGCTTCGACGGCGAGGAGAGCGAGATCGACCTGCTGGGCCACGGCCATCCCGAGTTCGACGACTGGCGCTGGGGCAGCCTGGCCGAGGCGCCGGACCTGGTGGTGCCCTTCAAGAAGGCCACCTACGAGGCGGTGGTGGCCGCCTTCCACGATTTCGCGGGATTGTCCGGCCGCGCGGCGTGATGCCACGGGCGCCGGACCGTCAGATCGCTATAGTCGCCGCCTGTTCGAAGACAAAAAGGGGATAGCTTGGCCGCGCCGATCGTCATGGTGCATGGCGCCTTCTGCGGCGGCTGGGCCTTCGAGGCCTTCCGCGCGCCCTTCGAGGCCGCCGGCCACGTCGTCCACGCCCCGGACCTGAGGGGCCACGCCGAGGGCGACCGCGCCGAGGCCGTGGCCGGGGTATCCATGAGCGTCTACGCCAAGGACATCGCCGACCTCTGCGCCCGCCTGCCCGAGCCGCCGATCCTGATCGGCCACTCCCTGGGGGGCCTGGTCTGCCAGCTCGCCGTACGCCGCGCCCCGGTGAAGGCCCTGATCCTGCTGGCCCCCTCCCCGCCCTGGGGCGTGGCGGGCTCCTCCATGGAGGAGGCGGTCACCGCCTTTGGCCTGATGGTGGGCGCGGCCTGGTCCCACAGCATCAGCCCCGACCGCACCCTGATGCGCACCTACAGCCTCGACCGCATGCCCAAGCCCGAGCGGGAGGCCGCCGTCCAGCGCCTGCGCCCCGAGAGCGGCCGGGCCCTGTGGGAGGCCCTCAACTGGTGGCTCGACCCCTTCATGACCACCAGCGTCGGGGTGGGCGCCCTGGAGGTCCCCTGCCTGGTGATGGTGGGCCAGCGCGACGTCGTCCATCCCCCCATGACCGCCCGCCAGACCGCCGCCCGCCTGGGCGCGGAATATCGCGAGATGCCCGGCATGAGCCACTGGCTGCTGGGGGAGACCGGCTGGCAGGACGTGGCCAGCGCCGCCTGGGACTGGCTGGCCCAGGTCAAGGTCCGCGACCCGGCCTAGGGTCGGCCCCTAGGCGCCAGACGTGCGCACGCGCCCCCTCTTGCAGGGTCGCGCGCCTCCTCAGGACAACAACGCGCGTCATCCCGGACGGCCGTCAGGCCGAGCCGGGACCCAGGGGCCCCGCCCGCTGCCCCTGGGTCCCAGCTCTCCGCTTCGCTGCGGCCGGGATGACGGAGTGCGAGGCGGAGCGCGACCCCGCAAGGGGGGAAGGCTGGCATGACGTCACTCGCAGGATGAGCTTCGAACCCTAGGCCTTGCCGAACAGCTTCAGGCCCGCGATCCCCGCCAGGATCAGGCCGACGCTCACGAGGCGGGCCACGGTGACCGGCTCCTTGAACAGCACGATGCCCAGGATCACCGTCCCCACCGCCCCCACGCCCGTCCAGACCGCATAGGCGGTCCCCAGCGGCAGGGACTTCACCGCCACCCCCAGCAGGGCCATGGAGGCGATCAGGCTGACCCCGGTGAAGACCGTGGGCCACAGCCGGGTGAAGCCGTCGGTGTATTTCAGGCCCACGGCCCAGGCGATCTCGCACAGACCGGCGACGAACAGGATGAGCCACGCCATGGCTGTCCTCCCAAGACCGGGCCGTCCCGGAAAAGAGAAAGGCGCTGGAGTCGTCTCCAGCGCCTGAACTCATAACGATGTGGAGGCGCGGACGCCTAGAACTTGCGTTCCGAATAGAGCACTTCGCCCATGTCCCACTTGCCCGTCACCGAGGAGCCGTCCGGCTTCTTCAGCTGCAGGAAGACCAGGCCGATGGACTCGTGGTCGGTGAAGTATTCCCACGAGTTGGTGATGCGCTTGTAGTCGGTGGCCGGCACGTAGTCGTTGCGCTGCTGGAGCAGCTCGGGCTGGTGCAGCAGGGAGAAGATGTTCAGGCCCACGATGATCGGCTTCTCGCCGTCCAGGGTGTAGTTCAGGGCGATCCGGCAGACGTCCTTGTTGGAGCCCGGCGAGAAGACGGTGAGCGTGTAGGGCTTGGCCACCAGGGTCTGGGTGTAGGTCCCGTCCCGCTTGTTGACCTTGAAGCCGAGGTCCTTGGTGGCGAGCTTGCTGATGTCGCCGCCGCGCACCAGGGGCACGCAGATGCGGTTGATCACGTCGATGATCTGGCCAACCTCACCGGTGGTGGGGATGGTGTAGACCTTCTCCGGCTCGGGAGCCGGAGCCGGCGCGGCGGCGGGCGCCGTCGCGGGGGGCGTCATGGGCGCCGCCGCCTCGGGGGTCGTCGCCGGGGGCGAGGCCGGAGCGGCGGTTTGGGCGGCGGCCGAAGTGGCTAGGCCGGCGGCGAGCAGACTGATGATGGCGGTACGCATAGACGGGTCCCCTGACTTGCGATCTATCACACTCAAAGTGGCCGTCCCTCGCAAGCCCCCTAGCGCGGGAATACGGCCAAGGCGAGGCGCTGCCTAGATTGCAGCCTCGACGGCCTGCTCGGCCAGGATGGTCAGGCCATCCGGCGTCACATCGGCGAACCCGCCCTGCACGTCGAAGGCCTGGACCCGGCCGTCGTTGAACACCTTCACGCGGCCCGTCTTGAGGGTCGTCATGAAGGGCGCATGGCCGGCGAGCACGCCGAAGTCGCCTTCGGACCCAGGCGCGTCGACCTGGTCGACCTCGCCCGAGAACAGCTCACGCTCGGGCGAGACCAGGGAGAAATGCAGCTTGCCGGCCATGGCGCTTAGGCTTCCGAAGCGAGTTGTTCGGCCTTGGCCACCGCGTCTTCGATGGAGCCGACGTTATAGAAGGCGGCTTCCGGCAGGTGGTCGAACTCACCGTCCACCACCGCCTTGAAGGAGCGGATGGTGTCTTCCAGGCTGACGAAGATGCCCGGCATGTTGGTGAACTGCTCGGCCACGTGCAGCGGCTGGGCCAGGAACTTGGAGATCTTCCGGGCGCGGGCGACGGTCAGCTTGTCCTCTTCCGACAGCTCGTCCATGCCCAGGATGGCGATGATGTCCTTCAGGGCCTTGTAGGCCTGCAGGGTCTCCTGGACGCGGCGGGCGACGTTGTAGTGCTCCTCGCCGATCACCAGCGGGTCCATGATCCGGCTGGTGGAGTCCAGCGGGTCCACGGCCGGGAAGATGGCCTGGGCGGCGATGTCGCGCGACAGCACGGTGGTGGCGTCCAGGTGGGCGAAGGAGGCGGCGGGCGCCGGGTCGGTCAGGTCGTCGGCGGGCACGTAGATGGCCTGGACCGAGGTGATCGAACCCTTGGAGGTCGAGGTGATGCGTTCCTGCAGGTTGCCCATCTCGGTGGCGAGCGTCGGCTGATAGCCCACGGCCGAGGGGATGCGGCCCAGCAGGGCGGACACTTCGGAGCCGGCCTGGGTGAAGCGGAAGATGTTGTCGATGAAGAGCAGCACGTCCTTGCCCTCTTCGTCGCGGAAGTACTCGGCCTGGGCCAGGCCGGTCAGGGCGACGCGGGCGCGGGCGCCGGGGGGCTCGTTCATCTGGCCGTAGACCAGGGTGCACTTGGAGCCTTCGCCGCCGCCGGGCTTGTTCACGTTCGACTCGATCATCTCGTGATAGAGGTCGTTGCCTTCGCGGGTGCGTTCACCCACCCCGGCCAGCACCGAGTAGCCGCCGTAGGCCTTGGCGATGTTGTTGATCAGCTCCTGCATGGTCACGGTCTTGCCCACGCCGGCGCCGCCGAACAGGCCGATCTTGCCGCCCTTGGTGTAGGGGCAGAGCAGGTCGATGACCTTGATCCCGGTGACCAGGATTTCCGCCGAGGTCGCCTGCTCGGCGAAGGACGGCGCGTCCCGGTGGATGGGGGCGAAGAACTTGGAGTTGATCGGACCCGCTTCGTCGATGGGGTCGCCGATGACGTTCATGATCCGGCCCAGCGTGGCCGGGCCGACCGGGACGGTGATGGCGCGGCCGGTGTCGAAGACCGGCTGGCCGCGGGTCAGGCCCTCGGAGGTGTCCATGGCGATGGTGCGGACGGTGTTCTCACCCAGGTGCTGGGCGACTTCCAGCACCAGGCGGAAGGGCTGGCCCGTCCGCTGGTCGGTGTTGGTGGTCTCCAGGGCGCCGAGGATCGGCGGCAGGTGGCCGTCGAACTCGACGTCGACGACGGCGCCGATGATCTGGACGATGCGGCCGGTGGCCACGGCGCCGGCCGGAGCGACCGACTTGGGCGTCGCGCTCTTGGCGGCGGCGGCCTTGGCCGGCGCCTTGACGGCGGTGGCGGCGGCGGCTTTCGGGGCCGCAGCCTTCGGGGCGGGGGCGGCCTTGGTGGCGGCCGGCTTCTTCGGGGTCGTAGCCATGGGTCGAACTCTTTCGGTCTAGAGCGCTTCGGCGCCGGAGATGATCTCGATCAGCTCCTTGGTGATCTGCGCCTGGCGTGTACGGTTTTTCTTCAGGTTGAGGGCGGCGATCATGTCGCCCGCATTGCGGGTGGCGTTGTCCATGGCCGCCATCTGGGCGGCGTAGAACCCGGCCTGGTTTTCGAGCATCGCCGACAGCACCTGGACCGTGAGGTTCCGGGGCAGCAGGGTCTCGAGGATGGTCTCCTCGTCGGGCTCGTACTCGTAGGCCGCGCCCTTGAGGTCGATGGTGGCGGCGGCGCCGGCCACCTGGGCGGGGATCAGCTGGGTCAGGGTCGGGGTCTGGACGACCACCGACTTGTAGCGGCTGAAGACCAGGGTCACGACGTCGACCTGTCCGGTCTCGAACAGCTCGGTGATCTTGTCGGCCACCGGCTGGGCCGTCGCCAGGCCGGGCACGCCGGCCTCGAAGGTGGCCACGAAGCGGTCGCCATAGACCCGGCGGAACTGGTCGCGGGCCTTCTTGCCGACGGTGATGATCTTGACGTCCTTGCCCTCGGCCAGCAGGGCCATGATCTTGTCGCGCGCGGCGCGGATGATCGAGGAGTTGAAGCCGCCGGCCAGGCCGCGGTCGGAGGAGGTCACCACCACCAGGTGGCGGTCCTGACGGCCCGTGCCCACCAGCAGCTTGGGCGCGCCGTCGCCGGAGACGCCCGCCGCCAGATTGGCGATCACCGCGGCCATGCGCTGGGCGTAGGGCCGGGCGTTCTGGGCCGCATCGGTCGCGCGGCGCATCTTCGCCGCGGCCACCATCTGCATCGCGCGCGTGATCTTCTGCGTGGATTCCACGCTTTTGATCTGGTCGCGCATTTCCTTGAGGCTAGCCATTTCTCGCCTCAGACCTTTCTAAACAACCACCACGTGCTGTCGTCCATCACGGTCGTCCGTTTCCAGAAGAAGCCGTAATCGACCAGCACGAGGTCGGGAAACATATCCAAATAGAGGCCGCCGAAGTCGTTCTTGAACAGGAGGTCGGTTTCCCCGCGATAGGGGACCGCCTCCGGCTTCGGCGAAAAGTACTCGGCGCAAAAGACATACTTGGCGGCGACCCGGTGGATCTCCCGCATCGTGGTTTCGAGCAGGCTGGGGTCCACATGGATCAGCACGCCCGTCGTGAAGGCCAGGTCGACGGCCTTGTCGGCCATGGGGATGGCGTGGCCGAAGCCCTCGAACACCCGCTCGGCCGGCAGGACGCCGTCCTCGACGATCTTGGCGCGGGCCGAGGCGTTGGGCTCCAGCGCCCAAAGCTCCATCCCCGACACCGCCGGGATGGCCCGCAGGTTGATGCCCAGGTTGGGCCCCACCTCGATGGCGCTGCCGGGCGCGTCGCCCTCCAGCTTGGAAAGCACCTCGGCCCAGACGCGCGCGCGGCCGCGGACGGCGTCGGCCGAAGCGGTGTTCCGCTCCGTGTACCGATCGCCGAACTCGCCGGACCAGGCGCGCAGCGCTTTGGGCTCGGGGCTCATCGTCTCGTCAGGCGAAGGTGCTGACGAAGGCGGCGAGCGCGTCCTTCAGGGCCTGCTCGGTGTCGGCCTTGAGCTCCTTGGAGGTCCGGATGGTGTCCAGGACCTTCTGGTGCTTGGCGTGCAGGTTGCTCAGCAGCTCGGTCTCGAACCGGCCGACCTGGTTGGTCGGGATGGTGTCGAGATAGCCGCGGGTGCCGGCATAGATCACCGCCACCTGCTCCTCGACCGTCAGCGGCGCGTATTGCGGCTGCTTCAGGAGCTCGGTCAGGCGCTCGCCCCGGGCCAGCTGGCGCTGGGTGGTGGCGTCCAGGTCGGAGCCGAACTTGGCGAAGGCGGCCAGCTCGCGGTACTGGGCGAGCTCGCTCTTGATGGGGCCGGCGGCGGTCTTCATCGCCTTGATCTGCGCCGACGAACCCACGCGGCTCACCGAGGCGCCGACGTTCACGGCCGGGCGGATGCCCTGGAAGAACAGGTCGGTTTCCAGGAAGATCTGGCCGTCGGTGATGGAGATCACGTTGGTCGGGATATAGGCCGAGATGTCGTTGGCCTGGGTCTCGATCAGCGGCAGGGCGGTCAGCGAGCCGGAACCGTTGTCCTCGTTCAGCTTCGCGGCGCGCTCCAGCAGACGGGAGTGCAGGTAGAAGACGTCGCCCGGATAGGCTTCGCGGCCCGGCGGGCGGCGCAGCAGCAGGGACATCTGGCGATAGGCGACGGCCTGCTTGGAAAGGTCGTCATAGATGATGACGGCGTGCATGCCGTTGTCGCGGAACCACTCGCCCATGGCGCAGCCCGAGAACGGGGCCAGGAACTGCAGCGGGGCCGGCTCCGAGGCGGTGGCGGCGACCACGATGGTGTAGTCGAGCGCGCCGCGCTCCTCGAGGGTCTTGACGATCTGGGCGACGGTGGAGCGCTTCTGACCGATGGCGACGTAGATGCAGTAGAGCTTGGCGCTCTCGTCGTCGCCGGCGTTGATCGACTTCTGGTTCAGGATGGTGTCGATCGCCACGGCGGTCTTGCCGGTCTGGCGGTCGCCGATGATCAGCTCGCGCTGGCCGCGGCCGACGGGGATCAGGCTGTCGATGGCCTTCAGGCCGGTCTGCACGGGCTCGTGCACCGACTTGCGCGGGATGATGCCCGGGGCCTTCACGTCCACCCGGCGGCGCTCGGCCACGTTGGTGAGCGGGCCCTTGCCATCGATGGGCTCGCCCAGCGGGTTGACGACGCGGCCCAGCAGGCCACGGCCCACCGGCACGTCCACGATTTCCGAGAGGCGGCGGACTTCGTCGCCTTCGGAGATGGCGCGGTCGTCGCCGAAGATCACGACCCCGACGTTGTCGCGTTCGAGGTTCAGGGCCATGCCCTTCACCCCGGCTTTCGGGAACTCGACCATTTCGCCGGCCTGGACATTGTCCAGACCGAAGACGCGGGCGATGCCGTCACCGACGGACAACACCTGGCCGACGTCGGAAACGTCAGCCTCTTCGCCGAAATTGGCGATCTGCGACTTGAGGATGGCCGAAATTTCGGCGGCGCGGATATCCATGTCTTCTTACGCTCTCTTCAGGGCGAACTTGAGGGAATCGAGCTTCGAACGAAGTGAAGCATCGAACAGTCGCGAGCCGACCCGCACCTTGATGCCGCCCAGGATGGACGGATCGACACGGGTCTCGATTTCAGGGTCCTTGCCAAGCGCGGTGCGCAGCGAGGCTGCGACGCCCTTGGCCTGGGCCGCGGTCAGGGCGACCGCGGTGGTGACGGTGGCCGCGACGACGCCGCGGGCCTTGGCCGAGAGTCCCTCGAAGGCCTCGATCGCCGCCGGCAGCGCCGCGAGGCGGCCATTGGCGGCCATCAGGCCCAGGAACTTCTTGGTCGTGGAATTGAACTTGGCCTTGGCGGCCAGGGCGGCGACAGCCTTCCCCTTGTCCTCGGCGCTGAAGGCCGGAGAGGCCAGCAGGGTGCGGAAGTCCTTTGACTCGGCGCGCATCTTTTTCAGCGCCTTGAGGTCGGCCTCGACGGCCGCCAGGTTCCTGTCTTCGGTCGCGAGATCGAAGAGGGCCTGAGCATATCTGCCGCCCACATTCGAAGTCCTGGAATCGTCCGCCACTTATTTGTCCGCCCGTGCGTGTCGAAAGCCGGCGATAAGGTGCCCCTTACTGCCGCCTAAAGGCTTGAAAGCGCTTGGAAAAGCACATTGGCCGTCGAGACCTGAGTAGCCCCCTGGCCCGAAGCCGCGCGCCTGATAGCACGCGACTTTACAGGCCGCAACCAAACCGGACCCTCTAGAGCCCGCTGCGCTCATTTAACCTGCTCCGCCGGGGCGGCGTCGCGGCGGAACACCGCCGAGCCGCTGGCGGCGAGAACGCCGTTCGCGCCCACCAGGCGGGCGTGGGCGAAGACCAGGGTGCGGGTGGCCCGGTCGACCCAGGCCTCCACGGTGACCGGATCGCCGGCGGCGAGGCCGCGTCCATAGTCGAGGGTGAGCGACACGGGCTCGGCGCCGGGCCCCGCCGCCTGGGCCAGCAGGGGCTCCAGCAGCGCGGCCGAGCCGGCGGGACCGGCCGGGAAGGCGGTCTCTTGTCTGAGGGTGTCGGTCATGTGTGCGCCCTTCTAGAGCGCGTCAGGGCGAAGTGGAAGCCGGTTCGCCCGCCCGACGCGCTCAATGTTCTTTGGGTTTGAAGCCCTTCTGCATGGGTCAGATGAATTCATCTGACCCGAAGGGCTCCGGGGGTGCAGCGCAAAAGAAAAGGGCGCCGAGGCATCTCCGGCGCCCTCAAGTTCAGGCTCGACATAAATTTGGAGCGGCTGGGAGGCTGCGCCGGGAGCCCTCGGGCGCCCGGAGGCGCCAGGGTCTAGGCGATGCGGGAGGGCTGGAGAGCCCGCCCGTCCCGCATCGTGGAGGCTTAGCGGTTGGCCAGCTGGGTGGCCGAGGCGGCCACGGCGTTGCAGGCGCCGAGCTTGTCGGCGTCCAGGGTCTTGCCGCCGACGCCGAAGGAGGTCACCGCGCCCACGGTCTTCGCCACGCTCTTGCAGGTGGAGGCGGCGAAGGTCTGGGACGAGGGGGCCGAGGCGACGCAGGCGTCGGCCTCGCAGAGGAAGACCGCGCCGCCGGCGATGAACTTGGCCTTGGCGGCGAGCGGCGCCTGCAGCTTGACGGTGACCGGGTCGGCCGCGAAGGCGGCGCCGGCGAAGGACAGGGAGACGAGGGCCGCGCAGGCGGCCGAAAGGGTTTGGAGCTTCATGGGAGCCCTCCAGCGTTCGGGGAGAAAACAGATCCCCGGAGGGAACCTGGCCGTTCAGGCCGTGGGTCGCCGCGGGTATCCCCACCCTTGGCGCGCCCTGAACTAAGCATCGCTAAGATAACACTGTTAAGATCGCCGGCAATCGCTTTTTTCGCAACCCCGCTATGCGGTTTTGCAGAGGTCGGGGATGGGGCCGCGAAAGCGCCCCATTCACACCCCGTCAATCTTGTCGCGTGTTTGGTGCGGCTGAGCTATCAGTCGGCCCGACGGGGCGACGAATTTAGGACTTCATACCCTTATGGCCAACGCGCAGTCGCCAGGTCCCCGCCGGGCCCCTCGCACCCCTGCCCAGGCGGTTCTCTACTGGAGCGCTGTGATCGGGGTCTGGGGCCTGATCTTCCTGGTGGCCTTCTTCGCGGTCTTCGCCGTCGACCTGCCCGACACCTCCAAGCTCTACGACGTCAAGCGTCAGCCCTCGATCTCCTATCTGGACCGGTCGGGCGCCCTGGTGGCCGTGCGCGGCAGCCAGTACGCGCCCCCCGTCGACCTCGACAAGCTGCCGCCCTACGTGCCCAAGGCCTTCATCGCCATCGAGGACCGCTGGTTCTACTGGCACTGGGGTTTCAACCCCTGGGGCATCATCCGCTCCACCCTTTATAATGTGACCCACCACGGCGGGCCGCTGCGGGGCGGCTCCACCATCACCCAGCAGCTGGCGCGCAACCTCTTCCTCACCGCCAACCAGACCTATCGCCGCAAGGCCCAGGAGCTGATCCTGGCCGTCTGGCTGGAGGCCAAGTTCACCAAGAAGGAGATCCTCTCCCTCTATCTGAACCGGGTCTATTTCGGCGCCGGGGCCTATGGCATCGAGGCCGCCGCCCAGCGCTACTTCAACAAGCCCGCCTCCCAGCTCACCATCGGCGAGAGCGCCCTGCTGGCCGGGATGATGAAGGGGCCCTCGCGCTATTCGCCGGTCTCGGCCACCGACCGCGCGGCGCGCCGCGCCACCATCGTGCTGGACGAGATGGTCCGCACCCACGCCATCACGCCCGAGCAGCGGGCCGAGGCCTTCAAGACCCCGGTCCGCGTCAATCCGGTGCTGGCCAACCAGCGGGCCCAGTACTTCACCGACTGGGTGGACGACCAGGTCCGCTCCCTGGTGGGGGAACCCACCGAGGACCTGGTGGTGGAGACCACCCTGGACCTGCCGATCCAGACCGCCGCCGAGCAGGCCCTGCGCCGCGGGGTCGAGGCCTCCAAGGCCCAGGGCGTCGGCCAGGGCGCCCTGGTGGCCATCGACGGCGAGGGCCGCATCCGCGCCTATGTGGGCGGCTCCTCCTACGCCGACAGCCAGTTCGACCGCGCCACCATGGCCCAGCGCCAGGCCGGCTCCTCCTTCAAGCCCTTCGTCTATCTCACCGCCATGGAGCAGGGCCGCACGCCCTCGACCCCGGTGGTGGACGAACCCCTGAAGATTGGAACCTGGGAGCCCAAGAACTATACCGGCCGCTTCCTGGGGCCGATGAGCCTGCAGACGGCGCTGGCCCAGTCCATCAACACCGTGGCCGCCCGGCTGGCCAACGAGGTGGGCACCGGCAACGTGGCCGCCACCGCGCGCCGGCTCGGCATCACCTCCCACATCCAGCTCGACCCCTCCATGGCGCTGGGCGCCGTCGAGGTCAGCCCCATGGAGATGGCCCAGGCCTACGCCCCCTTCTCCAACGGCGGCTTCCTGGCCAAGGGCTACGGCATCGAGCGGATCCGCACCGCCAGCGGCAAGGTCCTCTACGACCACAGCGTCGACAAGGGTGAGCGCCGGGCGGTGATCGGCTCGCCGGCCCTGCAGTACATGAACCAGATGATGCGCCAGGTGATCACCAGCGGCACCGGGACCAAGGCCCGGGTTCCGGGCTTCGACATCGCCGGCAAGACCGGCACCACCAGCGACTACCGCGACGCCTGGTTCGTCGGCTACACCGGCGGCTTCGTCACCGCCGTCTGGGTCGGCCGCGACGACAACACCCCCATGAAGAAGGTCACCGGCGGCGGCGCCCCGGCCGGCATCTGGCGCGACTTCATGACCGCGGCCCTGCCCCGCCTGAAGACCCAGGCCATCCCCGGCGGGACCATGGCCCCACCGCCGGTCGAGGCCCCGCCCCCCTCCGACCCCATCGGCGACCTGCTCTCCGGCGACGGCCCGGCCCCCAAGGCCGACGCCCCGGCCGAGAAGCCCGCCGAAGAGATTCCGTACTAAACTCAAGATCCGCTCATCCCCGCTCTCGCGGGGATGACGGGGAATGGGCCCTAGGCCCCGAACGCGTGCAGGGCCGCGCCCTCCGCCCGCAGCCAGGCGCGGTGCGGTCGCTCGTCCCCCACCAGGGCCTTCACATGGCCCCAGAAGCGCGGGCCGTGGTTCAGCTCCAGCAGGTGGGCGCACTCGTGGGCCACGACATAATCGGCCACCTCGAAGGGGGCGAGCGCCAGGCGCCAGCTGTAGCGGATCGAGGCGGGCTTGCCCGGCAGGCCCGGGCGGCATGACCCCCAGCGGCCGCGGGCGTCCATCACGGTCACCGCCGGCATCTTGGCCCCCAGCCGTTCGCAATAGTGGGCGGTGCGCTCGGCGAAGACGATCAGGGCCTGCTTCTTCAGCATCCGCACCACGGCCCGGGAATAGGTCTCCCCCTCGCCGCGGGCGGCGATGCGGGCCGGCTCGGCCTCGCTGGCCGGGAAGTGGCGCACCGGATGGGCGGCGGCCTCCAGCCGGCAGGGCTGGCCGAACAGGGTGATGGTGATCCCCGGCGCGATGGACTGGCCCTGGGGCAGCTCGGCCAGGCGGGCGGCGATCCAGGCGGCCCGCTCGGTGGCGAAGGCCGCGGCCTCGGGCAGGCGGCGGACGGAGGGGGCGGTGGCCACCACCTCGCGCCGGGTGCGGTCCAGCCGCAGGGAGACGCGGCGGGCGCGGGTGTGGACTTTCAGGCGGACGACGGCGCCGGCCACGTCCAGCCGGTCGCCATCGGCCAGGGGGCGGCCGAACAGGGACATGGCCCCTATCTAAGCTGCTTTCCCGCGAACGGGAGACCCAAGAGCGTGACAGCCTAAAGTGGACGCCAGTTCAGGCGCTCGGCACGCTCCAGACAGAGACTCGCCTCAGGCGGCGTTGGCGGCGTCCCGGGCCTTCTCGAAGCCGGCTTCCTGGCTGCGGATGAAGGCCCGCACCCGGGGATAGATCTCCTCGCGGAACCGGCGGCCGTTGAAGACCCCGTAGTGGCCCACCAGGGGCTGGACATAGTCCTGCTTGAATTCGTCCGGCAGGCCCGAGCAGAGGGTGTGGGCGGCCTGGGTCTGGCCGATCCCGGAGATGTCGTCGTTCTCGCCCTCGACGGTCAGCAGGCCGATGTCCTTGATCTTGGACGGCTGCACCGGCCGGCCGCGATGGGTCAGCTCGCCCTTGGGCAGCAGGTAGGACTGGAACACGTAGTCCACCGTCTGCAGATAGAACTCCTCGGGCAGGTCCAGGACCGACAGGTACTCGTCGTAGAATTCCAGGTGCTTCTCGGCGGCGTCGCCGTCGCCCTTCATCAGGTCCTCCAGGTAGCGCTTGTGGGCGTCCTGGTGCTTCTCGGCGTTCATCGACATGAAGCTGTAGAGCTGCACGAAGCCCGGATAGACGCGTCGGCCCATGCCCGGATAGGGGGCCGGCACGGTGTCGATCATGTTGGACTTGAACCAGGCGAAGGGCTTTTCCTCCGCCAGCTTGTTGGTGACGGTGGGCGACAGCCGCGCGTCGATGGGCGAGCCCATGAAGGTCATGGTGCCCGGGCGGCTCTCCTCCTGGTCCTCGGCCATCAGGGCCGCGGCGGCCAGCACCGCGGGGCCCGGCTGACAGACGGCGACGACGTGCGGTCGCGGGCCGAGCAGGCGCAGCATCTCGCGGACATGGTCGAGGTAGTCGTGGAAATCGAAGCGGCCGGCGTGCAGGGGCACGTCGCGGGCGTTGGACCAGTCGGTGACGAACACCTCGTGGTCCTGCAGGAAGGCCTCCACCGTGCCGCGCAGCAGGGTGGCGTAGTGGCCCGACAACGGCGCGACGATCAGCACCGCCGGCTCCAGCTCCCGATGCCCGGCCTTGCGCATGTCGGCCATGTTGCGGCTGAAGTGGGTGAGCTTCACCCAGGGGCTGGACCACACCTCGGTCTGGGTGACCCGCACCGGCTTGCCGTCGATCTCGACGGAATGGATGTTCCAGGCCGGGCGGCCGTAGCGGCGTGTCAGGTTGGCGAACAGGTCGGCGCCGGCGAACAGCCGCCGTCCCAGGTCGCTGTCCTTCGCCGGATTGAGCGGCGACGACCAGAAGTTCCGCGACATCCGCGCGGCGAACCGCAGGGGCGTGGAGGCGTAATAACCAGCTTCGTACAGGGTATAGAGCATACGCGATGGTCCCGTTGTGCAATGCAGCATGCACGCCGAGGCTTAAGAGAGTCCACCCCTCTTTGGTTGCAGCCTGCGGCGTGGGGACGCGGTGACGCTTCCTCCCTCCCCTTCAGGGGGAGGGGAAGATCGCGAAGCGATCGGGGTGGGGGAGTCCGGCGGGTGTTCCCCACCCGTCCGGCGTTCCGCCGTCCACCCTCCCCATGTAGGGAAGGGAGGGCTCAGCCCTCGCGCATCGCCGCGCTGACCTGGGTCACCACCTCGTCGGGGCCGATGCCGAAGGGGATCACCCGGTCGAAGGCGCCCTTGGGGTTCATCAGATAGCTCGGGGTGGAGTGGTTGATCAGGTAGTCGGCGCCCTCGCCGGACTTCTCGTAGAACACCCGGTAGGCCTTGGCCGCGGCGGCCACCTGGGCCGGGGTCCCGGTCAGGCCGATGGTCCCCTTGGGAAAGGCGTCGTTGGCGAGATAGGTGGCCATCTGGGCCGGGGTGTCGCGCTCGGGGTCCACCGAGATGAAGACGAACTGCACATCCTTGGCCTTGGGACCCAGACGCTCCTGGGCCTGGGCCATCACCTGCAGGGTGGTCGGGCAGACGTCGGGGCAGTAGGTGAAGCCGAAGAAGACCACGCTCCACTTGCCCTTCAGGATCTTCTCGCTGACCGGCTTGCCGGTCTGGTCCACCAGTTGGAAGGGACCGCCCACCAGGGCGGTCTGCCTGGGCTGGAACATGCCCGAGGAGACGGCGAAGGCGCCGGCCAGGATCGCCACCAGGACGAGGGCGGCGATCACGATAAGGTTGCGGCGGGCCATGGGTGAACCTTTTGTCTCGTCAGGGGGCGCGATCTGCACGATGCTCGCCTGGCGATGGCGTCAGTACACACCACGACGCCGTCGGGGCCAGCATCCGGCCTCGATAGGCAAACCCCGGCCCCGGCGCAAGCCGACCTCGCCTGGGACATCCGCGGGGCCGGCCACGGGCGCTTGCGCATGCGCACCCTCGTCACCCTGCGCTGGACCCTGATCCTCGGCGAGGTGAGCATCCTGCTGGCGGGCGGGCTGCTGCTGGGCTTCCAGGCGCCCTACGCCCTCTGTTTCGGCCTGATCGGCGCCGCGGCCTGGATCAACCTGCTCACCGGGGTCGCCTCCCCCGGGCAGAGGATGATCGCCGACTGGGAGGCCACCGCCCAGCTGGCCTTCGACGTCGCCCAGATCAGCATCCTGCTCTACCTGACCGGCGGGACGGCCAACCCCTTCATCCTGATGCTGATCGCCCCGGTCACCCTGGCGGCCGCCACCCTGCCGCTGCAGCCCCTGCTGATCCTGGGCGGGGCCGCGGTGGGCGCCTCCATCGCGCTCGCCTTCTTCCACATGCCCCTGCCCATGGCCCACGGCCAGGGGTTGGACCTGCCGATGAGCTTCATGCTGGGCGCCGCCGGGGCCAATGTGGCCGGCATCGCCGTGATCGCCGGCAGCGTGCGCCAGGCCGCGGCCGAATCCACCCGCATGGCCCTGGCCCTCGACGTCACCCAGACGGTGCTGTCGCGGGAGCAGAGGCTCTCGGCCCTGGGGGCCCTGGCCGCCGCCGCGGCCCACGAGCTGGGCACCCCGCTCGCCACCATCGCCATCGTCGCCAAGG
Organism: Phenylobacterium sp. GW821-FHT12F10; assembly: GCF_058806695.1. Taxonomy (NCBI): domain Bacteria; kingdom Pseudomonadati; phylum Pseudomonadota; class Alphaproteobacteria; order Caulobacterales; family Caulobacteraceae; genus Phenylobacterium; species Phenylobacterium sp. GW821-FHT12F10. The sequence continues at coordinate 320,179 of NZ_JBXAPY010000003.1, read as the reverse complement.
AGATGGCCCGCGAGGCCGACTCCCCCCAGGTCAAGGAGGACGCCGAGCTGCTGATCGCCCAGGCGGCCCGCTGCCGCGAGATCCTGCGCCGGCTCACCGACGCCCCGGCCGAGGCCTCCGACGAGGTCCACGAGCGGATGAGCCTGCTGCAGCTGGTCCACGAGGTGATCGAACCCCACGCCGGGGTGAAGGGGGTCCGGGTCGAGGCCATCGTCACCGGCGCGGCCGGCGTCGCCTCCCCCGACATCTGGCGCATGCCCGAGGTGCTGCACGCGCTGACCTCCTTCGTGGAGAACGCCGTCGATTTCGCCACCTCCGAGGTGCTGATCACCGCCCGCTTCGACGCCCAGAGCGTGTCGATGGAGGTGCGCGACGACGGCCCCGGCTTCGCGCCGGAGGTGCTGGCCAAGCTGGGGGAGCCCTATGTCACCACCCGTCCGGGGGCGGAGGGATCGCGCACCGGCCACATCGGCATGGGTCTGGGATTCTTCATCGCCAAGACCCTGTTGGAACGAACCGGAGCCGTGGTGACTTTCCAGAACGGGCGCCCCCGCGGCGCGGTGGTTTCCGCGCGCTGGCCGCGCGCCCGTATCGAGGCGCCGACGAGCTGAGGATCTGCGGGATTGTTCTTGCGCGGCGCGATCAAGCCGCGACATGATGCCGCAGCGAGCGAACAAGACGAACAAGAATATCCGGGGTTGCGTAATGACCGATCTCTCCGCCGACATCGCCGCCCTCGCTGACAAGAGCCTCCTGGTTCTCGATGACGATGCGCCGCTGCGAACCCGGCTCGGGCGGGCCCTGGAACAGCGCGGCTTCGAGCCGGTCCTGGTGGGCTCCGTCGCCGAGGCCCTGGCCGCCGTCCGCGCCGCGCCCCCGGCCTATGCGGTCCTGGACATGCGGCTCGAGGACGGCACCGGCCTGAAGGTGGTGGAGGCCGTCCGCGAGGCCCGGCCCGACGCCAAGGTCATCATGCTCACCGGCTACGGCAACATCGCCACCGCCGTCGCCGCGGTGAAGTCCGGGGCCATCGACTACCTCTCCAAGCCCGCCGACGCCGACGACGTGGCCCGCGCCCTGCTGGCCCGCAAGGACGAGAGCCCGCCCCCGCCCGAGAACCCCATGAGCGCCGACCGCGTGCGGTGGGAGCACATCCAGCGGGTCTACGAGCTCTGCGGCCACAATGTCTCGGAGACCGCGCGGCGCCTCAACATGCACCGCCGCACCCTGCAGCGCATCCTGGCCAAGCGCGCCCCGCGCTAGGGGCGGCTCAAGGCTCCAGCAGCACCGCCGACCCACCCGCCGCGCGCAGGGCCGCCAGCCGGCCGAAGGCGATGGTCAGCGCTTTGCGCCGCGCCCCGGCCAGGGGCGAGAGCGGCGCCTCGCGCAGCACCGCGCCCCCGAAGGCGTCGCAGATGATCAGCCCCGGCTCCTCGGGCAGGATCTCGCGGGGGAACTCCGGGGCCACGGCGAAGGCGAAGTGGTCGCAATAGGGCATGTACTCATGCCACTTGCGGTCGACGCGGAAGTCCTCCAGCCCCGACTTCACCTCGACGATCAGGATCTGGCCCTTGCGCGACAGGGCCATCAGGTCGGCACGGCGGCCGTTGGGCAGGGTCACCTCGGCCAGGGGGGCGAAGCCCAGGTCCACCAGCAGGCGCGCGGCGCCGCGGGTGACGGCGGTGGTGATCTCCGGCCGGGTGATGGTGACGATGACGTCCATGACCAATTCTTGTTCCGGCTTCGTTCCGGATGCAAGGGGGGTCACGCCTCGGGGTCGGGCCGATCGCGCGGATCCTCGCCGATCACCACCGACCGGTAGACGGTGATCCGCGTCCGCAGCAGCTCGATCTGGCGGCGCAGGTCCTCCAGCACGGCGTCGGGGTCGCCGGGGTCCCAGCTTCGCGGTTCTTGGGGCGGTTGCGTCATATGGAGCCGAACCCGTCAAACGGGTGTCATGTTCCCGACATCCGGAAGGCTCGGACTAATTTCGCGCCGGCAGCGGGAATTCCAGGCGGCTGACGTCGTAGCCCAGCTGCTTGACCCGGGTGATGGCCTGGGCCTTGGCGGCGGCGCTCAAGGTCGGGCGCTGGGACATCAGCCACATATAGTTGCCGTTCGGGGTGCCCAGGATCAGCCAGTCGGACTTGTGATCCAGCACCCAGTATTCCTGGCTGAGCATGCCGCCGAAGAAGCTCATCTTGATGCGGGCGTTGGTCTTGGGGTCGATGACCTTGGCCTTGGCCTTCCACTCGGTGGCCGGCGCGGTCAGCCCGCCCTTGTGGCAGGCCTGGACCACCGCATAGGTGTCGCCGGTGCGGACCCAGTCGGAGGTCCCGCCCTGGCAATCCTTCTGGGTCTTGTTGGGCAGGCGGGCCACCTCGTACCAGCGGCCCGTCATCTTGGTCAGTTCGATCTTCTCGGCCGGCGGCGCGGGCGCGGCCACGGCGGGCGCGCCCATCAGGACGGCGGCGGTGAAGAGCGCGGGGGCCACGATACGCATGGTCATCATCGCTAACCGTTACCTGCAGATTGTGAAACTTCAAACGCCCCCCGCGCGAACGGAAGGCGTGGGACAGGAACAGCACGAATTAGACCATTACAGGGCGTTCATCTTCGCCCTTTCGCCCCGTTTCGGCGACAAATCGCCCCAGCGCCCGGCGCGCGGGCGCCGCCGGCGTGCCATTCTGGCCTAGGCCTCGTCCGTCAGCTCGATGGTGGTGATCGGCACGCCGGCCTCGCCGAGGATGGTGGCGGCCAGGTCGAAGCTCGCGCCCCAGCGCTGGTGGCGATGCCCCGGATGGGGCAGGCGGTAGACCTGGGCGACCCCGGCCTGGATGATCAGCTTGGCGCACTCGGCGCAGGGGGTGAGCGTCGTGAACAGGGCCGCCCCGTGCACCGAGCGGGTGGCGTTGAGCACCGCATTGACCTCGGCGTGGATCATGCGCGGCAGCTTGGCCTCGGGATCGGCCAGCAGGGCCGGATCGTCGGGAATGCGGTCGGGAAAGCCGTTGAACCCCAGCCCCACCACCCGCTTGCGCTCGTCCACCAGCACCGCGCCCACCCCGCCCTTGGGGTCCTTGGACCAGGAGGCCACTTCCAGGGCCAGGCGCAGGAACCGCCGTGACCAGGTGGGGGAGAAGGTCTGCATCGGGCGCGGCGTCCAGGCGGCGGAGAGAGGCCGCTGTCTTGCCGTGCGCGAGCCCGCGGGGCAAGCGCCGCGCCCGCGCCCCCCTACTCCGCGGCGATGGTCAGGTTGGCCGCCACGCGGTCCTTGAAGTTGATCTTCTGCAGGTACTTGATCCCCTCCTCGGCGATGTCGTCGCCCACCATGCGGTCGCCCTCGGCCTTGAGCTCCTCCATGTCGACATACATGCCGTAGAAGGCCCGCGTGCGGTCGGTGATGATGCCGGCGTTCAGCAGGGTCTTGATCAACACCCGGAAGATGTTGGACGCCTCCTTCATGTCCTCGCGGCGGGCCTCGTCGGTGGCGATCAGCTGGATCTCCTCCAGCACGCGCATGGGATCGAGCCCGAACTCCTCGTAGAGGGCCACCTGTTCCGAGGGCGAGACCAGGTTGAAGAGCACCGCCTGGAAGCAGTGGGCGGCCCAGTCCTCGACGATGTTGTGCTCGGCGGGGCTGAGCTTGGGGATGGTGCGGTCGGCCCAGATCTTCCCGAACTTGTGGTGGAAGGCCTCGTCGGTCATCACCAGCTGCATCAGCTGGCGGCCCAGGGGGTCGTTGAGCTTCTGGTAGAAGGTGGCGAAGGCGCCCATGGCCAGACCCTCCACCAGCATCTGCATGCCGATGATCTTCTTGTAGACCTCGGGGCTGCCGATGATGTCCACCAGCAGGTCCTGCAGCACCTTGCTGCACTCGATCGGCCGGCCCCAGCGGGCCTTGATGTACTTGGCGAAGGCCGTCACGTGACGGGCCTCCTCGCGGGTCTGGTTGGCGGCGTATTCCTGCGCCCCCTGGTCCAGCAGCACGTGGCACAGGCTGGCCGACAGGTTCAGCGCCCCCTGCTCCCCGTGCAGGATCGAGGAGAAGGAATAGAGCAGCGACTTGTTGAGGAACTGGGCCCGCAGGGCGGGGGTGTTCAGCCTGTCCTTGACGTAGTCGGTCTGCAGGGCCGCCGAGAGCTCCTCGGGCATCAGGGCGTCGTTCTCCATGTCCCAGGGGGCGGAGAAGTCGATATATTTGGGGTCCAGCGGATCCCAGAAATGGTCGTGGGTGGCCGAGATGATCTTGTCGAAGGCCGTGGACCGGTTGCCGTAGCGGTCGAGGTCCAGCATGGCCTCGAAATCGTCCGGCGCCACGGCGTCGTAGATGATGTCCTTGGTGATGTTGCCGTCGGCGGCCATGGGGAGGCTCCTCCTGATATTTTCGCGGAGCTTCATCCGGAAACCACCGGTCGTCAAAACAAAATGACGCACCCGTCAGTTTTGTAATCTTGACGTTTCATCATCCCCGTCATCCCGGCCGCAGCGAAGCGGAGAGCCGGGACCCAAGGGCCCGGCGCGCGGCCCCTGGGTCCCGGATCGGCCTCGCGGCCGTCCGGGATGACGGAGCTAGTGTTGAGAGCCGAGCGCTACGCCGCGCGCTTCACCCACCGCCGAACCCGCGTCTCCAGCACCGGCAGGGGCAGCGACCCCGCCCCCAGCACCAGGTCGTGGAAGGCCCGCTGGTCGTAGCGCGCCCCCAGCGCCGCGCGGGCCTCGGCCCGCAGGGCCAATATCCGCGACTGCCCCACCATGTAGGCGCAGGCCTGGCCCGGCATGACGAAGTAGCGGCGGACCTCCGAGGCGATCTTGCCCGCCGGCTGCGGCGAGTTGGCGCTGTAATAGGCCAGCGCCTGGGCCTCGCTCCAGCCCTTGGCGTGGACGCCGGTGTCCACCACCAGCCGGATGGCCCGCCAGATCTCCCGGCCCAGCCGCCCGAAGTCGCTGTAGGGGTCGGCATAGAACCCCTCCTCGCGGGCCAGCCGCTCCACATAGAGCCCCCAGCCCTCGGCATAGGCGCCGTAGCCGTACTGGGTGCGGAACACCGGCAGGCCGGTCAGCTCCTGGGCGATGGAGATCTGCAGGTGATGTCCGGGCAGGCCCTCGTGATAGGCCGTGCCCTCGATCTCGTAGATCGGCGTCGCCCGGGTGTCGGCCAGGTGCACATAGAAGATCCCCGGCCGCGAGCCGTCCGCCGCCCCGGAGCTGTAGTGCGCCGCCCCGCCCGGCTCCTCGCGGAAGGCCTCCACCCGTTTCACCACCAGATCGGCCCTGGGCAGCCGCCCGAACATCGAAGGCAGCCGGGTCTTCATCCCGGCCAGATAGCCCTCGGCCAGCTTCAGGTACCTGGCCCGGCCCGCCTCGTCGTTGGTGACATAGAACCGGTCGTCGGTGCGCAGGAAGACGAAGAATTCCTCGAGAGACCCGGCGAACCCGATCTTCCCCTTCAGCGCCTCCATCTCGGCCCGGATGCGCGCCACCTCGGCCAGGCCCAGCGCATGGATCTCATCGGCGGTCATGTCCGTCGTGGTCTGCTGGCGCAGCATGGCCTGGTAGAAGGCCGCCCCGTCCGGCAGGGCGCCGGCCCCCTGGGGCGAGGCCGAGGCCTTCTCCCGGTCGGCCGCCAGCCAGGCTTGAAGGCGGTCATAGGCGGGCTTCATGGACCCGGTCATGGCCGCCGCCGCCCCGCTCACGAAGCCGGCCTCCTGCCCCGCGTCGATCTTGCCCGACCCCCGCAGGGCGCCGGCCTTGGCCTTGGCGTCGGCGAACAGGGCGGAGTCCGCGCCGGCGTCGAAGGGCGCCCCGGTGGTCAGCCGCTTCACCTCGCTGGCCGACTGGTCATAGGAAAACCGCGGCATGCGCACCCCGGCCGCCGCCGCGCGCTTGGCCTTGTCGAGCTCCACGTCCAGGGCCGGCCCGATGGCCGAAAGCCGGGCCACATAGCCCGCCATGTCGGCCGCCGTATCGACCCGGTGCTGGTTGATCATGAAGTTGGGCAGGCCGGTATGGGCCCCGTTGCGGGCGAAGACGTAAGCGTGCCCCCGCCAGCGATGGGCCTCCTCGGCCCGGGCCAGCTCCAGGACCCAGATGTCATAGGAGGTGCGCGCATCCTCCCCGAGCTTGCCGCGCCCAAACCGCCGCATCATCTCCGCGACGCTCCTGCGCCGCCAGTCCAGCCGCGCCGCCTGGGCCGCCTCGCTTTGGTCGGTGAGCCGGTCATTGGCGGTCTTGCGCCCCAGCTGGGTCAGCCGCTCGGGATCGAGGGCCAGCTCCTGCTCGAAGGCCGCGTCGAGATAGGCCGTGAGGGCGGCGTCGAGGCCGGTGGTCGCAGGACCTGCCGCCCGCGCGCCCGACGCCACCGCCGCGCCGGCGATCCCCAGTCCGAAGCCACGTCGCGAAAGGTGCATGGGGGGGGGAAACTCCTGCCAGATCCGAGGGCCGACCCTAATCGCCTTGTCGGCGCCCGGCACGACGAAAAACGCCCGCCGGGGTCAGCGGCGGGCGTTCGTCATGCCGGTCAGACGAAGAGCTATTTCTTGCCCTTGTCCAGCTTGACCTTGGAGGCGATGAACCGCGCCTCGTCGGCGGGGACCAGGCGGAAGCCGCCGGTCACCACGCCCATGCGCACGGTCTGCTCGGCATAGTAGGTGGCGCCCGGCTCGACCTCCAGGCGCAGCCGGTCCTCGGCCTTGTTCACCGCCATCGGCCCGGTGATGTTGTAGCTGTGGATGCCCGGCTCGGCCTCCAGGATGAAGGCCCCGCCATTGGGCAGGTCCCCCAGGATCGGCGCGTCCTTGGCGGGCTTGCCGTCATCGCCCACCTCGACGATGTGATAGGTGTAGATCGCGCCCGTCAGCCGCGAGGGCCGGAAGAAATAGATGCGCCCCTTCTCGCTCGGCGTCACAGGCTCGACGGTCGGCGCGGGCGCCGCCTCCGCGGGGGTGGCCGGCGCGGTGGGCGCAGCGGCGGCGGGCGCGGCGGCCTCCGCCGGCGCGGGCGCGCTCGGCGCCTCCTGGGCGAAGGCCGAGGCCCCCAGCAGCAGCGAGAGCGCCGTGGCGGCCGCGATGGTCAGGTTCTTCACTGGTAGTCCCCCGGTCTATGGTTGGTTTGCGTGGAGCGGCAGGTCGACGTCTTCCGCCAACCGCACCGTCGCCCGCGCGCCCGCGGGAATCTCGATCTCGCCGCCCTTGATGAGGATCGAGGCGAGCCCGACATAGGGGACCAGCATGACCCCGGTCGCCAGGTCCACCCGGCTCTTGCCCGAGGTCGTCAGGGTCATGCCCCGCACCCGCACCCGGGCGCCGTTCAGGTCCAGGTAGCGGGCCGAGATGATCAGCTTGCCTTGCTTGCCGCTGATGCCCGCGCGCGCCACGTCGATCACCTCGCCCTCGCCCGGCGCCCCGGAGGCCACCACCTCGACCCCGTCGCGGACGACGGGCGCCGCCAGCCGGATCGAGAACCGGTCGGCCAGATGGCTGGTCAGCGAGCTGATCGTCTCGGCCATCTCCACCTCGATCGGGGTCCCGGCGGAGAGATGCAGCACGGCGGGGGCCGGCGGCGCGACAGCCGCGACGGCGCCGCCCTCAGGGGCGGCCTGCGCCACGGCGAACGAAAGAAACACGGCCGCCAACATCAAACCACCAAGCGTTGCAGCACCATGGCGCGGCTCTACCGGTCGGGCAAGAGGCCTCCCTCCCTCCCCTTCATGAGCGAGGACAGATCACGGGCAAGATCCTCCCCCAGGCGCGCAGCGCCGATGTGGGGGAGGTGGCGCGGACCGCAGGTCTGTGACGGAGGGGGACCAACGTAGTTGGCCCATACCGCCCCCAAACGAGAGTCAAAGTCCCTCTCAGGCGCTCCGCGCCAGCTCCCCCAGAAGGGGAGCATCTTGAGAGCCGCCCCCTACTCGCCCGCTTCCGCCAGCGTGTGCGCCACGACGGCGTTCGCATGCCCATGCCCCATCCCATGCTCGGCCTTCAACATGGCGACGAGCTCCATGTGCTTGGCCGGCATCCGCGCACGCACCATGGCCTTCCACTCGGCGATCGGCCACCCGTAGGTCTTCTCGATGGACGGAAAATAGGACGCCGGGCCCTTGGTCTCAGCCATCGGGTGATCTCCCTGCTCAGTCCTCAAAGGACGAACGGAGTGCGGGCCATCCGACAATGACGGCCCATCTCCGGAGGCGCATTTGCGTCGGTCGGGGAATGGTGCAGCTGTCCCCGTATTCCACCTGGAGTGAACAGCTGAAGGGAGTCCAGTGTCGTTGACGGTGGCCGGACAGGAAGGTGGCGCATGTGATTCACCAGCGGACCTTGTTTAATTGTGGAAAGCTGACATTCAACTTAGAGCGGCATAGCAAGGTTTGTGCGGGGGCAGGATGAAAAGCGGGCAAAACTGGGATCGAGCCGCCGGCATCATATGGCCCCACTTAGTGAACGCTGCAGCGTCCAAGGCTCTGCTTTTCTACAGTGACCTTGCGAGCTTGATCCCGACCAATGCTTTGAACGTCGGTCAGGCGCTGGGCCCGATCCAAACATACTGCCTTGACGCGAGGCTTCCTCCGCTGACGGCGCTTGTCGTCAATAAGGCGACCGGGCGGCCTGGGACGGGCTTCATTGCCTGGGACGTCGATGCGTTCGAGGACGCGGTGAGCGCGGTGAACAACTTCCAATGGGCCGTGATCGAGAATCCGTTCCGTGCCTTCATTGACGGTGAAACCGAGGCAAGTTTAGCTGCACAGCTCACTGAGTCACCGAGCACGGCAGAAGCGGTCTACCGGAAAATACGTGATCGCGGCGTAGCCCAGCGAGTCTTCAGGCGAGCCCTTTTGAACGCCTACGAAAGCCGTTGTTGCGTTTGCGGTGTCAGCTTCGAGGAGGTGTTGCAGGCGGCTCACATCACAGCCTGGAACCTCAGCTCAGCGCAGGAGCGCATGGATCCTCGAAATGGCCTCCTCCTCTGCGCGAACCATCACGCACTTTTTGACGCGAACAATATTTCAGTGCGGCCCGACTATCGCGTTGAGTGCGCGGACCCTGACGGGAAAGATGGCGTGTATTCAGCGGCAGACTCGGCGCTCTCGATCGGGGTCCACAATCAGACCATCTTGCTTCCGCAGAACCCAATTCTTCGTCCCGACGCCAACGCCCTTCGCCGGCGGCGCGCGCTGCATGAATGGGCGACCACTGACCAAGACTAGGTGGTCGGCCCTGCGTCAGTTACAGACCCTCACAGTCGCTCGCTTCTTCTTCGCACAAGCCGCCCCACTCGGGGTTACGGTGACGCTGTAAAAAATATCGTAACCGCGCCAGTTACCGACCTTGTTCGACCACGGACAGCAGACACTAAACTCCTTGCCAGCCCCCGGCCCGCTATCAAATCCATGTCGGACCTTGGAGAAATCCGCTTCACTGACCGCGAGGTGATGCATGGACAGAGTCAATCTGCTCGCATCATGTGGTCGCCGACCAATGTTCAAGCTTCGGCTGGAACGCCTGCGTTCAGAGGCATTATGAGCGACATCAAGCTCTTCACGTTGCAGCGGTCCGGGATCGTCGAAGTGCCTGCGCAATCCGCGCAGATCGAGAAGTCTCTCCAAGCCCTCTTCGAGGCCAATCTGGAAGTTCTGCTCGGCGTCCGCTTCCTTGCCACCGAATATTCCACTGGGCCAGTACATGGCGGCCGGATCGACACCCTCGGCCTCGACGAGGACGGGTCGCCGGTGATCGTCGAATACAAGAGGGCCGTGAATGAGAATGTTATAAATCAGGGTCTATACTATCTCGACTGGCTGATGGACCACAAAAGAGAATTTCAATGGCTAGTAATGGAGAGGCTGGGCAAGGACGTGGCGGACAAAGTCGAATGGTCCGCTCCCCGGCTCGTGTGTATCGCAGGAGACTTTACCCGATACGACGGGCACGCAGTGAAACAGATAAACCGCAGCATCGAACTGCTGCGCTACCGTCGATTTGGTGCCGAGTTGCTAATGATCGAGCTGGTGCATGCGCCGAAGGTCGCCAAGACCGCAGCGCCCGCGTCCGTTCCGGCGAATTTGGCCGACTCGGCTTCAGGGGGCGGAACAGATCCGTATTTCGCTCAGCGGATTGACTATCGCATCGCCCAAGCATCGCCAGAGCTTCGCGATCTATATCAAGCCGTCGCGGACTTCCTCAATGGCCTTGGCGATGATGTTCAGGTGAAGGAACTTAAGCAATACGTCGCCTTCAAGAGGATCAAGAACTTCGTTTGTGCCGAGGTCTATCCTCAGTCGAAGGTGGTGACCTGTTTTCTCAAAGTCGATCCCGACTCTGTGGCCTTGGAGAAGGGTTTCACCCGGGACATGCGGAAGATCGGGCATTATGGGACCGGCGACTTAGAAGTGATGCTTCGGACATTCGATGATTTTGCCAAGGCTCAGCCGCTGTTCCAGCGGGCATACGACGGCAGCTAGATGACGTGCGGATCCGGTGACACTGTAGGAAAGCTCGGATCACAGGTCACCGACGCCCGGGGCGCGCATGTCCGCCACCCCCCTACCCCCTCCGCGCCGCCTCGATCTTCGCCACGTCGATCTTGCCCATGGTCATCATGGCCTCGAACACCCGCTTGGCGACCGCCGGGTCGGGGTCGGTCATGGCCTCGGTGAGCTGGCGCGGGGTGATCTGCCAGGAGAAGCCCCAGCGGTCCTTGCACCAGCCGCACTGGCTCTCCTGCCCGCCGTTTCCGACGAGGGCGTCCCAGTATTTGTCGGTCTGGGCCTGATCCTCGGTCTCCACCACGAAGGAGACGGCCTCGTTGGGCTTGAAGAGGGGGCCGCCGTTGAGGCCCAGGAAGGGGCGGCCCAGGACGGTGAACTCCACGGTGAGTTCCTGGCCGGCCTTGCCGTCGGGAAAGTCGCCGGGCGCCTTGGCGGCCGGGCCCACATGACTGTCGGGGAACAGGCCGGCGTAGAAGTCGGCCGCCTTGCGGGCCTCGCCGTGGTCGAACCACAGGCAGGTGGTGAGCTTGGCCATCGTCGTCCTCCTTGGATGGTGTCTGACCCAAGGACGAACGAGGCGCAGGGTTCCCGACACGCCGACTCCCTCCCCTTTATGGGGAGGGTGGACGAAGCGAAGCTTCGGACGGGTGGGGGAGTCTGGCCGGTATTCCCCACCCCGGCCGGCAAGCCGGCCTGCCCCTCCCCATGAAGGGGAGGGAGAGGCGCTCGCTACTCCGCGGCGATCTTGATCGCCTGGCCGACGCGGTCCTTGAAGTTGATCTCCTGCAGGTAGGCGATGCCCTCCTCGGCGATGTCGTCGCCCACCATGCGGTCGCCCTCGGACTTCAGCTCCTCCAGGTCCACATAGACGGCGTAGAAGGCCCGGGTCCGGTCGGTGATGATGCCGGCGTTGAGCAGGGTCTTCACCAGCACGCGGAAGATGTTGGACTGCTCCTTCATGCTCTCGCGGCGGGTCTCGTCGTTCATGTTGGCGGCCATCTCGGCGATGACGCGGTCGGGATCGAGGCCGAACTCCTCATAGAGGTCGCGCTGCTGGGTGGGGGCCACCAGGTTGAACAGCAGGGTCTGGAAGCAGTGGGCCGCCCAGGTCTCGATGATCTCGTGCTCGGCTTCGCTCAGGTGCGGGATGGTGCGGTCGGCCCAGATCTTGCCGAACTTGTGGTGGAAGGCCTCGTCGGTCATGACCAGCTGCATCAGCTTCTTGCCGAGCGGGTCGCGGATATTGTTGAAGAAGGTGGCGAAGGCGCCCATGGCCAGGCCCTCCACCAGCATCTGCATGCCGATGATCTTCTTGTAGACCTCGGGGCTGCCGATGATGTCGATCAGCAGGGCCTTGAGGGTGGGGCCGGCTTCCACCGGGCGGCCCCAGCGGGCCTTGATGTACTTGGCGAAGGCCGTGACGTGGCGGGCCTCTTCGCGGGTCTGGTTGGCGGCGTATTCCTGGGCGCCCTGGTCCAGCAGCACGTGGCACAGGCTGGCCGACAGGTTCAGCGCCCCCTGCTCCCCGTGCAGGATCGAGGAGAAGGAGCGCAGGGCCGACTGGTTGGCGAACCGCACGCGGGTCTTCCAGTCGCTGAGGTGGTTGGAGACGTAGTCGGTGGACAGGGAGATGATCATGTCCTCCGGCAGGAGCATCTCGTTCTCCATGTCGAAGGGCTCGTCGAAGTCGATGTACTTCTTGTCGAGCGGATCCCAGAAATGGTCGTGGGTGGCCGAGATGATCTTGTCGAAGGCGGTCGAGCGATTGCCGTAGCGGTCGAGGTCCAGCATGGCCTCGAAGTCGTCGGGGGCCACGGCCTCGTAGATGATGTCCTTGGTGATGTTGCCGTCGGCGGCCATGGGGATCGTCTCCTGACACGGGCGCGCGCGCTGGCGCGCCCAGGGTTTCCTCTTGGCCGCGACCCTCTCAAGAGACCGCCGGCGAGTCAAGGAAGTTGACGGGGGCGTCATTTTCTTAATCCGGCGGTAAGGCTGGGGGCGCGGCCGGAAGGGCCGGGTCAGGCGGGCCGGGCGCTGGGGAGCGGGACCACCTGGTGTTCGAACACCGCGGCGCGCTCCACCGCCTCGCGAAACACCTCGATGGCGATCGGCTTGTGCACCAGGTCGTCGAAGCCCAGCCGCAGATAGTCGTCCCGGTCGCGCGAGGTGGTGTCGGCGGTGAGCGCGATCACCGAGACGCACCGGTTCAGCCCGGGGGTCCGTCGCAGCTGGTCCACCGCCTCCAGGCCGCCCATGCCGGGCATATGGATGTCCATCAGCACCAGGTCGAAAGCCAGCCGCCCCAGCTGTTCCAGGCCCTCGGGGCCGCTGGCCGCCGAGACCGCCTCATGGCCGAAGGCGGTCAGGATCTCCCGCACGACGTGGCGGTTGGTGGGATCGTCGTCCACATGCAGGATCACCAGCGGCCGGCTCCGCGACGGGGTCGAGGCCTCTGCGCCCTGCGGCGCCGAAGTCGGTTCTGACACGATCACGCTCCTCGGGGCCGCCCGCGGGACCCCCTGTCCCGCCGCAACCCACGGGCGCAACAGACAACCGGAGACCTTAACACTCTCCGTAATCTCCGGGGGGCGCGGGGTCGGCGGCCTCGCGACCGATTGCCGCGCGCGGGCCGCGCGGGCCGCCTCAGTCGGCCGCCTCGATGCCGTCGATGTCGTCGTCGGAGAGGCCGAAATGGTGGCCGATCTCGTGGACCAGGACGTGGGTCACCAGCTCCTCCAGAGTCACGTCGCCGCGGTCGACCCACTCGTCCAGGATCGGTCGGCGGTAGAGGAAGATCATCGAGGGCTGGGGCGACGGATCGAAGGTGGAGCGGCGGCCGATGTCGACCCCCTGGTAAAGGCCGGTCAGCTCGAAGGCGTCCTCGATCCCCAGCTCGGCCAGCACCTCGGCGCTGGCGAAGTCGTCGACGCGGAAGATCACGTCCCCGGTCATGGCGCGGAACCCGTCGGGCAGGGCGGCGAAGGCGGCCTCCGCCAGGGCGGCCAGGTCGTCGAGGGAGGGGGCGAGGCTACTCATCGGGCATGATGATATGGGGCGCCTCGGGGGGGCGTGTCTCGAACAGTCCGATATCCAGCGGTTGCTGCGGCTTGACCGCCCGCATGGGCTGGCGGGCGAGCGCGCTCAAGGCCTTGTAGTCCAAGGGTTCGCGGGCGCTCTTGCGGGCCTGGCGCGCCTGGGGGCCGCTCGCCTGCGGGACCGCCGAGGCCAGCCGCCAATAGCTCACCTGCAGCCGCCAGGCGGTCCTGGGCGCCGCCTTGGGCGCGGGCCAGCGGCGGCCCTCGGCGAGCACCGGCTGAGCCGGGGGCGGCGGGCGGCCCTCGATCACCTGGGCCAGGGCGCAATAGCGGTCCTCCGGGACCAGGGTCAGGACATGGCCCGGCCGCTCGTCCTCGATCTTGCCGGCATGGGCGTCGAGGGCCGCCTCGCGGCTGGCGTAGGGCGGGCCCACCGGCTCGGTGACGAACACCACCGCCTCGCCGGCCGCGCCCGCGGCCTCGCGTTCGCGCGCGCAGCGGGCGATGGGCGCCTTCAGGGCCGCCTCGGCGTCGGCCGCCACCGGATAGAGGATCGCGCTCATGCCTGGATTATCGCCGAAGACCGCCTGAGCGCCTATGTTCGATCCTGATGATTCGACAGGCAAAAGCACCGGCGTCGCGGGGGACGCGATGAGCGAGCTGGACCTGATCCTGGCCGCCGCCGCCGGCGCCGTGCTGCTGGCCATCTGCGCCACCCTCTGGGCGCTCGCCCAACGCCGCCAGTCCGACCGCCGGATCGACGCCCTTCGCGCCACCATCGCCAGCCTGCAGGCCGGCGCCGAGGCCGCCCAGGCCTCGGCCGAGGCCTTCGATTCGGCCCTGCTGGCGGTGGAGGACGGCCACGCCCTGCTGGCGTCGGGCGAGGAGAGCCTGGCCGCCTGCATCGCCGCCCTGGGCCTGCCCGAAAGCGATCCGCAGCACGTCGTCGCCGCCCTGATGCGCGCCGACCCCGACCACGCCCGCCGCCTGCGGGCCCTGTTCGAGCGCGGCGAGGCTTGCGCTTTCGAGGTCCGCGGGCCGGGCGGCATGGTGGCCGTCGAGGGCCGGGCCGCAGGCGCCCTGGCCTGGCTGCGGCTCTCGGCCGTGGTGGGGGAGGACGCAGGGCTCCCCACGGCCCCGCGCTTCGCCGCCTTCCTGGACGCGCGGTCCACCCCGGCCTGGATCGCCGCGGCCGACGGCAGCCCGGTCTGGGTCAACGCCGCCTGGCTGGCCTCGGTGGACGCCGCCAGCCTGGACGAGGCCGCCGCCCGCGGCGTCAGCTTCGACAAGGCCGCCGACGCCCTGGCCGCCGAGGCCGCCAATCTGGGCCAGAAGCGCGAGACCATGCGCTGGTCCAGCTTCGCCGGACGCCGCCGCGCCTTCCAGGTCGTGGCCCAGCCGCTCGAGGGCGGCGGGGTCGGGGTCTGGACCGAGGACGTCACCGAGACCGAGGAGATGCGCGAGGCCCTCAAGCGCCACGTCGAGGCCCACGACGAGACCCTCAACCACATCGCCGACGCCGTCGCCATCTTCTCCAAGACCAAGCGGCTGATCTTCCACAACACCGCCTTCGCCGAGCTCTGGGGCCTGGAGCCGGCCTGGCTGGCCGAGCGCCCGACCCATTCGGAGATTCTCGACCGCCTGCGCCAGCGCCGCCGCCTGCCCGAGACCGCCGACTACACCAAGTGGAAGGCCGCCGAGCTGGACCGCTACGAGTCCCTGGACGCCAGCCCCGACGACATGTGGTCCATCCCCGACGGCCGCACCCTCAAGGTCGGCCGCCAGGTCCATCCCCTGGGCGGCATCGTCCTGTTGTTCTCCGACATCACCGGCGAGCTGCGGCTGAAGGCCCAGTACAACGCCCTGATCCAGGTGCAGCAGGCCACCCTGGACAAGCTCAACGACGCCGTGGCGGTGTTCGGCGCCGACGGCCGCCTGCGCCTGCACAACGAGGCCTTCGAGCGGTTCTGGAACATCACCCCCCAGCAGCTCGACCAGGCCCACGACTTCGAGGGCGTGGTCGAGCTCTGCATCCCCCGCCTGCACGACATGGGCTTCTGGCGCGAGCTGAAGGGCCGCGTCGCCGA
Organism: Phenylobacterium sp. GW821-FHT12F10; assembly: GCF_058806695.1. Classification (NCBI taxonomy): domain Bacteria; kingdom Pseudomonadati; phylum Pseudomonadota; class Alphaproteobacteria; order Caulobacterales; family Caulobacteraceae; genus Phenylobacterium; species Phenylobacterium sp. GW821-FHT12F10. Next base: position 304,571 of record NZ_JBXAPY010000003.1, on the reverse strand, counting down.
CACCGACCCCGCCGCCCGCGCGCCGATCTCCGGCGAGGTGAAGACCAGCGACAGCCGCATCGTGGTCTACCAGTCGCGCCCCCTGCCCGACGGCGCGACCCTGATCGCCTTCGGCGACGTCACCGACGCCCGCAAGCTGGAGAGCGCGCTCGCCGACCGCTCCGCGGCCCTGGCCGAGACCGAGCGGCTGAAGCGCGACTTCGTGGGCAATGTCTCCTATGAGCTGCGCACCCCGCTCACCACCATCATCGGCTATTCCGAGCTGCTGGAGCGCTCGGGCGAGAACCTCTCCGAACGCGGCCGGGGCCACGCCGCCGCCGTGCGCTCGGCCGCCACCCAGCTCGCCCGCTCCATCGACGACGTGCTGGACATGGCCCAGATCGACGCCGACGAGATGGCGCTGGACCTGGAGGACGTCCACGTCGCCCAGCTGCTCAACGACGCCGCCGCCCGCCGCGCCGACGAGGCCGCCGCCGCCCAGGTGACGGTCAAGGTGGAGTATCCCGACGACATCGGCGTCATCCGCGGCGACATCAAGCGCCTGGCCCAGACCCTGGACCACCTCTGCGAGAACGCCATCCGCCAGACCCCGCCGGAGGGCGTCGTCACCATCTCCGCGCGCCGGGCGCTCGGCGAGATCCAGCTGCAGGTCACCGACACCGGGCGGGGGATCCCCTTCCACGTCCAGGCGCACATCTTCGACCGCTTCATCGGCCGCGAGCGCGGCGGCCCGGGCCTGGGCCTGGCCCTGGTGAAGTCCCTGGTCGAGCTGCACGGCGGCTGGGTGGCCCTGGAGAGCGAGCCCGGCGCCGGCGCCACCTTCACCTGCCACCTCCCCGAACAGGCCCAGGGCGCGGCCGGCCATCCGGAGTTGGGCTTCTAAAAGCCCGTCACCCCCTGCTAGTCTGGCGCCAACCAGACAAACGCACTTCAGCAGGGGACGAGACATGATCAGGACCAGGATCACGGAGATGTTCGGCGTCGAGACGCCGATCGTCATGGGCGGCATGACCGGCGTCGGCTACGCCCGCCTGGTGGCCGCCGTCGCCAACGCCGGGGCGCTGGGCTTCATCACCGCCCACCATTCCAGCAACAAGCAGGAGCTGCTCGACGAGATCGAGCTGTGCCGCAGCCTCACGGACAAGCCGTTCGGGGTGAACCTCACCCTGCTGCCGTCGCTGAACAAGATTCCCTATGACGAGTACCGCGAGGCCATCATCGAGAGCGGGATCAAGATCGTCGAGACCGCCGGCCGCAACCCCACCGACCACCTGCCCGCCTTCAAGGAAGCCGGGGTGAAGGTGATCCACAAGTGCACCTCGGTCCGCCACGCGGTGACCGCCGCGCGCCACGGGGTGGATATCGTCTCCATCGACGGCTTCGAGTGCGCCGGTCACCCGGGCGAGGACGACGTCGGCCTGATCGTCCTGCTGCCGGCCACGGTGGACGCCCTGGGCGACACCCCGGTGATCGCCTCGGGGGGCATGGCCGACGGCCGCAGCCTGGCCGCGGCCCTGATGCTGGGCGCCGACGGCGTCAACATGGGCACCCGCTTCATGGCCACCCAGGAGTGCGCCATCCATGAGAACGTGAAGAAGAAGATCGTCGAGAACACCGAGCGCGACACCCTGCTGACCAACCGCACCCTGCGCAACACCAGCCGCGTGGCCCGCAACGCGGTCTCGGAGGAGGTGGTGGCGATCCAGCAGGACTCCACCAAGACCATCGAGGACGTGCGCCACCTGGTGGCCGGCGTCCGCGGCCGCACCAATGTGATGGGCGCGGGCGACACCGACGGCGGCATCTGGACCGTCGGCCAGAGCCAGGGCCTGATCCACGACATCCCCACCTGCCAGGAGCTGGTGGCCAACATCATGCGCCAGGCCGAACAGGTCCTCACCAAGAACGCCCAACGGGTGGTGGCGGCCTAACCCCCCCCCCCCGCTCATCCCCGCGAAAGCGGGGACCCAGGCTTTTTCTGTTCAGGAAGAGCCTGGGCCGGAGCGGCGGCTGTCGGCCATTTTACAAAAACACCTGGGTCCCCGCTTTCGCGGGGATGAGCGGATTTGAGGGAGCCCTGAACCATGCCCCGCATCGCCGCCGCCCAGACCCCGGAGTTCCGCGAGGACCTCGACGCCGCCCTGGCTTATGCCGCCGGTGTCATCGCCGACGCCACCGCCCAGGGCGCCGACCTGCTGGTCTTCCCGGAAGGCTACCTCCAGGGCTACCTCACCGACGAAGAGCCCGCCCGCCGCCACGCCCTGGACCTCTCAAGCCCACAGTTCGAGGCCCTCCTCGCCCGCCTCCCGACCACCGGCCCCACGATCGTCCTCGGCCTGATCGAGGCCGACGCCGGCGCCCTCTTCAACACCGCCGTCGTCATCCACGCCGGACAGCTGATCGGCCGCTACCGCAAGACCCACCTGCTGGGCCGCGAACAGCTCTTCGCCCCCGGCGCCGACACCCCCGCCTTCGAGGCCGGCGGCGTCCGGTTCGGAATCAATATCTGCTACGACACCAACTTCCCCGACGCGGCCCGCAAGGTCGCCGAGGCCGGCGCGACCCTGCTGGTCTGCCCCGCCAACAACATGATGGCGCGCCCCACCGCCGAGCACTGGCGCGACCGCCACAACCCCGCGCGCGGCGACCGCTGCCGCGAGACCGGCCTGTGGCTGATCTCCGCCGACGTCACCGGCGAACGCGACGGGGCCGTCGCCTGGGGCCCGACGGCGGTGCTGAACCCTCAGGGCGAGGTGGCGGCCCAACTGCCCCTGGAGCAACCGGGCCTGCTGGTGTTTGATCTGCCTGCGGGTCGCGCTAGCTGCGCGAACTGACGAAAGCGGCCTCAAGTCGCGAGCGCCAAACGCAGCCCACCAGGGCCCCTTCAAACTCGGCGAGGTAGTCCCGATCCATTCGAGAGCATCCCACACCTTGGGAACTTGCCTATAGCGATGTTCGCACCCCCGCCAACGCATCGGCCCTTTCCACCTTCTCCGCGCCGCGCGCCCAGCGCCCTTCCTCCCGCGCCCAGGCCAGCATCCTGGCGAACTCCGGGTCGCGCCGCTGCCAGGCCATCAGGGTGACGTAGTGCGGGATGCCCGGCGCCTGGGCGACCTGGCGCAGGGACGCGCCGGTCACCATGCGGGTCAGGATGTGGTCGAACAGGGCCGGCGGGCAGGGTTTGGCGCTGCGGCGGATGTGGCCGCCCCGCTGGGCCAGGCGCAGGGCCTTGGCGAAGTCGGGTCGCAGCCGCTTCCAGCGCCGAATGTTCACCTTGTCCGGCAGGCCCCTGGCCGCCTCGATCTCCGCCATCGTCTCGCCGGACGCCACCCGTCGGATGATCTGGTCGGCGACGGCCTCGTCATAGAATTCCCACCTGCGAAGCCGCATCCGGTGGGCAAGCCGCGCGGCCTCGACCAGGGCGGCGGCGAAGTCGGGCCGCTCGGACTTCCAGCGGTTCAGGCGGTCCCGGTTCGGCCACTCCGGCCGCCGCACCAGGTCGCGCACCGCGTGGCCCCGCTTGACCTCCAAAAGGAACGCCTCGGCCCGCTCGGGATCGAACACCGGCCCCGCCGTGGCGCTGACCTTCAGGCCATGGCGCCACTCGCGGGCGTATTTCAGCCGCTGGGCGAAGGCCGGGTCCGCCAGGGTCCAGCGATAGATGGTCTGCCGGCTCGGCCACCCCGGCCGCTGCTCCAACTGCTCCAGCCGCCAGCCCTTCTCCACCGCCTCGCAGACGCGGACCATCATCTCCTTGCGGGGATAGGCGGGAACCATGGGCGCAGGATATCAGCGAGACCCAAAAAGAACAAAAAATGAACGAAAATTCTCGCGTCACCCATATCGTGTCATCCCGGTTTCCGCGTCGCGGAAGACCGGGACCCAGACGCGCGGGGCCTTCCGGAAAGATCGGCGTCTCTGGGTCCCGCACGTCCGCGCCTGCGGCGCTCCATGCGGGATGACACGGGAATTGGCGCCAAGCCCCCCACGGCCAAGATTCTTTTCACAATGGCGGAGCTTTCTCGCAACGGCCGCGTTTGGTTTTCACGGGGGTTGGTGACGGCCCCCTCCGAGACGCTTTCCAGAGGGTGCTTCATGACCGCCACGACGATCCCCGCCGACAAGGATTTCATGGGCGAACTCACCGCCCTCATCCCCCACATGCGGGCCTTTGCGCACTCCCTGTGCCGCAACGCCGTGGAAGCCGACGACCTGGCCCAGGACGCCCTGCTGCGGGCCTGGAACAACCGGGCCAGCTATCAGCCGGGCACCAACATGAAGGCCTGGACCTTCATGATCCTGCGCAACCAGTTCTATTCCGACAAGCGCCGCTCGTGGCGCTCGACCCAGCTCGATCCGGAAACCGCCGAACGCACCCTCGTGGCGGTCTCCAACCCCATGGCCACCCTGGAGCTGGACGAGGTCCGCCGGGCGCTCGCCATGCTGCCCGACGACCAGCGCGAGGCCCTGATCATGATCGGCGCCGGCGGCCTGTCCTATGAGGAAGTCGCCGAGATCTGCGGCGCCGCCATCGGCACCATCAAGAGCCGCGTCAGCCGCGCCCGCGACCGTCTGGCCCTGATCCTGGCCGAGGGCTCCTACGAGGAGGACACCATCCTGCCCTCGAGCGCCATGTCGACCCTGATGGGCACGCTGGACCGCCTCTGCGCCCCGCGCCTGGCCGCTTAGCTAAAGAGCCCCGACCCGGAGCCCTCCTAGCTCCACCGATTCAAGCCGCCGCTGCCCCGCAGCCGGCGGCTTTTTTCTGCGCCCCCTCCTGACCGTCATCCTCGGGCTTGTCCCGAGGATGACGGCTGGGTGGAATGGGATGTGGAAATGGGTGTCATCCCGGTTTCCGCGGCACGCGGAAGACCGGGACTCGCAGATCCTCCCCCAGCGCGTAGCGCGATGTGGGGGAGGTGGATCGGCGCGCAGCGACGAGACGGAGGGGGATCAACGTTGTTGACCCCTTAGACCCCAAACCAAGGGTCAAAGTCCCCCTCAGTCAGCTTCGCTGACAGCTCCCCCACGAGGGGAGCATCCAGCTGTCTAGTGCTGGCTTTCCGGCATCCGGACGATCAGGCCGTCCAGCTCCTCGGTGACCTTGATCTGGCAGGAGAGCCGGCTGTTGGGCTCCACGTTCTCGGCGAAGTCGAGCATGGATTCCTCCATGGCCGAGGACGTCCCGGTCTTGTCCTTCCAGGCCTCGTCCACATAGACGTGGCAGGTGGCGCAGGCGCAGGCGCCGCCGCAGTCGGCGTCGATGCCCGGGATATTATTCTTCACCGCGCCTTCCATCACCGTCAGGCCCGGCTTCACGTCGATGACGTGTTCGGTTCCGTTGTTCTCGATATAGGTGATCTTGGCCATTTACTCCCCTTCGCCCGCCTTAAGCGGCGACCTCTTTCATGGAAATGGATGGGTCCGCAAGCTTGTCAAGATTGACCGGCTTTCGGTTCCCGATGAGCTGGCGGCCCATCATGTATTCCGGCGGCGCGTTGACCGCCTCGACGGATTGGATCAGGTCGCCCTTCAGGTGGAAGATGGCGAACTTGCCCGACGCGGGGTCGCCCCGCACCAGGATCTTGTCGGCGTCGAAGGGCAGGCCCGCGATCTGGAGCTTCAGGTCGTACTGGTCCGACCAGTTCCAGGGGACCTCCGGGGTCGGCGCCGGCCGGCCGGTGATGGCGGCCGCGGCCTGCTTGGCCTGCTCGAGCGCGCTGGGCACGCTCTCGGGGCCGAACATCCGGTCATAGTGGGGCATGGGCCGATGGCTGACGTCGCCGATGGCGAAGATCGAGGGATCCGACGTGCGGGCCTCCAGGTCCACCACCACGCCGCGGGCGGTCTCCAGGCCGGCGTCGGCGGCCAGCTCGTCATTGGGCTTGCCGCCCACCCCCACCAGCACCACGTCGGCGGGGATGGTCCGGCCGTCGGCGAGCTTCACACCGGTGACCTTGCCGCCCGCCCCGGTCAGGCTGTCGACCCCGGCGCCCAGCTCGAATTTCACGCCCCGGGCGCGGTGATAGTCGGCGAAGAAGGTCGAGAGCGCCTCGCAGGCGCTGCGGGCCAGGATGCGGCTCTCGCGCTCGATGACCGTGGCCTCCGCCCCCAGGGCGCGGGCCGAGGCCGCCACCTCCAGGCCGATATAGCCGCCGCCGATGATGGCTAGGTGGGCGCCGGGCTTCAGGTGGGCCTTCAGCTGCTCGGCGTCGGCCGCCGTGCGCAGGGAGAGCACGCCCTCCAGCTCCGCGCCGGGAACCGGCAGCTTGTTGGGCCGCATGCCGGTGGCGATCACCAGGATGTCGTAGGCCAGGGTCGAACCGTCGGAGAGCTCGACGACCTTGTCGGCCCGCTTCAGCTTCACCGCGGCGACGCCGGGGCGGAAGTCGATCTGGTTCTCGGCGTAGAATTCCAGGGGCTTGAGCGCCAGGGAGTCGGCGTCGGCCTCCCCCTTCAGCCATGCCTTGGACAGCGGCGGCCGCTGATAGGGGGCGATGGGCTCGTCCCCCACCATGGTGATGGCGCCTTCGAAGCCGTACTGGCGCAACAGGGCCACCAGGGACCCCCCGGCATGGCCGGCCCCGAGCACCACGACATGTGCAGCCGATGAACTCATGACAGCCCCATGCAGAAAAATGACGGAGGCGTCAACTTAACGAACGCCGTTTGGATAACTCTAGAGCGTCGAAGCCTGTCGTGAAGACCGGTTCAGGCGCCCGCCATTTCCGGTTTGGCGGACCCTAGACGACCCGATCGGCCAGGGTCTTCTTGATCTCGGCGATGGCCTTGGCGGGGTTCAGGCCCTTCGGGCACACCTGGGCGCAGTTCATGATGGTGTGGCAGCGATAGAGCTTGAAGGGGTCCTCCAGGGCGTCCAGCCGCTCGCCGGTGGCCTCGTCGCGGCTGTCGATCAGCCAGCGATAGGCGTGCAGCAGGGTGGCGGGGCCGAGGTACTTGTCGCCGTTCCACCAGTAGCTGGGGCAGGAGGTCGTGCAGCAGGCGCAGAGGATGCACTCATAGAGGCCGTCCAGCTTCTCGCGGTCCTGCGGGCTCTGGATCCACTCCTTCTGCGGCTCCGGCGTGGTGGTGTGCAGCCAGGGCTCGATGGAGGCGTACTGGGCGTAGAACATGGTCAGGTCGGGGATCAGGTCCTTGACCACCGGCATGCTGGGCAGGGGGGCGATGGTGCAGTCGGCGCCGGGAACCTCGTCATGGCCGTGGGTGCAGGCGAGCGTGTTGCGGCCGCCGATGTTCATGGCGCAGGAGCCGCAGACCCCCTCGCGGCACGACCGCCGGAAGGCCAGCGTCGGGTCCATGGTGTTCTTGATGTGGATCAGGACGTCCAGGACCATGGGGCCGCAGTTGTCGACGTCCACGTCATAGGTGTCCCAGCGGGGGTTCTCGGTCCCCTCCGGGTCGTAGCGATAGACCTTGAAGGTCTTGGTCTTGCCGGACCCGGCCGGGGCCGCATGGTGGCGGCCCTTCTGGACGCGGGAGTTCTTCGGCAGGGTGAGCTGGACCATCAGACGGCTTCCTTGGCGGCCGGGCTGCGGACCCGGCGGGTGAAATCTTGGGGGCTCATGACTGGGCCTCGCGGCGGGCGAGGATCAGCACCCCGTTGTGGCCGTCGTGGTGGGTGGAGACGAGGTTCATCTCCTCCACCCCATGCTCGTTGAGCAGGCGGACGACGGCGGAAAGATCGTAGTCGAACATCATCACCAGACCCTTGGGCGGGGTCGGCGGGGTCTTGGAGCGGCGCAGGAAGGGCGGCACGAAGGCCCGCCAGCCGGTGCGCGGCGCGGGCGTCGGCGGGCCATGGCGGGCGTCGCGCCAGACCGTCAGCTGCAGGCTCAGCAGGCCGCCGGGCGCCAGGCGGTCCAGCAGGTCGCCGATCAGGCCCATGCCGCGCTCGGGCGGGATGTGCTGCAGGACGATGAAGGAGTTGATCCAGTCGAAGGGCCCGGCCGGCAGCTCGCCGACATAGGTGGCCCGCCCGCGCTTGCGGGCCTCGTTCAGCATGCCGGGCGAGATGTCGTAGCCGACCGTCTCGCCCGCATAGGCGATCATCGCCTCGGTCAGCCGCCCGGCGCCGCAGCCGAAGTCCAGGGCCCGGCCCTGCGGCCGCGCCCCGTACAGCCGCTGGAACGACTCGACCAGCCTGTCCACGTGCTCGACGCCCGAGGCGTAGAACTGCGCCAGGGCGTCCTTCGTCAGGTTCTCGGTCCGGTAGCTCGGATGCGTCAGCACGCCCCAGTAGGGCTGGGTCGCGCCCAGCTCCCGCCAGTCGGCGTCTGTGTCGCGCTGGAGCGCCTGGACCGCCATCGCCGGCTCAGTACACCCGCGCCTTGGGCGGGATGTAAGCGATGTCATTGGTCATGGTGAAGTCGTGCACCGGCCGGTAGTCGATGGCCACCTTGCCGCTGGCGTCGTCGAACCAGGTGAGCGTGTGCTTCATCCACTCCTTGTCGTTCCGATCGGGGAAGTCCTCGTGGGCGTGGGCCCCGCGGCTTTCGGTGCGGTTGTGCGCCCCGACGACGGTGGTGACCGCCTGGCCGATCAGGTTGTCCAGCTCCAGGGTCTCCATCAGGTCGGTGTTCCAGACCAGGCCCCGGTCGGTCACCTTCAGGTCGCCGCGCTTGGCCTGGACCGCGTCCAGGCGCCGGACGCCGGAGGCCAGGCTCTCGCTGGTGCGGAACACCGCGGCGTCCTCCTGCATGGACATCTGCATCTCCAGACGCAGGGCCGCCGTCGTCGTGCCGCCCGAGGCGTTCCGGAACCGGTCGAACCGGGCCAGGTGGGCGTCGGTCTCGGTCTTCTTCATCTCCGGCTGGCTCGCCCCGGCCTTGATGGTCGCCGCGGTCCGCAGCGCCGCCGAGCGGCCGAACACCACCAGGTCGATCAGGGAGTTGGACCCCAGCCGGTTGGCCCCGTGCACCGAAACGCACGCCGCCTCACCCACCGCCATCAGCCCCGGCACCACCTTGTCCGGATTATCCCCGTCTCGAGTCACGACCTCGGAGAAGAAGTTCGTCGGAATACCGCCCATGTTGTAATGCACGGTCGGAAGCACCGGAATCGGTTGTTTCGTGACGTCAACACCTGCGAAGATCTTGGCGCTTTCTGAAATCCCCGGCAGGCGCTGGTGCAGGATCTTGGGATCCAGGTGATCGAGGTGCAGGTGGATGTGGTCTTTCTTGGGACCGACGCCCCGGCCTTCGCGGATCTCGATGGTCATGGCCCGGCTGACCATGTCCCGCGGCGCCAGGTCCTTCACCGACGGCGCGTAGCGCTCCATGAAGCGCTCACCCTCGGAATTGGTCAGGTAGCCGCCCTCGCCCCGGGCGCCCTCGGTGATCAGGCAGCCGGCGCCATAGATGCCGGTGGGGTGGAACTGCACGAACTCCATGTCCTGCAGGGGCAGGCCGGCCCGCAGCACCATGCCGCCGCCGTCGCCGGTGCAGGTGTGGGCGCTGGTGGCCGAGAAATAGGCCCGGCCATAGCCGCCGGTGGCCAGGATCACCTGCTGGGCCTGGAACCGGTGCAGGGTCCCATCGTCCAGCTTCCAGGCCGTCACCCCCCGGCACACGCCCTCGTCCATGATCAGGTCGAGGGCGAAGTACTCGATGAAGAACTCCGTGTCGTGGGCCAGGGACTGCCCGTACATCGTGTGCAGCATGGCGTGGCCGGTGCGGTCGGCCGCGGCGCAGGTGCGCTGGATCGGGGCCTCGCCATAGTTGCGGGTCATGCCGCCGAAGGCGCGCTGATAGATCTTGCCCTCCGGCGTGCGGGAGAAGGGCACGCCCCAGTGCTCCAGCTCGTAGACCGCGGCCGGCGCGTTGCGGCAGAGATATTCGATGGCGTCCTGGTCGCCCAGCCAGTCCGACCCCTTGACGGTGTCGTACATGTGCCAGCGCCAGTCGTCCTCGCCCATGTTGCCGAGGCTGGCGGAGATGCCGCCCTGGGCCGCCACGGTGTGGGAACGGGTCGGGAAGACCTTGGTGATGCAGGCCGTCTTCAGGCCGGCCTGGGCGCAGCCCAGCGCCGCGCGCAGGCCGGAGCCGCCCGCGCCCACCACGACGACGTCGAACTTGTGGTCGATGAATTCGTAAGTCGCCATGGGACCGATCAAGCGCCTCCCAGCGCGACCTTGAGGATGGAGAACACCGCCAGCGATCCCGCCAGGGCGCAGACGAAGAGATTGAGCAGCAGCAGGGCCGACTTGCTCAGGGACTTGTGGATGTAGTCCTCGACGATCACCCGCATGCCCGCATGCATGTGCAGGAAGGACACCGCCGTCAGCAGCACCATCAGCACCGCGTTCACCGGATTGGCGATCCAGGCCACCGCGCCGTAATAGTCGGTGCCGGCCAGGGTGATGACCCCGAACACCGCCCACAGGACCAGGGGAACCAGGGCCACCGAGGTGACCCGCTCGGAGATCCAGTGGCCGACGCCGTGCTTGGCCGAGCCGAGGCCGCGGGCGCGGCGCAGCGGGGTGCGATAATTTTCCATCACAGGGCTCCGGTCATGGCCGCGATGGCCCAGACGGCCAGGGTCGCGGCGACGGCGAAGGCGTAGCAGGCCACGGCGCCCATATTGGCGGTGGCCAGCTTGAACCCCGCGCCCACGTCCCAGAACAGGTGCTGAACGCCCTTGGCCAGGTGGTAGAAGACCGACAGGGTCAGGCCGAACATCACCAGCTTGCCGAGCGGCGAGCCCAGCAGCTCCATGAAGGTCTGGTAGGCGTCGGGCCCGGCGGCCAGCGACATGGCCCATCCGGCGAGGATCAGGGCGCCGACATAGAGCGCGCCCCCGGTCATCCGGTGCAGGATCGACCCCACCATGGTGGCGTGCGGCCGCCAGACCTGGAGGTGCGGCGACAGCGGGCGTTCGCGAGGCCCCTGGGTGGTTTCTGTCATGGCTGTTTCCGATCGGATGAGGCGGCTCCGCTTTTAAGCGCCGGGCGCCCGGTGTCAACGAACCGCCGGGGCGGCGCCGGTCGGCGCCCAGGCGGGACGTTCATCACCACGCGCCTTGACGAGGCGTCACCAACTTCGCTGCACCCGAAGGGTGATGGCCTTTGATCCTTCGCGCAATGCGTCTTACAAGCAGCTATCCTTCGCCGGAGACGAAAGATGCGCTTCGATCTCGTGGACCTTCGGCTGTTCTGCGACGTCGTCGAGGCTGGCTCCATCACCCACGGCGCGGCCCGCAGCCGCCTGGCGCTGGCCGCCGCCTCCACCCGGGTCCGGGCCATGGAGGAGGCGATCGGCGCCGCCCTGCTGGTGCGCAGCCGCCAGGGCGTCGTCCCGACGCCCGCCGGCCAGACCCTGCTCAAGCACGCCCGCCTGATGCTGGAGCAATCGGCCCGCCTTCGGGAGGACCTGGGGGCCTTCGCCGGCGGCCTCACCGGGGAGGTCCGCCTGCTGGCCAACACCAACGCCTCCACCGAATTCCTGCCCGAGGCGCTGGGGCGTTTCCTCGCCGCCAACCCCAAGGTCCGGGTCGACCTGGAGGAGCGGCTGTCGGACGAGATCGTCGGCCTGATCGCCGAGGGGGTGGGGGACATCGGCATCGTCGCCGGCACGGTGGACGTCGGCGGCCTGGAGACCTTTCCCTTCCGCTCCGACCGTTTCGTGGTGGTGGCCCAGAAGGGGCATCCGCTGGCGGCCCAGGCCCGCGTGGCCTTCGCCGAGGTCCTGGCCTTCGATCTCGTGGGGCTGGAGCGCACCAGCGCCCTGCAACGTTTCCTGGCCGACAAGGCCGCCCGCCTGGGGGCCGGCCTCAACCTGCGGGTCCAGCTGCGCAGTTTCGACGCCGTCTGCCGGCTGGTGGAGGCCGGCGTTGGCGTGGGGGTCGTGCCCCAGTCCACCGCCGCCCGGGTCGCCCAGACCACGCCGCTCGCCGTCATCGAGCTGGAGGACGATTGGGCCGTCCGCGACCTCACCCTCTGCGTCCGCCGCTTTTCCGACCTGCGCCCCTACGCCCAGGACCTGGTGACCAGCCTGCGCGCCTAGTCCTCCGCCAGCCAGTCGGCCGAGCGCATCTCCTGCAGGCGCGAGGCGGTGCGTTCGAACTCGAAGGCGCCGTCCCCCTGCGGATAGAGCGCCATCGGCTCGGCCTCGGCCAGCACGATCAGCTTGGTGCGCGCCTCGTAGAGGGCGTCGATCAGGATCACGAAGCGCCGCGCCTCCTCGCGCCGGTTGGCCGTCAGCCTGGGCAGGTCCTCCAGGAAGACGGTGTGGAAGCGTTCGGCGAGCGCCACATAGTCGTTGGGGCCGAGCGCCACCGAGCACAGGCTGGCGAAGGAAGCCCGCACCAGGCCGCCCGAGGCGTGGGGCAGGTGGACCTTGCGGCCCAGCACCTCAAGGGTCTCGCCGATCTCCGCCTCGCCCCCCAGCATGTCGCGCCACAGGGCCAGGAAGCTGCGCTGGTTGTCGGGATCGTCGGGCGAGAACCAAACACCGGCCGCCCGCAGCCGGTCCAGGCGATAGTCGTGGCCGCCCGCCACGCTCACCACCTCCAGCCTGTTCTTGATCATCTCGATGAAGGGCAGGAAGAGCTGGCGGTTGATGCCGTCCTTGTAGAGGGCGTCGGGAACCCGGTTGGAGGTGGCCACCAGGGTCACGCCGCGGGCGAACAGGGCCTCGAACAGCCGCCCCAGGATCATGGCGTCGGCGATGTCGGTGACCTGGAATTCGTCGAAGCACAGCAGGCGCGCGCCTTCGGCCACCACATCGGCCACCGCGGGGATGGGGTCGTCGCCCCTGTGCTGGCCGAACCGAGCCTTGCGGGCGGCGGCGTCGCCGGTCCGCCAGGCGCCGATCAGCCGGTGGATCTCGCCCATGAAGACGTGGAAGTGGGTGCGGCGCTTCCTGGCGACCGGCGCGGTCTCGAAGAACAGGTCCATCAGCATGGACTTGCCCCGCCCCACCGGCCCCCAGAGATAGACCCCGCGCTGGGCCTCGGGCTTGCGGAAGAAGGCCGTCAGCCCCGAGGGCTCGCTGGCCGCCAGATCCCCCTCCAGCCGCACCAGGGCGGCCAGGCCGGCGGTCTGGGCGGGGTCGGGACGGATGACCCCCTGGGCGAGGCGGGCGTCATAGGCGGCTTGCAGGGCGGAGGCCATCGCACCCCGCCTAACCGCAGATGATCTAGATCACAACGGCGGGCGCGAAACTTCCTAGCGTGGGATCAGTTGGGATCGTGTCCAGTCCGGAAAGGAAGCCCATGTCCGACACCAACCCCGAGAAGCCCTTCATCGGCACGCCCGCGGGTGTCGACCCCCACGACTTCGAGGGCCGCGACAGCCCCCAGCTCGACTGGGGCGGATCGGAGCCCGGCGCCCTGCACGGCGCCAATCACAGCCGGCGGCCGATCAAGACCGAGGCCGAACGGGGCCAGGGGCCCAAGACGCGGCTGCGGAACAAGGAAATCGTCAGCGGCAAGCCGTTCAAGGCCTGACGGCGGCTCAGTCGGCGCCCAGCTCCTTGCGGACGAAGCGGTAGGTCTCCCGCTGCTCGCAGGCGCAGGCCCGCATCTCGCCCTTGGCGTTCCACCAGACCAGGGTGGGGTAGCGGATGCCCGTCGGATCGCTGACCGCGACGCCGTTCGCCTTCAGCAGCGGCCGCAGGTCCTCGGTCATCTTGCGGCCGGCCTCGATCACCGCGCTGCGGGCCATGTCGCCGTCGGCCGGCGGGATGCCGGGGGCGGTCCAGGCCTCGGGAACGACGGCCTCCCACTGCTCCATCAGCTCCCAGGCCCTGGGCGTCCCGTGCCGGATCCACAGCTCGGCCACCGTGGCGCGCTCCACCGGGGTGGACTTGGCGATGCCGTTCTTGTCGCGCCGGGCGATCTCGATCACCCGGGTGTCGACCCCGGCCGCGTGCAGGCCGGGGAATTCCTCTTTCTTGAACCTCAGGCAGTCGGGGCAGGTGCGGAACGAGACCATGTAGAGCTTGGTCTTGGTCAGGCCCGGCGAGCCCCAGCCGGCCTGTTCCAGGATCTTGGTGATCTCGGCCTGGTGCCTGGTGATGGTCTTGGGCCGCCAGCGCAGGTCGGTCTGCCACCAGGCATAGGCGCCGACGCCCGCCAGAACCACCACCAGGATCAGGATCGCCCAGGTCCGGAACTTCATCGCCAACTCCTAGTCAAGCCATAGGCTTATCGCCAAGCGTCCGTCCTGTCACCGCATGGTGGGGATGACGAAGGCGGAGTCCTCGCTCGCGCCCTCCGGCCAGCGGGCGGTGATGGTCTTGACCTTGGTGTAGAACTTCACCCCCTCCATCCCGTGCTGGTTGGTGTCGCCGAAGGCTGAACGCTTCCAGCCGCCGAAGGAGTGGTAGGCCACCGGCACCGGGATCGGGACGTTGATCCCCACCATGCCGACATTGACCTGGGCCGCGAACTCGCGGGCCGCCCGGCCGCTGCGGGTGAAGATGGCCACGCCGTTGCCGTACTGGTGGGCCGAGGGCAGGGCCACGGCCTCCTCGAAGGTCTCGGCGCGGACGATCTGCAGGACGGGCCCGAAGATCTCCTCGTTGTAGGTCTTCATCCCCGGCTTCACCTGGTCGAACAGGCTGGGGCCGATGAAGAAGCCCTTCTCGTAGCCCTGCATGGAGAAGCCGCGGCCGTCGACCACCAGCTCGGCGCCCTCGTCGACGCCGATCTGGATGTAGTCGGCGATCTTCTGCTTGTGGGCGGCGGTGACCACCGGGCCGTACTGGGCGGCGGCGTCGTTGGAGAGGCCGACCTTCAGGGTGTCGATCTCGGCCATCATCCGCTCGCGCAGGGCCTGGGCGGTCTTGGCGCCCACGGGCACCACCACCGGCAGGGCCATGCAGCGCTCGCCGGCCGAGCCGAAGGCCGCCCCCGACAGGTCCTTGACCACCTGGTCCAGGTCGGCGTCCGGCAGGACGATGCCGTGGTTCTTGGCCCCGCCCATGGCCTGGACCCGCTTCCCGTGCGCCGTCCCCGTCGAATAGACGTAGGAGGCGATGTCCGAGGAGCCGACGAAGCTGACGGCGGCGATGTCGGGGTGGGTGAGGATGGCGTCGACGGCGACCTTGTCGCCATGGACGACGTTCAGCACGCCCTTCAGGTCCATCCCCAGGGCCGCCCCGGCCTCCATGAACAGCTCGGCCAGCCGCACCGGCAGGGTCGGGTCCTTCTCCGAGGGCTTCAGGATGAAGGTGTTGCCCACCGCGATGGCGATCCCGAACATCCACATCGGGATCATGCCGGGGAAGTTGAACGGGGTGATGCCGGCGGCCACGCCCAGGGGCTGGCGCATGGAATAGACGTCGATCCCGGGGCCCGCGCCCTCGGTATATTCGCCCTTCAGGGCGTGGGGGATGCCGCAGGCGAACTCGATGACCTCCAGCCCCCGCTGGATGTCGCCCTTGCTGTCGGCGATGACCTTGCCGTGCTCGGAGGAGAGCAGCTCGGCCAGGTCCTGCATGCGGGCCTCGACGAGCCGCTTGAACTCGAACATCACCCGGGCCCGGCGCTGCGGATTGACCGCCGCCCAGGACCTCTGGGCCCGCACGGCGGCCTGGACGGCCAGGTCCAGCTCGGACGGGGTCGCCAGGGCCACGCGGGCCTGGACCTCGCCGGTGTTGGGATTGAAGACCTCGCCATGGCGGCCGGAGGTCCCTGCGACGGACACGCCGTCGATGAAGTGTGTGATCTCGCGCATGGCGAGCTTTTAGGACGTCGCGGCGCCGGTGGGTAGAGGCGCGAACACCGATCTCAGGCCCCGGCTGAGCGCGGCGGGGATCACCGAGGTGTGGCTCTCGCCGTCGAAGACCTGGGAGACCACCGGCAGGCCCCGGCCCGTCAGCCGCCGCGCCATCTCGGCCATGTGATCGGCCATGGGCCAGCGCGGGTCGGTCTCCAGCCCGCCCGCCGACAGGAACAGCCGGGTCGCCGGGTCGGGGTCAGACGCTGCTTCCGTCGCGAAGGCCTCGCCGTCCCGCCACCACAGGGCCGGACTGTTCGCGACGTGTCGCCGGAAGGCGCCGGGGCGGGTCAGATAGGCGTGCAGGCTGAACAGGCCCCCCAGGGAACTGCCCACCAGGGTCTGGTCGCCCGGGTCGGTGGCGTAGCGCCCGGCGATGAAGGGGCGGACCTCATGGATCAGGAAATCCAGGAAGGCCTCGCCGCCGCCGGCCGGGCCGATGTCGGGGAGGGGGCGGTCCCCCAGCTGGGCCAGCAGGGTCTCGTGGAAGGCGGGATCGAAGCTGGGGGTCAGGTCGCGGGTGCGCAGGCCGCCATAGTCGCGCCGCCGCCGCCTCGGCCCCTCCAGCTGATAGCCCACCCCCACCAGCAGGCAGGGCGGGACCCCGTCGGCGTTCTGCAGGAAGCGCAGGGCCTGGGCGGCGATCCCGAACACCGTATTGGCGTCCATCACATAGATCACTGGCAGGGGATGGTCGGGCCTCTGGCCGGCCCAGGGACTGGGCAGGGCGACATCGATCTGGAAGGTCTCGCCGATCGCCGCGCTATGCAGGGCGTGGCGATGGGTGGCCAGGATCGTCGCCGGTTCATGGTCCGTGTTCGTCATATCTTCCCCCCGGGATGGAGGCGAAGCTTCGGCGGGATGGCGGCGGCCCGCCAGACTTGAAGATCGCTCATTTCTTCCCAGGTCAGGGACAGGGGCCCAACCCCTTGCACCGGGCGCGCGGGCAAGGGCATCTTGCCCGCATGAGCGTCGCCACCGAGGCCCTGCCGGCGCGGCGGGCCTATCACGATCACATCGTCGACACCCTGATCGCCGAGCGCGCCCCCAAGCTCTCGGGCGGGGCGGTGTGGCCGCTGATCCGGCCCCTGCTCTACCGGCTGCTGGACTATCGCAAGGCCCGGACCATGGCCGACGACATCGCCCAGATGTCGGGCCGCCAGGCCCTGGAGCACGTCTCGGCCCTGCTCGACGTCAAGGTCAGCGTGCGCGGCCTGGAGCGGATTCCCGCCCGCGGACGGGTGGTGCTGATCTGCAATCACCCCACCGGCATCGCCGACGGCATCGCGGTCTATGACGCCGTCAAGGGCCTGCGCCCCGACCTCTGCTTCTACGCCAACGCCGACGCCCATCGGGTGTCGCCGGCCTTCAGCGAGGTGCTGATCCCGGTGGAATGGGTGGAGGCCAAGCGCACCCGCGAGCGCACCCGCCTGACCCTCAACCTCACCCGGGAGGCCATGGAGGCCGAGCGCGCCCTGGCGATCTTTCCGGCCGGGCGCCTGGCCCGCAAGGCCGCCGACGGGACCCTGATGGATCCCCCCTGGATGCCCAGCGCCTTCTCCATCGCCCGCAAGTACGAGGCGCCCATCGTCCCCATGCACCTGTCGGGGCCCTGGTCGACCCTGTTCCACTTCTTCAACGACTTCTCCGGCGAGCTCCGCGACATCACCCTGTTCCACGAGCTGCTGAACAAGCGGGGCCGGGCCTTCGACCTGACCGTGGGGCCCTTGATCCCCCCCGAGCGCCTCGACCCGGACGTCAAC
The DNA here is from genome assembly GCF_058806695.1 of Phenylobacterium sp. GW821-FHT12F10. NCBI lineage: Bacteria > Pseudomonadati > Pseudomonadota > Alphaproteobacteria > Caulobacterales > Caulobacteraceae > Phenylobacterium > Phenylobacterium sp. GW821-FHT12F10. Next base: position 287,069 of record NZ_JBXAPY010000003.1, on the reverse strand, counting down.
CTCGCGACCCTGGCGGTGAAGGCCTATATCGCCGGCGTCCTGCCCCACCATCCCGACCGGCCCTTCGCATGATCCGCCCGGCGGCCGGCGAGATCGCCCTGAAGGACGAGGCCGCCACCTCGGCCCTCGGCGCGGCCCTGGCGGGCGCGCTGAAGCCCGGCGAGGCCATCTGCCTGACCGGGCCCCTGGGGGCCGGCAAGTCGACCCTGGCCCGGGCCCTGATCCGGGCGCTCACCACGCCCGACGAGGACGTGCCCAGCCCCACCTTCACGCTTGTTCAGTTCTATGAGGGGGCCTCCATTTCGGTGGCCCATTTCGACCTCTACCGGCTCACCAGCCCCGACGAGGCCTATGAGATCGGCCTGGACGAGGCCCTGGAGGACGGGGCGGCCTTGATCGAGTGGCCCGAACGCCTGGAAGGTCGCCTGCCGCCCGACCGGCTTGATATAGAGATCATCCTCGAGGGGGAGGGCCGCCGCGCGCGCCTGACCCCCAGCGGCGCCTGGAAAGGACGTGGGTTTGAGTTCCGATCGTGAGGCCATCAAGTCCGCCTTCCTCGCCGCCCACGGCTGGGGGGACGCGCGCCGCGTGCCCCTGAGCGGCGACGCCTCGACCCGGGCCTATGAGCGGCTGCATCCGACCCGTGGCCCCAGCCTGATCTTCATGGACCAGCCCCCCAACGCCGAGACCGCCCCCTGCGCCCCCGAGGCCACGCCGGAGCAGCGGGCGAAGTCCGGCTACAATGCGCTGGCCCGCCTGGCCGCCGGCCGGGTGGACGCCTTCGTGGCCGTCGCCGAGTGGCTGAAGGCCCAGGGCCTGTCGGCGCCCGCCGTCCTGGCCCACGACGCCGCCCAGGGCCTGGCGGTGCTGGAGGACCTCGGCGACGACCTCTTCGCCGTCCTGATCGCCGGCGGCCAGGACGAGGCGCCCCTCTATGACGCCGCCATCGAGGGCCTGGTGAAACTGCACACGGCCACGGCGCCCAAGGTGCTCACCGCCCCGGGGATCGCCTGGCCGCTGCTGGACTATGACGAGACGGCGCTCAAGACCGCGGGCGACATCCTTCCCGAATGGCTCCCGAGGCTGAAGCCGGAGCTGGCCTTCAGCGACGCCGCGGTGGCCGAGTGGGACGCGATCTGGGCCCCGATCCGCGCCCACGGGGCGGCCGGCGCCAGCGTCTTCTGCCACCGCGACTACCACGCCGAGAACCTGATCTGGCTGCCCGAGCGCCAGGGGGCGGCCCGGGTCGGCCTGCTGGACTTCCAAGACGCTGTCCGCGCCCACCCGGCCTGGGACATGTCCATGCTGCTGCACGACGCCCGCCGGGATGTCTCGCCGCAGCGGGAGGCCGCGGCCCTGGCCTATTATTTCAAGCTCCGCCCGGACCTCGACCAGGCCCAATTCCTGGCCGACTACCACGCGCTCGGCGCCCTCAATATCGTCCGCATCCTGGGCATCTTCGCCCGCCTGGTGACCCGCGACGCCAAGCCCCGCTACGCCGCCTTCATGCCGAGGCTGTGGCGCTATCTGGACGCCTGCCTGGCCGACCCGGCGCTCGGCGACCTCAAGGCCTGGTTCGACGCCCATGTGCCCGCGGAGTCGCGGACGTGACCGCCGGTCCAGGGGATGGCGGCCCGAAGACCGCGATGGTCCTGGCCGCCGGGATCGGCAGCCGCATGCGCCCCCTCACCGACGACCGGCCCAAGGCCCTGGTGCAGGTGAAGGGCAAGGCCCTGATCGACCACGTGCTGGACCGGCTGGCCGAGGCCGGGATCGAGACGGCCGTGGTCAATGTCCACCACTTCGCCGACCAGGTGGAGGCCCACTTGGCCGGCCGCACCCATCCCCGCGTGCTCATCGTCGACGAGCGGGCCGGCCTGCTGGACTCCGGCGGCGGCATCAAGAACGCCCGCCACCTGCTCGGCGACGACCCGATCCTGGTGGCCAATATCGACTCCCTCTGGGTGGGGGGCGAGACCCCGCCCCTGGAGGCCATGAAACAGGCCTGGGATCCGGCGAAGATGGACCTGCTGGTCCTGCTGGTGCCCCGTGAGAAAGGCGTCGGACTGGAGGGCCCGCGCGGCTTCCGCATGGAGCCCGACGGGCGCATCGTCCACATGGCCGACGACGCCAATCCGGCGCCGCTGGCCAATGTCGGGTTCCAGATCATGAAGCCGCAGCTGCTGGACGATCAGCCGGAGGGCGCCTTCTCGGTCCTGCCGATCTGGTGGCGGCTGCAGGACGAGGGCCGCATCTTCGGCGTCGCCATGGACGCCTTCTGGCTGCACGTCGGCGACCCCGCCGCGCGAGACGAGGCCGAAGCGAGGCTGACGTGATCCCCCTGCTGGCTGGCGCAGGCCCCCGCTGGTTCAACATCCCGGCCCACCGGCCCTTCGTCCACGACCTGGCGCGCGGCCTGTTCGACGCGCTCTCGCCGCTGGGCCCTCAGGCCCTGTCCCAGGCCGTGGTGCTGACCCCCACCCGCCGCGGCGCCCGGGCGCTCGCCGACGCCTTCATCGCCGCCGCGGGCGGCCGCGCGGTCCTGCCGCCGCAGATCCGGCCCCTGGGCGACCTGGACGAGGGCGAGCCGCCCTTCGAGCCCGGCGAGCTGGCCATCGACCTGCCCGCGGCCATCGACCCCCTGCGCCGCCGCTTCGAGCTGATCGCCCTGGTGAAGGGCCACGAGAAGGCCCTGAACCGCGACCTCGACGCCTCGGCCGCCCTGGAGTTGGCCGACGCGCTGGGATCCTTCCTCGACAGCCTGCAGATCGAGGAGGTCAGCGCCAAGGACGGCCTGGCCGACCTGGTGAGCGCCGATCTGGCCGAGCACTGGCGGGTCAGCCGCGAATTCCTGGAGACCGCGCTGGTCGCCTGGCCCGCGCGCCTGCGCGAGCTGGGGGTGGTGGATGTCAGCCAGCGCCGGGTGGCCCTGCTGCGCGCCCTGGCCGAGGCCTGGGACCACCGGCCGCCGGAGGGGGTCCTGATCGCGGCGGGCTCCACCGGCACCGCCCCGGCCACCGCCGACCTGCTGGCGGTCATCGCCCGTGCGCCCCAGGGGGCCGTGATCCTGCCCGGCCTCGACGAGAGCCTGGCGGAGGCCGCCTGGGCCCAGGTGGGGGAACAGCATCCGCAGGGGGCCATGAAGCGGCTGCTGGCCCGCGCCGGGGCTGCGCGGGGCGACGTCGTCCTCTGGCCGGCCTCTGACACCCTCGACACCGCCGGCCGCTGGCGCCGCCGGGTGATCAACGAGGCCCTGCGGCCGGCCGAGGCGACCGCCGACTGGCTGACCGTCATCGAGACCCTGCGCGCCGAGGGCAAGGCCGAGGGGGTCGATCCCATCGCCGCGGGCCTGGAGGGCCTGTCGGTGGTCACCGCCCGGGCCGAGGAGGAGGCCGCCACCGTGGCCGCCCTGCTGCTGCGCGAGGCCCTGGAGACGCCGGGCATGACCGCGGCCCTGGTGGCGCCAGACCAGACCCTGGCCCGCCGCGTCGCCGCCAAGCTGGCCCGCTGGGGCGTCGGCGCGGACTCCTCGGCGGGCTCGGCCCTGGCCGGCTGCCGCTGTGGCGTGCTGGCCGCCCTGACAGCGCGGGCGGCCAGCGACCCGCTGGACCCCGTCACCCTGCTGGCCATCGCCAAGCACCCCTTCGTGCGCCTGGGCCTCGATCCCGAGACCCTGGACCGCCGCCGCGCGGCCCTGGAGCTGCACGGCCTGCGCGGCCCCCGCCAGACCACCTGGGAGGCCCTGGACGCCCGCCTGCGCCGCCGGATGGGCGAGCCCCGCGCCGACCTGCCGGCCCTGGAGGAGGCGCTGGCCTTCGCCGCCCAGCTCCGCGCGGTCCTCGCCCCGCTGCTGACCCCCTATGCCGGGGATGTGGCGCCCCCGGCGGCCGCCGCGCGGGCGCTGGCCCAGACCATGGAGGCCCTGGCCGCCGACGAGACGGGCGACGCGGGCGAGCTCTGGGCCGGGCACGGCGGCGAGGCCCTGGGCCGGCTGCTGTCGGGCCTGATGAGCGAGTCCGACGGCTCCCCGGCCGTCAGCCCCCGCGGCTTCGCCGACCTGCTGGCCCGCCTGATGTCCGGCGAGAGCATCCGATCCGGGGGCGCCACCCATCCGCGCCTGCGCATCCTGGGCGCCATCGAGGCCCGCCTGACCCGGGCCGACCGGCTGATCGTGGCTGGTCTGGAGGAGGGCGTCTGGCCCCAGGGGGCGACGCTCGATCCCTTCCTCTCGCGCCCCATGCGCCAAGCCCTGGGCCTGCCGCCGCCGGAGCGCCGGGTGGGCCTGGCCGCCCACGACTTCGCCCAGGCCGCCTGCGCGCCCGAGGTGATCCTGCTGCATTCCGAGCGCCGCGAGGGCGCGCCGGCCGTGAAATCCCGCTGGCTCTGGCGCCTGGAGACCCTGGCGCGCGGCGCCGGCGTCGCCCTGCCCACCCGGCCGGAGGTCCTCGACTGGGCCCGCTCCCTCGACGCGGCCGCCGACTACGCGCCCGCCAAGCGTCCCGCCCCGCGCCCGCCCGTCGCCGACCGCCCCCGCGAGATGGCCGTCACCCGCGTCGAGGCCCTGACCCGCGACCCCTACGCCGTCTGGGCCCGCGATATTCTGCGGCTCTACCCCCTCGAACGTCCCGATGAGGCGGTGGAGGCCCGCGCCCGGGGCACCGCCATCCACAAGGCCTTCGAACGGTTCGCCGAGGCCCATCCCGTGGAGGTCCCACCCGACGCGGCGGCGATCTTCGAGGCGATGTACGTCACCGCCCTGGAAGAGGCCGGCATGCCCCACGAGGCCCTGGCCCGGGAGAGCGCGCTGGCCCGCGAGGCCGCCCTGTGGGTCGCCGACCTGGAGCGCCGCAGACGCGCCGACGGCCGCACCATCCATGTGGAGCTGAAGGGCGAGCTGGAGATCATGGCCCCCGCCGGCCTGTTCAAGGTCAATGCGCGGGCCGACCGCATCGAACTGTCGCCCGACGGCTACGGCCACATCCTCGACTACAAGACCGGCAAGGCGCCGTCGCAGAAGGTGGTGGACACCGGCTTCTCGCCGCAGCTCACCCTGACGGCCGCCATCCTGGCCTATGGCGGCTTCCCCGGCCTGGGCCGCCCCATGCCCGGCGACCTCACCTATCTGGAGGTCACCGGCCGCAAGCCCGCCGGCCGCGAGGAGGTGCGCGCCGCCGCCGGAGAGGAGAGCGAGGCCGCCGCGCGGACCGCCCTGGACGGCCTGGGCAAGCTGATCGCCCGCTTCGACGACCCGGCCCAGCCCTATCTCTCGCGCAGCGCGCCGCAGTTCGTGAAGACCCACATCAGCGACTACGACCACCTGGCCCGGGTGTTCGAATGGTCCACCAGCGGCGACGAGGAGGGCGAATGACCCGGCTCGATCCGCAACGTGTCGCCGCCGATCCCGAGCTCTCGGCCTTCGTCACCGCCAACGCCGGCTCGGGCAAGACCAAGACCCTGATCGACCGGGTCGCCCGCCTGCTGCTGGCCGGCGCCGAGCCCGCCACCATCCTCTGCGTCACCTACACCAAGGCCGCCGCCGCCGAGATGCAGCGCCGGCTGTTCGGCCTCCTGGGCGACTGGTCGGTCTGCGACGACGCCAAGCTCAGCGGGGCCCTGGCCGCCCTGGAGGGCCGTCCGGTCGCCGACTACGATCACCTGCGCCTGTCAGCCGCCCGCGCCCTCTTCGCCCGCGCCCTGGAGACGCCGGGCGGCCTGAAGATCCAGACCATCCACGCCTTCTGCGAGAAGCTGCTGCGCCGCTTCCCCCTGGAGGCCGGGGTCTCGCCGGGCTTCCGGGTCATGGACGACGCCGCCTCGGCCGCCATCGCCGCGGCCGCCCGCAAGGGGGTGGCCCGTCTGGCCCTGACCGGCGAGGGGCGGGTGGCGCTGGCCTATGCCCGCTTCTCCGTGGCCCTGGACTTCCAGAGCTTCCAGGCGATGTTCGGCGCCTTCGAGAGCGCCCGCGGCCGCCTGGCCGCCTATCTGGAGCGCACCGGCGGCCTGGCCGGCGCCGTGGCCGACGTCTGGGAGGCCTGCGGCTTCCCCGATCCCGTCGATCCGGAGACCGTCGAGCTCCAGGCGGTCGCCGCCCTCAACCTGCGCAGCTGGCGCGAGGCCGCGGAAGTCCTGGCGCAGGGCGGCAAGGCCGACGCCAAGAACGCCGCGGCCCTGGCCGCGCTGGCCGCCGAGCCCAGCTTCTCGGGCGCCCTCGCCTGCCTGTTCACCGACAAGGGCGAGGGAACCCCGGCGACCTGGGTCGCCAAGACCGGCGGCCTGAAGAGCCACGAACCCCTGCGCTCAGCCCTGCTGGCCGACCAGGAGGCCCTGGAGGAGGCTCGCGCCTGGCGCCGCGCCGCCCAGGTCGCGGTGGACACCGACGGCGCCCTGACCCTGGCCGCGGCCTATCTGGCGGCCTACGACATCGAGAAGCGGTCCCAGGGCGCGCTGGACTTCGCCGACCTCATCGAGAAGACCTGCAAGCTGGTGGACAACAGCCCGGCGGCGGCCTGGGTGCTCTACAAGCTGGACGGCGGCATCGACCACATCCTGGTGGACGAGGCCCAGGACACCGCGCCGGACCAGTGGGCGATCGTCCGCGCCCTGGCCGGCGAGTTCTTCTCCGGCGCCGGGGTCCCGACGGCCACCCGCCTGGAGCGCAACATGTTCGTCGTCGGCGACGAGAAGCAGTCGATCTATTCCTTCCAGGGCGCGCGGCCCGAGCTGCTGATCCAGGAGTTCGAGTTCCACAAGGACCGCGCCACCGGCGCCGGCTTCCGCTTCGAGCGGGTGGACCTGCTGGACTCGTGGCGCTCCACCCCGCAGGTGCTGGCCTATGTCGACGCCACCTTCTCCCCCCCGGAACTGGCCTCGGCCATCCTGCCCCGGGCGCTGGCCGAGCCCATCGTCCACCAGCCCCGCCGGGTGGACCACGCCGGCTGCGTGGACATCTGGCCCCTGGAGCGGGAAGAGAAGGGCGACGTCCGCGAGGCCTGGGACGCCCCCCTCGACCAGGAGACCCAGGGCTCCGCCAACAAGCGCCTGGCCGCCCGCATCGCCGGCGAGATCGCCGCCCTCCTGGCCCGCGGCGACGGGGTGTTCGACAAGGAGACCCGCGTCTGGCGTCCCGCCCGCCCCGGCGATGTCCTGATCCTGGTGCGCCGCCGCAAGGCCCTGTTCGAGGAGATCCTGCGGGCGCTCAAGCACGCCAAGATCCCCGTCGCCGGCGCCGACCGCCTGGCCCTCTCCGAGCACATCGTCTTCGACGACCTGGTGGCGGTGGCCCGCTTCGCCCTGTTCCCGGCCGACGACCTGACCCTGGCCGCCCTGCTGCGCAGCCCCTTCTGCGACCTCTCCGACGAGGACCTCTACGACCTGGCCAGGCCGCGGGGGAAGGCCAGCCTCTGGGCGACCCTCACCGCCCGGGCCGAGGAGCGCCCGGTCTGGCGGGAGGCCCACGCCCTGCTGGCCGGCCTGCTGGAGGAGGCCCGCGAGCGGCGGCCCTTCGAGCTCTACGCCCGCCTGCTGGGGACCCGCGACGCCCAGGGCCGCGCCATGCGCCAGCGCCTGCTGCGGCGCCTGGGGAGCGAGGCGCAGGACGCCCTGGACGAGTTCCTGGCCCAGGTCCTGGCCGCCGAGGGCCGGGGGATCGAGGACCTGGAGAGCCTGGCCGCCGCCTTCGCCAGCCTGGACATCACCGTCAAACGCGAGATGGAGGCCGGTCGCGACGAGGTCCGGGTGATGACCGCCCACGGCGCCAAGGGCCTGGAGGCGCCCATCGTCTTCCTGCCCGAGACCACGCTCAGCCGCGGCGCGCGCGGCACGCCCCTGCTGGAGACCGAAGCCGGCGGCTTCCTCTGGTGCGCGGCGGCCAAGGCCGACTGCGAGGCCTCCGCCGCCGCCCGCGAGCGCCGCGCCGCCCGCGAGGAGGACGAGGCCTACCGCCTGCTCTATGTGGCCCTCACCCGGGCCCGCGACCGCCTGGTGCTCTGCGGCCGGGTCGCCGCCAACGCCAGGGAGGAGAATCTCAAGGGCTGGTGGGGGGCGCTGACGGCCGCCTTCGACCATGCTGAGATCAACCCCCATAAGCGCGTCGTTCGCCAGGGGGAGCTGGAATTCCTGCGCTTCGGCCCCGATCCCCAGGCCCTGGGCCAGGCCACGGACCTGGCCGCCGCCGCGGCCCCCGCCCCAGCTTGGACGCAGGCCCAGGCGCTCACCGAGCCCCACGCCCGCTACGCCTCCCCCTCCCAGCTCGGCGAGGACGCCGCCGCGCCCGCCGCCTCGCCCCTGGCCGCCGTGGCCGGCCTGGGCCGCTTCCGGCGCGGCGACCTGATCCACCGCCTGCTGCAGATCCTGCCCGACCTGCCCCTGGAGGGTCGCCCCGCCGCCGCCCTGCGCCTGCTGGCCCGGGAGCGGGACCTCACCGAGGCCCAGCGCGCCGAGATGACCGCCGCGGCCCTCGGCGTCCTGAACGATCCCCGCTTCGCCGAGGTGTTCGGCCCCGGCAGCCGCGCGGAGGTGGCGCTCGCCGGAACCGCCGCCCGCCTGCCGGCCGGCCTGGCCATCTCGGGGCGAATCGACCGCCTCGTCGTCCTGCCCGATCGGGTGCTGGTGGCCGATTTCAAGACCAACCGGCCCTCGCCGGCCCGCATCGAGGACGCCGACCCGGCCTATCTGCGGCAGATGGCGATCTACGCCGCCGTGCTCGCCGAAGTCTTTCCCCAGCACGCGATCGAGGCCGCCCTTGTGTGGACCGACGGCCCCAAGCTGATGGCGATCCCAGAAATACTTATCGGCCAAACCCTTGCCGAGCTCGGGCGCGCCGGTTGATACCAGGACAGGCGCCGCCTATGTGGCGGATCGAACATCGCGGCTCATCCGTTGAGGCCGCAGCGTAACAAGGAGCTTTTGATGAGCACCGTAGCGGTCACCGACGAGTCCTTCGACAAGGACGTCCTGCAGTCCTCCAAGCCCGTGCTGGTGGATTTCTGGGCCGAATGGTGCGGCCCCTGCAAGCAGATCGCCCCGGCGCTCGAGCAGATCGCCGCCGAGATGGGCGCCCAGGTCACCGTGGCCAAGCTCAACATCGAGGAAAGCCCCACCACCCCCTCGCGCTACGGCGTCCGCGGCATCCCCACCATGATGCTGTTCAAGGACGGCCAGATGGCCTCGATGAAGGTCGGCGCCATGCCCAAGCAGAAGATCGTCGAGTGGCTCAACGAAGCCGGGCTCTAGGCCCCGACTGAGCCACCCCGCTGTGTCATCCCGGAAGCCGCGCAGCGGCTGTCCGGGACCCAGAGGCGCGGGGCGTGCCGGAGAGTTCGGTGTCTATGGGTCCCGCACTTCCGGCCTACGGCCTACATGCGGGATGACACCCTCTGGGTTTTCAAAGAGCCCCGTAGGCCTGCAGCGTCCGCAACGCCGCCACGGTCATCACGCCGCGATATTCCAGCTGCGGCCCCGGGCCCACCGTCTCCCAGCTGATCGGCCAGCCGCCGTCCTGCGCCTGCCGCGCCGCCAGCGCCGCCAGGTGGCGGCCCAGCACCTCGGGCGAGAACAGCCGGTGGCAGAAGCTGGCGGGCGAGGGCGCCCAGTCCAGGGGCTTCTTCACATAGCCCGCCGCGTCCACATCCAGCTCCACCAGGCCCGGAATCCGCGCCGCCAGCTTCGCCAGCGCCGCCTCCGCGCGCGGCCGGTCTGGCGTGTGCTCGAGGAAGCAGATCATCGGCGCCAGGTCGTGGAACTTCTCGGTCTGCGAGCCGTCGATCACCGACCAGCAGAAGGCCTCCCCCCTGGCCACCCACGGATGGTCGATCCCGTGCTTGCGCAGCAGGCCGACGATGGCGGCGGTGGGATTGATGTCGGCCGGGGGCTGGGCGCCCTCCACGGCCCACCAGACCGCGTGCGGCGCCGCGTTGACGCTGGGCAGGGCGAAGGGGACCCCGCCATCGGCCGTGGCGACCCCGGCCAGCCAGTCGCAGGCCCGCCCGGCGATCAGGGGATCGAAGGCGTCCACCGCGTCGAGGATCTCGAAGGCGACCTGCACGTCCACCGGCTGGCTGGCGGGGTCGCGCTTGTCCGGCTCCAGGGCCGAGCCGAACCCCCCGTCGCGGCCCTGATAGGCCACGAGCGCGCGCACCACCGGCTCGGCCGAGGCCCCCTCGAAATGATGTTCGAACAGTCGCCGCTCCAGCAGGCGGCCGTTGCGCAGCAGGAAGTCGCGGGCGCGGTCCAGGACGGAGGTCATGGGAACGATCCTTCAGCTCTGGAACAAAACTAGAACACGAAGGGCGCGGATGGCAAGGGGACTCACGCCCCCTTCAGCTCGGCCAGGTCTCGGGGCTCATGGCCAGCACCTCGCCGGCGAAGTGCAGGCCGCCGCAGATCAGGATGTGGGGCGGGGGATCGGCGCTCTTCAGGGCCTGGCGCACGCCGGCCTCCACATCGGCGACGATCTCCGCCTCCAGCCCCGCCCCGCGGGCGGCGGCGGCCAGGTCCTCGGGGGAGGCGGCGTTGGCGGAGTCGAACCCGGTGGTGAACACCTTGGGCTTCAGCGCGCCGAAGGGCTGGAAGAAGCCCAGCGCGTCCTTGCGGGCGTACATGGCGGTCACCAGGGCCAGCCCCCGCCCGTCGCGGGCGGTCAGCCGGCCGGCGGCCTCGGCGAGCGCCCGGCCGGCATGGGGATTGTGCCCCCCGTCCAGCCACAGGTCCGCCCCGCCCGTCGCCGCCAGCTTGGCCAGCGGCCCCGCCGTCAGCCGCTGGAACCGCGCCGGCCAGACCGCTGAGGACACCCCCTTGGCGAGCGCCGCCTCGTCTATGGCCGGATGGCCCCAGGCGATGGCGGCCATCACCGCGGCCCCGGCGTTGGCGAACTGGTAGCCGCCGAACAGGCTCGGCGCCGGCAGGTCCAGCAGCTGGTCCGGCGTCTGCACCATCAGCCGGCCACGCTCCTCCCAGGCGTCGAAGTCGCGGCCCATCAGCAGCATGGGCGCCTCCAGCGCGTCGGCCTCCCGGGCGATGACCTCCAGGGCCTCCTCCAGCTGGCGGGCCACCACCACCGGGCGGCCCCGCTTGATGATGCCGGCCTTCTCCCAGGCGATCTTGGAGAGCTCCGGCCCCAGCATCTCCAGGTGGTCGTAGTCCACCGGGGTGATCACGCTCACCGCCGGGGCCTCGAAGACATTGGTGGAGTCGAACCGTCCCCCCAGGCCCACCTCGATGATGGACAGGTCGGCGGGCTTGTCGGCGAAGGCGACGATGGCCATGGCCGTCAGCATCTCGTTGAAGCTGATGGGTTGGTCGGCGTTCACCGCGATCATCTTGTCGATCAGGGCCGTCAGCTCGGCCTCGGTGATCAGCTCGCCCGCCACCCGGATCCGCTCGGCGAAGCGCACCAGGTGCGGCGAGGTCAGCACATGGGCCTTCAGGCCGGCGGCCTCGGCGATGGCCCGCAGGTAGGCGGTGGTGGAACCCTTGCCGTTGGTGCCCGCCACATGGATCACCGGCGGCAGCCGATCCTGCGGCCGGTTGAACTGCCCCAGCAGCCGCTCGATCCGCCCGGTGGACAGGTCGATCAGGGAGGGAAAGCGCTCGCGCAGGCGCGCGATCATCGCGTCGAAGGCGCGGATCTCATCATACATGGGGCGTGGCCTGGAGAGGGCTGGATGGGACTGGAGCGGGTGGAGACGTGGGAACCCCGCCCGCGATCCGCGTGTGATCTAGGCGGCTTTGGAAGCGTTGCGTCCCATCATGAGGGTCTTGAGGATGGAGCCCAGCACCGTGGTCATCTCGCTGCGGGTCACCACCCGGTCCACCATGCCGCGCTCCACCAGGAACTCGGCGCGCTGGAAGCCCGGCGGCAGGGTCTCGCGGATCGACTGCTCGATCACCCGGCGGCCGGCGAAGGCGATCATGGCGTTGGGCTCGGCCAGGTGGATGTCGCCCAGCATGGCGTAGGAGGCGGTGACCCCGCCGCTGGTGGGGTCGGTCATCACCACGATGTAGGGCAGGCCGGCTTCCTTGACCTCGTTGACCGCCACCGTGGTGCGGGCCAGCTGCATCAGGGACAGGGTCCCCTCCTGCATGCGCGCGCCGCCCGAGGCGGTGAAGATCACGAAGGGAACCTGGCGGCGCACGGCCTCCTGGGCGGCCTTGATGAAGGCCTCGCCCGCGGCCATGCCCAGGCTGCCGCCCATGAAGGCGAAGTCCTGCACCACCACCACGGCGTTCTGGCCCTTGATGGCGCCATAGGCGATGACCATGGCGTCCTGCTCGCCGGTGGCCTTGCGCGCGGCCTTCAAGCGGTCGGGATAGGCTTTGTCGTCGGGGAATTTCAGCGGGTCTTCCACCACGGTCGGCGAGGCGATGCGCTCATAGCTGCCGTCGTCGAAGGTGTATTCCAGGCGCTTGGCGGCGCCGATCCGCATGTGGTTGCCGGACGGGGTGACCCACAGGGCCGCCTCCAGGTCCGAGCGGTAGATCATCTCGCCGGTGTCGGGGCACTTGACCCAGAGGTTCTCCGGGGTCTCGCGCTTGGCCACCAGGTTGCGCACGCCCGGCGCGATCTTGGCCAGCCATCCGCCCCGCTCCCGCGGCGTGGGTACGCTCGGGGGCTTCTGGGACTTGTCGTTTCTGTGCTCAGCCATCGCCATGGGTCTACACCGTCGGGCTAGCGACTCGCGCGAAGCGCACAGCCTTAGCTAAGGAATCTACTTTGGAAAGAACCCGCGTGGTCACGGTTTCGTTCATTGCCAGGGCCGCGGCGATCTCCTCGACCAGGGCCGAGCCAACCACCACGCCGTCGGCGACTCGCGCCACGGCTTCGGCGCGCTCCGGCGTGCGGATACCGAACCCGACGCAGACCGGCAGGCCGCCGGCGGCGCGGACACGGGCCACATGGGGCGCCACCACCGCGGCGTCGGCTTCCTTCACCCCGGTCACCCCCGCCACCGAGACGTAGTAGGCGAAGCCCGAGGTGCGCCGGGCGATGATCTTCAGGCGGGCGTCGTCGCTGGTGGGCGTCGAGAGCAGCAGCAGGGACATCTGTTCGGCGTCGAGGGCGTCAGCGAGGGGATCGGCCTCCTCCGGCGGGATGTCGACGACGATCAGGCCGTCGGCCCCGGCGGCGGCGGCGTCCTTGGCGAAGGTCGAAAAGCCCCGGTTCACCAGGGGATTGGCGTAGCCCATCAGGATGATCGGCGTGGTCTGGTCGCCCTTGCGGAACTCGGCGATCATGGCCAGGGTCTTGGTCAGCGTCATCCCCTTGTCCAGGGCGCGCAGGGCCGCGCGCTGGATCGGCGGGCCCTCGGCCATGGGGTCGGAGAAGGGGAAGCCCACCTCGATCAGGTCCGCGCCGGCGGCCGGCAGACCCTTGAGGATCTCCAGGCCGGTGTCGTAGTCCGGGTCGCCGGCCATGACATAGGCCACGAAGGCGGCGCGGTTCTCCGCCTTCAGCGCGGCGAAACGCGCGTCGATACGAGCCTTGGTCAAATCGTGCGTCCCAGGTGGGCGGCGACGGTCGCCACGTCCTTGTCGCCGCGGCCCGACAGGTTCAGCACCACGATGCCGCCCTTGCCCACGTCGCGGGTGACGTCGGCCAGGCGGGCCAGCGCATGGGCGCTCTCGATGGCCGGCAGGATACCCTCCAGCTCGGCGCACAGCTTGAAGGCGTCGAGGGATTCGGTGTCGGTGGCGGTGAGATAGGTGGCCCGGCCGACGTCGTGCAGCCAGGAATGCTCGGGGCCGATGCCGGGATAGTCCAGGCCCGCCGAGATCGAGTGGGCCTCGGTGATCTGGCCCTCGGGGTCCTGCAGCAGATAGGTCATGTTGCCGTGCAGGACGCCGGGACGGCCGCCATTGATGGCCGCGGCGTGACGTCCGCTGTCCATGCCCTCGCCCGCCGCCTCGACCCCGATGAGCTGGACGCCCTCGTCGTTGAGGAAGGGGTGGAAGATGCCGATGGCGTTGGAGCCGCCGCCGACGCAGGCCACGACGGCGTCCGGCAGCCGGCCCTCGGCCTCCAGGATCTGGCGGCGCACCTCCTGGCCGATCACCGACTGGAAGTCGCGGACCATCTCCGGATAGGGGTGCATGCCGGCCGCGGTGCCGATCATGTAATAGGTGTCGGCGACATTGGTGACCCAGTCGCGCAGGGCCTCGTTCATGGCGTCCTTGAGGGTCGCCGACCCGGAGGTCACCGACTCCACCGTGGCCCCCAGCAGGTTCATGCGGAAGACGTTGGGTTTCTGCCGCTCCACATCCACGGCGCCCATATAGACCACGCAGGGCAGGCCGAAGCGGGCGCAGACCGTGGCGCTCGCCACCCCGTGCTGGCCGGCGCCGGTCTCGGCGATGATCCGGGTCTTGCCCATGCGGCGGGCCAGCAGGATCTGGCCCATGCAGTTGTTGATCTTGTGGGAGCCGGTGTGGTTCAGCTCCTCGCGCTTCAGATAGATCTTCGCCCCGCCGAAATGCTCGGTCAGCCGCTCGGCGTAATAGAGCGGGCTGGGGCGGCCCACATAGTGCTTCAGGAACCCCGACAGCTCGGCCTGGAAGGCCGGATCGGCCTTGGCCGCCTGGTAGGCGGCGTCCAGCTCGTGGACCAGGGGCATCAGGGTCTCGGGGACGTAGCGCCCGCCATAGTCCCCGAACCGCCCGGCGGCGTCGGGATAGGCGGCATAGTCGTTGGGTTTGGCGGCAGGCGCGTTCACGTCACTATCACTCGGCTCGGGATCGGGGCTCAGGCAATACGTTCAGGCGCGGCGTACGGCTTCAAGGAACGCCGTGATCAAGGCCGGGTCCTTTAGGCCGGGACCGCGCTCCACGCCAGAGGAAACGTCCACCATGGGCGCGCCCGACAGCCGCACGGCGTCGACGACGTTCCAGGGATCGAGCCCGCCCGCCAGCAGCCAGGGCCGCTGGAAGCGGTGGCCCATCATCAGGCCCCAGTCGAAGCGCGCGCCGTTGCCGCCGGGCAGTTCGGAGTCGGCCGGCGCCCTGGCCTCGAACATCAGGTGGTCGACGGCCGCCTCATAGGCCTTGGCGGCCGAGAGGTCGTGGGCGGTGGTGACGGGGATCACCTTGATGACCCCGGCCCCGGTGCGGCGGGCCACGTCGCGGGCCCGGGCCGGGGTCTCGGCGCCGTGCAGCTGGATGAGGTCGGGTTTCAGGAGGGTCGACAGCCGCGCCAGCAGCTCGTCGTCGGGATCGACGGTGACGGCGACGACCTTGACGTTCTTGGCCCGCGCCGGGGGCGTCAGGCGCGCGGCGGCGTCGGGGGCGATGTTTCGCGGGCTCTTGGGAAAGAAGATGAAGCCGATGTGGCTCGCCCCGCCGTCGACGGCGGCGCTCACCGCCTCGGGCGTGGACAGGCCGCAGATCTTGGTGGCGATCGTCATGGGCCCGATAAGGGGCGCCGGCCTTGGAAATTCAAGGCTTGGCCGCGCCTTGGCTCTTCAGCAGGTCGCGGATCTCGATCAGCAGGGCTTCCTGCGCGGTGGGGGCCGGCGGGGCCGCGGGCGCCTGGGCGTCCTTGCGGCGCACGGCGTTCACGCCCTTGACGATCAGGAACACCACCCAGGCCACGATCGTGAACTTGATCATGGTGTTGAGGAAGGCGCCGTACTGGATGGCCACCAGTTCGTTGGCCTTGGTGATCGGATTGTCCGGCTTGAGCACGAATTCCAGGTGCGAGAAGTCCACCCCGCTCAGCAGCAGGCCGATGGGGGGCATCACCACCTGGTCCACCAGGCTTTTGACGATGTCATTGAAGGCCGCCCCGACGATCACGCCCACGGCCAGGTCGATGACATTGCCCCGGGCGATGAATTCCCGGAATTCGCTGAAGATGCTCATGGTGACGCTCTGGCCTAGGGATGTGTCAGGATCATGAGCGGGCTGAATCGGGTCAAGCGTGAGCGAGCAGGCGCTAAAGCATTTTGGGGTGACGGAGGCCGACCTGCTGGGCGCGGGGGTTCAGAGTCGCGCCTATGGTCTGGGCGCCGAGGCCGTGCTGCGGGTGTTCTCGGACGACACACCGTTGGCCCAGGTCCAGGCCCTGGACGCCTTCTACCGCAGGCTCGACGGACGCGCCGTCGACTTCCAGATTCCGCGCTTTGAAGAGGTTCGCGAGATTGGCGGCTGTCCCTGCGTGGTCGAGCCCCGCATTCCGGGCGTCGAACTGACCCGTTTTCTGGAATCCGCCGCGCCGGAGGCGCGCACTCGGGCGCTGGCCAGCTACATGGCCGCCGCGGGCGAGATTCAACTGATCCTCTTTGACGCGCCCTATCACGGCCAGATTCTGGGCGAGGCGCCCATCCGCGCCGACGCCTGGCCGAACTATCTGACCCGCCGCGCGCGGACGTCCCTCGAGGAGGCGCCCTGGGCCTTGGCCGACCTGCAGGCGCCCGCGGCGGTTCTGCGAGTGTTCGATGGCCTGGCCCAGGCCCGCGCCGAGGCGCCGCGGCGACTGGCCCATGGCGACTATCATCCGGGCAATGTGCTGGTGGACGAAGCCGGCCTCGTCACTGGGGTCATCGACTTCAGCGTCCAGGCGGTGATGGGTGATCCGCTACTGGACCTGACCTCAGCGGCCTTCTTCTTCGACGACAAGGCCGACCGGGCCTATGCGGCGAGCCAGGCGCAGACCGTGCCTGGTTTCGAGGAGGCGACCCGGCTCTACTGGCTCTATTACAGCTTCTTCTACCTCAGCACCAAGGCGACCAAACCCGCGCTTTACGCTCTATGCGTCAAGAGCCTCAACGCGGCGATCGAGGCCTGAGGCCTATTCGTCGGCGTTGAGCCGCTCGCGCAGTTCCTTGCCGCTCTTGAAGAAGGGCACGTGCTTGGCGCGGACCTCGACGGCCTCGCCGGTGCGCGGGTTGCGCCCGGCCCGGGCGTCGCGCGAGCGGACGGACAGCGCGCCGAAGCCACGCAGCTCCACCCGGCCGCCGTTCTCCAGGGCCTGGATCATCCGCTCGAGAATCACCCCCACCACGCGCTCGATGTCGCGCTGGGTGAGGTGCGGGTTTTCCTCAGCGAGTTTGGCGATCAGCTCAGACTTGATCATGCCTTCTTCCGGTCTTTCGGCTGCGGAACATGGTCGAGTCCCTGAGGATGTTCAAGGCAGGAAAAGGGTTTACGTCCCATCGACCATGATCTGCGCCGAAAGCTTAGGCTCATCGTCCCCAAATCGGGGCGGTGGAAGGGCTGAGCCCTGGACTCCTCCCCCCTTCGAACATCCCCGACCGACACGCTGACGTCACCTGACACAGAACCGGCCCTGCGCCCGGTCAACTCAGGATAGTGCCATTGGCGAAAAAGAAAACGGCGGACCGGTTTCCCGATCCGCCGCTCTCAACCTATTCAGGCAAGACGACGAGGCTTAGTCGTTCTTGGCCTTCTCGCGCAGGGCGGCGCCCAGGATGTCGCCCAGGGAGGCGCCCGAGTCCGACGAGCCGAACTGCTCGATGGCTTCCTTTTCCTCGGCCATTTCCAGAGCCTTGATCGACAGACCCACCCGACGGGCGGCCTTGTCGACATTGGTGATCTGGGCATCGACACGATCGCCGACGGCGAAGCGTTCCGGACGCTGGTCGGCGCGGTCGCGGGACAGGTCCGACTTGCGCACGAAGGCGGTCATCGGGGCCTCGTCCTCACCGAAGCGGACTTCGATGCCGCCGGTGGTGACTTCGGTCACGGTGACGGTGACGGTCTGACCCTTGCGGAAGCCGTCGCCCACCATCGGATCGCCGGCCAGCTGCTTGATGCCGAGCGAGATGCGTTCCTTCTCGACGTCGACGTCCAGCACCCGGGCCTTGACCATTTCGCCCTTGTGATACTTGGCGATGGCTTCTTCGCCCGACGCCGTCCAGTCGAGGTCCGAGAGGTGGACCATGCCGTCGATGTCGTTTTCCAGGCCGATGAACAGGCCGAACTCGGTGGCGTTCTTGACCTCGCCTTCCACGGTCGAACCGACCGGGTGCGCCGCGACGAACGCGTCCCAAGGATTGTCCATGGCCTGCTTCAGGCCCAGCGAGACGCGACGCTTGGACGGATCGACGTCCAGGACCACGACCTCGACCTCTTGCGAGGTGGAGACGATCTTGCCCGGGTGGACGTTCTTCTTGGTCCAGGACATTTCCGACACGTGGACCAGGCCCTCGACCCCGGCTTCCAGCTCCACGAAGGCGCCGTAGTCGGTGATGTTGGTGATCCGGCCGGTGAACTTCGCGCCGACGGGGTACTTGGCTTCCACGCCGTCCCAGGGGTCGGACTGCAGTTGCTTCATGCCGAGGCTGATGCGCTGGGTGTCGGGGTTGATCTTGACGATCTGCACCTTGACGGTGTCGCCCACGGCCAGGACCTGGCTCGGGTGGTTGACGCGCTTCCAGCTCATGTCGGTGACGTGCAGCAGGCCGTCGATGCCGCCGAGGTCCACGAACGCGCCGTAGTCGGTGATGTTCTTGACCACGCCTTCGCGGATTTCACCCTCTTGCAGCTGGGAGACCAGCTCGGTGCGCTGTTCGGCGCGGGCTTCTTCCAGGATGGCGCGACGCGAGACGACGATGTTGCCGCGCGGACGGTCCATCTTGAGGATGGCGAAGGGCTGTTCCTTGCCCATCAGCGGGCCGACGTCGCGCACGGGGCGGATGTCGACCTGGCTGCCCGGGAGGAAGGCCGAGGCGCCGCCGAGGTCGACGGTGAAGCCGCCCTTCACGCGGCCGACGATGGAGCCCATCACCGGTTCGTTCTTCTCGTAGACGCCTTCCAGACGGGTCCAGGCCTCCTCGCGGCGGGCCTTGTCGCGGCTGATCACCGCTTCGCCCATGGCGTTCTCGACGCGTTCGAGGAAGACCTCGACGGTGGAGCCCACCACGATCGGCGTCTGGTCGTCGCCTTCCTGGCCGAATTCCTTCAGGGACACGCGCCCCTCGGTCTTCAGACCCACGTCGATGATCGCGAAATCCTTCTCGATCCCGACCACGATGCCCTTGACCACCACGCCTTCCATGAAGTCGCGGCCGCCCATGGATTCGTCCAGCAGGGCCGAGAAGTCGTCGCGGGAGGGGTTCAGGCTCATATCGTCAGCCATAATATTCTTTCGTCTTCAGTGACGCCGTCCGGGAAACGGAGTTGGCCCGATCCGCATGAGCGGTCGGAGTCCCGGCGTCGGGTTAAGGGTTGCAAACCGAAGGCGTCGGGGCGGACCCCAGCGCGGTGAAATTCGCCCGCAGCCATCGAGGGAAGGGTGCGTTTGGATTGCCCGTCAGGAGGTTTCCCACCGGGCTCGCGCCGCCTCGACCGTGCGGCGGGCCGCATCGGTGGCCTGCTCTATAGTCATTTCGCTGGTGTCCAGCAAGACGGCGTCGTCGGCGGGCACCATGGGGCTGTCGGCGCGGCCCCCGTCGCGTTCGTCGCGCTTGCGGATGTCCTCCAGGATCTCCGGCAGACTGACCTCTTCCCCCTGGGCCCGCAGCTGCTTCCAGCGCCGCTGGGCGCGGACCTCCGGGCTGGCGGTGACATAGAGCTTGGCCGGCGCCTGCGGGCAGATCACCGTGCCCATGTCGCGGCCGTCCAGCACCGCCCCGCCGGGGGTGCGGGCGAAGGCCAGCTGCAGGTCGCGCAGGGCCAGGCGCACCGCCGAATGCACCGCCACCCGGCTGGCGCACTCCCCGGCGCTGCGGGTGCGGAATTCGGGATCGTCCAGCATGGCCGCTGTCAGGGTCATGGCCACGGCGCCGGCGTCCTGCTCGCTGTCGAGGTCCTTGCCCGCCCGGCGGGTCAGCACGCCCACCGCCCGGTAGAGCAGGCCGGAATCCAGCACCGGCACGTCGTAGAGCGCGCCGAGCCGATGGGCGATGGTCCCCTTGCCCGAGGCGGCGGGGCCATCGACGGTGATGATGAAGGGCGGCTTCACGCCAGGTCCCCGCCCAGCCCGCGCATCATCTCGACGAAGCCCGGGAAGCTGGTGGCGATCATGCCGGGCTCGTCGACGCTGACCGGCGCCTCGGCGGCCAGGCCCATCACCAGGTGGGACATGGCGATCCGGTGGTCGCCCTTGGTCACCACCTTGGCCCCGCCGGCGGCCGGGTGGTTGGCGCGCGCGGCGCCCACCACGATCAGCCCCTCCGGCTCCTCCTGCACCCCGATGCCGCAGGCTGAGAGCCCCTGCGCCATCAGGCTGATGCGGTCGCTCTCCTTGACCCGCATCTCGCCGATGCCGCGCATGTGGGTCGGGCCCTCGGCGAAGGCCGCGGCCACCGCCAGGATGGGATATTCGTCGATCATCGAGGGCGCGCGGCTCGCCGGCACCTCGACCCCGCGCATCGCCGAGCAGCGCGCGGTGACGTCGCCCACCTGTTCCCCGCCCTCGTCGCGCAGGTTCGAGATCGTCAGGTCCGCGCCCATCTCCTGAAGGGTCGTGAAGAGGCCGGTGCGCAGCCCGTTCAGCAGCACGCCCTCCACCGTCACCTCCGAGCCCGGGGTGATCAGGGCCGCCACCAGGGGGAAGGCCGCCGAGGAGGGGTCGCCCGGGACGACGATCCTCGTCCCCGTCAGCCTCTGGCCGCCGGCCAGGTTGATGTGGCGGGCGCCGTCGCGGTCCTCCACCTCGACCACAGCCCCGAAGGCCCGCAGCATCCGCTCGGTGTGGTCCCGGGTCGGCTCCGGCTCGATGACGCCGGCCCCGCCGGCCGCGTGCAGCCCCGCCAGCAGCACCGCCGACTTCACCTGGGCCGAGGGCTCGGGCAGGCGGTAGTCGATGCGCCTCAGGCCCCCGCCCTGCAGGGTGAGCGGCAGCCGCCCGCCGGTGCGGCAGGCGAAGACCGCCCCCATCTCCCGCAGGGGCTTCATCACCCGGTTCATCGGCCGCCCGCGCAGGGAGGCGTCGCCGGTGAAGGTGGCGCTGATCGGGAACCCCGCCGCCGCCCCCATGATCAGCCGCACCCCGGTGCCGGCGTTGCCGCAGTCGATCACGTCCTCGGGCTCGGCGAACCCGCCCTTGCCCTCCACGCGCCAGGCGCCGGGCGCCAGATGGGTCACGGCGGCGCCGAACGCCCGCATGGCCGCGGCGGTGCGCAGCACGTCGTCGCCCTCGAGAAGCCCCTCGATCTGCGTCGTCCCCTCCGCCAGGGCCCCGAAGATCAGGGCGCGGTGGGAGATCGACTTGTCGCCCGGGGCGCGCACGCGGCCCCGCAGCGGGCCGCCGCGTTGCGCGGTCAGTCCTGCCGACGTCATGGGATTGCCAAGCCTCCTTAAGGCTCTGCTGTTGTCACGAGGGGGTTTGCTTTTGACAGCGGCGCCCGCCCGTGGCAAGGGACCCGGCTTCATTCGAACCCCTTAGAGGCTTAGCCCTTGGCCAATCCCGAACTGGGCGCAAAGCAGATCTGTCCGAACTGCCAAGCGAAGTTCTACGACCTCACCCGTCGTCCCGCCCACTGCCCGAAATGCGGAACCGAGTTCGATCCGGACGAGGCGGTCCGCAGCCGCCGCAGCCGATCGCGCGTCGCCCCCACCGACCACGAGGTCGAGGAGGACGGCGAAGCTCAAGTCCGCGGCAAGTCGGAGGCCGATGACGACGAGGAAGAAGAAGAAGTCGTCACCCCGGAACTCGACGAAGTGGTCGACGCCCCCATCATCCCCGGCGACGACGATGACGACGACGCCGAACCGGGCGCCACGCCCGAGGACGAGCTCGCCGGCTTCTCCGAGGACGAGGAAGACCTCGAGGAGGACACCGACGACGTGCCCTTCCTGGAAGAGGACGACGAGGACGACTTCGACGACACCGAAATCGAGGGTCTGCCCGGCGAGGGCGACGTCGAGGACCGCTAGAGGGTGACAGCCAAAAGTGGGAACCGGTTTTGGCGCCCGTCACACTCGAAAAGTCTGATCTCTTCGCCTGCGACAAGCCGCCTGCAAATTTCCTTGCAGGCGGGCTTGATCGCCGCGAACTGTCAGACTAGGTTCCGCGCCTCTTCGGGGAGGGCCTTCCAGCCGCCTCCGGAGAAACCCGAGACCTCGGGGCTTTAGCTCAGCTGGTAGAGCGCTTGCATGGCATGCAAGAGGTCAGCGGTTCGACTCCGCTAAGCTCCACCATAACGGCCGCTTCCCACCGGAAGCGGCCGTTTCCATTTGGGGGCGCGGACGCCGCCGCCGCCTGGCCGCCCCACTCCGCTCATCCCGGCGAAGGCCGGGACCCAGGTGAAACCCACTCCGACCTCATTCGGCCCTCAAAGGGTCTAGGGACAATCTCGAACCGCTCCGGATGAATCCGGGTCCCGGCCTTCGCCGGGAGAAGCGGTGGAGGTGATTGCCGCCTTCCAAGGCCCGGGCCTTCTGATGCTATCCTCAGCCAGCGCCGGGGAGCCAACCATGTCCACATACCACCAGGGCCAACGCGACCTGCAGGACGCCTTCGGCAGCCGCGCCCTGGCCGACCGGCTGGACGAGACCCTGCGCCACGGGGAGTTCACCGACCGGGACGCGGCCTTCATCGGCGAGCAGAGCTTCTTCTTCCTGGCCACCGCCGATGAGCAGGGCCGGCCCGACTGCTCCTTCAAGGGCGGGCCGCCCGGTTTCGCCCGGGTCGTCGCCCCCGACGCCCTGATCTTCCCCGACTATGACGGCAACGGCATGTTCCGCAGCCTCGGCAACCTGGCGGTCAATCCCCAGGTCGGTCTGCTGTTCCTGTCCCCCGGCGAGCGGCCCCAGCGCCTGCGGGTCAACGGCAGCGCCGAGCTCCTCCCCGACGACCCGCGGAGGGCGGAATTCCCCGGCGCCCAGCTCCTGGTCCGGGTGACCCCGCGCGACATCTTCCCCAACTGCCCGCGCTACATCCCGACCCTGACGATCACCACCCCCTCGGTCCACGCCCCGCAGGCCGACAGGCCCGCCGTCGAACCCGACTGGAAGGCCCACCCCCTGTTCGCCGACCTGGTCCCGCCGCGCCGGGCCTGATCGCCCCCCGATCAGGCATGGGCGGGGCAGGTTTCGCCCCCGATCCAGCCCTCATGCTCATTCTGAGTATTATTGTCCTCGCTAACTAAGAATGTACTCATTGCGGGTATAGTATATATCGCACGATATGCTTCCGTTTGCTGCGCATTATCATTTCTTTTACTTACAGGCGTCTATTGCAGCGCGAATACCGGCAGGGCCAGCCTAGGTGAGCAGTCGATCATCGCCTCATTGTTGAGCGCGAATATCGCTTTTGTGGTCGGGAGAGACATCATGTTCGGCACGAAAATGGGTTCCAACGCGGACGCCGCGGCGATCCTCGGAGCTCTCGGGCGCTCGCTCGCCATCATCGAATTCGACCCCAAGGGCGTGATCCTGACGGCGAACGAGAACTTCTGCGCCGCCCTCGGCTACAGCCTCTCGGAGATCAAGGGTCGGCACCACAGCCTGTTCGTCGACCCGGAGGTGGTGCGCGGCCCCAACTACGCGGCCTTCTGGGCCAAGCTGGGCCGCGGTGAGTTCGACTCCCAGGAATATCGCCGGATCGGCAAGGGCGGCCGGGAGGTCTGGATCCAGGCCTCCTACAACCCGGTGACGAACGCCCGGGGCCAGGTCCTGAAGGTGGTGAAGGTGGCGACCGACATCACCGCCCAGAAGCTGAGGAACACCGACTTCGAGGGGAAGATCGAGGCCATATCCCGCGCCCAGGCCATGATCGAGTTCACCGTCGACGGCGACGTCCTCGACGCCAACGAGAACTTCCTCAAGGCCCTCGGCTACGACCTCGCCGAGATCAAGGGCCGCCACCACCGGATGTTCGTCGAGCCGAGCTTCGCTCAGAGCGCGGAGTATCACGACTTCTGGCGGCGGCTGAACGCCGGGGAGTTCGTGGCCGCCGAGTTCAAGCGCATCGGCAAGGGCGGCCGCGAGGTCTGGATCCAGGCCTCCTACAACCCGATCTTCGACTCCGACGGTCGGGTGATCAAGGTGGTCAAGTTCGCCACCGACATCACCGGCCGGGTCCAGGCCGTGGACGAGATCGCCGGCGCTCTGGCGAAGCTGGCCGACAACGACCTCACCTATCGCATCGCCCGCGCCATCGACCCCGCCTTCGAGAAGGTTCGCACCGACTTCAACGCGGCGATGACCACCCTGCAGGAGACCATGACCGCGGTCTCCGCCTCCACCGCCAGCGTCGGCGGGGGAGCCGATGAAATCGCCAGCGCGTCGGACGACCTGTCGCGGCGAACCGAGCAGCAGGCCGCCTCCCTGGAGGAGACCGCCGCGGCCCTCGATGAGATCACCGCCACCGTCAGGCGCAGCGCGGCCGGCGCCAAACAGGCCTCCGGCGCCGCCTCGAGCGCCCGCGCCGAGGCCCAGCGCTCCGGCGAGGTGGTGCGCGAGGCCGTCTCGGCCATGGGGGAGATCGAAGGGTCGTCCAAGCAGATCAGCCAGATCATCGGCGTGATCGACGAGATCGCCTTCCAGACCAATCTGCTGGCCCTCAACGCCGGGGTCGAGGCCGCCCGCGCCGGCGAGGCCGGACGCGGCTTCGCCGTGGTCGCCTCCGAGGTTCGGGCCCTGGCCCAACGCTCGGCCGACGCGGCCAAGGAGATCAAGTCCCTGATCGCCACCTCCGGCGCCCAGGTCGAGCGGGGCGTGAAGCTGGTGGGCGAAACCGGCGAGACCCTGCTGGGCATCGCCGAGAAGGTCGCCGAGATCGACGGCCTGATCTCCGAGATCGCCCTCTCCTCCCAGGAACAGGCCACCGGCCTCGCCCAGGTCAACACAGCGGTCAACCAGATGGACCAGGTGACCCAACAGAACGCCGCCATGGTGGAGCAGGCCACCGCGGCCGCCTCCAGCCTGCGCGGCGAGGCCCGGGAGCTGGTGCGGCTTGTCAGCCGCTTCCAGTCCGGCGCCGTCGTGCATGGCGGGGCGCGGCTGGAGCTGGCCGACCCCGGACGGCATGTGGCCGCCCGCAATCCCGTCGCGCAGCAGCGCGGCCGGCTGAAGGGGGCGTTCGGCTCGGCGGCCGCGGCCCAGCCGGTGGCCAGCGAATGGGCCGAGTTCTGAGATGACGGGCCTGGAAAACCCGGCCGACGGCGCCCTGGAACTGATCTCCTTCGAGATCGCGGGTCAGGAATTCTGCATCGACATCCGGTCGGTGCGCGAGATCCGGGGCTGGACCCCCGCCACCCGCATGCCCCACACCCCGCCCTATGTCCTGGGGGTGATCAACCTGCGGGGCCTGGTCATGCCGGTGGTCGATCTGCGCAGCCGCCTGGGTCTGGGGGACACCGAGGCCACCTCGCGCCACGTCTTCGTGGTGGTCCAGCACGAGGAGCGGGTGATGGGGCTGATGGTCGATGCGGTGCAGGAGACCTTCATGGTGGACTCCGCCCTGCTGCAGACCCCGCCGGCCATGGACTGCGAGCCGGGGGCGGCCTTCGTCGACGCCATCATCCCCCTGGAGGGCCGGATGCTCAGCCGTCTGGTGGTCTCCGCCCTGCTGCCGGCCCAGGAGCGGCTGGCCGCCTAGGGCCCGGGGCCGGACGCGCGGGGGGCGGGGGGCGGCCACCTCCACCATTGAAACCCGCCGTCCCGCTCACCATCTTCTGAGTCATCCGGTGGGCCGCGCCAGGTCTCGGGCGGTCTTCCGGAGAGTCGCTTACAGCGAGGACTCTGAAATGACCCGGTCGATCGTCTTCGACTCACCTTTCCTGCTCGGCTTCGAGCACACGCGCAGCCTCATCGAGCGTGCCGCCAAGGCCGCCGCCGAGAGCTATCCGCCGTACAATGTGGAAGACCGCGGCGACGGCGGCCTGCGGATCACGCTCGCGGTGGCGGGGTTCACCCCCGACACCCTGCAGGTGACCATGGAGGACCGCCAGCTGGTGGTGGCCGGCAAGCGCGAGGACGCGGGCAAGGCCGAGGACGCCTATCTTCACCGCGGCATCGCCGCCCGGGGCTTCATCCGAAGCTTCGTCCTGGCCGATGGCGTGGAGGTGGAGAAGGCCCTGCTCGAACATGGCCTGCTGCACATCGACCTCGCCCGCCCCGAGCCCGACAAGCTCATCAAGCGGATCCCGATCCAGACGGCCGGCTGAACCCAGCGGTCCTAGTACGCGTTGCCCTTACAAGGAGGTGGTCTGATGACGCCTAACACGATGATAGATCTCACGACGGAAGCCTTCGCCGCCCTCGGCGCCCCCGATCTCGTCTATGTCCGGCCCATCAAGGCCTCCGAGATCCTCGCCTCGACCCCGGCGGCCCAGATCGAGGGCTTCAAGCTCGATCCCGAACAGACCCTCTATGCGGTCCACCGCGCCGACGGCGAACGCCTGGCCGTGATGACCGACAAGGACTCCGCCGTCGCCGCCGCCCTGGCCCACGAACTGGCCCCCGTCTCGGTGCACTGAGGATCAACGCGCCCTCCCTTTCGGGGGAGGGACAGATCGCGAAGCGATCAGGGCGGGGGAGTCTGGGCGCATCCAGTCCCCCTCCCCTCGTCATCCTCGGGCTTGTCCCGAGGATCCATAGACTCCGTGGCGGCCGCTCAGCGCATCGCGCCGCCGTCGCACCCTTTCCTGAACCGCTCAGATCATGGATCCTCGGGACAAGCCCGAGGATGACGATGAGGGTGGGAAGTGAGCGCGAGGAACGCCGTCTACATCATGGCCAGCGGCAGGCACGGCACCCTCTATGTCGGTGTGACAAGCGACCTGATCCTGCGGGTCAGTCAGCATCGCGAAGGGACCAAGGGCGGCTTCACCTCACGCTATGGCGTCAAACGGCTCGTCTGGTTCGAACGTCATGATGGCATTGTCGACGCGATCCAGCGGGAAAAGTCTCTGAAGCGGTACAATCGCGCCTGGAAGATCAACCTGATCGAACAGGACAATCCAAACTGGGACGACCTCTATGAAGGCCTGTTTGCGGAGCCGCCAGGCCCCCTGTCCCATCTCAATCCGGGCTTGACGCAGACGGGGGTGCCTTCAATCCAACCTATAGTTCGTCATCCTCGGGCTCGTCCCGAGGATCCATAGACTCCGCGGCGGCCGCAGGACGCTGGCGGCCCCGCCTCGCCCTCTTCGGAAGCTCGGAGATCATGGATCCTCGGGACAAGCCCGAGGATGACGGTTGTGGGGTGGGAGGCGGAAGGCGAGGCGAACTCAGGCCGCGCTCGACCGCGCTTCCTGCACCAGGAGCGCATGGATCGCGTCGGGCGTCCGGGCCTGGCGCAGCTGTTCGCGCAGGTCGGCCTGCCGCAGCAGGCGCGAGACCCGGGCCAGGGTCCGCAGGTGTTCGGTCGAGGCGTTGGGCGGGGCGAAGAGGGCGAAGATCAGGTCCACCGGCTGGTCGTCGATGGAATCGAAGTCCACCGGATGGTCCAGGCGCACGAACACCCCGCGCATCCGCTGCAGGCCCTCGAGCCGGGCGTGCGGCACGGCGACGCCGGAGCCGACGCCGGTGGAGCCGGCCTGCTCGCGCTCGGCCAAGGCGTCCAGCACCACCCCGGCGTCCAGGCCGAACTGGCGCGCGGCCACCTCGGACACCACCGCCAGGACCTGGCGCTTGTTGGGGGCGCTGACACGCGGCGCGATGGCCGCGCGTTCCAGAATCTCACCGATCAACATCGTTCGTGACGCCCAAAACAAACAGAAACCGGCCCGTGGGAAGACCAGATCGCCACGGGCCGGGCCGGAACGTCACGCCGTGACGTGGGTTCCGTTCAGTCCGTTCCCGTTCAGCGATTTGGTGCGTTCGGGGTCGATCCAGCCGATATTCCCGTCGGGTCGGCGGTACACCACGGACAATCCACCGTGAGCGGCGTTCCTAAAGACGATTGTTTGAGATTCCGTCAAGTCCAGCTCCATGACCGCCATGGAAACGGTCATGGTCCGAAGGTCCTTTTCCGTTTCGGCGATGACCATCGCGGCGGGCAGGGCATGGGGACCGTGCGACGTTTCGCCCTCGTCGCCGACGTCCCAGGCCTCGTCCTCCTCGCCCTCGGGGGCGCGGATCACGAAATAGGCGGCGGTTTCGGCGGCCTTGGCGTTGGCCGCGGTGGAATGACTTTTCAGCCTTCGCTTGTAACGTCGGACTCGCGTCTCGATCTTGGACAGCGCCTGGTCGAAGGCGCCGTGGGCGTCGGAGCCCAGACCGTGACTCTGCAGCGCCTGGCCTGTGGCCAGCTTGACTGCGCAGTCGACTCTGAAGGAATGGCCCTCTCGGCTGACGACCACGTCCGCGGCGCCGCCGCGTTCGAAGTACTTGCCGATAGAACCGGTGATTTCGTCGGTGACCCGCTCACGCAGGGCCTCCCCAACGGCGACATGCTTGCCGGAAACCGAGACTTGCATGAGCTCACAACGCGCCTGACCGCCGATGGTGTCAAGCGCCTCCGAACCACCCCACGAGATGGTGTACGGCGCCCATCACGACCCCGGCGCTGAGGAACAGCAGGCCCCCCGAAATGGCCGCCAGCACGTAGCCGGCCAGGGCCAGCAGGCCGTCCCTCTGCACCATGGAAAAGCCCAGGACGGCGATGGTCAGGGCCGGCAGGACGTTGCCCAGGGGGATGGGCAGGATCAGCACGAAGGACAGCAGGGTGCAGACCAGGCCGATCAGCCGGTCCCCCACCGGGCCGAACATGAAGATCAGCCGCGGCCGCGAGACGCGCTCGATCCGCTCCAGCCAGGGCAGCAGCTTCTCGAAGCCCCGGGCCAGGTCGGCCCGGCTCATCTTGCGGTCGTCGATGAAGGCCGGCAGCCACAGGGTCTGGAAGCCGATCACCATCTGCGGCGAGATCAGCAGCAGGGGCGCCCCCAGGACGGTGGTGGAGCCCGGCGGCAGGGGCAGCAGGTTGGGTAGGGCCAGGACGAACATCAGGGCGCCGAAGGCCCGGCGCCCGAAGGTGTCGATGATCTCGCCCAGGGTCACGGTCTCGGCCGATTGCCGGCCGAGCGCGCGGATATGGGCCGAGAGGCTCAGGTGCTCGGGGGACTCTCGGTCAGGCATGCGGTCTCATATCGTCGGGCGCAGGCCCTGTCGCCAGCACAACGCTTCGCGAGCGAAAACGGCGGCCGTGGCTTTACAGGGGCGCGGACTTTCGGCTAGGAGGCGCGCCATGCGGATCGCCGTCATTAAACGCGCCATTAAAACCACCAGGCTCTCGGGGCCTGGGGGTTCGCGCGCGCACGCCGCGTAGCCACCCCCAGCACCCCGCCGGAAGGTCGGGTGCTTGAAGGTCCACGAGACTTGAGACAGCCCCGCCCTCCGGCCCTCGAACCGGAGAACGACCCATGTCTGTCCAAGCCGAACTTGAGAATCCCCCCCGCCAGCGCCTGTTCACTGTCGCCGTCGTCGGGGCCACCGGCGCCGTGGGCGCCGAGCTGATCGGCTGCCTGGAGCGCCGCGACTTCCCGGTCGCCAGCCTGAGGCTGCTGGCCTCGCCGCGCTCGGCGGGCAAGACCCTGATGTTCAAGGGCCAGCCGGTGACCGTCGAGGCCCTGACGCCGGAGGCCTTCGAGGGCGTCGACATCGCCCTGTTCTCGGCCGGGGCGTCGATCAGCCGTGAGTTCGCCCCCATCGCCGCGGCCCGAGGGGCCCTGGTGGTGGACAATTCCTCGGCCTTCCGCATGGACGCCGACACCCCCCTGGTGGTGCCGGAGGTCAATGGCGGCCTGCTGGAGGCCCGCCCGGCCATCGTGGCCAATCCCAACTGCGTGGCCGCCATCGCGGTGATGGCCCTGGCGCCCCTGCACGCCCGCAACCCCATCGTCCGGGTGATCGGCTCGACCTACCAGTCGGCCTCGGGCGCCGGCGCGGCGGCCATGGAGGAGCTGGAGCTTTCCACCGCCGCCTATCTGGCGGGCGAGGCCTTCGCCCCCAAGGTCCTGCCGCACCCCTACGCCTTCAATGTCTTCAGCCACAACACCGCCATCGATCCCCTCACCGGGTACAATGGCGAGGAGAGCAAGGTCATGGCCGAGATCCGCAAGATCCTGGCCGCCCCGGACATGCGGGTGTCCTTCACCTGCGTGCGCGTGCCGGTGCTGCGGGCCCACTCCATGGCGCTCACGGTGGAGTTCGACGGTCACATGTCGGTCAGCGTGGCGGAATCCCTCCTGGCCAAGGCGCCGGGGGTCCGCATCGTGAACGACAGTGAAAACAACCACTTCCCCATGCCCGTCGAGGCCTCGGGCCAGGACGACGTGCTGGTCGGTCGGCTACGTGTCGACGCCAGCGATCCGTCGGGCCGCACACTCACCCTTTTCCTGGCCGGGGATCAGCTCTTGAAGGGCGCCGCCTTGAACGCCGTCCAGATCGCCGAGCAATATGCCGCCTGATCCCTCCGTGGAGACCGACATGTACGAGCTGCACTATTCACCGGGCACGGCCAGCCTGCTGCCCCACATGATGCTCCGTGAGCTGGGGGTCCCCTTCCAGCTGCGGACGGTGGACCGGGAGGCCGGGGAGCAGGCCGGCCCGGCCTACCGGAAGCTCAACCCCAATGGACGCATCCCGGTCCTGGTGGCGGACGGCCGGGCCCTCTACGAGACCGCCGCCATCGCCCTCCACCTGGCCGACCGCCATCCGGGCCTGGCCCCGGCGCTGGGGGACCCCGACCGGGGCGACTACTACAAGTGGATGGTCCACCTGGCAAACACCACCCAGGCCGAGTTCCGGGCCTGGTTCTATCCCCATGAGTACATTGACGATCCGGCCCACGAGGCCTCCGCCAAGGCCGCGGCCGGCAAGCGCCTGGCGGCCAACTTCCAGACCATCGCCGGCCAGCTCGAGGGCCGCGACTGGCTGCTGCCCTCGGGCTTCTCGGCCGCCGACCTCTACCTGCTGATGATGGTCCGCTGGGGCCGCACCCTGCCCCATCCGGCCCGGGAGATCCCGGTCCTGGGGGCCCACGCCGCCCGCGTCCTCGCCAGGCCCGCGGTCCAGGAAACCCTTGCCGTGGAAGGGCTTGCGGCGCCCTTCGTCTAGCAGGCGGCCTTCAGCACCCGGCGGCGTTCCACCGAGGACGGGATGCGCATGGCCTCCCGGTACTTGGCCACCGTGCGGCGGGCGATGTCGACCCCGGTCTCCTTGAGGATCTCCACGATCCGGTCGTCGGAATGGACCTCGGCCTCGTTCCGCTCGGTCTCGATCAACTGCTTGATCCGGTGGCGCACGCTCTCCGAGGAGTGGGCCTCGCCGCCGCCGGAATTGGCGATGCCGGAGGTGAAGAAGAACTTCAGCTCGAACATGCCGCGCGGGGTGGCGATGTACTTGTTGGAGGTCACCCGGCTGACCGTGGACTCGTGCATGCCGATGGCGTCGGCCACGGTCTTCAGGTTCAGCGGCCGCAGGTGTTCCACGCCGTAGGCCAGGAAGCCGTCCTGCTGGCGCACGATCTCGCTGGCGACCTTCAGGATGGTCTTGGCCCGCTGGTCGAGGCTCTTCACCAGCCAGTTGGCGCTGGCCATGCAGTCGGCGACGAAGACCTTCTCCTGGTCGGTCCGCGCCCCGGCGGAGACCCGGGCGTGGTAGCGCTGGTCCACCAGCAGGCGGGGCAGGGTGTCGGAGTTCAGCTCCACGTGCCACAGCCCCCCCAGGCCCTCGCGGACGAAGACGTCGGGGGCCACGGGCTGGCTGGGCTCGCCGCCGAAGGCCGCGCCCGGGCGGGGCGTCAGGGACTTCAGCTCGGCGATCATGTCCTTGAGGTCCTCGTCGTCCACGCCGCAGGCCTTGCGCAGGGCGCCAAGGTCGCGGCGGGCCAGGAGGTCCAGGTTGTCCAGCAGGGCCATCATGGCCGGGTCGCAGCGGTCGCGCTCCTTGAGCTGCAGCATCAGGCACTCGCGCACGTCGCGGGCGAAGACCCCGATGGGCTCGAAGCGCTGCAGCATGCGCAGCACGTCCTCCAGGAAGGTCGGGTCGCAGCCCAGCCGCTCGGCGGTCTCGGCCATGTCGACCCGCAGGTAGCCGCCCTCGTCGACGCCATCGACCAGCACGCTGGCGGCGGCGTACTCGATGCCGGAGAAGCCCGAGACCGCCAGCTGGTCGTGGAGGTGCTCGGCCAGGGTCTTCTCGCGGGTCAGGCGCTGCTCGAAGTCGTCGGTGTCCTCGAAGGAGCCGCCCTTGCCGGCGCGGGACCAGTCGATGGCGCCCCCGGCCTCGCCGGCGCCGTCGGCGGCGTCCCCGGTGTTGCGCTCGCCCGGCGAGGCCTCGGCCTCATGGCTGACGTCCATATGGGCCTCGGCCGCGCCCTCCGGAATCTGGTCGGAGGCGAAGTCCTCGGCGTCGCGGGGGCCGGCCTCGACATCGGGTTCTGAGTCGCGTTCGTCGCGCTGGAGCAGCGGGTTCCGCTCCAGTTCGCCTTCCACATAGGCCTCCAACTCCATGTTGGAGAGCTGCAGCAGCTTGATGGCCTGCTGCAGCTGGGGGGTGATCACCAACCCCTGGCCTTGCCGCATCTCTAAACGCGCGCCGAGCGCCAAAATCGCCTCCTGGCCTGTTTCTTGCTGGACAGGCTAGGCGTGCATTCACGAGTGATTGGTTAACCGGCCTGCGACCTTTTGGTTAACCATGATCTTTTCCCGTTATTTGGGCGCCGTCGGCCGGTAGCGCTCGAACCAGGCCAGGATGGTCGCGGCCTTGGAGGCCGCCTGGGACGGCCGTGACGCGATCCCGCCATGCGAGGCGCCGGGCACCTTCACCAGGGCCGTGGGCACGCCGCGCAGCTGCAGGGCCTGGTAGTACTGCTCGGCCTCGCTGTCGGGGGTGCGCAGGTCCTTCTCCCCCACCACCACGAGAGTCGGCGTGGTGACATTGCCCACCAGGGAGAGCGGCGAGCGGGCCCAGTAGCCCTGGGGATCCTCCCACGGCATCTTGCCGAACCAGTACTTGGCCATGCTGTTGTACCCGTCGGTGGTCAGCACCTCGCTGGTCCAGTTGATCACCGGCTTCTGGGTGGCCGCGGCGGCGAACCGGCCGGTCTTGCCGACGATCCAGGCGGTCAGGGCCCCACCGCCGGAGCCGCCGGTGACGAACAGCTGCTTGTCGTCGACGAACCCCCTGGCGATGGCGGCGTCCACCACGCTCATCAGGTCGTCATAGTCGTGGCTGGGATAGTTGCGGTCGATCTCGTTGGCGAAGGCCTCGCCATACGAGGTCGAGCCCCGGGGGTTCGAATAGACCACCACATAGCCCGCCGCCGCATAGAGCTGGTCGTCGGTGGAGAAGACCGGGCCATAGGCCGAGAAGGGCCCGCCGTGGATCTCCAGGATCAGGGGATATTTCTTGACTGGGTCGAAATTGGGCGGGGTGACGATCCAGGCGCCGATGGGCTTGCCGTCATAGGAGGAGGTGACCGGCAGGGCCTCCACCTTGCCCAGGGTCTTACCCGCCAGCAGGTCGGTGTTCAGGGCCGTCAGCCGCTTGGCCGGGCCGCCCTTGCGGGCCACGGCGATGTCGGAGGGCCGCAGGGGCGTGCCCTGCGTGAACGCCACCATGCCGTTGTCGGCCACCGAGAAGTCGCCGCCGGTATAGGGCCGGTCCAGCCCCGAACCGGTCAGGCCGGCAGCCACGGTCTCGACCTTGCCGTCGAGGCCGACCCGGGCGACCTTGGTCTCGCCCTTGTCGTCATAGCTGACATAGAGGCCGCGGCCGTCGGCGGACCAGCGGGGGGAGCCCACGGAGCGATCCAGGCCGGCGCTCAGCGCCCGGCTGTTCCCGCCGTCGCGATCCATCACGTAGAGCACCACGTTCTCGTAGCCGCGCTGGCGGGCGTCGTCGAAGCCGAGATAGGCGATCTGGCGGCCGTTGGGCGACACCACCGGATTGAGGTCGGGCCCCACCCGCTTGGTGAGCGGGGCGAGCGTCCCGTCGGCCAAGGTCAGCTGATAGACCTCGCTCTCCTGGGGGTCGCGCTCCCAGTTGGCGTTGCGGTTGGAGGCGAAGAGCAGGGCCTTGCCGTCGGGGGTGAAGGCCAGGGGCCCGACGGCGTCGAAGCGCCCGAAGGTGAGCTGGCGCGGCGCCCCGCTCTCGGCCGAGACCACGAACACCTGGGAGAAGCCGGGCTTCAGCTCGCCGGCCCCGTCGGCGCGCCAGGTGACCCGGTTCTCCACCGTCAGCGGATCGGCCCAGCTCGCGCCCTCCGGCTTGGCCATCGGGGTCCCCAGCCGGTGCCCCTCGTCGGGGGTCAGCATGGTGAAGGCCAGGCTCTTGCCGTCCGGCGACCAGGTGATGTCGCCGGGCGACTGGTTCAGGCTGGCGAGCCTGGCCGACCGGCCGGTGGCCATCCATCGCACATAGAGCTGCGCCCCGCCGGGGCCCGCCGCCACATAGGCCAGGCGCTGGCCGTCCGGCGACCATCGGGGCGAGAAGTTCGAGGCCTCGTCGGCCACCAGCGGGCCCTGGGCGCCGCTCTGCGGGTCCACCAGCCAGATCGAGCGCCGGGCCCGGTCGGTCATGATGTCGTTGGTCGCCCGCACATAGGCGATGGTCCCGCTGTCGGGGCGAATCTCGGGGTCGGAGGCGACCTCCAGCCCGAACAGGTCACGGCCGGTGAACAGTCGCTGCGGCCCCTCCAGCACCTGCCCCACCGCGGGAGCGGTCAAGAGGGCGCAGAGGGCCGTGGCCAGCAGGACAGAACGCATGAAAATCCCCACATCACAGGACGAGACGCAAACCTAGCGGCCCATTAGAGGCGGTCGGGGGATGGATTGTCCAGCTTGGGCCGGATCAGCCGAAGCGTTCGCCCAGATAGACG
The DNA here is from genome assembly GCF_058806695.1 of Phenylobacterium sp. GW821-FHT12F10. Lineage (NCBI taxonomy): Bacteria > Pseudomonadati > Pseudomonadota > Alphaproteobacteria > Caulobacterales > Caulobacteraceae > Phenylobacterium > Phenylobacterium sp. GW821-FHT12F10. Next base: position 252,346 of record NZ_JBXAPY010000003.1, on the reverse strand, counting down.
CGGCGGACCTCGGGATCGTCGACGATCTCGGCGGGGGTCCCCTCGAACAGCACCTCGCCGGCATGGATGATCGCGGCGCGGTCGATGATGTCCAGGGTCTCGCGGACATTGTGGTCGGTGATCAGGATGCCGATGCCGCGGCTCTTCAGGAAGGCGATCACCTCACGGATATCGGAGATGGCCAGGGGGTCGATGCCGGCGAAGGGCTCGTCCAGCAGCATGAAGGAGGGTTCGCTGGCCAGCGCCCGGGCGATCTCCACCCGGCGGCGCTCCCCGCCCGACAGAGAGATGGCCGGCGCCTTGCGCAGGTGCTCGATGTGCAGGTCGGTGAGCAGCTGGGTGACCGTGGTGCGGGCCTGGCCCATGTCCTTGGCCCGCAGCTCCACCACCGCCATGACGTTCTCCTCCACGGTCATCCCCCGGAAGATGGAGGTTTCCTGCGGCAGGTAGCCGACGCCCATGCGGGCGCGCTGGTACATGGGCTGGGCGGTGATGTTCTCGCCGTCGAGATAGATGGCGCCGTAGTCCACCGGGATCAGGCCGGTGATCATGTAGAAGCAGGTGGTCTTGCCGGCCCCGTTGGGGCCCAGCAGGCCGACGACCTCGCCACGACGCAGACGCAGGGTCACCCCCTTCACCACCGGGCGGCCACGGAAGGACTTGCCGATATTGTCGACCACCAGCCCTTCGCCGGCCAGACCGGGGAGCGCGACGAAGCTTTCGGACTTCACCCTGGCCCCTAGCGCCGCGCGGCGGGCTGTCCCGCCTGCTGCTTGGGATAGAGCACGGTGCGGACGCGGCCGGGCTTGTTGCGGCCCTTCACGCCGCTCTGCATCTGGGCGTCGCCGGTGGAGACCTTGATCACCAGCTTGGAGCCGCGCAGGACGTTCTGGGCCTGGGCGGCCACCACGTCGCCGGTGATGGTGATGGTGTCGGCCGCCGCGTCATAGACCGCCGCGTCGCCGCGGACCCGCTGCTGGGGGGTCACGTAATAGACCGAGCCCTTGGCCTCCATGCGGTCGAGCTGGTTGCCGCAGGAGGCGCCGGCCTGGCCGGTTCCGCCCGGCTTGGCCGAGGGATTGGGCTTGTAGAAGATCTTCAGCACGTCGGCCCGCAGGCGCACCGTGTCCTGCAGGGCCTCGGCCCCGCCGGAATAGGTGGCCAGGCACTGGGCGTTGACCACTTCCAGCTCGTCGGCGGTGATGTCCACCGGCGCGTCGGAGTTCTGCGCCAGTTGCGCCGCGGCCGGTCCAGCCACGAACAGCCCGCAGGCCAGTGCGCCCATCGCCCAATGCTTCATCGTCGCTAGCCTGATCATGCCCATGCCGTTCGAAAGTCTAGTGCGACTCGACGCGCGTGTGCACGCCGCCCTTGAACACCATGCGTTCGCCCTTGTCGTAAACGCCATAGGACTTCGCGATGATTTCTCCAAGCGCGCCGGCGCCCTGGATCTCGCCCGCGCCCTCCAGCTCGCCGGTCGCAGTGTTGAAGATGGAGGTGGCGGTGGAGAAATTCACGTCCCCGCCGTTCAATTTCACGCCACCCTCGAGATTCAGCACCCGCTTGTCCTCGCGATAGACCCCGGCCTTGGCCGAGATCCGGGTGGGGCGCGGCCCCTCCTCGTCGAGGATCAGCATGGGGGTGTCGAGCATGACCCGCTGATAGTCCTTGGGATCGCGCACCGCGACCTTGGCGGTGAGCACGAAGGCGCGGCCCTTGTCGTCGCGGCCAAGGAAGCGGGGATTGACCAGCTGGATGGGGGCGTCGGCGTCCTGGGGCTTGTCCTTGGACCCGGCCAGGGTGCTCTGGATCACGAAGCCGACCATGGACAGCAGGATCAGGCCGATGATCGCCGGCAGGATCACCCGCAGGCGCCGGATCAGCCGCGAGCGCTTGCGCCAGCGTTCGAAGTCGGCGCTGAGCTGGGGATAGGTTCCCTCGGCGAAGGCGGCGGTCACCGCGGCCTCACATATGGGCGAAGATGTCGACCTCTTCCCAGCCGGCCACGTCGAGCAGGGCGCGGTGAGGCAGGAAGTCGAAGCAGGCGCGCGCCAGGTGGTCGCGGCCCTCGCGCACCAGCATGGCGTCCAGCCGCGCGCGCAGGGCGTGCAGGTGCAGGACGTCGGAGGCGGCGTAGGCGATCTGGTCGTCGCTGAGCTTGGCGGCGCCCCAGTCGGAGCTCTGCTGGGCCTTGGACATGTCGATCCCGGCCAGTTCCTTGGAGACGTCCTTCAGGCCGTGGCGGTCGGTATAGGTCCGCGCCAGCTTCGAGGCGATCTTGGTGCAGTAGACCGGAGCCGTCACCACGCCGAGGTGCAGATAGAACATGGCGATGTCGAAGCGGCCGAAGTGGAAGATCTTGGTCACCGCCGGATCGGTCAGCAGGGCCTTGAGGTTCGGGGCGTCATAGGTCGACCGGTCGAGCTGGACGAGGTGGGCGTCGCCCTTGCCGTCGGAGATCTGCACCACGCAGAGCGGGTCGCGGCCGAGCCGCAGGCCCATGGTCTCGGAATCCACCGCGACCGAGGTCGCGCCGGCGAAGGCGCCCTTGGGTAAATCGCCGATGTGCAGATGATTCGCCAAGGTCGCCTCGCTCCGGCGCAAACTAGATCCTCTCCCATATAGGGAGAGGGATGGTGCCCAGGAAAGGACTCGAACCTTCACGGCCGTTAAGCCACTGGCACCTGAAGCCAGCGCGTCTACCAATTCCGCCACCTGGGCCCGATCCACCGGATCGCGCGAGGGGGGTTCCTTAGGGCGCCGCCCCGGCCCGGTCAACGCCCCGCTTCACCTTCCTATCAAGTCGCATTGCGGCGCGGGGTCGGTTCGTCTATCCGAAGCGCCTCAAGACCCACTCAAATCCAAGCGAACCCCATGCAGGATCTGGTCACCGTCTTCGGCGGTTCGGGCTTTCTCGGAGCCCAAGTCGTCCGCGCCCTCGCCAAGCAGGGCCTGCGGGTCCGGGTGGCCGTGCGCCAGCCGCACCTGGCCTACAAGATGCGGCTGCTGGGGGATGTCGGTCAGATCGAGGTGGTCCAGGCCAATATCCGCAACCAGGCCTCCATCCGCCGCGCCGTCGAGGGCGCCGAGGCGGTGGTGAACGCCGTGGGCATCCTCTACGAGACCGGCCGCCAGAAATTCCAGAGCGTGCACGGCATGGGCGGGCGCAACATCGCCACCGTGGCCAAGGCCGCCGGCGTGCGCCGGTTCGTGCAGATCTCGGCGATCGGCGCCGATCCCGACTCGCCCTCCAAGTACGCGCGCACCAAGGCCATGGGCGAGGCCGCGGTCCGCGAAGCCTTCCCCGACGCCGTGATCGTGCGCCCCTCGGTGGTGTTCGGCCCGGAGGATCACTTCTTCAACAAGTTCGGCGAGATGGCGGTGATCAGCCCCGCCCTGCCCCTGATCGGCGGCGGCGAAGGCAAGCTGCAGCCGGTGTTCGTCGGCGACGTCTCCAAGGCCGTCGCCCGCTGCGTGGTCGATCCCGACTGCGCCGGCCGGACCTACGAGCTGGGCGGCCCCGTCGCCTACAGCTTCCGCCAGCTCATGGAGATCGTCCTGGCCGAGACCGGCCGCAAGCGGATGCTGCTGCCCCTGCCCTTCCCGGTGGCGGCCCTGATCGGCAAGGTCTGCGAGATCCTGGCCCTGACCCCGATCGCCCCGCCGCTGACCGAGGACCAGGTCGAGCTGCTGAAGTCCGACAACGTGGTCTCCGGCGCCCTGCCCGGCCTCGCCGAGCTGGGGATCGAGCCCACCGCGGTCGAGGCGATCGTGCCGGCCTATCTCTACCGCTTCCGCAAGGGCGGCCAGTACGCCGACGAGACCGAGCGCCTCGCAGCCGCCTAGACCGTGGCTAGCGGCCCACCACGCCGAGCGCCACCAGACCGCCGACCCCCACCACGATCCGCCACCAGGCGAAGGGGGCGAAGCCGTGGCGGCCGACGAAGTTCACCAGGGTGCGGACGAAGATGAAGCCCACCACGAAGCTGACCGCGAAGCCGACGGCGATCAGTCCGGCCTGGTCGACATTAAGGGCGTCCTTGTTCTTGTAGAGATCGACGGCGAAGGCGCCGGCCATGGTGGGGATGGCCAGGAAGAAAGAGAACTCGGCCGCGGCCCGCTTCTCCACCCGCATCAGCATCGAGCCGACGATGGTGGCGCCCGAGCGCGAGACGCCGGGGATGAGGGCCAGGGTCTGGAAGAGACCCACCACCAGGGAGGTCTTCCAGGTCAGGGCCATGGCGTCGCCCTCCCGCGGCGCCGGGGACCAGCGATCCAGGGCCAGCAGCACCACCCCGCCGACGATCAGCGACCAGCAGATCAGGCGGGGGCTCTCGAACAGGATGGTCTTGATCACGTCGTGCAGGGCCAGGCCCGCGATGGCGCCCGGTATGAAGGCGATCAGCACCGAGATGGCGAAGGACCGGGCCTCGGCGCTGGTGGGCAGGCCGATCAGCACCTTCCAGAGCTTGCCGAAATAGAGGGCCACCACCGCCAGGATCGCGCCCAGCTGGATCAGGACCGTGAAGGTGTCCCAGAAGCCGTCGGGCAGACCCAGCAGGGTCTTGGTGAGCAGCAGGTGGCCGGTGGAGGACACCGGGATGAACTCGGTCACCCCTTCGACGATGCCGAGAATGACGGCGTAGATCCAGTCGGACATGGGCTGCTTTCAGGGCGCTTGAGGATATCGCCCCCAAGGAGGTGGAACAGGGTAAATTTGAGGTTCATCCCGTTTATGGACTATATACGCTCGGGATTTAAGTGGTTGGCGTGCCTGGTCAGTCTCTGAAGGCCGTATCGTCCTTAAATTAGACCATCATATTTCCGGCCCCTGAAAAGGCGCGTAAAAGCCCCCTGCCCGCGGATTGGGCGGAGGGACGGCCATGGCCGAGCGGATGCTGAAGTTCACGACGGTCGAGCGGGCCACGCCGCCCAAGCGGGCGGCGGGCGAGCGGGCCGGCGATTTCCATGAGATCTACGCCGACTTCATCGACGCCAAGGCGCGCGAGCAGGCCTCGCGCTGCTCTCAGTGCGGCATCCCCTTCTGTCAGACCCACTGCCCGCTGCACAACAACATCCCCGACTGGCTGCGGATGACGGCCGAGGGACGGCTGCAGGAGGCCTACGAGCTCTCCCAGGCCACCAATTCCATGCCCGAGATCTGCGGCCGCATCTGCCCGCAGGACCGCCTGTGCGAGGGCTCCTGCACCATCGAGCAGTCCGGCCACGGCACCGTCACCATCGGCGCCGTCGAGCGCTACCTCACCGACAAGGCCTGGGAGGAGGGCTGGGTCCAGCCCCTGGTCCCCGGCCGGCCCCGCAGCCAGTCGGTGGGGATCATCGGCGCGGGGCCCGCGGGCCTGGCCGCCGCCGAGCGCCTGGTGGAGATGGGCTACGCCGTCACCGTCTATGACCGCCACGACCGGGCCGGCGGCCTGCTGATCTACGGCATCCCCAGCTTCAAGCTGGAGAAGGACGTGGTGATGCGGCGCACCGAGCGGCTGGAAGCCGGCGGCGTGAGATTCGAGCTGAACTTCGAGGTGGGCCACGACGCCACCCTCGACGACCTTCGCGACCGGCATGACAGCGTGCTGATCGCCACCGGAGTCTATGCCGCCCGCGACCTGGTGGTCCCCGGCGCGGGTTCGGCCGGCGTCACCCCGGCCCTGGACTACCTGATCGCCTCCAACCGGGCGGGCCTGGGCGACGAGGTTCCGGAGTTCGTCTCCGGCGCCCTGCACGCGAGAGGCCGAGACGTTGTGGTGGTGGGTGGCGGCGACACCGCCATGGACTGCGTGCGCACCGCCGTGCGGCAGGGGGCGAAGTCGGTCACCTGCCTCTATCGCCGCGACCGGGCCAACATGCCGGGCTCGGCCCGCGAGGTGGCCCACGCCGAGGAGGAGGGCGTGGTGTTCGAATGGCTGGCCGCGCCGCGCGCCGTGCTGGGCAAGGCCGATCTCGCCGCCGGGGTGCGGTCCGCCCGTATGCGGCTGGGGGCGCCCGACGCCACGGGCCGCGCGGCGCCGGAAGAGATCGAGGGCGCCGACTTCGAGGCGCCCGCCGACCTGGTGATCAAGGCCCTCGGCTTCGATCCGGAGGACCTGCCCACCCTGTTCAAGGCGCCCGACCTGGCGGTGAGCCGCTGGGGCACGGTGAAGGCCGACTTCGGCAGCCTGATGACCAGCATCCCCGGCGTCTTCGCCGCCGGCGACATCGCCCGCGGCGCCTCCCTGGTGGTCTGGGCGATCAAGGATGGCCGCGACGCCGCCGACGCCATCCACCGCTACCTGACGGAACCCGCGCTCGTCGCGGCGGAGTGAAGACCATGAGCCAATATCCCGCTCATCCCGGCGAAGGCCGGGACCCAGGTGAAACCCACCAAGCGCCCCAGATGAATCTGGGTCCCGGCCTTCGCCGGGATGAGCGGTGGGGGGCCGCCGACACGGCCCGGTTCATTTCAAATCGCGCCAAGCTCATCGAAGGCCATGCCTATGATCCCGACAGTGAACGGGACGCCTGCGGGGTGGGTCTGGTCTGCGCCCTGGACGGGCAGCCGCGCCGCGAAGTGGTGGAGCTGGCGATCCGGGCGCTGAAGAGCGTCTGGCACCGGGGCGCCATCGACGCCGACGGCAAGACCGGCGACGGCGCCGGCGTGCTGGTCAGCGTGCCGCAGGACTTCTTCGCCGACCAGGTGAAGCGCACGGGCCACAAGCTGCGCCCCGGCCCCATCGCCGTGGGCCAGGTCTTCCTGCCGCGCAACGACCTCAACGCCCAGGAGGCGGCCCGCACCATCGTCGAGGCCGAGGCCCTGAGGTTCGGCTTCTACATCTACGGCTGGCGCCAGGTCCCGGTGGACACCAAGGTCATCGGCGAGAAGGCCAACGCCACCCGCCCCGAGATCGAGCAGATCATGCTGGCCGGCCCGGCCGGCCTGGAGGGCGAGGCCCTGGAGCGGGCCCTGTTCCTGTGCCGCAAGCGCATCGAGAAGCGCGTGGGCCAGGCCGGCATCCAGCAATTCTACCTGTGCTCGCTCTCGGCCCGGTCGCTGATCTACAAGGGCATGTTCCTGGCCGAGCACATCGACGCCTTCTATCCCGACCTGACCGACGAACGGTTCACGGCCGCGGTGGCGATCTTCCACCAGCGCTATTCCACCAACACCTTCCCGGAATGGCGGCTGGCCCAGCCCTTCCGGATGCTGGCGCACAACGGCGAGATCAACACCAAGAAGGGCAACCTGAACTGGATGAAGAGCCACGAGATCCGCATGGCCGCCGACGCCTTCGGCGACTTCGGGGACGACGTGAAGCCGGTGATCCAGGACGCCAGCGGCTCGGACTCCATGGCGCTGGACAACACCTTCGAGGTGCTGGTCCGGGCGGGCCGCGACGCCCCCATGGCCAAGGCCCTGCTGATCCCCGAGGCCTGGGCGCACAAGAGCGACGACCAGATCAGCCCGGCCCACAGGGCGCTCTACGCCTATTGCAACGCGGTGATGGAGCCCTGGGACGGCCCCGCCGCCATCTGCGCCACGGACGGCCGCTGGGTCGTGGCCGGCAAGGACCGCAACGGCCTGCGGCCCCTGCGGGTGACCTATACCGACGACGGCCTGCTGATCATGGGCTCGGAGGCCGGCATGTGCCGGGTCGACGAGGCGCGCATCGTGCGCAAGGCCCATATCCAGCCTGGCCGCATGGTGGCCGTCGACCTCGCCGAGGGCCGCCTCTACGAGGAGGACGAGATCATCGACCGCCTCGCCGCCCAGCACCCCTATGACCAGTGGCTGGGCAACATGGTGGACCTGGAGGCGCAGATCGCGCCGGGGCCCGAGCCCCGCGCCTATGGTCGGGAGGAGCTGACGCGGCGCCAGGCCGCCGCCGGCATGAGCCTGGAGGACCTGGAGCTGCTGCTGGCCCCGATGATCGAGGACGGCAAGGAGGCGGTGGGCTCCATGGGGGATGACGCGCCGCTGGCGGTGCTGAGCGACCAGTACCGACCGCTCAGCCACTTCTTCCGGCAGAACTTCAGCCAGGTGACCAACCCGCCGATCGACTCCCTGCGGGAGACGGGCGTCATGAGCCTGAAGACCCGGTTCAAGAACCTCGGCAACATCCTGGCCCAGGACGAGGCCCAGACCGACGTCTTCGTGCTGGAGAGCCCGGTGCTCACCACCGGCATGTACCAGCGGATCATGGGCTTCATCGGCGAGGGCTCCGTGGCCAGCGTCGACTGCACCATGCCGATCCCGGCCGACGAGGCCCGGCCCGGCGACGCCCTGCGGGCCAATCTCGACCGCATCCGCGCCGAGGCCGAGGACGCGGCCCTGCGCGGCTGCGCCACCATCGTGCTCACCGACGAGGCCTCTGGGCCAGGCCGCGTGGGCCTGCCGATGATCCTGGCCACGGGCGGGGTCCACTCCTGGCTGGTGGCCAAGGGGCTGCGGTCCTACGTCTCGATCATCGTGCGCTCGGCCGAGTGCCTGGACACCCACTATTTCGCGGTGCTGGTGGGCGTGGGGGCCACGGCGGTGAACGCCTATCTGGCCCAGGAGAGCTTCCAGGACCGGCTGGAGCGCGGCCTGGCCGGGGAGCTGACGCTCCGGGACGTCTGCCTGAACTTCAAGCACGCCATCGAGGGCGGCCTCCTGAAGATCATCGCCAAGATGGGGATCGCGGTGATCTCCTCCTATCGCGGCGGCTATAACTTCGAGGCCGTGGGCCTGTCCCGCGCCCTGGTGGCGGAATTCTTCCCCGGCATGCCTTCGCGTATCTCGGGCATCGGCCTCGCCGGCCTGGAGGCCAAGGCCGTCGAGGTGCATCGCCGGGCCTGGGATCCGGGGGCCGTCAGCCTGCCGGTGGGCGGCCTCTACAAGGCCCGCGCCAGCGGCGAGAGCCACGCTTTCGAGGCGCGGATGATCCACACCCTGCAGCGGGCCTGCGACAGCGGCGACTACGCCGCCTACCAGGCCTTCTCCGCGGGGATGCGCCGCCAGCCCACCATCCAGCTGCGCGACCTGCTGGACTGGCGCTCGCCAGAGCGCCCGGTGGCCCTGGACGAGGTCGAGAGCGTCAACGAGATCCGCAAGCGGTTCCTGACGCCGGGCATGAGCCTGGGGGCGCTGAGCCCCGAGGCGCACGGGGTGCTGAACATCGCCATGAACCGCATCGGGGCCAAGTCCGTCTCCGGCGAGGGGGGCGAGGATAGCGCCCGCTACAAGCCCCTGCCCAACGGCGACAACCCCAACTCGGCGGTCAAACAGATCGCCTCGGGGCGGTTCGGGGTGACGGCGGAATATCTCAACCAATGCCGCGAGATCGAGATCAAGGTCAGCCAGGGCGCCAAGCCCGGCGAGGGCGGGCAGCTGCCCGGATTCAAGGTCACCGAGCTGATCGCCCGTCTGCGGCACGCGACGCCCGGCGTGATGCTGATCTCACCCCCGCCGCACCACGACATCTATTCCATCGAGGACCTGGCCCAGCTCATCTATGACCTCAAGCAGATCAACCCGACGGCCAGGGTCTGCGTGAAGCTGGTGGCCATGACCGGCATCGGGGCGATCGCCGCCGGCGTGGCGAAAGCAAAAGCAGATGTGATCCTGATCTCCGGCAATGTCGGCGGCACCGGGGCCTCGCCCCAGACCTCCATCAAATACGCCGGCGGGCCCTGGGAGATGGGGCTCTCCGAGGCCAACCAGGTCCTGACCCTGAACAACCTGCGCCACTCGGTGCGCCTGCGCGCCGACGGCGGCATGCGCACCGGCCGCGACATCGTCATCGCCGCCATGCTGGGGGCCGAAGAATTCGGGATTGGAACCGCGAGCCTGATCGCCATGGGCTGCATCATGGTGCGCCAGTGCCATTCCAACACCTGCCCGGTGGGGGTCTGCACCCAGGACGAGGCCCTGCGCGAGAAGTTCTCCGGCAGCCCGGAGAAGGTGATCAACCTCTTCACCTTCATCGCCGAGGAGGTGCGCGAGATCCTGGCCTCCCTGGGCTTCCGTTCCCTCCAGGAGATCGTCGGCCGCACCGACCTGCTGGCCCAGGTCTCCCGCGGCGGCGAGCACCTGGACGACCTGGACCTGAACCCCCTGCTGGTGATGGCCGATCCGGGCTCGAACCCGCGCCATTGCGTCGTGGAGGGCCGCAACGAGGTGCCCGACACCCTGGACGCCCAGATTGTGCGCGACGCCGCCCCCCTGCTGGAGCGGGGCGAGAAGATGCAGCTCACCTACACGGTGCGGAATACGGCGCGGGCCATCGGATCGCGCACCTCCTCGCACATCGTGCGGAAGTTCGGGATGACCGGCCTGCCGGCCGGGCACCTGACCGTGCAGCTCAAGGGCTCGGCGGGCCAGAGCCTGGGAGCCTTCGCAGTCCAGGGCCTGCGCATCGAGCTGACCGGCGAGGCTAACGACTATGTCGGCAAGGGCCTGTCGGGGGCGACCATCGTCCTGCGCCCCTCACCGCACCTGGCGGCGCCGGAGGCCAACGCCATCCTGGGCAACACTGTCCTCTATGGCGCGACCGCGGGCCGGCTGTTCGCCGCGGGCCTGGCCGGGGAACGGTTCGGGGTGCGCAACTCCGGGGCCGTGACGGTCGTCGAGGGCTGCGGCGCCAACGGGCTGGAATACATGACCGGCGGGCGGGCGGTGATCCTGGGGCCGGTGGGCTTCAACTTCGCCGCCGGCATGACCGGGGGCATGGCCTATGTGCTGGACCTGCACGATCGCTTCCTGACCCACCTGAACACCGACAGCGTGGTGGTGCAGCGGATCGGGACCCGGGCCTGGGAGGCGGAGCTGAAGGGGCTGGTGGAGGAGCACGCGCGGGAGACCGGCTCGGTGTTCGCCGCGGGGATTCTCCGCGACTGGGACCGGCATCTCGGGAAGTTCTGGCAGGTGGTCCCCAAGGAGATGGTGCACCGCCTGGACAAGCCGCTCGCCGAGGAAGAGGCGGTGCATCACCGGGCGTAGGTGTCTGCCGCTGGGGGAAAGGCCAAAGGTCAGCACCCCCTCTCCCGCCTGCGGGAGAGGGTAGGGTGAGGGCACTTTCTGAACGTCCGTTGTTGCTCCGGCGTCGAGACGCGCAGCTCGGCTGCGCGCCCCCTCACCCTACCCTCTCTCCCTGAAGGGGGAGAGGAGGAGAGAGATCACGCCACCTCCACCCCCACATAGCGCGCCCGCGGCCGGATGAGCGCGCCGGTCTGGCCCTGTTCGATGGCGTGGGCGATCCAGCCGGCGCAGCGGGCGACGGCGAAGAGGGCGAAGGGGGCCTCGCGGGGCAGCTTGAGGGCGTCGGACATGGCCACCAGGGCGAAGTCGATATTGGGCGCCAGGCCGGTGATGTCCTCCACGGCGGCGCGCAGGCTGGCCATCTCCGGGGTCAGCTGGAAGCGGTCCAGCAGGGCGGCGGCGCGGGGATCGTGGTCGGGATAGAGCTGGTGGCCGAAACCCGGCAGGAGGCGGTCCTCCGCCAGGCGCGCGGCGATGACGCTGCGGGTCCCGCCCTGGGCCGCCTCGGCGCAAAAGCCGCGGATCGCCGCCGGCGCCCCGCCGTGACGCGGGCCCGACAGCGTCGCCAGGCCCGCCAGGGCGGCGGCGGCCAGGGAGGCCCCCGTCGAGGCGGCTACCCGGGCGGCGAAGGCCGAGGGGTTGAGCTCGTGGTCGGCCAGCAGCACCAGCACCCGGCGCACCAGGTCCGCCCCCGGCCCGCCGGGCCCCAGGCCCCAGGCGAAGGCCAGGCGGTTGTGGATCGCCCCGCCGCCGACCTCGCCGGCGACGGCGTCGGTGAGCACGTCCAGCAGGGTGGCGGCCTCCACCGCCAGGGCCAGGGGATGACGGCCGAGGGCGGGGGCGTCGACCCCGGCGCGGGCGGCCAGAGCCAGGAAGGCCCGGGCGGTCATGTCGGCCCCTTCCGGCGGCCGGGGCCGGTCGGTGCGCTTCAGGGCCGCCCCGTGGCCGCCGCGCAGCAGGCGGGCGACGGATTCCAGGGTCTCGGTCTCCGCCAGCTCAACGGCGTCGCGGCCGCGATAGAACAGGTGGCCCTGGGAAATGGTGGTGATGGCCGAGACCAGCACCGGCTCCCCCCAGGCGATGGCGCCGGCCGCCACCTCCGAGGCCTTGCGGCTGCGGGTCTTGCGCTGAACGAGCGCCGCGATGTCCGCCGAGCGGTAGAGGCTGCGACGCGGGTCGCGGGGATCGATGCGGTTCTGGACCCGGCCGCGGCTGACATAGGCGTAGAGGGTCTGGGGCCGGACCCCGAGCCGTTCGCGGGCCTCGTCGGCGCCGATCCAGTCGCTGGCCTTGGTCTGAGGCATCTTATGTTGATTATGTTGATCAAGATTGACGCTCCCAGCTTGGCGGCAAATATCGCCCTTAGCAAGTTTGGAAAAAAGGAGGTCCTCCCATGACGGACGGACTGGAAGACGTCGTCGCCGCCCACACCGTGATGTCCGACGTGGACGGCGCGGCCGGACGGCTGATCATCCGCGGCCGGTCCCTGGACGAGCTGGCCGGGCGCGCCAGCTTCGAGGAGGTCACCCGGCTGCTGTGGGACGGGTTCTTCGACCACCTGCCCGCCGACCTGGCGGGACCGCTGGCCGCCGCGCGGGCCGAGGTGTTCGCCGAGGTCTCGGCCCTGGACACCGGGATCCTGGCCCTGTCGCCCATCGAGGCCATGCGGGCGCTCACCGCCCGGCTGGCGGACGGCGACGATCTGGCCACGGCCCTGCGCCTGCTGGCGGCGCCTGCGGTGTTCACCGCCGCGGTCGTGCGGGGCCAGGCCGGCGAGGCGCCGATCGCGCCCGACACCTCGCTGGGGCACGCCGCCGACATCCTGCGCATGCTGGGCAAGGCGCCCGACCAGGCGCAGGCCGAGGCCCTGGACACCTATCTGGTGACGGTGAGCGACCACGGCTTGAACGCCTCGACCTTCGCCGCCCGAGTGGTGGCCTCGACGCGGGCGGGCCTGGGCTCGGCGGTGCTGGCCGGGATCAGCGCCCTCAAGGGTCCGCTGCACGGCGGCGCGCCGGGGCCGATCATCGACATGCTGGATGGGATCGGCGGAGCGGAGAACGCCCGGCCCTGGATCGAGGCGGCCCTGGCCCGCGGCGACCGGCTGATGGGCTTCGGCCACCGGGTCTACCGGGTGCGCGATCCCCGCGCCGATGCGCTGAAGGGCGCGATCCGCCGGATGGGGACCCGGGCGGGCCGGCTGGAGTTCGCCGAGGCCGTGGAGCGGGCGGTGCTGGAGATCCTCAAGGCCCACAAGCCCGACCGGAGCCTGGACACCAATGTGGAGTTCTACACCGCCCTGCTGCTGGAGGCCCTGGCCTTCCCGCCCTCGGCCTTCACCTGCGTCTTCGCCATGGGGCGCACGGCGGGCTGGATCGCCCACGCCCGCGAGCAGCTGGCGGGCGGCCGCCTGATCCGGCCGCAGTCGGTCTATGTGGGCCCCACGCCGCGCGCGGCTGCGTGACCTGCGAGTCGTTAGCGCTGGGGCGGCGCGCGGGGCCGAACTAGATAGGGGCCATGCACGCGCCCGCTGGCCTCGACCCCAAGACCGCCGCCGCCCTCACCCGGCGCATCACCCTGCTGTCGGTGGCCACGGCCACGGTGCTGGTGGCGATCAAGGCCGGGGTCTGGCTGATCTCGGGCTCGGTGGCGCTTCTCGCGTCGGCGGCGGACTCGGGGCTGGATCTGATCGCCAGCCTGGTGACCTTCTACGCCGTCCGCTACGCCCAGGCGCCGCCGGACGCCGAGCACCGGTTCGGGCACGGCAAGGCCGAGGCCTTCGCCAGCCTGACCCAGGCGGGCCTGGTCTTCGCCTCGGCCGCCCTGGTGGGCCGGGAAGCCATCGTCCACATCCTGCACCCCGCCCCGGTCCAGAACGAGGCCTGGGCGGTGGGGGTGATGGCGATCTCCACCGTGCTCACCGGCCTGCTGATCGTGGCCCAGGGCCGGGTGCTGAAGCAGACCAGCTCGGTGGCGGTCTCCGGTGACCGGGCCCACTACCTCACCGACGTGGCCTCCAACATCATCGCCCTGCTGGGTATCGCGGCGGCGGCCTGGCTGGGCTGGTTCGCCCTGGACGCCTTCGCCGGCCTGGCCGTCGCGGCCCTGCTGCTGTGGGCGGCGATCGGCGTGTTCCGCGAAGCCTCGGGCCAGCTGCTGGACGCCGAGCTGCCCGAGGCCGACCGCGCCCGGGTGGTGGCCCTGGTGGCCCAGGACGCCCGGCTGACCGACGTCCACCAGCTGCGCACCCGGGCCTCGGGCCCCTATGTCCACATGCAGATGCACGTCGACCTCGATCCCGACCTGACCCTGGAGGACGCCCACCGGGTGATCGTCGAGGCCGAGAAGCGGATCCTGGAGCACTTCCCCCACGCCGACATCCTGATCCACGCCGATCCGCGCGGCCGGGCCGAGCCGCACGGCGGCGCCTTCGCCGAGCACGCTCAGTAAACGCGCCCTTAACGCAGGCCGTGCTAGGCCGCATCGCCCATGTCCCCCGAACGCGTCCTGCACCACTTCCCCCTCGATCCCGCCTCCCGCCAGGTGCGCCTGGCCCTGGGCGAAAAGCGCCTGGCCTTCGCCGAGAACCCGGTGCGCTACTGGGAGCGGCCCAAGGAGCTGGTGGCGCTCAACGCCTCGGGCCTGACCCCGGTGCTCACCGAGGGGTCGCTGGTGCTCTGCGAGAGCCGGGCGATCCTGGACCACCTGGAGGAGACCTATCCGGAACCCGCCCTGCTGGGCCGCGAGCCCGCCGAGCGGGCCGAGGCCAGGCGGCTGCTGCAATGGTTCGACCGCAAGTTCGACTACGAGGTCGGCGGCTTCATCCTGCACGAGAAGATGGAGAAGCGGCTGCTGGGCCTGGGCGCCCCGGACCTGGCCGCCCTGCGCCAGGGCCGCGAGGCCCTGCGCGGCCACATGGTCTATATCGACAGCCTGCTGGCCGAGCGCGACTGGCTGGCGGGCCACCGCCTCTCCCTGGCCGATTTCGCCGCCGCGGCGCATCTGTCGGTGATCGACTATTTCGGCGACGTGCCCTGGGCGGACTTCCAGGCGGTCAAGACCTGGTACATGAAGCTGAAATCGAGGCCGGCCTTCCGGCCGCTGCTGGCCGACCGCTGGCCCGGCCTCGCGCCGGCGCCGCATTATGACGACCTCGACTTCTGAGCTGATCGCCGCCAAGGCCGCCGAGCTGGGCTTCGACGCCTGCCGTTTCGCGCGCGTCGACGCGCCCTGGGCCGCCGGCGACCGCCTCCAGCAGTTCATCGGCCATGGCCGCCACGGCGAGATGGCCTGGATGGCCGACACCGCCGAGCGGCGATCCCACCCCAACGCCATGTGGAACGGGGCGCGTTCGGCCATCATGCTGGGGGTGAACTACGGCCCCGACCGCAATCCCCTCGAGGCTCTCGAACACACCGACCGCGGCGTCATCTCGGTCTACGCCCAGGGCGACGACTATCACGAGCTGATCAAGGGGCGGCTCAAGCAGCTGGCCTCCTGGCTGGCCTCCAGGTTCGGCGGCGAGCTGAAGGTCTTCGTCGACACCGCCCCTCTGATGGAAAAGCCGCTGGCCGCCCGGGCGGGCCTCGGCTGGCAGGGCAAGCACACCAACCTGGTGAGCCGCGAATTCGGCTCCTGGCTGTTCCTGGGTTCGATCCTGACGGAACTGGAGCTCGAGGCCGACGCGCCGGAGACCGATCACTGCGGCTCCTGCCAGGCCTGCCTGGACATCTGCCCGACGGGGGCCTTCCCCGCGCCCTACCAGCTGGATGCGCGGCGCTGCATCTCCTATCTGACCATCGAGCTGAAGGGGCCGATCCCCCGCGAGTTCCGCGCGCCGATGGGCAACCGCATCTACGGCTGCGACGACTGCCTGGCGGTCTGCCCCTGGAACAAGTTCGCCGCCGCGGCGCGCGAGCAGAGGCTGCAGGCCCGCGACGCCCTGAAGGCGCCGACCCTGGCCGAGCTGGCGGCCCTGGACGACGCCGGCTTCCGCGCCCTGTTCTCCAAGAGCCCGGTCAAGCGGATCGGGCGCGACCGGTTCGTGCGGAACGTGCTCTACGCCATTGGCAATTCCGGCGAGCCCCGCCGGGCGGCGGACGCCGAGCGGCGGCTGGAGGATCCGTCCCCCCTGGTGCGTGGGGCGGCGGTCTGGGCGCTGTCGCGGCTGCTGCCGGCCGAGGTCTTCGCCGGCCTGAGGGCCCGCCACGTCCCCGCCGAGGCCGACGGAGACGTGCGCGCCGAGTGGACCTAGGCCGCCTGACGCAGGCCGGTCAGGGCGACGGACAGGGCGTCCCACTCACTCGCCGGCAACGCGCTCCGGACGCCGGCCGCCACCGCCTCATAGACCTCAGCCGGGGCGCCGGACCGCAGGTCGGCCATCAGCATCAGCCGCTCCTGGGGGCTGGCGGCGGCGATGATCAGCTTGAAGTAGGCCACCAGCCGGTCGACGGGGATCGAGGCCTTGATGCGGTTGTGGATGGCCTCCAGCGCCGCGTCGTCGAACAGGTCCTGCAGGCGCGGCAGGGCCTCCTCCTCCTCGCGGGCCATGTGCAGCAGGTCCTCCCCCAGGTGGCGCGAGAAGCGCAGGTAGAGGCGGTGGCCGGCCCGGCGGCGCGCGTCCCCCTCGGCCCGCTCCACCTCGGCGAGGGCCTGGTCCAGGCCCTCGAAGGCGGCGCGATGATCGTCATGGTCGTGGTCGAGCCGCACCCCGAGGCCCGGCGTCGCCTCGCGCAGGAGCACATTGATCTCGCCGTCCTCGTGATCGAGGTGCTTGGCCAGGAGGACCAGGTGGGCGCGCAGCTGCTCGAGCAGGTCGCCGCCGGCCGCAGGGTCGCTCCAGTCGACACAGCCCAGGGCGGTCAAAAGGCGCATGGACCCCAGGCGCAGGCCCTTGTGGATCGGGCCGTAGAAGTCGTGACGTTCGGACATAGGTTCTCCTTCGCCGCCCACCGCGGGCGGCTGTTGCTGTCGAAAGGGGGAAGGCGGCGACGCCGGAGGCGTCAGACCGCGACGGGATCGCGCCGGCGCTCGGTCCAGGCGGCGAGCTGGGCCCGGGCCTTGCCGCGTGCCATCGAAAGCACCTCGTCGCGCCGGGGCGTGGGAACGGCGAGTTCGACGACGTAACCGTTGGGGTCGCGGAAATAGGTCGAGCGGATGAAGTCGTGATCCGAGGGCCCCCGGACCTCGAGGTCCCGCGCCCTGGCCGCCGTGACCGCCGCCTGGACCGCGGCCAGATCGGCCGTCAAGGCGATGTGCAGGTCGAAGTCGTGCTGCGGCTTGAACGCGAACGGCTGGTCGGGAACCTCGAAGAAGGCCAGGAACGAGCCGTCGCGGATCTCGAAGAAGCTGTGCAGGGCTTGGATGGGACGGCCGGTGGCGCTGGTCTTCAGTTCGAGGACCGCGGCCAGGGGCAGGCCGATCACGTCTTCATAGAAGGCCCGGGTCTCTTCGCTGTCCCGGCAGCGGAAGGCCATGTGGTGGAGCTGATGGATCATGGTCGACGCCTTATGCCGCGGGCCGGGTACGCAGGTTGAAGGGGATGGAGCGCGGCGGGCGCGCTGAACTCTTGGCCGGGGTGATATCTCCGGAGAACGGCGTTCTCAATCCGCACTATTGCCAAGCTGTGCGGCGAATATGCAGTATTGGCCCATGGACTGGGACGATCTTCGCATCGTGCTGGCGGTGGCTCGGTCAGGGGCGGCCCTGAGCGCGGCGAGGGCGCTGGGCGTCAACCAGACCACCGTGATCCGCCGCATCGCCCAGATCGAACGCGCCGTGGGCGCGCAGCTCTTCGAGCGCCAGAGGACGGGCTATCGCCTGACCGAGCTGGGGGCGCGGGTCGCCGAGACCGCCGAGCGCATGGAGCGGGAGGTTCAGGCCCTTTGCAGCCTGCTGGAGGCGCAACACCGCGCGCTGAGCGGCGTGGTCCGCCTGACCACCAGCGAGATCCTGGCCAACTACCTGGTGGCGCCCTGCCTGCTGCAGTTCCAGAAGCGGCACCCGGGCGTGCTGATCGAGCTCATCACCCAGGATCGTCGCCTGGACCTGGCCCGCGGCGAGGCCGAGGTGGCTCTGCGGGCCGGATCGCGGCCGGAGGGGGCGGGGGTCGTCGCGCGCCGCATGTGCGACGCGGCCTGGAATGTCTATTGCAGCCGGGCCTATGCCGAGGAGCACGGCGCGCCCCGGCGGCGGGAGGATCTTCGCGGCCACAGCATCATCGGCATGGAGGGGCTGATGGCCAATGTCCCCCAGCCCATGTGGCTGCAGGCCTCGGCGCCCGACGCGGTGATCCGCTTCCGCTCCAACAGCCTGACCAACCTGGTCTCGAACCTGCGGGCCGGCCTGGGGGTCGCCATGCTTCCGTGTTTCGTGGGCGATGGCGAGCCGGACCTGCTTCGATGCCTCCCGCGGATCGCCGAGATGGACTCCGAGCTCTGGCTGATCGTGCGCGAGGATATGCGCAACGCCCCCCACGTGCGCGCCTTCGCCGACTTCCTGGCCGAGTACATCCACGGGGAGAAGCCCCGCCTGCAGGCCCGATGAGCCGCCTCAGGCCTGCCAGGTGGCCGCCGGCGCGTCGGCCTGGGCGGCCTTCGCCTTCCGGAATCCCTCGCGGTCCTGCAGCCGCGCCCAATAGTCCCGGACCGCCGGACTGAACCGCTCATTCAGGCCCAGCGTCTCCGCCAGCAGCAGGGCGTAGCCCACCGAGATGTCGGCGCCCGTGAACCGCCCGCCGCAATACCAGCCGCCGTTGGCGGCCAGACGCGGCTCCAGGCCCTTGAGGCGGGCGTTGAACCAGCGGCCGTAGTCCTCGGCCACCTGCGGGTTGCGGCGCTCCTTCGGCTCCAGGCGCGTGTAGCGGAGCACCAGGGTCTGGGGGAAGGTGAGCGTCGCCTCGCCGAAGTGCAGCCCGTTCAGCCAGTCGCCATAGGCCGGGTCACCAGGCTCCACCGAGAGCGCCGTGGGCCCGTCGCGGGTGGCCAGGTACTGGACAATGGCCGCGCTCTCGGTCATCCGCGTCGCCCCGTCCACCAGCAGGGGGATGGTGCCCAGGGGGTTCTCTGCGAGATAGTCCGGCGCCAGGGCCCGGGGCGGGAAGGGCAACAGCTTCAGCTCATAGGCCAGCCCCAGCTCCTCCAGGGCCCAGAGGGCCCGGAAGGAGCGCGCGTCGGCGCAGTGATAGAGAGTGGGCACAGGCGGCTTATCCTTGGTCGCGTGACGGGCGCCAAGACCGGCGTCCACTTTTGGCTGTCACGCGCCTAGTCGGCGTAGACGGCGGGCCGCTTCTGCATGTTGGACATCACCGCCTCCACCTGGTTGGGGGAGCCGATCAGGGCGCCCTGCTCCTGGCTCTCGGCCAGCAGGATGGCGTGCTGGTCGGCGTCGTGGACCATGTCCAGCAGGCGCTTGGAGCCGCGGATCGCGTCGGGGCTCTTGCCGGCGATCTCGGCGGCCAGGGCCAGGGCCTCCTCCAGGGGATCGGAGCAGACGCGGGTGGCGAAGCCCAGGCGATAGGCTTCCTCGCCGTTGAAGATGCGGCCGGTATAGGTCAGCTCCCGGGCGACGTCGTCGCGCACCAGGCGCTTCATCAGCACCAGTCCGCCCATGTCGGGGACCAGGCCCCACTTGATCTCCATCACCGCCATGCGGGCGTCGGGGGTGACGAACCGCAGGTCGGCGCCCAGGGCCAGCTGGAAGCCGCCGCCGAAGGCCACGCCGTGGATGGCGGCGATCACCGGGACCGCCTGTTCGCGCCAGACCATCACCGCATGCTGGGCGCGGTTGGAGCCGCCCGCGGTGCGCTTGGGCGTCAGCAGGGCCTCGCCGGTGGAGGACTGGCCGCCCGAGCGCTCGCCCGAGGCCATCTTGCCGAAATTGCCCATGTCGAGGCCGGCGCAGAAGGCGCGGCCCTCGCCCGACAGCACGATGGCGCGCACGCCCTTGCGGGTCTTCAGCTCCTCCCCGGTGTCGATCAGGGCCTGAAACATGTGGTCGTCGAGGGCGTTCATCTTGTCGGTGCGGACCAGGCGCACGTCGGCGACGCCGTCCTTCATCTCAACCTTGATGCGGTCTTCCATGGGCGGGCTCCTTCAAATGGGCTTGGCGCGGACGGCGATATAGCCGGCGCGGGGGAAATGGATGTGCAGGGCGCCCAGCTCGGCGGAGTCGCGGGCGATCACCAGACGGTCGGGGGTGGCGGCCACCAGGGCGCCGGCGATGGGGTCGCGGCCGTAGTCGTCGGCCATCACCGTCACATGGGTTCCGGGCGCCAGGCCCAGGGGGTCGGCGGGATCGTGGGGCGGCGGGATGCGGGGCCGGGTGTCGCGGGCGATCTCCAGGGCCACGTGGGGCGCCATCTCGGTGCGGATCCCCTCCCCGAGGGCCGTCATCCGCTCGCGCCAGGCGGGCAGGCGGCCGAGGCCGGCTGTCAGGGCGGCGGCGGTCTCCGGCAGGGCCCGGTCCAGCCAGACCACGTTCATATAGGCCGCCACGTCGGCCAGGCCGGGCGTCTCGCCTGCGAGGAAGGGCTGGGCGGCCAGGCCGCGGTCGATCCAGGCGGCGTGGGCCCGCCACTGGGGCCGCATCACCCCGGCGGCGGCCTTCATGGCCGCCACG
Organism: Phenylobacterium sp. GW821-FHT12F10; assembly: GCF_058806695.1. Classification (NCBI taxonomy): domain Bacteria; kingdom Pseudomonadati; phylum Pseudomonadota; class Alphaproteobacteria; order Caulobacterales; family Caulobacteraceae; genus Phenylobacterium; species Phenylobacterium sp. GW821-FHT12F10. The sequence continues at coordinate 231,717 of NZ_JBXAPY010000003.1, read as the reverse complement.
TCGAAGGGGCGACCCGAGAGCTTCTCGCGATCCTCGATGAAGGCCTGGGGCACGGCGTCCCCCAGCTCCCCGAAGATCACCGGCACGGTGGTCTGGAAGAACAGGCGGTCGGCCCAGAAGTTCACCGCCCAGGCCGGGCCCGTGGCCGCCGGAGGCTGGGGGGCTATGGCCTCGATCTCGGCCAGGATGACCTGGCTGTCGCAATAGACGTCGGCGCCGATCTGCATCACCGGGGCCCGGCGATAGCCCCCGGTGAGCGGGGTGAGATCGGGCTTGGGCATCATGTTGGGCGTGATCACCGAGGACCAGGCCAGGCCCTTCAGCCCCAGGAAGCAACGCACCTTCTGGGAGAAGGGCGAGGCCTCGTAGTGGTGCAGGATGATCCCGGTCATGACGTCCGTCCCCGGCGGGTCTGAGGCGCCCGCGCGAGGATCACGCTGTCACGGAATCCGGCCCGCGGAAACCGTGACGCGGGGGCAGGAGGGGGTGATCGCGCCCTTCTCTCCCTACGAACTCCCGCTGACCTCACCTCCCTGATCGTCATGGTCGGGCTTGTCCCGACCATCCATAGACTCCGCGGCGAAGGCGGCCCTCGGCGGCGAGGTTCGCGCGCCCTTCGAGGAGTCGGAGATCATGGATCCTCGGGACAAGCCCGAGGATGACGATTGAATGAGACGGATCGCTATTCCGCCGTCCAGCCGCCGTCCACCGAGAGGTTGGCGCCGGTCATCTGCTTGGCGGCCGGCGAGCAGAGGAAGACGGCGATGGCGGCGACCTCCTCGGGCGTCACGAACTGCTTGGTGGGCTGGGCCTCCAGCAGGACGTCGTTGATCACCTGTTCGCGGGTCAGGCCGCGCGAGGCCATGGTGGCGGGGATCTGGTTCTCCACCAGGGGGGTCCAGACATAGCCCGGGCTGATGCAGTTGACCGTCACCCCGTGGGTGGCCAGCTCCAGGGCCGCGGTCTTGGTGAGGCCGGCGATGCCGTGCTTGGCGGCGACATAGGCCGACTTGAAGGGGGAAGCCACCAGGGAGTGGGCCGAGGCCGTCGAGATGATCCGACCCCAGCCGCGGGCCTTCATGCCGGGCGCCGCCGCGCGGATGGCGTGGAAGGCGGCCGACAGGTTGATGGCGATGATCTGGTCCCACTTGTCGATGGGGAAGTCCTCGATGGGGGAGACGAACTGCACCCCGGCGTTGTTGACCAGGACGTCCACCGCGCCGAGCTCCTGTTCGGCCTGGGCGATCATGGCGGCGATCTCGGCGGGCTTGGTCATGTCGGCGGCCGAATAGATGGCCTTGACCCCGAACTCGGCCTCGATGCCGGCCCGCTCCTTCTCGATGGCCTCAGGCGTGCCGAAGCCGTTGATCAGGACATTGGCCCCCTCGGCGGCGAGCGCCCGGGCGATGGCCAGACCGATGCCGCTGGTGGAGCCGGTGACGACGGCGGATTTGTCTTTCAGGATCATGCGGGCGTCCTTGGGGCCGGAGAGCTGGGTTCGTCGCGATTGGGGTCGAAGGCCTTGGCCTCGCCGGCGGCCGGCGTGGCCAGGCGCTTTTGCAGCGCGTGGCGGGCGTCCTCCACGCCGGAGGACCAGTGGTCGAGCATGGTCTGGCGGGAGAACTCGAAGTCGGCGAAGCCGCCCTCATAGGGCTTGCGGCGGTAGATGAGCTGGACCACCGCCACCGAGCTCTCCCGGGCCAGGCCCGACAGGAAGGCCACATTGGGATCGGCCGCCAGCTCCTGGGGCAGGATCTTCACCAGGGCGCGGATCGCCGCCTTGGCCTGGCGCAGTTTCAGGTTGGCGTCGGTGTTGAGCCGGGTGCGGCTGGAGAAGCGGATGTCCTTCTCCCGCTCGGCGGCCTCGGCGAGCGTCCGGGGCATGGGCCCCCGCGCATTGAACAGGTCCACCTGGTGGATCAGCAGGTCGTCCTGCTCGTCCTCGTCCAGCACATATTCCAGGGGGGTGTTGGAGACGATGCCGCCGTCCCAGTACCACTGGCCGTCGATCTCGACCGGCGGGAAGCCGGGGGGCAGGGCGCCCGAGGCCATGATGTGCTCGGGGCCGATCCTCTGATGGTCGTTGTCGAAATAGGCGAAGTTGCCGGTGTGGATATTGACCGCGCCGACGCTCAGCCGGGTGTCGCCGGCGTTGAGGCGGTCGAAGTCCACCAGCCGCTCCAGGGTCGCCTTCAGGGGGGCGGTGTCATAGAGGCTGAGCGCGCCGGGGGAACCCGGCGGCTGGAACACCGGTCCGGGGATGCGCGGAGTGAAGAAGCCCGGCGCTCCGAGGGTGGCGGTCCAGGCGGCGCTGGCGTCGCTGACCATCGAGCGGCCATGGTCGCCGAAGCTGGCGATCGGCGGCTCCCAGCCCGAGGAGACCAGGGTCCAGAACTCCCGCAGGCGCGCCACCCGCGTCTCCGGGGGATTGCCGGCGATGATGGCGCAGTTGATCGCCCCGATGGAGATGCCCGCCAGCCAGTCCGGCTGGGCCCCGGCCTCGTGCAGGGCCTCATAGACCCCGGCCTGGTAGGAGCCGAGCGCGCCGCCGCCCTGCAGGACCAGGACGTGACGGGGGGTGGGGGTGTCGGAGATCGGCATGGCGACCGGGGTGAAGAGCCGAAGGATGGTCGGCTATCCACGCTCATATTGCGGCGCACAAAAGGCGCAAGGAGATTTGTCTGAGCCGGCCGCGGGCGCCCAGGGGGGCGAGCGCCTTCGCGCCTAGACCGCCTTGCCGTCCAGCACCGGGATGGCCGGCTCGGTGGAGACGCTCTCGATGATGGGCGCCTCGGCGTATTGGGCGTCTCGGTCGTCGAGGTCGCGGCGGATCTGGGCGTGGCGATCGGCGTCCAGGCGCCAGCCGACGACGCAGGCGCCCCCCAGCATCACGAAGATGATCGGGCCGGCGATATAGGCCCATTCCAGACTGCGGATGGCGGCCGGCGTGTTCACCGCCCCCTCGGCGGCCTTGTAGCCGAGCCGCGCCAGCAGGGGGAAGGTCAGGCCGATGGAGAAGGCCGAGGCGATCTTCGCGGCCAGGGAGTTGAGCGCATAGATCAGGCTCAGCCGCTCCTGGCCCTGTTCCAGACGCACCTCGTCGCCGACATCGGCCAGCATGGCGCGGATCATCAGGTCGAAACCGGCGGCCATGAAGCCGCACCAGAACATCACCGGGATCGCCGCCGCCACATTGGCCTTGGGCAGGACGAGGACCATGCACAGGCCCAGCGAATAGGCCGTGGTGGTGACCATCAGGGTGCGGTGCTTGGAGAGCCGGCGCGCGATCAGGGCGGTGAGCGGGGCGCCGACGATCCCGGCCAGGATATAGACCAGCAGCAGGGCCGAGGCCTGGGTGGGGGTGAAGCCGCGGCTGTCGGTGAAGAAGAAGACGTAGAGGGCGCTCATCCAGCCGGGACCCAGGGTCAGGGCCATCTGGGCCAGGAACAGCCGCAGCAGGTCGGGCTTCACCAGCAGGGAGACGTAGTCGCGCAGGCGGAACTGCGGGTGGCCGGTCTCCGGCGCGATGCGCTCGGGCGTGCGGAACACCATCCAGGCCATGGAGACCGGGATCAACCAGAAGATGAACCAGCCCATGTCGGGCACGATCTCGGCGGTGCTGCGGTGCAGGGCGTTGGCCCCGATGGGGATCAGCAGGACCACGACGGCGCCGATGACGCCGAGCGCCGCCACCACGCCGAACAGGCGCGAGCGCTCGTGATACTCGGTCGACAGGTTCGCCCCCCAGGCCGAGTGCCCGAGGCCGAGGATCGAGGTCCCCAGATAGAAGACCAGCAGCCAACCGATCAGATAGAGCGAGCCGATGCCGTGGGGCGCCTGGAACAGGGCGTAGGTGGCCAGCATCAGGATCGGGGCGCCGATGATCATCCAGAACCGGTAGCGGCCGATCCGGGTGCGGGTGCGGTCCATGACCAGGCCGAGGACGGGATCGACCCCGATGTCCAGCAGCCGGACGATGGCCCAGGCGCTGCCCACCACCGTCAGGCTGACCCCGAGATGGCTGGCGAAATAGGGGGGCAGATAGACCGCCACGGCGACGGCGAGCGCGCCCAGCGGCAGGTTGGAGAGCGAGAAGCCCAGTATGGTGGGCAGGCCGAGCCTGCTGGAGCCTGACGCGCCCTGATTCACGAAGCCTGCTCCCGATCGACGCCGATCAACCGCGGCGCTCTGACGCGGCACAGGAAGCGATTTCCCGAGGCGAGGGCAAGAGCCGACACGAAGGATGACAACAAATACATCAAGCCGGGACCGGGGCCCCCTGGGTCTCGGCCTGGTTGGGGTGGGTGACGTAGAAGTCCAGCTGCGCCAGCAGCTCGGTCCAGGCCTGGTCGATCTCGGGAGTCCAGTCGGCGCCGATCACCTCGCGGACGGTGGCGGCCACCGTGCCGAAGAACACCCGGAAGACGTCGGGGGGCACGTCATAGCCGGCGTGGTTGACCACCTCGGTCTGGATCAGGGTGTGGGCGTAGAGGCGCTCGCCGATGAAATCCAGGATGGCCGAGAACACCTTGGACAGCATCTCGCCGCGGATCGCCCAGTTGGTGTCGCCCCAGAACATCGCCTCCATCTGCGGATGGTCGGCGAACAGGCGGGCATAGACGAGCGGCGTGAGGTCCTCGCAGCGTTCGGCCGCCAGCTCCAGGCTCCGCTCGATGAGTTCTGCGTTCATGGTCGCCTCCCGCGAGATGTTGACGCGATCATCGCGCGCCCTCAGCTTATCGGCAATCACCTAGGCGCGTCCGGCGTTCCCGCCGGACTCCGCGAGGGTGCAAACTCTAGGGGTGAGACGACCTTGACCGCAGACCTGTTCGCCCCGCTGAGCTTCGCCCATGGCCCGGCGATGAAGAACCGCTTCATGCTGGCGCCCCTCACCAACCTGCAGAGCCACCCCGACGGGACGATGAGCGAGGACGAGTTCCGCTGGCTGACCCTGAGGGCGCAGGGCGGGTTTGGCCTCACCATGACCTGCGCGGCCCACGTCCAGCGGATCGGCCAGGGCTTCCCCGGCCAGATGGGGATCTGGTCGGACGCCCACCTGCCGGGCCTGACCCGGCTGGCGGCCGCCATCAAGGCCGCCGGCAGCCTGGCGGTGGTGCAGCTGCACCACGCCGGCTTCCGCTCGCCGAAGGACCTGATCGGCGAGGCCCCGGTGGGGCCCTCCGACGACGAGGCCACCGGCTCGCGGGGCCTGTCCACCGCCGAGGTGGAGCAGCTGGTGGAGGACTTCGTGCTCGCCGCCCTGCGCGCCAAGACCGCGGGCTTCGACGGGGTCGAGATCCACGGCGCCCATTCCTACATCCTCTGCCAGTTCCTCAGCGCGGGGCTGAACCGCCGGACCGACCGCTACGGCGGCTCGGCGGAGAACCGCGGGCGGGTGATCGTCGAGGTCCTGAAGGGCGTGCGCGAGCGCTGCGGCGCGGACTTCCTGCTGGGCCTGCGCCTGTCGCCGGAGCGCTTCGACCTCGACCTCAGGGAGATCGCCGATTTCGCCCAGGCCGTGATGAGCGCCGGCCTGATCGACTTCCTCGACATGTCCCTGTGGGACGCCTTCAAGGAGCCGGCGGACCCGGCCTATCAGGGGCGCACCCTGATGAGCTACTTCACCGAACTGGACCGCGGGACTGTCCGCCTGGGGGTGGCGGGCAAGATCATGAGCGCCGCAGACGCGCGGGCCATGCTGGCGGCGGGCGCCGACTTCGTCCTGCTGGGCCGGGCGGCCATCCTGCACCACGACTATCCTCGGAAAGTCGCCGCCGATCCGGACTTCAAGCCGGTCAGCCTGCCGGTGACGCCCGAATACCTGAAGGCCGAGGGCCTGGGCCCGGCCTTCGTCGGCTACATGTCCACCTGGAAGGGCTTCGTCACGGAGCCGGAGGCGGCGGAAGCCTGAGTGGGCCGCGCGCCCTGGCCTTGCGGGCCGAGCGGGCGCATAGGAGCGGCGGGACGCTAGTAAGGACTTCCGCATGACGCCTCCGGACGAGCGGCTCGAACAGCTGCTGAACACCCCGGACCTGGCCGGCGTGCTGGAAAGCAGCAGCTTCCGCCAGTTCCTGGACCAGGTGCCGATCGCCATCGCCGTGGCCGAACTCGAGCCGGCCGAGCACATCGTCTACGCCAATGTCGAGTTCGAGCGCCTGACGGGCCGCGCGGCCGCCGACCTGGAGGGCCAGGTCTGGACCACCCTCTCTGGCCAGGCCGCCGGGGCGCAGGACGGACGCCGGTTCAGCGACGCCATCACCGAGGACCAGGACTTCATCGGGGCCTTCGACCTCACGGCCGGGGAGCAAGTCCAGACCGTCGACGCCTGGTCCAACCTGATCCAGGACTCCGGGGGCGCCCCGGTGTTCCGCATGCTGGCCCTGGTGGAGGCCGCCCGCCGCGGCGAGCTGGACCTGAGCGACTTCGAGCAAAGGATCCACGACAAGGACGTGCAGCTGAAGGAGCTGCAGCACCGGGTGGGCAACAATCTCCAGATGATCACCGCCCTGATCCGCATCGAGGCGCGCAACGCGCCCGAGAACGCCAAGGACGAGCGGTTCGCCCGCCTGGCCGGCCGGGTCGAGGCCCTGGGCCTGCTCTATCGCTCGCTCTCCGAGGAGGGCCAGGGCGAGAGCATCGACCTGGGCGTCTATTTGAGCCAGATCGCCTCGGCGGTGATGAAGGCCCACGCGGTGGAGGGTATCCACCTGGACCTGCAGGTGGACACCTGGCCGGTCTCCATCAATGTCGCCATGCCCGCCGGCCTGGTGGTCAACGAGCTGCTCACCAACGCCCTGAAGCACGCCTTCAAGGGCCGCGAGGGCGGCACCATCAAGCTGCGCAGCCTGGTGGACGAGACCGGGTGCCGGGTCATCGTCGCCGACGACGGGGTGGGTCTGGGGCCCGGCGAGGTCTGGCCGCGGGCCGGCAAGCTCAGCGCCTTGATCGTCCAGTCCCTGCGTCAGAACGCCAAGGCCCAGGTCGAGGTGGAGCCCAATCCCGGCACCGGCCTGCGGGTGAGCGTCTTCTTCGCCCGCGCCGACGCCGCCCCGGCAACCTGAGCCCTCAGGGGGCCACGGCCTTGCCGCCGGCCTTGTAGACCGTCCCGCCCTTCATCACGAAGCCGACCCGCTCCAGGGTGGTGACATCGGCCAGGGGGTCGCCGTCGACGGCGATGATGTCGGCGTAGCGGCCGGCCTGGACCGAGCCGATATCCTGGGCGTCGCCGATCAGGTCGGCCGCGCTGGCCGTCGCCGCGGTGATGGCGTCGGACGGCGTCATGCCGGCCTTGACCATCAGGGCGAACTCCTGGGCGTTCTCGCCGTGGGCCGACATGCCGAAGGTGTCGGTTCCGAAGGCGATCTTCACCCCGGCGGCATAGGCGTCGTGCAGGTTCTTGACCATCACCGGCACCACCTTGAGGGCCTTCTCGGCGGTGGAGGGGTTGAGCTGTTCGGGATGGGTCTTGGCCCGGTCATAGACCTTGGCGCCCACCAGCATGGTGGGGACGAAATAGGTCCCGTGGGCCTTCATGATCTTGTAGCTCTCGGCGTCGGCGAAGGAGCCGTGCTCGATGGAGTCGACTCCCAGGGCGGCGGCCTTGTCGATGGCCAGCTTGCCGTGGGCGTGGGCGGCCACCTTCATGCCCAGCGCGTGGGCGGTCTCGATGACCGCCTTGATCTCGTCGTCGGCCATCAGCTGCAGGTTGGGGTCGTCGCCGATGGACATCACCCCGCCGGAGGGCAGGATCTTGATCAGGTCGGCGCCCTGGCGCTGCAGGGTGCGCACCACGCGCCGCGCCGCCTCGGGGCTGTCCACCAGGTTGTCCTTCCAGCCCGGATGCTCCAGCTCGGGATCCAGGCCGTTGGCGGCGTCGCCGTGGCCGCCGGTGGGGCTGATGGGGGCGCCGGAGGTCCAGATGCGGGGGCCGGGAATCTCGCCGGAATTGATCGCCTTCTTCAGGGCCACCGTCACGCCGGTCTCGCCGCCCACGTCGCGCACCGAGGTGAAGCCCGCCAGCAGGGTGGCCCGGGCATAGTTGGTGGACTCGATGGCGGTGTCGTAGCTGGTGAGGGTGACGGCGTTGCGGATCGGGTCGCCCTTGTGGAAGCCCGCGGTGATGTGGTCGTGGGTGTCGATCAGGCCGGGGAGGACCGTGCCCGACTTCAGGTCGATCACCTCGGCGCCCGGGGGCGAGACATAGCCCGCCTGCACGCCGGTGATCCGGTCGTCATGGATCAGGATCGAGACCTCGGCGCGCGGCGCCTTGGAGACCCCGTCGATCAGCCGCCCGGCGTGGATGACGATGTCCTTCGCGGTCGCGGGCCCCGCGCCCAGGACCAGGGCCGAAGCCGCCACACTCGCCAGCCAACCGATACGCATGAAATCCCCTCACGAAGCTTTGCGGCGAAGCTACCCAGGGAGATGCCGGTGCGCTAGTCGGCGCGTGGAAACCGCGCCCTCAGACGCGGCCAGGCCCACCGCCCGAGATGGAAGAGCACGAAGGCCGCGGCCAGCACCACGGCGGCCACCACCACGCGGTGCTCGACGTTCTTGTAGCGGCTGAAGGTGGTCTCGATGGTCTGGCCGAACCAGTAGCCCAGGCCGGTGAACACCGCCGCCCAGGCCAGGGCCGAGGCCGCGTTCAGCAGGGCGAAGGTCAGGGATGGAATCTGGGTGACCCCGAGCGCGATGGGGCTGACCATCCGCAGGCCGAACAGGTAGCGGAAGGCGAAGATGTAGCTCACCGGATAGCGCTCGATGAAGCCGAGCGCCTTGGCGAAGGCCGGGGTCTGGGCGGTGCGGATCACGAAATTGGTGCTGCGGAAGCGGCGGCCGGCCAGGAACAGGCCCTGGTCGATCAGGCAGGAGCCCGCCGCGGCGCAGGCCAGCGCCATCCACAGGGTCACCAGGTGCTGGTGGGCCAGGAAGCCGCCGGCGATCACCGCGGCCTGCCCCTCGAAGGCGGCGCCCAGGAAGATCGCGATAGGTCCGTAGGCGACCAGCGCCTGCTGCAGATCGCCCATGGGCGAGACGTCTTTCTACCGATATCGGATCAGGGCTTCCTGGGTGGCCGAGGCCACCAGGGCGCCGTCGGGCCCATAGATGGACCCGCGGTTGAAACCCCGGCCTCCGGAGGCCGAGGGACTGTCCTGCACATAGAGGTGCCACTGGGAGAAGTCGCTGGCCTTGTGGAACCAGAGGGCGTGGTCGAGGCTGGCCACCTGCAGTCGTCCCGAGTCCCAGTCTATCGCGTGGGGCCGCAGGGAGACGTCCAGCAGGGTCATGTCGGTGCCGTAGGCCAGGGCGCACTGGTTGAGGACCACGTCGTCGCCCAGGGAGACGCGGGCGCGGAACCAGCACATGTCGGAGGGCTCGCGCACCTGCGCCACCCCGTGGGGAGAGGGATCGACGGGGCGCACCTCGACGGGCCAGATGCGGCGGCTGGCGGGATCCAGCCCGGCCTTGGCCCGCAGCTGCTCCTCGTTGAGCAGGGTGTCGGGATCGGGCGCGGCGGGCATGTCGAACTGGTGCTCGAAGCCCTCCTCCGGGATCTGGAAGGAGGCGGCCAGGTTGAAGATCTGCTTGCCGTGCTGCAGGGCCACCACCCGGCGCACCGCGAAGGTGCCGCCGTCGCGCACCCGCTCCACCTGGAACAGGATGGGGACCCTGGGGTCGCCCGGCCGCATGAAATAGCCGTGCATGGAGTGGCAGAGCCGGCCGTCGTCGATGGTGCGGTAGGCCGCGGCCATGGCCTGGGCCACCACCTGGCCGCCATAGATGCGGCTGCCGGGCCCGGCCGGGGTCTGGCCCCGGTACAGGTCCAGCTCGATGGGCTCGAGCTCCAGGATGGAAACCAGTTCGGAAACCTCGGCCATCAGAAGCTCACCGGGGCGAGATCCTTCAGGCGCGGGGCGACCCTGTCCTTCTCCGACAGGCTGGCGCCGGCGAAGGCGGGCCAGTCGATCCCGATATCCGGATCGTTCCACAGCACGGCGCCCTCGGTCTGCGGCGCATAGAGGCCGTCGACCTTGTAGGCGATCTCGGTGTCGGGGGTCAGCGTGCAGTAGCCGTGGGCGAAGCCGCGGGGCACGAAGAGCTGCTCGCCCGCCTCGGCGGTCAGGGTGGCCGAGACCCAGCGGCCGTAGGTCGCCGAACCGGGACGGATGTCGACGGCCACGTCGAGGATGGACCCGCGCAGGGCCCGCAGCAGCTTGGCCTGGGGGTGGGGCGCGGTCTGGAAATGCAGGCCGCGCACGGTGCCGGCCTCGGCGCTGAAGGCGTGGTTGTCCTGCACGAAATCGATGTCCAGCCCGGCCTCGGCGAAGGCTCGACGGCTCCAGGTCTCCATGAACCAGCCGCGCGCATCGCCATGGCGCTTGGGCGTGATAAGCAGGACCTCGGGCAGGGCGAGCGGCGTAATCGTCGTCATGGCGCCTCAGTTGGACGGAGTGACGCTTGCGATGGCGCGGGTTGGCGGCAAAGACAAGTCCTTGACGCCCGCCGTCAGCATCATCGTGGTCGCCTATCAGAGCGGCCGCCACCTGGAAACCTGCCTGGCGGCCCTGGAGCGCCAAGGGTTCACCGACCACGAGACCATCCTGCTGGACAACGCCTCCAGCGACGGCGCGCCGCAGGCCGCCGTGGTCGCCCATCCGGGGGTGAGGTTCATCGAGGCCGGCGAGAACCTGGGCTTCGCGGCCGGGGTCAACCGGGCCGTGGGCCTGGCGCGGGGCAGGTGGATCGCCCTGATCAATCCCGACGCCTTCGCCGACCCCGACTGGCTGGAGACCCTGATGGCGGCCACCCAGGCCTGGCCCGCCGTGAAATGCTTCTCCTCCCGCCAGCTGATGGCCGACGACCCCGGACGGCTGGACGGGCTGGGGGACGTGATGTCGGGGGCGGGCTTCCCCTTCCGGGGCGGCTATACCGGCGCCGATCCGGGCCCGGTGGCGCCCGGCGAGGTGTTCTCGGCCTGCGGCGGCGCCATGCTGGTGAAGCGGGACTTCTTCCTGGGTCTCGGCGGCTTCGACGAGCGCCTGTTCTGCTATTGCGAGGACGTCGACTTCGGCTACCGCATGCGGCTGATCGGGGAGCCGACCCTGGTGATCCCCACCGCCGTGGTGCGGCACGTGGGCTCCACCGCCTCGGGCGGGCCGCGCTCGGAATTCGCGGTGTTCCACGGCACCCGCAACCGCCTGTGGGTCTATGTGAAGAACACCCCGCCCCTGCTGCTGTGGCTGACCCTGCCCCTGCACCTCTTCACCACGGCCCTGCTCTTCGTCCGCCACGCCGACCGCCACGAGTTCCGCGCGCCCTGGCGCGGCCTGATGGCGGGGCTCAGGGGCCTGGACGTGGCGCTCGCCGCCCGCCGCGAGGCCCAGGCGACCCGGACGGTGAGCTCGTGGGCCATCGCGCGCGCCATGACCTGGAACCCGCTGGACCTGTTCCTGCGCCGGGTGGTGATCAAGAAGGTGAAATAACGCCCTCTCCTTCATGGGGAGGGTGGACGGCGGAACGCCGGACGGGTGGGGAGCGCCGGCCACACTCCCCCACCCCGATCCCTTCGCGATCTGCCCCTCCCCATGAAGGGGAGGGAGAGGAGGTGGTGCTATTCCCCCGCCGCGGCCCACTCCACCAGACGCTCCATGAAGGCCCCCCCGCGGTCCATCTGGACGGCCTCGACATATTCGTTGGGCTGGTGGGCCTGGTCGATGGAGCCGGGGCCGCAGATCACCGTCGAGAAGCCGGCCTGCTGGAACTGGCCGGCCTCGGTGGCGAAGGCCACCACCCGGGGCGGGCCGTTGTCGCCGGTGAGCCGGCGGGCGAAGACCTCGGCGGCGCCGTCCGGCTCGGGGGCCAGGGGCGGGGTGAAGGAGCGGCGCTCGACCTTGACCCCGGCCTCGGGCGCGCGGGTCTTGAGCTCGGCGTCGAGGGCCGCGGCCTGGGCCATGAAGCCGGCCAGGACGGCCTCGGGGTCCAGCCCCGCCGGATAGCGCAGATCGAACTGGAACACGCACTCCCGGGCCAGGATGTTGCCGGCCGTGCCGCCGTTCACAAGGCCGATGGTGAGCGTCGCCTGCTTGGGGGTGAACAGGGAGGCGGGATCGGCCTCCCGCTCCAGTTTCGCCGCCAGGTCGCGCAGGGCGGCCATCAGGGGCACGGCCTCCATGATCGCCGAGACCCCGAGCTGGGTCTGGCTGGAATGGGCCTCGTGGCCGTTGACCGTCACCCGGTGGTTGATGATGCCCTTGTGGCCGCGGACCGCCTCCATGTTGGTGGGCTCCCCCACCACCACCAGGGCCGGGGCCGGCAGCTCGGCGCCGATCAGGCGGATCAGGTCCGGCGCCCCCAGGCAGCCGATCTCCTCGTCATAGGAGAAGGCCAGGTGGACCGGCTTGCGGGGGTTGGCCGCCGCCAGGTCGGGGACGGCCGCCAGGGCGAGCGCCAGGAAGCCCTTCATGTCGCAGGTCCCGCGCCCATAGATGCGGCCGTCGGCCTTGGGCGTCAGCTTGAAGGGATCGGTGACCCAGGGCTGGCCGTCCACCGGCACCACGTCGGTATGGCCCGACAGCACAACCCCGCCCGGGATCATCGGGCCGACGGTGGCCAGCAGGTTGGACTTGGTCCCCTCGGGATTGGGCGCCCGGCGGTGCGGCACGCCATGGCCGTCCAGATAGGCCTCCACCCATTCGACGAGGGCGAGGTTGGAGAGGTGCGAGGTGGTGTCGAAGGCCACCAGGGTCGCCAGGATGTCGAGGGCGCGGGACGTCAGGGTCATGGGCCACCCTAGCCCTGGGCCGCGATGGGCTCCACCCCGCCGGCGCGCGCAACTGAGCGTGAGCGGCTTGACGTCCGCGCGGTGATCAAGCCTTAGGCAGGGCCATGATCCTGACCCTCGCCTGTCCCGACCGCCCGGGAATCGTCGCCCGCGTCTCGGCCTTCCTGTTCGAGCGCGGCGGCAACATCCTCGACGCCCAGCAGTTCGATGACGAGGAGACCGGCCGATTCTTCATGCGGGTGGTGTTCGACGCGGGCCAGGAGAGCGCCGAGAGCCTGCGCGAGGCCTTCGCCCCCCACGCCCAGGAATTCGGGATGAACTGGACCCTGCGCGGCGCCAAGGACAGGAAGCGGGTGATGATCCTCGCCTCGCAGCAGGACCACTGCCTGGCCGACCTGCTCTATCGCTGGCGGCGCGCTGAGCTGCCCATGACGCTCGCCGCCGTGGTCTCCAACCACGCCGCCGAGACCTACGCCCACCTCGATCTCTCGGGCGTGCCCTTCCACCACCTGCCTGTGACCCGCGACACCAAGATGGAGCAGGAGGCGGCGCTCTGGCGGCTGATCCAGGAGACGCAGACCGAGCTGGTGGTGCTCGCCCGTTACATGCAGGTTCTGTCCGACGGCCTGGCCGCCAAGCTGGAGGGCCGCTGCATCAACATCCACCACTCCTTCCTGCCGGGGTTCAAGGGCGCGCGGCCCTATCACCAGGCCCACCAGCGCGGGGTGAAGGTGATCGGCGCCACCGCCCACTACGTCACCGCCGACCTCGACGAGGGTCCGATCATCGAGCAGGACGTCGAGCGCATCAGCCACCGCGACACGCCCAAGGACCTGATCCGCAAGGGCCGCGACATCGAACGCCGGGTCCTGGCCCGCGCCGTCCGCTGGCGGCTGGAGGACCGGGTGCTGCTGAACGGGAGCAAGACGGTGGTGTTCACCGACTGAGGGCGACGCTGCGTCCCTAGAGTGTCATCCCGGTTTCCGCGGCACGCGGAAGACCGGGACCCAGACGCGCGGGGCTTGCCGGAGAGATCGGTGAGTATGGGTCCCGCACTTCCGGCCTTCGGCCTCCATGCGGGATGACACATGGGGTGAAGCGCCACCGCGCTTGTTTGTGGGGTTCGTTGACGATCCTGTTCTCAGCGCAGCAGCTTCATCGACTCCAGGTCCAGGGCGTGGGCGCTGTGGCGCCGGGCCATGGTCAGGAACATCTGGTCGCCGCGGTCGGTCTGCTTGGTGCTGACCGAGGCGAAGATGGCGGTGAAGACCCCGTGCAGCAGGTAGTGGCGGTACGCCGTCCAGGCCTCGTCCCAGCCATAGGTCACCCCGTAGCGGGAGAGCGCCTCGAGCCAGCGGCGCAGCAGGTCGCGCTCGTGCCGGCGGCGCTCCTCGGTCGGCAGGCCCGCGCCGATGAAATAGGCCACGTCCTGCACGCCCGGCCCCTTGGCCGCCGTCTGCCAGTCCAGCACCGCCAGGGGCCAGCGGCCGCCCTGGGGCTCGAACAGCATGTTGTCGAGGCGGAAGTCGGCGTGCTGCACGGTGGGCGGGGCGGCCGGTCCGGCGTAGTAGCCCCCGAGGTTGTCGGCGAAGTCCTGGCAGAGCGCCATGTATTCCGGCTCCAGGGCGCCCTCGTAGCGCTGGCGGAAGGCGGCCATGATCCCGCCGAACATGGCCACCAGGGCTGCGGGGTCGAGCATCTGGCGGTTGAGGAACTCCACCTCGTCCAGCTTCGGATCGGCCCAGCGGGGGCCGTGCAGGGCCGCGGCCTCGTCCATCACCGTCTGGGCGTCGGCCAGGGAGCAGCCCGTGAGCTGGTTTCCGCCCCGGGCGGGACCCATGTCCTCCAGCAACAGCACGAAGTCGCTGGTCTCCGGGTCGATGGCCGCCACGAAGGGCCTGGGCGTGCGGATCGCCACGGTGTGGGCGATCTCCTGGTAGAAACGCACCTCGTTCAGATAGAGGCCGATCTGGCCGCCGGTGGCCCGGCTGACCGGATCGGCGGACGGGAACTTGCCCACCAGACTGGCCGGGGCGCCCTCGACGGGCTTGGCGTAGGTCAGGTTGAAGCGGACGCTTTCCCCCAGCATGCCGTCGCCCACCTTCTGGGTGGTGAAGCCCTCCACCTGGGCGGCGACGCCGGCGCGGTTGAGGGCGGCGGTCAGCCAGGCGGAGTCGACGGCGGCGGGGTCGGTGACGATGGGAAGCTCGCTCACGCCGCGGGCCCCAGGGTGTGGACATAGACCTCGTTGCGGCCGATGCGGTCGCCGTCCATCAGCACCAGGTCGAAGCCGCGCAGGGCCGGGGCGGTGGCGTCGCCGATCGTGCAGTACCAGCGGCCGCAGAAGCCCCCCTTGATCTCCCAGACCGCCTCGGCCTCGTAGCGCATGGGCGGGGTCATGCCGAACAGGCCGCGCAGATAGGCGCCCAAGGCCTCGTGCCCACGGATGCCCGCGGCTGTCTGCTGGTCGAAATAGAGGGTGTCGGGCGTGTAGAAGCCCAGCAGGGCCTCGACGTCCTTGGCGGTCCAGGCCGCCAGCCAGCGTGTGTTGAACTCTTCCATCAGGCCTCTCCGAGGACGCGGGCGCGGTGTTGCGGGGTGAAGACGTCGGGCGGCAGCATTTCCGGTCCGGCCATCACCGCCAGGGTGTGGGCCCGCAGGGAGGGATCCTGCAGGGCGCGTTGATGCAGGCTCTCGCGCCGCGCGCGGGGGCCCTCGCCGAACTCCGCCTCCAGGGCCGAGACCAGGCCCGCGGTGAACCTCAGGCGGCGCAGGCGCTCGGCCCGCTCCTTGGCGTAGGGGGTGAAGTCGGCCCTGGCCCAGTCGGCGTCGGCCTTGAGGATGTCGGTGACGATGCGGACGTCGCGATAGGTGATGGAGAGACCCAGGCCGATGATCGGGTCGTTCCAGCCCCCGGCGTCCCCCACCAGCACCGCGCCCGGCGCGAAGGGCTCATCGGTCCAGGCGTCGTTGTTGAAATAGGCCAGCAGAGGTCCCGCGGGGGTGGCGCGGGCCAGGTGCTCGTTGTCCGGCGAGCAGGACATGCGGAAGGCCTCAAGGAAGGCCCGCGGCCCGTCGGGACCCGCGAAGCGGCGGCGCTGGTCCAGGCTGAAGGCGCCGTAGAGGCGGGCCCGGCCGGCCCCTTGCGGGAAGGCCAGGAAGGAGAAATCCCCCTCCACCCCGATGGCCTGGACCTTGTCGTCCCAGCCCGGCGCGCCGTCGACCAGCAGGCCGGCGAACATGTGGTGCGGAGCGTCCTGGTGCAGGACGATCCCCAGGCTCTCGCGGACCATGGAGGCCCGGCCGTCGGCGCCTGCCAGCAGGCGGGCCGTCGCGGTGGTCTGGGCGCCGTCCTGGCGGAAGGTGACGCTGGGCGCCGCCCCGGCGGTCACCGACATCACCTGCACCCCGCGCCGGGCGTCGACGCCGCGCCGCACGGCCTCGTCGAACAGGGTCTGGCAGTGGTGGGGATGGCCGATGCACAGCGGACCCGGCACGTCGGGGGCGAAGACCCCCAGCGGGATCGGCGTCGACCGCGCATCCTCCGGATCGCGGTTCTCGTCATAGGAGATGTGGGTCTCCAGGTGGTGCCCGCCGGCGCCCACCAGCAGGTCGTAGAGCCCCAGGCGCCTGACCTCGGTGACGCCCCAGGGGGCGATCCACTCGCCGCGCACCTTGTCCTCGTAGGCCAGGGACTGCTCCAGCAGCAGGACGCGGGCGCCCGCCTGCGCCATGACGGCGGCCAGGGCCGAGCCGCCAATTCCGCCGCCAACGACGATCAGGTCGTAGTCCATGCGCTGCTTCCGTCCCTTGGCCGGCGCTCTGACGGCGCGGCTCTGGATCGATCTCAGCAGGCTTCCTTAGGGGATGACAAGGGCGTGTCGGACCGCCAGGCCGCCGAGCCCGGCCAGCAGGAGCCCCTGTCCCGCCAGGATCAGGCCCAGCCGGCCGGCGAAGGGCTGCTTGCGGGTCTTGTGGCGCAGCAGGCGCTGGGCGATCACCGCCCCGAGCCCGCCGCCCAGGGCCGCCAGCCCCAGCAGGGTGGCCTCCGGCGTGCGCCGGCGGCCGGCGGCGGCGGCGCGCTTGTCGGCGGCGAAGACCGCGAAGGCGATCAGGTTGAGCGCCGCCAGATAGGTGAGGATGAAGCTGAGCACGCCGCCAGTCTGGCGCCACAGGCTTAGCGGGACGTTCACCGGGGCCTAAGCATTGCCCGCCATGCTGGCGCCCGAAGAACCGGGGCGGAGGCCGCCATGTCGATAGCTTTGGGCGAGACCGTCGCCAGCGCCGCCGCCGCGGCGCCGCGCCGACACCTGTGGGGTCCGGTCGCCGACTTCCTGCTGCTGGGGGGCGGGTCGCTGCTGGTCTTCCCCGTCCTGCTGCTGCTGCCGGCCGACCGGGTGGCCGCGCCCATGGCGGCGGCGATGTGGATGCTGATCAACGTCCTCAACCATCCGCACTTCGCCCATTCCTATCAGATCTTCTACCGCGACTACCCGGCCAAGGCCTTCTCCGGGACCCACGCGCCGGCCCTGCGGGGCCGCTACATCTTCGCCGGCCTGGTGGTTCCCCTGGCCCTGGCGGGCTTCCTGACCACCGCCCTGATGAGCGCGGACTCGCGGCTGCTGGGCTTCGGCGGCAACCTGATGGCCTTCTTCGTGGGCTGGCACTACGTCAAGCAGGGCTACGGCATGCTGATGGTCGACAGCGCCCTGAAGAAGAGCTTCTTCGGCGCGACGCAGAAGAAGGTGTTCCTGGTGAACGCCTATGTGGTCTGGGCCTTCTCCTGGCTGAACGCCAACCACCAGGTGAAGGTGACCCACCTCTGGGGCCTGGACTACTACGCCCTGCCGGTCCCGCAGCCCCTGCTGATGATCGCCGGCCTGGCCGCGGCGCTCACCACGGCGGCGACCCTGGTGGTGATGGGGCGATCCTGGAAGACCCTGCCATGGAACGGGGCGGCGGCCTACGCCGCCAGCCTCTACGCCTGGCTGGTCTTCATGCGCATCAACCCCCTGTGGCTGCTGGTGATCCCGGCCTTCCACTCCCTGCAATACCTGGCGGTGGTCTGGCGCTATCAGGGCGGCGTCGAGCGGGCCCGGTCAGAGAATTGGAGGCGGGGACTGGCGATCTTCGTGGCCTCAGGCCTGGCCCTGGGCTTCGTCGGCTTCTGGGGCCTGCCCAACCTGATGGACGCGGTGATACCCTACGACCAGGCGGTGTTCGGGCCCACGGCCTGCCTGTTTGCGGTGTGGATCTTCATCAACATCCACCACTTCTTCCTGGACAACGTCATGTGGCGCCGGGAGAACCCCGACACCCGCAGGCACCTGTTCAGCTAGGCGCCGGGCCGCCTAAGCGCCAGCCACCTAAGGTCGCACCCCAGATATCATCCCATCTTGGATAGCATAGTCAGGCCCCTGGCTTGCATTCGCGCGCGAGCGCAACCCTAAGACTTGCGACAAAGTGGCGGCGATCGGTGGTATTCGCTCTCCGATTACCTCGATTATCAATTCGGTAACTCTGATTTGTTCGCATGGATAGGGTAATCATCGCATAGACAACTAATGGAGTGACCATGCGCCAGTATCGAGTGGCTGGGATCGCCATCCTTGTCGCCGGCCTCGCCGCCGTGGGGGCCGGGCCGCTGGCGGCGCAGGACACCGGCGGGCTCCGCGCCCAGTTGGCCGCGATGATCGACGCCTACCGGCGCCCCGCCGAGGTCCCCGCCCCCGCCGACAACCCCACCACCGAGGCCAAGGTCGAACTGGGAAAGACCCTGTTCTTCGATCCCCGCCTGTCCGGCTCCGGGGTCATCTCCTGCGGCACCTGCCACAACCCCTCCCTCGGTTGGGAAGACGGGCAGCCCAAGGGGGTCGGCGACAAGGGCGGGCGGCTCGGCCGGCACACCCCCACCATCCTCAATGTCGCCTGGAGCGAGCCTCTGTTCTGGGACGGCCGCGCCGCCACCCTGGAGGAGCAGGCCAAGGGACCGCTGAAGTCCGAGGCCGAGATGAACATGCCCCATGACGACGTGGTGGGGGTGATCAAGGGCCTGCCCGGCTACGTCACCGCCTTCCAGGCCGCCTATCCGGGCGAGCCGGTGGACATCGACACCGTGGCCAAGGCCCTGGCCGCCTATCAGAGAACCATTGTCTCCGGCGTCGCCCCCTTCGACCGCTGGGTGGCCGGCGAAGACGAGGCCATTCCCGACGCCGCCAAGCGCGGTTTCGTCCTGTTCAACACCAAGGCCGGCTGCGCCACCTGCCACACCGGCTGGCGGATGACCGACGACGGCTTCCACGATATCGGCCTGCCGGACGGGGACATGGGCCGGGCCAACATCATGCCGGGCCTGACCATCCTGGAGCACGCCTTCAAGACCCCGACCCTGCGCAACATCGCGCAGCGCGCGCCCTACATGCACGACGGCTCCCTGAAGACCCTGGTGGCCGTGGTGGACCACTACGACCACGGCTTCGCCACCCGCGCGTCCCTCTCGGACGGCGTCAAGCCGCTGGGCCTGACGCCGGAGGAGAAGGCCGAACTGGTCGCCTTCATGGAGGCGCTGAGCAGTCAGGACGCTCCGGTCACCTACCCCAATCTGCCCCGATAGCTGGAGTTCCAGACGCCATGAAAGCCATCCATCTCCTGACTTCGGGCGCGGTCCTGGCGGCCGCCGTCGCCGGCGCCGCCTGGGCCGGCGCCCTGGTCACCGTCGACCAGAAGGGACTCGCCTTCAGCACCCCCGCCCTGAGCGTGAAGAAGGGCGACATCATCAACTTCGCCAATGGCGACACCACCTCCCACAACATCCTGATCACCGGCGCGGGTGTCAGCCTCAACAGCGGTCTGCAGCAGCCGGGGGTGTCCTTCAAGGCGCCGATGGTGAAGGCCGGGACCTATCAGGTGATCTGCGGCATCCATCCGAAGATGAAGATGACGGTCACCGTCAATTGAGCCAGCCGCCTCCCGCACCGCCCCGGAGATATCCCCGCGCCAGGCGGGTCCTCCACTGGTCGCTGGCGCTGCTGATCAGCATCCAGTTCATGCTGATCCTGGTGTTCAAGCAGCTGGAGTCGCTGGAGTTCGGCCAGACGGTTCTGGCCCTGCATCGCCAATGCGGGGCCCTGGTGCTGATCCTGGTGGTGGTGCGGCTGGCGGTCGGTCTGAGGATTCGCGGACCCAAGAGCGATCCGGCCTTCCCGCCGTGGCAGACCCTGGCCGCGCATCTGGTGCATGTGGCCTTGCTGCTGGCGCTGGCCGCCCAGCCGGTGCTGGGCTTCCTCACCGCCTGGGCGCGGGGCGACAGCGTCGTGCTGTTCGGCGTCCTCGAGCTGCCCACTCTGGTGCAGTTGAGCAGCGAGCAGGGCCTGGCGCTCAGCGCCTGGCACGCTCGCCTGGCCTATCTGATGCTCGGCCTGCTGGCGGCCCACCTGGGGGCGGTGGCCTTCAACCGGCTGGTCCGCAAGGTCTCGGTCCTGGATCGGATGCTGGCCGAGCCGCCAACCGACCGCCTGGTGAACCGGATCCCGCTCAACGCCCAGCTGCTGTTCTGCTGCGGCGCGATCCTCGCCGCCACGCTCGCCGCCGGCCTCTACGGGGCGCAGAAATACAAGAGCTTCAACGAGCTGCGCGCCAAGTTCGACGACACAGAGGTCGCCGTGCTGGACGAGATGCGCGACACCCGGCTCAGCCTGAAGGACCTTCCGGCCGACCCGTCGGGCGCCGCGGCCCTGGCCGGCACGGTCCAGGCCTATGGCGGCCGATTGACCGATCCCGACGCCCGGACGGCGACCAAGGCCGCGGCCCAGGCCCTGACCCGGATCGCGTCCGGCGACGCCTCGGCGATGGCCGAGGCCGACACCCAGCTTCAGTCGGCGGTGGACAGCCAGTACATGCTGGTCCTGCAGCGGCGTCAGGAGATCGGCCAGATCGCGGCCAAGGGCCACGACATGATCATCCTGACCCTGGCGCCCACAGTGATGCTCAGCGCCCTGCTGGCCTTCGCCCTGTCGCGCAGCATCCTCTCGGCCTTGGCCCGCGCCCGCGCGGTGGTGCGCAGGGTGGAGCAGGGGGCCGACACCGAGGCGCTCAGCGTCGTGGGCCAGGGCGAGTTCGCCGGCCTGCTGCGCGACATCCTGCAGATGCGCGAGAGCGTCCAGGCGCGCCAGGAGGAGGCGCACGAACGTCAGATGCGTCAGCAGGCCGAGATCGAGCGTCTGGCCCGCGAGCAGCAGCAGACCGAGACCGAGATCGCCCAACGCCAGGCCGCGGCCCAGGCCCATATCGTCGACGCCCTGGCCGGGGCGCTGTCGGCCCTGGCCGATGGCGACCTGACCGCCCGCATCACCGACACCTTCAGCGAGCCCTATGACCGACTGCGGGCGGACTTCAACGAGGCCGGCGCCCGGCTTGAAGCCCTGGTCCTGACCATCGACCAGGCCAGCCGGACCGCGGCCGGCGGCTCGGCCGAGATCTCCCGCGCCGCCAGCGACCTGTCGGCCCGCACCGAGAGCCAGGCCCAAAGGCTGGAGGAGACCGCCGCCGGCCTGGACCAGATCACCGAGAAGGTCAGGACATCGGCCGCCAGCGCCAACCAGGTGGCGCAGATCGTCGCCTCCACCCGCACGGAGGCCGATCAGTCGAACGCCGTGGTGGACGGCGCCATCGGCGCCATGGGCGACATCGAGAATGTCTCCCGCGACATCGGCCAGATCATCGGGGTGATCGACGAGATCGCCTTCCAGACTAACCTGCTGGCCCTGAACGCCGGGGTCGAGGCCGCCCGCGCCGGAGATTCCGGCCGAGGCTTCGCGGTGGTCGCCGCCGAGGTGCGCGCCCTGGCGCAGCGCTCGGCGGAGGCCGCCAAGGAGATCAAGGCCCTCATCTCGACGTCCACGACCCAGGTCGCCCGCGGGGTGGAGATGGTGGGCGCCACCGGCCAGGCCCTGCGGCGCATCATCCTGAAGGTCGGCGAAATCGACGACCTGGTGCATGGCATGGCCAAGAGCTCCGGCGAGCAGGCTGTCAGCCTGCAGGACGTCAATGCAGCCGTGGCCGTGATGGATGGGGCGGTGCAGCAGAGCGCCGCCATGCTCGAGGAAACCACGGCCGCGGTCGTCGAGCTCGACGGCAGCATCGAGACCCTCGGCGAACTGATCTCGCAGTTCTCGGTGACCAAGACAGCCGAAGCGGGTTTCGCGCCCGCCCGATCAGCCCACGCGGCCTGACTCCGGCTAGCCCTGGGCGACGGAGCCAGGGCCCGGCAGGACGCCGATCAGCTCGATCTTGAAGATCAGCACGCTGTTGCCCGGGATCTCGCCGCCGCCCGCGCCCTCCTCGCCATAGCCCAGGGCCGGCGGCACATAGAGCACCCATTCGTCGCCGGGCCGCATCAGCTGCAGGGCCTCGATCCAGGCCGGGATCAGGGCGTCCAGCGGCATGGCGGCCGGCACCCCGCGCTCGTAGGAACTATCGAACACCTTGCCGTCCAGCAGCTTGCCCTCGTAGTGGACCTTCACCTCGTCGCCGGGATGGGGCCGAAGCCCGTCCTTGGGGCCCGAGCGGACGATCTTGTACTGCAGGCCCGAGGGCAGGGTGACGACGCCGGGCGCCTTGGCGTTCGCAGCCAGGAAGGTCTTGGCCGCGCCGAGATTGTCGGCGGCCTTCTTGTTCGGCCCGCAGGCGGCCAGCGCCATCAGGGCGAAGGCCAGAACGATACGCTTCATTGCACTCTCGCTTCTCAGACCGCGCGGGGCGGGTAGCCGCTCTCGCGCAGGGCGTCCATGATTTCCTGGGTGTGCTGGGCGTCGCGGGTCTCGATCATGATGTCGAACTCCGCGCCCTTGGCGGGCACGTCCAGGGCCAGGCGGTTGTGCGCCACCTCGACGATATTGGCCCCCATCTTGCCGATCAGCACCGAGACGGTGCCCAGCAGGCCCGGCCGGTCGTCGCCGATGATGCGCAGGGAGACCAGGCGCTGTTCGCGCACCAGCTCGCGGGTCAGCACCGAGGCCAGCAGCCGGGTGTCGATATTGCCGCCGGTGATGATCAGCCCGACCTTCTTGCCGCGGAACTTCTCCGGATAGGCCAGCAGGGCGGCCAGCGAGGCCGCGCCGGCGCCCTCCACCACCGTCTTCTCGACATTGCAGTAGAGGGCGATGGCCCGCTCGAAATAGGGCTCCTCGATCAGCAGCACGTCGTCGATCAGCGGCCGGGCGATGGCGTAGCTCTCCTCGCCCACGCTCCGGACCGCGATGCCCTCGGCGATGGTGGCCCCGCCGGTGGCCGCGCCGACGCCGCGCATCTTGGCGGTGAAGGAGGGGTACATGGCGGGCTCGACGCCGTAGATCTCGACCTTGGAGTTCAGCGACTTGGCCACGGTGGCGCAGCCGGCGATCAGGCCGCCGCCGCCGATGGGGATGGGCAGGACCTCCAGGTCGGGCACATCCTCGAACATCTCGAGCGCCACCGTGCCCTGGCCGGCCATCACCTTCACGTCGTTGAAGGGGTGGACGAAGACCAGCTCCCGCTCGGCGCACAGGGTCTTGGCGAGCGCCGCTGAGTCGTCATAGGTCTCCCCGTCCAGCACCACCTCGGCCCCGAAGGCGCGGGTCTGCTGCACCTTCACGAAGGGGGTGTTGCGGGGCATGACGATGGTCACCGGTATGCCCAGCCGCGCGGCGTGATAGGCCAGGCCCTGGCTGTGATTGCCGGCCGAGGCGGCGATCACCCCGCGCTTGGCCTCGTTGTCGGAGAGCTGCAGCAGGGTGTTGAGCGCGCCGCGCTCCTTGTAGGCGGCGGTGAACTGCAGGTTCTCGAACTTCACCCAGACTTCGGCCCCGGTAATCTCCGACAGCGTCCGCGACTGACGGCAGGGCGTGCGCTCGATGCGCCCCTTCAGCCGCTCGGCGGCCGCGCGGATATCGTCGATGGACAGGGTCATGATCAGGCCAGGGGTGGAAAAGGACGCCACCTCTAACGAGGGCGGGCCCTCACGGCAACGTCAGCGAAGGCCGCGCAGCACGTCCATGCGCCGCATGGCCTTGCCGGGCAGGGCCGACATCTTGCCCAGCGGCAGGGCCTCGGCGGCGGCGCGGACGCCGTAGGCGGCGTGGCGGACCAGGGCGGCCGGCGCGACGCCGCCGACGAAGCCGTGGGTGACCCAGACGCCGGCATTGGCCAGCTCGCGCTTGAAGCGGTAGTCGCCGGGACCCAGGTCCAGGCGCGTATAGGGGGTGGCGTCCATCCAGCGCAGGACGTCCTGGAACAGCAGGATGCCCGGCGAATAGCGCTCGAACTCCGGATCGTGGGCGATCAGCCAGCCGTGGATGGTCTGCTTGCCGTGCAGGTGCAGGTGCACCGCGGCCAGGCGGTCGCCGAAGTGCAGGGTGAACAGGGCCGCGCCGAAGTCGGGATCGCGGCGCTCGAACAGGTCCTGCATCAGCCGCAGGGTCCAGCCGGCGTCGAAGATGTCGGTCTGGCCGGTGGCGTCGAGCTGGGCGCGCTTCCAGGCCACCAGCTGGTCGAAGTCGGCCTGGCTGCGGGAAAAGGGGGTGAAGACGGCGGGGCCGATCTCGCGCTCGACCTTGCGGCGCTTCTTGTCGCAATCCTTCAGGACCGAGGTCCCGGCCTCGCGGCGGGCGGCCTCATAGGCCTCGTACCCCTCGGAGACATCCACCACGTGGGACAGGTCGCGGCCGCGGGCATAGGGGGCGAAGACCGCCTGGGCCTCGATCATGTGGCAGAAGTCGAAGCGCTGGACGCCCAGGGCCTGGATCATCTTGCGCACGTCGATCCGCGCGCCGGGCTCGGCCACCAGACCCTGGTAGTCGCACATCGGCGCCCCCACCGGCATGGCGGTGAGGTGGCCCACGCGGACCGGCAGGAAGGCGACGTCGCGGCCGTCCTCCACCGCCACGGCGACGCGGACCTGGCGGGAGGTCTGGCGCTGGACGGAGGCCACCGCGCGGGCCCAGTCCGGCGACAGGAAGGGGCTGTCCAGGGTGATGTCGGTGGCCTGCAGGGCCGCCCAACGCGCCATCCGCTCGGCCGTCATGTCCTGCGGACGGAGGACTTCGATGTGCAAGACGGCCATCCCGAGGCGGCGAAAACGCGACTACAGGACGGCGAACTTAACCAAGAAGTCTTTCCGCGAAGTTGCCGGAAGGGTCCCAATGCAACTTCCGCGAACCGCAGATCATCCCAGGGTTCAGAGCAGCTCGCCGCGCCCCTGGGTCTTCAGGGCGTCGACGGCGGCGCGCACCGAGGCGGTGGACTCGCGCCGGGTGACCAGGACGACCCCGTTCTCCACCACCACCACCAGATCCTCGACCCCCGCCAGGACCACCACCGGCCCGTCGGTGCGGGCCAGACTGCGGGCCGAGCCCACCAGGACCACGTCGCCGTCGGCGACATTGCCGTCGCCGTCCTGGGCCGAGCCCTCCCACAGCGCGTTCCAGTTGCCCACGTCGCTCCAGCCGATGTCGGCGCCCACGACGCTGGCGTGGGCGGTCTTCTCCATGATGGCGGTGTCGATGGCCTCGGACGGCGCGGTGAGGAAGTCGGGGGACAGGGCGATCAGGTCGCCGCGCCGCGCGGCCTTGGCGACCCCGGCCTCGGCGGCCGCCGAGATGGCGGGCGCCAGCTTGCGGCACTCCGCCAGGAAGGCGGCGGCGCTGAACATGAACATGCCGGCGTTCCAGCCATAGTCGGGGTCGGCCACGAAGCGCTTGGCCGTCTCGAGATCCGGCTTCTCGACGAACTGGGCGACCTTGCGCACCAAGCCCTCGCCGGCACCGGCGCGGATATAGCCGTAGATGGTCTCAGGCCCGGTCGGCTTGAGGCTGAAGATCACCACCTCGCCGGCCTCGGCGGCCGCCCGGCCCGCCTCCACCGCGCGGTGCATGGCCGGGACGTCGGCCACCAGGTTGTCGGCGTGCAACAGCAGGAAGACCCCGTCGGGATCGATCTCGGCGGCCACGGCGGCGGCGGCCACGGAGGCCGCGGCGGTGTTGCGCGGCGCCGGCTCGGCGATCAGGGCCCGCGGCGTGATCCCCACCTCCATCAGCTGGTCGCGGGTGAGGTCGGCGTGGGCCGCGGCGCAGACGACGATCGGCGGATTGAACATCTCGCCGGTCACCCGCAGGGCGGTGGCCTGGATCAGGGTCTGCGCGCCCCCCAGCCGGTGGAACTGCTTGGGCTTGGCCTGGCGCGACAGGGGCCAGAGGCGCGTGCCCGCGCCGCCCGACATCAGGATGGGGGTGATCTTTCCGCTCATGGCTCGCGCAGATTCTTTCTCGTTCGCGTGACGGTCGCCTGAACCGGTTCCCACTTCAGGCTGTCACGCTCCTAGGCCGCTTCGGCCGGCGGGTCGAACTCCGAGACCAGGTGGCCGGGGGCCACCTCCTTCAGCTGCGGCACATAGACCTGGCCCAGCGGGTCGGCCGACAGCCGGGAGGGCAGGAACCGCAGGGCGCTGCGCGGATCCATGGGGCTGGGGGGCTCCCCCGACAGCTTCAGCCGCTTGCGGGCGCGCTCGCGCACCGGATCGGGGATCGGCGCGGCCGAGAGCAGGGCCTGGGTGTAGGGGTGGTGCGGATGGGCGTAGATCTGCTCGCGGTCGGCCTGCTCCATCACCCGGCCCAGATAGAGCACCATGACCCGGTGGCTGATCTCGCGGACCACCGCCAGGTCGTGGCTGATGAACACCATGGCCAGGCCCATCTCCTTCTGCAGCTCGATCAGCAGGTCGATGATCTGGGCGCGGATGGAGACGTCGAGGGCCGAGACCGCCTCGTCGCAGATCACCAGCCGGGGCTTGAGGATCATGGCGCGCGCGATGCCGACCCGCTGGTTCTGGCCGCCGGACAGCTCGTGCGGATAGCGGTTGATGAGGGCCGGCGGCAGGCCGACCTTGGCCATCATGGCGGCCACCTCGGTGTCCCGCTCGGCCCGCTTCAGCTCCGGCCTGAACACCTGCAGGGGCTCGGCGATGGAATCGCCGATGGTCATGCGCGGGTCGAGGCTGGCCAGGGGGTCCTGGAAAACGATCTGCAGGTCGCGGCGCGACGCGCGGACGGCCTCCTTGTCGGCGCCGGTGATGTCGCGGCCCAGCAGGGTCACCGCCCCGCCGGTGGCGGGGATCAGGTTGATGACGGCGCGGGCCAGGGTGGACTTGCCGCAGCCGCTCTCCCCCACCACGCCGAGGGTCTCGCCCTCGCGCACCTTGAAGGAGACCCCGTCCACGGCCCGCAGGTTGCGCTTGGCGCCGAAGACCCCCTCGTGGATCGGGAACCAGACCTTGATGTCCTTGCCCTCCACCACGACCGGCGCATTGGGGGCGACCGGCGACAGGGTCGGGCGGCCGCCGCGATCGGAGCGGTCCAGGCGCGGGATCGCATCCAGCAGGGCGCGGGTATAGGGGTCCTTGGGCGCGGCGAAGAGCGCCTCGGCGCCGCCCTCCTCCACATAGGCCCCGTCCTTCATGACGCAGACCCGGTCGGCGAGCCGGGCGATGACCCCCATGTCGTGGGTGATCAGCACCATGGCCGTGCCGGTCTCGCGCTTCAGCTCGTCCATCAGGTCGAGGATCTCGGCCTGGACGGTGACGTCCAGGGCGGTGGTGGGCTCGTCGGCGATCAGCAGGGCGGGCGAACCGGCCATGGCCGCGGCGATCATCACCCGCTGGCGCATGCCGCCCGACAGCTCGTGCGGATACTGGCGCAGCCGGCGGGCCGCGTCGGGGATGCGCACCCGCTCCAGCCAGTCCTTGGCGTGCTTGTTGGCGGCCTCGCCGCTCATGCCCAGGTGCAGGCGCAGGGGCTCGGCGATCTGTTCGCCGATGCGCACGTGGGGGGTCAGAGCCGTCAGCGGGTCCTGGAAGATCATGGTCATCTTCGAGCCGCGGATCTTGTTGAGGGCGCCGGGCTTGAGGTTCAGCAGTTCGGTCCCGAGGAACTTGGCCGAACCACTGGCCTGGCCGTTGCGGGCCAGCAGGCCCATCAGGGCCATGAAGGTCTGGCTCTTGCCCGAGCCGCTCTCGCCCACCACCCCCAGGGTCTCGCCCCGGGCCACGTCCAGGGAGACCCCGCGCACGGCGTTGACCACCCCGTCGTGGGTGGCGAAATCGACCCGGAGGTCCTTGATGGAGAGAACGGGCGATGCGTCGGCCAAGGCGACCTCGAAAACTTGAATGGTTGCGCGACCATAGCCGGGGCGATGTGTCGGCGAAATGGCGAGCTTACGAAAGCTTAAGGCCGACCCCCGCGACAGGGGGCGGGCCTTGGCGCTAAGGTGGCGTCGTGAGCGCGCCTGACCAGTCCCCCCGCCCCGCCCTGTTCCTCGATCGCGACGGGGTGCTCAATGAAGACCCCGGCTATGTCTATCGCTGGGAGGATTTCGTCTGGATTCCAGGCGCCCGGGAGGCCATCGCCGCCTTCAACGCCGCCGGCTGGTGGGTGTTCGTGGTGACCAACCAGTCCGGGGTCGGCCGCGGCTACTATACCGAGGACGACGTGCGGAAGCTGCACGCCCAGATGAGCGCCTCCCTGGCCGAGGTCGGGGCCCGGGTCGACGCCTTCTACTACTGCCCGCACCATCCCGACGCCGCCGACGAGACCTACCGCCACCCCGATCCGCCGGGCCGCAAGCCCAATCCCGGCATGTTGCTGCAGGCCATCGCCGAGTGGCCCGTGGACCTGACCCGCTCGATCATGGTGGGGGACAAGGACGGCGACGTGGAGGCCGGCCGCCGCGCCGGGGTCCGCGGACTGAAGTTCACCGGCGGCGACCTCAAGGCCTTCCTGGAAGGGGAGCTGACATGACCGCGATGATCGAGGTTCGCGGGGTGGTCTATGACTACCCCTCGGCGCGCGCCCTGCACGGGGTGTCCTTCGACGTCCAGGCCGGCGCGGTCCTGGCCCTGGTGGGCCCCAACGGGGCGGGCAAGTCGACCCTGATGCGCTGCATCGCCGCCCTCGACGTCCCCACCGAAGGGACCATCGCGGTGGCGGGCCTCGACGTGGAGGCCGACCCCCGCGGGGTCCACGCCGCGATCGGCTACCTGCCCGACTTCTTCGGCCTCTATGACGAGCTCTCGGTGCGCAAGGCCCTGACCTACGCCGCCCGCTCCCGGGGCGTGTCGGTGGCCGACACCCCCGCCGCCGTCGAGGCCGCCGCGGCCCGGGTGCAGCTCACCGACCGCCTGGAGGCCCGGGCCGGCGAACTGTCGCGCGGCCTGAAGCAGCGCCTGGCCATCGCCCAGACCATCGTCCACCGTCCCCGCGTCCTGTTGCTGGACGAGCCCGCCGCCGGGCTGGATCCCGAGGCGCGGCGCAGCCTGTCGGACCTGATCCTGTCCCTGTCGGGCGACGGCATGACCATCGTGGTCTCCTCCCACATCCTGGCCGAGCTGGAGGACTACTCCACCCAGATGCTGATGATCCGCGACGGCGCGGTGGCCGGCGGCGGGGTGCTGGCGGCCGGCGGCGGCCATCGCGACGGGAGCCGGGTGGAGGTGGTCTTCGCCGAGACCCCGGCCGACCTGGGCGACCGGCTGGTGGCCCTCGGCGTCACCGTCGAGCGGCTGGAGGGCGACGCCGCCACCCTGGTCCTGGCCGACGGCGAGGACGACTCGGCCCTGCTCGCGCAGCTGATCGGGGCGGGCCTGAAGGTCCGGGCCTTCCAGGCGAGCCGCAAGACCCTGGAAGACGCCTATCTGGCGGAGGTGGCCCGATGAACCCGGAGTTCCAACGCAATCTGTGGCTGGAGGCCTCGCCCCGCCGCATCGCCTGGGCCGCCGTGAGCCTGATCCTGATCTACGGCGCCACGGCCCTGCTGGCGCGGGACGCCGGCGGCGGGCCCTTGCCGGCCCTGGCCGGGGTGGGAGGTTTCGTCTTCCTGATCTGCGGGGTGATCTGGGGCTCGCGGGCCGCCGGCACGGCGGTGCTGGCCGAGATCGCCGACCGCACCTGGGACTTCCAGCGGCTCAGCGCGCTCACCCCCTGGGCCATGACCTGGGGCAAGCTGCTGGGGGCGGCGAGCCTGGCCTGGCTCTGCGCCCTGACCGGCGTCGTCCTGATGGCCGGACTGATGCTGGTCCAGGGCCAGCCGGGCGCCCTGTGGATGCTCGCCTTCCTGATCGCGCTCGCCCTCCTGCTCCAGGCCGTCAGCCTGGGCGCGGCCCTGATCGGGGTGCGCAAGGCCCGGGCCGAGGGCCGGGTGGCCCGCGCCGGCGGGGTGATGGGCGGCCTGATCCTGGGCCTCTTCCTGCTGAGCGTTGTCGCCGGCTCCTCCGGCTTCCAGAAGGGCGCCGGCCTGGCCGGGATTCCGGCCTTCCTCTACGCCCGCGGCGAGGTCACCTGGTGGGGCCAGGTCTTCCCCGCCGTCGGCTTCCGGACGCTGGCGACCCTGGCCTTCGCCGGCTGGGCCCTGGCCGGCGCCTGGCGGCTGATGCGGCTGGAGCTGCAGATGAAGAACGCCCCGGTGGTCTGGCCGGCCTTCCTGATCTTCCTGGCGGTCTTCCTCGGCGGCTTCGCCTATGCCGGGGGCGGCCTGGCCGCCGCCCTGCTGGTGGGCGCCCTGGCCGTGGCGCTCGCGGCCTACGCCGCGGCCTTCGCCGAGCCCGCCGACCGGGTGCGGCTGCGCCAGTTCGCCGGCGCCCTGGGCGAGGGCGATCTTGGCCGGGCCCTGCCCCTGACGCCCGCCGCCATCGCCCCCTTCCTGCTGGCCCTGATCCTGGTGGCGGCCGCCTTCATGGTCGGCGGCGCCGGCTCGGCCTTCGACCAGGGTCCGGACCCGGCCCAGGCCGCGGCCCTGCTGGCCTTCATCCTGCGCGACCTGGGCGTCATCGCCCTGTTCCGCTTCGGCCCCCGGCCCCAGCGCGGCGACTTCGGCGCGGTGGTGGCGCTGGCCCTGCTCTACGCCGTGGGCGGCATCGTGGGTTCGGTGATCAGCCCCGGCGTCGGCCAGGCCCTGTTCGTGCCGCTGTCCATCGCCCCCTGGGCCAGCCTCGCCTCGGGCCTCGCCCAGGCGGTCGGCGCCTGGGCCCTGGCCTGGCGGCGGATCCGGGCGCCGGAAACGCGCTAGCGCCCCTCCATCTGCGCCAGCATCCGCTCCAGGGTCGCCAGCTCGTCGGCCTCCCCGGCGGGCTTGTCCCATCGGATGCGGTGGATGCGGGGGAAGCGCATGGCCACCCCGGACTTGTGACGGGTGGAGCGCTGCAGGCCCTCGAAGGCCACCTCGAACACCAGGCCGAAATGGGGTTCGGCCTTCACCGAGCGCACCGGGCCGAAGCGCTCGATCGTGTTGTCGCGGACGAACTTGTCGATCTGTTTCAGCTCCTCGTCGGTGAAGCCGAAATAGGCCTTGCCCACCGGGGTCAGCCCCCGCTTGCCCTCGACCTCCGTCCAGACCCCGAAGGTGTAGTCGGAATAGAAGCTGGAGCGCTTGCCGTGACCGCGCTGGGCGTACATCAGCACCGCGTCGATGAGGAACGGGTCGCGTTTCCACTTGAACCAGGGGCCCTTGGGCCGGCCGGCCTCGTAGATGGAGTCCCACCGCTTCAGCATCAGGCCCTCGGCGATCTGCGGGTCGCCGGGCGGGGGTGAGGCGCGTAAGCGCGCCAGCTCCGCCCAGGTCTCGAAGGGCTGCAGGGGCGACAGGTCGATGCGCGGGGTGGCGAGCTTGCCCACGAAGGCCTCCAGCCGGACGCGGCGCTCCCGGAAGGGCAGCACCCGTGTGTCCTCGCCGGCCTGCGCCAGCAGGTCATAGGCGCGGATGCCGGCGGGGTGTCTGGCCATCAGCTTCGCATCGACGGTCTTGCGGTTCAGCCGCTGCTGCAGGTCGCCGAAGCTGGCGACCCCGTCGTCGCCCATCACCAGCAGCTCGCCGTCCAGGGCGCCCTCGAAGTCCAGGACCTGGAGCACGTCGGGAAAGGTCCTTGAAATGTCGTCGCCGTTGCGGGTGTAGAGGCGGCGCACGCCCGCCTCGTTCACCGCCTGGACCCGGATGCCGTCCCACTTCCATTCCGCGGCGTAGTCGGCCGGGTCGAGCCGCCCGAAATCGACGGCCTCGTCGAGCGCCTGGGCCAGCATGGTGGGGCGGAAGCGGCCGGGCGAGTCCGGGCGCGGGCGGTCCGAGCGGCCCTCCAGCCAGGAAAACAGGTCCTCATAGGGCGGGTGCAGGGCGTGCCAGACTTCCTCCACCTCTGAGACCGCCACACCGCCCAGGTCGGCGGCGGCCTGCTTGGCCAGACGCGCGGAGACCCCGACGCGCAGGCCGCCGGTCATCAGCTTCAGCAGCGCCCAGCGGCCGGTGGGCTCCAGGGCGTCCAGCCACCCCTCGATCAGCCGCTGCACCTCGGCCCGGGTGGCGCCGCGCAGGGCGTCGATGACCTCGGCCAGCTCCGGCTCGCGGTTGGCGCCGGGCCTGGCGGGCCAGACCAGAGCCACCGTCTCGGCCAGGTCGCCGACATAGTCGTAGGACCAGCGGAACAGCAGCGGGTCCATCCGCTCCTCCACCGCCTTGCGGATGAAGGTGGGCTTGGCGGCGGCGAAGCTGAGGTCGCCGGTGAGCGCCGCCAGGGCCCAGCCCCGGTCGGGGTCCGGCGTCTCGCGCAGATAGTCGCGCACCAGGGTCAGCTTGGCGTTGCGCGACGCCGTCAGCGACAGGCGGTCCAGCAGCTCGGCGAAGGCGCGCACCTAGCCGTCCTCCTCGTCATCGTCGTAGCCGACGAGGGCCAGCGCCCGGGCCTTGATGTCGTGCAGCTGAGCCCAGCGGGCGAGCGCCTCCTCGCGGCCGTGGGTGATCCACAGTTCGCCGGGACGCAGTTCGTCGACGGTGGCGGTGAGCTCGTCCCAGTCGGCGTGGTCGGAGATCACCAGGGGCAGCTCGGTCCCCCGCTGGCGGGCGCGGGCCCGCACCTGCATCCAGCCCGAGGCGAAGGCCTGGACCGGATCGGGGAAGCGCCGCGACCAGCGGTCCTGCAGGGCCGAGGGCGGCCCGATGACGATGGCGCCGGCGAAGTCCTGCTTGGCGGCCACGGTGGCGGGCGAGAGCGGGCCAAGCTCGATCCCGTGGTCCTCGTAGAGGCGGTTCAACCGCTCCAGGGCCCCATGGACGTAGATGGTCTTGTCCCAGCCCGCCTCCCGCAGCAGGCGGATCACCCGCTGGGCCTTGCCCAGCGCGTAGGCGCCCACCAGGTGCGAGCGTTCCGGAAACTGGGCCACCGAACGCAGCAGCCGGGCGATCTCGCCCGAGTCCGGCGGATGGCGGAACACCGGCAGGCCGAAGGTGGCCTCGGTGATGAAGACGTCGCAGGCGATGGGCTCGAAGGGCGCGCAGGTGGGGTCGCGCCGGCGCTTGTAGTCGCCGGACACCACCATGGTCAGGCCCTTCCACTGGACCACCGCCTGGGCCGAGCCCAGGACGTGGCCGGCCGGGACCAGGGTCACCTCGACCCCGTCGCGATGCACGGGCCGGCCATAGGCGGCGGCCTCGGTCGCCCCGGCGAAGTCGGCCCCGTAGCGCTCGGCCATGATGGCGAGCGTCTCCGGCGTGGCCAGCACCGCCCCGTGGCCGGCGCGGGCGTGGTCGGAGTGGCCGTGGGTGATCACCGCCCGGTCCACCGGCCGGGTGGGGTCGATGTAGAAGTCGCCGGGCGGGCAGTAGAGGCCGGCCGGGGTAGGGCGAAGCAGGGCTTCGGGCTTGATCATCCGGGCCGCCGGCTCATGGGAAGCTCCACCTTACAGAGTATTCATATTGTGAAATCGACGTCATGACCAAGACTTAACGAGTATTCGCGAGGGGCCGCTCCTATACCCCCGCTCGAGACGAACGCGCCTCCCCGCGCTTCGCTCCGAACCGAAAGAAAAAGCCATGTCTCACCCGTTCAACCTCGGCCGCGCCAGCGGCCTCGCCACCCTGCTGATGGCCGCCCTGCCCATGCTGGCCATCGCCCTCGTCGCGCTCACCACCGGCTTCACCGCCGCCTAAACCTTCCCTTGGGTCGTCCTTGACCCTCGGGCGGGCCTGGCCCAAACCGAAGGCATGAGCGCCTCCGAACACCCCCTGCGCGAGATGGCCGTCCACATGGTGGAGACGGTGCCCCAGGCCGCCGCGCTGGGCTTCAAACTGGTGTCCGTGGCCGACGGCCGGGGCTCGATCCTGGTTCCCTGGCGGGCCGAACTGGTGGGGGACCCCGCCACCGGGGTGATCGCCAGCGGCGTCGTCACCTCCCTGCTGGACCACTGCTGCGGCCTGGCCATCTCCTCGGCCAAGAACGAGCGCTTCCCCACCGCCACCCTGGACCTGCGCATCGACTACATGCGCCCCGCCGCGCCGCGCGCCGGGGTCACGGCGCTGGCCCACTGCTACAAGATGACCCGGTCCATCGCCTTCGTCCGGGCCCATGCCTGGGACGAGGACCCCGACGATCCCATCGCCACCGCCCAGGCCGCCTTCATCCTCAACGGCGCCCCGGCCCCCGGAGCGGCCCGATGAGCGAGGCCGGCGACCGCCTGCAGGGCTTCCTGGCCTCGGTGCCCTATATCCAGTTCCTGGGCATGCGCTGCGAGCTGGCCGGGGACGAGATGACCGCCATCCTGCCCTTCGCGCCCCACCTGATCGGCAATGTCATGCTGCCGGCCCTGCACGGCGGGGTGATCGGCGCCTTCCTGGAGATGACGGCGCTGGCCCAGCTCTCCGTGGTCCAGCAGACCCCGAAGGTCCACAAGACCATCGACGTCACCATCGAATACCTGCGCCCCGGCCGGGCGCTCACCACCTACGCCCGCGCCGACCTGCGCAAGGTCGGCCGCCGCATCGCCAATGTGACGGTGGAAGCCTGGCAGGAAGCCCGCTCCAGCCCCATCGCCGCCCTGCGCGGCCACTTCATGCTGAGCGTCGACGAGTAAGAGCCCCGCTCACCCCGCCGGCTTGGCCGCCTTTTCTTCCGCATGCACCGCGTCCAGCTCCGCCTGGGCCTTGGCCGCGGCGGCGGCGTCGCCCTTTTCCCGGGCCTCCATCAGCTGTTCGGTGGCCTCCATCTCGCGGACGGGCAGCAGGTGGGTGGCGTCGGCGCGCTTGAAGGGGCCGCTCTCGATGCGGCGCAGGTTGTCGCGCTGGCGTTCGGCTTCCGGACCGGTCCCCACCCCGTAGGAGAAGAAGAACTTGGCGATCTTGGCCTTCACCGCCGGGTCCAGGTCCTTGCGCCACAGCATGGGGTCCTCCGGAATGGTGGGGGAGGTCCAAATCACCTTCAGATTGGCCAGGGTCCGGTCCCCCGCCGCGGTGCCGTGCTGGGCCAGCCGCGCCATGGAGGCGGTGTTGTTGGTGGACGCGTCCACCACCCGGTTGGCCACGGCGTAGAGATTGGCCTCGTGGTTGGCCGAGCGGACGGTCTTGAAGCATTCGTCCGGCCGGATGCCCCGCGGCGCGAACAGATAGGTCATGGGCGCCAGCGTCCCGGAGGTGGACTTGGCGTCCCCCATGCCGAAGCTCAGGGTCTTGTCGCACTTGAGCAGGGTCTCCAGGGTGATCGGGCTGTCCTTGGCCACGATGATCACCGACTGGTAGCCGTCCTGGCCGCCGTCCGGCTTGGTGGTGCGGGCGAAGACCTCGCCGCCGGAGCGGCGCACCGCCTCCAGCCCCGACTGGTTGGTGAACCAGCCCATGTCGGTCTGCTTGAAGCGCATGGCCTCGATCAGGGCCGAATAGTTGGAGCCGTAGAAGGGCTTCACCTTCAGCCCGGTGGCCTTCTCCATGTCGGCCAGGAAGGGCGCCCATTCGGCCGCCTGGGTCGAGGCCTTCTCCGTCGACATGATGGAGAAGTTCAGGGTGTCGGTGGGGGCGGGCTTGTCCGCCGGCTTGGCGCAGGCGGCGAGCGCCAGGGTCGCGGCCAGCAGACTGAAACCCGCGCGGCGAGAGATCATCGAAACACCCTGCAAGACGTCCTGGCTCCCTGTTTCGCCTGTTCTTGTGACGCTTATCCGACGGCGGCCAGCGAAAACTAAGCTTGAGGCCCGGCACATAGGGCGCTAACGCCCGCCCATGTCCCTGCAAGGTCTTTCCCACCAAGCCCGTGAAGCCAAGAGCTGGCCCTTCGAACAGGCCCGCCTGCTGCTGGAGCGTATCCTGCGCCTGCGGCTCACCGACGCCGAGCGCGATCTCGCCGTCACCCTCATCGCCCAGGGCAAGGCCGCCGAGGCCGTCGCCACGCTTCCGGCCCTGGTGAAACCGGTGGTGTTCCAGACCGGCTATGGCCCGTCGGGCCTGCCGCACGTGGGCACCTTCGGCGAGGTGGCGCGGACCACCATGGTGCGCGTCGCCTTCCGCGCGCTGACCGACGACGCCGTCCCCACCCGCCTGATCGCCTTCTCCGACGACATGGACGGCATGCGGAAGATCCCGCCCAACGTGCCCAACCAGGAGATGCTGCTCGAGGACATCGACAAGCCGCTCAGCGTGGTGCGCGACCCCTTCGGCACCGACGGCAGCTTCGCGGGGCACAACAACGCCCGCCTGCGCGCCTTCCTCGACAGCTTCGGCTTCGACTACGAGTTCATGTCGTCGAGCGAGACCTACCGCTCGGGCCGGTTCGACGCGACCCTGCTCACCGCCCTGGCCCGCTTCGACGCCATCCAGAAGGTCATGCTGCCGACCCTCGGTCCGGAGCGGCGCGCCACCTATTCGCCCTTCCTCCCGGTCAGCCCCAAGACCGGCAAGGTGCTGCAGGTCCCCACCCTGGAGCGCAACGTCGAGAAGGGGACCATCGTCTTCGACGACCCCGACGGCGGCCGCACCGAGGTCCCGGTCACCGGCGGCCACGTGAAGATGCAGTGGCGTCCCGACTGGGCCCTGCGCTGGACGGCCCTGGAGGTGGACTACGAGATGTCGGGCAAGGACCTGATCGACTCGGTCAAGACCTCGACGGCCATCGCCAAGGCCCTGGGGGGCGTGCCCCCGGTGACCTTCAGCTACGAGCTGTTCCTCGACGAGAACGCCGAGCGCATCTCCAAGACCAAGGGCAACGGCTTCTCCATGGAGGAGTGGCTGCGCTACGCCCCGCCGGAGAGCCTGGCCTATTACATGTTCCAGTCGCCGCGCTCGGCCAAGCGGCTCTATTTCGACGTCGCCCCCAAGGCCACCGACGAATATCTGCAGCAGCTCGACGCCTATAACCGCAAGCGGGCCGAAGGCTCCAACGAGCCGCAGATCGACAACCCGGTCTGGCACGTCCACCACGCCAACCCGCCCGCCGAGGGGTCGCCGGTCTCCTATTCCCTGCTGCTGAACCTGGTGTCGGCCGCCGACGCCTCCACCAAGGACATCCTCTGGGGCTTTCTGGAGCGCTACATCCCCGGCGCCACCCCGGCCACCCAGCCCTTGCTGGACCACCTGGCCGGCTACGCCATCAACTACTACGAGGACTTCGTGAAGCCCTCGAAGACCTTCCGGGTCGCCGACGCGCAGGAGCGGGCGGCGATGGAGGACCTGATCGCCCGGTTCAGGGCCCTGCCCGCCGGCTGCCAGGACGCCGAGCTGATCCAGAACGAGGTCTACGCCGCCGGCAAGGAAGCGGGCTTCGAGCCCCTGCGCCTGTGGTTCACCGCCCTCTATGAGGTCCTGCTGGGCCAGAGCCAGGGGCCCCGCTTCGGCTCCTTCGCCGCCATCTTCGGCCTGGAGCGCACCATCGCCCTGATCGAGCGTGGCCTGGCGGGGGAGTTGGTCAGCTAGCCCGAGTTCACCCGTCCCCGTCGTCGCCGATCGGCATGCCCGGCGGCACGGTGGGCTTCAGCTTGGGCTGGGCCAGCACCCGGGCCATCTCGTCGCGGTCGGCGATCAATCGCGCCAGCCGCAGGCGGTGGGCCCGATCGGCGCCCTCGCCGGGCGAGGCCTTCAGCCGCGCGGCCAGGTCGGCCAGCCTCTGATCGATCTCCGCCGACACCGCCGGCGAGGTCTCGGCCTTGCGTGAGACCTCGGCCAGGTCCAGCACGACGCGGGTCTGCACCCGTCGCGCGATCTCGGCGCTCCGCCCCGCGGCCGGGGCGAAGGCCGTGGCGATCAGCCGGTCCAGCACCTCGCCGGCGCCTGGAAGGGTCGCGTCGCGGCGATGCTGCTCCACCAGCCGGCCCAGGCGGTCGGGGGCGGTCAGGGCCTCGATCGTCAGGCCTGCGGCCACGTCGGCGGCGGTGAGCGGATCGAACACCGGGTCGCCGTCGAAGACCTCGATCTCGAACTGGCGGTCCCCGTCCCCGGACTGGCCCGCCGAGAGCAGCGGGATCAGGGCCTCGGGGGTGTCCAGCTCGGCGGGCTGCAGGGTCGCCAGCAGGGCGTCCAGGGCCGCCCGCTGCCGGGCGGCGGGCACGATGGGGGCGGCCTCGCGGGCGTCGCCCTTCACCGCATAGGGATAGTCGATGCCGGCCAGCTGCTTGGCGGCGGCGTCCACCTGGTAGCGGTGCAGCAGGAAGATCGGCACGTACTTGCGGCGCAGGTTGGCCACCGGCTCCCCGGCCCTCAGGGCCGAGAGGCCGAAGCGGTCGAGGGCGGCGCGGCGCACGCCCATCATCCGGGTCAGCTCGGCGACGGGGTCGGCCCCGTCGTCCCACAGGGCGCCCCAGGGCTGGGCCGCGCCGGCCGGCCGGGAGTCGCCGTCGGTGACATAGCGGGCGCCGGACGCCATCTCCGCCCGGGCCTTGGCCGCCAGCGCCGCCTCTCCGGCCGCGCCGGCCGGAACCTGTCCATAGAGCCAGTCGACGATGAATTTGTCCCAGGCCCCCAGGCCCACCCCATAGGCGTCGGAGAGGTCGGGCTTGCCGGCGACGAGCGTCACCCGCGGGGCCGGATAGTCCATCACCGAGGCGCGGCCCTGCGTGCTGCCGGCGAAGTTGTGGGCGAAGCCCAGGGAGTGGCCCACCTCGTGGGCGGCCAGCTGGCGCAGGCGCGCCAGGGAGACCTCGACCGGATCGTTGGGCTCGCCGGTCCCCACCTTGTCGGCGCCCACCAGGCCCTCGAAGATCAGCATGTCCTGGCGCACCCGGAGCGCGCCGAGCAGCACGCTGCCCTTGAGGATCTCGCCGGTGCGCGGGTCGCGAACCGACTGGCCCACCGACCAGCCCCGCGTGGCCCGATCCACCCAGTTGATGACGTTGTAGCGGACGTCCAGGGGGTCGACCCCCTCGGGGAGGATCTCCACCCGATAGGCGTCCTGATAGCCCGCCGCCTCGAAGGCCTGGGCCCACCAGGCCGCGCCCTCCTTCAGGGCGGTGCGGATCGGCTCGGGTGCGGCGCGGTCGACATAGAAGACGATGGGCTTCTTCACCGGCGAGCGGGCCGCCGTAGGATCGGTCTTCTCCAGCCGGAAGCGGTGGGCCACCTGGCCGACGATGTCGGCGCCCAGGGGGGCGGCGTAGTCCAGGACGGTGGAGCCGAACACGCCCGCGCGGGGATCGAACCGGCGGACCTCGTAGCCGGGGTCGGGCAGCTTCACCAGGCTGTGGCGCACCTGCAGGGTGATCAGCTTGGCGTCCGGGGCGATATTGCGGCTCTCGGGGCCCGGCGTGTCGGACTGGTAAGTCTGGCGGGCCTCGAACTCCAGGTTCTCCGGAAAGACCTTTACCATCGAGGGGTCGGCGGCCGAAAGCTCCGGGACCAGGCGGTAGCCCTTCTCGTCGGCGCGCTTCAGCGCATCGGCGGCGCCCATGACGTCGCGGGTCAGGAAGGTGGAGATGTCCACCAGGATGCGGCCGTCGCCTTCGGTCCCGGCCACCTCGCCGGCCCAGACGGTGGAGGTGGCGAAGGCCTCGCGGGCCGCTGTCTGTTCCGGGGCCGGCGCGCCCGCGGCGCGGAAGCGGGGGTTCTCGTACTCGGCGAACACCTTCTTGCCGAGGCGGCGGAACACCAGGACCTGGGTGTCGCCAATCGCCGCGCGGTCCAGGCCCACGGGCGCCGAGCCCAGGCCGGCGCGCAGGGCGGTGAGATAGAGGAAGCGGCCGCTGACGCCGTCGGCGTCGGGCGCGGGCAGGGAGAGGAGGATCTTGCCCTTGGCCTTGTCCACATAGACCGGCAGCAGGCCCTCCTGGCGCTGGACGCCCGCGGTGGCCTCGGCCGTGGCGGGCGCCTTGTCCCGGGCGTTGGCCGGCGCCCCGGTCAGCAGGACCAGGGCCGCCGCCGAGCAGAGCCAGATATTACGTGTCATCGAACCGCCCCCAGATGGAGGGGCCAGCCTAGAGCGTGACAGCCTGAAGTGGCTACCGGTTCAGGCGCCCGTCACGGTCTAAACATAAGATTCGAGCCTGATTGTCCGCTTCAGATGAATCCATCTGAAACGGTCAGGCTCCGAGGGTCCGGACGCGGATCACAAGCCTGAGAGGCGGCTCAAGGTGATCAACGATCATGTTGACGTTAACGGAATGCAGGCTTACGTTCCGGGCAACCAAGAAAACTCCGAGGGAGGACATCCAGTGCCCATGGAATTGCGCCGTCCGGCGCGCACCTTCACCATCCGCCAGCTCTGCCTGGAGTTTAAGTGCACGCCGCGGGCGCTACGCTTCTACGAGGACAAGGGCCTGCTCTCCCCCGCCCGCGACGGCATGAACCGGGTCTATTCCTACAAGGACCGCGCCCGGCTGCAGCTGATCCTGCGCGGCAAGCGGGTCGGTCTGGCCCTGTCGGAGATCGGCGAGATCCTCGACCTCTACGAGGTCGACGACGGCGGGGCGGCCCAGAACATCAAGTCGCTCACCAAGTTCCGCGAGCGGATCGTGGCCCTGGAGGCCCAGCGCCAGGACATCGACAAGGCCATCGAGGAGCTCCGCTCCGGCTGCGACGCCCTGGAGGGCCAACTGGCCCGGACCCGACCCGACCTTCTGCCCCGGGCGGCCGACTATGATCAGGTGCTGCGCGCCCGCCTGGGCGATCTCGAACACGCCAAGTAGTCTCCGGCGCCTTAGCGGCGGCGAGAACCTCAGCTAGTATCTCTCAAGGGCTCCCGACCCGTCGGGGGCCCTTTTGACAATTCCGGAGCGGACATGACCTACCAGCCCCCCGTGCGCGACCACGCCTTCCTGCTGCGCGACGTCCTGCAGATCGAGAAATACGCCGACCTGCCGGCCTTCGCCGACGCCTCGATGGACGTGGTCCAGCAGATCATCGAGGAGGCCGGCCGCTTCACCAGCGAGGTCCTGGCGCCCCTGAACGCCGTGGGCGACAAGGAAGGCTGCACCTGGCGCCCCGACAACACGGTCACCACCCCCAAGGGCTTCAAGGCGGCCTACGCCCAACTCGTCGAGGGCGGCTGGCCGGCCCTGGGCGCCGAGCCGGCCTATGGCGGCCAGGGCCTGCCCCATGTGGTGAACCTGTCGTTCTCCGAGATGAGCTCCTCGGCCAACATGGCGTTTTCCATGTATCCGGGCCTGACCCACGGCGCCTATTCGGCCATCCTCAACGGCGGGTCGGACGAACAGAAAAGTCTCTACCTGCCCAACCTGGTCTCGGGGAAATGGGGCGGGACCATGAACCTGACCGAGCCCCAGTGCGGCACGGACCTCGGTTTGCTGCGCACCAAGGCGGTTCCCCAGGCCGACGGCAGCTACAAGATCTCGGGCCAGAAGATCTGGATCTCGGGCGGCGAGCACGACATGGCCGAGAACATCGTCCACCTGGTCCTGGCCCGCATCGAGGGCGCGCCGGCCGGGGTGCGGGGCATCAGCCTGTTCATCGTGCCCAAGTTCATCCCCGACGCCCAGGGCAAGCCGGGGGCGCGCAACAGCGTCTTCTGCGCCGGCCTCGAGGAGAAGATGGGCATCCACGGCAACGCCACCTGCGTCATCCAGCATGACGAGAGCACCGGCTGGCTGGTGGGGACGGAGAACCAGGGCCTGCGCCTGATGTTCGTGATGATGAACGAGGCCCGCATCGGGGTGGGCCTGCAGGGGATCGCCCAGGCCGAGGCCGCCTACCAGGCCGCCGCCGCCTTCGCCAAGGACCGCCTGCAGGGCCGCTCGCTGACGGGGCCGAAGAACCCCGACGGTCCCGCCGACCCGATCATCGTCCACCCCGACGTGCGGCGCATGCTGATGGACAGCCGCGCCATCATCGAGGCCGGCCGCGCCTTCCTGTTCTGGACCGCCCTGCATGGCGACCTGGCCCACGCCAGCCCCGACGAGGCGGTGCGCCAGAAGGCCGGCGACTACATGGCCCTGATGACCCCGGTGGTGAAGGGCTTCCTCACCGACAAGGGCCTGAAGGTCTGTTCCGACTCCCTGCAGATCCATGGCGGCTCGGGCTTCACCGAGCACTTCCCCGCCAGCCAGTACATGCGCGATGTCCGCATCGCGCTCATCTATGAGGGCACCAACGGCGTCCAGGCCCTGGACCTGGTGGGCCGCAAGCTGGCGGCCGACGGCGGCCGGGCGGTGATGAGCTTCTTCGCCGAGATCGACGCCTTCGTCGACGCCAACGCCGGCGATCCGGCCCTCAAGCCCTTCACCGACGGCCTGGCCGACGCCAAGGCCAAGCTGCAGGAGGGCACCATGTGGCTGATGCAGAACGGCCTGATGAACCCCGACAACGCCGGCGCCGCCTCGACCGACTACATGCACCTCTTCGGCCTCACGGCGCTGGCCT
Organism: Phenylobacterium sp. GW821-FHT12F10; assembly: GCF_058806695.1. Taxonomy (NCBI): domain Bacteria; kingdom Pseudomonadati; phylum Pseudomonadota; class Alphaproteobacteria; order Caulobacterales; family Caulobacteraceae; genus Phenylobacterium; species Phenylobacterium sp. GW821-FHT12F10. Next base: position 189,311 of record NZ_JBXAPY010000003.1, on the reverse strand, counting down.
ACATGTGGGCCCTGATCGCCAAGACCGCCCAGGCCAAGATCGCCGCCGGCGACACCGACCCCTACTTCGCCAACAAGCTGGTGGTCGGGCGCTACTACATGCAGCGCATCCTGCCCGACGCCGGCGCCCACCTGGCCAAGCTGGTCACGGGTTCGGAGCTGATGATGGCCCTGCCGGCGGAGGCCTTCTGAACATGGCCAAGTACGTCGCCGAGGTCCTCTGGACCCTCAAGGACGGCGAGGACTTCCCCAAGGGGCGCTACAGCCGCGGCCACAGCCTGACCTTCGACGGCGGGATCGAGGTTCCCGCCTCGGCCTCGCCGCACGTGGTGGGCAAGTGGGCCGTGGAGGCCGCCGTCGATCCGGAGGAGATGCTGGTGGCGGCGCTGTCCAACTGCCACATGCTGACCTTCCTGCACCGCGCCCGCCTGGCCGGCTTCACGGCGGTCCGCTACGAGGACGCCGCCGAGGGGATCATGGCCGAGGTCGCCCCCGGGCGGCTGGGGGTCACCAAGGTCTGGCTGCGGCCGGCGGTCACCTGGCGGGGGGACGAGCCCACCGCCGAGGCCCTGGACCGGCTGCACCACGAGGCCCACGAGGAGTGCTACATCGCCAATTCGGTGACCACCGAGGTGGTGGTGGAGCCCCGCCGCGCGGTCTGACCCCAGAGCACGTCAGGCGGAGGTGGATACCGGTTCCGCCGCCCGACCGCCGGAGGTGGCGCTTTACCGATGGTTTAGGCCCCAGGGCTAAGCTGGGTCTTCAAGGGGTGTGCTCAGACCCTCACACCCAGGGGCGCCGACCATGGTGCAGGACACAACCGACGATGGTCTGGCCAAGACCATGCTGGCCCGGGCCGCCGGCATGCGCACCCGCATGGTGTTCGCCGCCGTCTACGCCGTGGTCCTGGCGCCGGTGGCCGGCTGGACCCCCGCCGCCTGCTGGATCGCCGCCTACGGCCTGCTGCACACCGGCGAATACCTCCTGTTCGCCACCGACAAGGCCCGCGCGCGGGCCTTCCGGCCCCGGCTGGCCCTGGCCGTGCTCAGCCTCAACTCCATCATCTATGGCGCCCTGGCCCTGATGGCGATCGTGGGCGGGGGCTCGGGGGGCCTGATCTGCGGCGGCCTGTTCCTGGCCGGCGCGGTCCTCAACACCGTGGTCACCAATCAGCGGTCCCAGGCGGCCTATGTGGCGGCCATGACCCCCTTCGGCGTCTATCTGCTGCTCACCGCCGGCATGGCCTGGGCGATCAGCGGGGCCTCCACCTACGGGATCGCCGTCGGCATGGTGGGCGTGCTGCTGGTCTTCTCCTCCACCATCCTGTGGCGCGCCGCCGCCGAGGCCCTCGAGGCCCAGCGCCGCGCCCGCGAGGAGGCCGAACGCGGCCGGGGCGCGGCCGAGGCCGCCGCCGAGGTCAAGTCGGCCTTCATGGCCATGGTCAGCCACGAGCTGCGCACCCCCATCAGCGCCATCCTGGCCGGGGCCGAGGTCATCGAGCGCCACGGCGGGGCCGACGCCGCCGCCGGCGCCCTGATCGCCCAGTCGGGGCGCATGATGCGCACCCTGCTCAACGACCTGCTGGACCTCTCCAAGATGGAGGCCGGGCGGATGAGCATCGAGACCGTCCCCTTCGACCTCGACGCCCTGGTGGAGGACACCACCGCCTTCTGGCGGGCCGAGGCGGAGAAGAAGGGCCTGCGCCTGGAGCGCCTGGGCGCCGAGACCCTGCCCGCCTGCGTGGCCGGCGACCCCACCCGCCTGCGCCAGATCCTCAACAACCTGATCTCCAACGCCATCAAGTTCACCGACCGCGGCGCGGTGATCCTGGCGGTGAGCCACAAGGGCGAGGCCTTCCGCTTCGCCGTGGCCGACACCGGGCGCGGCATCACGCCTGAGGAGATCTCCCGCCTCTTCGCCCCCTTCGAGCAGGCCCAGGCCTCCACCGCCCGCACCCATGGCGGCACCGGGCTCGGCCTCTCCATCAGCCGCCAGCTCGCCCGCCTGATGGGCGGGGATCTGGTGGCCGAGAGCACGCCGGGCCAGGGGGCGGTCTTCACCCTGTCCCTCGACCTGGCGCAGACCGTGGCGGAGGCCGAGCCGGCCCCGGAGGCCGAGATAGGGTCGGTGCGGGTGCTGGTGGTGGACGACCACGAGGTCAACCGGCGCGCCGTGGCCCTGATCCTGGAGCCCTTCGGGGTGGAGCTCACCGCCGTCGCCAGCGGCGCGGAGGCCCTGGCCCTGGCCGCCGCCCGGGTCTTCGATGTCATCCTGATGGACGTCTACATGCCCGAGATGGACGGTCATGAGACCTGCCGCCGCCTGCGCGCGACCCCCGGCCCCAACCGCAGGACGCCGGTGATCGCCTGCACCGCCTCGGCCAGCGCCGAGGACTGGGCCGCCTGCCTGGTCGCCGGCATGACCGACCACGTCGCCAAGCCCATCGACCCCGCCGCCCTCACCGCCGCCATCGCCCGGGTGCTGCCGGAGGCCGAGGAAGAGGACCAGGGCGCCAAGGTCGCCTAGGGTCTCCCATCCCGCTCATCGGGCCTCAACAATCCCTCCAGCCGGGCCGTCAAGGCCTCGGCGTCCTTCAGGTCGCACTCCCAGATCGTCTCCACCCGCCAGCCCAGGGCCGCGAGGGCCCCGCGGGCCGCGCCGTCGCGGGCGCGGTTGCGGGTCACCTTGGCCACCCAGTAGTCGCGGTTGGCCTTGGGCACGCGGGCGCCGCGGGCGCAGTCGTGGCCGTGCCAGAAGCAGCCATGGACGAAGATCGCCAGCCGCCGTCCCGGCAGGACGATGTCGGGCGAGCCCGGCAGGTCCTTGCGGTGCAGGCGATAGCGGGCGCCGAGCGCCGTGAGCGCCCGGCGCACCTTCATCTCCGGGGTGGTGCCCTTGCCCTTCACGGCGCGCATCACCGCCGAGCGCTTCTCGGGGCCATAGACGTCGGTCATGGCGCCAGATTGGCGGGCGTCCGCCCCAGGCGGAAGGTCCCGGTGAGCACCCGGGCCGAGATTCCCCTCAGCAGCGGCAGGCGAGACAGGGGCGAGAACAGCAGGTCCCGCACCAGGGGCCCGGCCCAGCCCCTGGACTGGAACAGCGGGGTGAGGGCTCGCGAGGCCAGCTGATAGACCGCCGTCTGCCGCCGCCGCGCGGCCTGGAACCGGGAGAGCGACACCGCCACCGGACGACCCGGCGTCAGGCGGTCGGCCAGCTCGACGGCGTCGATGAGGGCCAGGTTCGCTCCCTGGCCCAGTTGCGGACTGGTCCCGTGGGCGGCGTCGCCGATCAGGGTGAAACCGCCATTCGACCAGCGGCCGGCGGCCACGTCGCGATAGGTGGCGCGGCTGAAGTCGGCCGGTGTGCGCAGGTCCGCCAGCAGCGGCTCGGCCTGCGGCCACACCGCCAGGGCGCGCGCGCGCCAGGCCGCGAGGTCGCCGGCGAAGAATCCGTCCATCGCCGCCACCGGCAGGGACCAGAACAGGCTCACCTGGTCGCCGGTCCCATCGGGACCGGTTCCGATGGGCAGGACCCCCATCATGGTGGAGGCGCGCTCATAGCGCTGGCGCAGGGCGCCGGCGAAGGCGCCTTCGGGATCGCGGGCGTTGGCCCAGACCGCGCCCCAGGGATAGAGCGGCGCCCGGGCGCGGGGCCGGACCAGGCTCCGCAGGCGCGAGGCCGAGCCGTCGGCGACCACGGCGAGATCGAAGGGGCCATGGACGCGGCCCTCGGAGTCGCGCAGGCGCGGCCGGGCCGGGTCCTCGAGGGCCACCACCTCGACCCCGGTGCGCACCGTGACGCCGGCGGGGGCGAGCGCGGCGTGCAGCACCTGGAACAGGGTCGCGCGGTGGACGCCCAGGCCAAAGCCGCCGGGCCGCCAGGTCGCGTAGGACATGTCGAGGACGCGCCGCCCGGCCAGGTCGCGGCCGTCGAGCCGCTCGATCCGCGCGCCGGCCGCCAGCATGGCGCCGTCGAGACCGAGCGCCTTCAGGGCCGCCAGTCCCGCGGGCTGCAGCAACAGGCCCGAGCCCAGGGGCCTGGGACTGTCGAAACATTCCAGCAGGGTCACCTCATGACCCCGGCGCGCCAGGGCGAGCGCCGAGGCCATCCCCGCCACGCCGCAGCCGACGACGGCGGCGCGCAAGTCCCCTAGAGGCCGTCGAAGAGGGCGGTGGAGAGATAGCGCTCGGCGAAGCTCGGGATGATGGCCACCACGGTCTTGCCGGCGAACTCGTCGCGCGACGCCAGGTCGAAGGCCGCCGTCAGGGCCGCGCCGGAGGAGATCCCCACCGGAATGCCCTCCTCGCGCGCCACGCGGCGCGCCATGGCGAAGCTGTCGTCATTGGAGACCTGGATGATCTCGTCGATCACCCCGCGGTCGAGGATGGAGGGGACGAAGCCCGCCCCGATCCCCTGGATCTTGTGCGGACCGGGCTTGCCGCCCGAGAGGATCGGCGAGGCCTCGGGCTCGACGGCGACCATCTTCAGCGACGGCTTGCGGGCCTTCAGCACCTGGCCGACCCCGGTGATGGTGCCGCCGGTGCCGACCCCGGAGACCACCGCGTCCACCGCGCCGGCGGTGTCGTTCCAGATCTCCTCGGCCGTGGAGACCCGGTGGATCAGGGGGTTGGCGGCGTTGTCGAACTGCTGGGGCATGACCGCGCCCGGGGTGGCGTCCACCAGTTCCTTGGCGCGGGCGACGGCGCCGGCCATGCCGCGCTCGGCGGGAGTCAGCTCCAGCTTGGCGCCCAGGATCAGCAGCATCTTGCGCCGCTCGATGGACATGCTCTCGGGCATGACCAGGGTCAGCTTGTAGCCCTTGGAGGCGGCGACGAAGGCCAGCGCGATGCCGGTGTTGCCGCTGGTGGGCTCGATGATGGCGCCGCCGGGCTTGAGGATGCCGCGGGCCTCGAGGCTCTCGATCATCGCCACCCCGATGCGGTCCTTCACCGAGCCGATCGGATTGAAGAACTCCAGCTTGGCCAGCACGATCCCCTTGGGCTTCAGCGCCTTGGTCAGGTTGGGCAGGGCCACCAGGGGCGTGTCGCCGATGGTGTCGATGATGGAGTCGTAGATCTTGCCCCGTCCGGCGCGCTTGTAGCGGGCGGCGTCATAGGCGGAGGTGTCGGCGGCGTCGGCCATGGTCTGGTCTCTGGAGGGTCTCTTTGAGGCCAGACCCTAACCCCGTGGCGGGGATTTGGAAGGCAGGTTCTTGGCTCCGGAGGCCGAGGTTTTCTAAACACCTCCGTCGCCCATCAGCGCCGGGACCTATTCCGCCGCCAGCACGGCCGCGCCATCGTCGAGCAGCGGCTCAAGGATATTGGCCGCCAGCCAGCGCACCGCCGGGACCGCCACCCCGTCGCCGATGACGTGCAGGGCCGAGGTGGCCGCCACGGGCAGTTGATAGCTTTCCGGCAGGCCCATCAGGCGGGCGCCCTCCCGCGGGCTGAGCAGGCGGGTGCGGACCTTGCCCGCCTCCACCACCACCAGGGTCTGGCGCGAGGAGCCGCCGCGCGGGGTGCGCAGGCAGCCGGCCAGGCCGTCGAAGCGGGCCTCGGCGCGCTGCACCCGCACGCCGTTCTCCGTTCGCATGCGGCGGAAGAGGCCCCCCACGGCGCGGCCGCCGCCGGCCCGCAGCGTCTCGATCCGGGCGCGATGCAGGGGCGCCATCAGGGCGATCAGGGCCTCCGTGCGGGCGGGCGAATGCCAGGTTACGGCGTCGTCGGGCTCCAGCAGGCCGGCCAGGTCGGTGTTGCGGACGGCCGGCGCCGGGCCTCGCCACCAGACCCAGGCGGCGGCCAGGTCCTGCGGCAGGCGGGCATGGGCCTCGCGCACCAGGCGGCTGTGGAAGGGGCTTTCTCCGGTGAGGCCGGCGGGGACGGGCTGGCGCGTCGCCACCACGAAGACCCGGGGCCGCGACTGGGGCAGGAAGCGGGCGGCGTCGATCTCCAGGGCCCCGAAGCGGTAGCCCTGGGCGGCCAGGGCCCGGCACAGGGCGGTGAAGTCGGCCCCGCCATGGGAGGTCAGCAGGCCCGCCACGTTCTCGATCACCACCGTGCGCGGCGCGCGGCCCTCGGCGGCCAGGGCCTCCATCAACCGCCAGAAGCCGAAGAAGGCCGAGGAGCGTCCGCCCGTCAGCCCCGCGCGCGCGCCCGCCAGGCTGAAATCCTGGCAGGGGGAGGAGGCCCAGGCGAGGTCGGCCTGGCCCGGCAGGTCGGACGGCGCCAGCTTCCAGACGTCGCCCTGGCGGAAATGGTGCTCGGCGTCGGCGAAATTGGCGCGATAGGTGGCGGCCTTGGCGGCGTCGAAGTCGTTGGCGAAGGCGCAGGTCCAGGCCTCGCCCAGCCCCAGGCGGGCCATGCCGCCGCCGGCGAAGAACTCATAGAAGGGGCGTTGGGCGTTCCGACTCATCGCGCGAGAGTCTAGCCTGCTTCCGTCTCCGCGAAAGGATCGCCGCCATGCGCCCCATCGTCCTTGCCGCCAGCGTCCTGATCCTGGCCGCCTGCTCGCCCCAGGCGCCCGACGGCGCCGTGGCCCCGCCCCCCGCCGATGCGCCGGCGACGCCGCCCCCCGCAGCGCCGCCGCCGGTCGCGGCGCCGATCCCCGAGGAATTTTCCGGCGATCTCGACGCGCGCGGGACCGAGCCCTTCTGGGGCCTGCAGATCCGCGCCACCCAGATCACCCTGCAGCGTCCCGATCATCCCAACCTGGTGGCCGCCAATCCGGGCCCGACCCTGCAGGGGCCCAAGGCGGTCTGGACCACCTCGGCCGGCGCGGTCCCGCTCACCGTCACCCTGACCCTGCAGGCCTGCTCCGACGGCATGTCGGACCTGAAGTACAGCTATGCGGCGGAGGTGACGCTCGGCGCCGAGACCCTGAAGGGCTGCGCCGGCAAGGCCACGGCGATGCCGAAGGAATAGCCCACGTCATCCCGGGCGACCCGCAGGGGAGACCCGGGACCCAGGGGCCAAGCGCGCTGCTTCTGGGTTTCGACGCGGGCGGAGGAGCTTCTATGGAGCGCAACTCCTACGTCTACATCCTCGCGAGCGCCCGCAACGGGACGCTCTACACCGGTGTGACCGCAGACCTATCCCGGCGCATCTATCAGCATCGCGAGGGGCGTTCGGGCTTCACCGCCGAGTACGACGTCAAACGCCTGGTCTGGTACGAGACCTTTTCCAACATTCACGACGCCATCGACGCCGAGAAGCGCATCAAGCGCTGGCGCCGGGCCTGGAAGATCGACCTGATCGAAAAGTTGAACCCGCAGTGGTTGGACCTCTACGAAACCTTCAATTCCTGACGCCGTGCAGGTGGCCCCTGGGTCCCGGGTCTACGCTGCGCTCCGCCCGGGATGACGTGTTTTCCCTACCCGGCCCCGAGCGCCATGGTGGCGATCTGGCTCTCACCCGTGGGGGCGGCGTGCTTGTTGGGGGTCGGCAGCAGCAGGCCGACCATGACGGCGGCGACGGTGGCGGCGGCGAAGAAGGCTTTGAGCGCCATGGGGAGGGTCCTCCCGAACCCTGATCGTGCCAACAGCCTAGCTTGGCGGCGTTAACACATCGAAAAACCCCCCGATCGGGGGCGGGTTCCCGCGCCTGACCTCGCGGCGCCCTTGACCCCGCGGCCCCTCCGGGCGCCCAATTCGATCCAACGAAGAAGACGATAGGGAGAGCGCCATGGAACGGGCCTGGGACCTGGTGATCCGCAACGGCCGCGTGGTGGACGGCTCGGGCGGGGAGCCCTACGCCGCCGACGTGGCCATCAAGGACGGGCTGATCGCCCAGGTTGGGGAAGTGCGCGGCCGGGGCGCCGAGGAGATCGACGCGGCCGGCAAGATCGTCACCCCCGGCTTCGTGGACATCCACACCCACTATGACGGCCAGGCCACCTGGGATTCCCACATGCAGCCCTCGGCCTGGCATGGGGTGACCACCGTGGTGATGGGCAATTGCGGGGTCGGCTTCGCCCCCTGCAAGCGCGAGGACCACGACCGGCTGATCCGACTGATGGAGGGGGTGGAGGACATTCCCTTCCCGGTCCTGACCGAGGGCCTGCCCTGGACCTGGGAGAGCTATCCCGACTATCTCGACACGCTTTCGGCCCGCAGCTTCGATGTCGATATCGGCAGCCAGCTGCCCCACGCGGCCCTGCGGGTCTATGTGATGGGCGAGCGCGGCGCCAACCGCGAGGACGCCACCGACGCCGACATCGCCGCCATGGCCGCCATCGCCCGGCGGGCGGTGGAGGCCGGGGCGCTGGGCTTCTCCACCTCCCGGACCCTCAACCACCGCACCAGCGACGGCCAGCCGACCCCGACGCTCACCGCCTCGGAGGCCGAGCTCACCGGCATCGCCATGGGCCTGGCCGCGGCCGGCAAGGGCGCCCTGCAGTTCGTCTCGGACTTCAACGACCCGGCGCAGGAGTTCGCCATGCTGCGGCGGATCGTCGAGGCCTCGGGGCGTCCGCTCTCCTTCTCCCTGGTCCAGAACCCCCGCCAGCCGCGGCAGTACGAGTTCCTGCTGGAGCAGCTGCGCGAGGCCAATGAGGCCGGCCTGCAGATGAAGGCCCAGGTGGCCGGGCGGCCGGTGGGCATCCTGTTCGGGCTGGAGCTGACCCTCAATCCCTTCACCAGCCGGCCCAGCTACCAGGCCATCGCCAAGCAGCCGCTGGCCGAGCGGGTCGCCAAGCTCCGCGACCCGGCCTTCCGGGCCCAGCTGTTCGCCGAGGGCGCGGCCGCCGATCCCGCCTTCGCCGCCAACATGACCCGCAACTGGGGGATCATGTTCCTGATGGGGGAGGAGCCCGACTACGAGCAGACGCCGGACCGCACCATCGCCGCGATGGCCGCCGCCCAGGGCGTGACGCCGGAGGAACTGGCGCTGGATCACATGCTCTCCAACGATGGCCGGGGCATGCTGTACCTGCCCTTCCTCAACTATGCCGACGGCTCCCTGGACCCCAGTTTCGAGATGCTGACCCATCCCGACACCGTGCCGGGCCTGTCGGACGGCGGGGCCCATGTGGGGATGATCTGCGACGGCAGCTTCCCCACCTCCAACCTCACCCACTGGACCCGCGACCGCACCCGGGGCGCGAGGCTCTCCCTGCCGCTGATGGTCAAGATGCAGACCCGCGACACCGCCGAGGCGGTGGGCCTGTTCGACCGCGGCCTGATCGCGCCTGGCTACCGGGCCGACCTCAACGTCATCGACTACGAGCACCTGACCCTGAAGGCGCCCTCGGTGGCCTATGACCTGCCGGCGGGCGGGCGTCGGCTGATCCAGCGGGCCGACGGCTATGTCGCCACCATCGTGGCCGGCCAGGTGACCTATCGGAACGGCGAGCCCACCGGCGCCCTGCCCGGCCGCCTGCTGCGGGGCAGCCAGGCGGCCCCCACGGCCATGGCGGCGGAGTAGCCACGGCCAAGCTTTGCTGAACGATTTCAACGAACGCGTTAGGCCTCCGTTAGGGGCGGACATGGCACCCAGGGGGCATGTCTCAGGCCATTTCCGGCAGCCGCTCGCTGCACCGCTTGATCTATGCCAGCCGCCAGGCCTTCGCCCCCGACATGGTGGCGCAGGACGAGATCGACGCCCTGATCCGCGCCTCGATCCGCAACAACCGGCTGGCCTCCGTCACCGGCCTGCTGCTGGTGCATGACGGCTGGTTCGTCCAGACCCTCGAGGGGCCGGCGGCGGCGGTCATGACCACCTATCAGCGGATCCTCAACGATCCCCGCCACATCGACAGCCGGGTCATCTCGGCCGGCCCCGTCGAGGTCCGCGAGTTCGGCGACTGGAACATGTGCGCCCGCCGGTTCAGCCCCGCCGACGACGCCATCCTCGACACCCTGGCCCAGAGGCGAGCCTTCGATCCCGCCACCCTGACCGACAGGTCGGCCCTGCGTCTGCTCAAGGCGGTCCGCGGCATCCAGGATCGCACGGCGCTCACAGCCTAGGCGCTTTAGCCCCCTTCGCGCGGGGCCCGACGCACGGCATAAGACCGCCATGCCATCCGCCTCCCTCGACGAGGCGCGGGAGATCCTGCGCCGCACCTTTGGCCATGCCGAGTTCCGCGGACGCCAGGCCGAGGTGATCGCCGAGATCCTGGCCGGGCGCAGCGCCATGGCCGTCCTGCCCACCGGCGGCGGCAAGAGCCTCTGCTACCAGATCCCCAGCCTGATGCGCCCGGGCCTGGGCCTGGTGGTCTCGCCCCTCATCGCGCTCATGACCGACCAGGTGGCGGGCCTGGTGCAGTCGGGGGTCGCCGCCGCGCGGCTGGATTCCAATATCGAGCCCTGGGAGAAGGCCCAGACCTGGGAGCGGATCGAGGGCGGCCAGCTGGACCTGCTCTACATCTCGCCCGAGGGCCTGATGAGCTCCTCGGTGATGGAGCGCCTGCGGCGCACGCCCCTGGCCCTGGTGGCCATCGACGAGGCCCACTGCGTCAGCCAGTGGGGCCACGACTTCCGCCCCGAATACCGCATGCTGGGCAAGCTGGCCGAGGTCTTCCCCGATGTGCCGCGCCTGGCGGTGACCGCCACCGCCGACGCGCGCACCCGCGACGACATCCGCGCCGAACTGCGGCTCGAGAACGCCCAGGAGTTCGTCGCCAGCTTCGCGCGGCCCGAACTGGCGCTGTCGGCCGAACGCAAGCGCGGGGCCGGCCACAAGCGGGTGCTGGAGCTGATCGAGGCCCGGCCCGACCGCTCGGGCGTGGTCTATGCCGGCTCCCGCGACGGGGTCGACAAGCTGGCGGAGTCCCTGCGGGCGGCCGGGACCAACGCGCTCGCCTATCATGCCGGCCTCGACAAGAATGTCCGCGCCGAGCGGCTGGAGACCTTCCTGGAGGCCGACGCCGCGGTGATGGTGGCCACCATCGCCTTCGGCATGGGGGTCGACAAGCCCGACGTCCGCTTCGTGATCCACGCCGATCCGCCGGCCTCCATCGAGGCCTATTGGCAGGAGATCGGCCGAGCGGGCCGCGACGGCGATCCGGCCGAGGGCATCACCCTCTATGGCGCCGCCGACATGGCCTGGGCCTATCGCCGCATCGACGGCCGCGAGATGGACGACACCGTCAAGGCGGTGCAGCGGCGCAAGGTCGGCCAGTTCTACGCCATGATGGACGGAGCCAACTGCCGCGCCGCCGCCGTGCGCCGCTACTTCGGCGAGGAGGGCGTCGAGCCCTGCGGCCAATGCGACCTCTGCCTGTCGCCGCCCGAGAGCATCGACGCCACCCAGGCCGCCCAGAAGGCGCTCTCGGCCGTCCACCGCCTGGGGGGCCGGTTCGGGCGCGGCCGGCTGGTGGAGCACCTGCTGGGCAAGACCAAGGAGCCCTCCAGCTTCGAGGCCGGACTCACCACCTTCGGCATCGGCCAGGAGTTCAGCACCAACGGCTGGCGCGACCTGCTGGACCAGCTGCTGTTCGACGGCCTGCTGAAGGAGGACCCCAACGACGGCCGCCCCCTGATCGGCCTGGGGGACCCCGAGGGGGTGAAGGCGGTCTATCGCGGCGAGCGCCGGGTGGGCCTGCGCAAGGCGCCCGAGGAGCACGACCCCACCACCCGCTCCGGCCGGCCCCGCAAGCGCCGGGAGTCCGCGGCCATCGATCCGGGCGACGCCGGCCTGTTCGAGGCCCTGCGCTACTGGCGGGCCGGGGAGGCCAAGCGCCAGCACGTGCCGCCCTATGTGATCTTCCCCGACCGCACCCTGATCGAGGTGGCCCAGACCAAGCCCGGCTCCCTGCCCCGCCTGGCCGCCGTCTCCGGAGTCGGCGAGAGCAAGCTCGCCCGCTACGGCGAGGCGGTGCTGGAGGTGGTCCGGGGGTTCGAGGGGAATCTCGAGGCTGACCGTCCGGCGATCACGACCTTGGAACGCGCCCAGGACCTGCGGCAGACCATGTCACCGCCGGAGCGGATTCTGTGGAACGCCCTCAGCGGGCGGAAGATGGACGGGTGCAAGTTCCGTCGGCAACACCCCTTCGAGCCTTATGTCCTCGACTTCTACTGCCCCGAGAAGAAGCTCTGCATCGAGGTGGACGGTTGGGGCCACAACATGGGTGATCAGCCTGAGCGTGATATCCGCCGCGACGCCTTCCTCAAGAAGAACGGCATCCAGACCCTGCGCATCAGCGCGGCGGACATCTCCGCCGACATCGATAGCGTCCTCTACACCATCGCGATGACGGTTCGCGACTAAGCAGCTTCCCCCACGCATGTGGGGGAAGTGGGCCGACAGCCTCTTGGCTGGAGGGTCGATGGGGGTGCGTGTCTGAAGCGCAGTGCGTTGGAGATTCTCACCCCCATCGTCACGCGTCTTGGCTACGCCAAGCCTTATGACACTTCCCCCACATGCGTGGGGGAAGCTGGGTGGCTCAAGCCGCTCTCGAGGCGCTGGCCGCGTCCGGTTCGCGCTGGGTGATGGCGCCGTACCAGCCCAGGCCCTGATAGGTCTCGTAGCCAGGCGTGAGCGCGTAGCCGACGGTGACGCCGTCGCGGGCGTAGCTGCCCATGCCGGTGGCGTCGCCGGGCAGGCGGAAGGTCTCCTCCAGCTCGCCGCGCTTGTCGGAGGCCGCCAGGATCCGGCCGCTGTGGTCCAGCAGCAGGACCCGCGAGCGGGCCCGCTCGTCCTCGGTCAGGCGCACCCCGTCCACCACCGCCTGGGCCTGGGGCTTCCAGTCGAAGTGAATGCCCAGCACCCCGATCACCTTGCCGTCGGTCAGGCCGTCCTGGCGGATGGCGGTGGCGTAGGTGGCCACGGGGGCGTTGTGCAGGGCGGCGGCGCGCTCGATGTCCCAGGCCACGAACTCGTCGCCGGAGACCGTCTTCATCGCCTGCTGGAACCAGCCGGCGGCGGCCACCGACAGGCCCTGGGTCTGGGGATAGGTCTGGGGCCGGCCGGTGGCCAGCACCTTGCCGCGGGCGTCGCAGATCCACAGGTCGAGATAGACGGTGTAGGCGTCGAGGATCACCTTCAACCGGCTGCTGGCGTGGCGGGCGGCCTCGGCCGTCGGCTCGGCGCAGCAGGCCACCACGGCGGAATCGGTGGCCCACCAGCGGACGTCGCAGGTGCGCTCATAGAGGTTGCGGTCGATGATCTCGATGGCGTTGAGCGCCAGGTCGGCCAGGCGCTGGCCCCGCAGGTGGTCGAGGATCGCGCCTCCCACCGCCGACAACTCCCGCAGGTCGGCGCGGACCTGGCTCTCCAGGGCCTGGGCCACCTCGTCGATCTCCTGGGAGATGCGCTTGAACTCCTCCGAGACGATGGCGAAGGCCTTGCCCGCGTCGCCGGCGCGGGCGGCGGTGATCAGGGCGTTGATGGCCAGCATCTTGGCTTCGCGATTGATCGACGAGATCTCGCCGATCTTGGCGCCGGCGACGGACGACAGCCGCTCGGAGAGCTCCAGAATGCGTTCTGGGACCAGGGCGCCGTCGGATTCAGCCAAACCGCATCCTCTTGCGCCGGGGCGCCACGCTGACGGAACGATCAGGATATGCGGACACGATCCCTGAGTCGCGGCGACCCATTTAGGTGTCGCAGGCGCGTCAGGCGGCGCATTCTCGCGCCGAAACCCCGAAATTCCTAGATTTTGAGCAGCGTCTGCCCGGATTTTAGGCGGGCGCCAGGAAGACGTAGCGCTGATAGGGGTCGGCCAGGGCCCAGTCGGAGCCCGCGATTCGCCAGTCCGGATAGGTCCGCGCGATGAAGTCGAGGGTCATGGAGGTGTCGCCATAGGTGGCCTCCCCCTCCACCGTGTCACGGCCGTGAGGGACGAAGGCGAAGCCCTCGGCCGCATGGCGGGCCTGATAGTCCGCGGCCTGCGGGGCGTAGTCGGGGTTCACCACCCAGTACTCGGCCGGGCGGATGGTGATGGCCAGAAGGCCGTCCGGGGCGATGTGCTTGCGCAGGGCGCCGAGCGCCGCGTCGGTGGCGTTGCGCGAGGTGTGGGTGAAGACCGAGAAGGCGAACATCACGTCGAAGGCGGCTTCCGGCGCCGGCAGGCTGACCGGCAGGTAGTCGGACTGAGCGAGGTTGCCCGCCAGGTTCGCCTCCCGGCAGAGGTTCACCGCCAGGTCCCAGGGGTCCAGGGCCCAGATCGCCTCGGGATTGCTGAAATAGTAGAGCAGCCGGGTCATCCGCCCGTAGCCGCAGCCATAGTCGAGGATCCTGGCCCCCGACAGCGAGCGGTTGCGCAGGGCGGCGTAGTTGTAGGCGAGCGCCCGGATGAAGCTGACCGTGGGCTTGAGCAGGGACAGGCCCGCGTCGCCGGTGAAATTGCGCTGGGTCTCCTCGCTGGCCATGCGCGGCAACAGCGCCGACAGCGCCGGCAGGTCCTCGCGCGGCAGGTCGAACAGCAGCATGCCGAAGGCGTCCAGCGAGAGCTTGCCCCGCAGGAAGTCCAGCACCTCGTTGACGGTGGCGCCGCGGGCGGCGAGGCCGTCGGCCTCGGTCACGATCCTGGCTTCGTCGATCAGCAGCACGCGGAAACTTTCGCTAGGCGGCGAGACGCCGCGCGGAGAGCCCGTTTGCCCAAACCGCGCGGCGGTGACAAGTCGGCGAGATGTTTCGTGGTCGCGCTTTCGGACGGCGAACCGCTCACACCTCGCCTGAAAGCGCGCCTAGACGTCGACCTCGGCGTCCAGGGCGTTCTCCTGGATGAACTCGCGGCGCGGCTCCACCAGGTCGCCCATCAGGCGGGTGAACATGTCGTCGGCGTCGTCGGCGTGGTTGACCCGGACCTGCAGCAGGGTGCGGGCGTCGGTGTCCAGGGTGGTTTCCCAGAGCTGCTCGGGGTTCATCTCGCCGAGGCCCTTGTAGCGCTGGATGGCCAGGCCGCGGCGGCCGGCGTCCATGATCGCCCCCACCAGGTCCAGGGGCCCGCGCACCGTGGTGACCTTGTCCTTGCGGGTGAAGACCGCCGGACCGGCGAAGGTGTCGGCCATGGTGGCGGCCCGCTCGGCCAGGCGCCGCGCGTCGGCGGCGTGCAGCAGCAGGTCGTCCAGCACCACGCGCTCGGAGACCCCGCGCTTGACCCGGCTGAAGACGAAGCCGCCGGCGGGGCCGGGCTCGCCGGACCAGCTGCCGTCGCTTTCCTCGGCATACAGGTCGAGCCGCTTGGCGGCGGCGTCGATATTGGTGCCCTCGGCCAGAAGGCCGCCCAGGGCCGCCTGTTCGATGGCGAAGGCGGGGGCCCGCGACGACAGGCGCTCGATATTGGCCTTGGCCGAGCGGGAGGTCTGGATCAGGGCCAGCAGGTCCTGGCCGGCCAGACGCTCGCCGTTGGAGAGATCCAGGGTCGCCCCCTCCAGGCCCTCGGCCACCAGATAGGTTTCCAGGGCCGGGTCGTCCTTGAGGTAGGTGATCGACTTGCCCTTGGCCGCCTTATAGAGCGGCGGCTGGGCGATATAGAGGTAACCGCGCTCGATCACCTGCGGCATCTGCCGGTAGAAGAAGGTCAGCAGCAGGGTCCGGATGTGGGCGCCGTCGACGTCGGCGTCGGTCATGATGACGATCTTGTGGTAGCGGACCTTCTCGATATCGAAGTCGTCGCGGCCGATGCCGGCGCCGAGCGCCGTGATCAGGGTGCCGATCTGGTCGGACCCCAGCATGCGGTCGAAGCGGGCGCGCTCGACATTGAGGATCTTGCCGCGCAGGGGCAGGACGGCCTGGTTCTCGCGGTTGCGGGCCTGCTTGGCCGAGCCGCCGGCGGAGTCACCCTCCACCAGGAAGATCTCCGACTTGGCGGGGTCGCGCTCCTGGCAGTCGGCGAGCTTGCCGGGCAGGGAGGAGATGTCGAGCGCGGTCTTGCGCCGCGTCAGGTCGCGGGCCTTGCGGGCCGCCTCGCGGGCGGCGGCGGCCTCGGCGATCTTCTGGACGATCAGCTTGGCCTCGACCGGGTGTTCCTCGAACCACTGGCCGATGCCTTCGGACACCAGGCTCTCGACGGCGGGACGCACCTCCGAGGAGACCAGCTTTTCCTTGGTCTGGCTGGAGAACTTGGGGTCGGGCACCTTGACCGACAGGACGCAGGTCAGGCCCTCGCGGCTGTCCTCGCCCGACAGCGAGACCTTCTCGCGCTTGGTGGCGCCGGAGCTCTCGGCATAGCCGGTGATGATGCGGGTCAGCGCCGAGCGGAAGGCGGCCAGGTGGGTGCCGCCGTCCTTCTGCGGGATGTTGTTGGTGAAGCAGAGGACGTTCTCGTGATAGCCGTCGTTCCACCAGAGCGACAGGTCCAGCTCGACGTTCTCGCGCTTGCCGCGCACCACGATCGGGGTCTTGAGGATCGGGGTCTTGGCCTTGTCGAGGTGGCGCACGAAGGCCTCGATGCCGCCCTCGTAGTGCATGACCTCCTCGAAGGGCTCGGCCTCGCGGTTGTCCTTCAGCCAGATCGTGACGCCGGAATTGAGGAAGGCCAGCTCGCGCAGGCGATGCTCCAGGGTCTTCCGGTCGAACTCGATGAAGGCGAAGGTCTCGGTGGAGGCCATGAAGGTGACCTCGGTCCCCGACAGGAACTCGCCGTTTTCGCGCAAGGGGGCGTCGCCGGTGACGATCAGGGGCGAGACCGCGTCGCCGCGGCGGAACTCCATCTCGTAGGCCTTGCCGCCGCGATAGATCTTCAGCCGCAGCCAGTCCGACAGGGCGTTGACCACCGAGACGCCCACGCCGTGCAGGCCGCCGGAGACCTTGTAGGAATTCTGGTCGAATTTCCCGCCGGCGTGCAGCTGGGTCATGATGACCTCGGCCGCCGAGACGCCCTCGCCCTCGTGGATGTCCACCGGGATGCCGCGGCCGTCGTCGGTGACGGTGACCGAGCCGTCGGGATTGAGGATCACCTCGACCCGGGTCGCCCAGCCGGCCAGGGTCTCGTCGATGGCGTTGTCCACCACCTCATAGACCATGTGGTGCAGGCCCGACCCGTCGTCGGTGTCGCCGATGTACATGCCGGGGCGTTTGCGCACGGCGTCCAGGCCCTTGAGGACCTTGATGGACTCCGCGCCGTATTCGGCCTGGCCGTTGTTTTCCGGCGTGTTGTCGGGGATCTGCGTTTCGTCGGTCATTCGGTATCCAGAATCGCCAGGCTGGAGCCATCCACATGGACGCCCTGGGCCCGGCCCTTCAAATCTTCGAACAGGTGCTCGTCCGTGCCGGTGAGGAAGGCCTGGAGCTTGAGCGCCGTGATTTCGTCGAACAATGCGGCCCGCCTGCGGCGGTCCAGGTGCGCTGCGACTTCGTCTAGCAACAATATAGGGTTTGGTCCTGATTCTGCACGTGAAAGACGCGCCGCCTGCCCCAAAACCAGGTTCAGAATCAGGGCTTTCTGCTCGCCCGTCGAGCATTCCGCCGCCGGGCGGTCCTTTTCGGCGTGGATCACCGCCAGATCCCCGCGGTGGGGGCCGGTGAGCGCCCGCCCCGCCGCCGCGTCCCGCTCCCGCGCCCCGGCCAGGGCCTGGGCCAGGCGGGCCTCGATCTCCGGGGTTTCGACACCCTCCAGGGCCATCTGCTCCCAGGCGCCGGTGAGGCTCAGCCGGGCCTGGGGGAAGGGCCGGTCGCCGCGCTCGTCGATCTCGCCTTGCAGGGCCGACAGGGTTCTTGCGCGGGCCGCCGCCATCAGGGCCCCGGCCTCGGCCAGCCGCGCCTCGAGCGCGCTCAGCCAGTCGGGATCGGCCGGGCCGTCGGTGAGCAGGCGCATGCGCTCGCGCTGGGATTTCTCGTAGGCCGTGGCGTGGGCGGCGTGGGCCGGCTCGGCGGCGAACACCAGGCGGTCGAAGAACCGCCGGCGGTCGCCGGCCCCCTCCAGGAACAGCCGGTCCTGGGCCGGGGTCAGCCAGACCTGACGCTGGTGGTCGGCCAGGCGTCCGGGGGGAACCGGCTCGCCCTCCAGCCGCACCGTGCGCCGCGCCGCGCCGGCGGTCTCGGTGCCGGTGCCCAGCCGCACCGGCTCGCCGTCCAGTTCGATGGTCGCCGCCACGGCCCAGGCGCGGCCCTGCGTCTCCCCCGGCATCCGCCGTCCGACCTCGGCCAGGCTCGCGCCCCGCAGGCCGCGGCCGGGGGTGAGCAGGGACACCGCCTCCAGCAGATTGGTCTTCCCCGCCCCATTGGGCCCGATCAGGAACACCGGCCGCCCGTCCAGGGGCAGCTCGGCGCGGCCATAGGAGCGGAAGTCCGTCAGGGTCAGGCGGGTAAGGGCCGAGCGGGTCACCGGCGGGTCATAGCCGGTTTTTCCACCTCACCCCACAGCCGTGATCGCCGCCCTAGACCCGCAGCGGCATCAGGACGTAGCGGACGTCGGGGTCGGTGGGGTCGAGGACGAGCGCCGGGTCGTTGGGGCCGCCGAAGCGGAATTCGGCCAGCTCGGCGCCGATCTGGTCGGTGACGTCCAGCAGGTAGCGGGCGTTGAAGCTGAGCTCGAAGGCCTCGCCGGAATAGTCGACCTCGATCTCCTCGACCGCCTGGCCGGCCTCCATGTTGCGGACGGTGAGGATCACCCGGCCGGGCTCGATGGCCATGCGCACCGAGCGGCTCTTCTCCGCCGAGATGGTGGCCACGCGGTCCACGGCTTTCGCGAACAGCTTGTTGTCCACCATCATCACCCGGTCGTTGTCGCGGGGGATGACCCGGACATAGTCGGGGAAGTTGCCGTCGATGACCTTGGAGGTCAGGGCCGCCCCGCCGAACTCGAAGCGCACCTTCTGGGGGCTGACCGCCAGGTCGACGCTCTCGCCGGCGTCCTCCAGCAGGCGCCGGGCCTCGTTGACCGTCTTGCGGGGCACGATGACGCCGGGGGTCCCGGCCGAACCCTCCGGGGCGATCATCTCGGCCAGCGCCAGGCGGTGGCCGTCGGTGGCCACGGCGCGCAGTTTGGCCACGCCCCCCTCCACCACCGAGTGCAGGTAGAGGCCGTTGAGGTAGTAGCGGGTCTCCTCGGTGGAGATCGCGAACTTGGTCTTGTCGATCAGGCGGATCAGGTCGCCGACATCGACGCCGATGCGGTTGGACAGGCCATCCGAGGACATGACCGGGAAGTCGCCGGCCGGCAGCACCGGCAGGTTGAAGCGCGAGCGCCCGGCGGCCACGGTCAGGCGCGGGTCCTCGCCGGTGAAGGAGAGCGAGACGTCGGCGCCGTCCGGCAGCTTGCGGACGATCTCGTAGAGGGTGTGGGCGGGCGCGGTGATCTGGCCCGGCTGCTCCACCTGGGCGAAGGCCTCGTCGATGATCTCCATGTCGAGATCGGTGGCCGAGAAGGTCAGGCGTTCGCCCTCGGCCGAGAGCAGCACATTGGAGAGGATCGGGATGGTGTTGCGGCGTTCCACCGCGCTTTGCACATGCCCGAGCGCCTTCAGAAGCGCCGCCCGCTCGATCGTCAATTTCATGGTCAGTCCGAACCTGTGGCCAACGGCGCGCCCGTGCGCCGCCGCCCCCCGAGGAGGAAGGGACTTGCGACTTTAACCGAATTGCCGCCGTGCGGAAGAGGGACCGGCGCCCTGGCTGGGAGAAGTCGAAGATATGTGGCGTCAGGTCGCGGCGCGGGGCTCTGCGCAGGTGACCCGGCGGCCCGCGGCCCCTATCTTGGGGGCATGACCGACACGCCGATCACCGACGCCCCGCCCCTGCCCGACCTGCCCCGCGACAACACCCAGGACGGGCCGGCCGTCCGCCTCTACCTGGTGGACGGGTCGGGCTTCATCTTCCGCGCCTTCCACGCCCTGCCGCCGCTGACGCGCAAGAGCGACGGCCTGCCCATCGGGGCGGTCTCGGGCTTCTGCAACATGCTGTGGAAGCTGCTGGTGGACATGAAGGCCCAGGCCGACGCCCCCACCCACCTGGCGGTGATCTTCGACCACTCGGAGAAGACCTTCCGCAACGAGCTCTACGACAAGTACAAGGCCCACCGCCCGCCGCCGCCCGAGGACCTGATCCCGCAGTTCCCCCTGGTTCGCGAGGCGACGCGGGCCTTCGGCGTGCCGTCCCTGGAGCTGCCGGGCTACGAGGCCGACGACCTGATCGCGGCCTATGCCTGCAAGGTGCGCGACATGGGCGGGGAGGTGCGGATCATCTCGTCGGACAAGGACCTGATGCAGCTGGTGGGGGACCGGGTGTTCATGATGGACACCATGAAGAACCTGCTGATCGGCCGCGAGCAGGTGATCGAGAAGTTCGGGGTGCCGCCGGAAAAGGTGGTGGACGTCCAGTCCCTCTGCGGCGACAGCGTCGACAATGTGCCGGGCGCGCCGGGCATCGGCATCAAGACCGCCGCCCTGCTGATCAACGAGTATGGCGACCTGGACACGCTGTTGTCCCGCGCCGGCGAGATCAAGCAGGACAAGCGCCGCCAGACCCTGATCGACTTCGCCGACCAGATCCGCCTGTCCCGCGAGCTGGTGCGGCTGGACTGCGACACCCCCCTGCCGTCGCCCCTGGAGGACCTGGTGGTGGCCGAGCCGGTCGCCGAAATCCTGGCCGCCTTCCTGGAGGCCATGGAGCTGCGCACCCTAGGCCGCCGGGTGAACGGCGGCTCCGGCGGCGTGACGGCGCCGGCCGCTCCCGCCACGCCGGTGGCGCGCCCCGGGGCACCTGCCCAGACGCCCATCGACACCACCAAGTACGTTTGCGTGCGCGACCTGGAGACCCTGGACGCCTGGATCGCCAAGGCCCGGGCGGCGGGCGTCGTCGCCTTCGACACCGAGACCGATTCCCTCTCCTCGGCCAATGCCGGCCTCTGCGGGGTGTCCCTGGCGGTCGCGCCCGGCGAGGCCTGCTACATCCCTGTGGGCCACGAGCACGAGGGCGGACTGGAATTCGACGCCCCGGCCGACCTCACCCAGATCGGCCACGACGAGGTCATGGCCCGGCTCAAGCCGCTGCTGGAGGACCCCTCGGTCCTCAAGGTGGCTCAGAACGCCAAGTACGACCTAGCGGTGCTGTCGCGGCAGGGGATCGATGTGGCCCCCATCGAGGACACCATGCTGATCAGCTACGTGCTGGAGGCGGGGCTGCACAAGAGCCACGGCATGGACGAGCTGTCCAAGCGCTGGCTGGGCCACGAGCCCATCGCCTTCAAGCAGGTGGCCGGGACCGGCAAGGCCCAGAAGAGCTTCAAGCACGTGCCCCTGGAGCCGGCGACCTGCTACGCCGCCGAGGACGCCGACGTCACCCTGCGGCTCTATCAGATCCTGCGGCCGAAGCTGGCCGAGGCGGGCCTGCTCACCGTCTACGAGACCCTGGAACGGCCCATGCCGCCGGTCCTGGCCCAGATGGAGTGCGAGGGGATCCGGATCGATCCCGACCAGCTGGCCCGGCTCTCCCACGACTTCTCGGTGCGGATGACCGAGCTGGAGGCCCAGGCCCACGCCCTGGCCGGCCGGCCCTTCAACCTGGGCAGCCCCAAGCAGATCGGCGAGGTGCTCTATCAGGAGATGGGCCTGGCCTCGAAGAAGACCACGGCCACCGGAGCCCAGGGCACCGACGCCTCCATCCTGGAGGAGCTGGCCGCCCAGGGCGCCGAGCTGCCCCGGGTGCTGCTGGACTGGCGCCAGCTCTCCAAGCTGAAGGGCACCTATACCGACGCGCTCGCCGCCGCCATCTCGCCGCGCACCAACCGGGTCCACACCTCCTATGCGCTGGCGTCGACCACCACCGGGCGGCTGTCGTCCTCGGACCCCAACCTGCAGAACATCCCGGTCCGCACCGAGGAGGGCCGCAAGATCCGCAAGGCCTTCATCGCCGAGCCGGGCCATGTGCTGGTCAGCGCCGACTACAGCCAGATCGAACTGCGCCTGCTGGCCCATGTGGGGGACATCCCCCAGCTGAAGAAGGCCTTCCTCGACGGCCTGGACATCCACGCGGCCACCGCCTCGGAGATGTTCGGCGTGCCGGTGGAGGGCATGCCCGCCGAGACCCGGCGCCGCGCCAAGGCGATCAATTTCGGCATCGTCTACGGCATCTCGGCCTTCGGTCTGGCCAACCAGCTGTCGATCCCGCAGGACGAGGCCGGGGCCTATATCAAGACCTATTTCGAACGCTTCCCCGGCATCCGCACCTATATGGACCGCACCAAGCAGGCGGCGCGCAGCCAGGGCTTCGTCACCACCATCTTCGGCCGCAAGGTCAACATCCCGGCGGTGTTCTCCAAGTCCCAGGCGGAGCGGGCCTTTGGCGACCGGGCGGCCATCAACGCCCCCCTGCAGGGCGCGGCGGCCGACATCATCCGCCGAGCCATGATCCGCATGCCCGCCGCCCTCAAGGCCTCGGGACTGAAGGCCCGCATGCTGCTGCAGGTGCACGACGAACTGGTCTTCGAGGTCCCCGAGGCCGAGGCCGACGCCCTGATCAAGGTCGCCAAACAGGTCATGGAGCACGCCGCCGAACCGGTGGTGGCGCTCTCGGTGCCCCTGGTGGTGGATGCGCGGGCCGCCAAGAACTGGGACGACGCGCACTAGACCCTCTGTGTCATCCCGGTTTCCGCGGCACGCGGAAGACCGGGACCCATAGATACCGATATCTCCGGCACGCCCCGCGCGTCTGGGTCCCGGACAAGCGCTGCGCGCTTTCCGGGATGACACCTTAGGCGTTCGGTCCTCTAATCTCCTCGTGGCGTCCGCGCCGCGATTTCAAAGACAGAAAATTTTCGCGTCCATGATCGGCGCGGGGGGAAGCCCATGACGACCTTCAAGGCGGCTCTGCTGGCCGCGACCCTTTGCATCGCGCCGATGAGCGCCCTGGCCCAGACGGCGCCGCCCGCCGCCTACGCCCCCCCGCCCGGCGCGGTCGAGGAGTTCGCGACCCTGAGGGACGGGGTGAAGCTGGCGGCCAATGTGTTCAAGCCCCAGGGCGCGGGCCCCTGGCCGGTGGTGCTGAGCCGCACCCCCTATCTGAAGGACGGGCGCGGAACGCCCGACCAGCTGGCGGCGGCGGCCCGGAAATATACCGACGCCGGCTACGTCTTCGTCCTGCAGGACGTGCGCGGCAAGGGTCACAGCCAGGGCTTCTACCAGGCCTATGTCACCGACATCGAGGACGGCTACGACAGCGTCGAATGGGCCGCCAGGCAGCCCTGGTCCAACGGCAAGGTGGGGATCACAGGGGCCTCGGCCCTGGGGGTCACCGCCAACGCCGCGGCCATGGCCAATCCGCCCCACCTGAAGGCCGCCTATGTGGTGGTGGCGCCCTATGACCGGCTGCACTCCAGCTTCATGGGCGGGGTGATCAAGGAAAAGGATTCGGTGGGCTGGCTGAAGGGCCAGGGGGTCTCCGACGCCGAGGTCGACGCCCTGCGCGCCCGGGCCGCCGACGACGTGTTCTGGAACCGGTTCGCGATGAGCACGAACCGCAAGTACATCGCCGTCCCAATCTACAATGTCGGCGGCTGGTACGACATCTTCAACCAGGGCAACACGTCGAACTTCGAGTACCTGCAGAACCAGGGCTCCAAGGGGGCGAAGGGCGATCAGAAGCTGCTGATGGGCCCCTTCGGCCACGGGCCGCTGTCCGGCGACCTGGCCTATCCCGGCCAGGATCAGCTTCAGGGCGCCTTCGGGAACGAGCTCCGCTGGTTCGACTACTGGCTGAAGGGGATCGACAACGGGATCATGGACGAGCCGCCGGTGAGCTTCTTCATGATGGCCGGCGCCCGGAAGGGGCAGGCCTCGCCGAAGAACCGCATGATGACCTCGGCCAACTGGCCGCCGGCCCACCGCGAGGTCCGCTACTACCTGACGCCGGACAAGGCGCTCACCACCAAGTCCCCCGCCGCCACCGAGGCCAAGCTCAGCTACAGGTTCGATCCGGCCAATCCGGTGGCCACCTTCGGCGGCGCCAACCTGACCTTCGATCGCGGGCCGGAAGACCAGCGCCAGGTCCCGGCGCGCCAGGACTATCTGCGCTTCCAGACCCCGGTGCTGGACAGGGACGTGGCCATCGCCGGCCCGGTGAAGGTGGAGCTCTACGGCGCCACCGACGGCCTCGACACCGACTTCATGGCCAAGCTGGTGGACGTCTATCCCGACGGCTACGAGGCCCTGGTGCTCGACGCCCCGATCCGCACCCGCTACCGCCAGGGACGCGAGCCCGACGACGTGAAGATGATGACCCCGAACGCCCCGGAGGACCTCACCATCGACCTGTGGTCCACCGCCATCACCTTCGAGAAGGGCCACCGGATCGCGGTGCATATCACCTCCTCCAACGCCCCGCGCTTCGAGGTCAATCCCAACACCGGGGAGGCGCCGGGCCAGCACGGCCTCAAGCCCCGGGTGGCGGTCAACAGCGTCTATATGGACGCCGGCCACCCCTCGGCCCTGGTGCTGCCGGTGATCTATCCGGAGGGGAACTAGGGGGCCGGGCTGACGTTCCCGCCCCAGCGCCGCTTGGGCGCGGGGCGTCCGTCGTGACCACAACCGCCAATGAACCCTCGGCCACCGCCTTCGCCCAGGTGCGTGACTGGATCGTCCAGGCGCCCTGGCCGGCCCTGGCCGAGCTCGCCTGCCGGGCGGGCTATCTGGCCCGCGGCTTCATCTATCTGAGCATCGGCGGCATGGCCGTCCTGGCCGCCCTGGACCTCACCCCCCGGGCGCAGGGCTCGCGCGGGGCTCTGGAGGCCTGGGCGCACTGGCCCTTCGGGGTGGTGCTGCTCTGGCTCACCGGCCTGGGACTCTACGCCTTCGCCGGCTGGCGCCTGCTGCAGTCGGTGTTCGACGCCGACCGCCAGGGGACCAGCCTGCGGGCCATCGGCTCGCGCATCGGCCAGGCGATCAGCGGGGTGGTCTACGGCGCCCTGGCGGTCTCGGTGTTCGGCCTGATCGACGCCCTGGAGGACCTCACCGAGTCCGACGACCAGGCCAAGACCCGGCAGGCCGTCGCCGCGGTCCTGGCCCTGCCCGGCGGCGAGCTGCTGATCGCCGCGGCGGGCCTGTTCATCCTGGGCGCCGGGGTGGGCAATATCGTCCAGGTCTTCGGCCGGGACTTCTGCAAGCCCCTGGCCTGCGACGAGACCATCCGCACCTGGGCCCCCTGGGTCGGCCGCGCCGGCTATCTGGGCCGGGGCCTGGCCTTCCTGCCGGTGGGCGCCCTGATGCTGGCGGCGGGCATCAAGGCCCGCAGCGAGCAGGCGTCGGGCATGGGCGGCGCCCTGCAGCTGCTGGAGGGCCAGCCCTTCGGCGACGCCCTGCTGACCCTCGTGGCGCTGGGCCTGGTGGCCTTCGGAATCTTCGCCTTCATCGAGGCCCGTTACCGCCGCATGGCGGTGGGCCGGGTGCTGGGCTAGGCGGCCGAGCGCACCGCGCGGGCCTGCAGGATGCGGTGGCCGCTGTCGTCCAGCCGCACGGCGGTGAGCAGGCCGGTGGCGTAGGCCCCGGTGTCGACCCCGATCCGGCGGCCGGTGATCTGCGGCTCCTCCATCGGGGTGTGGCCATGGACGATGATCTTCTCGAACTTGGCGGTGGACTGCAGGAACTCCGCCCGGATCCACAGCAGGTCCCGCTCCACCTGGCGCTCCAGGGGCACGCCCGGCCGCACGCCGGCATGGACGAAGGCGTAGTCGCCGACGGTCAGCATCAGCTCCAGGGTCTCGTAAAAGTCGGCGTGGGCCGGGGGCAGCACCTTGCCGAAGGCCAGGCGCGCGGTCTCCCAGGCCTCGGGATCGGTGCGGGTGGCCGGGGGCTGGACGCCGTAGGACGCGAGCGTCGCCGACCCGCCATGCTCCACCCAGGTCTGGCCGAAGCCCGGCTCGTCGCGGAACTGCAGCAGGGCTTCCTCGTGGTTGCCCTTCAGGGCGTGGACCTCGAAGGCGGGCTCGGCCCGAAGCCTCAGGATGCGATCGATGACCTGGGCCGAGGCCGGGCCGCGATCCACATAGTCCCCCAGCAGGATCAGCATCGGCCGCTCGCGCGGCGCCGAGGCCAGGACGTCCTGGGCGATGGTGTGCAGCAGGGGTTCGAAGGCGTCGAGCCGGCCGTGGATGTCGCCGATGGCGTAGACCAGCCGCCCGCCGGTGGAGGGCGGCGCTTCCGGGGTCTTGCGGCCGAACAGGCGAGAGAACAAGGGCGGGCCTTCTGGTTTGGGCGCCCACCTTAGGTAGGGCGCGCGACGTCTTCAACGCGGAGACGACCGGAAAGACCCGCCGCCCCGCAACTGGTCAAGCTAGAAGCCGGTTCGGGCGGATTTTTGGCCGGACGCCGCGAACCCTAGCCTTTGGGGGGTGAACAAGCCGTTGGGCTCAGGGACGGACCAGGCCCTGCGGACCCTGACACCCGATCCAGCCGGACGCCGCGCGGCGATAGACCCGCAGGCCATAGGTCCCCGCGGGCAGGCCCTCGACGCTGAGGCTGGTGGCGAAGCCGCTGGGCTGGGCCACGGGGCGCTTGAAGGCGGCCGCCACGTCGGGCCGCGCCTGATCGATCGGCAGGGGCTGGACGAAGTCGCCGGCCGGGCCGGTGAGCCGCGCGGCGCCCTCGGTGGGGCTGGCCTTGACCGACAGATCCGAGATCCAGCCGGCCACCGCCAGGCCGCGGGCGTCCAGCAGGGCCTGGTCGACATTGCAGCCCGGGGTCGGGACCGCCGAGTCCAGGCCCGCGAAGGCGGCGCCCGCCCGCGCCATCGCCGCGAAACGCCCCCGCGACGGGGCCGAGGGCGCCAGGGGGCCGTGGGCCGGAGCGCGCGGCAGGGCGGCCTCGATGCGGGCCTCGGCGGCCTCCGACACCGCCGGCGAGCCGCGCATGACGAAGCCCAGGCCGTGCTCCTGGACCTCCAGCATGACGACGTCGGGATGGAAGCGGTCGATCAGGTCCTGGCGCCAGAAGCCGTCGTCGATGTGGGTCAGGATCACCCGGCTGAAATGCCCCAGCAGGAAGGGCGTCAGGGCGTTGGAAAACGAGTCCCGGGTCAGCAGTAGGGTAGGCTTGCCCGCCTGGCCGGTGTCCACCACCTGGGGCGCGGTCCACCCCCGGCGTTCGGAGAGCCAGGTGGTCCGGTAGCCGCCGGCGGCGGGATCGACATAGCCGCGGTAGGAGATCGGCACGAAGCTGGCCACCCCCAGCATCAGGGCCAGGTCGCGGGGCGGATTGACCCCGTTCACCACCGGCCGGAAGTCGCTGAGCGGCCGGGTCTGGGCCTTCACGCCCTGGGCGCGCAGGCCGGCCATGATCTGGGCGTAGCCGGCATAGGCGGCGTCGCCGGTCCAGTGGGTGTCGTGGCGGCTGAAGGCCGGGACGCCCGCGGCCTTCACCGCCGCCACCGCGTCATGCAGGTGGACCACGCGGCCGGGCTCGGTGCGGGCGGCCAGCTGCGCCAGGCGCAGGCTGGTCCGGCCGGGATTGGGCCCCTCGTACCAAGCCGGCCCGAACTCCGGATAGATGGTCTCCTTGGCCGGGGGGACCACCACCAGATAGGGCCGGCCCTGCAGGGCCTCGACGCGGCCCGACAGGCCCCGCAGCCACTCGGCGGCCTGGGCGTCGTCCACCGCCCCCACGCCCCGGGCCGGGCCCAGGCGCGAGCCGTCATTGTAGAACAGCCAGCCGTCGCGGCCGGCCAGCACCCGGTCCGAGCCGCTGTCGCCGATCCCCAGACGGGCGAGGTTGAGATAACCGATCAGGAAGGGCCGGGCCGGGAAGCGGTCGGCCACATAGGCGTCGGTCCGGTGGCGCAGGTCGTCCAGGCCCGCCAACCCCGTCCAGGCCGGCGGCCCGGCCAGGACCCGGCCCTCCTGCAGCTGGGGCGGCCTGGCCAGGTGGGGCAGGAGGAAGGCCGCGGCCATCAGGAGCAGGATGGTGGCGATCAGGCCTCGGCGCGGGATCGGGGTGTCCATCGCCTCAGAACCGGAAATAGAGGAAGGGGTTGAGGGTCGAATTGACCAGGACCGCGATGCTGACCACGAAGCCCGCCGCCAGGACCGGGGTGGGCAGGACATAGGCGCCGCGGGTGTCCAGGTGGGACGCCAGGCGGGGCGAAGGCGCATCGGAGCGCGGCGCCTTCAACCGCCCCATCAGGGCCTGCAGGGTCGGGACGGCGAAGACGATCCCGGCGACGAAGGCGGCGATCACCTCGGTGTCCAGCAGGTGGCGCAGGGCCACCCCCAGGGGCTTGAAGCCGTGCGGATCGAACATGGCCGCCAGATAGGCCAGGGCCTGGGGCAGGTCGGCGGCGCGGAAGAAGACCCAGCCCACCATCACCACCAGAACGGCGTAGAGGTGGCGCAGGGGGCGCGGCGCGGTGGCGAGGACCCGGTCCAGGCCGTACCGCTCCAGCATCAGGAAGGTCCCGTGATAGAGGCCCCAGACGATGAAGCTCCAGGCCGCCCCGTGCCACAGGCCGGTGAGGAAGAAGACGATCAGCAGGTTGCGGACGGTCCTGGCCTGGCCGCCCCGGTTGCCCCCCAGCGGGATGTAGACATAGTCCCGGAACCAGGAGGACAGCGACATGTGCCAGCGCCGCCAGAAGTCGGTCAGCGAGGTCGCCGCATAGGGGTGGTCGAAGTTCTTCGGGAAGGTGAAGCCCAGCATGAAGGCCAGGCCGATCGCCATGTTCGAATAGCCGCAGAAGTCGAAATAGATCTGCAGGGTGTAGGCCAGCGTCCCCAGCCAGGCGGCCGTCGCGCTCAGGGTCCCCGGCGCCAGGCCGAAGGCGTGGTCGGCCACCGGGGCCACGGTGTTGGCGATCAGCACCTTCTGGCACAGGCCGACGATGAAGTACTGGAACCCCAGCCCCACCCGGCCCGAGCCCCGGCGGTCGGCGTGCAGCTCCTCGGCGATGTCGGCGTAGCGGACGATGGGCCCGGCGATCAGGTGCGGGAACATCAGGATATAGGCCGAGAACCGCGCGAGCGAGGTCTCCGCCGGCACGGCGCGGCGCCAGACGTCGACGGCGTAGCTGATCAGCTGGAAGGTGAAGAAGGAGATGCCCAGGGGCAGGCGGTGGGTCAGCTCCGGCAGGGGCGCGCCGGGCAGGACCTCATTGAGCGTGTGGGCCAGGAAGCCGGCATATTTGAACCAGGCCAGGACCCCCAGGTCGAGCCCGATCATGGCGGTCAGGATCAGGCGCCGTCGGGCGGGCGCCTGGCTCCGGTCCAGGGCCCGGGCCCCGGCGTAGTTGGCGCCGATCAGGGCCAGCAGGAGGAGGACATAGGCCCCCTCGCCCCAGACATAGAAGGCCACGCTGCCGGCCAGCAGGGCGCCCGTCCGCCAGCCGCTGACATAGTAGCCAAGCAGGAAGACGGGCAGGTAATAGAAGATGAAGATGATGGATGAAAAGACCATCCGCCCCCCAACGCCGGCCGCCCGGTTGTGGCAGGCTTGGTCCCGGGCGGCAAGGCGCGCCGGGCCCGATCAGGCTGTCGGAAGGTTCCTGGTGGAGCCGAGGGGAATCGAACCCCTGACCTCCTCATTGCGAACGAGGCGCTCTACCATCTGAGCTACGGCCCCAGGAGGCGCGGAATAAGCGTTTTCGGACCCCTCGTGTCAAGCCGCAGAAATGCGCGACGACGACGCAGCGCCTTGCCAGCGACACAGGAGCCCCTTTAAACCGGGGCCATGGGCAGCTTCCTCTACTTCATCGTCAATTCGCTCCTGGGCCTTTTGATCTTCGCGATCTTCGCCAACGCCATCATCTCGTGGCTGGTGGCCTTCGACGTGATCAACCTGCGCAACCAGGTGGTCTACAATATCGCCAAGTTCCTGGACGCGGTGACGCACCCGATCCTGGCGCCGTTCCAGCGGATCATTCCGCCGCTGGGCGGGGTGGATATCAGCCCGATCATCGTCCTGCTGATCCTGCAGGGCATCAAGGCCTACCTGCTGCCGATGGCCTTCGGGCCCCTCGTCGCCCTGATGGGCTGATGCGCCTGCCGGTCCGGGTGACGCCCAAGGGCGGCCGGGACGCGGTGGACGGCTGGGCCATCGATCCCGAGGGCCGGCCCTATCTGAAGGTCCGGGTGAGCACGGTGGCCGCCGAGGGCGCGGCCAACGCCGCGGTGATCGTCCTGCTGGCCAAGACCCTGAAACGGCCCAAGTCGGCCCTGCGCATCGCCTCGGGCGAGACCGCGCGGGTCAAGATGATCGAGGTGGAGGCCGCCACCGAGGCGGACTTCGACGCCGCCTTCGGCCCCCGACCGGAGAGCGCTTCAGGCGAAGTGGGAACCGGTTCGCCGCCCGGAAGCGCGACCAAGCGAGAATCCTAGGGCGCAAGCCCTAGGGATTGTAGGCCCGCTCGCCGTGGGCCGACATGTCCAGCCCCTCGTCCACCGCATCATCGGTGGCCCGCAGTCCGGTGGTGCGGCGCACCACGAAGACCAGGACCAGGGTGGCGATCCCCGACCAGGCGCAGACCGCGGCCACCCCCAGGATCTGGGTCAGGGCCTGGGACCCCATGGCCATGCCCGGCGCATAGCCCGCCCCGCCGAGACCGGCGCTGGCCAGGACCGCCACCAGCAGGGTTCCCAGGATGCCCCCCACCCCGTGGACGGCGAAGACGTCGAGGCTGTCGTCGATCTTCAGGCGGTGCTTCACCAGGTCCACGGCCTGGTAGCAGACCAGCGAGCCGGCGGCGCCCAGGATCACGCCCCCCAGCGGGCCGACGAAGCCCGAGGCCGGGGTGACGGTGGCCAGGCCCGCCACCACGCCGGTGACCAGGCCCACCATGCTGGGACGCCCGAACCGCTTCCATTCGATGGCGGCCCAGACCAGGCCCGCCGTGGCGGCCGAGAGATGGGTGGCGATCAGGGCGGCGCCGGCGTTCCCGTCGGCGGCGAGCGCGCTGCCGGCGTTGAAGCCGTACCAGCCGACCCACAGCATGCCGGCGCCCATCATGGTCATGCCCGGATTGTGCGGCGGCGAGAGGTCGCGGGGGAAGCCGTCGCGCGGGCCCAGGCGCCAGGCGATCAGCAGGGCCGAGACCCCGGCCGTGGCGTGGACCACCAGGCCGCCGGCATAGTCCATGACGTGCAGGCCCGCGAGCCAGCCGCCGCCCCAGACCCAGTGGCAGACCGGCGCGTAGACCACCAGCAGCCAGAGGCCGGAGAACAGCAGCACGGCGGAGAACTTGATGCGCTCGACGAAGGCCCCGACGATCAGGGCCGGGGTGATGACCGCGAAGGTCATCTGGAAGGCGAAGAAGACGCTCTCCGGCAGCTTGCCCACCACCGCGTCGCGGCCCACCGAGACCAGGCCCAGCTTGGCCAGGTCGCCGATCAGGGGCGCGGTTCCGGAGAAGGACAGGCTGTAGCCGGCCAGCAGCCAGAGCACCGAGGCCAGGCAGGCGATGGCCACGCAGTGGGTCATCACCGACAGCACGTTCTTGCCGCGCACCAGGCCGGCATAGAAGAGGGCCAGGCCCGGCAGGGTCATGAACAGGACCAGCGCCGTGGCGCTGAGCACCCAGGCGGTGTCGCCGTGATCGATGGACGGCGCGGCGCCCTGCGCCAGGGCCGGCGAGGCCAGGCCCGCGCCCAAGATCAGCGCGCCCCACCGCGCCAGCGTCCGAACCGTCATGCCCGCTCCCCCGAGTCCCCAAGCCGGAGCCCTGGCTACAGCAGACTCTGCCCGTTGTGCAGGCAGAATTTTTCAGACGGCGCGTAAAAAGCGGGCAGGGCCCGGCGGGTCAGGCGGCCAGGACGATGGGCTCGGCCGGCAGGACATTGTCCAGGGACAGCAGGCTGACGATGCCGGTGTCGGTGGTCATCACCCCGTTGACGTATTGCAGGGAGTCGAAGGTGCCCACGTCCGGCGGGGTCTGGATCAGGCCCTCGGTGACGGTGAGGATGTCGGAGACCGCGTCGACCACCAGGCCCACCTGGGCCTCACCGATCTGGGCCACCACCACCACGGAGGAGGCGTTGGGCTCGGCCGGACCCAGGCCCAGGCGCGAGCCCAGGTCGATCACCGGCAGGATGGCGCCGCGCAGGTTCATCATCCCCAGGACGTGGGGCGGGGCGTGGGGCAGGGGCGTGGCCGCGGTCCAGCCGCGGATCTCGCGCACAGCCATGATGTCGATGGCGTAGGCCTGGTCGCCGATACGGATCGAGATCAGCTCCGCGCCGGGCTGGGGAATATGCGAGCGGTCCATGCTTAGAATTCTCCCAAGCGTTGCCTTCGAGGATCGAACTCGCCGCGCGGCGCCCTTTTTGGGCGCGCTGCCGACGAGGCCTGCTCAACCTCGATCGCCTTATCCCACGGAACCCACTCGATTTTATTAACAGCGAAGGTTACCGGAACCTGCTTGGGCCGCTCGGGTTGCGCCCGCCGCCCGTCGCCGCCTAACCTTGGACGATGACCCGCAATCCCCGCCAGGACCTGGCCGCCCTGATCGGCGAGGCCCGCCGCATCGTGGCCTTCACCGGCGCCGGCATCTCCACCGAATCCGGCATTCCCGACTTCCGGTCCCCGGGCGGGGTCTGGAGCAAGATGAGCCCGATCCTGTTCCAGGACTTCGTGGCCGATCCCGGCAAGCGCCGGGAGGCCTGGACCCGGGCCTTTTCCGGCCGCGCCGGCTGGGTCGGCGCCGCCCCCAACGAGGGCCACTACGCCCTGGTGCGGCTGATGGAGCAGGGCAAGCTCTCCAGCGTCATCACCCAGAACGTCGACAACCTGCACCAGGACAGCGGCATCCCGCCGGCCCGCGTCATCGAACTGCACGGCAACGCCAGCTACGCCACCTGCCTGGACTGCGGCCTGCGCCACGAGCTGGCCGACCTGAAGGCGCGGTTCGTGGCCACCGATGACCTGCCAACCTGCCAAGCCTGCGGCGGGATCGTGAAGACCGCAACCATCTCCTTCGGCCAGCAGCTCAAACCCGATGTCCTGAAGCGCGCCGAGCGCGAGAGCCTCAACAGCGACCTCTTCCTGGTGCTGGGCTCATCCCTGGTGGTCTATCCGGCCGCGGCCCTGCCCCAGCTGGCCAAGCGCAACGGGGCGGCTCTGGCCATCGTCAACCGCGACCCCACCGACCTGGACGGCCTGGCCGACCTGGTGCTCAACGACGAGATCGGACCGGTGATGAGCGAGGTCGCCGCCGGGCTCTAGCGCGATCGGCTAGGCCGGCTTGACCGGACGGGCCCGCAGCTTGGCCGGCGGCGGATCGGCGCGGAAATCTCCCACCAGGCCGATCTTGGCGTTGCAGGACGGGCAGCGGATGACCACGTCGTCGGCCAGCTCGTCGCCCACATTGAAGCCGGCCCCGCAGGGCTTGCACTTCCAGGCGAAGGTCTGAACCGGCGGCGGAGGCGGGGGCGGCGGCGCCTTGGGACGAATCGGCTCCGGGCCCAGAGGCCGCGTCGGCGGGTTCTTCAGGCTGAGAATCTTGCGGGGGCGGGGTTCGTCGGTCATGCGGCGCTTCGGGATCTGCGGGCGACAGGCGCCGCGTCGGGGTCCGAACTAGGCCTCTTGCCCAACCGGGGCAAGCCGCGCGCGACGCCGCGCCGCAAGGCCCCCGCGATCGGCGGTGAATTTTTAACGCTCATCGCCTAGAATCAGCGGAATTCGCCGTGGAGACCGGTTCCATGCTGACCCCCGAATGCTGCCGCGCCGGCCGCGCCCTGCTCGACTGGAGCCTCAAGGACCTGGCCGAGAAGTCGGGCGTGGCCTTCACCACCATCTCCCAGTTCGAGAACGGCCGCCCCGCCCACGGGACCACCCAGCAGCGCCTGGCCCAGGCCCTGGAGCGCAACGGCGTCAAGCTGATGGTGGAGGACGCCTGGATGGGGGCGGTCCTGGTGCGTTCGCGAGGCTAGACCTCGACCCCGGCCTCCCGCATCAACCGCACCAGGCGCTTGAGCAGGGTGGCGTTCTGCCTGGCCATGGCCAGCACCATCTCCGGATTGCGGGTCTCGTTGGCCCCCACCAGCCCGTCCTCGGTGTCGATCAGGGATCCGGCGTCGATCAGCTTCTGGATGCGCCGCCGCGCGGTCTCGTAGGAGAGGCCCAGGGACAGGGCCACGGCGTTGCGGCTGATGGGCCGCTTGATCTCGAAGGGCTCGGGCTGGTCGATGGCCCCATAGCGCAGGGACTGGACCGGGTCGGCGTTGAGGTGGGCCACATTGGCCACCGCCACGGTCGACAGGATCAGGGCGTCGAGGGGGTCGTGGGTCCCGCCGCGCAGGACCGCGCTGTAGATCGAGATCACATAGTCCATGGACAGCCGGGAGATCAGCCGGATGTGCCGGGGGTCGTCCATGTGCCGGTTCCGTCGCGGGGGGTGGGAAATCCCTGACGTGATTCGCCGCGGGCGGGACGCCTGGATTGGCGGATCTGAAGGAAGGGTGGTGCCGCTTAGGTGACTCGAACACCTGACCCCATCATTACGAATGATGTGCTCTACCAGCTGAGCTAAAGCGGCCTAAACCTCGTGGATCGGCGAACCGGTCCGCGCGGGAGCGCCTATTTAGCTGCTCTCGGCGCGCTCGCCAAGCGGCGTCGGGCCTGGGGTCGTCTCTGACCCACCGGCGGGGGCGGCGGGGGCTCCGGCGGCTCGTCGTCATAGAAGCCCTCGTCCCCCTCATAGGGCGGCGGGGCGGCCTCGTGGGCGTGCAGGAACGGGGCGCTGTCGGCATAGGCGATGGGCAGTTCCGGCAGATCGCTCATGGTCCGCTCGGCGCGCTCGTGGCGCGGATGGATCAGTTCGCCGGTCTCGGCATAGGCCGCGGTCAGGCGGGCCCAGTCGGCGGCCTGGTAGGCGAAGGCCTGACCCTCGGGGTCCAGGTCGCTCCAGTCGGCCTCCTGCGGGGCGCCGACCCCGCGCGCCATCCAGACCCGGGCCTCGTCCGGCTGGCCGGCGGCGAAGGCCACCCGCGCCATCAGGCCGGCGATGCGGGCGGTGACCGGTTCGGCCTCCAGGGTCTTGGCCGCCTCGCGGGCGCGGGCCGGGGTCCCGCCGATCAGGGCCTGCTCGACGAACAGGATGCGGCTCTCCCGGGCGTCGGGATTGAGCCGGGCCAGATCGCTGAGCCGCTCGGCCCTCTGGCGGGGGGTCTCGCTGGTCTTCAGGTCGCGATAGGCCAGCCACAGGGCCGGGTGCGGCGCCACCTTCCAGGCCGACTCGATCACCTGGGCGGCGCGGTTGGCCTTGCCCTCGGCGGCCAGCAGGCGGGCGGCCATCACCACGCCGGGCGCGAAGCCGGGCTGCAGCTTGGCGGCCTCCACGGCGTAGTCCGCAGCCTGGCTGCGGGCCTTGGGGTCCAGGGAGGTCTCGAGCTGGGCGGCCGAGGCGGCCAGCAGGGCGGCGCGGGCCCGCTCGGCGACGATGGGGGAGACGATCTTGCGGTCCAGGGCGGTCTTCACCAGGTCCAGCGCCCCGTCCCAGTCACCGGCCTCCAGCCGCGCCTCCAGCAGGGCGCGCCAGGCCCAGCGGGCGGTGCGGCCCTGGCCGAAGGCCTGCTCGGCGTGGCGCAGGGCGCCGGCCTTGTCGCCTTGGGCCAGCGCCAGCTGCATCAGACCCTTGTGGCCGGCCAGCCGCATCTCGGGGAAGCCCAGCATGGCCGAATAGGCGGCCTGGGCGGCGATGGCGTCGCCGGCGGCCTCGGCGGCCTGGGCCGCCAGCACCCGGACCAGGCCCGGCGCCTCGTCGGCCAGGTCGGCGGCCTTCAGGGCCAGGCGGCGGGCCTCCGAACCGTCGCCGGCGGCGGCGGCCAGGAAGCCGCGGGTCAGGGCCTCGTTGGCCTGGCGGCGGCGGGCGTCGGCCCGGGCCCGCTCAGCCCGGCGCGGCGCCTCCATCACCCACAGGAGCAGCCGCCAGCCGATCATGGCCCCCAGCGCGCCCATCAGGGTGATCAGCACCATGGCCGCGGCGGTCATGTCGGCCCGCCAGCCCAGCCAGACGATGCTGGCGTGGCCAGGCTCGCCGGTGACGGCCAGGATGGCGGTGGCCGTCGCCACCACCAGGAAGATGACGATGGCGGTGCGGATCATGCCCCGCTCCGGGCCAGCCGGGCGAGGTCCTCCAGGGCCTGGACGCGGACCGCCGAGACGCGGCGGTCGATGTCGGCCCGGTTCTCGGCGGCGGCGCGCCAAGGGGCGATGGCGTCGCGGCCGCCGGGCGGCAGGCCGTCCAGGGTCTTCAGGGCGTGGTCGAGGTCGCCCTCCTCCACCTGGCGTTCGGCCCGGGCCAGCAGGGCGTCGATCCCCGTCCCGGGCACGTCGCCCACCTGGCGCAGGGTGACCACGCGGGACAGGGCGGCGGCCAGGCGGGCGCCGAGGCCGGCCCCTTCGCCCGGCGCGCGGGCGGCGCCGGCGGCGCGGGCGGCGTAGTCGGGGAAACTGGCGGCCAGGGCCGCGCGGCTAGGGGCGCCGCGCTCGGCGATCCGGCGCAGGGCGCGCAGCTCGGCGGAGGGGGGCGAGACCGCGTCGAGGGCGGCCAGCTCCTCGGCGAAGGGACGGGAGGTCTGGGCCGCCTCCATCAGGGCCGCGGCGGCGAGCGCCGAGGCCGCGGCCTCGGCGGTGCGCGACTGCTCGGCCTCCAGGGCGTCGATCCGCTCGGTGAGGCGGATCACCGCCTCGGAGGTCGGCGGCGCCGGGGTCTCGGCGGCCAGGGGCAGGGCGGCCTCGGCCGGGGCGGGGCCGCTGGCGGGCGCGGCGCCGGGGGCGACGGCCGGGGCGCTGGCCGGCGCCGGCGGCTTGACCGGGAAGAGCTGGGGTCCGAATCGGGAGATGCCGAAACCGGCGAGGATGCACAGCACCCCGAAGGCGATCAGGGCCCAGAACCCGGGTCCCATAAGCCTGGAGCGGCCATAGGAGGCGGGATCCCGGGGGGCCGAAAGTTCGACGGGGTCCGGAGCTATGCTCATGATCTAACGGTCTATCAGATTAAGCAGCGCCGCTTCGAGAGGAAAGGGCGCGAACACCTTGGCCGAAAGCTTGGCGCGCGTAAGCGGCTTCATCACCGCCTTGGACAGGCACAGCGCCCGCAGCTGCGGCAGCGGGTGGTCCTTGAGCAGGTCGGCCAGCACCTTGGCGGCCTTGGGCGAGTGCAGTAGGGCCGCGTCCAGGCTGGGCAGGACCTCCAGCACCTCGGGGGTC
The DNA here is from genome assembly GCF_058806695.1 of Phenylobacterium sp. GW821-FHT12F10. Lineage (NCBI taxonomy): Bacteria > Pseudomonadati > Pseudomonadota > Alphaproteobacteria > Caulobacterales > Caulobacteraceae > Phenylobacterium > Phenylobacterium sp. GW821-FHT12F10. The sequence goes on along the minus strand of NZ_JBXAPY010000003.1, from coordinate 152,318 downwards.
AGCTCCGCCGGACCGGTGTCGTAGAGGATCAGGCGCCGCGCCTCGATCCCGTGCTTCTCCAGGGCGCTCACCAGGTCGCCGGCCGGCTCGGCGGCGCCCGGATGCAGGACGCAGCCCTTGAGGTCGCGCTTGCGCGCGGCGATCCCCTCGGCCAGGGCCTCGACGTCGCCATCGGCCGACAGCACGTTCTTGAACCCGGCGGCGCGGACCGCCTGGGCGGTGGCCGAACCCACGGCGAACACCCGCAGGGATCGCTCCGGGGTGGCCTCGATGAAGGCGCGCACCCCGTTGGCGCTGGTGAAGGCCAGGGCGCAGACGCCGGTCAGGTCGATCTCCACGCCCGCGACAGGGCGCACCTCCAGCAGGGGCGCGACAAACGCCTCGTGGCCCAGGGCGCGCACGCGGGCGGCGGTGGCGTCGGCGCCCGGCTGGGCGCGGGTGATCCAGATCTTACGGCTGCTCATCGTCCGCATACGGTTGAGCGAAGCTTGGCCTTAACGCAACCCTGGGCGGTCATCATGTCGCGTGCAGGGCGAGCAGGTCGCCGCCCTCCTCGAGCACCTGGGCGCCCAGGGCCAGACCCAGCTCGCGGGCGACGGCCACGTGGTCGCCGGCCAGGACGGCCTCGCCCTCGCGGCGGAAGCGGTGGATCCCGTCAGGCGACAGGGCCTCGACGATCAGGTGGATGCGGTCCCCCAGCAGCCGGGCATGGGCGCCGATGGCGGTCTTGCAGGACCCCTCCAGGGCGGCCAGGGCCCCGCGCTCGGCGGCCACGGCGACGGTGGTGCTGGCGTGGCGCACGGCGTCGAGCCAGGCCAGGCCGATGTCGGCCTCGCGGGTCTCGATGGCGAGCGCCCCCTGGCCCGGGGCCGGCGGAACCTCGAGGGGATCGATCAGGCTCTTGGGCAGGTGGCCCAGGCCCAGGCGGTTGAGGCCCGACATGGCCAGCAGGATGGCGTCGGCGTCCCCGGCCTGCAGCTTGGCCAGGCGGGTGTCGACATTGCCCCGCAGCATCTGGACGTCGAGGTCCGGACGGCGGTGCAGGGACTGGGCCTGGCGGCGGAGGGAGGCGGTGCCCAGGCGCGCGCCCTGCGGCAGGTCCTCCAGGCGGTCGGCCTTCAGGGACAGAAAGGCGTCGCGGGGGTCTTCCCGCTCGGGAATGGCGGCGATGGTCAGGCCCTCGGGGCAGACCGCCGGCATGTCCTTCAGCGAATGGATGGCGCAGTCGATGCGGCCCTCCAGCATCGCCTCCTCGATCTCCTTGGTGAACAGGCCCTTGCCGCCGATCTCCAGCAGGCGGCGGTCCTGGACCCGGTCGCCGGTGGTGGTGATGATGATCAGGGGCGCAACGCGCTCGGCGTCCTCGGGGGGCGCCCCGAGGGCCGCGGCGATACGGCGTTGCATCATGCCGGCCTGGGCCAGCGAAAGCTTGGAGCCGCGGGCTCCGATCCGGACAGGTTGCGTGGACACGGCGGGAGGGCTACCTCGGCGGGGACTGAGCCGTTGGCTACAGGACGGAACCCCAAGCCGCAACGCAGATGACCGACCTTACCCTCCTGGGCCTCGAAACAAGCTGCGACGAAACCGCCGCCTCCGTGGTCCGGCGGTCCGCCGACGGCCGCGTGCAGGTGCTGTCCTCCGTCATCGCCAGCCAGATCGCCGCCCACGCCCCCTATGGCGGGGTGGTGCCCGAGATCGCCGCCCGGGCCCACGTGGAGTCCATCGACGCCATCGCCGCCCAGGCCATGGCCGAGGCCGGCGTGACCTATGGCGACCTCTCCGGGGTGGCGGCCACCGCCGGCCCCGGCCTGGTCGGCGGGGTTATGGTGGGCCTGGCCTTCGGCAAGGCCGTGGCGCTGGCCCGCGGCCTGCCGCTGATCGCGGTCAATCACCTGGAGGGCCACGCGGTCTCCGCCCGGCTGGCCGCCGACATTCCCTATCCCTTCCTGCTGCTGCTGGTCTCCGGGGGCCACTGCCAGCTCCTGGCGGTGGAGGGGGTCGGGGCCTGCACGCGCCTGGGCTCCACCATCGACGACGCCGCCGGCGAGGCCTTCGACAAGATCGCCAAGAGCCTGGGCCTGCCCTATCCGGGCGGGCCGGCCCTGGAAAAGCTGGCCGAGGGGGGCGATCCCACCGCCTTCACCCTGCCCCGCGCCCTGCTGGGGCGGCAGGGCTGCGACTTCTCCTTCTCCGGCCTGAAGACCGCCGCCGCGCGCCTGGCCGAGACCGTCACCAACGAGGTCGAGCGGAAGAACCTGGCCGCCTGCGTCCAGACCGCCATCGCCCGCCAGCTGTCAGACCGCACCGACCGGGCCATGGTCGCCTACGCCCTGACCCGTGAGGGCCGCGACCTGCGCTTCGTCGTCGCCGGCGGGGTGGCGGCCAACGGGGCGGTGCGGGCCAGGCTGCAGGAGACCGCCCGGGCGCGGGGCTTCTCCTTCGACGCCCCCCCGCTCGCCTACTGCACCGACAACGCCGCCATGATCGCCCTGGCCGGCGCCGAGCGCCTGGCGCTGGGCATGACCGATCCCCTGGACGCGCCCGCGCGGCCCCGTTGGCCCCTGGACGCCGCCGCGGCGTTATCCAATCCCACCCACGCATTCGGCCGCAAGGGCGCCAAGGCATGAGCATGAAGACGGCAGGGGTGATCGGCGGCGGCGCCTGGGGCACGGCGCTGGCCCTGGTCTGCGGCCGGGCCGGCCTGACCACCACGCTCTGGGCGCGCGAGCCCGAGGTGGTCGAGGCGATCCGCACCCAGGGGGAGAACAGCGTCTTTCTGCCCGGGATCAAGCTGGAGCCCGCCTTCGCCGCCACCGGCGACCTGGCCGACCTGGCCGCCTGCGACCTGATCCTCAACGTCACCCCGGCCCAGCACCTGCGGGCCAGTCTGAAGGCCTTCGCCCCCCACGCCCGGCCCGGCGTCCCGATCCTGCTCTGCGCCAAGGGGGTGGAGCAGGGCACCCTGAAACTGATGACCGAGGTCCTGGCCGAGACCCTGCCCCAGGCCGCCCCCGCCGTGCTGTCGGGGCCGAGCTTCGCCGGCGAGGTGGCCCGCGGCCTGCCCACCGCCGTGACCCTGGCCTGTCCCGACGAGGCCCTGGGCCGCGCCCTGGCCGAGGCCATCGCCAGCCCCCTGTTCCGCCCCTATGTGGCCACCGACATGGTGGGCGCGGAGATCGGCGGCTCGGTGAAGAACGTCCTGGCCATCGCCTGCGGGATCGTCGAGGGCCGTGGCCTGGGACGCAGCGCCCACGCCGCCCTGATCACCCGCGGCTTCGCCGAACTGACCCGACTGGCCGTCGCCCTGGGCGGCCGGGCCGAGACCGTCGCCGGCCTCTGCGGCCTGGGGGACCTGGTGCTCACCTGCTCCAGCGCCCAGTCGCGCAACAACCGCATCGGCCTGGCGCTCGGCCAGGGGATGAGCCTGGAGGCGGCCCTGGCCAGCCTCGGCGGCGCGGTGGCCGAGGGCGTGGCCTCGGCCCCGGCGGTGCGCGACCTCGCCGCCAAGTCCGGGGTCGAGATGCCCATCTCCGACGCCGTCGCCGCCATCCTGGCGGGCGAGGCCGATCTCGACACGGCCATCGCCGGCCTGCTTTCCCGACCCCTCAAGGCTGAACGCTAAGGAAGTCCCATGGCCCTCTTCGTCCTGATCTGCCTCGACAAGCCCGACTCCCTGGACCTGCGCATGGCCACCCGCCCGGCCCACCTGGCCTATGCCGGGACCTTCAGCGACGTGGTGAAGCTGGGCGGGCCGATCCTGGACGACAAGGGCGACATGGCCGGCTCCCTGCTGGTGATGGAGGGCGAGAGCGCCGAGGTGGCCCGCGCCTTCAACCGCGACGACCCCTACACCCTGGCCGGCCTGTTCCAGAGCGTGCAGGTCCTGCCCTTCCGCGCCAGCATCGGAAACCTGTGACCCGGGACGGCGGGGACAATCCGGCCCGGCCGCCGGCCGGCGTCCGGCTCTGCGCCCTGGCCGACCTGGCCGATCCCGGGGCCAAGGGGTTCCGCTTCCGCCAGGACCAATCGCTGTTCGCCGCCTTCCTGGTGCGCCAGGGGGACCAGGTGACCGGCTATGTCGATTCCTGCCCGCACAACGGCTGGCCCCTGGCGGTGATGGACGACCGCTACCTGACCCGGGAGGGCGACCGGATCATCTGCTCGGCCCACGGCGCCATGTTCCGTCCCGCCGACGGTCTCTGCGTGGCCGGCCCCTGCGCCGACGACCACCTGCGCCCCTGGCCGGTGACCGTGGCGGACGGCGACATCTTCACCGCCTGACTCTTCCTTAACCCGCGGGCGCTAAGCCAGCGGGGCTGAGACTTGAGGAGCCTGCCATGGCCGACGCCCTTCGCGCCCTTGCGACCATGAACCACCGGTTCGCCCCGCAGTTCGCCAAGACCATGCTGGCCACGCCGCGCGCCGACGAGGACGCCGCCGCCTTCGCCCGCCACTGCGAGGCCAAGGGCTTCGAGTTCACCGAGGGCTGGGCCGACCAGAACATCCCCTTCGTCTCCCCCCTGCTGCGGGACTTCGCCGCCCAGCGCGGATCGATCCGCTACATGGAGATCGGCGCCTATGAGGGGCGCAACCTGGCCTTCATGGACTGGCTGCTGCCGGCCAGGCTGGACGTCACGGTGATCGATCCCTGGTTCGACGAGGACCTGAATCCGGAAGAGAAGTACCACGCCGTCGAGCCGCGCTTCGCCCGCAACACCGCCAAGCTCGGCTTCTCCAGCCTCACCACCCACAAGGGCTTCTCCACCTACGAGCTGCCCAAGATGCTGGAGCGGGGCGAGGCCTACGACCTGATCTATATCGACGGCTCCCACACCGCCTGGGCCGTCGGGGTGGACCTGGCCTTCTGCGCGGCCCTGCTGGAGGTCGGCGGCATGATGGTGCTGGACGACTACTGGCATCACGAGAGCGAAATCGGCGGGCCGGGCGTGAAGCAGGCGGTGGATCGCTTCCACGGAGTCTTCCACCGCTACTTTGATATCACCGCGGTCTATCGCCAGGTGGCCTTGACCAAGGTCAAAGAAATCCCGCGCTGATTACTGTCAAGCTTTCCTGAAGGCTTGCTCTGCGGCGTCGCCGCCGGAGTCGCGAACCGACCCTGACTGTTTGGGCGGCGCCTCACGCCATAGTTAATGCAAAATAAAAGAATCCTGGTGGCGCGATCCCCGTTTCGGGTTTATGGCGTCCGACTTGCATTTGCTGCAGTGCACTGTCCCAGGAGAAGACACCACGTGTTGAAGCGCCTCCGTCATCTCTCGCAGCTCCTCTCGAGCCGCCTGCCGCGACGCGACGCGATCCACCTCGTGGGCGTGGAGCTGGGCCTCGCGGCCGCGCTCACCGCCGGCCTCGCCTTCGCCGCGGCCCCGGACGGCCGCAACGCGCGCCTCGCCCGCCTGACCGGCGGCGAGATGTCGGCCCAGGCCTTCGCCCGCCTCACCGCCGGCATGGATCCCGCCATGCTGACCCTGGCCAGCCGCGTCGAACCCCGCATGGGCGGCGCCCTGCAGAAGGTGGACGGGGTGATCAATCCCGACGGCCTGCCGGAAGGCGCCGCGGCCGACGCCGCCGTCATCCGCCTGCAGGACCTCGACCCCGACCAGGCCCGCGCCTGGAACCTGGCCAACCCCACCTCCACCCTGCCCAATCCGGCGGCCCGGCCCTTCAAGCTGAAGACCGGCGGCGTGCTGGACGAGGCCCGCGCCATCGATTGCATGACCGCGGCCATCTATTACGAGGCGGCCTGGGAAAGCCTGGACGGCCAGCGGGCCGTGGCCCAGGTGGTCCTCAACCGCATGCGCCACCCGGCCTTCCCCAAGACCGTCTGCGGCGTGGTCTTCCAGGGCTCCAACCGCACGACCGGCTGCCAGTTCAGCTTCACCTGCGACGGCTCCATGAACCGTCAGCCGCAGGAGGCCGCCTGGCTGCGGGCCCGCAGCGTCGCCTCGGCCGCCCTGAACGGCTATGTGATGAAGAAGGTCGGCACCGCCACCCACTATCACGCCAACTATGTCGCCGCTTACTGGAGCCCGAGCCTGGTCAAGGTCGGCACCATCGGCGCCCACATCTTCTATCGCTGGACCGGCGGCTCGGGCCTGCCCCCCGCCTTCTCCGGCAAGTATCTCGGCACCGAGGCCGAGGGCATGCAGATCGCCGCCCTCGACCGCTACGCCACCACGCCGAAGATCGACGCCACCCTCACCAAGGACGCGGTCGAGGAGGCCCTGCCCGTCGAGGAAGCCGTCCAGACCAAGGCCCCCAAGGCCGCCGACGGCAAGACCCCGGTGGGCGGCCATGAGCCCGTCGCCAAGGCCGAGGAGCTGGTCACCGTGGCCGACGCCGCCAAGGACGCCGGCGCCCTGCTGAAGGCCGAGGATCTCGACTGGACCGGCCAGCCCAAGCGCAAGGGCCCGCCGCGCCTGGCCATGCCCGGCTCGATGTTCTAGGGCCGCGAGCTCCCACTCCTACCGCTCGTCCCGGCGAAGGCCGGGATCCAGGTGAAACCCACTCCGATCTCAGGCGAAGTCGCGGCGTCCAGGCGCCGGCCTGCCTCGTTCGCCGGAGCTGAGCCTGGGTCCCGGCCTTCGCCGGGACGAGCGGTGGGTGGAGATCAGCCCGGCGCGACCTCCGCCGAGAAGGCGTTCACGTCCTCGATCAGGCCCGCCGCGGCGGTCGACACCAGCTCGCCGCCCTTTTCCGGGGTGGCGAGCGCCGGGTCGGAGCCCATGCGGCCGTCCGGATAGCGGGCGCGGAAGTCCAGCGCCTCGCGGATCGGGCCGGTGGGCGCGATCTGGGGGGCGTAGTTGGCGCTCTTGATGTGGTCGGGATAGGCCCACTGGGTCACCGCGATCTCCGAGGGGGTCGCGTGGCTGCCGTGGCCCACCGGGAACTGGCGGTTGGCCACCGCCATCACCCCCCGGAGCTCCCACCAGTTCTTCAGCTTCAGGGAGAATCCGCGCGGGCGGCCGGCGAAGCTGGCCTCGGCGTAGAGCTCGGAGAACGCCGCCTCGATGGTGGCGACGTTGCCGCCGTGGCCGTTGAGGAAATAGATCCTCTCGAACCCGTGGTGGCCGAGCGACCGGCACCAGTCGCCGATGGCGGCGATGAAGGTCGAGGGACGCAGGGAGATGGTGCCCGGGAAGCCCAGATGATGCTGGGCCATGCCGATATTGAAGGTCGGCCCCACCAGGATGTCGCCGGTCTTCTGGGCCTCGTGGGCGATGATCTCCGGACACAGCCAGTCGGTGCCCAGCAGGCCGGTGGGTCCGTGCTGCTCATTGGACCCGATCGGGATCACCACCGTCTTCGAGCGGGTGAGGAAGGTCTCGATCTCGGGCCAGGTGGAGAGGTGCAGCAGCATGGGGCGGTCCTGGGCTGGGAAATGGCGTCCCTTCCCACATAGTCGGTTCCCCAGCCGGCGATAAGCGCCGGCTGGATTCTTTGCCTGTCGCGCTTTCCGGGCGCCGAACCGGTTCGCCTGAAAGCGCTTCAGCGCCTGTGCAGGATCATCGGCAGCCCGCCGCGCGGGCGCATGGTGATCTTCTGGAGGATCTCCACCTGGTGGCCGGGCTTCAGGGCCAGGCTGTAGCGCTGGGCCAGGGTGGCCAGGATCAGCAGGGTCTCGGTGGTGGCCAACGCCGCCCCGATGCAGACCTTGGGCCCGCCGCCGAAGGGCATGTAGGCGAAGCGCGGCCGCTCGACCCCCGGGGCGAAGCGCTCCGGATCGAACCGCCCGGGGTCCTCCCAAAGCGTCTCGTGCCGGTGCTGGATCCAGGGGGCGACGGCGACCATGCCGCCCTTGGGAATCGTCACCCCGCAGATCTCGTCGGCCTCCAGGGCCACGCGGGTGGAGAGGCCCGGCGCGGCCGGATAGATCCGCAGCGCCTCGTCCACCACCATCTTGGCGTAGGGCAGCCTGGCCAGGTCCTCGTGGCCCGGCGTGCGCCCGTCCAGGACCTGGTCGAGCTCGGCGTGCAGCCGGGCCTCCACCTCCGGGTGCTGGGAGAGCAGGTACCAGAGCCAGCACATGGTGGCCGCCGTGGTCTCATGGCCGGCCAGGAAGATGGTCACCACCTGATCGCGGATCTCCTTGGGGCTCATGGCCTGGCCGGTCTCCCCGTCGCGGGCGGCGATCAGCCGGGCCAGCAGGTCCTGCGGCCCGCCCTGCGGATCGGCCTGGCGCTCCGCGATCATCCGGGCGATGGCGGCGTCCAGCTCGGCGAAGATGGTCTCGATCCGCCGCTCCCGGGCCTTGAACCGCATCTCGCCGATCCCCGGCAGCAGGTCGAGGATGTTGAAGTCCAGCTGGTCCATGGCCCGGCTCATCGCCCCGCGCACCACGCCGGCGACATCGGCGCCGTCGGTGGAGAACATGGTCCTGGCGATGATCTGCAGGGTCAGGTCGGTCATGGCCTCGGCCACGTCGATCTCGGCGCCCTCCGGCGCCTGGTCCCAGCGCTGGCGGAAGGCCTCGGCGCAGGCGGCCATGGTGGGGGCGTAGGAGGCCACGCTGGGGGGCGAGAAGGACGGCGCCATGGTCCGCCGGTGGGCCCGCCAGACCTCCCCGTCGGTGGAGAGCAGGCCGTCGCCGAACATGGCCGAGAAGAACCGGCGCTCGCGCTCGGTCTTCGGATAGTTGGCGACATGATCCAGCAGGACGCGCTTCACCCCGGCCGGGTCGCTGACCACGTAGAAGCGCTGGCCGCCCGGGGTGGGGACCTTGAACACCGGGGCCCGGTAGGCCTGCGGCGGGATGGTGGGGAAGGGGTGCTTGCGCAGGGCCTTGTCCAGGCCGAACAGCGGCATGCGGCGCGGCGGCGGATCGGACCCCACCAGCTTCGGCGACATCTCGGCGGCGGTCATGGCGCGCCCTCCCAGGCTCATTTAACGTTGTTAAGCTGAGCCTACCCCGCCGAAGGAGATTTACAACGTTAAATGAATGACAGAATGACGGGCATGGTCTCCCGCGTCCCGTCCAAGGCCCGTCCGCAGCTCAGTCCCGACCTGGTGGTGGAGGCCGCGGCGCGGGTCCTGGAGCGCGAGGGGATCGAGCGCCTGACCATGCGGGCGGTGGCCGCCGAGCTGAACGTCCAGGCGCCGGCCCTCTACTGGCACTTCCCCAGCAAGGACGCCCTGCAGGTGGCGCTCTACGACCACCTGATGGCCGACCTGACCTTCACCCTCGACGGACGGGACTGGCGCGAGGACATCTACAGGATGGCCCAGCAGCTGCGCCGCCACCTGCTGGCCCGGCGCGACGTGGCCAAGCTGCTGCCGCACGGCTTCTTCGTCGGCCCCAACATCATGGCCCAGGCCGAGATGATCCTGGCGATCCTGATGCGGGCGGGCCTGGCGCCCCGGGACGCCGCCTACGCCATGAGCACGGGGTTTTCCTATGTGGTGAGCTGGGCGGTGGGGGAGGCCGAGCTGCGGGCCCGCCAGGCCACCGGCCACGACGGCAACGACGACCTGGCCAAGGCCATGCTGGCCACCGGCGCCTTTCCCCACTTCGCCCAGGTGATGAGCGCCTTCGAACTGGGGGGCGATGTCGACGGCCAGTTCGCCTTCGGCCTCAACTGCCTGATCGCCGGTTTCGAGCAGCTCATTCCGAAACGCTGATTTCTGGCCGAGCCTGTTGCGCCGAGGGGGCGCCCTCCGCATAACTCGCACCCAAGCTATTTAGGGGAGTGTGAACGGTGAGCGAGGGCGAAGTTTTCCCGGTTCCCGCGGCCTGGGCCAAGCGGGCCAAGATGAACGCGCAGACCTATGAGGCGGCGGTCGCCCAGGTCGAGACCGATCCTGACGGCTACTGGACCCAGGTCGCCGGCCGGCTCGACTGGATCAAGCCCTTCACGGTGGTCAAGGACACCTCCTTCCACAAGCACCCCTTCCATATCCGCTGGTACGCCGACGGCGTGCTGAACGTCTCGGTCAACTGCCTGGACCGGCACCTGGAGACCCGCGGCGACCAGGTGGCGATCATCTGGGAGAGCGACGAGGGCGAGCCCTGGGACAACCTCACCTACCGCCAGCTGCACGCCGAAACCTGCCGCATGGCCAATGTGCTGAAGGCCAAGGGCGTCCAGAAGGGGGACCGGGTCACCATCTACCTGCCGATGATCCCCCAGGCCGCCGTGGCCATGCTGGCCTGCGCCCGCATCGGGGCGGTCCATTCGGTGATCTTCGGCGGCTTCTCCCCCGACAGCATCGCCGGCCGCATCCAGGACTGCGACTCGAAGATCGTTATCACCGCCGACGAGGGCCTGCGGGGCGGCAAGATCGTGCCCCTGAAGCGCAATGTCGACGAGGCCCTGGAGCAGTGCCCGGGCGTCACCGACGTCGTCGTGGTGCGCCGGACCCGCGCCGACGTGCCGATGAAGGCCGGCCGCGACGCCTTCTATTCGGACCTCAAGCAGAGCGTCTCCGACACCTGCGAGCCCGAGCCGATGAACGCCGAGGACCCGCTGTTCATCCTCTACACCTCCGGCTCCACGGGGAAGCCCAAGGGGGTGCTGCACACCACCGGCGGCTATCTGGTGTGGGCGGCCCACACCCACGAGCTGGTCTTCGACTACAAGCCCGGCGAGGTCTTCTGGTGCACCGCCGACGTGGGCTGGGTCACCGGCCACAGCTACGTGGTCTACGGACCCCTGGCCAACGCCGCCACCACGGTGATGTTCGAGGGCGTGCCCAACTACCCCACCAATTCCCGCTTCTGGGAGGTGATCGACAAGCACAAGGTCAACACCTTCTACACCGCCCCCACCGCCATCCGCGCCCTGATGCGCGACGGCGACGCCCCGGTCCAGAAGACCTCGCGCAAGTCCCTGCGCCTGCTGGGCACGGTGGGCGAACCGATCAATCCCGAGGCCTGGCTCTGGTACCACCGGGTGGTGGGGGACGGCCGCTGCCCCATCGTCGACACCTATTGGCAGACCGAGACCGGCGCCTGCCTGGCCTCCCCCCTGCCCGGCGCCACGCCGCTGAAGCCCGGCTCCTGCGCCAAGCCCCTGCCGGGGATCAAGTTCGAGCTGGTGGACGCCGAGGGCAAGACCCTGCACGGGGCCACCAGCGGCAACCTGGTGATCACCGACTCCTGGCCCGGCCAGATGCGCACCGTCTATGGCGACCACCAGCGCTTCTTCGACACCTATTTCTCCACCTATGCCGGTAAATATTTCACCGGCGACGGCTGCCGCCGGGACGAGGACGGCTATTACTGGATCACCGGCCGGGTGGACGACGTGATCAACGTCTCCGGCCACCGCCTGGGCACCGCCGAGATCGAGAGCGCCCTGGTGAGCAACGAGAACGTGGCCGAGGCCGCCGTCGTCGGCTTCCCGCACGATATCAAGGGCCAGGGCGTCTACTGCTTCGTCACCCTGAAGGCCGAGGTGGTCCCCACCGACATCCTGCAGGCCGAGCTCAAGGGCTGGGTGCGCCGGGAGATCGGGCCCTTCGCGGCGCCCGACGTGGTGCAGTTCGCGCCCGGCCTGCCCAAGACCCGCTCCGGCAAGATCATGCGCCGCATCCTGCGCAAGATCGCCGAGAACGACCTCTCCAACCTGGGCGACACCTCGACCCTGGCCGACCCGTCGGTGGTGGACGACCTGGTGAAGAACCGCGTCGGAAGCTGAGGGCGGGCGTGCGCCTGGCCCTCGCCCTCGCGGCTCTCCTGGTCCAGGCCTCTCCGGTCTGGGCCTGGGAGCCGCCGGGCCAGGTGCTGGCCGAGCTGACCCGGGGCCAGACCTATGTGGAGGTCCGTCCCGACCCGGACGGCGCCTCGGGCCTGATCCGCGCCGGGGTGGAGATCGCCGCCGCGCCGGAGGTGGTCTGGGCGGTGCTCACCGACTGCGACCTCGCCCCCCGCATGGCGCCCAGCCTCAAGAGCTGCCGGGTGCTGGAGCGCGATCCGGCCGGACGCTGGGACATACGCGAACAGATCGCCCGCCCCGGCCTGATGCCGCGGTTCCGCAGCGTGGTGCGCTCGGACTTCGACCCGCCGAGGCGCCTGCGCTTCAAGCGCACCGGCGGCGACCTGAAGATCCTGGAGGGCGAGTGGCGGCTGATCCCCCTGCGGGGCGGCCAGGCGACCCGCGTGGTCTATGAGAACCGGGCCGCCAGCCCCTATGCGGTCCCGGGCGCCCTCGCCCGCCTGGCCCTGCGCCGCGACGTGCTGATGGCCATGGGCGCCCTGAAGCGGGAGAGTTTGGCGCGGGCGGCCCCGCCGGGCTAAAGCCTTCCCATGAGCCCCGACCTGCCCGCCGCCCTCCGCCTCGCCGCCGACCGCCTGCTGGACGGCGTCCCCCGCAAGGGCCTGGCCGAGCGCTCGGCCAGGATCTCCAGCGGCTATCGCGGCGGCGAGACCTCCAAGGTGGTGGTCACCGACGAGGCCGACGCCATCGCCTATGTGCTCTCGCGCCTGCCGGCCACCTACGCCGCCTGCGCCTATGTCCTGACCGAGGCCGCCCGCATGGCGCCGGACTTCGCCCCGGCCCGCCTGCTGGACGCCGGCGCCGGCCCCGGCGGGGGGAGCTGGGCGGCCCTGGAGACCTGGCCGGGCCTGGCGTCGGCGACCCTGCTGGACTCCAGCCGTCCCTTCCTCGACATGGCCGCCCGGCTCGCCGCCGAGGGTCACGGGGCGCTGAAGGACGCGAAATTCCTTCGCGGCGACCTCACCGCGCCGGCCACGGACTGGCCCCAGGCCGACCTGGTGATCGCCAGCTACGCCCTGGCCGAAATTCCCGCGGCCCGGCAGGCCGAGACCGTCTCGGCCCTGTGGGGCGCCACCGACGGGGTGCTGGCCCTGATCGAGCCTGGAACCCCCGACGGCTATCGCCGCATCCTGGCCGCCCGCGACACCGTGATCGCGGCCGGCGCGGCCCTGCTGGCCCCCTGCCCCCACGCCCGGGCCTGTCCGCTGACCCCGCCCGACTGGTGCCACTTCGTCCAGCGCCTGCCCCGCTCGCGGGACCACAGGCTGGCCAAGGGCGCCGACCTGCCCTTCGAAGACGAAAAATTTATCTATCTTGTCGCCGCCCGGCCCTCGGTGGCGGCCCGCACGCCCACCGCCCGCATCCTGGCCCCGCCGCGCACGGCCAAGCCCGCTATCACCTTCAAGCTCTGCACGCCGGCGGGAACCGCCGAGCTGGCCGACGTCCCCCGCCGCGACAAGGCCGCCTACGCCTGGGCCCGGCGCCTCGACTGGGGCGACGCCCTTCCCTGACGGGAGGGGCCTGTGACAGACTGCGCCATCCGATCCATCACATTGCGCGATCGGTGAATTTTTAGCTTTTTCAAATTCCAGAATGGGAGGGCGACATGCCCGTCAGCCGCGAAATCCACCTCATCGAGCGCCCCAAGGGCCTGCCCACGGTCGACCAGTTCGCGGTCGTCGAAACCCAGGTTCCCGACGCCGCCGACGGCGAGGTGCTGGTGCAGAACCTCTACATGTCGGTGGACCCGGCCATGCGGCCGCGCCTCACCGCCGGTCAGGCCCTGGGCGAGGCCATGATGGGAGGGGCCCTGGGCCGCGTCGTCCAGTCCAAGACCCCCGACTTCGCGGTCGGCGACCTGGTCTCCAACCGCCTGGGCTTCCGCGAATACTTCGTGAGCGACGGCAAGGGCCTCACCAAGCTCACCCCCGATCCGGACCTCTCCCTCACCGTCCACATGCACGCGCTGGGCATGACCGGCTTCACCGCCTATGGCGGCCTGCTGCACATCGGCGCCCTGAAGGACGGTGAACAGGTCTTCGTCTCCACCGCCGGCGGGGCCGTGGGCTCGGTGGCCGCCCAGATCGCCAAGATCAAGGGCTGCTACGTGGTGGGCTCCACCGGCAGCGCCGAGAAGGCCGCCTGGCTGAAGGACGAGGTCGGGCTCGACGCCGTCATCAACTACAAGGACGCCCCGATCCGCGGCCAACTCGAGGCCGCGACCCCCAAGGGCATCGACGTCTATTTCGACAATGTCGGCGGCGACCACCTGGAGGCGGCCCTGCGCCGCATGAACACGCTTGGCCGGATTCCGGTCTGCGGCTTCATCTCCGGCTACAATTCCGGCCACTCCAACGTCTCGAACCTGTCCAACATCATCTATTCGCGGGTGATGCTGCGCGGCTTCGTGGGCACGGACTTCATGCACATGTACGCCGACTTCCAGCGCGACATGGCGGGCTGGCTGAAGGACGGCCGCGTCAAGTACCAGGAGACGGTCCTGGAGGGCGTCGCCAACGCGCCGGCCGCCCTGATCGGCCTGATGGAAGGCCGCAACGCCGGCAAGATGCTGGTGAAGCTGGCCGACTGACGCCGCGGCGCTACGCCGTCTTCGGGAAGGCCACCACCGCGGCGGCCTTCTCGGCCTTCATGGCCGCGCCCTGGGCCTCCAGGGTGCGGCGCAGGGTGGCGACGTGGGGGACGATGAAGTCGATGAAGGCCCGCACCCGCGGGGTGTCCTTCAGTTCCGCCCGGGTCACCACCCAGGCGCTGGCGCTCAGGTCCGGAATCGGCGGCCAGATCTGGATCAGGTCGGGGTCGAGGTCGGCCAGCAGGCAGCCGATGGGCGCGATGCCCAGGCCCGCCTTCACCGCCAGGTTCAGATTGGTCATCGAGTTCGAGGAATGGGCCGGGACCGCGCCGGGGACCTGTTCGAACATCCAGCGGGTGCCGGGCAGGGCCATGCGGCCGCCCTCCCCGCCGATCAGATCGTGCTGGCGCAGCTCCTCCAGGGTTGTGGGCAGGCCACGGCGGGCGGCGTAGTCGCGGCTGCAATAGAGGGCGAACTCGAAATCGGCCAGCTTGCGGGCCACCAGGTCGGACACCGTCAGGGCCTGGCCCGCCCGGATGGCGACGTCGGCCTCGCCGGCCGCCAGGTCGAGGGGCAGGTCGCTGAGGATCAGGTCGACCTTCACGTCGGGATAGAGTTCCCGGAACCCCACCAGGGCCGGGGTGATGGCCAGGTTGGCGAGGATCTCGGTGGAGGTGACCTTCAGGGTCCCGGCCAGGCCGCGCTGGTGGGCGCCGGCCCGGTTGGCGAAGGCCTTGGCCGAGACCTCCATGCGCTCGGCCTCGGCCAGCAGGTCCTCGCCGGCCTCGGTGAGCCGGCTGCCGGCCTGGCCGCGCTCGAACAGTTTCAACCCCAGGGCGGCCTCCAGGGCCTCGATGCGCCGGGCCACCGTGGTCTGGTTGATCTTCAGGGTTCGGGCCGCGGCCAGGGTCGAGCCGCCGCGCGCGACGGCGAGAAAGGCCTTGAGGTCGTTCCAGTCAAACATCGCGCTATTCTGCATTTCCGCAGAACCTTCCTGCAAGACCGCCGATTGCCGACCCGCGTTCGTCGAACTAAACCCCGGCCCCCGCAACCCTGACAAGAACAAGACGCACCGATGAAACTCTTTTGTGACCCGATCTCCACCACCTCGCGCCCCGTGATGCTGTTCGCCGCCGAGGCCGGCATCGCCCTGGAGCGCGAGCATGTGGACCTGATGAGCCACGCCAACCGCGAAGCCGCCTATCTGGCGGTGAACCCCAACGGGGTGGTGCCCTTCCTGGTGGACGGCGATTTCGCGCTGGGCGAATCCTCGGCGATCCTGAAGTACCTGGCCGACAAGGTCGGCTCGCCGGCCTATCCCACCGAGCTCAAGGCCCGCGCCCGGGTCAATGAGGCCCTCGACTGGTTCGCCACCAATTTCCACGAGTACTTCTGCCTGTTCACCGTCTATCCGAGCTTCGGCATCCCGCACGGGGTGGACCCGGACCTCGCCCAGGCCATGGTGGCCTTCGGGACCGAGCACGCCCCGCGCTGGCTGACCGTGCTGGACCGCCACATGCTGGGCGACCGGCCCTTCGTCTGCGGGGCTGAGATCAGCCTGGCCGACTATCTCGGCTCGGCCTTCGTGACCCTGGGCGAGGCCTCGGGCTTCGACTTCAGCCCCTATCCCAACATCCAGGCCTGGATCGCGCGGATGAAGGCCCTGCCGTCCTGGGACGCCACCTATGCCGGCTTCAACGGCTTCGTCTCGGCCCTCGGCCAGGCCCGCGCCGCCTAGCGTCCTTCCCTAGTCCCCCTTCTGAAGACCCGCCGCGGGCGCCGCGGCGGGCGGAGACCCCCATGTCCTTCCTCCAAGCCAAACCCCTGGCCACCCACGACTTCTACGCCCCGATCCACAAGGGCATCCGGCTCGGCCTCTGTCAGATGCTGGCGCGCCTGGGCGCCGCCGACGCCGGCGACGCCGACCTGCCCCAGCTGCTGGCCGACCTGCGCGCCCAGCTGCGCCTGTCGGAGCAGCACCTGGTCCACGAGGACGCGGTGATCCACACCGCCCTGGAGGCCCGCGCGCCCGGCTCCACCTCCCGCCTGGCCCAGGCCCACGAGCATCACCGGGCGACCTTCGAGGACATCGAGACCCTGGCCTGCCGCATCGAACACGCCGAGGGGCCGGCCAGGACGCCCCTGCTGCGGGCGCTCTACCTTCGGTTCTCGCTGTTCTGCGCCGACGACTTCGCCCACATGGCCGAGGAGGAGCAGCTGATGCTGCCGATCCTGCAGAGCCTGTTCTCCGACGCGGAGCTGATGGCCCTGGAGGACGCCATCGTCAGCCAGATCCCGCCCGACGAGATGGTGGCCGTCGCCAGCCTGATGATCCCCGCCGCCACCCGCACCGACCGCATCGGCATGCTCAGCGCCATGCGCGCCAATGCGCCGGCCGAGGCCTTCGGCGCGATCCTGTCGGTGGCCGTCCAGCCCAACATCTCGGCGGCCGACTTCGCCCACCTGAGCGAGGGCCTGGGCCTGGCGGCCTAGGGCCGCAGGAGGAGCCACGAACGGCGCGAACAGGCGTGTCATCCCGGAAGCCGCGTCAGCGTCTGTCCGGGACCCAGACGCGCGGGACCTTCCGGAAGGATCGGTGAGTATGGGTCCCGCACTTCCGCGCTTCGCGCTCCATGCGGGATGACACCCTTGTCTTGTTCATGAGGTTCGTGGTCGATCCTCCAAGCCTCGCCACACCGCACCAGCATGACAATCCCGTAAGCTTCCCTCGCGCGTCGCGGGTGCTAGGTTCGCAGCGACCCAGCCCCTTCGAGACGCCTCCATGTTCCGCTCCTTCGCCTGCGCCGCCGCCCTGAGCCTGGGGCTCGCCGCCACCGCGCCCGCCTTCGCCGCCGACACGGTCCCGCCGATCGCCTACAAGGAGCGGACCCTGGCCAATGGGCTGAAGCTCTACACCTCGCTGGACCGCACGACGCCCAATGTGACGGTGCAGGTCTGGTACGGCGTGGGCTCGAAGGACGACCCCCAGGGCCGATCGGGCTTCGCCCACCTGTTCGAACACATGATGTTCAAGGCCACCAAGGACTTCCCGGCCGAGAGCATCGACCGCTTCACCGAGGACGTGGGCGGGATCAACAACGCCTCGACCTATGACGACTTCACCAACTATTACGAGGTCGTCCCGGCCAACCACCTGGAGCGGCTGATCTGGGTGGAGAGCGAGCGCCTGGGCTCCCTCGTGGTGGACGAGGCCAACTTCAAGTCCGAGCGCGACGTGGTGAAGGAGGAGCTGCGCCAGCGGGTCCTGGCCAGCCCCTATGGCCGGCTGTTTGGCCTCTACCTGCCCCAGGCCAGCTACACGACCCATCCCTACAAGCGCCCCGGGATCGGCTCCATCGAGGAGCTGGACGCCGCCACCATCGACGACGTGCGGGCCTTCCACAACGAATACTACCGCCCCGACAACGCCGCCCTGATCGTGGTGGGCAACTTCGATCCGAAGAAGCTCGACGCCTGGGTCGACAAGTACATGGGCCCGCTGAAGCCCCCGGCCGCGCCGCTGAAGCGGGTCACCGCCGTGGAGCCGCCGCGCAAGGGCCCGGGGATCTTCACCGGCTACGGCCCCAATGTCCCCCTGCCCGCCGTGGCCATCACCTGGCTGGGTCCGCAGGCCTCCAGCCCCGACGCCGCGCCCCTGAAGGTGCTGGACGCCATCCTGTCCTCGGGCAAGTCGTCCAGGCTCTATGACGCCCTGGTCTACGACCAGCAGATCTCGGCCCAGGTCTTCTCCCAGGCCGACCTGCCGCAGCAGCCGGGCCTGTTCGGGGTGGGCTCGATCATGGCCTCGGGCCACACCATCGAGGAGGGCGAGAAGGCCCTGCTGGCTCAGGTGAAGCGCCTGCGCGACGCCCCGCCCACCGCCGCCGAGCTGTCGGAGGCCAAGAACGAGCTGGTGGCCGGCAAGCTTCGCGAGCGCGAGACCATCGACGGCCGCGCCTTCGCCCTGGGCTACGCCCTTCGCACCGAGGGCGACGCCGCCCAGGCCAACAAGGAACTGGCCGAACTCCAGGCCGTCACCGCCGCCGACGTGCAGCGGGTGGCCGCCAAGTACCTGCCGGACGACCGCCGGATGACCATCCGCTACCTGCCCGAGAGCGACCGGCCGAAGGGCGAGGCCGCCACGGTGGCCGCCGCCCCCGTCGTCCCCTCGGTGAAGTATGCCGGCCCGGTCAGCGAACTGGCCCCGGAGGGCCAGCGCGTCGCCCCGCCGCCCCTGGCCGAGCCCGTCAGCCCGGTCCTGCCCAAGCCCGCCGAGAAGACCCTGGCCAACGGCCTGCGGGTGATCGTCGCCCAGTCCACCGAGCTTCCCCTGGTGACCGCCGACCTCACGGTCAAGACCGGCGCCTGGGCCGATCCCAACGGCCTGGCCGGCGTGGCCAACATGACCGCCGGCATGCTGACCGAGGGCACCAAGACCCGCAGCGCCCCGCAGATCGCCCAGCAGACCGAGGCCCTGGGGGCGACCCTGGAGTCCGGCGGCGGCCAGGAGAGCAGCTCCGTCACCCTCAATGTCATGCCGGGCAACCTGGACGCGGCCATGGCGATCATGGCCGACGTGGCCAAGAACCCGGCCTTCGCCAGCGAGGAGCTGGAGCGCCAGCGGGCCCAGACCCTGGACGGCATGTCGGTGGCCTATCAGGAGCCCGGCCAGCTGGCGGCCTTCGCCGCCGGCCCCACCGTCTTCGCCGGCACCGCCTTCGGCCATGTGGCCGGCGGCACCCCGGCCTCGGTGGCCAGGTTCGCCACCGGCGACCTGGTGAAGCTGCACGAGGCCTACTACCGCCCCGACAACGCCATCCTGGTCCTCACCGGCAAGATCACGCCGGCGCAAGGCTTCGCCCTGGCCGAGAAGACCTTCGGGGACTGGAAGAGGCCGGCGGCGCCGACTCCGGCCGCGCCCACCATCACACCGACCGCCAAGCCGCGCGCCATCGCCATCGACCTGCCCGGCACCGGCCAGGCGGCGGTGACGGTGGCCGGGCCCGCCATCCCCCGCAGCGACCCGGCCTACTATCCCGGCATCGTCACCAACACCGTGCTGGGGGGCGGCTATTCGGCCCGGTTGAACCAGGAGATCCGCATCAAGCGCGGCCTCTCCTACGGCGCCAGCTCATCCCTCACCCCGCGGCGGACCACCGGCCTGTTCCGCGCCGCGGCCCAGACCAAGAACGAGTCCGCGCCCCAGGTGCTGGACCTGATCCTGGCCGAGATGAAGGGCCTGAGCTCGACCCCGCCCGGCGCCGACGAGCTGAAGGCCCGCAAGTCGGTGCTGATCGGCGGCTTCGGCCGCGAACTGGAGACCACCGACGGCCTGGCCGACATCCTGGGGAACCTCGCCCTCTACGGCGTGCCGCTCAGCGAGATGAACGCCTATACCGGCAAGGTCGAGGCGGTGACCGGGACCCAGGTGCAGGACTTCGCCAGGACCCGGCTCGATCCGACCAAGGTCAGCGTCATCGTCGCCGGCGACGCCAAGAGCTTCACCGAGGGCCTCAAGGCGCGGCGGCCCGATCTGGAGGTGATCCCGGCCGCCGACCTCGATCTGGACAGCCCCAGCTTGAGGAAAGCTGCTAAAGCCCCCTGATGGGATTTCACTTCGACGCCCTGTCGCTGTTCGGCCTCGCGGCCGTCTGCGCCAGCCTGTTCTGCTACATCATGGAAAGGCGGAGCCCCTGGTGGACCCTGGGCTTCGCCTTCGCCAACTTCGCGGCCTCGTCATACGCCTTCCTGCAGGGCGCCTGGCCCTTCGGGCTGATCGAGATCTTCTGGGGTCTCGCGGCCCTGTGGCGCTGGTGGGACACGCGGCAGGTCCCAAGCTAAATCGTGTCATCCCGGTTTCCACGCAGTGGAAGACCGGGACCCATACTCACCGATATCTCCGGCCCGCCCCGCGCGTCTGGGTCCCGGACAAGCGCTGACGCGCTTTCCGGGATGACACTCTTGTTTCAACTAGTGCCGGAAGACCCGCACGCCCGTGAAGACCATGGCCAGGCCGCGCTCGTCGGCGGCGTCGATGACCTTCTGGTCGCCGATGGAGCCGCCGGGCTGGATCACCGCGGTGCAGCCGGCGTCGGCGGCCTGGATCAGGCCGTCGGGGAACGGGAAGAAGGCCTCCGAGGCGCAGGCCGACCCCTTGAGGTCCAGGCCGAAATCGGCGGCCCGTAGCGCCGCGATGCGGGCGGAGTCCTTGCGGTTCATCTGGCCGGCGCCGACGCCCAGGGTCTGGCCGGCGCGGGCGTAGACGATGGCGTTGGACTTGACGTGCTTGGCGATGGTGAAGGCGAACAGCATGTCGCGCACCTCGTCCTCGGTGGGCGCGCGCTTGGTGACCACCTTGAGGTCGGCGGCTGTCAGGCGGGCGTCGTCGCGGCTCTGCACCAGGAAGCCGCCGGAGACCGACTTGAAGGTGGTCCCGGCCGCCAGGGGATCGGGCAGGCCGCCGGTCACCAGCAGGCGCACGTTCTTCTTCTTGGCGAACAGGGCCACGGCGTCGGCATCGGCGTCCGGGGCGATCACCACCTCGGTGAGCAGCTTGAGGATCTCGGCGGCGGTGGCGGCGTCCAGCTTCTGGTTCAGGGCGATGATGCCGCCAAACGCGCTGGTGGGGTCGCAGGCCAGCGCCCGCTCATAGGCCTCCACCATGGTCTTGCCGGTGGCCACGCCGCAGGGATTGGCGTGCTTGATGATGGCGCAGGCGGGGCCGCTCGCGGGGTCGAACTCGGCGATCAGCTCGAAGGCCGCGTCCGTGTCGTTGATGTTGTTGTAGCTGAGCTCCTTGCCCTGCAGCTGCTTGGCGGTGGCCACCCCCGGGCGCGGATCGGCGAAGCGGTAGAAGCTGGCGGTCTGGTGGGGGTTCTCGCCATAGCGCATGGTCTGGACCAGTTCGCCGGCGATGGTCCGGCGCTTCGGGGCGATGTCCCCCAGGGCGGCGGCGAACCAGGTGGAGATGGCCGCGTCATAGGCCGCCGTGCGCGCATAGGCCCGGGCGGCCAGGGTCTTGCGCAGGGCCAGGCTGGTGGTCCCCGTCGCCTTCAGCTCGGCCAGCACCTCCTCCAGGTCGGAGATCTCGGTGCAGACGCAGACATAGCCATGGTTCTTGGCCGCCGAACGGATCATCGCCGGGCCGCCGATGTCGATGTTCTCGATCGCCGTCTCGAAGTCGGCGCCCGCGGCCACGGTGGCCTCGAAGGGATAGAGGTTCACATAGACCAGATCGATGCCGCCGATGCCGTGCTCGGCCATGGCCTTGGCGTGGTCCGGCGCGTCGCGAACGCTAAGCAGGCCGCCGTGGACGATGGGGTGCAGGGTCTTGACCCGGCCGTCCATCATCTCGGGGAAGCCGGTCAGCTCCGAGACATCCTTCACCGCCAGGCCGGCGCCGGCGATGGCCGCCCGGGTGCCGCCGGTGGAGACCAGCTCGACGCCGAGCTCGGCCAGGACCTTGGCGGCCTCGATCAGCCCGGTCTTGTCGGAGACCGAGATCAGGGCGCGCTTGAGGGGGGCGCGGTCGGCGGGCTTGGGGAAGTCGGGGGCTGCGGGCACGGCAAATCCTTCATCGTTTCAAGGAATATGCCCAGGCGAGCGGCGTAGGGTCCCTGCGCTCCCCGGTGGTCTCCCACCTCAGTTTCGCCAGTCACGCAGGTCGGGGTCGCTTTAGTCCCGGCAGACCCACCCGTCAATGCGGCGGGGGCCAGGCCTCGGCGGCGGCGAGCTTCCAGCGCACCCGCGCGCCGGCGTCCAGGCGGGCGTTGCCGCGCAGCACGATCTGGTGGGTCCGCTTGGGGAGGCCGTCCTGGAAATAGACCGAGGTCTCGACGGCCACCTCCTGGGCGTCGTTGCGCAGCCACCAGCCGGTCTCGTCCCCCTCGGCCCGCAGCAGCACGCTCTTGCCGTCCCGGGCCAGGCTGGCGCGGACCTCGGGATGGACATGGAAGCGGACCATGAAGGGCACGAAGCGGCGGCCGTCGTGGTCGCCCGCGGCGGCCTCGACCGGCGCCAGCCGGTCCTCGCCCCGCAGCTCGTCGGCGAGCAGGTCGAGGAACAGCCGCCGCTCATGGCGCAGGCCGAAGCGCGGGACCCAGCCGTCGTGGGACATCTCCAGCCACAGGGCCTCGCGGGTCTCGTGGCGCTGGGCGGCGACCGTCTCGTAGGCGTCCACCAGGCGGGGCCCCAGCGCCCCGGCCCGGAAGCCGCGCAGGGGCTCGCCGCAGGAGGCGTCGCCAACGCTGACCGTGGAGGCGGCGTCGGCCAGGCGCAGGGCCTGGGGGCCGTTGGCCTCCGGCGACCAGCCGCAGGCCACGATCATCCGCCGGCCCGCCGCCATCACCTCCAGGGCCAGGGGCTGGGCGCAGGCGGTCACGCTCCAGGGCCCCTGCGCCGGCGGGGCGCAGTCGGCCAGGATCTGCAGGCTGCGGGACTCCAGGCGCTGATAGCCGTTGCGGGCCGCCGGCAGGCGGGCGGACGCCTCCTCGCTGGCCCGGGCGGCGGCCACATAGGACCTGTGGCCCGCCTCGCCCCCTTGGAGATCCGGCAGACACCCGTCGGCCAGGGTGAAGAAGCGGATGGCGCCGGTAAGCCGGTCCATGGCCCGCATCATCTCGTCGGGCGCCGCGATGCCGCGCTGCACCAGGGCCTCGTCCAGGGCCTGGAGGTCCAGCAGCAGCTCGAGCGCCGCGCGGGGGCTGCGCGAGGCGTGGCCGCCGTCGGGCTGGACGGTGACGTGCAGGGCGCGCTCCAGCCGCACCAGGCCGCGATCGACCAGCTGTTCGCCGGCCTCGCCGGACAGGGTGGTCCCGGCCAGGGTGGCGGCGGCCGCGCGCTCGGCGGCGCGCACCGGCCCCTCGAGGCTGGAGAGCAGGTGGCGGGCCTGGCGGGCGAGATCGAGCGTGATCAGGGCGGTCTCGGCGTCGGAGGCCCGGGCGCAGAGGGTGTGGACCGCGCAGGCCAGGTTGAAGGTCCGCCGCTCCAGCACCTCCGGGGCCCAGGAGAAGCCGTTCCAGCGGCCGAACACCCGGCTCCAGTCCAGGGTCAGGCGCAGCCCCTCGGCGGCGCCGGCCTCGCCGGTGGCCAGCAGGTCGGGCATCCAGTCGAAGCGGTGCAGGATGGCGGCGAAGCGGCGGGTGGGGCTGGGGCGGTCCCAGGGATCGCCGCGGGTCCCGGTCTCCAGGGTCGCGCCGCCGAACACGAAGCGCCCGTCCAGGATGCGGCGGCCGGCCTCGGGGTCCACCGGGCGCGGATCGTGCGGATCGGCGGCCAGCCCCTCCGGGCGCGGCCGGGCCAGCAGCCAGCGATGCATCGGGGTCCCGGCCCACTCCCGCTGCGCCTGGCGGCGGGTTCCCTGGGCCAGGGCTTGGAGGAAGACTCGGCCGGGCAGGCGCGTCAGAGCCGGAAGGCCGCCCGCCATGCCGGTCCTACCCGCCCTTCAGGGCGGCGATATTGGCGGCGTAGGCGGCGGGGCCGCCCTTGAACACCGCGGTCCCGGCCACCAGGGCCGTGGCCCCGGCGGCCACGCAGAGGGGGGCGGTCTCCACCGTCACCCCGCCGTCCACCTCCAGGTGGATGTCGCGTCCCGTGGCGTCGATCATCTCCCGCAGCCTGGCGATCTTGGCGAGCTGGGAGTGCATGAACTTCTGGCCGCCGAAGCCCGGGTTGATGGACATCACCAGGATCAGGTCGACCTCGTCCATCATCCACTCGATCACCGAGGGCGAGGTCGAGGGGTTGAACACCACGCCGGCCTTGCAGCCCAGCTCGCGGATGCGCTTCAGGGTGCGGTTCAGGTGGGGCCCGGACTCGGGATGCACGCTGATCAGGTCGGCCCCGGCGGCGGCGAAGGCCTCCAGATAGGGGTCGACCGGGGCGATCATCAGGTGGACGTCGAAGGGGATCGAGACGTGGGGCTTGAGCGCCTTCACCACGTCGGGCCCGAGGGTGATGTTGGGCACGAAGTGGCCGTCCATCACGTCGATGTGCAGCCAGTCGGCGCCGGCCGCGGCCACGGCGCGGCATTCTTCCCCCAGCTTGGCGAAATCCGACGCCAGGATGGAGGGGGCGATGATCGGGGTGCGCGCGGTCATGGTCCCGACTTAACGGGGCCCGGCGCCCGGGACAAGGCGGAGTTAGGCCCCGTGGACGTAGCGGGCGACGAAGAAGCCGTCCGTGCCTCCGATGCGATGGTGGGGCAGGATTCTGAGCGTGCCGTCAGCCCGGACGCTGGCCTCCGGCGCCCCGCCCTCGCCGGGCGCGACGGGGGCGAGCGCGAAGTCGGGATTGCGGGCCAGGAAGCCGGCCGTCTGGGCCTCGCCCTCCTCCGGCTCCAGGGAGCAGACGCAATAGACCAGGCGGCCGCCGGGCGTCACGCGGCGGGCCGCGGAGTCCAGCAGCTTGGCCTGGACGCCCGCGAGCGCCGCGACATCGCCGGGCTTGGCGGCCCAGAGCACGTCGGGATTGCGGCGATAGGTGCCCGTGGCGCTGCAGGGGGCGTCCAGCAGGACGGCGTCGAAGCTGCGCTCGTCGCTCCAGGCCCCGGCGTCGGCGGCCACCGTCTCGGCGGTCAGGCCCAGGCGGGCGAGGTTCTCGGCCACGCGCACCAGGCGGGCCGCGGAGCGGTCGACGGCGGTGACCTCGGCGCCGGCGGCGGCCAGTTGCAGGGTCTTGCCCCCCGGGGCGGCGCAGAGATCCAGGGCGGTCTCGCCGGGTTTCACCGCCAGCAGGCGGGCGGGGATGGCGGCGCTGGCGTCCTGCACCCACCAGGTCCCCTCGGCGAAGCCCGGCCAGGTGGAGATCTCGCCCCGCAGGGCCGAGCGCAGGGTTCCCCCCGGAAGTTCCTCGGCCTCGAGGGCGGCGAGCAGCTCCGGGGTGGCCGGCCCCTTGAGGGAGAGGTCGGTGGCCGGCTCGGCGGCGATCAGGGTGGCCATGGCGCGGGCCGCCTGCGGCCCGAAGGCGGCCGACCAGCGGCTGAACAGCCAGGGCGGGGCCAGGGACTCCGGATCGGTCATGTCCGGCGGCTCGCGGGTGAGCGCCCGCAGGATGGCGTTGACCACCCCCTTGAAGGCGCGGCCCTCCTTCAGCGCGGCCACCAGGTCGACGCTGGTCCCGACGGCGGCGAAGGCCGGCGTCTCCAGGACGAACAGCTGCGCCACGCCCAGGCGCAGGATGTTGCGCACCACGTCGGGCGGGTCCCGCGACAGCCGCGCGTCCAGGGCCCGGTCGATGGGGCCCAGGTGGCGCAGGGTGGCCAGCACCAGGGCGCGGGCGAAGCCCCGGTCGCGGGGCGCCAGGTTGCGGAAGGCCGGGGTGGCGGCGGCTTCGTCGAAGCCGGTGCGGCGGGCGAGGGCCGCGCTCAGCAGGTCGAGCGCGGCGCGGCGGGCCGGCAGGCCGGCGGCGTCAGGGGATGCAAGGTCGGTCACGCGGGCGGCGTGCCCCCAAAGCGCCCCTTAGGCAAGCCCTGACGTCGGCTTATCGACCTAGGCCATCGCCGGCTTGCGGGCCACGCTGAGCACCGCCACGGCGAAGATCGCCATGCCCAGGACCAGCAGCACCTCGCCCCCCACCATGATCGGCACATAGGCCTTGTTGCCCTTCAGCATGATGGCCAGCAGGGGCAGGCTGATGAGATTGCCGAGGTTTGAGACCGCGAAATTGGTCCAGGCCAGGCGCGTCGGCGCCTGGTCGCCGGCCAGGCCGTAGAAGGTCCCCATCAGGGCCAGGGTCGCCCAGCCCAGCAGGTTGATGTGGGCGTGGACGGGCGCGAGGGTGAAATCCTCGGTCGCGCCCATGAACATGCCGAGGCTCATGCCCAGCAGGGCGTAGAGGACCGCGGCGCCGAAGAAGGCGACGGAAATCTTGGACATTTGAACACTCCCCCGAATGTTGCGCATCCGCCGGAAGATCTCGCCTGACGCAGGGGGCGGACGCCGATGACTCTACCTAGAATGGCTTTGGCCTCATGGCAACGCTCCGCCCCGCCGACTGGCGCGCAGGCGCGGCAGGGCGTAAATTGCCGCCATGGAAGACCCCGCGCCCCCGAACGCCGCCCCCGGCAAGCCCCTGACCCCGGCCGCCCGCCGGGCCCTGGAGGAAGCCGCCGCCCGCCACGCCGAGGCGCAGGCCGCCCAGCCCCTCGCCGAGGACGGCGGCCCGGCCGGTCCCGAACCCACCCGCTTCGGCGACTGGGAGCGCAAGGGCATCGCCGTCGACTTCTGACACGGTCAAGGCTGTTAACCCTTTCCGCGCCGGCTTTCGCGCCTGAGGCGTGAACGGTCGCCGCAACCGCTTGCCGCGCCTAGGTTTGTCGCCACGAGACGTGGTGGAGACGCGGCATGTCCTGGTTAATTCGGATGGCGATGGGCCTGGCCCTGGCCCTGGGCGCGAGCGCGGCCCTGGCCGGCTGCCCCGACCGCTGCGGCGGGGGTGGCGGGTTCAACCTGCCCACCTATGGCGACGTGGCCCAGCACTACGGCTATCCCGCCTGCGGCGGCTGCGGCGCCCGCCACGACGTGCGCGAGTATGGCCATGAGGATCGCGGGTATGACCGCGACGACCGCGGCCCGCCTCCGTGCCGCCAGCAGCGCTGCGGCGGCTGCCGTCAGTGCGGCGAGCTGACGCTTGGGAATTTCTACTATGACGGCGGCGTCGGCCCCTATCCCGAGGGCGGCTACGGCGGGGGCGGCGGCTATGTGATGAGCGGCGGCGGCGGGTTCGCCGGCGCCGGGTCCGGGGCAAGCGCCAGCGCGCGGGCCTCGGCCTTCGCCAGCTCCAGCAGCCACGTCAGCGTCAATATCGGCCGCGGCGGCGGCCACAAGGGCGGGTGCAACACCTGCGGCGGCCACGGCGGCTACGGCCACAAGTAGGGCGTCAGACCCCCGCCATCTCGCCGGCCACGCGTAGCGCGGCCTCGCGCGGATCGTTGGCCGCGGTGATGGGGCGGCCCACCACCAGGTGCGAGGCGCCGGCCTTCAGGGCGTCGGCCGGGGTGGCGGCCCGGGCCTGATCGTTCTTGGCCGACCAGTCGGGACGCACGCCCGGCGTGACCACCAGGAAGTCCTTGCCGCCGATGGCGCGGGCGAGCGCCGCCTCGTGCGGGCTGGCCACCACCCCGTCGCAGCCGGCCTTCACCGCCTGGTGGATGCGACGCTCCACCAGGGACCGCGCGGTCTCGGAGAAGCCCATCTCGATGAGGTCAGCGTCCGACAGGCTGGTGAGCACCGTCACCGCCAGGATCTTCAGGTTGGAGCGGCCCTTGCCGCGCACCGCGGCCTCCATCACCTGCGGCTCGCCGTGGACGGTGAGGAAGTCACAGCCGGAGTCGGCCAGGACGGCGGTGGCGCGCTGCACCGTGGTGCCGATGTCGTGCAGCTTCCAGTCCAGGAAGACCTGCTTGCCCTTGGCCTTGAGCTCGCGGGCCAGGTCCATGCCGCCGCCGGTGGCGAACAGCTCCAGTCCCACCTTGTAGAAGCTGACGGCGGCCCCCAAGGCCTCGACGATGGCCCGGGCCTCGGCGACCGTGGGCAGGTCCAGGGGGATGATCAGGCGGGGGTCGGCTTTGACCAGGGTCTCGGACATGGCTTGGCTCCGGGCAGGCGCGCGGGACCTCAGCCAGGAGGTCGGCGCGGGAGACGAATTGGGCTAAGACGCTGCAATGAGCCCGGCAGACTTCGCGGTCAACTTCTTCGTCGCCCTTTTCGCCCTGATCGACCCGATCGGCACCGTGCCCCTGTTCGCCGCGGCGACCATGGGGGTGAAGAGCAAGGATTCGCGGCTGATCGCGGTCTATATCGCCTTCTTCATCCTGTTCTTCCTGACCTTCTTCTACTTCTCGGGCCTGTCCCTGCTGGCCTTCTTCGGCATCTCCCTGCCGGCCTTCCGGATGGCCGGCGGGATCATCCTGTTCCTGCTGGGCCTGGACATGGTGCGCGGCGACATGGCCACCAGCGTCGAGGGGGCCGACACCACGCCCGGCGAGGGCCGCGCCCACGCCCGCAAGCGCTTCGAGCGGATGATCGTGCCCTTCGCCATGCCCCTGCTGATCGGGCCCGGCGCCATCTCCACGGTGATCATCTACGCCAGCGAGGCCAAGCGCTTCGGCCTGATCGGGGCGGCGGTGGGGGTGGGCGTCATCGCCGCCACCGCGCTGTCGACCATGCTGGCCTTCTGGGCCAGTCCGCTGATCACCCGCATGCTGGGCAAGATCGGCCTGACCATCGTGGTCCGGGTCCTGGGCCTGATCCTCTGCGCGCTCGCCGTCCAGTTCGTGATGATCGGCATCGCCGATAGCACCCACGACGTCATCCTGCGCAAGGCCGCCGCCCCCTACGGGGCGCACTGAGGGAGCCCTCCCTCCCCTTCATGGGGAGGGGCGGGCCGGCTTGCCGGCCGGGGTGGGGGAGAATGGCGGCATTCCCCACCCGTCCGAAGCTGCGCTTCGTCCACCCTCCCCATGAAGGGGAGGGAGAAGACCTAGACCTTCCGGAAGCGCGGGCCCTGCCAGGCCATCAGGGCGAGCGCCCAGTCGTCGGGGATGAGCCGGGCCAGGCCGGCGATGGCCTTGTTGGGGGCGCCGGGGACGGCGACGGCGCGGTTGGCCTCCACGGCCTCGTAGCCGGCGGCGGCCACCTCGTCGGCGCCCAGCCAGAGCCAGGCCGGCGTCGAGGCGCTGATCTTCTCCCGCGTGCCGTTGGCGTCGTGGAATTCCGAATAGGTGAAGCCGGGGCAGAGCGCGCTGACATGGACCCCCGTGGCCAGGTTCTCCAGGTGCAGGCTCTGGGAGAACTTCACCAGGTAGCTCTTGGTGGCGCCGTAGAGGGTATGGCCGGCCGAGCCGGGGACCAGGCCCGCCAGGGAGGCGACATTGACGATGCGCCCGAAGCGGCGGTCCGCCATGCCCGGCAGCACCCGGTGGGCCAGCTCGCTGGGGGCGGTCAGCATCACCTGGATCACCGCCTGCTGCTGCTCCCAGGTGGTCTCGGCATAGGTCCCGGGCTGGCCGTAGCCGGCGTTGTTGATCAGGGCGTCCACCCGCCGGCCGTGGGCGGTGAGGTGGTCGAGGATGGCGCCGGGGGCGGCCGGATCGGCCAGGTCGGCGGCGACGGTGAGGGTCTCGACGCCGTGGCGCAGCCGGATGTCCTCGGCCAGGCGGTCCAGGCGGTCGGCGCGCCGCGCGGTGAGCGCCACGTCATAGCCGTGGCTGGCGTAGATCCTGGCGAAGGCCGCCCCGATCCCGGCCGAAGCCCCCGTGATCAGCGCCAACTTGCGGTCCATGACGTCCCTCGCCCCCATCGGTAAGGCCTAGTTACGCCAGATCGGCGATCTCGTCGTCGGTCAGATCGCCCGGGACGATGGTGACCGGCAGCTTGCGGGCGCCCCACTTGACGCCTTCCTTGGCGATGGAGGCCACCAGGGGGCCGGGGCCACGGCCCTCGACGGCGGCGGCCAGCACCAGGATCTTGATGTCCGGATCCTCGGAGACCACCTTGCGCAGGGCCGCGCGGGTGTTGTCGGCGTGTTCGATGATGAATTCGGGCGAGACCCCGGTCTCGGCCACCACGAACTCGGCCATCTTCTGCAGGGCGGCCTCGGCCTCCTCGCGGGCCTGGCGCTCGATCTCTTCCCGGACGCCCGACCAGTGCTCGAAGACCGCCGGCTCGATCACCCGCAGCAGGGCCACATGGCCGCCGGTGGAGCGGGCGCGGCGGCAGGCGAACTTCAGCGCCGCCATGAACTCGGGGCTGTCGTCGGCGATGACCAGGAACTTGCGTTGGCTCATGGGGCGACGGTGGCTTGCTCCCGGTCCGGATGCAAGCCACCTCCGCAGCTAGGGTTTAGGCGCCCCAGAAGCCGACGAGCTTCTTCACCTCGGCGAGGGTCGGAGCGGCGGCGGCGCGGGCCCGCTCCGCGCCGGCGGCCAGCACCTTGTCGATCTCGGCGGGGTCGGCCATCAGCCGCCGCATCTCGGTCCCCACCGGCCCCAGCTTGGCCACCGCCAGGTCTGCGAGGCGGGGCTTGAAGGCGCCGAAGCCCTCGCCGGCGAACTCGGTCAGCACCTCGGCCGAGGTGCGGCCGTCCAGGGCGGCGTAGATGCCCACCAGGTTCTGGGCCTCGGGCCGGTCCTTCAGCTCTTCGACCGTCTCCGGCAGGGGCAGGGGATCGGTCTTGGCCTTGCGGATCTTCTGGGCCACCGCGTCGGCGTCGTCGGTGAGGTTGATGCGCGCGGCGTCCGAGGGGTTGGACTTGCTCATCTTCTCGGACGCGTCTCGCAGGGACATGATGCGAGCCCCCGCGCCCTGGTGGATGGGCTCGGGCAGGGGGAAGTAGCCCGGCGCGTCGAAGTCGTGGTTGAACTTCGCGGCGATGTCGCGGGTCAGCTCGACATGCTGCTTCTGGTCGTCGCCCACCGGCACGTGGGTGGCCTTGTAGAGCAGGATGTCGGCGGCCTGGAGCACCGGGTAGGTGTAGAGGCCGACGCTGGCGCGCTCCTTGTGCTTGCCCGACTTGTCCTTGAACTGGGTCATCCGGTCCAGCCAGCCGACCCGGGCCACGCAGTTGAAGATCCAGGCGAGCTCGGCGTGCTCGGTCACCGCCGACTGCGGGAAGATGGTGGCGATCTTCGGATCCAGGCCCGCCGCCAGATAGGCCGCGGCGATCTCGCGGGTCTGGGCGGTCAGTTTGGCCGGGTCCTGCCATTCGGTGATGGCGTGCAGGTCGGCCACGAAGATGAAGGTCTCGGCCTCGTGCTGCATGCGGGTGAACTTCACCAGGGCGCCGAGATAGTTGCCCAGGTGCAGGTCGCCGGTGGGCTTGACGCCGGAGAGCACGCGTCGTTTGCCGGCATAGGCGGCGGGAGCTTGTTCGGTCATGGGATCAGGCTTTGAAACGGAGGACGTGGGGGCGCGCGGGCGCGCGCCGCGGAAGCGGGATCAGGCGCTGCGCCATCGCCAGGAGAATGCGTCCGGATAAGCCATGGCGATGCGAATAGTCCGCCCGGGCGCTTTGGGCAAGTCCGTCAGAGGTCGGGGACGGCCACGGCCACGTCGCCCTTGCGCCGCTTCAGCGCCCCGCGCACCTCGGCCGGGGTGACGCCGCCGAAGGCGAACAGCAGCACGGGATAGAGCAGGCCGCCGACCGCCGACACCAGGAGGACGGTGATCTCCTTTGCGTGGCCGAGGCCCGCCATCGGGGCCTCCAGGGTGGCGCGGAAATGGGCGGCCAGGGCCAGCAGGACGCCGAGCCCCACGCTGGCGGCGGTGACCCGGATGATCTTGCCGATGGCCCGCTTGGAAGGCCGGTAGGCGTTCTGGCGCCAGAGCAGGACCGCCATCTGGGCCACGGTGCCCCAGGAGGCGATGGCCGTGGAGATGGCGATGCCGGGGAAGCCGATGGTGTAGAACAGCGCCACCCCCAGCACGATATTGACCACCACCGAGATGAGGGAAAACCGCATCGGGGTCTTGGTGTCGCCGCGGGCGAAGAAGGCCGGCTGCAGGATCTTGATCAGGACGAAGGCGGGTAGGCCCCAACCGTAGTGGAACAGCAGCGCCCCGGAGGAGGCCGCGTCGGCATAGGTGAACTCGCCGCGGGCGAAGAGGCCGTCGGCCAGATAGACCGGCATGGCCATCAGGGCCGCAGCGGCGGGCAGGGTGAGGGCCAGGCCGAAGACGATGGCCTGGTCCATGGACCCCTGGGCGTCGTCATGGTCCTCAAGCTGGAAGGCGGTGGACAGCCGCGGCAGCAGGGCCACCCCGATGGCCACCCCCACCAGGCTGAGCGGCAGCTGGTAGAACCGCTCGGCGACGTTCAGCCAGACCCGCATGCCGGCCACCTGGGAGGCCAGGATGGCGGAGATGAACAGGTTGATCTGCACGGCGCTGGAGGCGATCACCCCGGGCACCGCGCGCCGGGCCAGGGCCTTGATCTCGGGCGTGAACTTCAGGGCCCTCAGACGGACCCGGGCGCCGGTGCGCTGCGCCCCCCACCAGCAGATCGCCGCCTGGCCGATCCCGGCGATCACCACACCCACCGAGGCCGCGAAGGCCGCCTCCGTGGGATCCTTCTGCGGCAGGACGGCGATCAGCATCACCACGTTGAGGATGGTGGGATAGAGGCCGTAGATCACGAACCGGCCCCGCGCCGTCAGGATGCCCGCGAACAGCGAGGCGATCGAGATGCAGGGCAGGTAGGGCATGGTGATCTGGGTGAGCAGCACCGCCAGCTTGAACTTGGCCGGGTCGCTCATATAGCCGGGGCTGTAGGCCATCATCAGCCAGGGCATGGCCAGTTGGCAGGCGATCGTCACCGCCACGGTGGCGGCCGCCAAGGTCGCCAGGCTGTCGGCGGCGAAGGCGTCGGCGGCCTCCCGGCCGTCGCTGGCCAGCCGGCGGGAATAGTCGGGGACGAAGGCCGCGGCGAAGGCGCCCTCGGCGAAGATCCGGCGGAACAGGTTGGGGAAGGTCAGCGCCGTGAAATAGGCGTCGGCGGCGATGTTGGAGCTGCCCCCCAGGCGGGCGGTGATCACCAGGTCCCGGGCCAGGCCCATGAACCGGCTCACCAGGGTGAGCGCCGAATAGATCATCGACGAGCGGATCATCCCGCCGGACTTGGCGGGGGCGGACGTCGAGGTCGGGGTTGGATCGCTCACCTTGGCTCTGTGCGCAGGGCCGCGGCCGCCGTCAAGGGATCAGCGCGCGACGCTGGCCCGGGCCCGTTGCAGGTTGACCCGGCTCTTGGGGGCGGCGGCGGCCTCGCCCTCGTCCAGGGCCGCCATCAGATCGGCCTTCAGGCCGGTCATGGCCTTGGGATCGGTCAGTTTCTTGCCCGCGGCGTCCACCACGTAGAAGGCGTCCACCGCCCGCTCCCCATAGCCGTCGATATGGGCCGAGAGGATGGAGAGGCCGGCCTCGGAGATCGGCTCGGCCAGGGCCGCCAGCAGGCCGGGGCGGTCGCGGCCGGAGGCCTCCACCACCGTCGAGACCTCCGAGGCGTCGTTGTCGAGCATGACGGTGGGGGTGATGGAGAAGGCCGCGGCGCGGCTGAAGTCGGAGGTGCGCTTGGTCTCGGTCTTCACCGGCTCGCCGCGGGCCGCGGCCTCCAGGGCCTCGGCCAGGCGGGTGAGCGCCTTGGCGTTGTCGCTGCCATAAGCCGCCCCGGTGACGTCCTGCACATAGAAGACGTCCAGGGCCTGGCCCGAGCGCGAGGTGAAGACCCTGGCGCCCACCACATTGGCGCCCAGCGCCGTCACCGCGTGGGCGAGGTCGACGAACAGGCGGGGGCGGTCAGGGGCGGCCACCACCACCTCCGAGGCGTTCAGCCCCGGGCGGATATGGCCCTCGGCGGCGGCGCCGGAGCTCTCGGCGCGGCGGGCCAGGATGGCGTGGCGCTGCACCTCGGCCTCGGCGAAGGAGGTGAAATAGGCGTCCTCCATCGCCTGGGCCCAGGCGGTGGCGGCGGGATCGACCGCCACCAGCCGCATGCGGGCGTCATAGGCGGCGTTCTCGTGATAGCGGCGCACGGCGGCCGCCGCGTCCGAACCCCGGCCGCCGCGGAAGACCGCCTCGGTGGCCGCGTAGAGCTCGCGCAGCAGCTGGCCCTTCCAGCCGTTCCAGACGCCGGGCCCCACGGCGCGGATGTCGGCCACGGTGAGCACCAGCAGCAGCCGCAGGCGTTCGGGGGTCTCCACGATGCGGGCGAAATCCACCACCGTGCGCGGGTCGGAGACATCGCGCTTCTGGGCGTAGTCGCTCATCACCAGGTGATGCTCCACCAGCCAGGCCACCAGCTCGATGCGCTTGCGGTCCTGACCCAGGCGCTCGCAGGCCTGGCGCGCGGCCCGGGCCCCGGCCTTCTCCTGGCCGCCCGCCCCGCCCTTGCCGGTGTCGTGCAGCAGCATGGCCAGGAACAGGGCCTCGGGGTCGTCGATCAGCGGCATGATGGCCGTCGACAGCGGATGGTCCTCGGCGAAGCGCCCGGCCTTGATCTGGGCGATCACGCCCACGGCCCGCAGGGTGTGCTCGTCCACCGTGTAGGAGTGGTACATGTTGAACTGCATCTGGGCGACGATGCGGCCGAATTCCGGGAGGAAGCGGCCCAGGACGCCCGCCTCGTTCATCAGGGTCAGGGTCCGCTGCGGGTCGCGGCCACGGGCCAGGATATCCAGGAACACCTTGGCCGCGGCGGGGTCGCGCCGGGTCTTCGAGGTGATCAGGGGCAGGGAGCGGGTGGCGGCGGTGAAGGCGTCGGGGTGCAGGTCCAGGTTCCGCTGATCGGCCAGACGGAACAGGCGCAGCAGATTGATGGGGTCGGCCTCGAAGACCTCCGGACCGTCGATGTTGAGGCGGCCGCCCTCCTCGTGGAAGCCGGGGTCCAGCACCTTCTTGCGCGACTGGCCGCGGCCCGGCAGCAGGCGGGAGATGCCCTTGGGCTGCTGCTTGACCCGCTCGGACTCCAGCTTGGCGGCGAAGACGCGGGTGAGCGCCCCCACCTCCTTGGCGATCAGGAAATAGCGCCGCATGAAGCGCTCGACAGCCGGGGCGTCGCCGCGGTCGCCATAGCCCATGCGCCGGGCGATCTCCGGCTGCAGGTCGAAGGTCAGGCGCTCCTCCGGGCGGCCGGTGGCGAAGTGCAGGTGGCAGCGGACCGCCCAGAGGAAGTCGAAGGCGCGCAGGAAGGCGGCCACCTCGCGGCGCTCGAACATCTCCAGGTGGACGATGCCGTCCATCCGGGCCTGGGCCGAGGGGTTCAGGTACTGGGCGATCCAGAACAGGGTGTTGAGGTCGCGCAGGGCGCCCTTGCCCTCCTTGACGTTGGGCTCCACCAGGTAGCGGGTGGCGCCGGCCCGGTCGTGGCGCTCGTCGCGCTCCTTGAGCTTGGCGGCCACGAACTGGGCGCCGGTGCCCTTGACCACCTCGTTGGCGAAGCGGCGGGTCAGCTCCTCGGCCAGCTTCTCGTCGCCGGTCAGGCGGCGCGCCTCCAGGATGGAGGTGCGGATGGTGAAGTCTTCCTTGGAGAGGCGGATGCACTCCTCGACCGTGCGCGAGGCGTGGCCGACCTTAAAGCCCAGGTCCCACAGGGCGTAGAGCATGTACTCGATGACGCTCTCGGCGTGGGCCGTCTGCTTGTAGGGGCGCAGGAACAACAGATCGAGGTCGGAGAAGGGCGCCAGCGTGCCGCGCCCGTAGCCGCCGACGGCCATGAGGGCCAGGCGCTCGCCCTCGGTGGGGTTGCGGGCCCGGAACACGTGGACGGTGGTGAAGTCGTAGAGGGCGGTGACCACCTCGTCGGTGACCCCCGAAAGCAGCCGGGCGGTCTCGATGCCGCCGGCGCCGTTCTCCAGCCGCTCCTTGGCGATCATCCGGCCGCGGAACAGGGCCTGCTTGAGGATGTCCAGGGCGCGCCGGCGCTGCTCGGCCTCGTCGCCGGCGGCGTCCAGGGCCGCGGCGGAAAGCTGGGCGCGCAGCCGGATTCCGTCGACGACATATTCCAGGCGCGTGGGACGCAGGCGTGGCGGCATGGGGAGCCCTTGGGGAGATGATCCCCGACATATAGGGCCGCGCCGCCCCCCGGGCGAACCCCGCACAGAGCCGCGGCCAAAGAAAAAGGCCGACGCGGTTAAGCGCCGGCCTTCCTGCAATCGGATCGAGCTCGCGCGGCCTAGAGCGCGGCGAGCTTCTCGCGGGTCACCTTCAGGGTGTCGCGGACGCAGCGGCTGTAGGCGCCGAGGATCATGGTGTCGCCCGCGGTGTCCTTCAGGCAGACGGTGCGGGCCGCATCGACGATGTCGGCGTTGATCTGGTCGGCGGACTTGCCGGTGAGGGAGACGCGGACTTCGGTGGCGCTGGCCGAGGAGGCCACGAGGGCGGCGGCGGCGGCGATAACGGCGATGCGGATCATGTTCTAATCTCCTGCGGCGCGGAAAAATGGGGAGGCGGCCCGCGCTCGTCGGAGGGGTTTTTGTACGCTGGCGTTTAAAAAATGGTGCAGCGCGATGCTTAATATTTTGCGTCGCACAATTTTCTTGGACCCTAGATCAGAGGAGCCCCTTGAGCCGGTAGAGGGCCGCCATGGCCTCGCGGGGACTCATGCTGTCGGGGTCGAGCTCGGCGACCGCCGCGTCCACCGCGCTGGGCCCCGAGCGCTCGGCGACGCCGGGGGCGCTGGCGGCGAACAGGGGCAGGTCCTCCAGGTGGGCCGGGGCGCCGGTCTCCCGCTCCAGGCGCTCCAGCACCTCGCGGGCGCGGATCACCACCGGGGCGGGCACCCCGGCCAGCTTGGCCACCTGCACGCCGTAGGAGCGGTCGGCGGGGCCGGGGCCGGCCTCGTGCAGGAAGATCAGGTCGCCGTTCCACTCCTTGGCCTTGAGCGACAGGTTGGCGACGTGGGCGAGCCGGCCCTCCAGCACCGCCAGCTCGTGATAGTGGGTGGCGAACAGGCCCCGGCAGCGGTTGGTCTCGTGCAGGGCCTCGGCGCAGGCCCAGGCGATGGCCAGGCCGTCATAGGTGGCCGTGCCCCGGCCGATCTCGTCGAGGATCACCAGGGAGCGCGGGGTGGCCTGGGTGAGGATGGCGGCGGTCTCCACCATCTCGGCCATGAAGGTCGAGCGGCCGCGGGCCAGGTCGTCCCCGGCGCCGACCCGGCTGAACAGGCGGTCCACCACCCCGATCCGCAGGCTCTGGGCGGGCACGTAGCAACCCGACTGGGCAAGGACGGCCAAGAGCGCGTTCTGGCGCAGGAAGGTGGACT
The DNA here is from genome assembly GCF_058806695.1 of Phenylobacterium sp. GW821-FHT12F10. Lineage (NCBI taxonomy): Bacteria > Pseudomonadati > Pseudomonadota > Alphaproteobacteria > Caulobacterales > Caulobacteraceae > Phenylobacterium > Phenylobacterium sp. GW821-FHT12F10. The sequence goes on along the minus strand of NZ_JBXAPY010000003.1, from coordinate 115,250 downwards.
TGCCGGCCATGTTCGGCCCGGTGACGATGGCCAGGCGCGGGCCGACGGCCCCGGCGCCGTCCAGGCGGCAGTCGTTGGGGGTGAAGGGTTCGCCGGCCCGCTTGACCGCCGCCTCCACCACCGGATGGCGGGCGGCCACGGCCTCGAAGGCGGTGGAGCGGTCGATGATCGGGCGCGTGCCGCCCACGTCGTCGGCCCATTCGGCCAGGCCCGAGGCCACGTCCAGGCGCGCGGCGCCCTCGGCGGCGGCCTGGATGGCGGCGGCCACGCCGATGGCGGCCTCGCGCCAGGCCTCGAAGGTGGCCACCTCGATGGCCAGGGCCCGCTCGGCCGCCTGGGCGATCCTGGCGTCCAGCTCCGCCAGCTCCACGGTGGTGAAGCGCACCTGGTTGGCCAGGGTCTGGCGGTGGATGAAGGTGGCGTTCAGCGGCGGCGCCATCAGCGGCTCGGCGGCCTTGGCCGTGCACTCGACGAAATAGCCCAGGACGGCGTTGTGGCGGATCTTCAGGGCCACGCCGCTATCGGCCTGGAGCTGGGCCTCCAGCTGCAGGATCACCCGGCGGCTGTCGTCGCGCAGGGCGCGGGCCTGGTCCAGTTCGGGGCGCACGCCCGCGGCCACGAAGCCGCCGTCGCGGGCCTGGGCCGGGAGATCGTCCCCCAGGCCCTGCGCCAGCATCTGGCGGAAGGCGCCCAGCTCGAAATGGTCATGGGCGTGCAGGGCGGCGAGCGCCCCGGCGATCTCGGCCGGCGGCGGCGGGTCCAGCGGTTCCGGCGCCCCGGCGAACAGGACGGCGATGGCCTCGCCCCGGGCCAGGCCGTCGCGCAGGCAGCCGAGGTCGCGGGGGCCGCCGCGTCCCAGGGCCAGGCGCGACAGGGCGCGCGCCATGTCGCCCAGGCCCTTCAGCTCCTCCCGCAGCTTCTGGCGCAGGGGGCGACGCTCGACGAACCAGCCCACGCCGTCGAGGCGCGCCTCGATGGCGGCCGGGTCCAGCAACGGCCGGGCCAGGCGGGCGGCCAGCATCCGGGCGCCCGGGGCGGTGATGGTGCGGTCGATGGCGCCCAGCAGGGAGCCCTCGCGGGACCCCGACAGGCTCTTCTCGATCTCCAGGCTGGTCCGCGTGGCCGGGTCGATGGCCATGACGTCGGCCTCGCCCGCCCGGCGCGGGGCGGTGAGCGCTGGCAGGCGGCCGGCCTGGGTGGTCTCCAGGTGGGCGGCGATCAGGCCGAGCGCCGAGATCTCGGCCCCCGACAGGGTCCCGAAGCCGTCCAGGGTGTCGACGCCGTAGAGGCGCTTCAGCCGCGCCTCGGAGGCGGCGGGTTCGGCCAGCGCCGAGGGCATGGGCTGCACCACGCCGCCGGCGCTGCGCAGGGCGGCGTTCATCCCCTCGTCGGCGAACAGCCGGTCGGGGACCAGGATCTCGGAGGGGCCCAGCGCCGCCAGGGCGGAGGCCAGGTTCTCGCGGGCCACGGCCCAGCATTCCACCTCGCCGGTGGAGAGCTCGACGCTGGCCACGGCCGCGGCCCCGGCGCGAACCGCCACGGCGGCGAGCCGATTGGCGCCCCGGGCGTCCAGCAGGCCGTCCTCGGTGAGGGTGCCCGGCGTCACCACCCGCACCACGTCGCGCCGCACGATGGACTTCGAGCCGCGCTTGCGGGCCTCGGCGGGGTCCTCCATCTGCTCGCAGACGGCGACCTTGAAGCCCGAACGGATCAGCTTGGCCAGATAGGCCTCGGCGGCATGGACCGGCACCCCGCACATGGGGATCGGCGCTCCGCCGTGGTTTCCCCGGGCCGTCAGCGTGATGCCGAGCGCCGCGGCGGCCTTCTCGGCGTCCTCGAAGAACAGCTCGTAGAAATCCCCCATGCGGAAGAAGACCAGGGCGTCGGGCTGGCGGGCCTTGGCCTCGAAGTACTGGGCCATCACCGGGGTGGCGCCGGCGGAGTCCGCGGAGGGGGGGATCTGGGCGTTCATGCTCGGCGCGGAGGTTAACGGCGCCTGCCCTCCGCGTCAGCCCCTTGAACCGAGCCCCGCGAGGCCCAAGCTGTGGTTAAGTCCGGGAGGTTTCCCATGCACGTCATCTTCCCCGCCGGCCCCGACGACGCCGAGGCCCTGGCCCAGGTCCATGTGGCCAGCTGGCGCGAGACCTATCGCGGCCTGCTGCCCGACTCCTATCTCGACCGGATGAGCGCGCCCGTGCACGCCCGGCGCTTCACCCGGGCCCTGGTCAGCCCGGTCGAACACGAGATCACCCTGGCCGCCGCCGACCGCTCGGGGATCGTCGGCTATGCCGCGGGCGGGCCCTCGCGCAGCCGGCTCGTCGGCGAGGCGGAGGTCACCACCCTCTACGTCCTGCGCGCCCACCAGGGCCAGGACCTGGGCCGGCGGCTGCTGACCGCCGCGGCCCGGGTGTTCGCCGACCAAGGGGCCAGGTCCCTGATGATCTCGGTCCTGCGCGACAACATCCCGGCCCGCGGGTTCTACGAGCACCTGGGCGGCGAGGCCGACGCGCCCCGCAAGGAGCCGGGCCCCGGCGGCCTGATGTACGAGGTCAGCTACCGCTGGGCCGATATCGCGGCCCTCACCTCGGGGCGCGGCACGCCGCCATGATCTCGGCCATGGCCGCCAGGGCCTCGCGCTTGCGGGCGAAGCGGCTGCGGTAGCCGGGCTCGCCCTCGCCGGTGCGCAGGCGCAGGGCCTCGGCGAGGATGCGGCGGTGCCGGGGGAACCGGCCGAGCGCCCAGCGGCCGGCCCCGGTCTTGGAGGCGATGTCCCCGGTCTCCAGGCTGTAGGCCAGGCGCGCCACGCCGAGCACGCCCCAGGACGGCGCCCAGCCGTCCAGCATCATGATCCCCAGCGGCGTCAGCAGCTTCCGCGCGCGGCGCAGCCAGGCGGTCCAGTAGGTGTCGAGGTTTTCCAGGATCGAGGCCCGCGCCGCGGCCTCGTCGCGCCAGATCGCCGGGGGGCGCTCGCCCCGCACCGCATGGCCGTGGAGGTCGAGCGTCCGCAGGGCGATGACGCCGGCGTTGGTGGCGGGCGGCTGGGTGAGTTGCGCCGTCGTCATCCACTCGCCCTCGATGGGCGGGCGGCGCGGCAGCCGGTTGTAGGCCAGCAGGGCGGCGGTGATCGCCTCGCGCTGCGGGTCGGTGAGGGGGTCGGAGGTGACGCCGACGAAGTCGACGTCGCTGGTCCCGGGCCGCCAGTCGTCCAGCACCGCCGAGCCCACCAGGTGGAAGCTCGCCACCAGGCCCGGCGCCTGGGCGTCGAGGAGGCCCAGGAAGACGTCGGCGGCGGCGATCGCGTCGGCGGGCGGGATCATGGCCGGCGATGGAGGAGGCCTAGGCCCCCGTCACCTCTTCCCAGAAGCGCTTGGCCTTGCCGAGGAAGTTGGCGGACTTGGGGTGCTGCTGCTCGCCGCAGAGGTCCGACAGTTCGCGCAGCAGCTCCTTTTGACGCGCATTGAGTCGGGTTGGAGTCTCCACGAAGAGCTCCACCACCAGGTCGCCCCGCTCGCGGGAGCGCAGGGAGGGCATGCCGCGGCCCTTGAGCCGGACCGTGCGGCCGGTCTGGGCGCCCTCGGGCACCTTGACCTCGATCTTGCAATTGCCGTCGCAGTTCTCCCCGCCCATCAGGCAGGGCGCCTCGATGGCGCCGCCGAGCGCGGCCACCGTCATGGGCACCGGCACGGTGCAGAGCAGGTCCAGGCCGTCGCGCTCGAACAGCTCGTGCGGCTTCACCGACAGGAAGATGTAGAGGTCGCCGCGCGGGCCGCCCCGGGCGCCGGCGTCCCCTTCTCCCGCAAGCCTTATGCGGGCGCCGTCGTCGACCCCGGCCGGGATGCGCACCTGCAGGGTGCGTTCCTTGCGGACCTGGCCGTGGCCGCGGCATTCGACGCAGGGGTCGAGGATGATCTGGCCCGAGCCGCCGCAGCGGGGACAGGCCCGCTCGACGGAGAAGAAGCCCTGGCTGGCGCGGACCCGGCCGGCCCCGCCGCAGGTGCCGCAGACCGTGGGGCTGGTGCCGGGCTTGGCGCCCGAGCCCTCGCAGGCCTCGCACTGGATGGAGGCGGGGACCACGATCTCCACCTCCGAGCCGGCATAGGCCTGCTCCAGGCTGATCTCGAGATCGTAGCGCAGGTCCTGGCCGCGGGCCGGGCCGCCGCGCTGGCGGCGTCCGCCGAACATGTCGCCGAAGACGTCGCCGAACACCTCGTTGAAGATGTCGTTCACATCGTGGAACTGGCCGCCGCCCTGACCGCCGCCGCCGCCGCCGTTCACCCCGGCATGGCCGAACTGGTCGTAGCGCGCGCGCTTCTGGGGATCCGACAGGATCGAATAGGCCTCGTTGATTTCCTTGAACCGGCCCTCGGCCTCCTCGCAGCCGCCATTGCGGTCGGGGTGGTGCTCCATGGCCAGCTTGCGGAAGGACGACTTCAGCGCGGCTTCGTCGCAGCCGCGGGTCACGCCCAGGATCTCGTAATAGTCCCGCATCAAATCATCAGGCGTTCAAATTGATCTTCATGGGAGGTGGGATCGCCCGGTTCCGGCTGCAAGCCTTGGGCCAGGCGCGATCGCCGCGGCGCGGTGTCGCTCCCCATGACGACCTTCCGCAAGGATGCGAAGGGTCGCCATGGGGGCGCGGGATCACGCGGACTTCTTGGTGTCGTCGTCGCTGACTTCCTCGAACTCGGCGTCGACGACGTCGTCACCGCCCGAGGCGTCAGGTTGCTCGCCTTCACCACCGCCCTGCTGGGCGGCGTACATGGCCTCGCCGAGCTTCATGGAAGCCTGGATGAGGGTCTGGGTCTTGGCCGCGATGGCTTCGGCGTCGTCGCCCTCCACCGCCGACTTCAGGTCGGTGAGCGCGGTTTCGATCGCCTCCTTGTCGGGGCCGCCGATCTTGTCGCCGTGCTCGGCCATGGCCTTTTCGGTGGAGTGGATCACCGCCTCGGCCTGGTTCTTGGCCTCGACCATCGCCTTGCGCTTCTCGTCCTCGGCCTTGTTGCTCTCGGCCTCGCGGACCATCTTCTCGATGTCGGCGTCCGACAGCCCGCCATTGGCCTGGATGCGGATCGACTGCTCCTTGGCGGTCGCCTTGTCGCGGGCCGAGACGTTGACGATGCCGTTGGCGTCGATGTCGAAGGTCACCTCGACCTGCGGCACGCCGCGCGGCGCCGGGGGAATCCCCACCAGGTCGAACTGACCCAGCATCTTGTTGTCGTGCGCCATGGGCCGCTCGCCCTGGAACACCCGGATGGTCACCGCCGACTGGTTGTCGTCGGCCGTCGAGAAGGTCTGCGAACGCTTGGTGGGGATGGTGGTGTTGCGTTCGATCAGCGGGGTGAACACCCCGCCCAGGGTCTCGATGCCGAGCGTCAGGGGCGTGACGTCCAGCAGCAGGACGTCCTTGACGTCGCCCTGCAGCACCCCGGCCTGCACCGCGGCGCCCAGCGCCACGACTTCGTCCGGGTTCACGCCCTTGTGGGGCTCACGGCCGAAGAACTCCTTCACGGTGTCCACGACCCTGGGCATGCGGGTCATGCCGCCCACCAGGATCACTTCGTCGATGTCGGACTTCTTCAGGCCGGCGTCCTTCAGGGCCATCTCGCAGGGGCCGACCGTCTTGGCGATCAGGTCCTCGACCAGGGCTTCCAGCTTGGCGCGCGACAGCTTGATGTTCAGGTGCAGGGGACCCGACGCGTTCATCGAGATGAAGGGCAGGTTCACCTCGTACTGCGTGGTGGTCGACAGCTCCTTCTTGGCCTTTTCGCCCTCTTCCTTGAGGCGCTGCAGGGCCAGCTTGTCCTTGCGCAGGTCGACGGAGGTCTCTTTCTTGAACTCGTCGGCCAGGTAGTCGACGATCCGCAGGTCGAAGTCCTCGCCGCCGAGGAAGGTGTCCCCGTTGGTGGCCTTCACCTCGAAGACGCCGTCGCCGATCTCGAGGATCGACACGTCGAAGGTGCCGCCGCCGAGGTCGTAGACCACGATCTTCTTGCCGTCGTTCTTCTCAAGCCCGTAGGCGAGCGCCGCGGCGGTGGGTTCGTTGATGATGCGCAGGACTTCCAGGCCGGCGATCTTGCCGGCGTCCTTGGTGGCCTGGCGCTGGGCGTCGTTGAAATAGGCCGGGACGGTGATGACCGCCTTCTCGACCTTCTCGCCCAGGTGACGCTCGGCGTCCTCCTTGATCTTGCCCAGGATGAAGGCGGAGATCTGCTGGGGCGAGTAGTCCTTGCCCTGGGCCCGGATCCAGGCGTCCCCATTGGGACCCTTGACGATCTCGTAGGGCACCATCTTCTTGTCTTTTTCGACCAGCGGATCGTCGTTGTGACGACCGATCAGACGCTTGACCGCGAAGACGGTGTTGGTGGGGTTGGTCACCGCCTGGCGTTTGGCGGGTTGGCCGACAAGGCGCTCCCCGTCTTCCAGGAAGGCCACCACGGAAGGCGTGGTCCGCGCGCCTTCGGCGTTCTCGATCACTTTCGGCTGCTTGCCGTCCATGATCGCAACGCACGAATTCGTCGTGCCGAGGTCGATGCCGATAATCTTGCTCATGTTCGAGTCTCTTGCTCGCTCCACTAGTGGCGGACGGTGCGTGAGGGGCCTCGTTTCCAAGCGCCCGACTTTTTCTGTCACCGTCCCCGGTTCGATCAGGGTCTCGGGCGGTTAACCTGTGCGGAAACCGCCGTCGAGTCGCGATATGGGATGGCCGGGCGTCCCCGCAAGGGCGAATGCCCTTAAAGTGTGCGGGGTCTTGTGGCGGAGCCCTCCCGCCAAGTCGCTAATATCCTTGCATAAGCTTCACCTTCATGCGGCGCGAAACCGCCGCGCGCGGCCAAAAACGCGTGTTGGAGGACCATGGCCTGCTGCTCGATATTCAAACTTGAGAAATCGCAGGTTTTCGAAAGATCGTAGGCATAGGCGCCCGGACCATCCCCGGCCCGCAGCTTGGCCGTGAGCAGATTGACCCCCGACTGGGCCTGCCAGACGTGGGTCAGTTCGTGGACGAAGACCGCCTGCAGGAGCAGCGGCGCCCGGGCGAAGTCGGCGTGGGCCTGGGCCGCCGGCCAGACGATCAGTCGTCCGAAGGGCACGAAGGCCCGGCGCCAGAGGGGGATGGCGAAGATCCGCACGGGGTCGGGGTCGAGGCCCCCGCCGAACAGCTCCCAGGCCAGGGCCGCCTCGCCGGAGGTCAGGGTCCGCAAACCGCCAGGCCGCATGGATGCGTGATCGTCCATCTGGCCTATATGGCGCCTCATGACCGTTTCGACGACGCAGGGCTTCGTGCTCCATCCCGGCCGCCTGTCGCCGGAGACGCAACGCGCCCTGGCGCAGGAGGTTCTCGGCCTCGCCGGCGCCGCGCCCTTCTACCGGCCGATCACCCCCGGCGGTCAGGCCATGAGCGTGGAGACCACCAATCTCGGCCCCCTGGGCTGGGTCACCGACGCCCGCGGCTACCGCTACCAGGCCACCCATCCGGAAACCGGCCGGCCCTGGCCCGCCATTCCCAAGATCCTGCTCGAGCTGTGGGCGCAGCTCGCCGATCCGGCGACCCCGCCCGACGCCTGCCTGGTCAATCTCTACCGGGAAGGCGCCCGCATGGGCCTGCATCAGGACAAGGACGAGGCCGACTTCGGGTTTCCGGTGCTGTCGGTCTCCCTGGGCGACACCGCGGTCTTCCGGCTCGGCGGCGCCAAGCGGAGCGATCCCACCCGCTCGCTGCGGCTGGCCTCGGGGGATGTCTGCCTGCTGGGGGGCGAGGCGCGCCTGTTCCATCACGGGGTCGACCGCATCCTGGCCGGCTCCTCGCGCCTGATCCCCGGCGGCGGCCGGCTCAACCTGACCCTCCGGCGCGCCGGGCCAAGGCCTTGAGGTCTAGATCGGCGGGTCTTCCGGGGGCGGGGTGATGCCGTCCAGCAGGTCGCCGACCTTGTCGTCGGGCGCGGGCGCGGCCTTCGGCGGGGCGGGCTTGGGGGCGGCGGGCTTGGCCGGGGTGGCGCTGGCCACGGTCTGGGGCGCGACCTGGTCGGCGGCGAGGTCCAGGGGATCGGCCTGCGGCTTCTTCACCTCGGGCTTCGCCTCCTCGGCCTTGGCCGTCACCACCGGCGGGGGCGGCGCCGGGATCTCGTCCCCCAGGGGCTTGGCCTCGGTGGCCTGGAGCTGAACGCCGGCGGCGGCGCCCGGAGGCCCCTCCCCCGGCAGCCGGGCCTTTTCGGGCGCGCCCCGGACCCCCAGGACAAATCCGCCCACCGCGCACAGGGCGATGAGGACGGCGACAACCTTCAGGACGCTGCGCGGCATGCTCCACATGGCGCCAAGTCCTAATGCGGATCGCGGGAAAGTGGAATCGCGATTGCAGCGCGGCCGCCCACCTGACTTGAAACGGGACTCGCCGCCATGCCCGAGCTGATGCCCTCGCTTTCCCCCGACCGGGCCGCCGTCGCCGGTCGCGAGATTCTCACCTTCAAGCACCGGTTGGCCGAGACCGGCCTGTTCACCGACGAGGCCCTGATCCGGCTGCTGGACGAGCACCCGCGCGATCAGCTCACCGTCTGCACGATGGCGCAGAACCCGCCCCCCGATCAGCTGTGGATCGCCGGCGAGGCGGGCAGGCTCTCCGGCGCCGAGCTGCTGGAGGCCGCCAAGCGCGGCGCCCTGTGGCTGAGCCCGCGCAGCGCCCTGAAGATCAATCCCCGCTACCGGCGAGTGTTCGAGGCCCTCAGCGCCGAGTTCAGCGCCAAGACCGGGGTGAAGGTGGCCGGCGCCGACGCCGCGGTGCTGATCTCCAGCCCCCGCATGGGCATCTATTTCCACGTCGATCCGGGCGAGACCATGCTGTGGCATGTGCGCGGCCACAAGACGATCCGCCTCTACCCGCCGACCCAGGACTTCGTCAGCGAGGAGTCCCTGCAGGCCATCCTGATGAAGGAGACCCTGTCGGACCTGCCCTACCGCCCCGAGATGGAGCCCCACGCCCGGCCCGTGGCCCTGTCCCCCGGCGAGGCGGTCTACTGGCCCCTGCATTCGCCGCACCGGGTGATCAATGGCGATGATCTCAACGTCTCCATGTCCATGGACTTCGCCTCCCCCCATTCGCGGCTGGTGAACGGAGTCTTCCACACCCATGCGGTGCTGCGTCGCAGGCTGGGGCTGAAGCTGGGCTCGCGGGCCACACCCGCCTTCCTGCGGCCCGCCTACCTGGCCGCCTCCCTGGTCCTGAAGCGGCTCGTGCCCCTGGGCACGGTGGAGCGCGACCACACCCGCCAGTTCGATATCGACCTGGCGGCCCCCGGCTGCGTGCGCTGGCGCGAGGGCTTCGGGCCCGATGTCAGGAAGGCCGCCTGACCGGCCATCGGGCCGCCTTGAAGTAAACGCCTCTTAACCAACTGGGGCCCATAGACTGGGGCTTCCAGAATGGGAGGCGTGACGAATGGCGCGGGCGGCGCGAAAGACGGGTGTGGAGCTGGGGCTGCATATCGCCAGCCTGGCCTGGACCCATCCGACCACCGCGCGGCTTCGGGGCGGGCTGATCGCGGCCTCCGGCGCGGCCTTCGCCGTGGCGCTCGCCACCTATAGCGCCGGCGATCCCAGCCTCAACGCCGCCTCGCCCTTCCGCGCGGCCAACGCGCTCGGCGGCCCCGGCGCCACCGCCGCCGACATCGGGGTCCAGTCCCTGGGCCTGGCCGCGGGCGTCGCCGCCCTGTTGATGGTGCTGTTCGGACTCTATCGCGCCGTCTCCCCCCATCCCGACGAGACCCGGTCCCAGGTGCGCCTGCGCGCCCTGGTGGGAACCCTGGGCCTGCTGGCCCTGGCCGGCCTGCTGGCCGCCCCGCCGGCCCCCGCCGCCTGGCCGCTGGCCAAGGGCCTGGGCGGCTTCTGGGGCGACGGCCTGCTGCACGGCGTGGCCAGCGTCCTGGCCTTCGCCCGCCTGCCCGGCGCCACCCTGATCGCCGCCCTGCTGCTGGCCGTCGGCGCCTTCGCGGGCCTCGGCTATGCGCTCGGCCTACGCCGCCTCGACCTGGGCGCCGCCGCCCACTGGCTGGCCGGCGCCCTGCAGCCCAAGGCCGCCCCCGAGCCCAAGCCCGTCCGCCCCTCGGTCGCCCGCCGCGCCAGCGCCCGCGCCGCCTCGACCGGCGAGGACCGCATCCCCGCCTCGGCCCTGCCGCCCATCGCCAAGCCGGAGGCCGCCGCCGCCCCGCCCCAGCCCGCGACCCCCGAGCCCGAACCCTTCGCTCCCCCGGTGGCGGTGAAGATCCCCAAGGCCGCGCCCAAGGAATCCGGCCGCGAGCTGCGCGAGGCCCAGGGCGCCTTCGACTTCGTCAAGACCGGCGGCTTCGCCCTGCCCGAGCTCTCCATGCTGGCCAAGCCCAAGCCGCGGGCCAGCCAGTTCGACGAGGGCGCCCTGCGCCAGAACGCCCAGCTGCTGGAAAGCGTCCTGGCCGAGTTCGGGGTCAAGGGCGCCATCGACCAGATCCGTCCCGGTCCCGTGGTCACCCTCTATGAGCTGGTCCCCGCCGCCGGGGTGAAGTCGGCCCGGGTCGTGGCCCTGTCCGACGATATCGCCCGCTCCATGTCCGTCGCCGCCTGCCGCGTCAGCGTGGTGCCTGGCCGCAACGCCATCGGCATCGAGCTGCCCAATGCGCGGCGCGAGACCGTCTATCTGCGCGACCTGCTGGGCAGCAGCGAGTACGAGAAGTCCAGCTCCGCCCTGCCCATGGCGCTGGGGGAGACCATCGGCGGCGAGCCCTATATCGCCGACCTGTCGAAGATGCCCCACCTGCTGATCGCCGGCACCACCGGCTCGGGCAAGTCGGTGGGCGTCAACGCCATGATCCTGTCGATCCTCTACCGCCTGCCCCCCGAGCAGTGCCGGTTCATCATGATCGACCCCAAGATGCTGGAACTGTCGGTCTATGACGGCATCCCGCACCTGCTGGCCCCCGTGGTCACCGATCCCAAGAAGGCCATCGTCGCGCTCAAGTGGACCGTGCGCGAGATGGAGGACCGCTATCGGCGGATGTCGAAGATCGGGGTGCGCAACGTCGCCTCCTACAACGACCGGGCCCGGGAGGCCGCCGCCAAGGGCGAGCACTTCGAGCGGACCGTGCAGACCGGCTTCGACGACGCCGGCCGCCCGATCTACGAGAGCGAGAAGATCAACCCCGAGGCCATGCCCTATCTGGTGGTGATCATCGACGAGGTCGCCGACCTGATGATGGTGGCCGGCAAGGACGTGGAGGGCGCCGTCCAGCGCCTGGCCCAGATGGCGCGGGCCGCCGGCATCCACCTGGTGATGGCCACCCAGCGCCCGTCGGTGGATGTGATCACCGGCACCATCAAGGCCAACTTCCCGACCCGGATCAGCTTCCAGGTCACCTCCAAGATCGACAGCCGCACCATCCTGGGCGAGCAGGGCGCCGAGCAGCTGCTGGGCCAGGGCGACATGCTCTACATGGCCGGCGGCGGCCGCATCACCCGCCTGCACGGGCCCTTCGTCTCCGACGGCGAGGTGGAGGCCGTGGCCAAGTTCCTGCGCGAGCAGGGCCAGCCCCAGTACCTCGAGGAAGTCACCGCCGGCGCCGACGACGAGGACGGCGAGGGCGAGGGCGGCTTCGACGAGGGCGGCTCCGGCGACGACCTCTACGACCGCGCCGTGGCGGTGGTGACCCGCGACAAGAAGGCCTCGACCTCCTACGTCCAGCGCCGCCTGCAGATCGGCTACAATCGCGCCGCCTCGCTCATCGAGCGGATGGAGAACGAGGGCGTCGTCAGCCCCGCCAACCACGCCGGCAAGCGCGAAGTCCTGGCCGGCCCGCCGCCTTGAGAAACCGCTCATCCGGGCGAAGGCCGGGACCCGGATGCATCCGCCGCTGTCTGGCTTCCTGGCTCAGGTCCTGACCTACGACCTGGATCCCGGCCTTCGCCGGGACGAGCGGGTGGGGGAGCTTCACTGTTGAGTGAGCCGCTTGGCCTCTCGCCGCGCCCGTGTATCTTCCGCCTCCACGAAAAGAGGCGCCCATGATCATCGAGCCCCGTATCCGCGGCTTCATCTGCACCACCGCCCATCCGGCCGGCTGCGCCATGAACGTCCACCAGCAGGTGGGCTATGTCACCGGCAAGGGCGAGATCCCCGCCGCGCCGAAGCGGGTCCTGGTGCTGGGCTGTTCGGCGGGCTACGGCCTGGCCTCGCGGATCGTGGCGACCTTCGGCGGCGGCGCCGACACGGTCGGCGTCTCCTTCGAGAAGGCGCCCAGCGAGACCAAGACCGCCAGCGCCGGCTGGTACAACAACCGCGCCTTCGAGGCCGAGGCCGCCAAGGCCGGCCGCAAGGCCGTCACCCTGGACGGCGACGCCTTCTCCGACGAGATGAAGGCGCAGACCGTCAAGGCCATCGCCGACAATCTGGGCCAGGTGGACCTGGTGGTCTATTCCATGGCCGCCCCGGTGCGCACCCATCCCAGGACCGGCGAGACCTTCCGCTCGGCCATCAAGCCCCTGGGCGCCCCGGTCACCGTCAAGACCCTCAACACCGACAAGGGCGAGGTCTTCGAGACCGAGCTCCAGCCCGCCACGCCTGAGGAGACCGCCGGAACCGTCGCGGTCATGGGCGGCGAGGACTGGGAGATGTGGATCGCCGCCCTGGCCGAGGCCGGGGTCCTGGCGCCGGGCTTCAAGACCCTCAGCTACACCTATATCGGCTCGGAGCTGACCTGGCCGATCTACTGGAAGGCCACCCTGGGCAAGGCCAAGGAGGACCTCGACCGGGCCGCCGCCGCCATCCGCGCCAAGCATGGCGACCACGCCGCCCGGGTCGTCTCCTTGAAGGCCGTGGTCACCCAGGCCTCCTCGGCCATCCCGGTGGTGCCGCTCTACGGGGTGGTGCTGTTCAAGGTGATGAAGCAGATGGGCCTGCACGAGGGCTGCATCGAGCAGATCGACCGGCTGTTCCGCACCGTCCTGCCGGCGCCCGAGGCCCTCGACGAGGCCGGCCGCGTGCGGCTGGACGACTGGGAGCTGTCGGCGCCCGTCCAGGACGAGGTCAAGCGCCGCTGGGCCAGGATCTCCACCGAAACCCTGCCCGAGCTGGCCGACCTGGCCGGCTTCCGGTCCGACTTCCTGAAGATCTTCGGCTTCGGCCTGGCCGGGGTCGACTACGCCGCCGAGCAGGATCCGCAGGTGGCGCCCGCGGTGGCGTAACGCCCACCCCCAAGTGTCATCCCGGTCTTACGCCGTCGCCCGGCTGCGCGGCGTCGAGATGCAGCCGCGGTCGGAGCTTTCCAGGAAGTCGATCAGGGCCAGGGTGTGGGCGCCGGCTCCGTGGCGCGCGGCGGCCAGGCGCTCCTCCATGGGACCCGCGCCCAGGAACAGGATGCGGTAGGCCCGCCGCAGTTCGGCGATCTCGGCGGGGCTGAACCCCGCCCGCTTCAGGCCGACGGCGTTCAGCCCCGCCAGCCGCGCCCGGTCCCCCTGCACCAGGCAGAAGGGCGGCGCGTCCTGGGTGACGATGGACCCTCCCGCCACGAAGGCGTGGGCTCCGATCCGGGTATGCTGATGGATGGCGACCAGACCGCTGACCTGGGCGTGGTCGGCGATCCGCACATGGCCCCCCAGGGTGGCGGCGTTGGCCAGGCGGATGTCGTCGCCGAGCACGCAGTCATGGGCCACATGGGCGCCGGTCATGATCAGGTTGCGCGAGCCGATCCTCGTGGGCTCGGTCCCGGTGGCGGCGTGGACGGTGACGAACTCGCGGAACACGTTGCCGCTCCCGATCGTCAGGGCGCCCTCCTCCCCGGCCCAGCCGTCCGCCTGCGGCCCGGCCCCGATGGCGCAGAACTGCAGGAAGCGGTTGCCCGGGCCGATATCGGTCGCCCCTTCAATCACCACGTGCGGCCCGACGACGTTTCCGGCCGCCAGCCGCACCTGCGGCCCGATCACCGCATAGGGGCCGACCGCCACGTCCGGCGCGATCCGGGCGCCCGGGGCGATGACGGCGGTGGGGTGGACCTGGCTCATGGGCGCGACCCTGGGGCGGGGCCGCGGGCGCCACAACTCAACTTGCGTGACCGATTGCGTCGGCGCGCCGACATGGTAACCCTCGCGCAACATCCCCCGGATTACGTTGAGGAAACGGCCCGGAGAGCCCGATGCGCGCACTGCTCGATGACGGCCTCGACGAGCTTGCGGCCAAGACCTACCAGGGGTTTCCGCTGCGCATGACCGTCACCGCGGCGGTGGCGGCCCTGGCCTCCCTGGAGCTGCCCTGGCGGGTCTGCGCCGTCTTCCTGGTCCTGCAGACCCTGTCGGAGAGCCTCTGCCTGCTGGCCTCGCGCCGGCAATATCTGGGCCTGGCCGCCAGCCCGCGCCTGCGCCTGGCCCAGCTCTCGACGGTGGCCTTCGGCTGCGTCTCCTGGATGACCCTGGGGGCCCTGCTCTGGAGCGCCGGCTCCCCGGCCGGGGCGGTGATGGCCATGACGCTGTGGCTGTCGGTGATCTTCTTCGCCCAGACCCACGCCTACCAGTCGGCCCTGGGCTTCGTGGTGGGAGGCGCCCTGCCCGGCGCCGGCATCCTGGCCTGGGGGGTGTTCCTGGCGCCCAATCCGCTGCACATGCCCAAGCTGGCGGTGTTTGGCCTGATGGTCATGTCCCTGGGCTTCGCCAGCGACGCGGTGGTCCGCACCCTGGCCGCGCGGCGCAGGTTCGACGAGGCCCAGGAGAAGCTGCGCACCTCCGAGGCCCAGTACCGGGTCCTGGCCAACAACATCACCGACGTCATCGCCCTCAACGACCTGGACGGCCGCCGGCGCTATCTCTCGCCCTCCATCGCCACGGCCATGGGCTATTCGGTGGAGGAGCTGTTCGCCACCCCCAACTACACCTTCCTGCATCCCGAGGACGCCGACTGGGTGCCGCGCGAGATCGCCGACATGGTGGCGCGCGGCGGCGAGCTCACCCTGCAGTACCGGATCCTCCACAAGGCCGGCCATCCGGTCTGGGTGGAGACCAATTTCGGGCTGATCACCTCCGGCGAGGTCGGCGCCGCGCCGCAGATCATCTCGGTCTCCCGCATCATCGAGGCCCGCAAGGCCCTGGAGACCGAGCTGGTGGAGGCCCGCCGGCGCGCCGAGGAGGGCGCCGCGGCCAAGTCCGAGTTCCTGGCCAACATGACCCACGAGCTGCGCACGCCGCTCAACGCCATCATCGGCTTCTCCGGCGTCCTGCGGCGCTCCCCGCGCCTCGCCGCGGAGGACGCCCGCCACGCCGGCCTGATCCACGACGCCAGCACCACCCTGCTGGAGCTGGTCAACAGCGTGCTGGACTTCTCCCGCCTGGAGGCCGGCGCCGTGGAGGTGGAGGCCCGGCCCTTCGATCCCGCCGCGCCCGCCCAGGCGATCGCCGCCCTGATGGCCGACCAGGCCGCCGCCAAGGGCCTGACCCTGGAGGTGGTCGCCGAGGGTGAGATCGCGCCCCTGCTGGGGGACCCCTCGCGCATCCGCCAGGTGCTGCTGAACCTCGTCTCCAACGCGCTGAAGTTCACCAGCCAGGGCGGGGTCACCCTGACCGTGCGCCAGGACGAGGCGGCCAACGACTGCGGCCGGCTGCGCATGGAGGTCACCGACACCGGGATCGGCGTCACCCCCGAACAGATCGAACAGCTCTTCGAGCGCTTCACCCAGGCCGACGCCTCGGTCTCGCGCCGCTATGGCGGCACGGGCCTGGGCCTGGCCATCTGCAAGCGCACCGTGGAGCTGATGGGCGGGACCCTCGGCGCCGTCTCCACCCCCGGCCAGGGCTCCACCTTCTGGTTCGAGCTGGTCCTGCCCCGCACCGACGCCTTCGAGGCCGAGGAGGGCGACGACGCCGAGACCCTCGACCTGGACGCCCCCCTGCGGCTGCTGGTGGTGGAGGACGTGGCGGTGAACCGCGAGCTGATCGCCACCCTGCTGACCCCCTTCGACGTCGAGATCACCACCGCCGAGGACGGCCAGCAGGCGATCGCCGCGGTCTGCGCCCAGCCCTTCGACCTGGTGCTGATGGACGTCCAGATGCCGGTGATGGACGGCCTGACCGCCACCCGGGCCATCCGCGCCCTGCCCCACCCGCACCTGCGCGGCCTGCCGATCATCGCCATGACCGCCAATGTCCTGCCCGACCAGGTGCAGACCTGCCTCGACGCCGGCATGGACGACCATCTGGGCAAGCCCATCTCCCCGGCCCGCCTGCTGGCGGTGCTGTCGGAGTGGCCCGACCGCCTGCGCGCCGCCGAGCCCGCCGTGGCCTGAGCCGGGAACGCCCGGCGCCCTGCGCCGTTCTCCCGCCCTATTGACGCCGCGCGGCCGCTATAGGTTGTTGCGCGAAAAGGAGCCTGGTCCATGACCCGACTGACACGACGCGCCCTGGCGCTCGGCCTCGCCGCCCTGCCCTTGCCCGCGCTCGCCGCCCGTCCCGCCATCGCCCCGCTGAGCGCCGACGACCGGGCGCTGGTGGACCGCGCCGCCACCTATCTGCAGGGCCTCACCGAGGCCAAGGGCCGCTTCGTCCAGACCGACGCGCGCGGGACCATGACCCAGGGCGTGGTCTATCTGAAGCGCCCGGGCAAGGCCCGCTTCGCCTATGAGGCGCCCTCGGGCCTGCTGGTGGTGGCCGACGGGGCCAATGTCTCGGTGGCGGACTCGCGGCTGAAGACCTTCGACCGCTATCCGCTGATGGCGACCCCGCTCTCCATCTTCCTGGCCCGCCAGATCAAGCTCGACCGTGGCGTGGTGATCAGCGACGTCAGCCGCATGGCCGACGGCTTCACCATCACCGCCCGCGACGGCAAGAAGCAGGCCGAGGGCCAGATCACCCTCACCTTCTCCGACAACCCCCTGGCCCTGGTGGGCTGGACGGTGAGCGACGCCCAGGGTCAGTCGACCCGGATCCGGCTCAGCGGCCTGCAGCGCGCCTCGGGCCTGGCCCCCACCCTCTTCGTCCTCAACGATCCCCGGCCCAAGGGCGTGGGTCGTGCCAAAATGTGACAATCGGACAACAGGCAATAAGCCTCGTGAATCCTGTTGACGTTTGTATTTGGAAGTTGCAATAATGCCACTCATGGCGCCCGTGCGAGCGGGCGTGTTCCGTGCCGGAACCTATCCCCTCCCGGCGGCGGCATGAGAGACACCACTACGCCCGGGCTTTCTCCAGTGCCCGGGCGTTTTCTTTTCCCGAACAAGCCAGCTACACCCCGCGCATGCGCCTCCGTCTCTGCACCTGGAATGTGAACTCCGTCCGCCTGCGCGCCGAGCAGGTGGGCCGCTTCGTCGATGAACAGGCCCCCGATGTCCTGTGCCTGCAGGAGATCAAGTGCCAGGAGGCGGAGTTCCCGCGCCAGGCCTTCATCGACATGGGCCTGCCTCACATCAAGATCGCCGGCCAGAAGGGCTGGCACGGGGTGGCCATCGCCTCGCGCCTGCCCTTCGAGGAAGTCGCGCCCCTCGACGTCTGCCGCGAGGGCCACGCCCGCTGCGTCTCGGCCAAGGTGGCCGGCGTCGAGATCCAGAACTTCTACATCCCCGCCGGCGGCGACGTCCCCGACCGGGAGATCAACCCCAAGTTCGATCACAAGCTCGACTTCTACGAGAAGCTCACCGCCGAGATGGCCCGCCGCGATCCCAAGGCCCCCCTGGCCATCGTCGGCGACCTGAACGTGGCGCCCGGCGAGTTCGACGTCTGGAGCCACAAGCAGATGTCGAAGATCGTCAGCCACACCCCCATCGAGCTCGACGCCTTCGCCAATCTGATGGCGGCCGGCCAGTTCACCGACCTGGTGCGGGAAGCCATCCCCGATCCGCAGAAGCTGTTTTCCTGGTGGAGCTACCGGGCGGCCGACTTCCGGGCCTCCAACCGCGGCCTGCGCCTGGACCATGTGCTGATCTCGCCGGGCCTGCGGGAAGCCGCCTTCCGCGCCGGCGCGGCCGCGGCCCGGGTCCATGACGACGTCCGCGAATGGGAACGCCCCAGCGACCACGCCCCGGTCAGCGCCGACTTCGGGCTCTAACAGACAATCGTGTCGAGGTGTCCGGCCTCGCCATAGGCCAGGAGCTTGCCGTCGCGGGTCATGACGCGCAGGCCGTTTTCACGCGCGGTCGCAGCTATGATCCGGTCGGCAGGGTCGCTAGGCGGCGTCCCGGGCAACTGCGTCGAGGCGATGAGCAGCCCAGGCGGCATCGGCGCCACCTCCAGGCCAATCCGTTCCACTGACACCTCCCACCAGCGCGCCGGAGCCATGGTCAAGGTCAGTCGCCCCCGAGCGACCAGAAGGCCGATCTCCCACGCGCTGATAGGCGAGACCCGCGGGACGCCCCCTGCCCTCCAGAGCTCATCGAGCGCGGTCATGGCGGATTCGTCGATCGGTTCGGCCTGGGAAATCCAGATCAGCGCGCAGGTGTCCAGCAGCAGCGGCGGCGTCACTCGAATACCGAACCCCACGCCGGATCGGCCGGCGCGGTAAGGTCGACTCCGTCACCCAGGCGGACGGTGCCCTTCATGGCGCCGTAACCGGGAAACCCGCCGGAGCGTGGCGTCGCGCCTGCGGCCTTCGGGGGACGGGTGCGGCGAAAGACCAATCGCCCCGAGACCGTATCGACCTGCTCGGTCATGTAGCCCGCGCGGAGCCAGGTCTTGGTCATCGGGTTGTTGGAGGGGTTGTTGCTCCACCAGGCGGGGTATTGCTTGGACGCTGGAAGCTTGAAGCCAAGGATCTCCTCGACCTCCGAGAACTTCACGGGGACGCGCTCGCCCTTCTGGCCTTGCAGGAAGGTCCCAAGCGGATCGTACTTTCCCATGGCCGAGCCTCCTTGAAGGTCCACCATAACAGCATTATTAAAGCTGTAAAGATGCTGCGGGACGCCGCGCTCACACCCCGGCCAGGATCCCCACCCCGATGCCCAGGCCGAAGGCCATCAGCATCATGGCGCAGCCGGCCGTCAGGCCGACGCCGAAGCCGTAGAGCAGGGAAAGTTGCTGCGCCGATCGCGCGCGGCGGACCGGAAATGCGGCGGTCCAGGCCTCGCGCCAAGGTCCCTTGCTCACCAGCGGCTCCATGCGTCGATCTCCGGTTCAGGAGCCGACGATAGGACCGGGCGGGCGCGGAGGGACCCCGTCAGGCGCCCATTCCGAGCCTAGAGCCAGCGTGCTCTACGGCGCCAGGCGGTAGCCGCCGGCCTCGGTGAGCAGCAGGCGGGCGTTGCCGGGATCGGGCTCGATCTTCTGGCGCAGGCGATAGACGTGGGTTTCCAGGGTGTGGGTGGTGACCCCGGCGTTGTAGCCCCAGACCTCGGCCAGCAGCTCCTCGCGGCTCACCGGCTTCTCGCCGGCCCGGTAGAGGTACTTCAGGATGTTGGTCTCTTTTTCCGTCAGCCGGATCTTCTTCTGGTTGGCGTCCACCAGCATCTTGGCCGAGGGTCGGAACTCGTAGGCCCCCAGGTGGAAGACCGCGCCCTCCGACTGCTCGTGGCTGCGCAGCTGGGCGCGGATGCGGGCCAGCAGGACGGCGAACTTGAAGGGCTTGGTGACGTAGTCGTTGGCCCCGGACTCCAGGCCGCGGATGGTGTCGTCGTCGGTGTCGGCCGCCGTCAGCATGATCACCGGCGCGGTGACCCCCTTGGAGCGCATCACCTTGCAGGCCTCGCGGCCGTCCATGTCGGGCAGGTCGACGTCCAGCAGGATCAGGTCGGGGCGCGCCTCGATGGCCTGGCGCACGCCGTCGCCGGCGGTGGCGGCCTGGATGGCGGCGAATTCCTCGTGCAGTTCCAGTTGCTCGGCGAGTTCGCCGCGCAGATCATCATTGTCGTCGACGACGAGTAGGGTCTTGCGTTGGGCCATGGGCGCGAACATGCACCGTGTCGGGCGCCAGCGCCAACCGCTCAGGGGGAATGAAGCGTGCTGTTCACGGCGATGTCAGACGGGCGCTTCGATATCGGGGGCCGCGAAACCCGTTGCGCCCTGGGCAAGGGCGGGGTGATCCCGGCCGCCGACAAGCGCGAGGGGGACGGCTGTTCGCCCCTGGGGGTCTGGCCGATCCGCCGGGTGCTCTACCGCCCCGACAGGATGCCGCCGCCCGCCACCGCCCTGCCGATCCAGGCCCTCAAACCCACCGACGGCTGGTGCGACGCGCCGGGCGATCCCAACTACAACCGCCCCGTCACCCTGCCCTACCCGGCCAGCGCCGAGGCCCTGTGGCGCGACGACAAGGTCTATGACTTCATCCTGGTCCTGGCCCACAACGACGATCCGGTGGTCCCCCTGATGGGCTCGGCCATCTTCCTGCACGTGGCGCGGCCGAACTTCGAGCCCACCGAGGGCTGCGTGGCCCTGCAGGCCTGGGACGTGCTGGAGCTGATCGCCAAGGCCCAGCCGGGCTCGGCCATCTCCATCGTCGACGTCAACCCGCACCCGTTCCTGGACGCCATGGAGGCCGCGGACGAAATCCGGCGGTCCAGGCCCATCCGGCCGGAACTGCGGGTGGGAGAACCGGAGAAGGCTGACTGAGGGCCCGTGGCTCAGCCGGCAATTCTCGTCATCCCGGCCGCAGCGGAGCCGAGAGCCGGGATGACGGCGGGGTTTCCGGGAAGGGTTTAGGAGCCCCTCGGACCAAACAGGGCCGAACCCACCCGAACACTGGTGGCCCCGAACCGCACGGCGGTCTCGAAATCGTCGCTCATCCCCATGGAGAGCTTCGAGATCCCGTTGCGGGCGGCGATCTTGGCCAGCAGGGCGAAGTGGGGGCCGGGCGGTTCATCGGCGGGGGGGATGCACATCAGGCCCTCGATCGTCAGGCCGTGGGTCTCGCGGCAGGCCTTGATGAAGGCGTCGGCCTCGGGCGGGATCACGCCGGCCTTCTGCTCTTCCTCCCCGGTGTTGACCTGGACATAGAGGCGCGGCGCCTTGCCCTGCTTGGCCATCTCGGCGGCGAGGGCGGCGGCCAGCTTCTCGCGGTCCACCGTCTCGATGACATCGAAGAAGGCCACGGCCTCCTTGACCTTGTTGGTCTGCAGCGGCCCGATCAGCCGCAGCTCGATCCCCTCGCGGTGACCTTCCCAGGCGGCCATGGCGTCCTGGACGCGATTCTCGCCGAACACCGCCTGCCCGGTCTCCAGGATCGTCGCCACCCGGTCCCAGGGCTGTTGCTTGGAGACCGCCACCAGGGTCACATCGGCGGCCTCGCGACCGGCGGCCTTCGCCGCGGCGGCGATACGCGCCAGGATGTCGGCGCGGGCGGCGGCGGGATCGAAGGAGCGGGTCATAGCTGGGTTCTGGACAGTGGCGCGGACGGGGGCCTGCTTACGGCGGCGCGCGGCCTTGCGAAAGCCCCTGCCCGCCCTGCTCTGTTTCACCGACCCCGTCCGCACCCCCGATCCGGCGGCGATCGCGGAGCGCCTGCCGCGGGGATCGGCCATCGTCTACCGGGCCTTCGGGGCGGACGACGCCCTGGCCGTGGCCCTGCGCCTGAGGGCCATCGCCCGGCGGCGCGGCCTGAAGCTGCTGATCGGCGCGGACGAGGCCCTGGCCGCCCGGGTCGGCGCCGACGGGGTCCACCTGCCCGAGCGTCTGGCTCATCGCGCCGCCAGGATCCGCGCACGCCATCCCGGCTGGCTGATCACGGCCGCCGCCCACAGCCCGCGCGCGGCCCGCGCCAAGGTCGACGCCGTCGTGGTCTCGGCCATCTTCCCCTCCAACAGCGCCTCGGCGGGCCAGCCGCTCGGGCCGCTGCGCCTGGCCCAGATCGTCAGGCTGTCCCGCGGCCCGGTCTACGCCCTCGGCGGCGTGAATTCGGCCACCGCCGCGCGGCTGTTGGCCACGGGCGTTGTGGGGATCGCAGGTGTCGAGGTGTTCACGGCCTAGCTTCCCCCACGCATGTGGGGGAAGGTGCGGAATCAAAAAAGCCGCCCGAAGGCGGCTCTCTTGGTCGGTCTGAAGAGACCCTTAAAACTTGAAGGCGGTCTCGAGGCGGACGCGCGGGGCGCCGTCCTGGGGTTGGGTCTTCCGGTACATGGGGGTTTCCTTTTCCCCCAGGGCCACGGCGCCGCCCACCCGGAGCGACGGCGTCACGCGGAAGTAGGCGCCCGCCTGGACGTCGTTCCATTGCGCGTCGCGGCCGTCCGGCTGCTGCAGATTGAGCGTGACCCCCCAGCGCCCCTTGCGCGCGTCGAACTTCAGCGCCTTGGCCGCCTGAGGCGGGGCCAGCGTCGGAGTCTCATTGCGCACGGTGAAGTCGGTGGTCTTCTTGGTCGTCTGGGCATGAGCCATCGATCCGGCGCTCGCGATGAGCGCCGCGCCGACAAGCGCCATGACCGTCCGATTGAACATAACCACCTATATGGCCCCTAAGCCCCGGCCCCGCCATGAGAGGCGTGACCGTTGATGCGATTAAAGTCGCGCAAAGGGCGAGGTCAACACGTCAACACGCCGCAGGGCCGGTCTGTGGACAGATCGTTGGGCGCCTGTGGCGGCAGGGCCACGCGATTCCTGTTTGGCGCCGCTTCGGGCGTTGTTATAGAGGCATCCGGCGCGGGGGCGGCGACGCGGCGAGAAACCGACGCGGAACAGCGACTGGGAGCGGATATATGCCGTTTGTGCGTGGAGTGTGGATGCGTGGCGTGGCGGCGGGGGCCTTGGCTCTCAGCCTTTCGGCGCTCGCGGCCTGCTCGAGTGGTGGCCCTAAGACCTTCCAGACCCAGGAAGAGGGCGGCGGCATCTTCCATCTTGGCGGACGCGGCAAGTCGGCTCCGAGCGGCGAACAGCCGACCATCGGGGTCAATGGCTATCTGTGGCGAGCGACCCTCGACACCCTGGCCTTCATGCCGCTCGCCTCGGCCGACCCCTACGGCGGCGTGGTGATCACCGACTGGTACATCAATCCGGAAAAGCCCGACGAGCGCTTCAAGTGCACGGTCTATATCCTGGACGCCCGCCTGCGGGCCGATGGCCTGAACGTGGCGGTCTTCAAGCAGGTCCGCGACGGCGCGGGCGGCTGGGTGGACGCCCCGTCGGCCGGCCAGACCGAGACCGACATCGAAAACGCCATCCTGACCAAGGCGCGTCAGCTTAAGCTCTCGAACATTCGGGGCTAACGCCCCGGCGCGTTCGGGGATCTGACAATACCGGGCGCGCCGAACTCGTAAGGTCGGCGCGCTTTCGGCGTGTCCGGCCGCTTCCCTTCCTCAGTGAAAGCGCGCTAAGCCCCCGCCATGGCCCGGTACAATCCCAAAGAAGTCGAACCCAAGTGGCGCAAGGCCTGGGCCGACGCCGACGTGTTCCGCGCGGAGATCGATCCCGCGCGTCCGAAATACTACGCGCTGGAGATGTTCCCCTATCCCTCGGGGAGCCTGCACATGGGCCATGTGCGCAACTATACCCTCGGCGACGCCAACGCCCGCTTCAAGCGGGCCCGGGGCTTCAACGTCCTGCACCCCATGGGCTGGGACGGCTTTGGCCTGCCCGCCGAGAACGCGGCCATGGAGCGCGGGGTCGACCCGCGCGCCTGGACCTACGCCAATATCGACAAGATGCGGGCCGAGCTGAAGCAGCTGGGCCTCTCCATCGACTGGTCCCGCGAATTCGCCACCTGCGACCCGGCCTATTATGGCCAGCAGCAGGCCTGGTTCATCGACCTGATGGCGCGCGGCATGGTCTATCGCCGCGAGGGGGTGGTGAACTGGGACCCGGTGGACCAGACCGTGCTGGCCAACGAGCAGGTGGTGGACGGCCGCGGCTGGCGCTCCGGCGCCGTGGTGGAGAAGCGCAAGCTGAACCAGTGGTTCATGCGCATCACCGACTATGCCGACGCCCTGCTGGAGGGCCTGAAGACCCTGGACCGCTGGCCCGAGAAGGTCCGGCTGATGCAGGAGAACTGGATCGGGCGCTCCAAGGGCCTGAAGTTCGCCTTCAAGTTCGCGGGCGCCGCGCCGGAGGGCTTCGACGCCGGGCTGGAGGTCTACACCACCCGTCCCGACACCCTGTATGGGGCGAGCTTCGTGGGCGTGGCCCCTGACCACCCCCTGGCCCAGCAGATCGCGGCCAAGGATCCCAAGGCGGCCGCCTTCATCGAGGCCTGCCGCAAGGGCGGCGCCTCGGAGGCCGAGATCGAGACCGCCGAGAAGATCGGGTTCGACACCGGCCTGACCGTGGCCCACCCCTTCGATCCCGCCTGGCGGCTGCCGGTCTGGATCGCCAACTTCATCCTGATGGACTACGGCACGGGCGCGATCTTCGCCTGCCCGGCCCACGACCAGCGCGACCTGGACTTCGCCCGCAAGTACGGCCTGCCGGTGAAGCCGGTGGTCCTGCCGCCGGGCGAGGATCCCGCCACCTATGAGGTCGGAACCGAGGCCTATACGGGCCCCGGGACCCTCTTCCGCTCCGATTTCCTGGACGGGATGGAGATCGAGCCGGCCAAGGCCGCCGCCATCGCCCGCATCGAATCCCAGGGCCAGGGGGAGGGCGCCACCGTCTTCCGCCTGCGCGACTGGGGCGTGGCCCGCCAGCGCGGCTGGGGCTGCCCGGTGCCGGTGGTCCATTGCGACAAGTGCGGCGTGGTCGCCGTGCCCAAGGACCAGCTGCCGGTGGCCCTGCCCGAGGACCTGGACTTCTCCAAGCCCGGCAACGCGCTGGCGCGTCACCCCACCTGGAAGGTGACCACCTGCCCCGACTGCGGCGGCCCGGCGACGCGGGAGACCGACACCCTGGACACCTTCGTCGACAGCGCCTGGTACTTCGCCCGCTTCACCAATCCGAACGCCGCCGACCCCATCGACAAGGCCGCCGCCGACTACTGGATGCCGGTGGACCAGTATGTGGGGGGCATCGAGCACGCCGTCCTGCACCTGCTCTATGCCCGCTTCGTCAACCGCGCCCTGTCGGACGCCGGCATGCTGGAGGCCAAGGAGCCCTTCGCGGGCCTGTTCACGCAAGGCATGGTCACCCACGAGACCTACCGCCTGCAGAACGGCGACTGGGTCGAGCCCAAGGAGCTGGAGATCACGGCGGAGGGCAATACGCGCCGCGCCGTCCGCGTCTCCGACGGCCAGCCGGTGATCATCGGCGACATCGAGAAGATGTCGAAGTCCAAGCGCAACACCGTGGCGCCGGGCGACATCTTCGAGGTCTACGGCGTCGACGCCGCGCGGCTGTTCGTGCTGTCCGACAGCCCGCCCGAGCGGGACTCCATCTGGTCCACCTCCGGGGTCGAGGGCGCCTGGCGCTTCGTCAACCGGGTCTGGGCCGAGTTCGACGCCCAGCCGGAGAAAATCGAACCGGCCGATATCGCGTCGGACCCCAAGGCCGTGGCCCTGCGGGTCGCCACCCACCGCACCGTCAAGGCGGTCACCGAGGCCGTGGAGGGCTTCCGCTTCAACTCCGGCATCGCCCGCCTGTACGAGTTCCTCAACGCCCTGAAGGCCGCCCCGGCGGAGGGCGCGAGCCCCGCCCTGCTGGCGGCCCGCGCCGAGGCCCTGTCGGCCTTCGCCCGCCTGGTCTCCCCCTTCACGCCGCACCTGGCGGAAGAGGCCTGGGCCCGCATCGGCGGCGAGGGGATGGTGGTCTCCGCGCCCTGGCCCGACTTCGATCCGGCGCTGACCGAGGACGCCGTCCGCGTCCTGCCGGTGCAGGTCAACGGCAAGCGCCGGGGCGAGATTTCCGCGCCGGCCGGGGCCGAACCGGCCGATGTGGAGAAGATGGTGCTTGACGATCCCGAGATCGCACGGCGCCTTGAGGGCCTCACGATCCGCAAGGTGATCGTGGTGAAGGATCGCATCGTCAACATCGTGGCAAGCTGAGGCACATGGCTCGCATCGCAAGAATCGGCGCCCTGGCGCTCGCCGCCCTCGCCCTGGCGGGTTGCGGCTTCACGCCGCTCTATGGCCGCCCCGGCGTGGGGGCGACCCTGTCCTCGGTGCAGGTCTCGGCCCCCACCGGCCGGGCCGGCCAGCTGATGCGCGAGCACCTGGACGACGCGCTCGCCCGCGACTCGGACCTCAAGCCCAAGTACCGCATGGACCTGCAGATCTCCGAGCAGCGCTATCCCCGCGGCATCCGGGTCGACAATGTCGCCACCCGCTACGAATACGTGCTGACCGCGGCCTACACCCTGGTGGCCCTGCCCTCGGGCGCGGCGGCCAAGGTCGGCCGGGTGCGGGTCGAGGTGACCTATGATTCGGCCGACCAGCCCTACGCCTCGGTGGCCGCCCAGCAGGACGCCCAGGACCGCGCCGCCGGCGAGGCCGCCCGCAAGATTGAGCTCGAGCTCGCCACCTGGCTGGCCGGCGCCAAGTCGTAAGGCCCCGCGATGATCCTCGCCAAGCGGCCGGACATCGAACGCTTCCTCGGCGCGCCCGATAAGACTATTCGCGCCGCCCTGATCTATGGCCGCGACATGGGCGTGGTTCGCGACCGCGCCAACCAGCTGGCGCTCAAGGTCTGCGACCGCCCCGACGACCCCTTCGACGTGGCCCTGCTCACCGACGGCGACCTGGACGGCGACGGGGCGCGGCTGGAGGGCGAGCTGGCGGCTCAGTCCCTGATGGGGGGCCGGCGCCTGGTGCGGCTGAAGTTCGCCACCGAGAAGGCCAGCCTCGACAAGATGACCGCCGAGGCCCTGACCCGGCACGCGGCCGGCGAGCTCAATCCGGACGCCTTCCTGCTGATCGAGGCCGGGAACCTCGACCGCAACTCCGCCCTGCGCAAGGCCGCCGAGAAGGCGCCCGGGGCGGCGACCATCCCCTGCTACGAGGACGAGCCCGGCGACATCGCCCGCCTGGTGCGCGACCTGCTCACCAAGGACGGGGTGGGCCTGACCGCCGAGGCCCTGCAGCTGTTCGTGGCCCGCATGCCCAAGGAGCGCGGCGTCGCCCGCCAGGAGATCGAGCGCCTGGCCCTGTTCCTCGGTCCCGGCAGCGGCATGACCGCCACGCCTAAGGACCTGGAGGACTTCCTCGGCGTCGAGCCGGAGGCCTCGCTCTCAGACGCCGCCGCCGACGCCTTCGGCGGACGCCTGGCCGAGGCCCAGGCCGGCCTGCGCCGCGCCGCCGCCGAGGGGGAGGGGGGCCCCGCCGCCGTCCGGGCGCTGGGCATGTATCTCGGCCGCATGCGCCGCACGCTCACCCTGGCCAAGTCCGGCGCCGGCCTGCAGGAGGCGGCCAAGGCCTCGGGCGTGTTCTGGAAGAGCGAGCGGGAGTTCCTGCGGCAGGCCCGCACCTGGACCCTGCCCGAGCTCGACCGCATCCAGCCCGAGGTGCTCGCCGCCGACAAGGCGTGCAAGACGGCGGGCTCCCCGGACGCCCTGATCGCCGAACGGCTCGCCCTGCAGATCGCCGGCCGGGCCAAGCGCCTGGGTCTCTGAAAAGGGGCCGAAAACAGCCCTTTGCGCCGCCTGTCGTGTGCGTCGAATACCCTATATTTTAGAATAGCTTACGTCGATTTCGCCGAATCCGTCCACAGGATGGCGTTTCGCCGCCGTCCAGGGATACGGACGGACGACCTTCTGTGCGCCACAGGGCCGATTTTAGATCCTCCCCCAGCGCGTTAGCGCGATGTGGGGGAGGTGGCCCGGACCGTAGGTCCGGGTCGGAGGGGGATCGACGTCGTCGACACCTTCAGCCTGGAAGCCAGAGTCAAGGTCCCCCTCAGTCAGCTTCGCTGACAGCTCCCCCAGAGGGGGAGCATCTTGAGAGCGGCGACCCTACGCCCGCGTCAACCGCCGGCAGACCTCGTCCAGCTGTTCGAGGCTGGCGTACTTCACCCGCAGCTCGCCGACCCCGCCCTTGTCGATCACCTCGACGGTCAGGCCGAGCGCCTCGGACAGGTCGACCTCCAGGGCCTGGGTGTCGGTGTCCTTCGCCGGCGCCGGACGCGCCGCCTTGGCCGGGGTCTCGCCGGCCGAGGCCTTGCGGGCCAGGGATTCGGTGTCGCGCACCGACAGGCCCCTGGCGATGACGATCTCGGCCAGGGCCTGGGGGTCGGGGGTTCCCAGCAGGGCGCGGGCATGGCCGGCGGTGAGCTGGCCCCCCATCAGGTAGTGCCGGACCATCTCGGGTAGGGCCAGCAGGCGGATCAGATTGGCGACGTGGGACCGGCTCTTGCCCACCGCGTCGGCCACCTCGGCGGCGCTGCGGCCGTGGACCTCCACCAGCTGCTGGTAGGCGTTGGCCTCTTCGATGGGGGAGAGCGCCGTCCGCTGGACGTTCTCGATGACCCCGATCTCCAGCATCTGGATGTCGTTCAGCTCGCGCACCAGGGCCGGCAGGACATGCAGTCCCGCCTTCTGGCTGGCCCGCCAGCGGCGTTCCCCGGCCACGATCTCGAAGTGGCCGTCCATCTCCGGCGCCGGCCGCACCAGGATCGGCTGCAGCACGCCCTTCTCGCGGATGGAGGCGGCCAGCTCCTCGATCTCTTCCTCGGGGAAGACCCAGCGGGGCTGCTTCTCGTTGCGATGGATCAGCTCGATGGGGATGTCGCGCAGGCCGCCGGCGGCCCCGGCGGTGACCGGCGTCTCCTCGACCTCCCCCAGCAGGGCCGACAGCCCCCGGCCCAGTCCGCGTTTTTCGACCATCATTGTTTCCTCACGCGGCCTTGGCGCGGCGATCGCGCTCGCGCAGCACGACTTCGCGGGCGAGCTTCAGATAGGCCTGGCTCCCCGCGCATTTCAGATCATAGACCAGCACCGGCTTGCCGAAGCTGGGCGCCTCGGACACCCGCACGTTGCGCGGGATCACGGTGGCGTAGACCGTGCCGCCGAAGTGGGCGCGGACATCCTTGGCCACCTGCTCCGACAGGCTGTTGCGCCGGTCATACATGGTCAGCACCACCCCCTGGATCTCCAGGTTCGGATTGAGGCTGCCCCGCACCAGCTCCACCGTCCGCATCAGCTGGGACAGGCCCTCCAGGGCGAAGAACTCGCACTGCAGGGGCACCAGCACCGCGTCGGCGGCCGCCATGGCGTTGACCGTCAGCAGGTTCAGGGACGGCGGGCAGTCGATCAGGACATAGGTATAGGCGCCCGACTGGCGGATCGGGTCGATGGCGTCGCGCAGCTTGAAGGAGCGACGGGCCTGCTGACCCAGCTCCAGCTCGACCCCGGAGAGGTCGGCATGGGCCGGGACGATGTCGAGGCCGGGCAGGTCGGTGGAGACGATGGCCGCGGTGATGGGGGCGTCCCCCATCAGCACGTCATAGAGGGTGGTCTTGCGCTTGGAATGGGGGATGCCGAGGCCCGTGGAGGCGTTGCCCTGGGGATCGGAATCGATCAGCAGCACCCGCTCGCCGACGGCGGCGAGCGCCGTGCCCAGGTTGATGGCCGTCGTGGTCTTGCCCACGCCGCCCTTCTGGTTGGCGACCACCAGGATTCGCAGCGCCCGGAAGGGTTTCGGATCAGCGGCCACGGCTCAACGTCCTTACGCGTACGATGCGCCCGCGCGCATCACTGAAGCTGGGCAGGACATCCGCCTCGAACTTCCAAGATTTGGTAGCTTCTTCCAGCTCGACCGCAACATCTTGCCCCTTGAGGAACAAGGCGGTGGCGCCGCGCTTCAGGTAGGGCTGGGCGTACCCAAGCAACCGGGTCATCGGGGCGCAAGCCCGGGCGGTGACGATATCCACAGTCAGGGACAAGTCCTCCGCACGAGAATTGTGAACGGTGGCCGGCAGGTGGAGACCCTCCACAACCTCGGTCAGGAAGCGGCAGCGTTTGGCCATACTTTCCACCAGGTGCATGTGGAAGCCGGGGCGGTGTTTGTTGAGGATCGCCAGCACGATGCCCGGCAAACCTGCCCCCGCCCCGAGGTCGGCCCAGGTCAGCGCCTCCGGCGCCAGGGGCAGGATCTGGGCGGAGTCCCAGGCGTGCCGCGACCAGAAGATCTCCAGGGTCGAGGGCCCCACCAGGTTCATCCGCTGGTTCCAGTCCTCCAGGTATGACTGGTATGACTTGAGGTCGTTGATGACGCTCTCGTCGGCGCCGGTGGCCAGGGCGAAGTCGGCGGCGGTCTCGACCTCGATCGGCAGGGTGTCGGTCTTGTCCATCAGGCGGCCCGCCGGCGGACATGGGCCAGGAGGGCGGTGAGCGCGCCGGGCGTCACGCCTTCGATTCGCGCCGCCTGGCCGAGCGTCAGGGGGCGGATGGCGGTGAGCTTGTCCCGCACCTCGTTGGAAAGCCCACCCACCACCGAATAGTCCAGCTCGGCGGGCAGGCGCAGGTTCTCGTCGCGGCGGAAGGCCGCCACATCGGCCTCCTGGCGGTCCAGATATCCGGCATAGGCGGCGTCGATCTCGATCTGCTCGCGCACCTGCGGATCCCACGCCGAGATCTCCGGCCAGATGAGCGCCAGGTCCTCGAAGCCGATGGTGGGATAGGCCAGCAGCTGGGTCAGGTCGCGGCGCTGGCCGTCGGCCTTGACCGGCAGGCCGGCCTTGGCGGCCTTGTCGGGGGTCAGCGTCAGCTCGGCGGCGCGGCCGCGGGCGGCGGCGAGGGCGGCGGCCTTGGCGGTCCAGGCTGTTTCACGTGAAACACCGACGCAGCCCAGGGCCACGCCCTTGGCGGTCAGGCGCTGGTCGGCGTTGTCGGAGCGCAGGGTCAGGCGGAACTCCGCCCGGCTGGTGAACATCCGATAGGGCTCGGTGACGCCCCGGGTCACCAGGTCGTCGATCATCACCCCGATATAGGCCTCGTCGCGGCCGAACACGGCCGCGTCGGCGCCCGAGGCGGCCCGCGCCGCGTTCAGCCCGGCCACCAGGCCTTGCGCCGCGGCCTCCTCATAGCCCGTGGTGCCGTTGATCTGGCCGGCCAGGTAGAGGCCCGGCAGGCGCTTGACCTCCAGGGTGGCCGACAGCTCGCGGGGATCGACATAGTCGTACTCGATCGCATAGCCGTGCCGGCGGACCTGGACGTTCTCCAGGCCGACGATGGTGCGCAGGAACAGGTCCTGGGTCTCCGCCGAGACCGAGGTGGAGATGCCGTTGGGATAGACCGTGTCGTCGTCCAGGCCCTCGGGCTCCAGGAAGATCTGGTGGGCGGTCTTGTCGGCGAAGCGGACCACCTTGTCCTCGATGGAGGGGCAGTAGCGCGGCCCGCGCCCATTGATCCGCCCGCCATAGACCGCCGACTCGGTCAGCCGCTCGGCGATGATCTGGTGGGTCTGGGCGTTGGTGTAGGTGATGCCGCAGGCGATCTGCGGCGTGGTGATCTTGTCGGTCAGGAAGGAGAAGGGGGAGGGGACCTCGTCGGCCGCCTGCATCTCCAGCTTCTCCCAGGCGATGGTGGAGGCCACCAGCCGCGCGGGGGTGCCGGTCTTCAGCCGCCCCATGTCCAGGCCGAGCGCATAGAGCCGGTCGGAGAGGCCGATGGCCGGCGCCTCGCCGACGCGGCCGGCGGGGATGCGCTGCTCGCCCTGGTGGATCACGCCCTTCAGGAAGGTGCCGGTGGTGAGCACCACCCGTCCCGCGGAATAGATTTCACCGCTTGCCCCCACGACCCCGGTCACCTGGCCGTCCACCACCAGCAGGTCCTCGACCGCCTCGGCCTGGATTGTCAGGTTCGCGGTGGCCGCCAGCTCGGCCTGCATGGCCTGGCGATAGAGCTTGCGGTCGATCTGGGCGCGGGGCCCGCGCACCGCGGCGCCCTTGGAGCGGTTCAGCAGCCGGAACTGGATGCCGGCCTTGTCCGCCAGCCGTCCCATCACCCCGTCCAGGGCGTCGATCTCGCGGACCAGATGGCCCTTGCCCAGGCCGCCGATGGCCGGATTGCAGGACATCTCGCCGATGGTCTCGAGCTTGTGGGTCAGCAGCAGGGTGCGCGCGCCGAACCGCGCCGCCGCCGCCGCCGCCTCGCAGCCCGCATGGCCGCCGCCGATGATGATCACGTCCCAGGAGGTCACGCCGAAACTCCGCATCCGCGCCATATGGGCGGGGGCTTCCTATAGCGGAAGGGGCGGGGGGTTTCACGTGAAAGAGTCTGGGCGGCTTGCTGCCGCTCCCTCCCCTTCATGGGGAGGGGAAGATCGCGAAGCGATCTGGGTGGGGGAGTATCGGCAGGTATCCCCACCCGTCTGGCGCTTCGCGCCGTCCACCCTCCCCATAAAGGGGAGGGAAAGAGTCACTGTTCCACGTGAAACACCTTATTTTCCAATGCAGAAGGTGGCGAAGACCCGGTCCAGCACGTCCTCGGGATCGATCCGCCCCGTGATGCGGTCCAGGGCCCGGCCGGCCAGCCGCACGTCCTCCGCCGCCAGTTCCGGCGATCCCTGGACCAGGAGCGCGTGCTCCAGCCGCGCCAGGGCCTCGGTCAGCAGGTCCTTGTGACGCAGGCGGGTGGCGGTGGGGGGCTCGGCCCCGGAGAGGCGGCCGACCACGTGATCGGTCAGGGCCGCCAGGATCACCCCCACATGGCCGGTGTCCCGGGCGCTGATCCGGTGCAGTTCAAGCTCGAGCGCCCGGGATTCCAGCAGGGCCCGGCCCGTATCGTCCCCCGGGGGCAGGTCGGCCTTGTTGATCACGCAGAGGTCGCCGGCCCGCAGCTCGGCCGGGGGTGGGTCCACGGCCGACGAGGCGCCGTCCACCACCCAGAGCCTCAGATCGGCGCTGTCGGCCCAGGCCCGCGCCCGCCGCACGCCCTCGGCCTCGATCTCGTCGGCGGTCTCCCGCAGGCCGGCGGTGTCGGCCAGCAGCACCCTGTACCCCGCCAGCCGCATCGGGACCTCGATGACGTCCCGGGTGGTGCCCGGGGTGGCGGTGACGATGGCGGCCTCGCGGCCCGCCAGGGCGTTCAGCAGGGTGGACTTGCCGGCGTTGGGCGAGCCCACCAGGGCGATCTTGAACCCCTCCCGCACCCGTTCGCCCCGGTCCACGTCGGCCAGGGCGGCGTGCAGCTGGCCCACCAGGCGGTCGAGATAGGGACGCGCCCGGTCGGCCACCTCGGCGGGGACCTCCTCGTCGGGAAAGTCGACCGCGGCCTCGAAATTGGCCAGGGCCTCGATCAGGTCGGCCCGCCAGCGCTGGTGGGCGCGGCCGAGCGCCCCCTCCACCTGGTCCAGGGCCTGGCGGCGCTGGGCCTCGGTCTCGGCCTCGATCAGGTCGGCCACCCCCTCGGCCTGGGCGAGGTCGAGCTTGCCGTTCTCGAAGGCGCGCCTTGTGAACTCCCCGGGCTCGGCGAGCCGCAGGCCCAGGGCGGCCAGGGCCTCCAGCAGGGCGGCCACCACCGCCGGGCCGCCGTGCACGTGAAACTCGGCGCTGTCCTCGCCGGTATAGCTGGCCGGGGCCTCGAACCGCAGCACCAGGGCCTGGTCGATCGCGGCGCCGTGGGCGTCCCTCAGGGTGCGAAGGGCCGCGACGCGGGCCCGCACCTGGCGGCCGGCCAGGGTCTTGACCAGACTCCGCGTCGCCGGACCCGAGACGCGGACGACCGCCACCGCCGCGCGGCCGGGCGCGGTGGCGGCTGCGTAGATGGTGTCGGTCATTTCGGGCGGGTGGCGCCGCCCATGCCGATGTCGACGGCGGTGGACATCAGCTTGCGGAACTGTTCCTGGGCCCCGACCCCGAAGGCGGTCCAGTTCTTCATCAGCTCGTCGGGGGAGAGCATGTTGATGTTGCTCTCCATCCGCTTCTGCATCTCCTCCACCAGCTTGTCGTTCAGGGCGGTGACGTCGGGCAGGCCCATGAAGGTGCGGGCCTCGATGGGGGTGCAGTCGATCTCGATGGTCATCTTCATGGCGGGGCCCTTCCTTCAAGCAATAGTTATGGCCGCTACCGGCCACTGCGCGCTAGTAGCCAACGCATAGCAAGGCACAGGGAGGCTCCATGTCCGGCGAGACCATCACGCTCACCACCGAAGACGGCCAATTCACGGCCTATGTGGCGCGGCCCGCGGCGGCCAAGGCTCCAGCCATCGTGGTCATCCAGGAGATCTTCGGGGTCAACGCCGTCATGCGCGAGATCGCCGACGGCCTGGCCGCCCAGGGCTACCTGGCCATCTGCCCCGACCTGTTCTGGCGGATCGAGCCGGGGATCGACATCACCGACAAGTCCGAGGCCGAGTGGAAGAAGGCCTTCGAACTGTTCAACGCCTTCGATCCGGACCTCGGCGTGAAGGACATCCAGGCGGTCATCGACCACATCCGCGCCGATCCCGGCTGCTCGGGGAAGGTGGGGGCGGTGGGCTACTGCCTCGGCGGCCTGCTGGCCTTCCTCACCGCCACCCGCACCGACGCCGACGCCAGCGTCGGCTATTACGGGGTCGGCATCGAGAGCCGGGTCGGAGAGGTCGAGAAGCTGGAGCGGCCCCTGATGCTGCACATCGCCGAGGAGGACCAGTTCGTCCCCAAGGAGGCCCAGGCCGTCATCCTCCAGGCCCTGAAGAACCACGCCCAGGTGACCATCCACACCTATCCCGGCTGCGACCACGCCTTCGCCCGCCACGGCGGCGAGCACTATGACGCCGACGCGGCCCGCCACGCCAACGGCCGCAGCCTCGCCTTCTTCCAGCAGCACCTGGCCTAGGATTTCCGACATGCGCGCCATCCAGATCGAGGCCACGGGCGGTCCTGAGGTTCTCAAGCTCGTCGAAATTCCGGCCCCGGTGGCGGGGCCCGGCCAGATCCTGGTGCGCAACCAGGCCATCGGGCTGAACTTCATCGACACCTATCACCGCTCGGGCCTCTATCCCCTGAAGCTGCCCTCGGGCCTGGGCATGGAGGGCGCGGGGATCGTCGAGGCGGTGGGGGAGGGGGTGACCCGCCTTTCCGTCGGCGATCTGGCCGCCTACGCCTCGGGGCCGATCGGCGCCTATGCCGAGGTCCACGCGGTGAACGCCGAGCGCGCCGTGAAGCCCCCGGCCGGGATCGACGCCCAGGTGGCGGCCGGCGCCCTGCTCAAGGGGATGACGGCGGAGTTCCTGCTGCGCCGCTGCCACGAAGTGAAGGCCGGCGAGACCATACTCGTTCACGCCGCGGCGGGAGGTGTGGGCTCCATACTGGTCCAGTGGGCCAAGGCCCTGGGCGCCACGGTGATCGCCACCGCCGGCTCGGCGGACAAGGCCGAGCGCGCCCGGGCCCTGGGCGCCGACCACGTCATCCTCTACCGCGACGCCGACGTCGCCGCCGAGGTGCGCAGGATCACCGGCGGCAAGGGCGTGCCGGTGGCCTATGACTCGGTGGGCGCCGCCACCTTCGAGGGCACCTTGGGGAGCCTGGCCAAGCGCGGCCTGTTCGTCAGCTTCGGCAACGCCTCGGGCCCGCCGCCGGCGATCGCGCCGGCCCGCCTGATGCAGGCCGGCTCGGTCTTCCTCACCCGCCCCACCATGGGCGACTATCTGCTCACCACCGCCGAGCTGGACGCCAGCGCCGGCGCCCTGTTCGAGGTGATCAAGTCCGGCCAGGTGAAGATCGAGATCGGCCAGACCTTCCCCCTCGCCGAGGCCCGCCGCGCCCACGAGGCCATGGAGGGCCGCGACACGGTGGGCGCGAGTCTGCTGATTCCGTGAGGGGCGGGGAGAGGCTGGGGCGCCTCAGTCCCCCGGCTTCCACCCCCAGGCCTGGGTGATCCGCGGCAGGCTCATGAACACGGTCGGGTCGTCGCGGGCCCGGACCAGGTCGGCGATGTCGTCGATCAGGGTTTCACGTGAAACACCCATCATTTCAACGGCTTCAGCGATTCCAGCCAGGGTGAGGGCGGCCATGGCCTTCACCGGGCCGGTGAGGCCGGCCGGCTGGACCAGGCGGGCGTCCACATTGCGGAATCCGCCGCGTCCCAGCAGGCCGGGCAGCTTGGGCCCGATCTCCGGATCGGCCCCGCGGCGGTGGGCCGAGCCCACATACCATTGCACATAGTGGCGGAAGCTGAGCCGGCTGGGCTCGCACAGATGGGCCGAGAACTCCACGTCCTCCACCACCAGCAGGCCGCCGGGCTTCAGCGCCCGCGCGAAGACCGCGACGGCGGCGGCCGGCTCGGTGAGATGGGAGAGCAGGAAGCGGGCATAGATGACGTCGAAAGGCCCCAGCTCCTCGGCCCGCTCGAAGCCCCCCACGTGGAACGCGGCGTTGGCGGGGGCGTCCTGCCCGGCCATGGAGATCTTCACCGCGTCCAGGTCCAGGCCGATCACCGGCCCCGTGGTGCGGCCGGCCAGGTGGCGGGTGACGTCGCCGCCGCCGCAGCCGGCGTCGAGGATGCGGGCGTCCGGCGCGATGTCCATCATGTCCAGCAGGGAGCCGGTGGCCTCCGCCATGGCCTGGGACAGGACCGACAGCCGCGCGGCCCCGGCCACCCCGCCGGCGATGATGTAGCTCTCGGTCACGGGACGGCGTCGGCGCGCTGACAGGCCTGCGGCGCCATCAGCGAGACGACCTCATGGACCGCGCCCAGCGCCGCGAGCGTGCGACGCGACCGCTCCGACCCATAGACCCTGATCATCCTCCACCCCCGTCTGAACGGGCGTAGATTAGGCGGAGGCCGCGGCCACCGCCACCATCTGGATCAGGTGTTCATCGACTGGAAGAATTCGTCGTTGTTCTTGTTCTGGCGCAGCTTGTCCAACAGGAACTCGATGGCGTCCTGGGCCCCCATGGGGTTGAGGATGCGGCGCAGGACATAGGTCTTCTGCAGCTGGTCCTTCGGGGTGATCAGCTCTTCCTTCCGCGTGCCGGACTTCAGCACGTCGATGGCCGGGAAGATGCGCTTGTCGGCGACCTTGCGGTCCAGGATGATTTCCGAGTTACCCGTGCCCTTGAACTCTTCGAAGATCACCTCGTCCATCCGGCTGCCGGTGTCGATCAGGGCCGTGGAGATGATGGTGAGCGAGCCGCCCTCCTCGATGTTGCGCGCCGCGCCGAAGAAGCGCTTGGGGCGCTGCAGGGCGTTGGCGTCCACACCACCGGTCAGCACCTTGCCCGAGGACGGGACCACGGTGTTGTAGGCGCGGCCCAGGCGGGTGACGGAGTCCAGCAGGATGATGACGTCGCGCTTGTGCTCCACCAGGCGCTTGGCCTTCTCGATCACCATCTCGGCGACCTGGACGTGGCGGGTGGCGGGTTCGTCGAAGGTGGACGAGATCACCTCGCCGCGCACGGTGCGCTGCATGTCGGTGACTTCCTCGGGCCGCTCGTCGATCAGCAGCACGATCAGGTAGCACTCGGGGTGGTTCACCGCGATGGACTTGGCGATGTTCTGCAGCATCACCGTCTTACCCACCCGCGGCGGGGCGACGATCAGGCAGCGCTGACCCTTGCCGAGCGGGGCGACGATGTCGATCAGCCGGCCCGAGCGGTCCTTCAGGGTCGGGTCCTCGATCTCCATCTTCAGCCGCTCGTCGGGATAGAGCGGGGTCAGGTTGTCGAACAGGACCTTGTGGCGGACGTTCTCGGGGTTCTCGAAATTGGTCAGATCGACCTTGATCAGCGCGAAATAGCGCTCGCCCTCGCGGGGGGCGCGGATGGCGCCGTCGACGGTGTCGCCGGTGCGCAGGCCGAACTTCCGGATCTGCGAGGGGCTGACATAGATGTCGTCGGGGCCGGGCAGGTAGTTGGCTTCCGGCGAGCGCAGGAAGCCGAAGCCGTCGGACACCACTTCCAGGGTGCCGGAGCCGGAGATCTCGATGCCTTCCTCTGCCAGGGTCTTGAGGATCGCGAACATCATGTCCTGCTTGCGCATGGAGTTGGCGTTCTCGATCTCCAGCTTCTCGGCGAAGGCCAGCAGGTCGACCGGCGACTTGTCCTTCAGCTCCTGGAGGGACATCCGGGTGATGCCCAGCGCGGCGATGGCCGCGGAGAGTTCGTTGTCGTCGTCGTCGTCGCTGGTCTCCTGGGCGGCCGCGACCTGGGCGTCCATCGCCTGGTCGAGGGCGGAGTCTTCGGCGTCGAGGGTGTCGGAGATGTTTTCTTCAGACATGGGGTATCGCCTTGATACGGCTCGGCGCGCCCAGGACTTGAGACAGTCCTCGGGCGTCGAGCAAACTTGAAACGTCTATGGCGGGCCTTGGGACTCGCCGGGGGTGTTCAGGGGCCGGGACGCAGCAGCTCTAAGTCTTGGGAAAGCGCGCGTCGCCGGAGAGAGGCGGGGCATGACTTCGCAGATTGGGCGACGCCATGTGGGCCCAGCGGAACCACATCACGCGGTTCGGGTCAAGGATGACGGAGAATGGAGGCTAGCTCCCGAACTCCGTCGTCACCGCGATGACCATGATGATGGCCGCGATGAAGGGCAGTTCGTTGGTCATCTTCCAGAAGCGGGGGGTGCGGGTGTTGGTCCCGGCGACGAACTTCTTGCGGGCCGCCCCCAACACATGGTGCCAAGCGGTCATGAAGACAATCCCCGCCAGCTTGGTGATCATCCAGGGGGTCTGCAGGAAGTCCCAGCCGCCGCGGATCTGGGTGGCGTCCACATAGATCAGCGCCAGGCCGAAGACCCAGGTCGCCACCATGGCCGGGCCCATGATGATCCGGTAGAGCTTGAGCTCCATGGTCTGGAAGGTCTTGTCCATCTCCCCGCCCACCGGCGCGGCGGCGTGGTAGGCGAACAGGCGGGGCAGGTACATCATGCCGGCCATCCAGGCGATCACCGAGAGGATGTGCAGGCCGCGCAGCAGGTCGTAGTTCACGCCGAAACTCCCTTGGCGAGCCTTTCAGGCTCGCTCTCTTGATTTTAGGCCGTGACGGGCGCCTGAACCGGTAGCCACTTCAGGCTGTCACGCCCTGCGTCCGGCCGCATTTGCCATAGCCGGACGGGCAAAGCCATTCCCCCTCCGGCGCCGCGCCGCCGGCCCGGCCCAGGGACCGGGTCACCGTCGCGGCCAAGCTGTCGATGAACACCTGCTCCACCCCGAGCGCCGGGGCGCGCAGATAGGGGGCGACCCCCTGCTGCATGGCCAGCTCGGCATATTCGTGGTCCAGCTCCACCAAGGTCTCGATGTGCTCGGAGACGAAGGCGATGGGGGTGATCAGCAGCCCGACCCCCTGTTCCCCGGCCACGTGGATCTCGTCCACTGTCGACGGACCGATCCATTTCAGCGG
Organism: Phenylobacterium sp. GW821-FHT12F10; assembly: GCF_058806695.1. Lineage (NCBI taxonomy): Bacteria > Pseudomonadati > Pseudomonadota > Alphaproteobacteria > Caulobacterales > Caulobacteraceae > Phenylobacterium > Phenylobacterium sp. GW821-FHT12F10. The sequence continues at coordinate 76,239 of NZ_JBXAPY010000003.1, read as the reverse complement.
CCCGACCCGGCTCTGATAACAGACCCGCCAGTCGGTGAGCTCCGGCACCCGGGCGGCCACCGCCGCGGCCGTGGCCTCCACCTGGGCCTGGTAGGGGTCGCCGCCCGCGATCACCTTCTCCGGCAGGCCGTGGGCGGAGAACAGCAGCCGGATGTCCCCGGGCCTGCCGGCCTCCTCCCAGGTGTCGCGGATGCGCTGGGCATGGGCCTCGATCAGGCCCTCGGCGGTGGGATAGCAGCAGACCGTGCGGGTCCGACCGGGGCCCTTATAGGCCTTGGCCCAGTCCTGCAGGGACGAGCCCGTCGTGGTCGTCGAGTACTGCGGATAGAGGGGCAGCAGCACGATCTCGTCGGGATTGAAGGCCGCCACAGCCTTGGCCGTCTCGTCGGCGAAGGGCTTCCAGTAGCGCATGGCGACGAAGGTCTTGGCGGTGATCTCGGGCGCCGCGGCCGCCAGGGCCGTATCCAGGGCGCCGGCCTGGGCCTGGGTCTCCGGCAACAGGGGCGAGCCGCCCCCCATGATCGCGTAGTTGGCCTGGGCCGACGTCTCGCGCCGCGAGGAGATCAGGGCCGCCAGGGGATAGCGCACGATGGCCGGGGCCCCGATGATCGCCGGGTCCTTGAACAGGTTGTAGAGGAACGGCCGCACCGCCTCGGGTCCGTCCGGTCCGCCGAGGTTGAACAACACCACCGCAACGCGGGTCACTTTCCGGTCACCCGGCGGATCGTGCGCTCGATATGCTCAATGGGGGTGTCGGGCAGGACCCCGTGACCCAGGTTGAAGATATAGGGGCCGGAGTTCCACTGCTCGATCAGGGCGTCGACCCGGGCGTCGAGGGCCGGGCCACCGGCCCGCAGCAGCAGGTTGTCCAGGGCGCCCTGGATGGTCTTGCCGCTGTCCTGGATCTTCTGGCCCAGCACCGCGGTGGCCTGGGTGTCCAGGGCCACGCAGTTGACCGGGACCCGGGCGGCGTAGTTCTCCACCAGGGCGCCAGCCCCGCGCGGGAAGCCGATGAAGGGGGTGTCGATCCCGGCGGCCCGCACCTTCTCGATGATGGCGGTGTGCGGCTTGATGACGATGCGTTCGAAGACGTCCTCGGCCAGACCCTCCGCCCAGCTCTCGAACAGTTTCAGCACCTGGGCGCCGGACTTGGCCTGCATCACCAGGTAGCGGGCGGTGGACTCCACCAGCACCTCCAGCAGGCGGTCGAGCTTCTCCGGGTTCTGGTAGGCATAGGTCCGCGCGCCGGAGCGGTCGGAGCCGCGGCCCTCGATCATGTAGGTGGCCACGGTCCAGGGGGCGCCGGCGAAACCGATCAGGGCGCGGTCGGGCTCCAGCTCGGCCCGCACGCGAGTCAGGGTCTCGCCGATGGCCGACAGCCGCCCGGTGGAGGCCTCGATCTGGTCGGCCAGGGCTTCGATCTCCGGCAAGGGGCCGAGGCGGGGGCCTTCGCCGGCCTCGAACCAGACCTCCTGGCCGAGCGCCTGGGGGATCAGCAGGATGTCGGCGAAGACGATGGCCGCATCCAGGGGGAAGCGGCGCATGGGCTGCATCGTCGCCTCCGCGGCCATTTCCGGATCGTGGCAGAAGGCGATGAAGTCCTTGGCGCGGGTCCGCAGCTCCCGGTACTCGGGCAGGGAGCGGCCCGCCTGACGCATGAACCAGACCGGCGGGCGGTCCAGGGTTTCTCCGGCCAGGGCCCGGAGCAGACGCGGTGTTGAGCTGTTCGGCATGGGGAGCCTTAAATCGCCTTCCCCTCTCCGGCTCAAGCCCGTCCGTTCGGCCCCGCCTGCCTTCTACCTATCTAAGATTTAGAATCTGGATTGAAGAGGTAGCGGTAGGCCTGTCGATCACGGGGGAAACCTCCGATGTCGCACCCCCTCCTCGACTCCCTTTCCCCAGGTCAGAGCCCCTTCCTCCCGCCGTGAAAAGCGGGGCTGTGGATTGTGTTAACGAAGTCTTAACCGCTTGAGCGGGCTTAACGATTCATTAACCCCTTCGGGACCGGAGGCCTGAACGAACGCCGGTCATCCGCAGCCCGACCCTGGGCGGGATTCACATCCCCCACGCCGCAGGGATGACCGGGGTGCGAGACGGACTCAAACCGGGCCTTTCATCCCCGTTCTCCACCGGCCCCGCGGGAACAGCGCGATTTGGCCGCAGCTATCCCCAAGCGCGCGCGGCTTCGCTAAGAAGGTGTCGACACAGCTGTCCCCAGATATTTCTTCCGCCCCGCCCCTCGAACCCCAAGGGTCCATGACCACCGCCTCGCGCTTCGCCACCTACTTCCATGTGCATCTGGTCTCCGACTCCACCGGCGAGACCCTGAACGCCATGGCCCGCGCGGTCTGCGCCCGGTTCGAGAACGTCCTGCCCATCGAGCACATCTACGCCCTGGTGCGCTCGCCCCGGCAGCTGGAGCGGGCGCTGACCGACATCGAGGCCGCCCCCGGCGTGGTGATCCACACCATCGTCGACGACGAGCTCCGCGCCGCTCTGGAGGAGGGGTGCCGCAAGCTGGACATGGCCTGCATCCCTGCCCTCGATCCCCTGGTCTCGGCCCTGTCGCGCTATCTGGGCGCGGCCCTGACCCGGCGCGTGGGGGTGCAGCACGCCCTGGACAACGACTATTTCAACCGCATGGACGCCCTGAACTACGCCATCGGCCACGATGACGGCCAGGGCGGCCAGGACCTGGACCAGGCCGACGTGGTGCTGGTGGGGGTCTCGCGCACCTCCAAGACCCCGACCTGCATCTATCTGGCCCACCGGGGGGTCCGGGCGGCCAATGTGCCCCTGGTGCCGGGGCGGCCGCCGCCCGAGAAGCTGATGACCCTGAAGAACGCCCTGATCGTCGGCCTGACCATCTCGCCCGACCGGCTGATCCAGATCCGCCGCAACCGCCTGCTCAGCCTGAAGGAAGACCGGGAGAGCAGCTATATCGACATCGAGGCGGTCCGCGAAGAGACGGTCCTGGCCCGCCGTCTGTATGAGAAGATGGAGTGGCCGGTGATCGACGTCACCCGCCGCAGCGTCGAGGAGACCGCCGCCTCGGTGCTCAACCTGCTGCACGGGGGCCACGGCCAGATCGAGGTGCTGGGATGAGCGCCCCGATCATCCTGGCCTCCAAGAGCGCCGCCCGCACCGCCGTCCTTAAGGGCGCCGGCGTGACCTTCGAGACCGCCGTCTCCGGGGTGGACGAGGACGCGGTGAAGACCGCCCTGCTCGGCCAGGGGGGAACCCCCCGCGAGGTGGCCGACGCCCTGGCCGAACTGAAGGCGGTGAAGATCTCGCGCTCCCGCCCCGGCTTCGTGATCGGCGCCGACCAGACCCTGGAGTTCGAGGGCGGGCTCTATGACAAGGCCGAGACGGTGGAGGACGCCCGCGCCCGCCTGAAGCTGCTGCGGGGCAAGCCGCACCAGCTGCACTCGGCGGTGGTGGTGGCCAGGGACGGCGCGCCGATCTGGCGCGAGGTGGCCACCTGCACCCTGACCATGCGCGACTTCTCCGACGACTTCCTGGAGGCCTATCTGCTGGCCGAAGGGGAGGAGGCCCTGGGCTCGGTGGGCTGCTACCGGCTGGAGAGCCACGGCTCGCAACTGTTCTCGAAGATCGAGGGCGACTATTTCGCCATCCTCGGCCTGCCTCTGCTGGGCCTGCTGGACCTGCTGCGCAAACACGGGGCCCTGGCGGCATGACCAAGATCACCGGCGCCACCAAGGTGGCGGGCGTGGTGGGCCATCCGGTGGCCCATACGCTCAGCCCGACCCTCCACAACGCCTGGCTGGCGGCGGCGGGGATCGACGGGGTCTATGTGCCCTTCAACGTCTTTCCCGAGAATTTCGCGAGCTTCATCAACGGCCTGCGCGGCGGCTCCCTGTCGGGCCTGAACGTCACCGTGCCCTTCAAGACCGTGGCCCTCACCCTGGCCGACGAGGTCAGCGAGCGGGCGCGCCTGGCGCAGGCGGCCAACGTCCTGGTCTTCGGACCCGAGGGGACGGTCTTCGCCGACAATACCGACGGCCTGGGCCTGCTGGCCGCCTTCGCCATCCAGGCGCCCGGCTTCGACCCGGCCGCGGCGCCGGTGGCGATCCTGGGGGCCGGGGGCGCGGCCCGCGGCGCGGCCGCCGCCTTCCTCAGCGCCGGGGCCACCGATATCCGCATCCTCAACCGCACGGTCGCCCGGGCGCGAGAGATCGCCGCCGACCTCGGCCCCACGGTGCGCGCCTATGGCCTGGACCAGGCCGAGCAGGCCTTCGAAGGCGTCGGCGCCCTGATCAACGCCACCTCGGCGGGCCTGAGCGGCTCGGGCAGCCTGGACGTGCCGATCGCCGCGACGCCCGCCGCCTGCGTGGTGATGGACATGGTCTACAAGCCCCTGCTCACCCCGTTCCTGGCCGAGGCCCGGGCTCTGGGCCGGCCCACGGTGGACGGGCTGGAGATGCTGATCGGCCAGGCCATCCCCGCCTTCCGCGCCTTCTTCGGCCAGGCGCCGCCGGACGGGATCGACGTCCGGGCCCTGGCCATCCAAGCCCTGGGACTCTGACGCCATGCTCAATATCGGACTGACCGGCTCCATCGGGATGGGCAAGTCGACCACCGCGGCCATGTTCCGCGAGGCCGGCATCCCGGTCTATGACGCCGACGCGGTGGTGGCCGACCTCTATGTGAAGGGCGGGGCGGCGGTCGAACCCCTGGAGGCGGCCTTTCCCGGTGTCACCAAGGACGGGGCCGTCGACCGCGAGGCCCTGCGCCAGCGGGTGCTGGGGGACGACGCGGCCATGGCCCGGCTGAACGCCATCGTCCACCCCCTGGTGGGCGCCGATCGCGGCGCCTTCTTCCAGCGCGCCCAGGCGGCCGGCGCCGACATGGTGGTGCTGGACATCCCCCTGCTGTTCGAGACTGGCGGCGACCGGAACATGGACGCCGTGGTGGTGGCCTCGGCGCCCGAGGATCAGCAGCGCGCCCGGGTCCTGGCCCGCCCCGGCTGGACCGCCGAGCGCCTGGACGACATCCTGAGGCGCCAGCTGCACGACAGCGAGAAACGCAAGCGGGCCGACTTCGTGGTGGATACCGGCCAGGGCCTCGACCACGCCCGGGCCCAGGTCGCCGAGATCATCGCGGCCCTGCGCGATCCGGCGCGCCGTCCCCAGAGACGCGGAGCGTGACGGCCGAAAGTGGACGCCGGTTTCGGCGCCCGTCACGCTCCCCAGCAAAAACGCCCTGCGACCTGAGGCGCTGTTGAATCGGCCTTCGAAGCGGGTCATCTAGGGCCATGGCCCGCGAGATCGTCCTCGACACCGAGACCACCGGCTTCGAGCCGCACCTCGGCCACCGGCTGGTGGAGATCGCCTGCCTGGAGATCGAGGATTTCCTGCCCACCGGGCGGCACTTCCACGTCTATATCGATCCCGAGCGCGACATGCCGCCGGACGCCGAACGGGTGCACGGCCTGTCGGGCGCCTTCCTGAAGGGCAAGCCCAAGTTCGCCCACCCGGAGGTCAGCCACGCCTTCCTGGAGTTCGTCGGCGACGCGCCGCTGATCGCCCACAACGCCACCTTCGATCGGGCCTTCATCAATCACGAGCTGGGGGTCTGCGGCCTGACCATCCTGGAGGAGCCGCGGTGGATCGACACCCTGGCGCTCGCGCGCAAGCGCTTCCCCGGCATGGCCAATTCCCTGGACGCGCTCTGCAAGCGCTTCAAGATCTCGCTGTCGGAACGGGAAAAGCACGGGGCGCTGATCGACGCCCGCCTGCTGGCGGCGGTCTATCTGGAGCTGAAGGGCGGCCGCGAGCGGAGCCTGGAGCTCACCACCCAGGCCATGGACACCGCCGCCTACGCCGTGGCCAACCCCTCGACCTATGGCGCGCGGCCGCGGCCCCTGGCGGCGCGGTCCACGGAGGCCGAGCGTGAAATCCACGCGGCCTTCATCCGCGAGGTGCTCAAGAACGACGAGCTCTGGACGCGGTTCGGGCTGTAATGGGCCGACCTCCTCGCCCCCTTCAGGGGGAGAGGTTGGGTGAGGCGCGCGCAGCAGGCTGCGCGTCTCGGCCTCGGAATTACAGCTGAGCTTCAGGAAGAGCCCTCACCCTACCCTCTCCCGCAAGCGGGAGAGGAGGGGAAGCGGTCAGGCCTCGTGAGAGGCTCTTACGCGTTGCCGACCTGGCCCGCGCCGTCGGCCTGGGCCTTGCGGGCCGCGTAGACGCCGGCGAAGTCGATCGGGTCGAGCAGGAAGGGCGGGAAGCCGCCGTCCGAGGTCACATCGGCGATCACCCGGCGGGCGAAGGGGAACAGGAAACGCGGGCATTCCACCAGCAGCACCGGCTCCAGCTCCTCGGGGGGAACCCCGGCGATCTCGAAGACGCCGCCATAGAGCAGCTCGACGTGGAAGACCGGGCCGTCGTCGCGGGTCGCGCGGGCTGAGAGTTTCAGGTCCACCTCGAAATAGCCGTCGTCGCGGCCACGGGCGTTCATCTCCACGCCCATGTCGATGCTGGGCTGGGTGGTCCCGGCGCGCAGACTGTCGGGGGCCCGCGGGTTCTCGAAGCTGAGATCGCGGATGAACTGGGCGAGAATCCGGATTCCCGGGTCGGTCAGGCCGATATCGGCGCCGTTTTCCTGGCCGGCCGCGTCAGTGTCGCTCATGTGGCGAAGATTCCGTGCTTTAAGGACTGGTTCACGCCCTGTTTGGGACCGGCGCTGCTATCATGCGACTTTCGCCGATGCAACGTCGCCCCTGACGGGGGCGTTGCAACGTCCTATATTGAAGCCCACCCCTCGTCTCCAACGAAGCGATAGTGTTTTGCCGATCTTAGAGCTGATCATCTTTGCGGGCCTCGCCGTGGTCGTGCTGTTCCAGCTCTATTCGGTGCTGGGCCGCAGGGTCGGGCGCCAGCCCGAGGACACCCCGGCCGACGCCGCGGTCGCCACCGTCAAGCCGGCGCGGCTGGAGGGCGAGGAGCCCCAGGCCGCCGAGGCCGCCGAGGGCGTGGCCCTGTCGGGCCTGGCCGCCGTGCGCGCCCGGGACGGCGGGTTCGACCTGCCGCGCTTCCTCTCCGGGGCCAAGGGCGCCTACGAGATGATCGTCACCGCCTTCGCGGCCGGCGACCGCGACACCCTGCGCAACCTGCTGTCGCCGGCCATCATGGCCAGCTTCGACGCCGAGATCGCCCGGCGTGAGACCGAAGGCCGCACCGAGACCGTGGAATTCGCCCACGCCCCGCGCGCCGACCTGGAGAAGGCCGACGTGGTCGGCGACCTGGCCAAGATCACCGTCCGCTTCCTGGCCGAGTTCCGCAGCCGCACCAAGGGGCCGGAAGGCGAGGGGGTCGACGACCGCCGCACCGCCGAGCTCTGGACCTTCGAACGCAATCTTAAGAGCCGCGACCCCAACTGGACCCTCGTCCGCGTCGACGCCGCCGAGGCGTAGGACACCCGCTCATCCCGGCCCCAGGCCGGTCAGCCCGGAGTCCGTCGTGGCCCGCAACCTGCCCAAGATCCTCCTGGCCTGCGCCGCGGCCCTGACCCTGGCGGCCTGCGCCACGGCCAAGCCCGGCCCCACGCCGGGGCCCATTCCCGGCCCGCCGCCCGGTCCGCCGCCCAGGCTCGAGCAGTTCAGCGACCTGCCGGGCTGGAACGAGGAGGATCACGCCGGCGCCTTCGAATCCTTCCGCGCCACCTGCGGGGCGGCCCGCGACGCCGCCATGGGGGAGATCTGCCGCCGGGCCCGCAGCCAGCCCCTGCTGCCGCGCGCCGAGGCCCGCGCCTTCTTCGAAGCCAATTTCCGCCCCGAGGCCCTGCCCGGCGAGGGAATCCTCACGGCCTACTACGCCCCGGAATATGAGGCCCGCGCCAAGCCCGACGCGGAGTTCTCCGCCCCGGTCCGTCCCAAGCCCGCCGACCTGGTGGCCAGCGGCCAGGGCGGCCGCGACGCCCAGCAGCGGGGCCCGGACGGCCAGCTCGGCCCCTATCCCGACCGCACCGCCATCGAGGCCTCCCCCCCCGGCCAGGCCCTGGCCTGGATGCGGCCCGAGGAGCTGTTCTTCCTGCAGGTCCAGGGTTCGGGGGTGATCACCTATCCCGACGGGACCCGGGCCAAGGTGCTGTTTTCCGCCACCAACGGCCGGCCCTTCGCCGGCATCGCCAACCCCATGCGCGACAAGGGGTTGCTGGCGGCCAACAACACCTCCGGCGAGGCCATCCGCCAGTGGCTGGCCGACCATCGCGGGCCCGAGGCCCAGGCGATCATGCGGCTCAATCCCCGCTACGTCTTCTTCACCCTGGCGCCGGACGACGGCCGCCCGCCGGTGGGCTCGGCGGGCATTCCTCTGCCGGCCGGCCGCGCCGTCGCCGTCGACCCCAGCCGCCACGCCACCGGCGAGCTGTTCTGGATCGACGGGGTGGCCCCCCTGCTCAACGGCGCCTTCCCCACCTACCGGCGCCTGGTCACGGCGCTGGACGTCGGCGGGGCGATCAAGGGCGAGGTGCGCGCCGACCTCTATCTGGGCCAGGGCCAGCGCGCCGGCGCCGAGGCCGGCCGGGTGCGCCATACCCTGCGGATGCACCGCCTGGTCCCCCGGGTGGGTCCCGGATCGTGAAGCGGCCGGTCCGGCCCGACGAGCTGCGCCTCTGGTCCATGGTGGCCGCCACGGTCCACCCCATGCCCGGCCGCGCGGTCTCCAAGGCCGAACGCGACGCGCTCGCCGCCCAGATCGACCACAACGCGCCCGCCGCTCGCATCCCCATCCCGGAAAAGCCCGCGCCGAAGCGTCCCGCCCATCCCTGGCTGGGGCCCGAGGACATCGAGCCGCGCCGCAGGCAGCGCATCGCCAAGGAGCGCGAGGCGATCGGCGGCCGCATCGACCTGCACGGCATGGATCAGATGCAGGCCAAGGCGGCCCTCGAAGGGTTCGTGCTCTCCGCCTGGAACCGCGGCGACCGCGCCGTGCTGGTGATCACCGGCAAGGGGGCCCGCGGCGGCGGGGTGCTGCGGCGCATGACCCCGGAATGGCTGTCGAGCCCGGCCCTGCGCGAGGTGGTGGCCGGCATCTCAGAAGCCCACCGCACCCATGGCGGCGAGGGCGCCCTCTATGTGGCCCTGAAGCGCAAGAGCCGGGGCTAGACCCCCTCGGTCGCCGGCAGCTCTTCCTCGGCGTCCTCCTCCAGGCTCCATTCGGCGGCCATGGTGGTGACGGCGACGTCGGCGGTGACGTTGCCGATGGTCCGCGAGATGTCGGGCAGGGTCTCCACCGCCAGCAGCAGGGGCAGCAGCTCCATCGGCACCCCCATAGCCATGGAGATCGGCCCCAGGGTGGTGAAGAAGGTCACGGCGCTGGCGATGCCGACGGCGGCCAGGCTGACCGTGGCGGCCACCAGCACGCCGACCCCCAGGACCAGGGGGCTGAGCGCCACGCCGTAGATGTGGGCCACATAGATCACCACCGCCATGTTGCCGGCCGGGCTGGTCATGCGGAACAGGGCCACGGCCATGGGCAGGACCATGCCGCGCACCTTGTCGGGAACCCCCAGCCGCTCGGCGGTGTCCAGCATGGCCGGCAGGGAGGCCAGGGACGACTGGGTGGAGATGGCCACGGCCTCCACCGGGATCATGGCGCGCAGGAAGGCCATGAGGGGCACGCGTCCGAACACCACGGCCAGGACCACGGCGATGGCCGCCATGCTCAGGCACATGATGGAGACCACGATCACATAGTGGCCGAGGATCCCCACCGCCCCCAGGCCGGTGCGGGCCCCGGTGACCAGGGCCAGGGCGAAGACCCCGAAGGGGGCGGCCCACAGCACCCAGTGGACCAGGACCATCATGGTGTCCTTCACCGCCGCGAAGAACCCCAGCAGGCTGGCCCGGTGCTCGGCGGCGATGCGGGTGGCGGCCAGGCCGAAGACCAGGGCGAAGACCACCAGGGGCGCCATGGCCCCCTCGGCCGCCACCTGAACCGGATTGGTGGGGATGAAGCTCTTCAGCATGGCCTCGATGGTCGGGGTCGGCGGAATCTCCCCATTGGCGGCGTGGGCCGCGGCGCGCAGGGCCTGGGCCGCCTGCGCCGGGGCGGGCCAGACCGCCAGCAGGGCCGGGGTGGCGAGGGCGGCGTAGGCGGCCGAGGCCACCAGCAGGACGGCGAACAGGCCCAGCGTCCGGGCCGCGTCGCCCCCCGCCCGCACCGTGTCGGCGGCCTGGGAGACCCCGGTCACCAGCAGGGCGAAGACCAGGGGGATGATGGTCATCCTCAGGGCGTCGAGCCAGACGCCTCCCGCCGGCTCGGCCACGGCGATGATCTGCGGGGCCGCGCCCGGGGCGTAGGCCGCGATGGCGGCGCCGGCGGCGAGACCGGCGACGAGGCCGATGAGAACGCGGGTTGTCAGGGTCATGGGCCTAAGGTTTCACCGGGCGCGGGGCCGCGCGCCAGCGAAAAAGCTCGGCCAGGCCGCGAGGTTCCCTAGTCCGGCAGGGCGAAGGCGACGAGCTGGTCGCCACGCCGGGTGTCGCTCTTGGAATGGCCGCCGGCGGCGATCACCACATACTGCCGGCCCTTCCAGACATAGGTCATGGGGGTGGCCTGGCCCCCGGCCGGCAGGCGGCCCTTCCACAGCTCCCGGCCGGAGCGGGCGTCGAAGGCGCGCAGATAGTTGTCCATGGCCGCGCCGATGAAGACCAGGCCGCCGCCGGTGACGATGGGCCCGCCGAAATTGGGCGTGCCGGTCCCCTTCATGAACAGTTGCGAGCCGGGCGCCAGGTCCCGGGTGGTCCCCAGCGGCACGCGCCACAGCACCCTGCCGTCGTGCATGTCGATGGCCGACAGCTCCCCCCAGGGCGGCGGGTTGCAGGGCAGGCCCAGGGGCGAGCGCAGCAGCTCGCGCTTCATGCCGTAGCGGGCGCCGGTATTGGGGCTGATCTCCAGGTCCGGCTGGGCGGCCTTGGCGGCCTTCACCTGCTCGGCCGGGATCAGGGTCACCCTGTGCAGGGCGCTGGAGGTGTTGGCGTAGACCACCTGGCGGCCCGGATCGAAGGCGATCCCGCCCCAGTTCGAGCCGCCGCCGGTGAAGGGATAGATGATCGTGCCCCGGGTGGTGGGCGGGGTGTAGAGCCCCTCATTGCGCGCGCCCTCCAGCAGGCGCCGACAGGCGGCCCGGTCCCAGGGGGTCAGGCCAAAGGCGTCCTTCGGTTCGATCCTGTTGGGCGCCAGGGACTTCGGCGCGACGGGGAAGGGCTGGGTCGGCGACAGGGCCTCCCCGAGGGCCCCGCCCTGCGGCACCGGGCGCTCCACCACCGGGATCACCGGGGCGCCGGTGTCGCGGTTGAGGGTGAAGACCAGGCCCTGCTTGGTGGTCTGGATCACCGCCGGGGCGGTCACGCCGCGATAGGTCACCGTGGCCAGGGTCGGCTGGGCCGGCAGGTCATAGTCCCAGACGTCGTGGTGGGTGGTCTGGAAGGCCCAGGCCACCTGGCCTGTGGCCGCGTGCAGGGCCACCACCGAATTGGCGTGGCCGCCGTTCCCCGGCCTCGCCGCGCCGTAGAAGTCGGGGCTGGCGCTGGAGGTGGGCAGGAAGACCAGGCCGCGGGCCTCGTCCGCCGACATCGGCGCCCAGACATTGGCCGCCCCGGCGCGGATCCCGGGTCGGGCGCTGTCCAGGGGGTCGAAGCTCCACTTGAGCGCCCCGGTGACGGCGTCGAAGCCGCGCACCGCGCCCGAGAGCTCGTCGACCTTCTGGTTGTCGTCGATGGAGGAGCCCACCACCACCACGCCGTCCGCCACCACCGGGGGCGAGGTGATCTGGGCGGCGCCGGGGTCCTCCAGGGCGGGCATGACCGCCACCGCGCCGCCCCGGCCGAAGCCCGGGCAGGCCTTGCCGGTGGCGGCGTCCAGGGCGAACAGCCGCCGGTCGTTGGTGTTCATGAAGATCCGCTCGGCGCAGGGCGCGGCGGGCGGGGCGGCGGGGTTCTTCCAGTAGGCCAGGCCCCGGCAGTTGTAGTCGTTGGGATAGCCGATCCCGAGCTTCAGCCCGGGATCGAAGCGCCACAGGGCCTTGCCGGTCGCCGGATCGAGAGCGCTGGCCTCGTTGAAGGGGGAACACAGATAGAGCCGGCCCGCCGCCAGGATCGGGGTGACCTCGAAGGCCGCGCGTTCCATGGCCGCGCCCTTGCTGGCCAGGTCGCCGGTGGAGAACCGCCAGGCGGGCTTCAGCCGCGCGACGTTCTGGGGCGTGATCTGGGCCGCGGGGGAATAGCGCTGGCCGCCGGCGTCGCCGCCATAGTGGGCCCAACCCGCGTCGGGCGCGGGGGCGGCGCGGGGCGCCGAACAGGCGGCGAGACTGGCCGCGGCGAGCAGGGGAAGCGCGTGTCGGATCATGCGCCAAGGGAAGCGTCAGACCGCCTTGCGGAAAAGGGGCTTGGGACGAGCGGCGGGCCCGCCGGGACGAGCGGTTAGAGCGTGACAGCCTGAAGTGGATACCGGTTCAGGCGCCCGTCACGCTCTAAACTTAAGGGGGCGAGCCTGTTTATCCGTTTCAGACGAGTTCATCTGAAACGGACAGGCTCTACCGCCAGGCCTGGCCGGCGACATAGGCCGCCGGCTGCCGGGTCAGGCCGCGCAGCGACTGGTCGTCGAGCTGGCACGCGGCGACCGGCAGGCCGCCGGCCTGGTCGACGATGCGGCAGGTGACGTTCTGGGCGAAGGCCACGGCCATCACCGATCCGCGGCTGGGCTGCAGGGTGGCGGTGGTCTGCACCGGCTCGGGGGCCAGCTCGATCTCCACCCACTGGTCGGGGGTCGCGCCCAGCGCCACGCAGAGATGGTCGGCGTCGAGGACGTGCAGGACCGGCCCGTGCAGCTCGGCGCCCACGGCGGGCGCGGGGCCCGCGCAGGGGGGCTGGGCCTGGGCCGCGCCGGCCAGGCCGCTCAGCGCCAGGGCGCCGATCAGACCGCAGAGATATCGAGAAGAAAACGCCACCGGGGGCCCGCCAATCAGGATCGCCCTGAAACAATCCACAGGGGCGGGCTTTGTTCCGGCTGGACCCGATCCCCATCTGCGCCGTTATGGATGTCAGTCAGAAGGGCCCCACATGAGCAAGCCGATCACCATCACCATCCCCCACGAGCTGGGCCGCGCCGTGGCGCGCCAGCGGATCGAGGAGGGGTTCGGCAAGATCAGCCAGCAGTTCGGCGAGGCCGCGGCCAAGGCGCTCACCAAGAGCTGGGACGGCGACCGCATGAACTTCGCCGTGGCGGCCATGGGCCAGAACGTCACCGGCCACCTGGAGGTGCTGGACGCCGCGGTCCACATGACCATCAACCTGCCCAACGTGCTCGCCCTCATCGCCGGCAAGATCAAGGGCCGCGTCCAGAAGGAAGGCCAGCTGCTGCTGAAATAGGGGGCTGGGTTCAGGCCAGGGCCGGAACCGCCAGGGCGCGCCGCCGATACAGCCATTCCACGCAGGCCACGATGGTCACCGCCAGCACCACCTCATAGCCCAGGTCGGCGAGCTTGACGGTGGTCTGGGGCGAGGTGGGCAGCAGGACCTCGCCGAACAGCGCCACCCCCAGGTTCTGGGCGGCGTGGGCGCCGATGCCGAACTCCAGGCCGCCGAGCCTCAGGGTCGCCCAGGCGAAGACCATCCCCAGCAGGGCGCGGGCGGCCAGGGCGCCCGGGTCGAACTCCAGGTGGAAGAGGGCGAAGACCAGGCCGTTGATCAGCAGGACCAGCCACAGCCGGCGGGTGAAGGCGGCGACTTGCTGCAGCAGGTAGCCGCGGAACACCACCTCCTCGGCCCAGGCCGCGATCAGGAAGCCCAGGCTGCTGGCCGCCACATAGGCCAGGCGGTCCCGCGCCGGATAGGCCGGGTCCAGGATCGGCGCCTCGCCCCCGGTGGCGGGCGCGAAGGCCGAGATCAGGTTCAGCACCGCGATCGCCACCACCCCGGCGGCCACGCCCCAGGCCAGCAGGCTGAGGCGGAAGCGCGGCGCCGCGGTGATCCAGCTGCGCAGGGGCCGCTTGAAGATCAGCCGGGCGGCCAGCAGCAGGCCGAGCGCCGCGGCGGCCAGGCCGATCCCCACCTCGAGGATATAGACCGAGGAGATCAGCAGCCGCGGCAGGCCCGCCATCTCGCCCCCCAGCACATTGACCGGGACGCCCACGGCATGTCCCCCGGCGAACAGGGCGATGATCACCGCGAAGCTCAGGACCACGACGGCCGCGGGGCCGGCGGCCAGCATGGCGCCGACCCGCCGCGGGTCGCGGTCGCGGGGCGTCGTCAGGGCCAGGAAGGCCGGGACCAGGCGGCCGGTGAGCAGATCCAGGGCGGTCATCAGGCCGCCAGGTTAGCGTGCGCCGGGGAGCTCGACTATGGTGGCGCCATGCGCGCCGCCTCTTTCGCCGTCACCGCCGCCCTTTTGTCGCTGGGCGCCGCCGCCCAGGCCGCCGACCGCGGCGAGATGCAGGCCAGGGACACCTTCCGGGACGCGGCCCTGGCGCCCCTGGAGGACCTGAACCTCAAGCAGAAGGGCATTCCCGACGTCCTCTCCCGCGCCCGCTCCGACCCCTACGACCTGGCGGGCCTGTCGCGTTGCGAGCCCATCGCCGCCGAGATCGGCCGGCTGGACGCCGCCCTGGGCCCCGACCTCGACGAGGCGCCGGCCCCCGACACCCGCACCCGGGCCCAGAAGGTGGGCGGGGCGATCAAGGACGCCGGGATCTCCGAGGTGCGCAGCGAGAGCCGCGGCCTGCTGCCCTTCCGCGGCTGGGTGCGCAAGCTGACCGGCGCCGCGCGCCACGACAAGAAGGTCCAGGCCGCCATCCGCGCCGGCGAGATCCGCCGGGGCTATCTGAAGGGGGTGGGCATGCGCATGAACTGCGCCCCGCCCGCCGCCCCCAGCTGGTTCGTCCCCGAGCGGCCCAAGGGCCCCGTGGAGACGGCCATCGGCTTCTCCTTCGACGGCCTCTGGGCCCGGATCGTCACCTGGTTCTGGAGCTGGTGGCCGTTTTAGGCGCGGAAACACGAACGGCGTGAACGCGAGCGCTGGCGGCGCTAACCTACCGTGTCATCCCGGTTTCCGCGGCACGCGGAAGACCGGGACCCATAGGCGCGGGGCGTGCCGGAGAGATCGGTGTCTCTGGGTCCCGCACTTCCGGCCTTCGGCCTCCATGCGGGATGACACGGGGGGCTGACCCTCAGGTCTCCGACCGGTGCCGCCAGGCCTTCTCTTCCAGGCCCGAGCGGCCCTCGCGGCTTTCCAGCCAGGCGGCGACGTCGTCCAGGCTGACCCCGGCGGCGGCCAGCACCACCAGGAAGTGGTACATCAGGTCGGCGCTCTCGGCGGCCAGGCCGTCCTTGTCCTTCTGGACGGCGGAGATCACCACCTCGACGGCCTCCTCCCCCAGCTTCTTGGCGGCGCGCTCGACGCCCTCCGACAGCAGCTTGGCGGTGTAGGAGCTCTCGGGGCTGGCGCCCTTTCGGGCCTCGATGGTGGCGGCCAGGCGCTCCAGGGTCTCGGAAAAACGGCTCATGCGGCGGTCTCCGTCAGGCGGACAGGAATATGGGCCTCGGCCATGGCGCGCTTGACCTCGCCGATGGAAACTTCCCCGAAGTGGAAGATCGAGGCGGCCAGGACGGCGTCGGCGCCGCCCTTGAGCACCGCCTCGACCATGTGGGCCGCATTGCCGGCGCCGCCCGAGGCGATCACCGGCACGTTCACCGCGCTGGTGACGGCGTGCAGCAGGTCGATGTCGTAGCCGGTCTTGGCGCCGTCGCGGTCCATGGAGGTCAGCAGGATCTCGCCGGCGCCGCGCTTCACGGCCTCGACGGCGTAGTCCACCACGTCCAGTCCCGTCGCGGTGCGGCCGCCATAGGTATAGACCTCCCAGCCGTCGTTGCGGCCGCCGGAGGCGCCGCGCGCCGCGCCGTGCTTGGCGTCGATGGCCACCACCACGGCCTGGGACCCGAAGGCGTCGGCGCAGGCGCTGATCAGGTCGCGGTTCTCCACCGCGGCGGTGTTGACGGAAATCTTGTCGGCCCCGGCCAGCAGCAGGCGCCGCGCGTCGGCCACCTCGCGGATGCCGCCCCCCACCGACAGCGGCATGAAGCAGACGTCGGCGGTGCGGGCGATGACGTCGAGGATGGCGCCGCGCCGCTCGTGGCTGGCGGTGATGTCCAGGAACATCAGCTCGTCGGCGCCGGCGGCGTCATAGGCGCGCGCCTGCTCCACCGGATCGCCGGCGTCGCGCAGGGCCACGAAGTTCACGCCCTTCACCACGCGGCCGTCCTTGACGTCCAGGCAGGGGATGACGCGAACCTTCAGCATCAGGCGGCGACCTTCAGGGCTTCGGCGGGGCTGATGGCGCCGTTGTAGAGGGCCCGGCCCAGGACCGCGCCGGCGATCGGAACCCCCTTGCGGGCCCGCAGCCGGACGATGTCGTCGACGCTGGCCAGGCCGCCGGCGGCGATCACCGGGATGTTGACGGCGTCGGCGATGGCCCCGAAGGCCTCGACATTGAAGCCCATCACCGTGCCGTCGCGGTCGATGTCGGTGATGATCAGGGCGCCGACCCCGGCGTCCTCGAAACGTTTGGAGACGGTGACGGCGTCGAGGTCGGAGCTCTCGGTCCAGCCCTGGGTCGCCACCTTGCCCTTGCGGACGTCGACGCTGACGGCGATCTGCTCGGGCCACTCGCGGGCGGCGGCCTTGACGATCTCGGGATCGGTGACGGCGATGGTGCCCAGGATCACCCGGGAGACCCCGGCCTCGATCCAGCGCTCGATGTCCTTCATCGAGCGGATGCCGCCGCCGAGCTGGACGGGGATGGAGACGTTCTCGAGGATGGCCTCGACGGCCTTCTCATTGATCGCCCGGCCCTGGACGGCGCCGTTGAGGTCCACCACGTGGACCCAGTGGAATCCGCTCTCGACGAACTGCCGGGCCTGGTCGGCGGGGGAGGCGTTGAAGACGGTGGCGGTGGTCAGGTCGCCGTGCAGGACGCGCACGCACTGGCCGTCCTTCAGGTCGATCGCGGGATAGAGGATCAAGGTCGCCACTCCAGGAAGCGCGCCAACAGGGCAAGGCCGGCGCTCTGCGACTTTTCAGGATGAAACTGTACGCCCGCGATGTTGCCGTTGGCGACAGCGGCCGGGAATTGTCCCCCGTGATCCACCCAGGCGGCGACGTCGTTCTCGTCGTCCGGATAGAAGGCGAAGGAATGGGTGAAGTACATGGGCGCCGCGCCGATCTTGGCGATCAGGTCGGGGCCGCTGGCCCCGATCAGGGTGTTCCAGCCCATGTGCGGGATCTTGATGGCCGGGTCGTGGCTCTCGATCCGCCGTACGTCGCCGCCGATCCAGTCCAGGCCGCGGGTCTCGCCGAACTCCAGGCCCCGGGTGGCCAGCAGCTGCATCCCCACGCAGATGCCGAGGAAGGGCGCGCCCTTGCCGCGGACCGCCTCCGTCATGGCCTCGATCAGGCCGGGACGCTCGGAGAGCGCGGTCATGCAGGCCGAGAAGGCCCCGACGCCCGGCAGGACGATGCGGTCGGCGGCGGCCACGATGTCGGGATCGCAGGTGACCACGATCTGGCTCTCGCCGTCGGCGGCCTTCACCAAAGCCTTTTCGGCCGAGCGAAGGTTGCCCGACCCGTAGTCGATCAGGGCGACGCTCTGCATGGAATGGTTTCCTAGAGGACGCCCTTGGTCGACGGAGCGTGACCATGGGTCTTGGGGTCGAGTTCGACGGCGGTGCGCAGGGCGCGCGCCAGGGCCTTGAAGCCGCTCTCGGCGATGTGGTGGCTGTTGTCGCCGTAGAGGGTCTCCAGGTGCACGCAGGCGCCCAGGTTCATGGCGAAGGCGTGGTGGAATTCCTTGAACAGCTCGGTGTCCATCTCGCCGATCTTCGGGGTCTTGAAGGCCACTTTCCAGATCAGGTAGGGCCGGTTGGACAGGTCGATGGCGCAGCGCGTCAGGGTCTCGTCCATGGGGATATAGGCGTGGCCGAACCGGCGGATGCCCTTGAACCCGTCCAGGGCCTTGGCGATCGCCTGGCCCAGCACGATGCCGGTGTCCTCCACCGTGTGGTGGAAGTCGATGTGCAGGTCGCCGACGGTGCGCACCGTCAGGTCGATGCCGCCGTGCCGGGCGAAGGAGTCGAGCATGTGGTCGAAGAAGCCGACCCCGGTCTCGACGTCGGACACGCCCGAGCCGTCCAGATCGACGCTGACGCGGATCTGGGTCTCTTTCGTATTGCGGACGACTTCGGCCGTGCGGGCCATGGGCTTAGAGTCCTTTCGACGCCGCCAGGTCCTGCAGATTGACCAGGGGACGCGGGCCGTAGTGCGAGATCACTTCCGACGCCGCCAGCGAGCCGAGCTGGCCGCAGACATTCAGCGGCCGGCCCTTGGCGAGACCGAACATGAAACCGGCTGCGTATTGGTCGCCCGCGCCGGTCGTGTCCACGACTTTTTCCACCGGATAGGCCGAAACGTCGAAGGTCTGGCCGGCCGCGGCGATGGTGGAGCCGGCCGCGCCGCGGGTGACGGCGGCGATCTTCACCTTGCCGCGCATCTGGGCCATGGCGTCGTTGAAATCGTCGGTCTGGAACATGGCCATCAGCTCCGTGTCGTTGGCGAAGACCAGGTCCACCTGGCTCTCGATGAAGCCCAGCAGGGCCTCGCGGTGACGCTCCACCACGAACCCGTCGGACAGGGTGATGGCGATCATGCGCCCCGAGCCCCGGGCCAGGCCCGCGGCCTTGGCGAAGGCGCGGCGCGCGGCCTCGGCGTCGAACAGGTAGCCCTCGAGATAGACGATCTTGGCGCCCTCGATGACCGCGGGATCGACATCGTCGGCGGCGAACTCGGTCGAGGCGCCCAGATAGGTGCACATGGTGCGCTCGCCGTCGGGGGTGACGTTGATCAGCGAGCGGGCCGTGGCCGGGCCGCCCAGCAGCGGCGGGGTGTCGAAGTGGGCGCCGATGGCGCGCATGTCGTGGGCGAAGACGTCGCCCAACTGGTCCTTGGCCACCTTGCCCAGATAGGCCGCCCGGCCGCCGAAGCTGGCGACGCCGGCGATGGTGTTGCCGGCCGAACCGCCGGAGGCCTCGATGCCCGCGGCCATCTTGCCGTAGAGCTCCACGCCGCGCGCTTCGTCGATCAGCATCATGGCGCCCTTGTCGAGGGCGTTGGCGGAGAGGAAGTCGTCGGTCGCCGGGGCGATCACATCGACGATGGCGTTGCCGATGGCGGCGACGTCGTAGAGTTCGGTCATTGGGCTTTCCGGGGAAACGTTGGCGGGCTGACTACAGGGAAAGACAAGCTTGAGCAACGCGGGCGGGGCTTTAGACGGGATCTGGCATGCGGCTTTTTCACTTCAGCGACGATCCGGGCATCGAATGCTTTGTCCCCAGGCCCGTGCGGGTTCCCTCGGCGCGGCCGCCGGGGCGGGACTGGCTGAACGGCCCGCTGGTCTGGGCGATCGATGAGACGACCCAACCGCTCTACTTCTTCCCCCGCGACTGCCCGCGCATCCTCTTGTGGGAAACCCCCGCCACCACGCCGGACGACCGCGCGCGGTGGTTCGGGGCCAGCGCCGCGCGGATGATCGCCCATGTGGAGTGGGCCTGGTTCGAGCGCCTGACCCGCGAAACCCTTTACCGCTACGAACTGCCCCCGGAGACCTTCGAGGACCTGGCCGACGCCGGCATGTGGGTCTCGCGCCGGGCGGTCACGCCCCTTCGGGTCGAGCCCCTGACCGACCTGCCGGCCCGGATGGCCGCCCACGGGGTGGAGTTGCGAGTGATGGAAAGCCTGGTTCCCCTCAAGGACGTCTGGTCCAGCAGCCTGCATGCCAGCGGCGTCCGGCTGCGACATGCTCAAGGTTGGGCGGCAACCCCCGAAGCCTCCGCACGTTAGGTCCCCAGGGCGGCGCAACCGCCATCAGTTCAAGAGGACCGGCACATGGGCATTCTCAATCAAGCCAAGGGCGCCGAGCGCGCGGCCAGCGACAAGCAGAGCGTGAAGGAGGCCGAGGTGCCCCACGCCCGCAAGGTGGCCCCTCTGAAGGAGGGCGAGAAGCCCGACCAGCTGGCGCACAAGGAACATGAGGCCGAAGACCGCCAGGAAGCCCTGCTGGACGAGGGCCTGGAGGAAAGCTTCCCGGGCAGCGACCCGGTGAGCGTCAAGCGCATCACCTGACCTGAACACCCGCCCGGGACGGTTCTGAAAAGATCGGCTTGGCGCGGGGCGGCGGAGAAGCTTCACTGGGTCGCATGATCCGCAAGCTCTCCGCCGCCCTTTGCGCGTTCGTCCTGATGGGCGCCGCCCCCGCCAGCGACTGGCGGCCCCTCGATCCCGAAGACACCCTGGTGATCGACACCACCCAGGGCCGCGTGATCGTGGCCCTCGCGCCGGCCATGGCCCCGCTCTCGGTGGCCCGGGTGAAGCTGCTGGCCCGCGAAGGCGTCTATGATGGCCTGCAATTCCATCGGGTGATCGACGGCTTCGTCGACCAGACCGGCAATCCCAACAACCGGGACGGCGGAGTCTCCAGCCACCCCGACCTGCCGCCGGAATTCACCTTCAAGCTGAAGATCGCCGACTATCTGGCGGTCAGCGCGCCGTCGGACGCCACCACCGGCTTCCTCGGCGCGGTCCCGATCCAGACCGTGTCGGGCCAGGAGGCCGTGCGCAGCACCGACGGGACGATCCGCGCCTGGGGCGCCTATTGCCCCGGCGTCGCCGGCATGGGCCGGCAGGCGGCTCAGGACACCGGCAACAGCGAGATCTTCTTCATGCGGGCCGCCAGCCGCCGCCTCGACCGCGACTACACGGTCTGGGGCCGGGTGGTCTCGGGCCTGGAGGTGGTGCGGCTGATCAAGGTGGGCGAGCCCCCCGCCGATCCCGACAGGATGCTGAAGGTGCGGGTGGCCGCCGACATCCCCGCCGCCGAGCGGCCCCGGGTCTCGATCCTCAGCGACCGCAGCCCCGCCTTCCGCACCCTGGTGCGTCAGGTGCGCATCGCCAAGGGCGCAGACTTCTCCATCTGCGACGTCGAGCTGCCGGTACGGGTGGAGGGGGCGGCCCCCTAGCCGACGAACAGCTTGCGGGAAGGGCAGAGGTCGGCGATCGGGCACGCCTCGCATTTCGGCCGCCGGGCCAGGCAGGTGTAGCGGCCGTGCAGGATCAGCCAGTGGTGGGCGCGGGTCAGGTAGGGCTCGGGCACGATGGCCATCAGGTCGGCCTCCACCTGGTCGGGCGTCTTGCCCTCCGACAGCTTCAGGCGGTGGGCGACGCGGAACACATGGGTGTCCACGGCGATGGCCGGCTCGATCCGCAGCTCGTTGAGCACCACGCTGGCGGTCTTGCGCCCCACCCCGGGCAGGGCCTGCAGGGCCGCGCGGTCCAGGGGCACCTCGCCGCCATGCTGCTCGATGAGGATGCGGGCCGTGGCGATGACGTTCCTGGCCTTGGTGCGGAACAGGCCGATGGAGGCGATGTAGGGGACCAGCCCCTCTTCCCCGAGCGCCAGCATCTTCTGCGGCGTGTCGGCCACGGCGAACAGCTTGCGGGTGGCCTTGTTCACCGAGACGTCGGTGGCCTGGGCCGACAGCGCCACGGCGGTCACCAGCTCATAGGGGCTGGCGTAGTCCAGCTCGGTGCGGGGATCGTCGCTGAGGCTGATGAAACGGTGAAAAATTTCCGCGATCCGCGCCTGTTCGGCGGGGCTGAGGCGCTTCCGGGTCGGGGCTTTGGGGGTCTTGGCCATGCCCGACCATCGCCCGCTCCGGGCCGCTTCGCCAAGCGTCCCCGCACATGGGGCCTGTTTGGAGGTCCGCAAATCGCCTAGCGTGGCCGGGCTATGGACGATGTCGTTTTCATGGACGCCGAGATCCGGCCCAACCGGAGCCTGTCGCAGCGCGGCTTCATGGTGCTGATCACG
The DNA here is from genome assembly GCF_058806695.1 of Phenylobacterium sp. GW821-FHT12F10. Lineage (NCBI taxonomy): Bacteria > Pseudomonadati > Pseudomonadota > Alphaproteobacteria > Caulobacterales > Caulobacteraceae > Phenylobacterium > Phenylobacterium sp. GW821-FHT12F10. The sequence goes on along the minus strand of NZ_JBXAPY010000003.1, from coordinate 54,306 downwards.
GTGGTGACGGTGCTCAACTGCGCCTCGGCGGCGGTGTTCCTGTCCATGGGCGCGGTCTTCGTGCCGATGTTCCTGGGCCTGGACCTGGCCGCCATCGTCGTGGCCTTCCTGGCCAGCTACGCCGCGGCCAAGCAGATCGAGCGGGTGCGGGTCACCGACCGGCAGGTCCAGGTGTTCCAGGAGACGCCGAAGATGAGCAAGCTCCTGTGGGAAAGCCCCACGGCCTTCACCCGCGTGACCCTGCTGACCGAGGACGACCACGCCATCGACCTGCGCCTGGCGCTCTCGGGCAAGGAGGCCCCGGTGGCCCGGGCGCTCAGCCCGTCGGAACGCGCCGAATTCGCCAAGGCCCTGGAGGGCGCGATCTACAACGCGCGCCGCGCGCGGTTCTAGAGAATGAACCGCGACAGGTCCGCGTCCTTGGCCAGGTCGCCGACATGGGCCTTCACATAGGGCGCGTCGATGCGGACGGCCTCGCCCGAGCGGTCCGAGGCGGTGAAGCTGATCTCCTCCAGCACCTTTTCCAGGATGGTCTGCAGCCGGCGCGCGCCGATGTTCTCCACCGAGCCGTTCACCGCCACGGCGGCGTCGGCCAGGGCGTCTATGGCCTCGTCGGTGAAGGTGAGCGTCACGCCCTCGGTGGCCAGCAGGGCCTGGTGCTGGACGATCAGGTTGGCCTCGGGCTCGGTGAGGATGCGGCGCATGTCGTCGCGGGTGAGCGCCTTCAGCTCCACCCGGATCGGCAGCCGGCCCTGAAGTTCCGGCAGCAGGTCCGAGGGCTTGGCCACGTGGAAGGCGCCCGAGGCGATGAACAGCACGTGGTCGGTCTTCACCGGGCCGTGCTTGGTCGACACGGTGGTCCCCTCGATCAGGGGCAGCAGGTCGCGCTGCACCCCTTCGCGAGAGACGTCGGCGCCGCCGGAGCGTTCGCGGCTGGAGGCCACCTTGTCGATCTCGTCGAGGAAGACGATCCCCTGGTTCTCGGCCAGCTCGATGGCCTCCTGGGTCAGGGCCTCCTGGTCCAGCAGCTTGTCGCTTTCCTCCGCGATGAGCGGGGCGTGGGCCGCGGCCACCGTCGTCTTGTGGGTCTTGGTGCGGCCGCCGAAGGCCTTGCCCATCATCTCGGAGAGATTGAGCACGCCCATGTTGGGCTGGCCGGGGATTTCGAACATGCCGCCGCCGCCGGTGTCGGCCAGGGTCAGCTCCACCTCCTTGTCGTCCAGCTCGCCGGTCCGCAGCTTCTTGCGGAAGCTCTCGCGGGCGGCGGTGGAGCCGGGGCCGGTGAGGGCGTCGAGGATGCGCTCCTCGGCGGCGGCCTCGGCCTTGGCGCGGACGGCGGCGCGGCGCTTGTCGCGCACCATGGAGAGCGCGATCTCCACCAGGTCGCGGACGATCTGATCGACGTCGCGGCCGACATAGCCGACCTCGGTGAACTTGGTGGCCTCCACCTTCAGGAAGGGGGCCTGGGCCAGCCGCGCCAGGCGCCGCGCGATCTCGGTCTTGCCCACCCCGGTGGGGCCGATCAGCAGGATGTTCTTCGGCGTCACCTCGTCGCGCAGGGCCTCGGGGACGCGCCGGCGGCGCCAGCGGTTGCGCAGGGCCACGGCCACGGCCTTCTTGGCCTCGGGATGACCGACGATGAAGCGGTCGAGTTCGGAGACGATTTCGCGCGGTGAGAATTCGGTCATTGCGCCGTTAGATAGGTACGATTTGGACGGTTCAAGGCGAAGCGTCCGGCCGGTGTCGGATTCCGCGGGTCGGCTTCGTCCTTTGGCCAGGATCCGCAACCTGGAGAGCTCCCATGCCGGCGCCCGCCAACACCGACGCCTACCTCGCCACCCTGCCCGGACCCCAGCGCGACGCCCTGCAGGCCCTGCGCCGCCAGATCCTCGCCGCCGCCCCGGACGCCGTCGAGTGCATCAGCTACGGCATGCCGGCCGTGCGCCGGCACGGGGTGCTGGTCTGGTTCGCCGCCGCTAAGGGGCATTGTGGCTTCTATCCGAGCGGCCTGGTGGCGGAATTCGCCGACCGGCTGGAGGGCTATCAGACCAGCAAGGGCGCCATCCGCTTCCAGCCGGAGACGCCCCTGCCGCCGGAGCTGGTGGCCGACATCGTCGCCCGGCGGATCGCGCAGGACGACGCCGCCGCCGCGGCCCGCGCGGCCAGGAAGAAGCGCTAGGGCTTGGGCGGCGCGGCCAGGATCTCGTCGAACACCAGGACCCAGCCCCCCTGCCGCAGCTGCCAGACCCGCACATAGTGGCCCTGGCGGTCCTTGCCGTCGCGCACCCAGGCGACGTCGCCATAGGTCCAGGCCAGGTCCCCCGCCGCCGAGGCCTCGCCCCCCAGGGTCGGGCCGAAGGTCATCTGGGCCGGGCGGGTGGCCAGTTCGGCGGCCTGGGCGGCCGGGCCATTGCCGGGCGCGGCGGGCGAGCCCACCACCCGGCCGTCGTCGGCCAGCACCGCGCGATAGGCCCCGGCGGTGTCGGTCCGGGCCGCGGCGTTCAGGGCCGCCTCGGCCCGGCGCACGTCGGCGAAGGCCGATTCGGGATGTTTCCCCTTGGTGGTGGAGACCGGCAGATAGGCCGGCGGCGACCCCTGGGGCGGGGCGCCGGCGGTGCTGGAGGGGGCGCCGCCGTCGAAGACCCATTTCCAGCCGCCGTCGGCCTGCTTCTTCCAGACGGTGAAATAGTATGCGCCCGGCTTGCCGTCATAGGTGGAGGGGCCGGTGGTGAAGCCCAGGTCGCCGGACCGCGCGATCCCCGCCCACAGGGGCCACCAGACCAGGGGCGGACCGCCCTGGTCGGCGGGGCGTTTGGGGAAGGTCTCGTGGACCTTGCGCACGTCCGGGGCGAACAGGATCGCCTCGGGGGCCGAATGCTTGAGGAAGGAATCGCGGATGCCGAGCGCCAGGCCGTCGACGGCGAAGGCCCGCTCGGCCGCCACCACCGGGGCGGGATCCACCGGCGGGGCCTCGGCCAGGGCCGGCCGGGCGGCCAGGGCCAGCAGGGCGAAGAGGGCGGCTTTGGTCATTGGCGGAAGCTCCCCAGCTTGTCGCCGTAGCTAGGCCCCTGCTCCATCAATCCTCAAGTGAAGGATTGGACATAACGCCCCATGTCATCCCGCGCCGCGCGCGCCGCCCCTGGGTCCCGGCTCTGCGGCCCTGACGGGCCTTGGCCGGGATGACGGTTGCTAGAGAACTTCCACGGTCAGATTGCCGTTGGTGTAGACGCAGATCCTGGCCGCGATCCCCATGGCCCGGCGGGCCAGGTCGTCGGCGGTGCGGTCGGTCTCCATCAGGGCCAGGGCGGCGGCGAGCGCATAGTTGCCCCCCGAGCCGATGGCCGCGACCCCGGTTTCCGGCTCCAGCACGTCGCCGGCCCCGGTGACGGTGAAGATATTGTCCTTGTCGGCCACCAGCAGCATGGCCTCCAGCCGCCGCAGATAGCGGTCGGTGCGCCAGTCCTTGGCCAGGTCAACGCAGGCCCGGGCCAGCTGGTCGGGATACTGCTCCAGCTTGGCCTCCAGCCGCTCGATCAGGGTCAGGGCGTCGGCGGTGGCGCCGGCGAAGCCCGCGATCACCTTGCCCCCGGCCAGCTTGCGCACCTTGCGCGCATTGCCCTTGACGATGGTCTGGCCCATCGACACCTGTCCGTCGCCGGCGATGACGGTCTGTCCGTCCTTGCGCACGGCCAGGATGGTGGTCCCATGCCAGTCGGGGAAGCTTGTCTTGTCAGCGGGTGTCATGCTGGCCGATGTGAGCAGGCGAAGGGTCAAGGTCAAGGACGATGAGTTTTTCCGACGACGAGGTCGAGCGCTACGCCCGCCATCTGGTGCTGCGCGAGGTGGGGGGGCCGGGCCAGCAGCGGCTGAAGGCCGCCCGGGTGCTGATCGTCGGCGCCGGGGGCCTCGGCGCGCCCGCGGCCCTCTATCTCGCCGCCGCCGGGGTCGGGACCCTGGTCCTGGTCGATCCCGACCGAGTCGACGTCTCCAATCTCCAGCGCCAGGTGATCTATACCCAGGGGGATGTCGGCCGCTGCAAGGTGGAGGCCGCCGCCGAGCGGCTGCAGGCGCTCAACCCCCACGTCCATGTCGAGCGGGTCCCGGTCCACCTGGAGGAGGCCAATGCGCGCGCCCTGGTGCGCGGCTGCGACCTGGTGCTGGACGGCACCGACGACTTCGCCACCCGCTTTTCCGTCAACGCCGCCTGCGTGGCCGAGCACGTGACCCTGGTCTCCGGCGCCATCGGCCGCTGGACCGGCCAGGTGGGCGTGTTCCGCCGCGCGCCCTGCTATCGCTGCCTGGTGCCGGAGATCCCCCCCGAGGCCGAGACCTGCTCGGCGGTCGGGGTGGTGGGGGCCCTCGCCGGCGTGGTGGGCTCGATGATGGCGCTCGAGGCCATCAAGATCCTCACCGGGGCGGGGGACCCGCTCGCCGGCCGGCTGCTGATCTATGACGGCCTGTCGGCCGAGACCCGCACGGTGAGGATCGGCCCCGACCCGGAGTGCGAGGTCTGCGGGGGAAACCCTTAGAGCATCGAGGTCAGCACCCGGTCCGGCGGCTTGTGGCCGTCCATCCAGGTCTTGATATTGATGATCACCTTCTCGCCCATCTCGGTGCGGGCCTCCACCGTGGCCGAACCCAGGTGGGGCAGGAGGACGGCGTTGGAGAGCTTGAGCAGCTTGGGATTGATCGCCGGTTCGAACTCGAAGACGTCCAGCCCCGCCCCGCCGATCTCCCCCTTGGCCAGCTGATCGGCCAGGGCGCCCTCGTCGATGATCTCGCCGCGGGCGGTGTTCACCAGGATGGCGTGGGGCTGCATCAGCTTCAGCCGGCGCGCCGACAGCAGGTGATAGGTGGCGGGCGTGTGCGGGCAGTTGACCGAGATGATGTCCATCCGCGCCAGCATCTGGTCGAGGCTCTCCCAGTAGGTGGCCTCCAGGTCCTCGGCGATGCGGGGGCTGACCGGCTTGCGGTTGTGATAGTGAATCTGCATGCCGAAGGCCTTGGCCCGGCGCGCCACGGCCTGGCCGATCCGGCCCATGCCGATAATTCCTAACCGTTTTCCGGAGATCCGCCGCCCCATCATCCAGGTGGGCGCCCAGCCGGTGAAGCCCCCGGCCTGGGCCACATTGGCCCCCTCCACGATGCGGCGGGAGACCGCCATCATCAGCGCCAGCGTCAGGTCGGCGGTGTCCTCGGTGAGCACGCCCGGGGTGTTGGTGACGCTGATGCCGCGCGCATTGGCGGCGGCCACGTCGATATGGTCCACCCCGGCCCCGAAATTGGCGATCAGCTTCAGTTGGTCCCCGGCCTGGGACAGGATGTCGGCGTCCAGCTTGTCGGTGATGGTGGGGACGATGACGTCGGCGGTCTGCACCGCCGCGATCAGGGCGGCGCGGTCCAGGGGCTCGTCGTTCAGGTTGAGCTGGGTGTCGAACAGTTCCCGCAGCCGTGTCTCCACGGGATCCGGAAGCCTGCGCGTGACGATGACTTTGGGCTTTCGGGCGGGCATGGGCGGCTTCGCGGAACTCGAAAAAGGGCGTGCGGCGCGCGGGTGACTGGCGCGTCGTGAGATGAACCTCTAGCAAAGGGCATATGAGCGGCCAAGGCGAGGCGGAAACGGCGATGAGCGCGCGGGCGTGGGCGCCGCTTTTGACGGCGGCCCTGTTCTGGGCCCTGGGCGCGGCCCAGACGATGGCGGCCGCCGACCGTCCGACGCCGTCGGGTTTCCCGGTGCCGCGCTATGTCTCCTTGAAATTCAACGAGGTGAACGCCCGGTCCGGCCCCGGCGACGACCATCGCCTGCTGTGGGTCTATCACGCCCGCGACCTGCCGGTGCAGGTGGTGGCCGAGAACACCGAATGGCGGCGGATCTGCGATCCCGAGCACGGCATGGCCTGGGTGCACCGGCGCACCACCGACGGCCGGCGCACGGTGATGCGGATCAAGCCGGCCCCGCTCGCCCTGCGCGGCGGGCCCAAGGCCAGCGCCCCGGTGCACGCGATTTTGAACGCCCGGGCCCTGGCCGCGTTGGTCCGGTGCGACAGCAAGGGTTGGTGCAAGGTCCGCGTCGACGGCGTCTCGGGCTGGGCCCCGGCCGCCGAACTCTGGGGAACCGACGACCGCCCGCAATGCCGTTGAGCGACGCGGCCGGCTCTGCTAGGCCCTGACCCCACTTTTGAAGCCGGAAGGCGAACTGCATGACCATGGGCGTGAAGGCCAAGGACAACTACAGCTTCGAGGATCTCATGGCGTGTGCGCGCGGTGAGATGTTCGGGCCGGGCAACGCCCAGCTCCCGGCGCCGCCGATGCTGCTGTTCGACCGCATGACCAAGATCACCGACGAGGGCGGCGATCATGGCAAGGGCTTCATCGAAGCCGAATTCGACATCAATCCGGGCCTCTGGTTCTTTGATTGCCACTTCATCGGCGACCCGGTCATGCCCGGCAGCCTGGGCCTGGACGCCCTCTGGCAGCTGGTGGGCTTCTATCTCGGCTGGATCGGCGGCAAGGGCCGCGGCCGCGCCCTGGGCTGTGGCGAGGTGAAGTTCGGCGGCGAGGTGACCCCGAACATCAAGAAGGTCACCTACAAGATTCAGATGAAGCGCGTCATCAACCGCCGGCTCGTCATGGGGATCGGCGATGGTGTGCTGGAAGCCGATGGCGTTCCTATCTACTGGGCGCAGGATCTCCGCGTCGGTCTCTACCAACGGTAAACGGTAAAAGCCGTCTGGATCTGGGAGCAAACATGCGTCGCGTCGTCGTCACGGGTATCGGTATCGTCTCCTCGATTGGCGCCAACGCCAACGAGGTCCTCGCCTCGCTGCACGAGGCCAAGTCGGGGATCTCCTTCGCCCCGGACTATGCGGAGCTCGGTTTCCGCAGCCAGGTCCAGGCCAAGCCCGACGTGGACTGGGAGTCCATGGTGGACCGCCGCGCGGCCCGCTTCCTGGCCCAGGGCACCGGCTTCGCCCACATCGCCATGGAACAGGTGATCGCCGACTCGGGCCTTGCGGAGGCCGATGTCTCCAATGTGCGCACCGGCCTGATCGTCGGCTCCGGCGGCCCCTCCACCCGGTCCATCATCGAGGCGGCCGAAACCGCCAAGACCCGCGGTCCCAAGCGGGTCGGCCCCTTCGCCGTGCCCAAGGCCATGAGCTCGGGCCCCTCGGCGACGCTGTCGACCTGGTTCAAGATCAAGGGGCTGAACTTCTCCATCTCCTCGGCCTGCGCCACCTCCACCCACTGCATCGGGGTCGGCTACGAGCAGATCCTGATGGGCAAGCAGGATGTGGTCTTCGCGGGCGGGACCGAGGAGCTCGACTGGACCCTCAGCGTGCTCTTCGACGCCATGGGCGCCATGAGCTCCAACTTCAACGAGACCCCGGCGGTGGCCAGCCGCGCCTATGACGCGGCCCGCGACGGCTTCGTGATCGCCGGCGGCGCCGGCATCGTGGTGCTGGAGGAGTACGAGCACGCCAAGGCCCGCGGGGCCAAGATCTATGGCGAGATCCTCGGCTACGCCGCCAATTCCGACGGCTTCGACATGGTCGCCCCCTCCGGCGAGGGCGCGGCGCGCTGCATGAACCTGGCCATGGCCGACCTGGGCGGCCGCAAGATCGACTACCTCAACCCGCACGGCACCTCGACCCCGGTGGGCGACCTCAAGGAGATGGAGGCCGTGCGTTCGGTGTTCGGGGACAAGGCGCCCTACATCTCCTCGACCAAGTCCCTCACCGGCCACAGCCTGGGGGCCGCCGGCGCCCAGGAGGCGATCTATTCCCTGCTGATGCTCAACAACGGCTTCCTGGCCGAGAGCGCCCACATCGAGAACCTCGACCCCGCCTTCGCCGACCTGCCGATCCTGCGCAAGCGCCTGGACCAGCAGGTGGAGACGGTGATGTCCAACAGCTTCGGCTTCGGCGGCACCAACGGCTGCCTGGTGATGGGCCGGGTCTAGGGGCTTGGGCGCCGCGGTCTTCCGTCCCGCCCGCCGGCAGGACGTGGCGCGGATCGTCCAGCTGCTGGCCGACGATCCCCTGGGCTCGGGCCGCGAGCGGTTCGAGGACCCGCTGCCCGACAACTACTACGCCGCCTTCGACCGCATCGAGGCTAGCGACGGTAATATCCTAACCGTCGCGGAGCTGGACGGGGCCGTGGTGGGCTGCCTGCAGATGACCTTCATCCCCGGCCTCTCCAACCAGGGCGCCGACCTGGCCCTCATCGAGGGCGTCCGCGTGGACACCGCCCTGCGCAGCCAGGGCCTTGGCGGCCAACTCATTGAATGGGCTCTGCAAACCGCCCGCGCCCGCGGCTGTCAGGCCGTCGAGCTCTTCACCCACAAGACCCGCGCCGACGCCCACCGCTTCTACGACCGGCTCGGCTTCGAGCAGAGCCACGTGGGCTACCGCATCAAACTTTAGGAGAACCCGCCGTGGCCGAGGACTATGACCTGCCCAGGGGCGACCTGATGAAGGGCAAGAAGGGCGTCGTCATCGGCGTCGCCAACCACCAGTCCATCGCCTGGGGGATCGCCGCCCAGCTGGCCGCCCAGGGCGCGGAGCTGGCCTTCCTGCACCTGCCGGGCATGGAGCGCCGCGTCCAACCGCTCGCCGACTCCATCGGGGTGGGGACCGTCCTGCCGGTGGACGTCACCGACGACGCCCAGATGGACGCGGCCTTCGCCGGGGTCGAGGCGGCCTTCGGGACCCTGGACTTCTTCGTTCACTCCATCGCCTTCGCCCCCCGCGACGAGATCAAGGGCTCCTTCGTGGAGAACACCACCCGGGCCGGCTTCCTCCAGGCCATGGACATCTCGGTCTACAGCTTCGTCGACTGCGCCCGCCGCGCCTCGCGGCTGATGCCCAACGGCGGCTCGATCATCTGCATGACCTATCTGGGCGCCGAGCGGGTGATCCCCAACTACAACACCATGGGGGTGGCCAAGGCGGGCCTGGAGGCGGCCACCCGCTACGCCGCCCGCGACCTGGGCCCCGCCAAGATCCGGGTCAACGCCATCTCGGCCGGTGCCATGCGCACCCTGTCCCTGGCCGGCATCGCCGGGGGCCGCGAGAAGCTCTCCCAGGGCCGGGCCATGTCGGCCCTGAAGGAGGACACCTCCATGGAGGGGGTGGCCGGGACGGCGCTGTGGCTGCTCTCGGACCTCGGCCGCTCCACCACCGGCGAGGTGGTCCATGTGGACGCCGGCTTCCACATGATCGGCCTACCCGACGACTTCGGGGCCGAGTAGGGCCGGTCAGACCGAATAGGCCCGCAGGAAGCGCCGCGCGGCTTCGGCGGCGATGTGGTCGATCTGGGGCTCGGTGAGGCCCCGGTCGACCCCCAGCAGTTCGGCCAGCTGGTAGGTGCCGGCCACCATGCCGCCGAAGAACTCCGCAGCCTGGGCCGGGTCGTCGGCGGCCAGCCGCCCGGCGGCGGTCTCCCGGGTCAGGAAGGCGGCCAGGCGGGCACGTGACGCCTTGGGCCCGGCCTCGAACACCGCGCGCGCCACTTCCGGCGCCTCGCCGGCCCCCTGGATGTAGAGCCGCATCAGGGCGGTGGCGCGGGGATTGACCAGGGCCTGCAGCATGATCCTGGCGAAGCCGGCCAGGGCCTCCTCCGGATGCTCGTCGGCGCCGGGCATCTCCAGCGGGGCGGTGATGTCGGTCACCCGGCGGTCCACCAGGGCCGCGATCAGCTCGGCCTTGGAGCCGTAGTGATTGTAGATGGTCTGCTTGGAGACCCCGGCGCGGCGGGCGATCTCCTCCATGGAGGCGGCCAGGCCGCGCTCGGCCAGGACGCCGATGGCGGCGTCCAGGATGGCCTCGCCCTTGGCCAGGTCGATCTGTCCGGCGATCCGCGGCATCAGTGGCCCCCGCCGCCGGGGGGCGCCTGCGGGATGGCCGGCGCCGGCTTGGCCAGGAGGGCCAGGCCGATGGCGATGACGCAGCCGGCGGTCAGGAACATGAAGACATCGGCGAAGGCCATCACCAGGGCCTCGCGCCGCAGCATCATCCCCATCAGCTTGCGCATGCCCCCCTCGGGATCCAGGGCGCCGGAGGCCTGCATCATGGCGGTGAACTGGGTCATCATGGTCTGGGCCTCGAGGCTGCCGCTGTTCAGCGAGGCCGACAGCTCGGCCAGGTGGACGGCGCTCATATGGGCCAGGATGGTGGTCACCATGGCCAGGCCCACGGCCCCGCCGATGTTGCGGATCAGGTTCAGCAGGCCCGAACCGTCCTTCATCAGGGTGAGCGGCAGGGTGGAGATGCTCATCTGGGAGGCGGCGATCATGGCGATCATCGCCCCCAGGCCCCGGCAGATCTGCAGCACCAGGAACTCGTTGAAGCCCCAGTCGGCGCCGACGTGCAGGCCTTGGCCCAGCCCGACCCCCACCAGGGAAAAGCCCAGCACCAGGCCGATTCGCAGGTCCATGGTGCGGATCACCCGTCCCGCGATGGGGGCGGCCAGGAACATGGTCAGGCCCGAGACCAGCATGGTGGTGCCCACCTGGCCGGGGGAATAGCCGCGGATCTGCGCCAGGTAGAGGGGCAGGACGAAGGTGCCGGAATAGAGGCTCATCCCGGAGACGAAGTTCATCACCGTGCCGAGCGCGAAGTTGCGGTCGGTGAAGGGCGCCAGGGAGACGATGGGCTGGCGATAGGTGAGCTGCCGCCAGGTGAAGGCCGCGCCGGCCAGCACCGACAGGACGGTGAGCCAGAGAATCTTGTCGTCCTTCAGCCAGCCGTCGCCCGCGCCCTCCTCCAGCACGTACTGCATGCTGAGCAGGAAGACTGCCATCAGGACCAGGCCCGTCCAGTCGATCCCCTTGGCCAGGGAGGGGTCTCCCTTGTCGAAATTGGCGTAGCGGCCCACCAGGAACAGGGAGAGCAGGCCCGGGATGACGTTGATGTAGAACAGCCATCGCCAGCCGAGGGCCTCGGTCAGGTGGCCGCCGATGGTCGGGCCCACCGTGGGCGCCAGGGTGACGATCAGGCCCACCACAACATTGGCCGTGACCCGGCGCTCGAGGGGGAAGACGGTCATGGCCGCGGCGAAGACCTGGGGGATCATGGCGCCCCCGGCCAGGCCCTGCAGGGCGCGGGTGACGATCATCATCTCGAAGGTGGTGGACAGGCCCGTGAGGATCGAGGCGACGACGAAGGTCACGGTGGCGGCCATGAAGAAGGGCCGCGTGCCCCACATCTTGGAGAAGTAGGCGGTGAGCGGGATCATCACCACCTCGGCCAGCAGGTAGATGGTCTGCACCCAGCTGATCTCGTCGGAGCTGGCGCCGACCCCGGCCTGGATCTGCGAGAGCGACGAGGCGACGATCTGGACGTCCAGCACGGCCATGAACTGGCCGATCACCATGCCGCCGAAGCCCAGGAAGACCTTCAGCCAGTCGATCTCGCCGGTCTTGGTGAGGTGGCCGCCGGGGGGCGCCGGTTGCGGGGGACGGTCGATGGCGGCGGCGTCGGCCACGGCGGGCGCCTAGCGCGAGACGCCGCGGCGGGCGAGCTCGGTGTCCGGCGTGGCGTCGGCGAAGCCCTGGCCGGTGTCCTGGCGCACGTCGACCTTGACCGCCACCGACAGGCCCGGCCGCAGGGCGCCGGCCAGGGGCTCCTTGGGATCGACGGCGATCTTCACCGGCAGGCGTTGGGCGATCTTGGTGAAGTTGCCCACGGCGTTCTCCACCGGGATCAGGGCGAACTCCGACCCCGTGGCCGGGGCGAAGCTGTCGATGTGGCCGCGAATGGTCTGGCGGCCGAAGGCGTCGGCGCGGATCTCCACCGGCTGGCCGACCCGCAGGCGCGAGACCTGGGTCTCCTTGAAATTGGCCACCACATAGGCCTGGCCCAGCGGCACGATGCTCATCAGGGCCGAGCCGGGCCGGACATACTGGCCCGGCCGCACCGACTTGGCGCCCACCACCCCGGCGACTGGGGCGCGGATCTCGGTGCGGGAGACATCGATGCGGGCGGCGTCGACCGCGGCGTGGGCGGCCTGGGCCTGGGCGAGCGTCTGGGCCCGCGCCGAGCCCAGGGCGGCGGCGGCGCGCCGCTCGGCCTCCAAGGTGGCCTGGGCCTGGGCGACCCCGGCCTCGGCGGTGCCGGCGGCGGCCTTGGCCGACTGGGCCCGCTGCGGCGAGACCCAGCCCTGTTGGGCCAGCGCCCCATAGCGACTGAGTTCGGAGGCGGCCATCTGGGCCTGGGCGTGGGCCGAATCCACCCCGGCCGCCTTCTGGGCGATCATGGCGGTCTCCAGGGCCGACTTGTCGTCCACCCCCTGCACCGCGGCGTCCAGGGCCTGGGCGTTGGCGATGGCCTGGGCGAGCTTGGCCTGCAGCGAGGCGGCGTCCAGCCGGGCCACGACCTGGCCGGCGGCGACCCTCTGGTTGTCCTCCACCAGGACCTGGGCGACATAGCCGTCCACCTGGGGGGCCACCACCACCTTGTCGGCGGCGATGAAGGCGTTGTCGGTGGACTCGTAGCGCTGCTTGCTCGTCCACCAGATCCCGCCGCCGACGATCAGCGCCAGGGCCACCACCCCGCCGACGGCGAGGGGGACAAGTCGGGATCTCGGCAAGCCGGCCATCGGTGAAGTCCCCGCAAACCTGGACCCACGGGTCCAAGAAACAGCAGATAGGCGTCGCGCCAGCTTGGCAACGGATAAATGGACGCATGCGTCCAAAAAACAGGCGCCCCGGCGGAGGGGCTGGACGCCCCGGCCCGATCGTCGGCATATCGGCCCATGAGCGAGACCTTCGACGCCGACGTCATCATCGCCGGGGCCGGCATGGCCGGGGCCACCCTGGCGCTGGCCCTGAAGCAGGGCGGACTGACCCCGATCCTCATCGACCCCATCGTCTTCGACGCCCAGCTGGCGCCGACCTTCGACGGCCGCTCCTCGGCCATCGCCTACGCCAGCTTCCGGCAATGGCGGGCGCTGGGCCTGGCCCAGGACATCGAGCCCCACGCCCAGCGGATCGAGCAGATCCTGGTGACCGACGGCCGCAGCCCCGGCGCCTCGGCGGGAAAGCCTTCACCGTTCTACCTGCGCTTCGACTCCGCCGAGATCGCCGATCGTTCCGACGGCGAGCCCCTGGGCTACCTGCTGGAGAACCGCCGCTCCCGCGCCGCCCTGGCCACGGCGGTGGAGAAGGCCGGTATCACGGTTCTGGCCCCCGCCCGGGTGGCCCAGGTCAGTTTCGAGACCGATCGCGCCCGGGTCGCCCTGGAGGACGGCCGGGTCCTGACCGCTCCCCTCGTGGTGGGCGCCGAGGGCCGCGCCTCGGTTGTGCGCGCCGCCGCCGGGATCAATTCCCTCGGCTGGGCCTACGCCCAGACCGGCGTGGTGGCGACGGTGAAACTTTCACGGCCTCATGAGGGCGTGGCCCACGAATATTTCCTGCCGGGCGGCCCCTTCGCCATCCTGCCGCTCACCGAGGACCGGGCGAGCCTGGTCTGGACCGAACCCACCGCCAAGGCCCAGGCCCTGAAGTCGGCCCGCCCGGAGGTGTTCCACGCCCACCTGCAGCGCCGGTTCGGCGCCCTGCTCGGCGAGGCCCAGGTGATGGGACCGGTCTTCACCTATCCCCTGTCCCTGCAGCTGGCCGAGCGCATGTGCGCGCCGCGCGCCGCCCTGCTGGGGGACGCCGCCCACGGCATCCATCCCATCGCCGGCCAGGGGCTGAACCTGGGGCTGAAGGGCGCGGCGGCCCTGGCCCAGGTGCTGGTGGACGCCGCCCGCCTGGGGGAGGACATCGGCTCGGAGGTGGTGCTGGAGCGCTACGCCCGCTGGCGGCGGTTCGACAACATCTCGGTGGTGGCCGCCTGCGACCTCTTCGTGCGGCTGTTCTCCAACGACAATCCCCTGCTGCGCCTGGCGCGCGGCGCGGGCATGGCCGCGGTCAACCGCATCGGCCCCGCCCGCCGCTTCTTCATGAACGACGCGGGCGGAGCCCTGGGGGACCTGCCCCGGCTGTTGCGGGGCGAGGCGCTCTAGCCGGAGCGCCGCGCCGCGAAGTTGAGCATGCCGTCCCCGGACCGGGGCGCGCGGCCTGGCCGATAGTTGGCGCTGACCTCGATGTCGACGAAGCCGGCCACGGCCAGGGCCATCTGGAACTCCCGCATCCCCCAGACCCGATAGGCGAAGAGCTCGAGCTGGCTCTCCAGCAGCCGGCCGTCGCGCCACCGTTCATAGGTGTCGTGATTGACCCGCCGCTGGCCGAGGGGATCGGTCTCCACCCGCTGGGAATTCAGCCGCAGCAGGTCGCCGTTGGCCGCGGTCCAGCTGCGCACCCCGCCTGGGGCCTCGAGGAAGCTCAGGGGCGGCAGGTCGACCAGGAGAAGGCCTCCGGGGGCCAGGGCGTCGCGGAAACGCTCCAGCACCGCCAGGGCCGCGTCGAAGTCATCCACCAAAATGAGGGAACTGGCCGGAACGATGATGGCGGCGAAGGCCCGGTCGAAGGCGAAGTCCTGGAATCGCGCCTGGGCGAGGTCCGGCGCCAGGCCGCGGGCCTCGGCGTTGCGCCGGCAGACCGCCAGCATCTCGGCCGAATGGTCGAACCCCACCATGTCGAGGCCCGCCTCCAGCAGGGGGATGAACAGCCGGCCGGTCCCCACGGCGGCCTCGAGGACGGGGCCGTCCAGGGGCTTCAGGCGGTTCTGGTAGTAGGGGATGTCGAACAGCGACCCGACCGGCTTGTCCAGGTCGTAGATCTCCGCGCAGAGGCTTCCGTAGCGGTTGAGGGTGTCGGTCATGATGTCTCGTCGTCGCGAGGTGTCAGGCATGCGCCGGGGTCCGCTCGAGGCGGCCGGCGCGCGAAAACCTGCGGACGCTGGATGGGGCGCTAGGCGCCCGGGGCGGTCCGCGTGGACGAACGAGCCTTCATGAAACCGCCTCCCGATCTGAAGATGAGACCGCGACGGTGCGCGGAGGGGCCGGACCTGTCAATTGCGCGGCCCCGCGGCCCTCGCTATCGGGTGGCGAGGGGAGGGGGACCATGACCGCACGGCGCATCCACATCGTCGGGGCCTCGGGCTCGGGAACCACCACCCTCGGCGCCGCCCTGGCCCAGGCGATGGGCCTGCCGCACCACGACAGCGACAGCTTCTTCTGGCTCCCCACCGAGCCGCCCTTCACGACGCAGCGGCCGCAGGATGAGCGGCTGCCGATGTTGAAGGCCGCCCTGCCGGCGGATGGCGGCTGGGTGATCTCCGGCTCCCTGCTGTCCTGGGGGCTGGAGGTGGCCGACCGGTTCGACCTGGTGGTCTTCCTCTATCTCGACCCCGAGATCCGCATGGCCCGCAGCCTGGCCCGTGAACGCGTCCGCTATGGCGACCGGATCCTACCCGGGGGCGACATGCATGAAGCGCATGAGACGTTCATGACCTGGTCGCGGGGCTATGACGACGGCTCCAACGGCGGCCGGAGCCTGCCCAGCCACAAGGCTTGGCTTTCGACCCTCGCCTGCCCGGTGCTGGAGATCGGCGACGCGCCGTCGGTGGAGGCGAGCGTGGCCCGGGTGCTCTCGGCCGCCGCCCGCGCCTGAGGGCGGCTTGCGGCGCAACGTCGCGGGAGGCCACGCCCCTTGGCGGTTGGCCGTCCCGCCCGCGGCGGTCTCGGCCGAGACGGACCGCAACCTCGCCTCTGCGCCGGCATCCCTTGCCGCGTCCCGAAAACGCCGCGGCCGACATCGCCCCCGCCGCCTGACCTGGTCGCACCTGGAATTGCGGCCCGCGACGGTGCGCAACTCCAGGGTAGGGCGGCGCTATACTCAATCCGGGGAGAGTAGCGGCGCCGGGCATTACTTGTGATCACCTAGTATTAACGCCGCGTATACCAAGCCCTTGGATCAGTCGACCTGGCGACCGTTTCCCGCGCGCCAGCGCGCCGGACCGCCGCGATGACTTCAAGGGTGCGACATGACGTTTCTCGATGACTGGAAGATTTCCGCCAAGATCCTGACCGCCTTGCTCGTGGTGTCGATCGCCTTCGCCGCCTCGGCCGCCTTCAGCAGCCTGGAGATGATGAAGGCGGAGAAGGCCTATGGGAGCCTCACCCAGCACAGCGCGCCGTCAGCGCTGGAGATCTCGCGAGCCAACCGGCAGATCAATCAGATCGGCTACGCCGCCTACCGCACCATCGCCTATGACGGCGCGGGGGCCGAGGCCCAGGCGGCCAAGGCCGCCTATGAGGAGTCCGTGGCCAAGCTGCGCGCCAACCTCGACAAGGCCGCCAAGCTGGAGCCGAAGGACGCCGGCAAGATCGCCGAATTCCGGACCCGGGCCGAGGAGGTCGTCGCCGGGGGCGGCCAGGCCGTCGCCCTGGGGCTCCAGAACCAGGCGGCCGAGGCCAACGCCGTCATGATGGCGCTCGATCCCAAGATCGCGGCCCTGACGGCGGATCTGCGCGCCTTCAATGAAATCTCCGCCAACGCCGATCAAAAGATGACGGCCGAACTCGCGGCGGCCGGTCGCCGGACGGTGATGGCCAACATCGTGATGGCGGTGGCCGGCATCGGCGGCGGCCTGGCCGTCGGCATGTGGATCGCCAATGGCAAGATCTCCCGTCCCCTCAACCGCCTGGCCGAGCACATGCGGCGCCTGGCGGGCGGCGACCTGGAGGTCGAGGTGGACGGCCAGGCCCGCGGCGACGAGGTGGGCCTGATGGCCAAGGCCGTCCAGGTGTTCAAGGACAACGGCCTGCGGGCTCGGGCGCTGGAGACGGAGGCCACGGAACTGCGGTCCGCCGCCGAGACCGAACGGGTGATGACCGAGGCCGAACGCAAGAAGGTCGAGGCCGAGCAGGCCATGGTGGTCTCCACCCTGGCGGCCAATCTCGGCCGCCTGGCCCAGGGGGACCTGACCTCCCGCATCGAGGCGGAATTCACCGGCCAGTACCTGCAGATCAAGAAGGACTTCAACGCCGCCGTCGACAGCCTGGAGGAGGCCATGGGGGCCATCAGCAGCGCCACCGACGGCATCAAGGGCGGGTCCGACGAGATCGCCACGGCCTCCGACGACCTGTCGCGGCGCACCGAGCAGCAGGCCGCCAGCCTGGAGGAGACCGCCGCGGCCCTGGATCAGATCACCGCCACCGTGCGCCGCAGCGCCGAGGGCGCCAAGCAGGCCTCCGCCGCCGCCGCCACCGCCCGCACCGACGCCGCCCGCTCGGGCGAGGTGGTCAATGAGGCCGTCTCAGCCATGGGGGAGATCGAGGAGAGCTCGGGCCAGATCACCCAGATCATCAGCGTCATCGACGAGATCGCCTTCCAGACCAACCTCCTGGCCTTGAACGCCGGGGTCGAGGCCGCCCGCGCCGGCGACGCCGGCAAGGGCTTCGCCGTGGTGGCCTCCGAGGTCCGCGCGCTCGCCCAGCGGTCCGCCGAGGCCGCCAAGGAGATCAAGACCCTGATCGCCTCCTCCTCCTCCCAGGTGGAGCGCGGAGTCAGGCTGGTGGGGGAGACCGGGGAGGCCCTGAGCGCCATCGTCACCCGGGTGACCGAGATCGACACCCTGATCTCCGAGATCGCCCAGTCGTCGCAGGAGCAGGCCACCGGCCTCGCCCAGGTCAACACCGCCGTCAACCAGATGGACCAGGTCACCCAGCAGAACGCCGCCATGGTGGAGCAGGCCACCGCGGCCGCCTCCAGCCTGCGCTCCGAGGCCGACGACCTCACCCACCTGGTGTCCCGCTTCCAGACCGGGAGGCGGACGCCCAGGGCCGCCGCCCGGCCGGTGGTCGCCCAGCCGGGCCGCCACGCCCCGGCCGCCAATCCGGTGGCCCGCGCCCAGGGCCGCCTGGCCGCGGCCATGGCCCCGGCGCCCTCGACCAATGAATGGGAAGAGTTCTGATGGAGGCCCTGGCTTCGGGCGGGGTGCTGGAGCTGATCTCCTTCGAGATCGGCGGCCAGTCCTTCTGCATCGACATCCGCTCGGTGCGCGAGATCCGCGGCTGGACCCCCGCCACGGCCATGCCCCACACCCCGACCTACATCCAGGGGGTGATCAACCTGCGCGGCGCGGTCATGCCGGTGATCGACCTGCGCAGCCGCCTGGGGCTGGGGGTGACCGATCCCTCCTCGCGCCACGTCAATGTGGTGGTCCAGCATGGTCCCCGCCTGGCGGGGCTGCTGGTGGACGCGGTCCAGGAGACCTTCATGGTCGATTCCAGCATCCTGCAGACGCCGCCGCACATGGACGCCACCTCCAGCGAGGTCTTCGTCGACGCCATCATCCCCCTGGAGGGGCGGATGCTCAGCCGTCTGGTGGTGGAGTCCCTGATGCCGGCCGAGCCGGCGCAGGCGGCCTGACGATGCGGAGTCCGGGGCCGACCTAGTCGGTCAGGTCCCGGGCCTCTTCCGGCAGCATGATCGGCACCCCGTCGCGGATGGGATAGGCCAGCCTGGCCGACTTGGAGACCAGCTCGCCCCGCTCGCGGTCGTAGGTGAGCGGCCCGTGGGTCACCGGGCAGACGAGGATCTCCAGCAGGCGCGGGTCGATCTCGGCGGTGAGGGCGGGGAGGGGCTGGGTCATGACGCCATCCCTACTGCATGGAATGGCCGGCGTCATCGCCGTCTTCCAGGGCGTCGATCTCCAGCAGGGTGGTGAGCGCATCCACCCGCTCGATGAGGGTCGGCGCCTCCAGCAGGGCCTGTTTCTCCAAGGGTTCGAAGGGCAGGCCCATGGCCAGGCTGGTGACCAGGCTCTCCAGGGGCGCGGTCTCGGCGGTGTCCCAGTCGATGTCCAGCTCGCGGCGATTCAGGTACTTCTTGAGCGCCTTGGCGAACCGCTTGCGGTCGAACTCGTCGGGATCGACCTCCTCGTCGGCCAGGTCGCCGAAGAAGGGGGCGAAGGCGGTGCGCACCTGGCGATAGGGGGTCTTCACCGGCAGCTCCTCGCCGGCCTCGAAGCGGCAGACCCCGGTCAGGGTGATGAGATAGGTGCCGTCGGAGGTCTCGTTGAAGCTGGTGATGCGCCCGGCGCAGCCGACATGGGCCAGGTTGGGCCGCGAGCGCTCGCCGCCGGGCCGGGTCTGGACCATGCCGATCATGCGGTCGCCGGCCATGACATCGTCGATCAGGTTCAGATAGCGGGGCTCGAAGATGCGCAGGGGCAGCTCACCGCCGGGCAGCAGCATGGCGCCGTCCAGGGGAAAGACCGGGATCACCTGCGGCAGGTCGCCCGGGCTCTGGTAGCCGCCGGGGACGGCGCGTTCGCCCTTCATGAGAACAGGATCGACGACAGCCGCCGCCTCCCCGACCGGGCCACGTCGGAGCCGGGCCCCGCGGCCTCGAAGATGGTGATCAGCTGCTTGCGGGCCGCCTCGTCGTTCCAGGCGCGGTCGGCCTCGATGATCTTCAGCAGATGGTCCGACGCCGCCTCCCAGGCGCCGCGGCCGGCGAGCGCCGTGGCGATCTCATAGCGGGCCTGGTGGTCATTGGCGTCGGCGGCCAGGCGCTTCTCCAGGTCGGAGGTCTCCTCCGGCGCGGCGTCGGCCAGGGCGAGCGCGGCGCGCACGCTGTCCAGGTCGGGGTCCTTGGCGCCTTCCGGGGCCATGTCGGCGATCTCGCGGGCCCGCTCGGGCTCGCCGCCCTGCAGATAGACCCGGGCCAGGCCCCCGAGCGCCTTGGCGTTGGCGGGGTCGCCCTGCAGCACCTGGGCGAAGGCCTGGGCCGCGCCGCCCAGGTCGCCGAGCTCCAGGGACTCCTTGGCCATGGCCAGCAACGCGTCGGTCTCGTTGGCCGGCGCCTGGCCGGCGATGCGGTCGACGAACTGTTTCACCTGGCTGTCGGGCAGGGCGCCCATGAACCCGTCGATGGGCTGGCCGCCGGAAAAGGCGAACACCGCGGGAATCGACTGCACCCGCAGCTGACCCGCGTACTGCGGGTGCTGATCGATGTCGATCTTCACCAGCTTGACCTTGCCCTTGGCCGCCAGCACCGCCTTTTCGATGGAGGGGCCGAGCTGCTTGCAGGGGCCGCACCAGGGCGCCCAGAAGTCGACGATCACCGGCGTGGTCTTGGACGCCTCGATCACGTCGGCCATGAAGCCCGCGTCGCTGCCGTCCTTGATGAGGTCGCCGCCGGCGCCCGGCGCGGTTTCACCGATGAGGGTCATGGTCTGCAGTCTTTCCCGTCCGGGGGTTGAACGTCTCGGCGCCTAAAATGGTCCCAAGCGGCCCGCGCTTCAACGGACGAAACCATCCTCGACCACAGCCATGGCCGTGAAGTCCACCACCAGGGGCGTGATCCCCAGGGCCTGGAAGAACCGCCGCAGCCCCGCCTGGCTGACCGTGGTGGTGGCGGTGTTGGTGAGAGGGTGAAAATTTACCCGTTCGGCCTGGGCCAGCGCCCGGTCCAGGACGAAGGTCACCCGGCGGTCGGCGTCGTTGATCATCGCGAAGGCGGTCACCGAGCCCGGCGTCACCCCCAGGGTCTCGGCCATCAGCTCTGCGCTGCCGAAGGAAAGCCTCGCCGAGCCGATCACCGGGTGCAGGCGCTTGAGGTCGATCACCGTGGTGTCCTGGGCCGAGATCAGCCACAGCCGGCCCTTGGCGTCCTTCAGGAACAGGTTCTTGCTGTGGGCGCCGGCGATGCCGTGCTTGATCTCCTCGCCTTCCCCCACCCGGAACACCGCCTCGTGCTCGGTGGTGGCGTGGTCGATCCCGTGGGCGTCGAAGAAGGCGATCAGGTCGGGGCGAGTCAGCATTCGGCTTGATACCGAACTGGACGCGGGCGCGACAGGCTGGCTAGACCAGAGACTGGTCACTTGCGTCGAGAGCCCGCCATGGAACTTGAGTGCTACCCCACCGCCGAACGCCCGCCGGAAATCGTGCCGGGCCGCCCGCAGCGGGCCTGGATGGACCATTTCGCCGAGCGGCACCCCTATCGCTGCCTGCCGCTGGCCATGGCCAACACCACCGGCTGGGAGATCCTCTGTCCCATGGCCTTCACCGCCGAATGGAACGGCGGGGCCCGGCAGGAGGATATCAAGCTCAAGACCGACCACCCGCACCCGGACTTCCACAACTTCGCCAAGAGCCACTTCAGCCACGGGGTGGTGACCTTCCACCCGGGCTATCTGTTCCGCACCCCGCCGGGCTGGTCGATGATCGCCCAGGGACCCCCCAACCACGTCAAGGACGGCATCCAGCCCCTGGCCGGCCTGGTGGAGACCGACTGGCTGCCCTTCCCCTTCACGATGAACTGGATCTTCACCCGCCCCGGCGTGGTGCGGTTCGAGAAGGGCGAGCCCTTCTGCTTCATCACCCTGACCCAGGACAAGGTGATCGCGGAGGTCCAGCCGGTGATCAAGTCGATGAGCCGCAACCCCGAACTGCGCGACCAGTACGACGTCTGGGAGAAGCACCGGGCGGAGTTCAACAAGAAGATCTTCCAGCTCGATCCGGAGGCCACCAAGGCCGCCTGGCAGCGCTATTACTTCAAGGGCGAGTTCCCGCCGGAGATCGAAAACGAGGCTCCCAAGGACCATGTGAACAAGCGCCGGCTCAAGGCGCCGCGGTTCATGGGGTGAGAAAGACGCCAATAGAGGCCAGCCCCGCTTGCCAAGCCCCGGACCCTCTGCCATAAGCCCGCTCTCGAATTTCGGGGCCATTCCTGACAGGGGATCGGTTTCACGGAGTGCGGGCGTAGCTCAGTGGTAGAGCACAACCTTGCCAAGGTTGGGGTCGAGAGTTCGAATCTCTTCGCCCGCTCCAGAAATTCGATCGACCCGCAGGCCCGGCGTACCTCCCCATCCGGGGGAAGGGACGGCGAACCGGAACCGGGCCCTGATATGGAACCTTAAGACCGCATGTTCGAACCCAAAGGCATGAAGCACGCCGACCGCCAGGCGACCTCCGCCGCGGCGAAGAAGGCCCTGCTGGAACGCTTCAAGCCCAAGCCCACCGTCATCGATCCCAATATCGAGGCCCGCAAGGCCGCCGCCGCCGCCGAGCTGGAGGCCGTCCGCGCCGCCCGCAACGCCGAGCGCGAGACCAAGCGCGCCGCCGCCGCCGAGGCCGAGCGCCTGCGGCTGGAGGATGAGGCCATCACCCAGGAAGCCCGCGACCTGGACCTGCGCGCCAAGCAGAAAGAGGCCCGCGACCTGCGCTACGCCGCCCGCAAGCAGAAGCGGAAGTAGGCGAAAGCTTCACGGCCCCGAGACGACCCGACGCCCGCTTCCCACCAGGACGCGGGCGTTTTTCTATCCGCCTTGCGTCGCCGCGCGTTGAGCCCCTGCATGTTCGAACAGCTTATCGCCTATCAGGCCGGGCAGCAGCCCGACGCCGCGGCCCTGGTCCACGGCGGCGACAGCTTCACCTTCGCCCGCATGGCCGCCGACATCGGGCGCTGCGCCGCCTGGCTGGCGACCCTGGACCTGCCCCTGGACGCCCGCGCCCTGGTCTGCACGCCCCATCCCTACCTGCACTGGGTGCTGACCTTCGCCCTGGAGCAGAACGGCCTGGTGAGCGCCTGCAGCGCCACGGCGGAGGACATCCCCCGCGACATCGCCCTGCTGAAGCCCCAGGCGCTGTTCGCCAGCGCCCCGCCCGCCGGCCCGCCGGAGGTTCCCACCTATCGGATCGACCAGGCCTGGATCGACGCCCTGTGGGCCCATGCCCCCACCACGGCGCGGCGCCGTCCGCGGCGCAAGGATGATCCCTGCCGCATCATCGTCACCTCCGGCACCACCGGCTCGCCGAAGAAGATCCTGCTGACCCGCGAGGTGATCGACGTCCAGACCGGCGCCCTGCTGTTCAACCAGTTCTATGTCCGGCCGCGGCTGCGAGCGGCCGCCACGGTGGGGGCCGGGTCCATCGGCGGCCTGAAGACCAGCCTGCTGTGCTGGGCCCAGGGGGGAACCATGTGCCACCCCGATCCGGCGATGGGCTGGGCCCCGGCCCTGGACGCCCTGCAGATCAACCTGATCCGCCTGGCCCCGCATCATCTCCAGACCCTGCTGCGCGCCCTGCCCGGCGACGCCGCCCCCAGGCCCGACCTGATCGTCGGGATCATCGGCGGCTCGATCTCCAAGGCCCTGGCCGAGGAGACCCGGGCCCGGCTGAGCGGAAACATCGTGGTCAATTACGGGTCCACCGAGGCCGGCGCCACGGCGCTCGGCCGGCTGGCGGACATGGCCGGCGCGGAGGACGCCGCGGGCTTCGTCTGCCCCTGGGCGGAGGTTCAGATCCTGGGTCCGGAGGGCGAGGTCCTGCCGCCGGGCCAGGTGGGGGAGATCCGCATCGGCGGGGCGGGCCTGGTGGATGGCTACATGGACGATCCGGCGGCCACCGCGCAGATGTTCCGCGACGGCTGGTTCTGGCCGGGCGACCTGGGGGTGATCGACCCCCACGGCCTGCTGCGGGTGGTGGGGCGGACCAACGACCTGATGAATGTCGGCGGGGCGAAGTTCCTGGCCTCGCGGCTGGAGGCCCTGGTCCTGGCGGTGGAGGGGGTAAGCGACGCCGCGGTCTTCCTGGCCCCGGACGCCGACGGCCTCGACGCGCCGCACGTCGCCTATGTGGCCGAGGATGGCCTCGACCTGGCGGCCCTCGGGCGCGTCATCGACGGGGCGCTCGGGCGCCCGGCGCGGCTGCTGCGGGTCGCGCAGACGCCGCGCAACGCCATGGGCAAGATCCAGCGCGACCGCCTGCGCCAGATGCTCGACGAGGAGCCCGGTCAGGCCTCGATCTTGTTGTAGGGGTACTGGTCGCGGATCTCGTAGGCGAAGAACTGGCCCTTGGAATCGGCGTCGATGAAGCTGCGGTGCACCTCGCCGGGCACCCCGACATAGACGTACTCGTCTCCGTCGTGGAACCGGACGAACAGCTTTGATCGATCCTCGTCGTAGCGGATATCGCTGATAGCGGCGGATTGGATCTGCATCGGGACCTCCAAAGTCTCCGTCGACGGACTAAAACACCACGAGCCTGGGGGATGGTTCCCGCGGGGACCGACGCATGTCACCTTGACGCGAACCGGCCACAACCTGGGCCGGAGGAATTTCGGGGGAAATCATGCAACCGCACTACGAAGTCGCCATCGTCACCATCGCGGCCCTGCTCGTCTATGTCTGGATGGGTCTGCGGGTGGGCAAGGCTCGTCAAGTTTCCGGCATCGCCGCGCCCGCCATGCACGGCGACGCCCACCTGGAGCGCAATATCCGGGTCCACTACAACACCCTGGAATGGCTGCCGATCTTCCTGGCCGGCCTGTGGCTGTTCGCCATCTACTGGGACGACCGCATCGCCGCGGCCGTGGGCGTGGTCTGGATCGTCGGGCGCATCGTCTATGCGCTGGGCTATGTGGCCGACCCCGGCAAGCGGGAGGCGGGCTTCCTGATCCAGGCCCTGGCCGCCGCCGTCCTGCTGTTCGGCGCGCTCGGCAGGGTCATCTGGGCCATGCTCCAGACCGGGACGGTCTAGGCGAACAGCACCCAGGCCTGCCAGATGGACAGGCCGGTCACCAGGGCCCCCACCAGCCAGGTCAGGGCCCGCAGCGGCAGGACCTTGGTGGCCCAGCCGGCGACGGGGGCGGCCACCACCCCGCCGGCGATCAGGCCGACCACCGACCACAGGTGGTCGGTCAGGCCCGTCGTCTCCCAGTGGCCGGTGACCAGCGCGGTGATGAAGGCCGCCGAGACCGCCACCGACATGAAGAACTCCGCCGCGTTGGTGGTGCCGATCGCCTGGCGGGGGTCGGCGCCGCCGCCCATCAGGGTGGAGGTCACCACCGGCCCCCAGCCGCCGCCGCCCACGGCGTCGAAGAAGCCGCCGGTGAGGCCGAGCGGGAAGGGCAGGCGCCAGGAGAACAGCTTGGGGCGGGCCTGCCGCCAGGCGCGATAGAGGATCACCAGGCCCATCAGGCCCAGCCACCCCACCACATAGGGCTTGATCACCGCCCCATCGATGGAGGTGAGCAGGTAGGTGCCGGCCACCCCGCCCAGCACCCCGCCCGCCGACAGCAGCAGCAACAGGCGCCAGCCGATATTGCGGTGGTAGATGTGGCTGATGGCCGAGGCCGCGCCGGTGAACATCTTGGCGGCGTGGACGCTGGCCGAGGCGTTGGCGGGACTGACCCCAAGCGCGAGCAGCACGGTGGAGCAGATCACCCCATAGGCCATGCCGAGCGCGCCATCGACGAGCTGGGCCGCGAAGCCCACCGCGACGAACAGCCAGAATTCGGAACCCATGAGGTCGCCCCTTTGTGCGCGGCCTATGTGGCGGAAATTCCCCACCCAAGCATTGGGGATTAACTCGGGGCCCGCGCAAGTTTTCTGAAGGCCTTCGGGTGGTCCCGGCGCCCTGGGCGGCGGCGGCGGGAGGCCGAATCAGTCGCGCTCGCCCCTCTCGCCAACGAAATCATACTCAGAATGGGTATAACGCGTTGTTTTTAATGGGATATTTATCGCGACAAAACGTCCCAAGCTCAAGGTTGCGACCATCTGCCCGTGAGAATAGAGCCGCGGCGCGACCGCAGTCTCGAGGGTCGGCCCTACCCCGGTAGGGCCAGTGGCCGTTCCAGATCACATCCGCGCTCCGCGATGACGCGACAAGGAAGTCGCCCCGCGCTCCCCGTCTCTCCTGAGTTGTTCGGTTCATCAGTCTTGGAAGCCGGAAAGTAGCGCCAGTATTCGCCGTATCCAACCCGGCCAGGTTGTTGGAAGTTCTGTTGAGAGAACGCAGGGCTTTCCTCGTCACGGCCTGGACTCGCCCGGCCGCTCATTAGGTGTTTCCCGGGGGTTTGCTATGTGCTCGCCCCGTTCAGCCCAACGGGGCGAGGGGAAAACGATGTTGCGAGACCACAAGAAACTGCTGGCCGCAGGAGCGATGACGCTCATGCTGGCCACGCCAATGGTCGGCCACGCCGATCCGGCCAAGGACCTGGCGGTCGCCGCCCGGGCCCTGACCTTCCTGGAGAATGGGCCCACGGGCCGCGCCGTGCTGGGGGTGGTCTTCGACCCCTCCAAGCCGGGCTCCGTGGCCGAGAAGAACGCCATCATGGCCGCGCTCGGCGCGGGCTATGCGGCCGGCGCGGTCACCCTGACCGGCAAGCCGATCGAGGCCTCCGCGGTCGGCGGCGCCGCCGGCGTCGCGGCCCTCTACGTCACCGAGGGCGTCAACTACGGCGCGGTCGGCGGGGCCGCCAAGGCCAAGAAGCTGATCACCATCGGTTCCGACCCGGCCTGCGTGAAGTCCGGCGCCTGCGTGATGGGCGTGGCCACCGACCCCAAGGTCGACATCACCGTCAACCGCGCGGCCGCCGCCGCCGTGGGCGCCACCTTCAAGGCCGCCTTCCGCATGATGATCAAGGAGGTCTGAGCCGAGCCGGCTTGGAACGAACACCCATGAAAAAGCAAATCCTTCTGGCCGGCGCCGCCGCCGGCCTGGCGCTCGCCGCCTCCACCGCCGCCCAGGCCCAGTCCATCGACTACGGCTCCCTGCAGGAGCTGTTCGGCGAGGCCGTGACCACCTCGGCCACCGGTTCTCCGCAGCGCTCCACCGAAGCGCCCGCCGACATGCAGATCATCTCGGCCGACGAGATTCGCCGCTCCGGCGAGACCAGCCTGCCGGGCATCCTGCAGCGGGTCGCGGGCATCGACGTGCTCAACCACTCGGCCGGCCAGTCGGACGTCAATGTCCGTGGCTATGACCAGGTCTCCTCGCCGCGCCTGCTGGTGCTGGTCAACGGCCGTCAGGTCTATCTGGACCACTATGGCGTGACGATCTGGGCCACCATCCCGGTCCAGCTCGACGAGATTCGCCAGATCGAGGTCGTGAAGGGCCCCAACAGCGCCCTGTTCGGCTTCAACGCCGTGTCCGGCGTGGTCAACATCATCACCTACAACCCGAAGTTCGACGACACCGACGTGGTGACCGTGCGCGCCGGGACCCACGGCTCCACCAGCGGTTCGCTGGTGAGCACCTTCAAGCTGGGCCAGGCCCTGTCGGCCCGCCTCTCCGTCGGCGGCAGCCGCCAGGATGAGTGGGCGGCCAAGGCCGTCCTGCCGACTGCGGACGAACTTCACGATCCCCACTCGGCCTCCGCCAATCTGGACGTCGTCGCCCAGCTGGCCGAGAAGACCGAACTGCGCATGGAGGGCTCCTGGTCCAACATTCAGCAGGACAGCCGCGCCGCCGGATCCTCCTATACCGTCCTCAAGATGATCACCAATTCCGAGAAGGCCACCCTGACCTCGGACACCAAGCTGGGCACCATTCAGGCCCAGGTCTATCAGAACCAGCTCACGGCGAAGTACAGCATCGCTGGCGGCATCTACTGGAAGAACACCATCACGGTGGCCAGCCTGCAGGACCTGTTCAAGGTCGGCACGGCCCACACCTTCCGGCTGGGGGGCGAATATCGCCACAACACCCTGAACATCGCCCCGGCCAATACGTCGGACGTCAGCTACGACGTGGCGGCGCTGTCGGGCATGTGGAACTGGGAGGTCAACGATAAGCTGACCACCACCACCGCCCTCCGCGTCGACCGGATGTCCCTGGAGCGCACCGGGCCCTTCCTGCCCCGCGCTCCGAACGGCGACAACAGGCTCTGGGACCGGGACATCACCAAGACCAGCGCCAATGCGACGGTGGCCTGGCGGCCGACCGACGCTGACACCTTCCGGCTCTCCTACGGCCGCGGGGTTCAGGCCCCCAGCCTGATCGAGCTCGGCGGGCTTGAACTGCCGCTCGCCGCCGGCCCGATGACCCTGGACATCGTCGGCAATCCGAAACTGAAACCCTCGATCGTCACCAACTACGAGCTGGCCTACGACCACGACTTCGCCCCGATCAAGGCCAAGCTCGGCGTGCGTCTGTTCAGCCAGGACTGGAAGGACATCAAGACCGGGATCAGCACGGCCACCCTGGATTTCTTCCCCACCCTCACGACCAATGGCGGCTTCACCCAGATCAACGGCCTGAATTCCAAGCTGAAGGGCGCCGAAATCACGGCGTCGGGGAAGATCTCCCCCGAACTGGGCTGGCGCGCCGACTACACCGTGACCGACGTGAAGGACGCGCCCTTCGCCGGCGTCAACACCTTCGCCCGGGGCGTCGCCTTCCAAGAGACGACCCCCAAGGGCCGCGGCAATATCGGCGTCGACTACGTCAAGGGCCCCTGGGAGGCTGACGCCAACCTGCACTATGTCGGCGACTATCAGTTCTACGACGTCGTCACGACCAAGCTCACCCCGGTGAACGCCTACGCCAGTCTCTCGGCCCGGGTCGGCTACAGGACCGAGACCGGGATCACCCTGGCCCTGGCCGGCCAGAACCTGCTGCACGAGCGTCAGAACCAGACCAGCGGTCTCGGCGCCGAGCGCCGGGTGCTGTTCACCGTCAGCAAGACCTGGTGACCTAGCGGCCGCCGCCCCTCCCCGGCGGCCGGCAGATCCCAGCCAGGCGCGGCTCGCCGCGCTTGAAAGGCTCCAGGGCGCCCCAGCCCTGGAGCCTTTTTGCTGGGCGCTCTCCGGCGGCGGAGGTCCGGCCCCTATCGCGGCGCGGGCGGACGGGCTAGCTCAGGGCCGACAGCCTCCTGATCCCCGATCCGTCCCATGACCGCCCTTCCCGTCGATCCCGCCCGCTACGCCACCTTCCTGGGGGTGATGGCGGTGATGGCCGTGACCCCGGGGCCGGCCAACGTCTTCGCCATCGCCATCGGGGCCGAGCGGGGGCGCCGGGCGGCGCTCACCGCCGTGGCCGGGATGAACAGCGCCACCCTGGTCTGGTTCGCCGTGGCGGCCCTGGGCCTCGGCGCCGCGGTCCTGGCCTTTCCGCAGGTCTTCCACCTGATCGCCTATGCCGGGGCGGCCTATGTCGCCTGGCTGGGGCTCAAGAGCCTGCTGGCGGCCCGCATCCCGACGATGGGCGAGCTGAAGCCCGCCGCCATCCGTCCCGGCCGCCACGCCTTCCGGGACGGCTTCGCGGTGCAGATCTCCAACCCCAAGGCGATCCTGTTCTTCACCGCCGTCCTGCCCCCCTTCCTGGACCCCGAGCGGCCGCTGCCGCTGCAGCTGGCCAGCTTCGCCTGCGGCACCATCGCCTTCGACGTGATCGCCATGAGCGCCTACGGCCTGGGGGGCGCGGCCCTCGCGCGGCGCATGACCGAGCCGCGGTTCCGGCGGGCCTTCCAGGTCGTCGTGGGCCTGCTGCTCATCGCCGCCGCCGCCCTGATGGCCCTCCGCCGCTAGACCGGTCCCACCGCAACGGGGGGCGCGGCAGGCCAGGACCTACCCGAGACGGCCTTCCCCATCCCCAGATCGGGTATAATATTGTGAATTCAGGGCCTTAACGGGTGCGACAAAGCGCCCGGCCCAGGGGTGCGACAATAGGTTCCAACTTAGTAAGGTTAAGCTTCTTCCCCAGTCTCCGGCCCCGGCCCTACCGCGGTAGGGCCAAGCGTAGGCCGAGCTTCAAGAGCATCGTCGACGGGTCGATGCGATGTCGAGGCCTGCGACGCCCCCGGGTTTCGACGCCGACGTTAAATAATAGCGCAACTCGCTCTGGGTATTACCAGGACTATGTACATACCTAATACATAGGTATGGCTATTGAATGCACAACATAACTGTATTGCGGCGCTAGGAATCCAACAACTGCGCAACGTCGATTAACTTCTATTTACCATTGAGCGGTTCAAAAGCGCCCTCACTTAGCCCGCACCGGGTGAGGGAACGATGATGTCGCGACACCACATGAAGCAGCCGACGGCGGGGGCCATGGCCCTCTCCCCGCTGACGCCGACGATCGGCGCCGGCGGGCCGACGGCGGCTGAGCGTGGCGCCTCCGAGGCGGGCCGCAAGCCCGGCCGCATCTCCTTCCTCACTGACGGACGGCACGAGCGTCGGACCCCGGCGGCCGCCCGCGCGGCCCGGGGCCTGACGCCTCCACCGAACCATCCCCCGCAACGCGGGGGATTCCATTCCGTACCAGAGACCTCCGCCAGAACGGCGCGGGGCGACGACCAGAGGGGTTACATGTCGATCTCAACGAAGAAACTGCTGTCGGCGGGGGCCATGGCCCTCGTCCTGGCCGCGCCCGCCGTCGGCCACGCCGATCCGGCCAAGGACCTGGCGGTCGCCGCCCGGGCCCTGACCTTCCTGGAGGGCGGACCCGCCGGCAAGGCGGTTCTTGGCGTGGTCTTCGACCCCTCCAAGCCGGGCTCCGTGGCCGAGAAGAACGCCATCATGGCCGCGCTCGGCGCGGGCTACGCGGCCGGCGCCGTCACCCTGACCGGCAAGCCGATCGAGGCCTCCGCGGTCGGCGGCGCCGCCGGCGTCGCGGCCCTCTACGTCACCGAGGGCGTCAACTACGGCGCGGTCGGCGGGGCCGCCAAGGGCAAGAAGCTGATCACCATCGGCTCGGACCCGGCCTGCGTGAAGTCCGGCGCCTGCGTGATGGGCGTGGCCACCGACCCCAAGGTCGACATCACCGTCAACCGAGCCGCCGCCGCCGCCGTCGGAGCGACCTTCAAGGCCGCCTTCCGCATGATGATCCACGAGATCTGAGCAGAATAGCCAGAGAAAGCCATCCCATGAAAAAGCAAATCCTACTGGCCGGCGCCGCCGCGAGCCTGGCGCTCGCCGCCTCCGCCGCCCACGCCCAGTCCATCGACTACGGCTCCCTCGAGCAGCTGTTCAACGAACCGGTCACCACCTCGGCCACCGGCTCGCCGCAGCGCTCCACCGAGGTGCCGGTCGACATGACCATCATCTCGGCCGCCGACATCAAGCGTTCGGGGGCCAGCGACCTGCCCACCATCCTCAGCCGCGTCGCCGGCGTGGACGTGCTCAACTTCGCCGCCGGCCAGTCCGACGTCGGCATCCGCGGCTACAACCAGGCCCGCTCGCCGCGCCTGCTGGTGCTGATCAACGGCCGTCAGGTCTATCTGGACCACTTCGGCTACACCGACTGGACCGCCCTGCCGATCTCGCTCGGCGAAATCCGCCAGATCGAGGTGGTCCGCGGACCCAACAGCGCCATCTTCGGCTTCAACGCCGTCTCCGGCGTGGTCAACATCATCACCTTCAATCCGAAGTTCGATGACATCAACATGGCCGAGGCCCGCGTCGGCACCGGCGAGAGCGCCGGGGTCTCGGTCGTCCAGACCATGCACCTGGGCGACAAGGTCTCGGTCCGGCTCTCGGCTGGCGGCGAGCACCAGAACGAGTGGAAGGACAACAGCGCGGCCGTCACCGCGGCCATGATCCACAACCCCTCGACCCTGCACGCCAATGTCGACGCCGTCGTCGAGATGGGCCCCAAGGCCCAGCTTCGGGTCGAGGGCTCCTATTCCAACGGCCAGGCCTCGCAGGTCATCTCGACCTTCGCCTACGCCCAGCACCGCATCAAGACCGACAGCCTGAAGGCCACCCTCACGGCCGACACCAAGCTCGGCCTGATCCAGGTGCAGGGCTATCACAACGACCTCGACGCCCTGACCCCCGGCCGCCGCTATCTGAACGGCATCACCGTGGCCAGCATCGAGGACCTGTTCAAGATCGGCGCGGCGCACACCGTCCGCGTCGGCCTGGAATACCGCGACAACCAGCTCGACACCGCCTCCTACTCGGGCGCCAAGATCAGCTACAAGGTCCTGGCCCCCTCGGTGATGTGGAACTGGGTGGTCAATCCCAAGCTCTCCCTGACCGCCGCCGCCCGCCTGGACAAGCTGACCCTGGAACGCACCGGGCCCTTCCCGGCCGGCGTCCCCCAGACCAACAACGCGCTCTGGGATCGCGACATCAAGGAAACCAGCGTCAATCTCGGCGCGGTCTTCAAGGCCACCGACAAGGACAGCCTGCGCGCCACCTACGCCCGCGGCGTCCAGGCCCCGACCCTGCTGGAGCTGGGCGGCCTGATCATCCCGCCCGCCACCCCGGCGCCCGTGGGCTTCCTGATCGAGGGCAACCCGTACCTGGATCCGGCGATCGTCACCAACTACGAGCTGGCCTATGACCGCGACCTGGCCCCGCTGCGGGCCAAGGCCAGCCTGAAGGTCTTCATGCAGAAGACCGAAAGCGTGAAGGGCCAGTTCTCGACCGCGATCATCGACATCCCGGCCACGGCGACCACCTGGAACGCCTATCAGTACGCCAACACCGGCGACTCCGAGATGAAGGGCGTCGAAATCGCCGCCTCCGGCAAGTTCGGGACGGGCTTCCACTGGAGCGCCGACAGCACCTACACCAAGGTCGAGGACAAGCCGACCATCAGCGCGGCGGCCCTGATCCTGCGCAAGGTCGACTTCGAAGCCACCACGCCGAAGTACCGCAGCAACCTGGCCCTCGGCTGGGCGGACGAGAAGTGGGCGATCGACGGTTACGTTCACCAAATCAGCAAGTTCTCCTCCTACAACGGGAACCTGCTGGAGGCCGTGCCGGCCTACACCACCCTGGCCGGCCGCGTGTCCTACAAGCTGGAGAACGGCATCGAGCTGGGCCTGAACGGCATGAACCTGATGCACGGGCGCCAGTCGCAAGCCAAGGGCCCCAGCGGCCTGCAGGCCGAGCGTCGGGTGCAGTTCACCCTCAGCAAGGCCTGGTGATCTAGAGCCGACCCCGCGGCGCCGCCGCGGGGTCACGCTTCTTCTGGAGATATGAGATGAAGACCTTCCGCCTCGCCGACCTCTCCCTCGTCGTGAAGATGGCGTTCGCCCCGGCCTTCGCCGTGCTCATGCTGGCCCTGGTGGCCGGCGGGGCGCTGTGGAGCCAGCAACAGCAGACCAAGGCCATCGATCGCATCGTCAGCGAGGACATGGCCGTCAGTCTCGACCTGGCGCGCATCTCCAAGCGCATCACCTCGGTGCACGGCGAACTCTACCTGCTGATGACCCACACGGCCGCCACACCGGGGACCGACGCCACCGCCCAGCTGCAGAAGCTGATGGCCGACGTCGACGCCATCAAGGCCGAGCTGGTCCAGGTGAAGGGCAAGATGCCCGCCGACGAGCGCAAGGCCTTCGACTCCCTGATCAAGGATCTCACCGACTATCGCGGCGGCATCGAGGTCGTGGGCTCGATGCTGGGCATCGACTTCGCCACAGCCGCGGCCTTCGTCGAGCCCTTCGAGGTCCAGTACAACCGCATGACCCAGACCCTGGACGGCGCCACCGCCAAGGTCCAGGCGGCCGCCAAGGCGCACGCCAAGGCCAGCGCGGCCCAGGCCACTCTCAGCGGCCAGGTGGCCATGGGCGGGGCGCTCATCACCCTGCTGGCCGTCGCCGGCATCTCCATCGGCACGATCCTGGGGGTCAAGCGCGCCATCCAGGGCATCGCCGGCGCCACCGAGAAGCTGGCCGCCGGGGACAACAACCAGGACCTCGACAAGATCGCCCGCGGCGACGAACTGGGGGCCATCGTCGGCTCCCTGGGGGTCTTCCGCGACAACCAGCTGCGTCTCGCCACCATGCGCGAGGAGCAGGAGACCATGGCGGCCCGCGAGGAGGCCACCCGCGCCCAGGCCGAAAAGGAACGGGCCGAGGCCCAGGCGGCCCAGGCCGCCGTGGTCAGCACCCTGGCCGACGGCCTGTCGCGCCTGTCCCAGGGCGACCTGACCCACTCCATCGACCAGGCCTTCCCCGAGGAATACGAGGCCCTGCGGTCCGACTTCAACGCCGCGGTCGACAAGCTGCGGGAGGCGATGCAGGTCATCGTCGCCACCAGCTCGCAGATCGGCTCCAGCGCCGAGGAGATCGCCGGCGCCTCCGACGACCTGTCGCGCCGCACCGAGCAGCAGGCCGCCTCCCTGGAGGAGACCGCCGCGGCCCTGGACGAGATCACCGCCACGGTGAAGAAGTCCGCGGAAGGCGCCGGTCACGCCCGGCAGGTGGTGCAGACCGCCAAGACCGGCGCGGCCGACGGCGGCGAGATCGTCCGCCAGGCCGTCCTGGCCATGGGCGAGATCGAACGCTCCTCCACCCAGATCAGCCAGATCATCGGGGTGATCGACGAGATCGCCTTCCAGACCAACCTGCTGGCGCTCAACGCCGGGGTCGAGGCCGCGCGCGCCGGGGAGGCCGGCAAGGGCTTCGCCGTCGTCGCCTCCGAGGTCCGGGCGCTGGCCCAGCGCTCGGCCGAGGCCGCCAAGGAGATCAAGGCTCTGATCAGCGCCTCCTCCACCCAGGTGGGTTCGGGCGTGCAACTGGTGGGCAAGACCGGCCAGGCCCTGGAGATGCTGGTGGCCCAGGTCGACGAAATCGACGGCCTGGTGGGCGAGATCGCCGCCTCGGCCAGGGAACAGGCCACCGGCCTCAACGAGGTCAACGCCGCGGTCAACAAGATGGACCAGGTGACCCAGCAGAACGCGGCCATGGTGGAGCAGTCCACCGCCGCGGCCCACGCCCTGAACGACGAGGCCAGCGAGCTTCGCCGCCTGATGGGCGACTTCCGCACCGGCGCCGAGAATGCGCCGCCGCGCAAGGCCGCCCGCGCGCCGAACCGTCCGCGCATCGCCGGTGCGGATTCGCGTCCCGCGGCCTCCCCGCCGCGGCGCATGGCCGAGAAGATCCGCGCCAACTTCGGCGGCGGCGCGGCCCAGCAGAAGACCCAGGACTGGGAGGAATTCTGATCCCGGTCTGACCCCCTCAACCCCGGCGGCGTCCCCCGCCGCCGGGTCCGGCCTTCCTCCCCCCGAGGATTCGACTGGCGCGCGCTTGATTCAAGGCAGGCGCGCGCCGCCCTTTTTCCGGTTTCAAGTTTGACATCCGGGCCTTGGCCGCAACCAAAATAAAGCCCATGTGTTCGGCTGGAATATCCGCCCGATCCACTTGGTGCCTCGTCATGAAACGCCGTTCCGCCGCCCTCGCCGCCAGTTTTGTCGTCTTGGCGACTCTTGGCGCCTGCGCCACCGCCACCCCTTACCAGCCCAATATTCCCGGCCAGCAGGTCAAGGGCGGGTTCTCCGAGGTGCGCCTGGAGGCCGATCGCTACCGCGTCACCTTCTCGGGAAACAGCCTCACCTCCCGCGAGACGGTGGAGGGCTACCTGCTCTATCGCGCCGCCGAGCTCACCGTGAACCAGGGCTATGACTGGTTCACCGTGGTGGAGCGCCAGACCGACCGCGACGCGCGGACCTATGTCGAGCCCGACCCCTTCTACCGCCCCTGGTATGGCCCGCGTTACGGCTTCTGGCGGCCCTCCTGGCGCTATTACGGCGCGGGCTACGGCTGGCGCTCGTGGGATCCCTTCTACGGCGACCCCTTCTGGGCCGACCGCATGGATGTCCGCACGGTGGAGCGCTTCGAGGCCACCGCCGAGATCGTCATGCACAAGGGCGCCAAGCCCGAGGGCGACGCCCACGCCTTCGACGCCCGGGCGGTGATGGCCAATATCGGCCCCCGCGTCCTGCGCCCCGCGCCGTAAGGCTCCGAAACGAAAGACGCCCGCCTCCGGACCTGGAGGCGGGCGTCTTGCTGTCCGGTCTTGGGGCCGACCTCAGCCCTTGACGCGCTTGTCCCGCTTGGCGGCGACGCGCAGGCGGAGCGCATTGAGCTTGATGAAGCCCGAGGCGTCGTTGTGGTCGTAGGGCGCCTGGCCCTCCTCGAAGGTGACCAGGTCCTGGTCGTAGAGGGAGTAGGGGCTGGTGCGGCCGATGATGGTGACATTGCCCTTGTAGAGCTTCACCCGCACCTGGCCGGAGACCATCTTCTGGCTGTGGTCGATGGCCGCCTGCAGCATCTCCCGCTCGGGGGTGAACCAGAAGCCGTTGTAGATGAGCTCGGCGTATTTGGGCATCAGCTCGTCCTTCAGGTGCATGGACCCGCGGTCCAGCGTGATGGACTCGATGCCCCGGTGGGCGGCCAGCAGGATGGTCCCGCCCGGCGTCTCGTAGACGCCGCGCGACTTCATGCCGACATAGCGGTTCTCCACCAGGTCCAGGCGGCCGACGCCGTTGTCGTGGCCCAGTTCGTTGAGCTTGGTGAGCAGGGTCGCCGGGCTCATCGTCACCCCGTCGATGGCCACCGGATCGCCGTGCTCGAAGTCCAGGGTGAAGACGGTGGGTTTGTCCGGCGCGTCCTCCGGGGCGATGGTGCGCATGTGGACGAACTCCGGCGCCTCGACCGCGGGGTCCTCCAGCACCTTACCCTCGGAGGAGGAGTGCAGCAGGTTGGCGTCGACGCTGAAGGGCGCCTCGCCGCGCTTGTCCTTGGAGATCGGGATCTGGTGCTTCTCGGCGAAGTCGATCAGGGCCTCGCGGGACTTGAAGTCCCACTCCCGCCAGGGCGCGATGACGTGGATGTCCGGCTCCAGGGCGTAATAGGCCACCTCGTAGCGGACCTGGTCGTTGCCCTTGCCGGTGGAGCCGTGGCTGACGGCGTCGGCGCCCACCTTGCGGGCGATCTCGATCTGCTTCTTGGCGATCAGCGGCCGGGCGATGGAGGTGCCCAGCAGGTACTGGCCCTCATAGACGGTGTTGGCGCGGAACATCGGGAAGACGTAGTCGCGGACGAATTCCTCGCGCAGGTCCTCGATGAAGATGTTCTCGGGCTTGATCCCCAGCAGCAGGGCCTTGTCGCGGGCCGGGCCCAGCTCCTCGCCCTGGCCGAGGTCGGCGGTGAAGGTGACCACCTCCGCCCCGTACTCGGTCTCCAGCCACTTCAGGATGATCGAGGTGTCCAGCCCGCCGGAATAGGCCAGGACGACTTTCTTGATCGCGGGCTTGGACATGGGCTTTGGGGTCTTTCGGCAGAGAGGGAGGTCGCGGGCGTATAGGGGCCAAAGGCCCGGCGTATCAAGACTTGAGCGCGCCTTCGCTCTCCAGCAGCTCGAGCGCCGCCTTCAGCCAGCGCAGGTGACCCACCGCGATCAGGGCCGCGGCGGTGGCCCGCACCCCGAACAGGATCACCGATTGCTCCACGCTGGTGGCGGCGTTGCGGTTGAAGGCCACCAGGGCCAGGCCCAGGAAGAAGGCCGCCGTCGGGATCAGCAGCAGGGCCAGGTTGCGCTTCAGCCGCAGGGTGGGCTTGCCGTTCAGGGCGAACTGCAGCGGCACCTTGGTCTCGGGCGTCATCCGGCCCCAGGCCATGCGGGTGGCCGAGGCCATGATGGAGAGCGCGATGATCCACAGGGCGTCGCCCACCAGGGAGAACAGCATCAGACGGTCACCTGGGTTCCGAGCTCGACCACGCGGCCGGGGGGGATCTTGTAGAAGTCGGTGGGGTTGGCGGCGTTGCGCATCAGGAAGATGAACAGCTTGTCCTGCCACAGAGGCATGCCGCTCTGGGCCGAGGCCACCACCGAGCGGCGGCCCAGGAAGAAGCTGGTGGCCATGATGTCGAACTTCAGGCCGAGCTTGCGGCACAGGCCCAGCGCCTTGGGCAGGTTCGGACTCTCCATGAAGCCGTAGTTGATGGTGACCTTCTTGAAGTCGTCGTTGATCGGCTCGATCTGCACCCGGTTCTCCTCCTTGACCCGCGGGGTCTCGGCGGTGTGGACCGTCAGGATGATGTTCTTCTCGTGCAGCACCTTGTTGTGCTTGAGATTGTGCATCAGGGCCACGGGCGCCATGTCCGGGTCCGAGGTCAGGAAGATCGCGGTGCCGGGCGCCCGGTGCGGGGCGCGGACCTTGAGGATTTCCGACAGCTCCAGCAGGGGCACGGAGTCGCGGCGGGTCTTCTCGGTGAGGATCTGGGCGCCGCGGGTCCAGGTCCACATGATCACCACCAGGGCCAGGCCCAGCACCAGGGGCAGCCAGGCGCCCTGCGGGATCTTCAGCAGGTTGGAGGAGATGAAGGTGACGTCCAGGGCGCCGAAGCCGATGGCCGCCGCCCAGGCCTGCCAGGTGGGCCTATGCCACATGTGCTTGATGATGACGAAGAACAGCAGGGTGTCGACGAACATCGCCCCGGTCACCGCGATGCCGTAGGCCGCCGCCAGGTTCGACGAGTTGCGGAAGGTGAACAGCAGGACCAGCACCCCGATCATCAGGATGGTGTTGACCTGGGGCACGAAGATCTGGCCGGCCTGGGTCTCGCTGGTCCGGCGGATGTCGATGCGCGGGAAGAGGCCGAGCTGCACCGCCTGCTGGGTCATGGAGAAGGCGCCGGTGATCACCGCCTGGGAGGCGATGACCGTGGCCGCCGTGGCCAACAGCAGCACCGGCCAGTAGATGACCTCCGGGATCATCTCGAAGAACGGGTTGGACCGCGCGGCGGGATGGGCCAGCACCAGGGCGCCCTGGCCCAGATAGTTCAGCAGCAGGGCCGGCAGGACCAGGATCACCCAGGCCGCCTGGATCGGCTTCTTCCCGAAGTGGCCCATGTCGGCATAGAGGGCCTCGGCCCCGGTCACCGCCAGGAAGACGCTGCCCAGGATGATGAAGCCCAGCAGGCCGTTGTCCCACAGGAAGATCAGCCCGTAGTGGGGCAGCAGGGCGCGGATGATCGAGGGGTCGTCGATGATGTGATAGACGCCCAGTCCCGCCAGGACGAGGAACCACAGGGCGGTGATGGGGCCGAAGAACTTGGCGATGCCCGCCGTGCCCTTGGCCTGGACCATGAACAGGGCCACCAGGATCGCCGCCGAGATCGGCACCACGAGGGGCGCCATCTTGTGTCCGACGCCCGGCGCGTCCTTCAGGCCCTCGATGGCCGAGAGCACCGAGACCGCCGGGGTGATGATGCCGTCGCCGTAGAACAGCGCCGCCCCCACCACGCCCAGGAAGAAGACCGCCGTCGAGCGGCGGCCCAGGGAGCGTTGGGCGAGCGCCATCAGGGCGAGCGTCCCGCCCTCGCCCTTGTTGTCGGCCCGCATCAGGAAGACCACGTACTTGATGGTCACGATGAGGATCAGGGCCCAGGTCACCAGGGACACCACCCCCAGCACCGCGATCTCGTTGGAGACCGAGTGGCGGGTGTGATGCAGCGCCTCGCGCATCGCGTAGAGCGGACTGGTGCCGATATCGCCGAACACCACGCCGATGGCCCCCAGCGCCAGGGCGCGGAAGCTCTCTTTGTGGGGGGCGTGCAGCGAATCCTCCGTCGCCTCGGTGGCGACGCTGGCCGGATCAGCCATCCATAATCTCCGGGGCCGAAAAAGCGGCGCCCTTGGGCGGCCCGATGCCGTCGTGCGGCGGGCGCGATACACCCTTTCCCACCGCCATTCAATCGCGGGCTGAGCACAGGATGCGGCGGCTCGTCGCGTCTGCAACGTCCGCGCGGGCCAGCAGGTTCGCCAAACCTTGCGTATTGCCTGTTCTAGCGCCACATCTGGCCCATGTTCATCCAGACCGAACCCACGCCGAACCCCGAGGTCCTGAAGTTCCTCCCCGGCCAGCCCGTCCTGGCGGAGGGCTCGCGCGATTTCCGCGGCCCGCAGGAAGCCGAGGCTTCGCCCCTGGCCCAGGGCCTGTTCGACATCGAGGGCGTGGAGCGGGTCTTCTTCGGCCCCGACTTCGTCACGGTCGGCAAGCATCCCGACCAGGACTGGGCCCATCTGAAGGCGCCGGTTCTGGCCGCCATCATGGATCACTTCGCCTCCGGCAAGCCCCTGTTCGCCGCCGAGGCCAGCGCCGAGAGCGGCGGCCATGACGATGACACGGTCTATGACGCCGACACCGCCCAGGTGGTGGCCGAGATCAAGGACCTGCTGGACACCCGCATCCGTCCGGCCGTGGCTCAGGACGGCGGCGACATCCTGTTCAACCGCTTCGAGCCCGACACCGGGGTCGTCTGGCTGCACATGCGCGGCGCCTGCTCGGGCTGCCCCTCCTCCTCGGCGACGCTGAAGGCCGGGGTCGAGAACATGCTCAAGCACTATGTGCCCGAGGTGACCCGGGTCGAGCAGACCCTCTGATCCTGCTGGCCATCGACACCTGCCTGGGCGCCTGCTGCGCCGCCGTCCTCGACGGCGGCCGTGTCCTGGCGCGCCGGGTCGAGCCCATGACGCGGGGCCACCAGGAGCGAATCGCGCCGCTGGTGGCCCAGGTGATGGGGGAGGCCGGGATCGCCTTCGACCAGCTCGACCGCGTCGGCGTCACCGTGGGCCCAGGCTCCTTCACCGGCCTGCGGGTCGGCCTGGCCTTCGCCAAGGGCCTGGGGGCGGCGCTCTCCATCCCGGTGGTGGGGGTGGGCGTGCTGGAGGCCCTGGCCGAACCCCTGGGCGGAAGCGTCCTGGCCGTCCTCGACGCCAAGCGTGACCAGGTCTACCTCCAGGCCTTCGCCGACGGCGTCGCGGTGAGCGCGCCGGACGCCCTGCCCCTGGGAACCGCCGCCGCACGCCTGGCGGAGCTGGCCGGACCGGTGACCCTGGTGGGTTCCGGCGCGCATCTGCTGGCGGATCTCCTGCCCGGCGCCACGGTGATCGCCGCCGACCATGCCGACCCCGTCGCCGTGGCTCGCCTGGCCGCCGCCCGCAGCCCGGTTCCGCCCCGCCCCCTCTATCTCCGCGCCCCCGACGCCAAGCTGCCGGGCGGCCGCGACCTGCCCGCATGAACCTTCGCCCCGCCCAGCAGGCCGACCTGGAGGCCCTGTCGGCCGTCCACCGCCGCGCCTTCACGCCGGGCTGGGACGCCGAGGAGATCGCCGACCTGGCCAGCGGCCCCGGCGCCTTCGGCCTGATCGTCGAGGCCGAGGCGCCGCTCGGCATGATCCTCTGCCGGGCCCTGGCCGGCGAGGCCGAGGTCCTGACCCTGGCGGTGGATCCGCAGGCCCGCCGCCGCGGCGTCGCCCGCGCCCTGGTGACCGCCGCCGCCGGCGCGGCCCGCGCGGCCGGGGCGGAGGCGATGTTCCTGGAGGTGGCTGTGGACAATGACGGGGCCATCGCCCTCTACGAAACCCAGGGATTCGTGCGGGCCGGCCGGCGTCCCAGCTATTATGATCGTGGCGGAGGGGTCTATGTGGACGCCGTCGTCATGCGTCTCGACCTTAACAGCGCCGCCCTCTAGACCTATCCTATCGGCTAGTCGACAATCAGGAGTCGGTTCTTGGACCGGATCGAGAATCTCTGCATCGAAAAGGGCATGCGCATGACCGAGCAGCGCCGCGTCATCGCGCGCGTGCTCTCGGCCGCCCATGACCACCCCGACGTGGAGGAGCTCTATCGCCGGTCCCACCAGGTGGACCCGCACATCTCCATCGCCACGGTCTATCGGACGGTCCGCCTGTTCGAGGAGGCCGGCATCATCGCCCGCCACGACTTCCGCGATGGCCGCTCGCGCTACGAGGAAGCCACCGAGGTCCACCACGACCACCTGATCGACATGAAGTCGGGCAAGGTCATCGAGTTCGTCGACGACGAGATCGAGGCCCTGCAGGAGGCGATCGCCCGCAAGCTCGGCTACCGGCTGGTGGATCACCGGCTGGAGCTCTATGGCGTTCCGGTCGAGGACTGACCGGAGCCTTGCGCCCCATGACCGACCCCGCGCCCGCCCGGCGCCTCTTCATCAAGACCTACGGCTGTCAGATGAACGTCTATGACAGCGAGCGGATGGCCGACCTCCTGCGGCCGCTGGGCTACGCCATGGCCGAAGGTCCCGAGGACGCCGACCTGGTGGTGCTCAACACCTGCCACATCCGCGAGAAGGCCACCGAGAAGGTCTATTCCGAGCTCGGCTACATCAAGCAGATGAAGCTGGACCGCCAGGCCCGGGGCAAGTCCATGACCATCGCCGTGGCCGGCTGCGTGGCCCAGGCCGAGGGCAAGGAGATCATGCATCGCCAGCCGGCGGTGGACCTGGTCATCGGGCCCCAGGCCTATCACCAGCTGCCGGAACTGATCGCCAGGACCCACCGCGCCAAGGGCGAGCGCCTGGCCGCCGACTTCGGCGCGGAGGCCAAGTTCGACCGCCTGGGTCCGGAGCGGAAGGCCGACGGCGTCACCGCCTTCCTCACCGTCCAGGAGGGCTGCGACAAGTTCTGCACCTTCTGCGTGGTGCCCTATACCCGCGGCGCGGAGTTCTCGCGGCCCGCGCCGGCGATCCTGGCCGAGGCCCGCGACCTGGCCGCCCAGGGCGTGCGCGAGGTCACCCTGCTGGGCCAGAACGTCAACGCCTATGGCGGCGAGGGCGGCCTGGCGGCCCTGGTCCGCCAGCTCGCGCAGGTCGAGGGCCTGGACCGCATCCGCTACACCACCAGCCACCCCGCCGACATGGACGAGGCCCTGATCGCGGCGCATGGCGAGGTCGAGGCCCTGATGCCCTATCTGCACCTGCCGGTGCAGGCCGGCTCCGACCGGGTGCTCAAGGCCATGAACCGGGCCCACACCGCCGAGAGCTACCTGCGGCTGGTGGAGAGGATCCGCGCGGCGCGACCCGACATGGCCCTGGCCGGGGACTTCATCGTCGGCTTCCCCGGCGAGCGGGAGAGCGACTTCGAGGCGACCCTGCAGCTGGTGGCCGAGATCGGCTACGCCAGCGCCTTCTCCTTCAAGTATTCCCGTCGCCCGGGAACTCCCGCCGCCGCCCTGCCCGGACAGCTGGCCGAGGAGGTCAAGGACGAGCGCCTGGCCCGCCTCAACGCCCTGCTGGACGATCAGCAGAAGGCCTTCAACGCCAGCCAGGTCGGCGCGACCCTGCCCGTGCTGTTCGAGCGCGCCGGCCGCCATCCCGGCCAGCTTTCGGGGCGCAGCCCCTATCTCCAGGCCGTGCACGTCGCCGGCCCGGATCATCTGATCGGCCAGATCGTTCCGGTCCGTATCGAGGGCGCGGCCAAGATGAGCCTGGCCGGCGCCCTGGCATTGGAGTTCGCGTGAGCAAGGCGCCTGAGTTCATTCCCCTGTCCGACGGGGCCGCCCGCGCGGTGGCCGGGGCGGCCAGCCGCCACGCGGCCCTGATCGAGGACGCCTTCGACGTCCTGGT
Source organism: Phenylobacterium sp. GW821-FHT12F10 (assembly GCF_058806695.1). NCBI lineage: Bacteria > Pseudomonadati > Pseudomonadota > Alphaproteobacteria > Caulobacterales > Caulobacteraceae > Phenylobacterium > Phenylobacterium sp. GW821-FHT12F10. The sequence continues at coordinate 11,496 of NZ_JBXAPY010000003.1, read as the reverse complement.
GGAGACCCCCGGCGGCGGGGTGTCGATCACCGGCGAGGCCAAGAACCGCGCCGCCGCCAAGCGGGTGGTGGAGCAGATCGCCGAGCGCGCCGACTCCGGCCTGGAGATCACCGAGGCCGACATCCGCGTGGCCATAGGCCAGGCCCGGATGGGCCGAGGCGCCGCGCCGGGCGGCCTGCCCACCGGCAAGCGCGGCCAGGTGGCGCCCAAGACGCCCGGCCAGGCCCGCTATCTCCAGGCCCTGGCGGCCTGCGAGCTGGTCTTCGGCCTGGGCCCCGCCGGCACCGGCAAGACCTTCCTGGCCGTGGCCCATGGCGCGGGCATGCTGCTGCGCGGCGAGGTGGAGCGCCTGATCGTCAGCCGCCCGGCGGTGGAGGCCGGCGAACGCCTCGGCTTCCTGCCCGGCGACCTGTCGGAGAAGGTCGACCCCTACATGGCCCCGGTCTGGGAGGCGCTCACCGACATCCTCGGCGCCGAACAGTTCAAGCGCCGGCGCGAGAAGGGGGAGATCGAGGTCGCCCCCATCGCCTTCCTGCGCGGCCGCACCCTGAACCACGCCTTCGTCATCGTCGACGAGGCCCAGAACACCACCCGCCTGCAGATGAAGATGGTGCTCACCCGGCTGGGGGAGGGCTCGCGCATGGCGGTGACCGGGGATCCCAGCCAGATCGACCTGGTGAACGCCGCCGATTCCGGCCTGGCCCACGCCGTCGGCCTGCTGGAGGGCGTCAAGGGGGTGGGGGTCAACCGCTTCACCGTCGAGGACGTGGTGCGCCATCCCATGGTGGAGCGCATCGTGCGGGCCTATGACGCCGACGCCGCCAAGCGCGGACGCTCCATTTGATCGACGTCGAGATCGAGGACGAGGCCTGGGGCCGTGACCTGCGCGACATCGAGGCCCTGGTGACGGCGGCCGCGACCGCCGCCCTGGCCGGCGCCGGGCGCGAGGGGGCGTTGGTGGTGCTGCTCACCGACGACGCCGGCGTCCAGGACCTGAACCAGCGCTTCCGGGGCAAGGACAGCCCCACCAATGTCCTGTCCTTCCCGGCGCCGGAGAATCCCGAGGACCACCTGGGGGATATCGCGCTGGCCCACGGGGTCTGCGTCCGCGAGGCCGCCGAGCAGGGCAAGACCCTCGCCCACCATCTGCAACACCTTGTGGCGCACGGGGTGCTGCATCTTGTAGGGTACGATCACGAAAACGACGCCGACGCCGAGGACATGGAAGGTCTGGAGCGCGTCGTCATGGCCGGTCTGGGTGCGCCTGATCCCTACGGCGCCGAACAGGGAGACGATGGCTAGTTCCGACGACCCGCCCGCCGCCGCGCGCAAGAGCCGCGGCATACGGGCCTTCCTGCGACGGCTGCGCGGCACGGGCGGCATGGAGCCGCCGCCGGCCCCCATCGATCTGGTGGGCGACCGCATGGTCGACCAGGCCCAGGCCTTCCAGACCCTGCGGGTCGAGGACGTCATGACGCCGCGGGCCGATATCGTCGCCGTGGAGCTCACCACCCCCTTCGCCGGGGTGATCGAGCGGTTCGTCGAGGCCGAGCACAGCCGGATGCCTATCTATCGCGAGACCCTCGACGATCCGGTGGGCGTGGTCCACGTGAAGGACGTCTTCAAGCTGCTGGCCGGTCCCAGGCCCAAGGGCGGCAAGGCCCCGGGCCCCACCGACGCCATCCTGCAGAAGGTGCGCCGCGACGCCCTCTATGTGCCGGCCTCCATGCGCGCCGCCGACCTGCTGCTGCGCATGCAGACCAGCCGCATCCACATGGCCCTGGTGATCGACGAGTTCGGCGGCACCGACGGCCTGGTCACCCTGGAGGACCTGGTGGAGGCGGTGGTCGGCGAGATCGACGACGAGCACGACGAGGCCCAGGCGGCCGGGGTGGTGGCCCGTCCGGGCGGGGTGTTCGAGGCCGACGCCCGCGCCCCCCTGGAGGAGCTGGAGGCCGCCCTGGGCGCCGAGCTGGCGCCGCCGGACCTCGAGGAGGAGATCGACACCGTGGCCGGCCTGGTCACCGCCCTGGCCGGCCGGGTGCCGCAGCGGGGCGAGGTGATCGCCCATCCGGGCGGCTACGAGTTCCAGGTCACCGACGCGGACCCCCGGCGGGTCAAGCGAGTGCGGGTGCGCCGTCTGCCCGAGCCGGACGTCATCATTTGACCCTGCCGCTGACGCCGGCCTGGCGCGCGCGCATCCTGGCCGTCCTGGCCGGGATCGGCGCGGGCCTCGCCCACCCGCCCTTCGGCCTGATCCTGGGAATCGCCGCCTACGGCCTGCTGATGTGGCTCGCGGAGACCGACGGCCCGCGCCCGCGGCGCTCGGCCTTCTTCCGCGGCTGGCTGGCCGGGGTGGGCTATTTCGCCGTGGGCACGCACTGGATCACCGAGCCCTTCCTGGTGGACGCCGCCAACCAGGGCTGGATGGCCCCCTTCGCCCTGCTGCTGATGTCCGGCGGCCTGGCCCTGTTCTGGGGGCTGGCGGCCCTGATCTACCGGATCTCCGGGGCCCGGGGCCCCTGGCGGGTGCTGGTCTTCGCCGGCGCCCTGACCCTTTGCGAGTGGCTGCGGGGCCATGTCCTCACCGGCTTCCCCTGGGACCTGCCCGGCGAGGCCTGGCGGGCGGGCTCGGCGCCGTCCCAGGCCGCCGCCTATGTGGGGACCTACGGCCTCTCCTGGATCACCGTGGCCCTGGGGGCGTCCGTCGCCCTGCTGTGGGAGGCCGGCCGCACCCGTCGCATCGCCGCCGCCGGCATCGTCCTGACCCTGGCGGCCCTCTACGGCTTCGGGGCCCTGCGGCTTTCCCGGGCCGTGGAGACCGCGGCGACCGCCCCCCTCGTGCGGATCGTGCAGGGGAACATCGACCAGAAGGAGAAGTGGAAGCCGGAGAACCTGGACATGGTCTTCTCCACCTATGTCCGCCTCACCACCCGACCGGCCAAGGCCCGCCCCGACATCGTGGTCTGGCCCGAGGGCGCCCTGCCGGCGGTGATCGACGACCTGCTGGCGCCCGGCAGCCCCTACGCCACCCGCCTGACCGACGCCCTGCAGCCGGGCCAGACCCTGATGATGGGCGCCAACCGGGTCGGTCCCAGCCCCGGCGGCGGGGTCGACTATTTCAACAGCCTGGTGGTCCTGCGCCGCGAGACGCCGGGCCTGCGGGTGACGGGGTTCTACGACAAGCACCGCCTGGTGCCCTTCGGCGAGTTCCTGCCCCTGGGGGATCTCGCCACCCGGCTCGGGATCCGCAGCCTGGTGCACATGCCCGAGGACTTCACCGCCGGGCCGCCGCCGGCGCCGATCCATCCCGACGGGGTGCCGGCCGTCCAGCCCCTGATCTGCTACGAGGCCCTGTTCCCGGGCTTCGCCTCGGAGGCCGCCCGCCGCGGCGGCGGCCGGGCCGCCTGGCTGCTGAACGTGTCCAACGACGCCTGGTTCGGGGCCACCAGCGGACCTTGGCAACATCTCAACATCGCCGCCTACCGGGCGATCGAGGAGGGCCTGCCGATCGCGCGAGCCACCCCGACAGGTGTATCGACGATGATCGACCCCTATGGCCGCCCCATTTTGGGCGCCCGTCTAACCCTTGGCCAGGAAGGGATTCTGGACATTCGCCTGCCTCCAGCGCTCGCCCCTACGGTGTATTCGCGTTTCGGCGACGCCGGATTCGCCATCATGTTGCTCTTATCCGCGCTCATCCCGTTGTTGGGACGTTTTCGACGAGCTGTCTGAGTTGACGCCGGCGTCATGTTTTTGGCGGCGCAGCTCGGATTCGTCTATGGGAAGCATATGGCCAAGGAATTCGACGTCGATCGGTCCCCCAATCCGATCGACCTGCATGTGGGTTTGCGTATCCGCCTGAGGCGGAAGGAACTGGGTGTCAGCCAGGAGAAGCTGGCGGATTCCATCGGCCTGACCTTCCAGCAAGTCCAGAAGTACGAGCGCGCCGCCAACCGGGTGAGCGCCTCGAAGCTCTGGGACATGGCGCGCGCCCTGCAGACCTCCATCTCCTACTTCTTCGACGGCCTGCCCGACGAAGCGCTGAACGCTCCGGCCCCCGGCGACGGGCCCTCGCCGGCCCACGCCTTCCTGATGACCCCCGAGGGCATGGAGCTGGCCGCGGTGTTTCCGAAGATCCGCCGGGCCCGGGTGCGCCGGCGCATCCTGGACCTGGTCCGCGCCATGGTGGACGAGGAGGAGGGCGAGCCGGAACCGGCCCTTCCCCGCGAGCCGGTCGAGGCCGACTGAGCGCCATGACCCCGCGCATCGCCGTCCTGCTGGATGAGAACACCAGCAGCGGCGCGACGCGCTACGAGGCCCACAAGGGCTACTTCCAGGGCCTGCGCCAGGCCGGCGCCGCCCCCTTCGGCCTGCCCTACTTCGCCGAGATGGTCGAAGGCGTCGTCACCGACTTCGACGGCCTGCTCAGCGTCGGCGGCCGCTTCGCCTATCCGCCCGCCTGGTATCGTCCGGGGGAGGCCTCCTTCGCCCCGGCCTCGCCGCGGCTGGAGGTGGAGCAGGCCCTGATGTCGGGCTTCCTGGCGGCCGGCAAGCCGGTGCTGGGGATCTGCGCGGGCATGCAGATGCTGGCCTGCCTGCACGGCGCCCGGCTCACCGCCGACGTGAAGACCCTGGGCGAGGTCCTCGACCACGACACCCGCGACCATCCGCACGAGATCGCCCTGGCGCCCGGCTCGCGCCTGGCCGCCCTGGTCGGGTCTCCGACCCTGAGCGTCAACAGCTTCCACCGGGAGGCCGTCGCCGACCTGGGCCCGGGGCTCTTGGCCACGGCGCACGCCCCCGACGGCGTCATCGAGGCGGTGGAAGTGGCCGATCACCCGTTCGCCCTGGGGATCCAGTGGCATCAGGAGCTGTTCGCCGGGACCGATCACGCCGGAAATCGCATCTTCCGGGGCTTCGTCGAGGCCTGCGACCGATAGGCGCCGCTTGCGGGATATAAAGATTTCTTTATAGGATTTCCGCGACGTTCCAGATCGCCGCCCCTGCCTGCGGCGCTCGCGCATTTTCCGGAGCCTTCCTCTTGAGCCGTTCCTCCTACATCTTCACCAGCGAAAGCGTTTCCGAAGGTCACCCGGACAAGGTCGCCGACCGCATCTCCGACACGGTGGTCGACGCTTTCCTGGCCGCCGAGCCGGAGGCCCGCGTGGCCTGCGAGACCCTGGTCACCACCAACCGCATCGTCCTGGCCGGCGAGGTCCGCGCCGGCAAGCCGGGCGCCTCCAAGGCCGAGAACAAGCAGATGACCAAGGACATCCTTGGCACGCTGGAGCCCCTGGTGCGCGCCGCGGTCAAGGACATCGGCTACGAGCAGAAGGGCTTCCACTGGCAGAAGGCGAAGTTCGCCAACTACCTGCACGCCCAGTCGGCCGACATCGCCCAGGGCGTGGACTCGTCCAACAAGAAGGACGAGGGCGCCGGCGACCAGGGCATCATGTTCGGCTACGCCTGCGACGAGACGCCGGAGCTGATGCCGGCCACCCTGCAGTACTCGCACAACATCCTCAGCAAGCTGGCCCAGGTGCGTCACTCGGGCGAGGCCAAGGGCCTGGAGCCCGACGCCAAGAGCCAGGTGACCCTGCTCTACCAGGACGGCCGCCCGGTCGAGGTGCTGCAGATCGTGGTCTCCACCCAGCACGCCAAGAAGATCGGCGACAACGCCGCCTCCTCCAAGCGCATCCTCGAATTGATCAAGCCCTATGTGCTCGGCGTCTTCCCCGACGGCCTGGTGACCAAGAAGACCAAGTGGCACGTCAACCCGACCGGCAAGTTCCTGATCGGCGGGCCGGACGGCGACGCGGGCCTCACGGGCCGCAAGATCATCGTCGACACCTACGGCGGCGCGGCCCCGCACGGCGGCGGCGCCTTCTCCGGCAAGGACCCCACCAAGGTGGACCGCTCGGCGGCCTATATGTGCCGCTACCTGGCCAAGAACGTGGTGGCCGCTGGGCTGGCCCGGAAGTGCACCATCCAGATCAGCTACGCCATCGGCGTGGCCAATCCGCTGTCCTTCTATGTCGACCTGCACGGCACCGGCGAGGTCGAGGCGGCCAAGCTGGAGAAGGTCCTGCCCGAGCTGGTGGGCGGCGCCACGCCGCGCGCCATCCGCGAGCACCTGGGCCTCAACAAGCCCATCTACGCCCGCACCGCGGCCTACGGCCACTTCGGTCGCACCCCCGACAGCGACGGCGGCTTCTCCTGGGAGAAGACCGATCTCGTGGACAAGCTGAAGGCCGCCCTCTGATAGATCGGCCAGGCGGCGGGATTCGTCTCGCCGCCGCCAGATCTCTGGGCTAGAGGCGGGGCCAATGGAAAGTCACCCGCCCCTCCGGTCCTTCGGCCGCCTCAAGTCGCGCCCGATCAAGCCGCGCCAGGCCGCCCTGATGGACAGCCTGCTGCCGCGCCTGCGCGCGCCCCTGGAGTCCTTCGATCCCAAGGCGCTGATGCCGGCCGCCCGCGAGGTCTGGCTGGAGGTGGGCTTCGGCGGCGGCGAGCACATGGCCGCCCAGGCCGCGCGGTCCCCCGACATCCTGATCCTCGGGGCCGAGCCCTTCCAGAACGGGGTGGCCAGCGCCCTGCGCCATCTCGACGAGGGGGCGATCGAGAACGTCCGCCTCCACGACAACGACGTGCGCGAGCTGATGGCGCGCCTGCCCGACGCCTGCCTGGACCGGGTCTTCGTGCTGTTTCCCGACCCCTGGCCCAAGGCGCGGCACAACAAGCGCCGCCTGATCCAGGCGCAGACTCTCGCAGAGCTGGCGCGTCTGCTGAAGCCCGGCGGGACCTTGCGCTTCGCCACGGACTGGGCCGACTACGCCGACTGGACCCTGGAGCGGGTGCTGGCCAGCGGCCTGTTCGCCTGGCCGGCGGAACGCGCCTGCGACTGGCGCGTCCCGCCCGCCGACCACGTCACCACGCGCTATGAGGAAAAGCGCCTGGGCGACTGCGCGCCGGTGTTCCTGGACTTCGTCCGGCTCTAACTACTTGAGCAGCTTGGCCTTGGCGGCGGCCTTCTCGGCCTCCATCTGGGCGTTCAGCTCGATGCCCGCGCGGATCAGTTCGCCGGTCTCTTCCGGATCGGCCCAGCGGACGATCTCCACCGACTTGCCCTTTTCCAGGTCCTTATAGTGCTGGAAGAAGTGGGCGATCTGCTCGGTCAGGATCGCCGGCAGGCCGCGCCAGGAATCCAGGCCGGCATAGAAGGGATGCAGCTTGTCCACCGGGACGGCCAGGATCTTCTCGTCGTTGCCGGCCTCGTCCACCATCATCAGGCAGCCGATCGGGCGGCAGCGGATGATGGCGCCGGGCACCACCGGGGTGGGGCCCACCACCAGGATATCCATGGGATCGCCGTCGCCCGACAGGGTGTGGGGGATGAACCCGTAGTTGCCGGGATAGAACATGGCGGTGTGCAGGAAGCGGTCGACATAGATCGCGCCGCTTTCCTTGTCGAGTTCGTACTTCACCGGTTCCCCGCCCTGCGGGATCTCGATGATGGCGTTGACGTCATAGGGCGGATTGAAACCCACCGAGATCTTGGAAATGTCCATGGGGAGATGGCCTTTTCACACACAGGAAGAGTAGGCGCGGTCTTTGGACTATTCGGCGCGCGGGATAAAGGCCCGACCCCTTACGAATAAACGCGCCATGACCTTCGATTGGGCGCAAGGCTCGCCTTTGAAAAGGCGCGCCCCATGATCCTCAACGGCCAAACCCTCTACCTCGCCCTCGTCGTCGTCAGCTTCACGATCCTGATCGTGGTCACGCTCGGCGTGTCGATCTGGTCCAACCGCAAGCCCTGATCCCTCGACGAGGCCGCGCCGGCGGGGGCTGACAAGTCCCCCGCGCGGTGCTATATGGGGCTCTACATCGTCCGTAAGCGCTGGATAGCGCCTATGAGCGGCAGGCCTCGGCCCGGCCGCTTTTTTGTTGCCGGAGAGCGGCCAAGCTTATGCGTGGCAAGACTGCAGAAGACCTGAGGCTCCTGGAGCTGCTGGACCCCGTGGCCGAGGCCGCGGGCTACGAGATCGTCCGCCTGCGCCTGATGGGGGGCGAGCACGCCCGCCGGCTGCAGATCATGGCCGAGACCCCCGACGGCGAAATGATCGTCGAGGACTGCGCCAAGCTGTCGCGGGCCATTTCCGAGATCATGGACGCCGCCGACCCGATCAGCGGCGAATACACCCTGGAGGTCTCCTCCCCCGGCGTCGACCGTCCCCTGACCCGGATGAAGGACTTCGCCAATTACGAGGGCCACGAGGCCCGCCTCGAACTCGACCGCGTCGCCGACGGCCGCAAGCGCTTCCGCGGCATGCTGGCCGGGGTCGAGGACGACAATGTCGCCATCGATCTGGAGGGGGAGGCCGAGACCGCCCTCATTCCCTTCGCCTGGATCGTGGAAGCCAAACTGATCCTGACCGACCAGCTGATGAAGCGCGGCGCCGAAGAGCGCGCCGCACGGCTGGCCGAAACCCAACAACAGACGCCCGAGCAAGAGGACTAAGACCATGAGCCTGACCGGCATTTCAGCCAACCGGCTTGAACTCCTGCAGATCGCCGAGGCCGTGGCCCGCGAGAAGTCGATCGACAAGGAGATCGTCATCGAGGCGATCGAGGAGGCGATCCAGAAGGGCGCCCGCTCGCGCTACGGCGCCGAGCACGACATCCGGGTCCACATCGATCCCAAGACCGGCGAGACCACCATCAAGCGCGTGATCACCGTGATCCCCGACGATCTGGTCTATGAAGCCGAGGACAGCGAGGATGGCCCGAGCGAGCCCATGGGCTCGCGCCGCCTGCGCGAGGCGCTCGCCGCCGACAAGGACGCCTTCGTCGGCAAGACCTACGAAGAAATCCTGCCGCCCTTCGAGTTCGGCCGGGTCCAGACCCAGATGGCGCGCCAGGTGGTGACCGGGAAGGTCCGCGAGGCCGAGCGCGAGCGCCAGTTCGAGGAGTTCAAGGACCGCGTGGGCGAGATCGTCAACGGCGTGGTCAAGCGGGTCGAGTACGGCAACACCGTCGTCGACCTGGGCCGCGGCGAGGGCATCATGCGCCGCGACCAGTCGATCCCGCGCGAGAACTTCAACATCGGCGATCGCATCCGCTGCTACATCTACGACGTCCGCCGCGAGACCAAGGGCCCGCAGATCCTGCTGAGCCGCGCCCACGGCGGCTTCATGGCCAAGCTGTTCGCCCAGGAAGTTCCTGAAGTGTACGACGGGGTCATCGAGATCCGCGCCGTGGCCCGCGACCCGGGCAGCCGCGCCAAGATGGCCGTGGTCTCCAACGACAGCTCCATCGACCCCGTCGGCGCCTGCGTCGGCATGCGCGGCAGCCGCGTCCAGGCCGTGGTCGCCGAGCTGCAGGGCGAGAAGATCGACATCATCCAGTGGAGCCCGGACGAGGCGACCTTCATCGTCAACGCCCTCGCCCCCGCCGAAGTCTCCAAGGTCGTCATGGACGAGGAGGACGAGCGCGTCGAGGTGGTGGTTCCCGACGAGCAGCTGAGCCTCGCCATCGGCCGCCGCGGCCAGAACGTCCGTCTTGCGAGCCAACTTACGGGTTGGCAAATCGACATCATGACCGAGAGCCAGGAGAGCGAGCGCCGCCAGCGCGAGTTCACCGAGCGCACGGCCCTGTTCCAGGAAGCCCTGGACGTCGACGAGGTCATCGCCCAGCTGCTGGTCACCGAGGGCTTCGCCACGGTGGAAGATGTCGCCTATGTCGAGAACGCCGAGGTCGCGGCCATCGAGGGCTTCGACGAGGACACCGCCGAGGAAATCCAGGCCCGCGCGCGCGACTTCCTGGAGAAGGAAGCCGCCGAGCTGGACGCCAAGCGCCGCGAATACGGCGTCGAGGACGCCCTGCTGGAGATCGAGGGCGTCACCCTGCCGGTCGCCGTGGCCCTGGGCGCCGGCGACGTGAAGACCATCGAGGACCTGGCCGGCCTGATCCCCGACGACCTGCGCGGCTGGTTCGAGAGCAAGGACGGCGAGCGGGTTCGCGAGCCGGGCATCCTGGAGGCCTTCGGCCTGGACGCCGCCGACGCCGAGGCCCTGATCATGCGCGCCCGTGTCGCCATGGGCTGGATCGAGGCGCCCCCCGAACCCGAGGTCGAGGAAGCCGCTCCGGTGGAGCTGACGGAAGAAGAGCAGGTGTTCGGCACCGCCGCGTCCCAGGCCGCCGCCTCGGCCGCCCGGGCCGCCGCCGCCGTTGAAGCCCCCGCCGAAGACGCGGCCGCCGAAGCGACCCCTGCCGACAGCGAGGAGGCGTAAGCCTCAGCGTGACCGCCTCGTCCGCCCCAAAGACCCTGGCGCAGGTCGCGCGCGAGCGTCGCGACATCGTCACGGGCGAGGTGATGGCCGAGGACCGCCTGATCCGCTTCGTGGCGGGTCCGGGCGGGGTCGTCGTCCCCGACCTGGCGCGCAAGCTGCCGGGCCGGGGGATGTGGGTGGCCGCCGACCGCGCCTCCGTGGAGACCGCGGCCAAGAAGGGGCTGTTCTCCCGCTCGGCCAAGGCCAAGCTGATCGCCAGCCCCGACCTCGCCGACCAGGTGGACGCCCTGCTGCGCCGCCGGGTCCTGGACGGCCTTGGTCTTGCCAAGCGGGCCGGCGATCTTATCTCTGGTTACGAGAAGGTCGCCGCCGCGCTGAACGCCGGACGCGCGGCCTGGGTGATCGAGGCCGCCGACGGCGCGGCGGACGGCCGCCGCAAGATCCTCAATGTGGCCCGCAAGTCACCGCGGGCGCCCAAGCTTCTCGGACTCTATTCCAATGAGGAATTGGGTTTGGCCTTGGGTGGAGAGAATGTGATACACACCGCCTTCCTTGCGGGGCGCGGCGCCGATCAGTGGACATTCGATGTCCACCGTTTATCTGGCTTCCGCCCGCTCCTTCCCGAGAGTTGGCGCGAGGAGCCCTGAAGAGGCGGGCGGAACGAACCTCGTTCCGCGCGCCTAAAGCTATTGAACGTGGTCGGAACGCCCGACCGGTATGTAAAGCGAGCGCATGAGCGACGAGAACGACAACGGCCGGCCCCCCGCCCCTGGCGGACGCACACCTCTCACCCTGAAGCCGCGTGGCGTCGCAGGGTCGGTGAGCGCGGGTACGGTGAAGCAAAGCTTCAGCCACGGCCGGTCCAAGACCGTGGTCGTCGAGACCAAGCGCGCCCGCACCCACACCGCCCCTCCGGGCAACCTGGCCGCGCCTTCGCCCGCCGAGAAGCGGGTCTTCACCCCGCCGGCGCCGTCCGCCCCGCGCCCCGCCGGCCCGGTGGGCGACGGCAACCTGTCGGCCGAGGAGCAGCGCGCCCGCCAGCGCGCCATCGAACTGGCCCGTGAACATCAGGCTCGCCAGGCCGCCGAGCAGAAGGCCCGCGAGGACCGGGCCCGCGCCGAGGCCGCCGCCCAGGCCGCCGCCGCGGCCAAGCCGGTGGAGGCCCCCGCCGCGCCGGTGGCCGCCGCCCCGACTCCGGCGC